>NZ_QZWZ01000100.1 GCF_003601975.1 Mesorhizobium waimense
CAGGCGGCAATCAACCGCTTCCTCCAAGAGCACAACCAGCAACCCAAACCCTTCTCTTGGACCGCCGACCCCGACAAAATCATCGCCGCCGTCAAACGCGGGCACCAAGTGTTAGACTCCATCCACTAGGGTGGGTGGCTTCGGGGGAATATCCAGACCAAACCACTTCAACTGCGGAAAACTGGAATTGATCGTAGCTTTCGCTTCAAATTCTGGGCGCATTTCCGCCAGCGGGCCGAATTGTCCAGGCCCACACAGGTCCCAACTTGTCCGTTTGCTTGCTCGCCACCCAGTAGGAGCCGCTCAGTTAGCTGTTGCGCATGCTACGAGTTCTAGCAGCGTCTGATAACGCGGATGGCTGCGTATAGCTTCGAGATCCGAATCATTTTTGAACATCAAAAAAGCAAGAACGATCGGGGCGTGGCCAGAGGTCGGAGCGCGTGCGGAGCGCATAGTTGAACCAGGGAGCGTCCCAATCCCAGGAGGTTATCAGGCCCCGTAGGAATGCAGACGGTGCGCAAATGATTATCGAGAGCGAACCGCGCGTGGGAAAGGTTACTTTGAAGACCAGGAAGTTGCAGTGCCCATGAGATTTCGAACGGCATAGAGTCAGGCATTGCCCCCGAGGACAATAGCCCCGATCCGATGACCTGCGTATTCTCTTAAAGGAGAGTTGGAGCCGAGCCGAGCCCGAGGAGAACCGGGAGGCAGTATTGCTCGGCGCTCGCTCAACAGGCGCCTTTCAGAGGCAACAGATCGCGACTCCAAACTTAGAGCAGGAGCAATTCCGATGACGAAAGCTATCAAAGAAGATTGGACCAAGCCCGCGGCGATGGCTGTCCCCAAGGGAGGTTATTTCGGCACACCCGAGCAAGGGAGATACGGCGCAGTCTTCCCCAAAACGCCTACGTGCTATGGCTTTTCGATTATCGCCAAGATAATCCCTGGCCGAGAAGACGCGTTCTACGCGTACGCGAAGAGTCTTGAAAAGGCCGTTGCTGATACACCTGACGTTCTGGCCGTACTCAAGCTGCACTATCTCAGATGGAATCTTTTCGATATCAAGGGTGACACTTATTTCCAGTACATGGGAATATTCGACACCGATTTCGACAAGTATACGGAGGACGCGGTTGGGATTTTTTCCGCGACCGGCCTCAACACCGTTTTCGAGAATTTGGAAGGGTTCCCGGAAGACTGGAAGACGAATTCTCCAGCCTTCATCAAGTTCGTGCGGGATCACCATCGTCCATGCTTCCTCGAATACGGAGAGTATCCGTGGCTCAGCAGCGACGAGATCAAGAAAGCCCTGAGGCTCAAGGCCGCATTCTCGAACATGCTCGACGAGATGCAGTAGTGGGATTAGCAAAAGCAGGCGCGCAAAACGCTGTCGCCTGCCCCCGGCGCTACCCGTTGGAGAAGGCCAAAAAAGGAAATTGGAAGATGGATGCGAAAAATCCCTTGGCGGCTATACGTCAATACATAGACGCCTTCAACAAGGGCGACGTGAAGAATATGGGTGCCACCTTCGCGGAGGACGCGGCGATACTTGACGGCATGGCGCCGCACCTCTGGCTGGGATCAACCGCCACCCAGGACTGGTACAGGGATGTTTTGATAGAGGGCGAACATCACGGCGCGAGCGGCTACTTCGTTACACTTGGCGAACCGCTGCACAACGTCACCACCGACGATGCAGCCTACGTGGTTGTTCCCACCACCATGACGTTCAACGTGAAGGGCAGGCAGGTCACGCAGACCGGAGCGAAGTTCATCGTAGCGCTTCGCAAGGTTACTGACGGATGGCGTATTGCAGCCTGGGCATGGGCGAAGGGGACCGCTGCGTAGCGGCTTCCATACTCCGTCGGCAGCGACAAGGCCTCGCACTTACGCGGGCGAGGGTTGGGGTTTCCAAAGCAAACGGAGGAAACACGTGCTCGAGTTAGACGATATCCAGCACTTCCTGTTGAAGCGCCCGCGCGCGATTGCGGCGCGATACGGATTCCTCAGCTTCCGTGAGCCGGCGCAGGGACGGGCCTACCTCGCCGGCATCATTGACAAGATCGGAACCGGGGCCGCCGTTTCCGGCACAACGGCGGTCGATTCCCGCTGGGCCACTATCGCCTTCACCTGGAATGGACTTCGCGCGCTCGGCGTCGACGAGGCTTCACTTGCTACTTTTCCCGATGAGTTTCGGCAGGGCATGGCGGCTCGAGCGGCGATCCTTGGCGATACCGGCGCCAACCATCCCGACAACTGGATAGGAGGGCTCGCAAGCACCGACCTCCACGCCATCGTCATTCTTTTCGCCCGCGACAGCGATGAGCGGAAGCGCTCCGTCGAGGAGCATGAACGCTACGCCGCACAATTTCCGGGTGTCGAAGCCCTCTCCCTTCTCGATCTGGATGCGACCCCGCCCTACGACTATGCCCACGATCATTTTGGCTATCGTGACCGACTTTCCGAGCCAGTGGTCGAAGGCGCGGACGACGAGCCGTTGCCGGGCTCAGTATCGGCGTTAAAGCCGGGTGAGTTTTTCCTTGGTTATCCCGACGAAGACGGCCAGATCGCGACCCAGCCGCAACCCGAAGTGCTATGCCGCAACGGCAGCTATGTCGCGTATCGCCGTCTTGAGGAGCACGTCGGCAAGTTCCGTGACTTCCTGCGCGAGCACGGCAACACGTCGGACGAACAGGAGTTGATCGCGGCCAAGCTCATGGGTCGGTGGCGAAGCGGCGCTCCGTTGGTGCTGGCCCCGCACCGTGACGACCCCGCCCTCGGCGCCGATCGGCAGCGCAACAACGACTTCAACTACAAGCAGATGGACCCGCACGGCTACGCCGTGCCGCTCGGCGCTCACATCCGCCGCATGAATCCACGCGATACGGCTGCGAACATGAACAGGCGCCGCATGATCCGCCGCGGCGGCACTTACGGTCAGCCGTTACCGGAAGGAATGCCCGAAGACGGCGTGGAACGGGGCATCGCCGCCTTCATTGGCTGCGCCAGCCTGATCCGACAATTCGAATTCGCGCAGAACGTCTGGGTCAATCACGGGAACTTTCACGAGCTCGGCAACGAGCACGATCCCATCATCGGCAGCCAGGACGGAACACTGGATTTCAAGATCCCCAAGCGTCCGATCCGGAAGACCATCAAGGGTCTGCCCGCATTTACTACTGTTCGTGGGGGCGCCTATTTCTTTCTGCCTGGCATCCGTGCGCTCAAGTGGCTCGCCGCTGCAGGGACCTGACCAGTGTCGCCCGCGAACGGTTCCTACCCTTCGAGATCAGATTGCATCACAATATTTGGAAAGGCACAGAGAAATGTCCGATCATGGAGCAGGACCGCGGTCGATCGCTAATCCCGAGATCGACATCACAGATGTATTCGCCTTCCCAAGCCCGGAGCGCCCAGGCAACCTAGTGCTCGCCATGTGCAATTTCCCCTTTAAGGAGATCGAAGCGACACGGCTCTTCTTCTCGGATGCTCTCGACTACCGGCTGCGCGTGCGCCCTGTGCGTGTCTCGACCACGGGGCCGAATGCGGCCTTCGCGGTCGGCGAACAAGAGTGCTTCTTCAGCTTCACCTTCGACGTGCCGAAAATGGAGGGCGACCGGATGGTGCAGACGGGCGTCTGCCGAGGCCCCATGGGCGATCTCACCCTCCGCGTCGGCGACGAGGCCGGCGCGAAGGGCAACGGCGTGCGCGCCTTCGCTGGCTGCCGGCTCGATCCCTTCTTCGTCGATCAGCTTTTCTCGGGTGGCATGCGCATGACCCGGAAGATCCCACCGGTGACCGGCATAAACTCCGTCGAAGGGCAGAATGTGCTGAGCATCGTCGTCGAGGTTGAACACGCCAAGCTTTTCGGCCCCGAGGCCGGGCCTATGGTGGCCGTGGTGGCCGAGACTGCCACAAACGGCTCGTTCCGCGCTCGGCTCGATCGGGTTGGCCGCCCTGAGATCAAGAATTTCATTATGATGGACAAGGCGGCGGACTCGGTAAACCGCGACCTCGACATCCGCGACCTCTACAGCGAGGAGGATGGATTCAAGCTTCGCCCTGACTATATCGGCGCCTACCGGGCCCGGCTAAACGGCAGCATGGCCGTATACGACAGCCTCGACGACAAGGTCGATTGGCCGCTCGATGAGAAGGGGACGCATCCACTGACCGAAATGCTGCTCGCCGATTTCCTGGTGGTGGACATGTCGAAGCCGTTCAACGAGGACGGCTATCTGGAAATCGAGCTCGCACTGCTCGACGGCTCCGTGCCCAAGACCTGCGGCGGGCGTTGGGTCAACCACGACATCGTCGATTCGCTCTTCACCATCCTCATCAACAAGCGCAACGGCCCGCGCATCTCTGACGGAGTGGACGGAACTGCAGTTCCGGGGTCGAAGACGTTTCCCTATATTTCTCGTCCGAATCCGATGCCGCCGAAGCTCGCGGCTCTGGTGGGTATCCCTACATGAACGTTGTGGTTAATCCCGTCGAAGCGATTCGGACAACTCATGGGACAATCGCTTTATCGCACCTCGATGGACAGATCGATGGCCTGGAGCGCTTCGCCGCACGCGGCGAAATGGAGAGCCGAGCCTGGGTGGAACTCGTGGACCTAATCACGCTGAGGGCGCAGATTCTTGGTCGTATTGCAGACTACGAGCGTGCGTCCTTGATTGCCGAACAACGGTCCGAGGTCGCCCCTGGAGACGGACTGGCGTTCCTTTCCCGTGCCAGGACAAGGGCCAGCCTCCACCGTTTTGCCGAGGCGATGGCGGACCTCGATCACGCAGCGGAGCTCGGACAGACGGGACGCGAGATCGAGGTCGACAAGGCGGCGATCCTCCAGGCAGTCGGACTTTACGCAGAGGCCATGACGATTCGCCGGGGCATCGCGGACGCTTCTCCGGACTTCGAAGCCGCCGGCGGCCTCGCTTCCCTCTATGCGGATATCGGAGATACGGACGCTGCCGAGCAGTGGTTCGACAAGAGCAGCCTGCGCTATCGAAGCGTGTCGCCGTTTGCGCTGGCGCAGCTCGAGTTTCAGCGCGGGCATATGTGGATGGCCCATGACCCTGAGCGAGCTCATCGCTGGCTGCTTGCCGCGTGGCAGCGGCTGCCCCAATACGCCCAGGCCGAGGGCCATCTGGCGGAGGTCGAGGAAGCGCTTGGTGATCGGCACTCGGCCATCGCGCGCCTGGAACGCCTCGCTGCCGAGAGCGACGACCCCGACTTTGCGGCCGAACTCGCGCGCATTCTCCGCGACGCTGGCCGTCACGGTGAATCGGAACAATGGCGGTCGTATGCGGAGAAGCGCTATGAGACGTTGCTCGCATGGGCACCGGCGGCATTTGCTGACCATGGCGCGCACTTTTGGCTTTCCGTGGGCGGTGAACCAGCAAGAGCACTCGCCTTGGCAAGAATCAATCTTGAAGTCCGCGCTACGCCGAAGGCGCGCCGGTTGTTCGATGCAGCCCTGGCGGCATGCGCAAACACTGCCATAGCCAGAAGCGCATAAACCGTCGATCGTACAGCCTGATCAAACTGGGAGAACGTATATGCTCAAGCGACTCACCTTCCTCCTGCTCGGCGTATTTGCCACCACCGTACCGGCTTTTGCGCACTTTCGTCCCGGCGATCACGGTTCCATTGTATCGGGGCTTACACACCCCTTTACGGGCCTTGACCACATTGTGGTCATGATTGCGGTTGGCCTTTGGGCGGCTGCTATCGGAGGGCGTGCGAAATGGCTCGTCCCGTCAGCCTTCTTAGGCTGCATGATCACGGGTTACGCAGTGTCCATTGCAGGAGCCGAACTGCCATTCGTCGAGCCTACCATCCTCGCTTCAGTTATCGTGCTGGGGATCCTCATTGCTGCACCCATTCGGCTTCCGACGGTCCCCGGCGCGCTTCTCGTAGGCGTCTTCGCGCTTTTCCATGGCGCCGCGCACGGTGGCGAAGTGGGCTCAGCGGACACGCTCGCCTTCGGCATCGGCTTTGCCGTGGCCACGGCCCTGCTTCACGCCGCAGGCATCGGGTTCGGATTGATGCTCGGTTCGGGAACGAGGATTGGCCGAACGGCCGGCAACGCCTTGTCGCGTATCCTTGGCGGACTGGCCGCAGCAGTTGGCATCGCACTCGCACTTGCGGCGGTGTCGTAACAATGAACGGCGTGAATCGTGCCTGCGAGACTGCTTACGGCGCCATCTCGCTCGGCTCGACGTATCACTCGAACGCTCGATTGCCGGCGTGCAGGACTTTGCGACTGCCCGGATCTAGAATCCACAGGGTCGGCGTGACCCGCAAACCGTCGGCTGCCGGGCATCTGGTGACCACGGGAGTTTCGGAAACATGAACAGCCCAGCAAACCCTGTGTCTGGATCCCCACGTCAACGAGCAGGAGCGAAGCCATGACACTTGCAGGTGTTATTTCACTGGCACTCACAGTGAGTCTTTTCGTCCTTGTATTCGTGCTCGGAATGAAGGCCAAGCTGGAGGAGATAACCTTTCTCTTCCGCAATCCTGGCCTTCTTATACGCTCTATCCTGGCGATGAATGTCATTATGCTTGCTGTCGTGGTTCTTGCCAGCCAGCTCTTTGATCTCGCGCCGGCCATTAAGATCGCGCTTGTGACACTGGCGGTGTCGCCTGTGCCGCCTCTTCTGCCGGGGAAGCAGATTGCGTCGGGCGGAACGCCGCACTACGCTTTGGGGCTGCTCGTCGCCGCTTCCATCGTCTCGATCGTCCTCGTGCCCCTCAGCATCGAAACAATGGAATACGCCTTTCCGGTTGAGCTTCGTATCGCTCCGAGCAAAGTACTTTCCGTGGTGGCCCTGTCGATCTTCGCCCCGCTCGCCCTCGGAATGATCGTTCAGTGGCTCGCCCCTAATATCGCAGAGCGCGTAGCGAAACCGTTGTCGTCTGCGGCGACCGCTATAGTGGTGGTGGCCATCATCCCGATCCTGATAAAGGGGTGGCCCGATCTGTCCAATCTCTTTGGCAATGGCGCCGTTCTTTGCCTTGTTCTCTTCAGCGCGTCGGGCCTCTTGATCGGGCATCTCATTGGCGGACCCAATGCAGATGATCGCACAGTCCTTGCGTTGGCTTGCGGGTCGCGCCACCCCAGCATCGCGCTCGCGATCACCGCTCTCAATTTCCCGGGTGTACCCGGCGTGGCGGCCTTGATCCTTTACCACCTGGTGATCAGTGGCTTAGTATCCGCGCTGTACCTCCGCTGGATTAAACCGCCTACCCAAAGCCCGTCGGCCAACTGACCGCCGCTGCTAATGGTACTCCTGCAGACCGGCTGCCCGCTGCAATTCGGGCTCTAGTCATCTGAATCTAAATTTCGTGGCATAAGGATTGTTCCGCCTTCTGGCAGAAGCGTTTGACGGAGGCGAGAATGTCGTCTGCGGACTTGGTCCATCGATATGGCTTGGGGTTCTCGTTGTGGCG
>NZ_QZWZ01000101.1 GCF_003601975.1 Mesorhizobium waimense
AACCCAGAAGCCCCCCGCTCCACGGCCGACGAGCCTCAAACTCCGCCGCAAAATCGCAGGATGGGACCTCGCATACCTTACGGCCATCCTCCAAACCAAAGCCCGTTAACCTGGATTCGGAGCCCTGCTCGATCGGCTGGTACTGCTGCTGGAGCAGATTAAGGCGGTCGAGGCCGAACGCGATGCCCATGCTGGCTGTCGCGCAGACCGTCTCGCCGGCTCCGGCGATGCTGCTCAACCTGAAAGGCATTGGCCCGGAGTTCGCAGCTGTCCTTTGGTCAGAGGGGCTGTCGCGTCACTTTGACAACCGACGACAGGTTGCCGCCTATGCGGGCCTTGCCCCAACACCCTGGCAGAGCGGCGCGGTCGATCACGATCAGGGAGTTTCGAAAGCCGGCAATCCCAGGCTGCGAACGACGTTGATCCAGCTCGCCTGGCTATGGCGGCGCCATCAACCGCGATCGGCTCTTACCTTATGGTTCGAGGACCGGGTCAGGCACAACGGCGGTCGTCTCAAGAAGACGACAATTGTTGCGCTCGCCCGCAAGCTGCTCGTCGCGCTGTGGAAATACGTCAATGCGGGCCTCGTCATCGAGGGCGCTGTCATGAAGACCGGCTGATGCGTACCTGAACTGAATTCTGCAATCTTCCAGGACCCGATCAGTCCTGGCGGATCCAGGTGGGACGAACCGAAGGTTGGGATGGCCTGAAATGCCGCTCCACAAGAATGGTCCCGTCCTCCTGAGCCTTGTCCGCCGCAAGCGGGATGTTGGTGCCGCTGTTTCGAACAGCGACCGTATATAAGTTGGATCTGGCTCGGCAATGAGCCACGTCATGCAATCAGGCTCAGACCGTGGATGTTGCAATCACCCAAGCAGAAAATGCCGCCCTAGACAAAAGGTCCCGCTTGACCCCCCTCATATAAGCTCAACCTGACCACCGGCAGGAGCGGCATGATCCTCGATCTGGTGATCGAGGCGGGCAATCCGCGCGACAGCGATCGATTGCTGCCGATGCTGGAACGCCACATCGCCTTCTATGGTCACGCGCCGAGGCAGGCGGCGGCCGACGGCGGCTTTGCCAGTCGCGACAATCTCAGCCAGGCCAAAGCTTGCGGCGTCCACGACATGGCATTCCACAAGAAAGCCGGCCTCAGGATCGAGGACATGGTTAGAAGCATTGGGTCTATCGCAAGCTACGCAACTTCCGTGCCGGCATCGAGGCCGGCATCTCCTGCCTCAAACGTGCCTACGGCTTGGCGCGCTGCACCTGGCGCGGGCTCGACCACTTCAAGACCTATGTCTGGTCCTCTGTGGTGGCTTACAATCTCGCACTCTTCACCCGCCTCAAACCGGTCTGACGCCACTCATCGGGTCGCGTTCAGTGGCACGCCGGCAGGCGCTGGCCGATACCCTATGCTGGCATGGCCGCACCAAATGCTCTCGCTCGCCAATCGGCACGCTCGTGCCATCACGCGCTGCCAAGAAGCACCGGTTGTGCGGCCAGAACGACCCTTCAAACCCAAGAAAAACCGGCCTTTATGGACGCGCACTAGGGCCTGTTGAGATTCAGGGTTTCGGCTATTCTTGGTTCGTGATTCAAGCTCCTTTTGAGGAGTTTGAAGATGATTCGGACTGTTTTGACCGACGCTCAATGGGAGAAGATGGCTGCCCATTGCCTTGGCAAGGATAGCGATCCCGGCCGCAGTGGCAGCGATAACCGCCTTTTTCTTGAAGCCGTTCTTTGGAAAGCGCGCACCAACAGCCCTTGGCGGGATTTGCCGGAAGACTTCGGCAACTGGAACACGGTCTTCAAACGCTTCGACGACTGGTCGAGGAAGGGCGTGTTCGAGAGACTGTTCGACGCGGTCTCGGATGATCCAGACATGGAATATGCCATGATCGATGCGACGATTGTTCCGGTCCACCGCCACGGACACGGCGCAAAAGGGGGACTCAAAATCAGGCGATCGGCAAGTCGAAAGGCGGCTGGACGACCAAGATCCTCGCCCTGACGGATGCTCTTGGCAATCTCGTGCGGTTTCATCTGTTGCCCGGCCAACGCTACGATACGATCGGTGTGGCTCCATTGATCGATGGTATCGATTTCCATGCCATCCTTGCCGACAAGGCTTTCGACGCCAACTGGATCATTGAGGAAATGAATGAACGCGGTGCGCAGATCGTCATTTCGCAGCGCCCGCAACGCACACATCCCATCAAGATCGACAAGGAAGTCTATAAATGGCGCCATCTCATCGAAAACTTCTTCTGCAAACTCAAGGAATTCAAGCGTATCGCCATGCGAGCTGACAAAACCGACCAGAGCTTCGCAGCCTTCATCAATCTTGCTGCTGCCGTCATAAACTCACGATGAATCTCAACAAGCCTTAGACTAGTTTCCGTCCGTAAACGTGCAAATTTCGCAGGGTTTACAATCGCGTGCTCCCTGCTTGGGCGTCTTAGCGGGCACGGATAGTGTCATGAGCGTTGGCCGTCGACAGAATGGTGTCATCGGCACGATCAGGCGCACGCCACTGCGGATGCAATGGCCGGCGCGACGCAACCGCGATGGCGGCTCCGGCTCAGGTCGGCTTGAGGCGGATGAAGAGGACGAGGTTGAAGGCCACGACCGAGGACCAGACGTAAGCCTTGAAGTGATCAAGGCCGCGCCAGGTGCAGCGCGCCAGGCCGTAAGCACGTTTGAGGCAAGAGATGCCAGCTTCGATGCCGGCGCGGAAGTTACGCAGCTTGCGGTAGACCCACTTGCTTGTGACCATGTCCTCGATCCGGAGGCCGGCTTTCTTGTGGAAGGCCATGTCGCAGACGCCCCATGCCTTCGCTGTGGCCAGATTGATGCGAGTGGCGAAGCCGCCATCGGCCGCCGCTTGCCGCGGCGCTTGACCATAGAGGGCGATGTGGCGCTCCAGCATGGGCAACAAGCGGTCGCTGTCGGCCGGATTGCCTGCTTCAATCACCAGATCGAGGATCATGCCGCTCCTGCCGGTGGTCAGGTTGAGTTTGTGACCGTACTCGGTATCGCGGCTGCCCTTGACGATGATATCGGCATGCGGTTCGAACAGGCTGACCAACTTCTCGCCAGCCGGCACCGGCTTGCCGGCCAACACCCGCCGCTCGCTCTGTCTGATGATGCGTTCGACCAACGGCCGGTACTGACGGACCTGGGCCTGTAGCGCGACAATCTGGGTGAGACGCGCTCTCACCTTGATTGTCGCGCCGCATGGGCCTGCCATAGTGCGATGAGTGGCGTGCTCGCCATGGCCAATCGCTCGCTCGCCTGCTTCAGATAGGCCAAGGTCGCGCGAGTGATTGCAATCAGTTCACGGTAGAGTTGGACGCGATTAGGTCGACCGCGCGTGAACTGGATCTTGCGGGCGCGCTTCTTGGCTGCGCGGCAATGATCGCGCCATGATGAGCCAGCGCCGCCTACCAGGCTATCGGCCCGCTTCAGAAAGCGCACCATGACCCGCACAGCATCCCAAAGCAGGCTGCTGTCGCTCGGCTCATGCATGAGTGCCGAGGTCACGGTGCTGTCCAGCCGCACGACCGCGCCGTCTTCGAGCTTCGCCTGCCGGGCGCCCGACAGCAGCGTCCGATTGACCTGTTCCCAGGTCTCGGGCCGGATCGCGCTGATCGTCTTTTGCAGCACCGACTTCTGCGGGCTCCACGACCATGGCAAGCGGGCAAAGGCGCGAAACGAGGCCGAGTCCTCGAGGTGGAACGCCAGCTCCTGGTAGCTCAGCTGGCGGTATTGCTTGAGCAGCGCGCAACGCAACACTGCTTCGGCGGGCAACCCTTGCCGTCCAGTGGCCTTGACGTCATCTCGACACAGGTCCCGCGCCACCAGCCCGAGCAAATCGCGATGCTCGTCCAGCCATTGCGACATCGCCTTCAGGTCGTGGCCGATCTCGTGCGTGGCGAAAAGATCGAATATGCTTATATGAGGAAGATCAAGGCGGAACGGGTGTGTGTCAGGGCAACATTTTTTCACTTCCCCGGTTCGGTTGGGCTAAATCCATGGTCTGAGCCTGATTGCGTGACGCGGCTCGTTTATCCGAGCCAGATCCAACTTATATACGGTCGCTGTTTGAGACAGCGGCACCAACATCCCGCTTGCGGCGGACAAGGCTCAGGAGGACGAGACCATTCTGGCTTACGGCCATTCAGGGCCATGCATATTCTCGGCTCGTCCCACCTGGATCCACCAGGATCGGGTCCTGGAAGATTTGCAGATTCAGTTCGGCTAACGCATCAGGCAATCTTCATGACCGCGCCCTCGATGACGACGCCGGCGCTAACGTATTTCCACAGCGCGACGAGCAACTTGCGGGCGAGCGCAACAATCGTCGCCTTCTTCAGGCGGCCGCCGTTGTGTTTGACCCGGTCCTGGAACCACAAGGTGAGCGCCGATTGCGGTTGATGGCGCAGCCACAGCCAGGCCGTCTGGATCAGCGTCGTTCGCAGCCTTGGATTGCCGGCTTTCGATACCCCCTGATCGTGATCGACCGCTCCACTCTGCCAGGGTGACGGCGCGAGGCCCGCATAGGCGGCAACCTGTCGTCGGTTGTCGAAGTGACGGGAGAGCCCCTCCGACCACAAGACGGCGGCAAACTCCGGCCCGATGCCCTTCAGGTCGAGCAGCATCGCCGGTGCCGGCGAGACGACCGGCACGGCTGCGAGCATGGCATCGCGCGCTGCCTCGACAGCCTTGATCTGCTCCAGCAGCAGTTCGAGCCTGTCGAGTTCTCGGCCTACCTGCGCCTGCAGATGTGCCGGCAAGGGTCGGCCGTCGCCGGTCTTGAGCGCCTCCAGCCGCTTGCGCCGGTCGCGGCGCAGCGGCTCATAGCCGGACACGCCCTGGGCGAACAGCAGGCCTTTGACGCGGTTGACGTGGCGCACGCGCTCGTTCGTCAAGGCCTTGCGCTCACGCGTGATGCGGCGACGGTCCTCCTCCTCGGGCGCCGGCACCCGGAGCATCGCACACACCCGTGGCTCGCCTCGCTTGTAGGCCAGCAACGCCCGAACCAGCGCCTCGCCGTCGATCTTGTCGGTCTTTGCTCGGCGGCGCCGGCGCGAAGTCGCAATCGACGCCGGATCGACGACGTGGCTTTCGATCCCTTCGGCCTCCAACACACGATGGATCCAGAAGCCGTCGAGCCCGGCCTCCTGGATCACGATGATCGGAAAGCACTGCCCGGTCCGCGCCTTCCTCTTGAGCTCGGCAAACCGCGCCAGCAGTCCGGCGACGTCGCCGGCCGCCACCGCATGCTTCGACATCTTCTCCCCGCCACCCGGCGACAGCGAGGTGATCAGCCATTTCGAGCGGCTGAGTTCCAATGAGACGAAGATTGCGCCAAGATCGGTACGGATGGCGGTCGGCGCTTCGGATTGGTGAGCTGCAACGGGCATGCTTGCCTCCAGGTAAGGTGTTGATTCAGCGACCTCACTTTGCCACAGCGCAGGTCGCTATCCACCCTCCTCATAGGATCTGGCTTCTCTATTCGGCACGTTGAGGTCAAGCGCTTTCGAGCTTTTCCGCTTCGCCGGCATCTGACGTCTTTCGAGGGGCTTGCTTCTCTTCGGGATCGGCGCCTTGGCCCTCCCAGTATGGGGAATCCGCAGAACGAGGTGGTACAATCTTGGACGCGTCCTGATCTACGATCGGCACTGCCAGCATAGCGAACTCACCTCATCCATCGTCCCGCGAAGGACATCTTTCCACCCGGCAAGTGGAACTCTGTTGTCTCCTCCCTTAACGGCCCCGGTCAGACCGCGACCAGTGTGCTTTCCTTTGTCCAGCGAAACGGTGTGCCATCAGTCCACATGCGATGCATGATCACCGCCAGCCGGCGGGCGAGCGCAACAACGGCCTTTTGCCGGCCGCGCCGCCTGGCGACTTTCACCGCCCAGGCCTTCAGCCAGGACCATTTCGCCACGCGCGTCAGCAGGACTTGCGCGGCCTCGTAGAGCAGCGTTCGCATCATGCCATCGCCGCATGCCGAGATCCGGCCAACCCGCCGGCTTTCACCCGACTCATTGAGCACTGGCGTCAAGCCAAGAATTGCCCCGACCGCCTTGGAGTTGCGGAAACGGGCCGGGATGTCGATCGTCGCGGTATAGGCCAGCGCCACGACCGGACCTACACCCGGCGTCGTCATCAGCCGGCGGCAGACCTCATCATCCCGGACGATCGCCAAAAGCTTGCGGTGAAGGGCGGCAAAATTCTGGCGTAGCTTGTCACGGGCGTCGAGGAGCGGTTCGATGATTTCGGCCAAATCAGGCATGTCTTCAGTAAGCTCGCGGATGCGCACCGCGAACTTGACGACACCGACCATGCCAACCTTGAGCCCGAAGTTGCGCAGCAGGCCACGGATATCGTTCTCAATGGCAATCGCCTTCTCCTGGAGAAGGTTACGGGCGGTCAGCAGCGCCCGGCGCTTCTGGTTTGTCAGTGTCTTCACGTGCACCGGGCGAAACAAGTTGACCCGCATCATCTGCGCAATACCACGGGCGTCAATGCGATCGGATTTGTTCGGCTGGGCCTTCAGGAACGCCTTAGTGTGCCGGGTCTCGATGCAGATCACGGGCAGGCTTGCCGCCGCCAAGCCGCTGAACAGCCATTGCGACAATGGCCCGGCTTCAAGCCCGACGCGTTCAAGCCGCCAGGCAGGATCCTTGAGGACCCGCGCAAGATCCTCTGGATGGCTCCGCACCTTCACCTCACGGCAAACCGCGCCTATTTCGTCAACAATGCAAATAGCGGTCTCTTTTACCGAGACATCCAATCCGGCATAGTGCCTCATGCTGCGCTTCCTTCCTGATGCTTTGTGGCTGTTCCAGACAGACCAGGTTCTATCATCAGCTCGAAGCGCGGCACCTACTTGCATCATCGCCAAAGATGGGGCGCAAGCCGAATACCCCATCTTGGACGGTGCGTTCTTGGCGCATTGTCGGCTCCGGCGGTGGCAGGGAATTGGACTCAGTGGCATGATCCAAGATACCTGAAACCGCCGGGCCTTGCTCGCGCAAAGCTACGATTCACTAAATAAAATCAACCGGTTGCGGTTTATGGACGGAAACTAGACTAGGCAAGCACTTGACTTCGGCCTGTCAATAGGGGAGCAACTCTCGGACGCGCCGTGTAGGGCGATCCGCTTCAGCAGCAGAGATCGACATACGGTTGTATTTGGTGATTTGTCGTTCCGCTATATCGAGGATCGCAGTTTTCTCTTACGACCCCCACGGGCATCCCTCGTCAAAGGAGTCCTTTGAACGGTTTGCGTGTCAGGCCATCGACGAAGAATTCAACCATGGAGGTATAGTCAAACACTGGAAGGTC
>NZ_QZWZ01000102.1 GCF_003601975.1 Mesorhizobium waimense
ACTGGTTTGCCATGATTGGGATCAGCGACAGGCGGCTGCTGAGCGGCCGACATTTCGATCAGTTTTCCATGATCATCTCGGCTGCGGCGGCCTCTCTCGGCGCCGCCCTTCTACCGAAATATCTAATCGAGACGGAGCTCGAGGGTGGAATTCTGATCCCGCTCAGTGACATGGCCCTGAAGACGCATAACAGCTATTTTGTGGTGAGCGCGGCCGGCGACGTTAACCCGCAGGTAAACGCATTTACGCGCTGGCTAATGTCGGCCGCACGGCGCGGCAGCATGCACGAGACTCGGCAGGACGGAAGGCTGTAAAGGGGCTTCGACGCCGACTAGGGCACCAATCCAGTGTCGCCCGGCTCAAGCTCCAAGGCTACGCTGCGTTTGAACAATTCACAACGGCGCTTACCCATGGACGAGTATGACTGGGCAGCATCCCAAAATGATCTTTGAAGGCTTTCGAAAAATGAGAAGAGGAAACATATCCGCAGGCCACGGCCACTTCAATGACCGACATATCTGTGGTCTCAAGAAGTTGTCGCGCCTTTTTTAACCGCACCTGAGCGTAATAATTCATTGGCGTGGTCTTCATGTGTTTTATGAAGAGACGTTCAATTTGGCGACGCGACAAGGACACTATCTGTGCGATTTTCTTGAGGGGCAACGGATCCTCTACATGCTTCTCCATCAGCTTGATGACACGAATGAGCTTTTCGACGGCGCCAGTGGCGCGAAGTCCAAGCGGCACCGATTGACAATGGCTACCAGTACGAAATCTGTCCGCGCTCAACTGAGCACAAATTTGGCGCGCAAAATTCTCTCCGCGCCTAAGGTGAATCATTTCCGCTGCGAGGTCGAACGCTGCGAACCCCCCGGCGCAAGTGGTAACGGAGCCATCCTGGACAAAGAGGCAATCTTCGGTGACCAACTCTGGGAATTTTTCGGCAAAAGCTGCTAGTTTTGACCAGTGAATCGTACAGCGCATAGCGCTATGCAAGATCCCTGCGTCAGCCAACAACCAAGCTGCGGTTCCGAGCGCACAAATTGGCAGTTTGCGACGACTTTTCATGCGTAAAAGAGCGGAGATCAGAGGTGATTTTTGCTCTTCGATGCGCTCTCCACCTATTATCACCATGAGTGAATCGTCATCGCCATTTTTGTAGGAATTGATGTCGATGTCGGGTGCGATTGCGATGCCGCTTGAGCTCACAACGGGGCTACTCATCCCGATAACTCGCCAATCAAACAGCCTTTCACCGACGCTGCAATTGGCTTGATAAAAAGGTTCTACAAACGAAGAGAGACTAAGCTGCGAGAAGCCTGGCAGAACAAGGATGCTGAACCTCAGCGTGCTGTCAAACAGGGCCTTTTCTTCCGAAGAGCTTCCATTGAAATCGAGAGCCAGTGCGGGCAAGCCGGCAGTTGCGGTCTCAGTCATGATCACTCCGTGCTTTCAGGTCTCGCAGCGTTGCAAGCTCAAGCCCGCTTGGCGGCGCTGTCTCTTCGAGTCGGTCAGCGAACTTGACCTTCCACCCGCAAGTCGCCTGCACGGCATCCCCCGTCACCCCCGGATGAAGCGACGTCACCATGAACTCCTTTGTTTCCGGATCAGGCTTCCATACAGCCAGGTCCGTGACAAGCAGTGTCGGGCCCTTGGTCGAGATCCCGAGCTTCGCGCGCGCATCACCGCCATCGCCGTGACCGAAGGAGGTGAAGAAGTCTATCTTTTCGACCATGCCCCTCAGCGACTGCTTCATTGTTATGAAGACCTCGCCGCAGGAAGTCGCGATCTCTGGGGCCCCGCCGCCTCCGGGAAGCCGCGTCTTGGGATGATGATAGTCGCCGATAACGGTCGTGTTGATATTGCCGTAGCGATCGAGCTGCGCAGCGCTGAGGAAGCCCACGGTAATGCGCCCGCCCTGCAGCCAATAACGAAACATCTCCGGCACCGAGACGGTCGTCACGGCCGTCTCGCAGAGTTCCCCATCGCCGATCGACAAGGGAAGCACCTTTGGGGCGGCGCCGATCGTGCCGCTCTCGTATATGAGTGTGATGCCCGGCGCGTGCGTCAATCGCGCCACGTTGCAGGCCGAGGATGGCGCGCCGATGCCGACGAAGCAGACATCGTCACTTGTCAGCGCCCGCGCGGCGGCGACCGTCATCATCTGTTCCGGCGTGAAACCGGGCCCACTCATGCCGCCCTCCGCAAATGGCCGACGCGGCTTGCGAAGACTTCAGGCTTCGCGTCGAGCACGTGTATTTTCATCCATGCGCGGAAGCTCTCACGGTCAGCGGCGATGTGGTCCCATTCGAGATAGGTCGCATTGTCGCGCGCATAATAGCCATGTGCATAAGAGGGATGCGCACCTCCCGGCACGACAGCTATCGCCCTGATCGTCCACTGAGGCAGAACGCAGCAATTGGGGTGCACGTCGGCGAAGTCCTCGACAACTTCCTCCACCGTCACCACCGCACGCTTGGCAGCCAGCACCGCTTCTTTCTGAATGCCAACGATACCCTCGACAAGCACGTCGCCTTTGCGGTTCGCCTTCTGGGCGTGAATGAAAGTGACGTCGGGTCTGAGTGCCGGCACTGCCGCCAGCGTTTCGCCGGTGAAAGGGCAGGTAACCGATCGGATGTTCGGATTAACTTCGGTCAGCCCTGCACCGCGATAGCCACGGAATACGGCGAGTGGCAGCCCAGCCGCTCCCGCCTCGTAGGCGTTCGCCATACCGGCATGGCTGTGCTCTTCGATCTCGACGGCGCGCGGATGGCAATTTTCGATCGCGTCGCGGCAGCGTCGCAAAAGCCCGACGCCAGGATTGCCGAGATAGGAGAAGATGAGTTTTTTCGCCATCCCCATTCCCACCATCTGGTCGTAGACGAGGTCCGGCGTCATGCGGATCAGGGTCAGTTCCTGCCGCCCCTGCCGGATCGCCTCGTGTGCCGCCGCGTGCGGGATGAGATGCGTGAAGCCCTCGAACGCCACGCTGTCGCCATCAAAGAGGTTCTCCGCAAGGGCTTCGGCCAGGGAGCAGAACTTGACCACGATTGTGGGCTCCACGTTTAACTTGCTCGCTGCGCGCAGTAGGCGGCTGCGAGGCGATGGCTACAGGTAAGGCTTGATCTTGCGCAGGGCTCCGAGGACCACAGCGGTCATGTCATCGATGTCCTGCTCAGACATGGCCGTGGACAGGAAACCGGTGCCCGTTTCCACCATGAGGAGGCCACCGTCGAAAAGATACCCGACGAATGCCGAAAGAAGTGCAGCTTTCTCCGCCGACAGGTAGGCCTGCCGGTAGTTCTCAGGGGCATCCGCGGACAGGTGAATTCGAAACATCGACCCTCGGCCGGAAACGCAAACAGGCACGTCCGCAATCTTGATTGCCTCGCCAATTGAGCTTCGCGCGCGGTCGCCAAGTGCATTGAGCCTGTCAACAGCCTCCCGATCGTACAACTGCATCGCCGTATGGCCGGCGATCATCGTGATCGGGTTTGCCGAGAACGTGCCAGAAAGCGGAAAAAGCGCCGGCCCGTTTAGGGGGTTCAACACCTCCATCACGTCGGCGCTGCCGGCAATGGCCCCGACCGGAAAGCCGCCCCCTATCATCTTGCCCAAGGCAGTGATGTCCGGTTGGACATCATACCATTGTTGGGCCCCTCCAAATTTTGACCGGAACGTGATCACTTCGTCGAAGATCAGGAGCGCCCCGTTCTGCTCGGTCCAGCGTCTGAGCGCTTGAACGAAATCTTCGGCCGCCGGTATTACGCCTATACGATGAGGAAGGACATCGACGAGCACGCACGCCAAATGGTCGCGGTGTTCGTCCAGTATCTCGAGCGCCCGTTGCACGTCGTTGAACGGAATCACAACGACATCGTCGAGTAGGCGCTGAGGCGTTCCGCGCGATACCGCAACGCTGGACGGGCGCTCAGGCTGTCCCCAATTGTCCGGCTTGGCCGTCTGGCTTGCCTCGGCGTAGTCGTAGAGGCCGTGATAGGCCCCTTCGACCTTTGCGATCTTAGGCCGCCGGGTGAATGCCCTAGCAGCCTTGAGGCTCGCCATGACCGCCTCCGTTCCCGAGTTGACGAAGCGGATTCGCTCGAAGGCAGGATTGCGGCTGCGAATATACTCGGCATAATCGATCTCGACTTCGGTGCCGAGCGTAAACGCGGTCCCTTTCTGCAGCTGTTCGCTGACAGCAGCAACGATCGCCGGATGTGCATGCCCGTGAATCAGGGAGGCGATATTATTCGCAAAGTCGACGCGACGGACCCCCTCCACATCATAGACGTAGCACCCTTGCCCCCTCTCGGCGTAGATCGGATGCGGCTTGCGCAAAATCGTGTTTCGGCTGCATCCGCCCGGCAAAATGGACTTGGCGCGCTCAAACAGGGCTGCGCTTTTCGAAACATCCGTATGCAAATTCGCGTCCACAAGGCATCTCCCGATAGCACCTAGCGTTCCAAATGGTTGAACTTGCCTTGCACCCCATCCCAGGCGGCTGCGTCAGGAAGTGGTTCCTTGGAATCAGTTATGTTGGGCCACAATCGCGAAAGCTCTTCATTGAGCTCCAGAAAGTGCTTCATATCCGCCGGCAGGTCCGTATCTCGGTAGATCGCCTTTGCCGGACAAACTGGCGTACAGGCATCGCAATCAATGCATTCGTCGGGGTGAATAACGAGAAAGTTCGGCCCCTCGTAAAAGCAATCGACCGGGCACACATCGACGCAATCGGTAAATTTGCACTTGATACAGTTCTCGGTGACGACATAGGTCATGTCAGGTCCCCATCCGTTGAAAGTACCGGATATCTTTTCCGCGCAGCTACTCCGCCGCCTGCAGGAATGCGGGATTGATCCCATACATGGAATAGAGGCCAGCCTCGTCGAAGATGACGCGATCATCATAGCCGCTGAACCAGATTGCGTCCGGATTTCGGCCGACGATGGTCACCTTGCATCGGTCGCTTGCGTCAGCGGCTGAACGCAACAGCTTGAAGATCACGACGCCTTTTTCACCCCCCGGCACGCCCGGTACAGGTTCGTTGGTGACCGCCGCGACTTCGGTCTTGCCCTTGTAGTGTGTGATCGAAAGCCGCGCATGGGCCTCGACGCCCGACAGGCCCTTTTGCGACTCGTTCAGGATCTGCCATGCACGCTCGATCGGGACATTGAACGCCTTGTGCCCGACTATGTCGCGACCACAGAAGAAATAGTGGTTGTTGATGCCGTTTCGGAGCATCTCGCGCTGCATGATCCGCAACGCTTCGGCATCGTCGTTGATATCGCGAATGATCGGAGACTGATTGTGGATCGTAATCCACTCACGCCGAGCGAGTCCCTTGACCGCACCCCGCGTTTCGGGAATCCATTGCAGCCCGCCGCCCTGATTGTCGACATAACCGCCATCGGGTGTCTTGCGGAGAAATTCGTCGGGATGGTTGAAGTGCACCATCATCCGCAGGCTGACCTCCGGATAGACCTCGTGGAATGCGTCGAGCATGGCAAAGAAAGTCTGGTCCAACCGCTGAGGATGAAACGCCAGCTCCTTGGTCCCGATGCGGATGTTCTCGACCCCGGCTTCCGCGAGCCCTGCCAGCCAGGCAGCGATGTTCTTGTTCCCCAGGACCATGGGATCGCCGCCTGACATCAGGATCTCGCGAAGCTTCTCACGCCCGGTTTCTGGATGGCGACCGCCATTCGCGGCCACCGCCCTGTTGTGCTCGCCAATGTATTCGACAATCTCCCCGAGCTGCGCCAAGCCTTTAGGAGCAACTGTCCCGTCCTCGCGTGTGATTTCCTTGCGGCCGATCAGTTCCTCGCGATAGCAGAAGCGACAGTGGGCGGAGCAGGTCGACGCCACATACAGCAAACCAAGCTCATACTTATGGATCAGTCCTTCGCGCGGGCTGTAGGTCATTTGCTTGCCCGGATCTTCGGCACCGTCGAGATCGTAGGTTTCTTTCGGACTGGCTTTCACCAGCGTCTGCATGGGTCGACTGTATTGCGCCTGCTCATAATAGTGCCGAGTGATCTTGATCGGCATCCGCGCCTCCAGATCTCTCGAAGTGCCTTTCAGCTCAAGGATCCGGTCTAGCTCTTCTTGTGAATAGAATCCCTGCATGTCCTGGGACACGTCACCGGTGGCGAATTTAGCTATGCCGGTGATGATCTGCCGGTCGTATTTGCCGTTGGCCACTTTGTCTAGAAACGTCTGCTCACGCTGCGACGGCATGTATTTTTCAATGCTACTCACGCGCATACCTCCAAAACTGAAAGTTCAGACCAGCACAGACACCGGCGGAGCCATTCCAAGTCGACGGATTGATTTCTTGAGCCAATTCTCGACTCTCCCACTCAGACTTACAAACGCATATTCGTCACCAGTTTGTGACTTAGGGTCATGAGAGCGCGCTAAGATTTCTCATTAGCCAACTCGATAGTCGGCGCGAGGGGCAGGATGGAAAAGTGGAGTACGGGTGTTGCCCGACCAGGATCGGCAACATGCCGAAATTGACGACACAACCGGCCTGTCGTTCATGTCGAGACGCCAGTGTGAGAGTGTGAGGTGATTTGCCGAGCATTGACCTCAGTGTCCAACTCAGTCGGCCGGGCGATACGATCCGCCGGCTCGAAAAAAGTGGCAGCCCCGCTACCGGCGCACCGGATTGGCCGCACTGACAGATCTGGCAGCGGACTTTTTTAGAAAATGCCGAGGCGAGGAGGGCGGCCTATCTCCATCTTGATGGCTACGCGCCAGGTCCCCTATTTGAGGTCTTCCACGTTTCGTGGATCCGATGGTTGTCGATCAATCCTGAGACAGTTCTGCTGACGGCAAAGGGCCGCCCTACCGCTGATGCATAAGGAGCCCTTGAAGCAGTGTAAGCGCGTAGGCATCCCCACGTAGCGTGCAGGCGGTTGATCGCTCATTTTCAGCATGAATCATGCGGAGAATCCTGTGAGCGACAGTATGAGCCATCATCGAACATTCGAGATTTTGACGGCGGA
>NZ_QZWZ01000103.1 GCF_003601975.1 Mesorhizobium waimense
GATCGGCATCCTCACTCATGGCGCGGCTGTGACCTTTATGACCCGCCTTAGCGCCGCCAGGCTTTGCCCTGTCCCGACGCGCCTTGCGATCGCTCGAAGGTGGCTTGGACGACGTGCGCGATGTCTTCTCTGGCCGCTGTATCCGCAGCACCAGATCGATCAACTCTTCCTTCGTCAGACGCTGCAAATCAGTGCGATCCATATCCCCATAGATTCAGGGATTCTTGCCCCTGACAAGGGCGTGAGTAATTACGCGCAACAGCCGTCCGCATCGCCCTTCGACCTGACGGCATTGTCATGTCGTGCGACAGTCCTACTGAGGCCCGACGAGAGCCAGCACGTCCATCTCCGCACTGCGGCGCATAGCCTCCAGCTCGCAGTTTCGGGTGCGGATATCCTGCGGCCCGTTTGCCTGCGTGCTGAGGCGATCTGGCCCGCAGCACTTTTGAAGCATCGCTTGTGGGCGCTCGAGTGCCTCAATGCCCTTTGTCTCGATGGAGAACCGCCCACCCGCTTGTTTCCGCCCGAAACGCGCTGCACCCGATTGGCCTTCGTTCTTCGTGCGCTCGACGGATCGCTTGCCGGAGCATCACATCGCGAAATCGCTGAGGCGCTGATCGGTAAAGGGCGTGTCCGCGCCGACTGGAACGATCCTCGCGATCACCTGCGCGACCGCATCCGCCGCGCCGTCTCTCGCGACCGCGCGCTGATGAATGGCGGGTACCGGGACTTCCTCGTCTGAAAAAGGCGTCGCAATCCGCGCTGTGCGTCAGCCGCCGAACAGGTGCTTGCTGCCGGTCGTCACTATCCAGTTGGCGCGGTCGATATGGCTGCGAACAGCCTTACGGGCGCGGACCGGTTCCAGGATCGGATCGATGCCGAGAATGAGATCGGCCATTTCCTCGATGCTGGCATTGTAGGCGCAGGCGTCGAGGATGCGCAGGTAAATGGTTCGATGCTGCCTGTCGTAGCTCGTGATGCTGTCTGACCAGGGCACTTCGTCGTGCAGAGTTGAGCTTCGAGTCTTATCTGTTCCCGTTGATTGATTCATGGCTGCTGCGAACCTCGCCAGTGAGCGCTGGATCAGCAGAGCATATCCCAAACTGGGATAATCCGAAACCGGGATTAGTCGCTGAGCCGGTCTTTACCTGACCGGTTCGCCTACATGCCCAAATCTCTTCGATCGCCCCGCCACCAGAGGTTTCTGGCTCACCTCGTATCGCTGCGCAAGGCCAAAGGCCTAACCCAGGCGCAGGTTGCTGAGAAGCTTGTTCGTCCGCAATCTTTCGTGGCCAAGTACGAGGGTGGAGAGCGGCGTCTCGATGTCATCGAGTTTCTTGAGGTAACCGCGGCTCTTGACGCTGATCCCTGCGAAATTCTGTCGAGCCTCCGGTCATAGCGGGCACCTGCGCGCCTGAAGGGCGCGCCGGGTACTCATGAACCGAGCTCGCTTTTCTTCGGCAGGCTCAGGCGGTCTCGGCCACCCGGCTCGGCCCTGACGCGGGCAGCTTTTCGGCTTCTGAAAGATGCGGCGCCCGATTGACCTCGTTTTTCGTGCGCCCGACGGGTCGCTCGCTGGAGCACCCCGCCGGGAGATCGCTGAGGCGCTTCGTGGTCGAGATAATTGGCCGATCCGACGACCAGAAGGGCTTCGGAGTCTTACCCCGCCGCAGGCGCATCGGGGCACACGTCCGCCGGATTGCCGGCTGGAATTCGAGGCCCTCGGGATCCACGAGCGCAAGTTCGTCAACGACGCCCGTTTTCCTGCAGGCGCGACAAGTGGGCGCGAGTGTGCTCAGGGAAACATTCGGGACTTCAACTTTCTTTCCCACCTCGTTCCGAGAGGGCGAATTGTCCGGTACCGAACACCAGAAGCGTCCTGATCCCTATGATTTCGGCGCCCACGATGCTTCATGCCTAGGCCTTGCAGCAACTGGGTCTAGTTGTCTGGTTGGCGGCACTGCTTCAGATCTGGCGATGCCCACCGCCGGGCTTCACCGGCACTTGGAGTGGCATTTCGCCCCTACCGGAACCGACCCGAGTAACGCAACGATTTCTTGCACACGTTTTTGCGAAGCCACTGCGTCAGAAGAGGCGATTTGCAGCTCTCGCAGCAGCGCGGCTCCGTCGTTCGACTTCAGCTCCAATGGACCGGCGCCTATTCCCGACAACAGCCATGAGGGGCTCACAGCCAGGATGCCCGCCATCATGGCAAGGCGACTGGATTGCGGCGCGGCGCGGTCGCATTCCCACGCCTTCCAGCATGCCGTCTCGACACCAAGTCGGCATGCGGCCTGTGCCATTGTAAGTTTGACGAGTTCGCGTGCGAACGAGATACGTCCCCCTAGAGTATCGGATGACGCGAAATCATTAGGCTGGGTTTGGGTAAGGATTGGCTCGATCTCCTATGCTCTGGTTCAATCCCTTTCGGGCGGTGGCCTGCTGCGTATTTCCACGATGCCGGCCATCGATTCGATTTGAAGCACCAGTCTGAACGGGACTCGGCCCTGATCATTAAAAGCTCCGTATACACGCTGCAACCTTCGGGTCGTGCGCGCTTGTGGACTCCAGTCGAGGTAGATCGTCGCGAACGATTGACCAGTTAAGAATGGTCACTGGGCCTGTGAGCATTCCCTTCACTGGCTTTTTCGTAACCGACTGGGCGTATCGCCACCAGCGCACCGTCATCGGATTGGGCCGCGATACGTCGCCGAAGATGATGGGGGCGCGCACGTAGCGCGAGCCATAGCTCTGCACCCAGCCATGCTGGGTAAAGGCGAAGCCGGATAGCTGCTCGCCGAAATGCTGGACCATGTCGTTTCGCTCGAACTCACCATGCACCAATACGTCCAGCCCGATCTCTTCCTGCCAGCGAATGGCGGCCTCGGTCTGTTTCCTCAGGAGGATCTCGTAGTCGACATAGCTCAGTTTACCCCTGGTATGCGCGGAGCGCGCCTTGCGCACCTCCGGCGTTTGCGGGAAGGACCCGATGGTCGTCGTCGGGAACGGCGGCAGGCCCAGCGTGCTAGCCTGGACTTTGGAACGCTTGGTAAAAGTGCTCTTTCGCCGCGTCATGCTATCGTCGATACTGGCGAGGCGCCCCTCGACGAGCGGATCGTGGACCTTTGCGGACATCGCGCGGGTCTCGGCCGCGTCTGCGCAAGCTTTCAATTCGCCTGCTACAGCTTCTCTGCCTTCGGACAAGGCTCGGGCTAGCAAAACCAGCTCCTGTGTCTTTTGGGTCGCGAAGGCGAGCCACGAGTTGATGTCCGCGTCGAGCGCGGACTCCATCCGCAGGTCAACCGGCACATGGAGCATCGAACAGGAAGGCGCGATCTCGATCCGGTCCAGCGGCCAGCCGGCGACGATCGGCTTTATGCGGTCAAGAATGGCAGGCAGGTTCGAGCGCCAGACGTTGCGGCTGTCGATTAAGCCAAGCGACAGCACAAAATCCTTCGGCGTGAGCCGACCGACCGTCTCCAGCTGCTCGGGAGCGCGCACGAGATCGAGATGCAGGCCCGCCAAAGGCAGAGAAATCGCGGTCTCAAGATTGTCCCCCAACGGTCCAAAATAGGTGGCCAGCATGATCTTCAACTCGGGCTCGGCTTTCGCCAGCTGGCCATAGGCGACTTCGAACGCCGCTCGTTCGTTCGGGCTCAGATCGAGCACAAGCGCCGGCTCGTCAATCTGCACCCAGTCGACGCCCGAAAGCTTCAGTCTGCGCAGGAGTTGCCCGTAGACGGGCAGCAGCCGCGGCAGGAGCGCCAGGGGATTGAAACCTTCGGCGGGTGACTTCGACAGCTTGAGAAAGGTGACCGGTCCAAGGATGACCGGGCGGGTGTGAATGCCAAAAGCTTTTGCTTCAAGGAAGTGATCGACCGGTTTCGTCGAGGAGAGCGCGAAGGTCTGATCGTCGTCGAGTTCGGGCACAATGTAGTGATAGTTGGTGTCAAACCATTTGCTCATTTCCATTGCGGCCAGGCCAGGCCCATGAGCTTCATGCTCGTGACCGGCATCTCCACACCAGCAGTCCCATCTTGCTTGCCGCGCGCCATCGCGAAGTAGATGTCGAGTGGGACCCCGCCGGCTTTCCAGCCGTAACGGGACGGCACTGCACCCACCATGGCTGCGGTGTCCAGTACATGGTCGTAGA
The DNA here is from genome assembly GCF_003601975.1 of Mesorhizobium waimense. Lineage (GTDB taxonomy): Bacteria > Pseudomonadota > Alphaproteobacteria > Rhizobiales > Rhizobiaceae > Mesorhizobium > Mesorhizobium waimense. Next base: position 4,154 of record NZ_QZWZ01000103.1, read on the forward strand.
GCGAGAAGTCGTTCGATGGGATTTTCGATACGCCGCGATCGTGCTGCTCCCTCCAGCTTGCGGCACGCAGCGCCTTCGCCGTGGACAAAAGGTGGTCAGCAGAAAATTCACCGGACCAGTAGTTTTCAAGCGCGAATTTAAGTTCTCGGCGGCGGCCGATGCGTGGCACGCCGAGCGTTGCTACAGGAGTTTGTTGAGAGACAGTCATGCCATACCCCGATGGTTGAGGGCGTGGGGACAAGCAAGTCGCGAGTAGCCGGCACAAACGCCGAACTGCTGCGGCCATCTGGACACCCCGCCCGTGGACGTTGTTCGCCGTGGCAGGTCTCCTGACTCGCGGGTCGTAGCCTCCGCCCCGTCTTCCCGAGACAGATCGCCTCAGTGACTTCAGTGGGGTGGGCTCGCCGCTTACAGTTGCGGGGGCAGCGCCGGCATCACACCGGCTTCCCTCTTAGCTCCGCAGCGGCAGCGCCGTACAGAGAACCACGACATGCAGACAATCACAGCAGTCAGCCTCTCTGTCAATACCGCATAAAGAAATGTTTATATGATTATGCGGATGCGTCGGCTCTGTCCGGGATATCGATCCAACTATCTTGCCGGCCGATGGTCGAGCGACCGCGTAGCCGCATACGGGTCGCTCCGCTTTACATAATACATCCCATACATGAGGTTGCTCCCCTCGGCGGATGAGACCATCTGCCCTGGTTTGTCGAAGACCTAAGGAGAGCAGCGATGAAACATTATGCTGGATGGGACGAACAGATAAATAAAATCAACTAGTTATGGGGTGGCATGAGTGGCATGTGCAAAAACTGCACACAAAAGTTCTTCTTCTCTTCCATTTTCGTTCCCCCGATTACGTAGCCGAGCCACCGCTCGACAGACCTTTTGGCCGCGATACGCGCCGCTCGCACCCCGATTTGCGCTAGCGTATCCACGGCTGGCCTCAGGGTGAGGTTTGAGCAGATGAAATTCGGATTAAGGGATCGAAGCCAAGGCTCCCGCAGGCGCCTTTGCGTCCGAAGGAAAATATGGGGTGGAAACGGCTGCACTCGGCGTTCGCGATTTCACTCTGAAGGTGCTCGCCGGGGTCGATGAGAAGCCGAGAAATACGAATTCGCCATACCACTACGCCAAGACGCGCCACAGCTCGTCAAAATGCGAAAACGTGAGCGTGACCGCGCAGAAGCACTACGCCTTGCAGGTGGGCGGCCGCCATCGCTCCGGGATCGCGCCGCCGCTTTGGCGCAAAAGTGCGGCGAGGTGCGGACCCGCGATCTCACCAACATCGGCATCCCACGGTGCTATCTCTCCCTGATGTGCGAGGAAGGTCTACTCGTGAAGGTCTGCTATGGCGGTATCGCGCCGTGCGTTGAAGACGGCCTGACCATCAGGTCGCGCCGAGTGAGCGACAGGATCGCGCTGCTTGGATGACCTCGCCAATCCAGCCTTCGCAGAGGGCATCGACCAAACGCGGGTTGCGGCCGCTATCGATAGATTTGAATCGAGGCGGGAACGAGCGGCAAGCACGTGCTGTGCGAGAAGCCAGTCGGCATTATAGTTGAAGAGGTCGATGCCTTGGAAAACGCCGTCGCAGTGTCTGGCAGGGTCCTGCAGGTAGGCGGCACTAGAGCACGTCCCGCGATCAATGAAGCGATTGTGATGTGACGTCGGGCTTCGCGGGTGATTCAACATCCACTTTGATGAGGTGGATGATGGGAAGAGCACTGAGCGACGATCTTCGATCGCGGGTCTTGAAGGCTTCGGACGCGGGCATGTCTGCCCGGCAGGCGGCGGCGCGGTTCGGCGTCGGCATATCGAGTGCAATCCGGTGGATCGCACGGGCGAAGATCGGCGAGCGGACGCCGCGGCCGCAAGGCCGTCGACGCGCGTCCAGCCTCGATGCGCATAAAGCCTTCATCGTGGGGTTGATCGATGAGCGCGACCGTGTTCTTCGCGAGGCTCGAGAGACCGCCGGAGGACGGGCACGGCGCCGCAGCGCGGTATCCACGGCGCTACGACGGAGCATTCCGATTCGTACTTTCTCCGACTGGCAGGACCCTCCGCCCGGATTTGTCGAGGCTGACCTGGTGGCGCACAGTGGACCGGTGACGAGCGGCAGCTTTATTCAAACGCTTTGTCTCACCGACATTGCGAGCGGGTGGACGGAATGCGCTCCCCTGCTTGTCCGCGAGCAGAAGCTGCTGAGCGAGGTGCTGACGGAACTGCGGCGGCTCCTGCCATTCAAACTTCTCGGGTTCGATACGGACAATGACAGCGTGTTCCTGAATGAGACTGTGCGCGATTACTGCCGGGACGGTGGCATCGAGTTCACCCGCTGCCGGCCTTACCGCAAGAATGACCAGGCATTTGTCGAGCAGAAGAACGGCGCCGTT
>NZ_QZWZ01000104.1 GCF_003601975.1 Mesorhizobium waimense
GGCTGGATGACAAGATGGCGCCGCCTCGTGCGCGACTACGAGAAGCGCATCGACGTCTCTCACGCCATGATCCTTGTCGCTATGGGCGGCAATCTCATCCGCAGAAACGCTCATCCCTGAATTTCAATACGGACTCTTAGGGCTCATAACGCCGAGGGGGCTGTCTTGCATCGCGCCTATTTGAGCTCGGACAGCTTGAGTTCGGTGCTGGCGACCAGCAGCCGGGTAGCCAATTCGTGGTCTTTTCTGTGGCTATAGCCGTTCAGCTTTTGATAGAATCGCTGACCCGCTCTAAGCATTTGTTTTTACGCAATTCCGGACGGAAAACCGCTGCGCACTTTTCCTGGAATTGCTCTAGAATAGTGACTACACCGGGCGTTGCAGCATTCATCCCAAGATAAAGCTTTGCATGCGCGTGGCGAAGTAGAGGACCTAGAGAATCGTAGTGTTGAAGATCGCCGCGTGGCCGACATAGTAAGCGAAGAGCGTTGCTGTCAACGCCGCACATAATCCGACCGGAGCGAGCCATGCCGCGGGAGTGTCGGTCTCCTTAGGTCGCTGATCGGAAAGGATCGCGACGAAGACGACGATGATGGCCGAGTGCCCGATCACATCCAGCTTGCCGAATTCGAAGCACGCGCTGATGAACATCTCAATCAACACGGCCGCCGCAACGCGTCGGACCAGCGGCGTCCAAGCCAGGGCAAAGGCGAGCGTGAACTCGACCATGCCCGCGGCCCGCATGTAGAACTCGTTGTTGAAGCCAAGGGTGATACCGGGGTGCTCGATCAGGAGCGGGAAGCTCCATTCGGGATAGGCCCACTTCTCGACCGACGCCCACATCAAGGTGACGGCGGTCGCATAGCGCACGACGTCGAGCGGCTGAACGCCGAATAAGTTCTTTTGCAACCCGGTGAGAGCGAGATAGGCCGCAAGCCCCAGAAAGATCGGATAGTCAGCCAGATGAAACGCGCCGTAATCGCGCACGGCTAACCCGAACAGGACGACGATCCCCGCAGCGGATAGGGGTGTGGTGCGGCGTGACAGCAGACCGGCCGCGATGGCGAGCTGCAAAGGTCCCACCAATGCGGACGTCGTTTTCAATTCGGGGGTTAAGAGGATGCCTCCGACCGCCCAGAGCGAGATGAAGAAAAACCCACAGATCGCGCGGATCATCGTCTCGGTATGCAGAAGCAAGCCCTCCGTGAAGCGGTTGAGCGAGCGGGCTATCATCTCGCCTAAAGACGTCCGCTCCACCACGCAGCCGGAAAAGATACAGAGCAAGGCAACGCCCAGGAGGAGCTCGAAATCCTGACAAAGGACGTTTTCGAGGCCGCGCGGCTGGCCGGCAACGTCATAGGCAGAGAACCATTTGACGTGGGCGCTGGCAGCCCGGGTCCCGAGGATACAGAAGGAAAATCCCGCAATGGACTTAGCAAACAGGAACATTCCCCGAGAGGCGGAAAGGGGATCCCGCCCAAAAAATCTGAACATTTCGAAAGAATCCCCGTTTTGGAAGGCACAGCTTTAACGATTCACCTTTAGGATGAATTTTAAGGTCATGGACGTCCTCTGCACCCGCCGGTTATCGGGTGGTTATCCGGCCTCGGGCTGAGATGGCAGGAAGGCCCCTATGAGGACTTTGAGGCCGCACTCGGAATGGCACCTGCCGCGCTTGCGGTATATGCCAAAGCGGCCGTAACTTCCCCGGTCGTTTTGCGAGAGCCGATGCCTGGCCAACCTGACCCCGTTTTCGGTTTCATTCTTGCACCTGAATCCGAGAGCGTTTGACAGGCAACTTCTACAGTACGGTCGGGCCTCTTCGTTACTTGTATGCATTCCCGGCGTGTCATGGACAGTTCTCGACAAGGGCGGTTTCAATCCCGGTGCAGTTGACCTCCCGTTCAGCCCGGCCTTGGCGGAGCACCCACGGCAGGCGCCGCTTCCATCGTTCACCTCGCCGCAGAAGAACATCTGTCTGCCACCGCTTCTTCTTGCGAGTCCGTCTGCCTTCAGTCGGTGCGTTCGATGCCTCCAGAATCGGCGCTTCCCCAACCGTCGGCGGCTTAGGGAGCGATACGTCGGGCGTGGTCACCTCCTTGGCGTCGGATGCTTCATCAATGGCGGCCATGGGCCGAGAACGAATATCTTCACAAGGAAAAATCGGCGCTTCAGCGATCGCTTCCGCCTTCGCCTCCGCGATATCATTCGTGATGGCCAGGTCGATGCCGGCCCAGATTGATTGTGGCCGCTTCACGAGCTCACGCTTCTGTTTGATCTCGACGACAAAGGGTCGCTGCTGCCTCATAGTGCTCTCGGCGGACTCGGGAGAGTTGCGAATGTCGTCTAGGCCGATAGCACGCTTTCGTCCACCCGCCCCACGTATTCTCCAACGGTTTTCGAAGACGTTGATGTCTTCGACGCCAAGACGCCAGCGGCTCACCGCCGACCTCCCGGCCAGCGCTCTCGATCTCCTGTCCTGCTGTCAGTGCGATCGCTACTACGATCATATGTTCGGCCTTCACGCCGATCGTTTTTCGGACCAACGTTCGCGCCAAAGAAGAGGGCGGTCGCCGCCCCCCTTCCGTATCTAAGGCTGATTGGGTTGGATTTTAGAAGTCCATGCCGCTCATGCCGCCGCCGGGCATGCCGCCGGCAGCTTCCTTCTTCGGAGCCTCGGCGATCATGGCTTCGATGGTGACCAGCAAGCCGGCGACCGAGGCCGCGTCCTGGAGAGCGGTGCGCACGACCTTGACCGGATCGACGATACCCATGGCGATGTCGCCATACTCGCCGGTCTGGGCGTTGTAGCCGAAGGTCGCGCCCTTGTTGTCGAGGATCTTGCCGGCAACGATCGAGGCTTCCGCACCGGCGTTCGCCGCGATCTGGCGGGCCGGAGCCTGCAGCACGCGACGCACAATGTTGAGGCCGGCGGCCTGGTCGGAGTTGGCGCCGGTGGCCTGGCCGAAGCGCGCAGCAGGGCCACGCCGCCGCCTTGGTGCAGACCTCCACGACGTTGCCCGTATTCATTCTGTCGATTTTCGCCGGAGCCATTGCCGACAATTTCAGCCGTCGCAATGTGATGGCGCTCGGCTGGTGCGTGATAGCGTTGTCGTCGATAACGCTGACTGCTCTTGTGGGGCTGGGATTTTACAATCCATGGATGATCCGCGCCTTCAGCTGCCTGGCCGGATGCGGCGCTGCCTTCACTGATCCGGCTTGGCACGCCTCGGTTGTCGACATCTTGCGAAAACGAGAAGTTCCGGCCGCAGTCACGCTGATCTCCGTCGGCTACCATGCCATGCGAATCATTGGTCCGGCGCTCGGCGGCGGCGTCGTTGCCTCCTTTGGACCGCTGACGGCTTTCGCCATCGCGACGCTGACCTATCTGACGATGCTGTGGGCCATAGGGCGCTGTAAATGGAGTGGTCGCTCTTCGCCTCTTCCCCGAGAGCCAATCACCACTGCCATTCATGATGGAGCGCGCTTCACGGCGCTGTCGGGAGAGATCAAGGCGGCAATCGCGCGCGGAACTCTGTTTGGCCGACAAGCATCTCGATACTGGGGCTGCTGCCCCCGGGCGCTCGCGATCAGCTGGGAGGAGGACCGATAGCTAACTGGCGTGCCAAGGGCCGGGAGACGGTCAAGGTTGCCAAACAGGTCGGGAGATTTGAGATGGAGGAACGGCGGGAGAAGCGGCAATGTCGATTCCTTAAAGGCTTTCGGCCTGTCCGGCCGGGTGGAAATCTACTCCGCACGTGTGGCTTTTGCATAGTACCTCTCACAAAAAGTCGTGCGTCGCTGGAACCCGTGGACCCTGCTGTGGGGAAGGCCGGCGGTCGGCTTTCCGCCTCACGAACCGTTCGCCAGCGGCGTAGTCCACAGCCATTCGCCCAGGAGATCATTCGTCGTCGTATAGCTCTTGCCCTGCTCGGCGCGCCGTCCGTTTCGCGTATCGCATCGGAGCCGTGGAGCGTTTCGTAAAGTGAGCCCAGTGGGCGTTGGCCCTGTTGAGCGAGATGGGGCGTGTGAATAATCGGACCGCGAGCCGGGGTCCCGCCAGAACGGCGATCTTCAGATCTACCCGTCGCATGTGGGGCGCGACATTAGAGCCGCTTCGGCATCCACGCTATGCATTGTTCGAGGCGTGCTAGTCGAGCCTTCTGCGAACGAAGCTCGTGACCAACGTTTTGCAACTTGGATTTGCCTTTGGACGCGGCCGCATTAATCAGTTCGCATTCAAGCCAAGCTATTCGATCTCGCATATGCTGAGCCTCAGCCTGCCGTATATCTCTAATCCAACCTGGGCCACGCATATTCAAGGCTCACCATCTGTGCAGACTGGGTAGCATCCGAAAACTAACGCCGGCAGATTCGAATAACTCGAATTTTAACCGTCGCTAAAATTCGCCGCTCCGCCGGCAACTGGCTCGCTGCCTCAACCTTGAACGGCGACAATTGCGCTTACTTGCCCTTCGCGTCCGAAATAATCTTAATGGACTTCGTAAGAGCTTATTCAGCGCCAATATCTAAAGGAACAGCATGACACCACGTCGCAAGCGTATTCTGGGCAAATCAATAGTCGTGACGATAATTGCAATCGTCGCAACCTTCGGTTTGTCTTTTACGGCTCGGTTTGCGCTGCAGATGCCGATCGACTGGCTGAGCTGGGTGGAATGCACCTTCATTCCCATCCTCATCGGGATGCCGGTCAGTGCCTACATCTTCACCCAGGCGGAAGCGATCCAGGAAACATGTGACAAGCTGGAGAAGTCTCATGCAGCCCTGAAAGCGACGCATAGCAGACTCACCTTCGTCACCAGTCATGATCCGATGACAGGACTCCTAAGTCGCGGTGAATTCATCGCAAGGATGGATAGAAGTCGCGATGAGGGGGAATGCGACACCCTTCTCCTCATCGATCCTGATCACTTCTCTTCAATCAACGACAAGCACGGACATGCCAAGGGTGACGAAGCTCTGGTTCGGATTGCGAAGGCGCTCGTCTATACAACGCGCCCAGGAGACGGGATCGGTCGCCTTGGCGGGGAAGAGTTTGGGGTCTTGCTACGCCACGTACGCAAAGAGCAGGCAAGTACCATTGCGGAGAACATACGTCGTCATATCGAGCGGATTCCTGGGGTGAAAGGGCAACAAGACGGCGTGAAGGTGACCGTCAGCATCGGTGGTGCGGAAATCCCTCATGGTGCAGATACTCAGGATGTCCTCCGCAATGCCGCACGATGCCTTTTTGAAGCGAAACAACGTGGGCGGAACCGCGTTTCGTTCGATTATGAAGCAGCCAAGTTGCGAGTCGTGCTACCGTAACCGGCCCCGCGAGAGGCCGATGGAAAAACACGCCGCGGCTTGGTGGGTGCTGATGGTCTTTTTGGTGGAGCGGTGGCCGTCGGTGCCACATTTGCTACGTCGACCCGGACAGCACTAGGCATGGCTCTGCAATTCTTCGGAGCGGTGAGACCGCCCGGGCTTCAGATCGCGGGAGCGTTCTGGGCCATGCGCGAGAGCGGAAGCGCAGAACGTGCTTGCTGACAATAGGGTCATTGCAGTGAGCGAGCTGCCGGCCGCCGATCTACCGGGCTTTGCAATTTTTCGTTTTTTGCTGCGCCCAACTCCAAAGTTCGGGTATGAATCGGGACTGGCCGGACGGCCTGCCCACGTTGCAATTGTTACAAAGGAACACGCATATGGCGACTGGAACCGTGAAGTGGTTCAACAGCAGTAAAGGATTTGGATTTATCCAGCCTGACAATGGCGGTCAGGATGTTTTCGTTCACATTTCCGCTGTTGAACGAGCGGGGCTCTCGACCCTCACCGATGGCCAGAAGATCAACTATGAAATCGAACAGGACCGCCGCACTGGCAAGTCCTCTGCTGGCAGCCTCAGCAAAGCTGGCTGAATTTTCTCCAGCGTCCTGGCAACAGCCGATGGACACGGTGCATCCAGGCGGGGAAGCCAAAGCTGTTTGAAAGGGAAGGCGGGGCTGGACCCCGCCTTTTCACATTCCGGGCAGATGCAGATTGTGCCGATGGGAGCTTGCGCGCTCCAGAAAAACCTCGATTTCTGAAATCAAGCTGCGACCTTCTTGCGGGTCCGCCCCGCCGACGCCGGCGTTTCCGGCTCTTTCGGTTTGCGGCCGAGCCCATCGTCTTGGCCAACGCCGACCGCGCAGCGGCGTAATTCGGCGCGACCATGGGATAATCCGCCGACAGACCCCGTTTGGCGCGATAGTCGTCCGGCGTCACCCCATAGTCGGTCGACAGATGGCGCTTTAGCGATTTGAATTTCTTCCCGTCCTCAAGGCAGATGATGTAGTCCGGTGTCACCGACTTCCTGATCGATACTGCAGGCTTTAGTGTCCGTTCCAAAAAGAGGTGAGTGATTTCAGCGGGTTGTGATTCTGTCGGATTGCTGAGATTCGACGGAGATCATGATGCCCTGGACCGAAACCACTCGCCCGCAATATGTGCGGCGTTGCGCC
>NZ_QZWZ01000105.1 GCF_003601975.1 Mesorhizobium waimense
AAAAAGCGCGGAATGCAATGGAGAAGGCGGGCATCGATTTACTGATCGTTACGGACCCCGCCAATATGGCCTGGCTTACCGGCTACGACGGTAACGCCTTCTATGTGCCCCAATGCGTAGTTGTATCGCAAGCGCCCAGGCGCACCGGAAGCACTGGAAAGTTTTAGCCAAAAGGATTGAAGAGCATGAAGGTTCTTTGCTTGTGGCATGCCACGGAAGATGAGGTTAACTACATAAAACGGGCTCTGCCAAGCGACGCAGAAGTGGTAGCGCCAAGAGGAGAGTATTTTTCTCGCTTTGAGTGTACATACTCAGATATAGAGCGTCACGTGGTCGATACCGATGCTTTAATCGGATGGACCATTCCTGTGGGCATTCCGGAAATTGCCGGCAACGTCAAGATACTGTCGTGGCTACACTCTGGAGTCGACGATCTAGCTGAAATCGGGTTCCTCTCGCTGGCGAAACAGCGCGGTATCAAGGTTACGAATATTCGCGGGGCAAATGCCATTGCGGTTGCGGAGCAGGCGATGATGTTCATGCTTGCCCTAGCGAAGAGGACCCTACTGAAGGATCAGGCATCACGAAATAGGCAAAAACTCTTTCCTCTATTTGCCGAGGAGCATCGATCGGCCATGTTGGATGGTCGAACTGTCGGAGTGATTGGTGTTGGAAACATTGGAAGTCGCATTGCCAAACGCGCGAAGGCATTCGACATGCGCGTTCTCGGGGTGCGCCGAAATAAAGATATCCCATTAGAATGGGTAGATTCAATGCATGGAATGAATGAGTTACATTCGGTGCTCGGTGAATGTGACTATATCGTTCTGGCTACCCCCAATACAGGCGAGACTTTTCAATTCTTTGGAAAGGCTGAGCTAGCTGCTATGAAGCCATCTGCTTTCCTGGTTAACGTCGCCCGCGGGAATTTGGTTCAAGAGAAGCCTCTATATGAGGCACTTACAGGCGGCCGTTTGCGTGGCTATGCAGCAGATGTTTGGCCCGAATATAAGTACGGGCGAACCTTTCCGAGGAGCCAGGACCCACGCCTGCAAATTCATAGACTTCCGAATGTCATCGGCTCCTTTGACCAATCTCACGATGCTGATGACGTCCTGGAACGGTATATTGAGTGGGGCGTTCAGAACTTGGCGGAGTTTGCGGCTGGGAAGCCCCTCACTCGTGAAATTGATCTCAGCTTGGGTTACTAATCTCGCGAGCGTGGCACGTGCGCGGCGCGCTTAATCATTAGGCTACGCGCATTTGCTTGGGAAAACGCCTGGTATACACGGCGCAACTGAAAGGTGATCGAAACGGTGCGCGAGAGGGTCAACTGCCGCGACTGCGAGACGATCAGGCTGCCGATGGCGCCGTGCCATGCGACGCCGCGCGGCTTCATCGAGCCGCAGCTTCTGGCGACGATCCTGGTCGACAAGTTCGGCCAGAACCTCCGTTGAACCGCCAGAGCCATCGCTTCAAATGCGAAGGATCAACATGCAAAAAGCGATCGTCATTCAGGCACGGCCCCGCGCTTGGCTGGAGGGCAGTATCCTTCGGCCCTACGCCTGGCGTACGGGGAGGATTCGAAGGCGACATGCGGCGAGCAACCATCGCGCCTGAAAGGGTTGGAAATACGTCGTCGACGCTGTCGCAATAAGACCGATGTCCCGTGTTCTCGCTGAAAGCGCCGACAACAGCAAAAATTGGCTCGAACCCATAGTTGCGGCTTAAACGAGGCATGGCTGCGCGATCAGTTATCATACCTTGGTGGTCGGCGAGAAATACAAAGTGAAATGCCGCACCTTCGGCAAGTGCTGCGTGAGCATATCGGTCGATATCCGCTCCGCCATTTGCTGGCACTCGGGCGGCAAAGCCGAATTCGCCCCCGTCCTCGTGAAGAGAGATCCGCGCGGTACATCCGAAGGAAATTGAAACAGATGTTGCAAAAGGAATCGAGTTTGCTTAGTATCCCCGACGGGATAGCAGGGTTTGAGCACGTCTCCTACTGATCGTGCAGGTGAGCAAGCCCGTCAAACATTGAACGCACGCACGAGACTCATGAGCAAGATTTTGCATCGCTCGATCCACGCCGAGCTGCCGGTGGCTGTTGGCGGTCGTGGGATCGAGCTGTTCGATGCCGATGGCAAGGCTTATATCGACGCATCATGTGGCGCCGCCGTATCATGCCTGGGTCATGGTCATCCGGAGGTGCTGGCGGCGTTGCACGCTCAGCTCGACAAACTCGCCTACGCCCATACTGGTTTCTTTACCACCGAAATAGCCGAGCGTCTGGCGGATCGCCTCATTGCGGATTCGCCAGATGGTATTGACTACGTCTATTTGGTCACCGGAGGCTCGCAAGCGATGGAGGCAGCGTTGAAAATGGCGCGCCAGTACTTCGTCGAGAAAGGGGAGATCGCACGTAGGCACATCATAGCACGCCGTCAAAGCTACCATGGCAATACGCTTGGCGTGTTGGCAGCCGGTGGCAATGAGTGGCGCCGGGCCCAGTTCAGGCCGCTGCTTATTGAAACCCATCATATAGCGCCGTGCTACGCATATCGCGGTCGCTCGGCCGGCGAGAGCGAGTATGGGTACGGGGAGCGCGTCGCCAACGAGCTGGAGGCGAAAATCCTCGAGCTCGGACCAGGTGAAGTGATCGCATTCGTTGCGGAAACGGTCGTTGGCGCGACGGCAGGCGCGGTGCCAGCTGTAGCTGGCTATTTCAAGAGGATCCGCGAGATCTGCGACCGCTTCGGCGTTCTCCTGATCCTTGACGAGGTGATGTGCGGCATGGGGCGCACCGGAACGCTGCATGCATACGAACAGGAGGGCATCGTGCCTGATTTGGTCGCGATCGCGAAAGGGTTGGGTGGCGGCTACCAGCCGGTCGGCGCAGTGCTTATGGGGCGCCACATCTACGACGCCTTTGCGACCGGCTCGGGCTTTTTCCAGCATGGCCATACCTATATGGGGCACCCGTTGGCCGCGGCTGCCGCCTTAGCAGTGCAGGACGTCATCCGAGAGCAGGGACTTCTCGAGAACGTCGTGAAGTTGGGCGAACTGCTCAACTGTCGGCTTCGAGAGCGCTTCCACAAGCATTACCATGTCGGTGACATCCGCGGGCGCGGCCTCTTCCGTGGGATAGAAATCGTCGCCGATCGCGGGGAGAAGTCGCCATTCGCCCCCGCCCGGAAAGTCCATGCCGCCGTGAAACGAGAAGCGATGGCACGCGGGCTGATGGTCTACCCGATGGGTGGCACGATCGATGGCGTGCAAGGTGACCACATCCTGCTCGCGCCTCCGTTCATCGTCAGCGCCGGACAGATCGACAATATTGTGGAGCGTCTGGGCGATGCTGTGGACGCTGCGATCGCCCCTGGTGTTGCGTGATCAAGAGAGTGTATACGTCAAGTGGCCGCGAGGATTCAAATGGAATAGCGATGGACTACTTTCTCGAATGTAGAGTGGCAGTGTATCTGAAAAGACTGCGTCGCAGGCTTCAAAGAAGCGCGGGCAGAAACGCAAATTCTTTTGGAACCCGAATCTACTGACCGGGATGGCACCATGTGTTCACCGGGTCTGAGATCTGCCCAGTTGCGTATGTCAAAGGAGGCGCATCCATGGCCTTGCAAGGCAGCCCAAGTCTTGGAATTCTTGAGCTTGATGAAGGTCTTTTGCCCGATAGCCCGTGCCGTGTTCCGCGGACAGGTTCCCTTGTGGATCCGGCGACCTTTGGCCGAGCTATCATTACGGAAATGGTAGAAGGTGCGTTGGCGGAAACCGTTATTCGCGGTGACCGGCCACTCGAAGGTGCTTGTGTGACAGCTGCTCGGCGATTGGTCGAACGAGGCGCCGGGATGATATCGGCTGATTGTGGATTTTTCATCCGACATCAGGCGGCGGTCTCCGCAGCAGTCAATGTGCCGGTAGCGATGTCAAGCCTCATCCTTATTCCAACGTTACTTCGGCAGATAGCACCTGCTCAGAAGCTTGCGGTCATAACCGCTGATTCAAGACACTGCAGTGAAGACCTGTTTGGCATCGCGAATGCGGCTGATCGAGCAAGAGTAGTCGTCGGCGGGATAGAAAAAGGCGAATATGTACGCAATGCGTTGGCACGTCCATTCGTCCGAACCAGCGTTGATCAAATCGAGCAGGAGGTCGCCGCATGTGTTGAAGAGCTCCGTGCCAATTATCCTGAGATAGGAATCCTACTCTTCGAATGTACAGGGTTCCAATGCGTGGCAGATCGCCTTCGCCGCAAGACAGGGTTACCTATCTACGACATTACCGACCTTTGCCGGCTCACCCTTGCGGCTATCGGGGGGCCCGCTTTGTCGTGAATAATGTCTGTTAATCTACAAGGTAACCGTTTCCAAGCACGGCTGTGCGTTGTCCGGACAGTACGGCCATCGTGAGGCCAGATGCCAGCAATCTGAAAACTGCATTTTACACAAACTACCTTTGCGGATGAACTCGCGAAAACCGAACATGATTGGATTCCGTGCATTCGGATTTCCTGAGAACCGGTCAGTGGGAGATGAACATGCGTCTAAGCAGAAATGAGATGAGGGGTAAGGCCCAGACGGTGCTGGGTCTGGTCGACCCGGCGACTCTAGGCCAGACGCTGATGCACGAGCATCTCTTCTGGGACTTCATACAGCCAGGTCGACAGGATGCGTCGACCACCGGCGGTCCGGACCCGCGCGATTACTGGAAACTATTGATGGGTGGCACCGCCGATCCGCGCGACATTAGGCAGAGGGATCGCGGGGTGGCTGCTCGCGAGACCGCGCGCATGGTAGAGGCAGGTGGGCGGACAATCGTCGAGCTAACGATCGGCGGTATCGGCCCTGACCCCGAGGGTCTGATGGAAGTGTCGAGCGAGAGCGGCGCCCACATTGTGATGGGCTGCGGTCACTACGTCGAGGACTGCCAGGACCCGGATAATCACAATCGAACTATTGAGAGCTTTGCCCAGGAGATGATTGATCAGGTTCAACTGGGCGCTTGGCGAACCCAGGTACGGGCCGGAATTGTTGGCGAGATAGGCTGCCAGTGGCCGTGGACCGATCTCGAGAAGCGTGTGCTGGCGGCCGCCGTCATCGCCCAGCAAGAAACGGGTGCGGCCCTGACTATCCACCCGGCCCGCCATGAGGACCACCCGTGGATGCTCGTCGAGTTCCTAAAGGAACATGGGGCCGATCTTTCGCGCACGATCATCGACCATATCGACAGAACAATTTTCGACGACGATCGCTTATTCCGCCTGGCGGACTCCGGCGTGGTGCTGGAATGGGATCTGTTCGGCCTGGAGAACACCTATTACGCGCTCGCGGACATTGACATGCCGAACGACGGTATGCGCATCCAGACGATCAGGCGTTTGATTGATCGCGGGCATCTTGGGCAGATCGTGATTAGTCACGACATCTGCAATGCAATAAGGTTGGCTGAGTTCGGTGGGCACGGCTATACCCACATTCAGCAGAAGGTCCTTCCCCATATGAGTAAGCGCGGCTACTCGGGGGACGAGATTAACGCGATCATGATCGATAATCCGCGCCGGCTGCTGACCTTCGTCTGAAGACGCTCCGGCTGCCGGTGCTCGTCAGGGAGAGCAGGAAGCGGGTGCAGTTGAGCGTGTGGGTCGGAACTCCTTTGTTGAACGGGTCACGTGCGAAGCCGCACGGGCGCTTGCCTTTGGCGGCCAGTCCCGCATGGCGCCACGTTGGGCTTGATCCTTTTGGGATCCCCTGCAATCTAAATTTCAGATGAAGCAAGTCGCGAAACAATATTTGACAACGGCTCACCGCTAAATCGATTGTGGGTGTCGGTAAGCTGCAACGTGGCGTCGCACTGCCAATGAAAACGACTGCTGTTTCCGATGGATACAGCCTTGGTCGGCAATCGTAATCATCCTTGCGTGCTGGCGCCGGCCCTAGGCGTAGGGAGGAAGGATAGCTGCAATGAGGCTAACCGAATACGTAGAGTACGATGCCACCAGTTTGGCCTCTCTGGTGGAAACCGGCGAAGTGACTGCTATGGAATTGGCGCGGTTAGCCCGCCAAGCCCACGACGAGGTCAATCCACACATCAACGCCGTCATCGAATTCTATGAAGACGCTGAGACCGTTGTCGGCGCGGACGCAGGCCCTTCCGTGGAGTGCCATTCCTCCGCAAGGATTTCGGCGCCACCGAAGCTGGCCGCCTCCAGGAAAATGGAAGCCGGCTATTCAAAGGCCACCGCTCCGATGTTGAAAGCTATTTTTTTCGTCGCGCGCGGGAGGCTGGGCTTCGGACTGTAGGAAGAACGTAAGCGCTCATTTCCCCGCACGTTGACGGCCCTTGCAACAACTGATCGCTTTCAGACGGACGCGTCGGGTCAGGCTGCGGCGGCTTTGGCGAAGTTGAAGGGCAGCAGATCGTCGATATCAGCGTC
>NZ_QZWZ01000106.1 GCF_003601975.1 Mesorhizobium waimense
AAGTACGGTGTCTTCTACTCCGTCGTTGATCTCCAGGCCGCCATCAATCGCTTCATCACCGAGCACAATCAGCAATCCCAACCGTTCGTCTGGAGAGCCGACCCACACAAAATCATCGCTGCCGTCAGGCGCGGGCACCAAACGTTGGAATCACTCCACTAGTGGTTGTCGCCTGACATAAGAGTCCTCTCTGATTGGGGTCGTCGTGGTCAAGGTGCTCTGCACTTTTTCTCGGACCGTTCCGCAGGTCACCCGCTTCTCTTCGTGGTGGCGCTTGGGCCGCCGCACGGTGGGATCAGGAGAGCGAAACGTCTCAATCTGGTTCACGACCTTGCGAACCTTGGGTCGGCAGGTTCGGGACTCTCAACGAGATCGCCTCGCCCATCGTCCCCACGGAACGATCCGGGCATCGCCCTTTTCGGGCGGAAGCTTTGTTCGTGTTGCTTGCTTCTTTGATCTTTCTCGGTCACGCTGCCAGTGCGGCAGGCTCCTTTCCAAAGCGGAACTCGGTTGCGTCGGCCTACATGCGGTGCAGGATGACGGCCAGTTTGCGGGCCACCGCCAGACGCGCCCGCGCCATGCCGCGGAGTCTGACGATGTTCATGCCCAAGCGCGCAGGCTCGACCATTTCTTCGAGCGCACCAGCAGCGAATGCGCCCTCGTAGAGGGCGGTGCGGGCGAGTTCGTCGCCGCAGCGGCTCACCTTTCCCTGGACATCGGTCTCGCTGGACTGGTAGCGCGCTGGAGTCAGCCCCAACTGCGCCCCCAGGCGGGTATGATCGCTGCCTTTCCAATGCAACAACAAATGAATCTGGTCACCCTCGACGTGTGCCACGACCTCGCGCAACACGACCCGGATGATACGCCTACGCGTGACGGCAGTGGCCGCCGAATGATGCAGGTGGCCTCCAGGTCGACCCCCATTTGCATAGGCGCTCGCGCTCCTCGGCGCTCAAGGCGGCCGGTCGCTGTCGGAGCAGGACCTCCAGTTACATCACCCTTGGCGCCATTATAGCGACAAGCAGCCTGCGGCAAGCAGGAGGAGGAGCACGGCGGGCCCTGCTGACCCGGTCCTGTCGTTGCGAAGTCCCTGCCGGGACGGTGGATCCGGATAGCCGCTAAGACGGGAGCAGCTCGTTTGATGACCACGGCCCTGGATTGGCCAACCGACCCCGATCAGACCCCATCAGGCAGCGGCCGAAAGCGGGACTGCGGGCAGAAGCAAGCCCCCCGGCGGCGGACGGAGCTAAGAGGGATTGACAAGTCGAGGCCCGTTACAGCGTTACAGAAGCACCGTCTCAATGAAGCCGGACAGGACACTGCGCCACGACAAGGCCTACCATCAAAGCCGAAGCGTTCATCCTAGAGATGAGCGCGACGGCTATCTTTCGACAACCGGTGTGATCTGATCGAAGCTGGCCTGCGCGAGTGGGGTTCTCTGCAATTCGGTGCCAGAAAAGCAACCCGTCTTCAACCTGAGTAAGAGATGTAGGAAAATTGAAAGCACCAGCGGACGGGACGCTTTCTTCTCCTTACGCGGCTTTTTTCTGTCCACTCGACCCCGTGAGAGTGGCCTCCTTGAGGAGATACAAGGCGTCGTTAATCACGAATCCGTCAAGACCCGAAGCCCGGGCATAGGTCAGCAAATCGCTTGCGCGATTGATGAAGCCGGTGCCTTTGAAATTTAGGGATGTGTTGCAAAGAACGCCGACTCCGCTTTTCGCCTTGAACGCGGATGTGGTGCAAGCGGTTGAAATGACGTAGGATTTGGTTGCTTAAGCCGATCCGCGCCATTTCCCGGAGACCATCTTACGCTGCCGCTGAGCGGTTTGTCATCAGTCGGCGGCAAGTCCGTCGTCGCCCGTTTCGACGGCGGCATGTTGTCGTCCAACAGTGGGGTTCTCGCTCTGGCCGAGGTGGAAAAGCGGCTGCGGGTGGCCGACCGTCTGGCGCGCTGCATCGATGATCCGCGCTGCCCGGACCAGGTCATCCATAGTGTGGCCGATATGATCGGTTCCGCATGAAGATGATTGCCGCCGGCTATGAGGATGGCAACGACGCCAACCGGCTGCGCTCCGATCCGGTCTTCAAGATGGCCCAGGATGCACTGCCTTCGGGTCGGGATCTGGCGTCGCAATCGACGATGTGCCGGCTGGAGAACCTGCCCGGCGTGCGCGAGCTGGTCGCCGTGGGCCGGGCGATGGTCGACCTTTACTGTGCCTCGTTCCGGCAGGTGCCGAAGCGGATCGTGCTCGACATCGACGACACGTTTGACGAGGTGGCCACCAGCAAGGCTTCCTCCTTGCCGCTCAGCTTGCGCTCCGCCCCGGGGCGCGGTTCTTCGCTCAGCGCCGCCTCCAGGCCCATCTCCACGAAACGGCGGTTGGTGCGGTAGACCGTGGAGCCGCCGACCACCACCGTCCTCGCAATGGTCTCGTCGCCCAAGCCTGCGTCGGCAGCGAGTAGGATCTGGGCCCGCTTGAGCTTGCGCGCCGGATGCTTGCCGCTTCGCAGCATGCTCATGAGTTCGTCGCGTTCGGGTTGGTCGAGATCGACGCGATAGCGTACACTCATCCCGGATGGCCTCCTTCGGTTGTGGAGGTTCCGGAAGAATCAGAAAATGAATCAATTACTTGACGCAAAGACGCCAACTCGACCTCGTTTCACCGAAAAGCAGGGCCAGTATCTCGCCTTCATCTCGACCTACGGCCTCCTCAATGGTCGCTCGCCGGCCGAACGCGATATGCAGCGCTTCTTCGGCGTCACCGCGCCTTCCGTCCATCAGATGGTGCTCACCCTCGAGCGCACTGGATTGATCCGCAGGCAACCGGGCCTCGCGCGCAGTATTGAACTGCTCGTCGAACCCGACAGCCTACCCAGACTACAACCCGTGCAAAACGTCAAATCCCTGTGCAGAGGTACTAGGCGATTACAGTTGTTCCTGTACGCATGCGAAAGCCTTAACCTCTTCAGCTTCTCAAAGCCGGATCAAACGGGCACTTTGTGAGATTTTCGTGACCCTTCTCGGTTATTAGCACCTGCTCTTCGAGCTTAACGCCGTTGCGCCCACCGACGGCTCCAATGTACGCTTCGATGCATAGCGTCATGCCGGGCTCAAGGACGTAGTCGAACGCTCCCGGGATGAAATCTTCTGGATAAGCGATGGCCGGATACTCGTCGCAAAGCCCAATGCCGTGCATCATGAAGCTATATCGCTGGTCAACAAAATCCTTCGGCAGCTTGTGGCCGCGTTGGGTAAGTTCGGTGAACGACACGCCGGGTTTCAACAAGGCCATGTTTGTCATGACATGCTCATAAGCGACAGCATGCAGCCGTCGCTGTTCGTCACTCGGCCGACCATCGCCACAGTACCAGGTTCGGGAGATATCAGCGCACATGCCGTAAGGCCCCACCATGTCCGTATCGAAGGCGACGAGGTCTCCTGAGATAACTCGACGTGGCCCGGCTTCCTGCATCCAGGGATTAGTACGAGGTCCAGATGTCAGAATGCGCGTTTCGATCCACTCGCCGCCGCGAGCGATGTTCTCAGCATGAAGAACCGACCAAAGTTCCGTTTCGGCTATTCCCGGCCGGAGCTGCTCTCGCATCTTGGCAACCGCGATTTCGCAAGTAGCCAGCGAGCAGCGCATCGCGTTGAGTTCGTCGATCCCCTTGATCGCTCTGGCATGTTCCATGAGCTGCATGCCGTTGCAGACCTCAATCCCGAGATCATCCAACGCGCGCAAGCCAGGGATCTCAATCCTATCAACGCCAAGACGACGGTTCTTGCCTCCAAAGCGGCGCAACAGATCGTCAAGCTGTCCGGCGAACTCCTTCGCGATTACCTCCTCCTCGTCACCAGCTACGAAGTAGAAGAAGCCAGCACCGCCATCTCGAACCTCATTGATGAGCGGAAGGTAGTCAGAAAGATGGCCGCAACGATGGAAATCCCAGAGAACGACATACCCGTCCGCCGATACGAAGGCGGCTCGGGAGGGATTGTGCATGGTCCAGATTTGCATATTCGAGGAGTCAATTGCGTATCGAATATTCAGCGGATCGAAGCACAATACACCGGCATAGTCCCTCTTACGCAGTTGCTGGACGATCCGGTCGAGCCGCGTTTTCCGCATCCGCTCCAGGTTCGGCGGCGTCAGACCTAGCACGGACCACTCGGCAAAGGCGGCATCCGTGGGTCCGATCTCCACTCGATCGTTGCTATTAATACTACCATCCGGCTTCAGAGCCTTGGCCCCTCGTGTCGGATTGATTTTGCGGTTCACGATAGAAAACGAGGACATTTTGAAGATTCCCAGTTGCACGAATTCTATCAGCACGACAGGATTTGCTGGTTGCTGAAGGAGGAGAAATATTGCCCGGCACAGCGACTTTAACTTGGAGGAGAAGCCTCCGGCTGCACCCTCGGCAATGCCGACGAACAAAGACAAACAGATACTTCGGTGCACCCGAACTCCGAGCTAGCGTAGTCCCAGGTCACCTCGTCACTTTCCCGAAGAGCGAAAAAAGAGGGGCTTGGACTCCAGTTGAATCGAGTTTGTCGTCCAACCCGTTCCAGTCGCCCAATTAACCCGGTGATAACGATCTCGCCCGGCAGAAATCGCCTGTAGCGAACACTTCACGGCTTCTATCGACACAGCATTCGAGGCTCCAACATTGCGAGCATTGAGCTGCCTCGCGCCGCCAACATCTCTGTTAAGATAGACACGCTTTTGTTTTACATGTGGACACGGCATGACCGATTCCTTTCAACCGCAGCCGAATCAGGGCGGAGCGATGCTTGATGCGAGATGCGAAGCAATTGCTCCTCTTTGCACCAGCATCCGTGAGTTCATTCGCTCAATCCCAAAGGAGCCAAGCCTATTGGGAAGTGCTGGATTGCCGATGCCCCTTGCGATGTGGCGCAGCCCTCATATTTCCTTCTTCCTCCGTCCACCCATTCGATTTCGCGTCAGACGAATGCGGGTTAGGGGTTGTCGCCTTCTTGCAACGAAGGGCTTCAAAATTCGTGTCAAGTGGCGCCGTGATCCCGGATTGAATCGGGCTGACGACGGCGAACTATTTCGATAGTCTCGTTTACGGCTCTGCTGACAGGGGGAGATGGCTCGTCAAACAAATTGCCGATAACAACCATCGCCTTTTCATCAGCGAGCCTCTCGCGCCCCATGCCTCGATTGCTACCGGTGACAGCAACTTTGATAGCCGCACCCAAAAATTCCTCCTATCCTGCAGTGAGGCCGCCATCTATCGGAAGAGCGACCCCTGTGATGTGCTTGGCTTCCTCGCTTGCAAGGTACAGCGTCAAGCTCGCTATTTCTTTGGGAGTAGCCACGCGACCCTGGGGTATCGCGTCAACATTCCTTTGAAGAATCTCCTCGGGGCTGACCGGCTTGCTATGGGCCGATACAAGCATGGGAGTATCAACGGCACCAGGACAGACGGCATTGATGCTGATTTGCTCTTTGGCATGGTCAAGGGCCATAGCGCGCGTCAGCAGAACAACCGCGCCCTTCGACGAACAATAGGCTGCCAGCTCGGAACAACCAACCAGCCCAACATTCGAGGCTATGTTGACAATGCTGCCGCCGCCGGTCCTCCCCATAGCCTTAACTGCCGCTCGGCTAAAGTAGAACACACCACTGACATTGGCCTCGAAAGTCTCACGCCAATCATCATCTGTGGTCTCAAGTACACTTCCACGCCGGATGATACCCGCGCTGTTAACCAGAACGCTGACCTTTCCAAACCGCTCTACGGTAGAATTGACCACGTGGTCGGCGAAGGCCGAGTCAGCCACGTCGCCCAGCATCAATTCGGCCCGACAATTGAGTTTCTGAACCGCCTCCAAGGCTCGTTTGCCGCGCTCTCGATCGCGGCCGACCAATACAACCGACGCACCTATCGCAGCGAAGGCCTCTACGACGGCCTCTCCTATCCCCGACGTTGCGCCAGTAATGATAACAACCTTCTTGGAATGCGTCATTGTTGTGATTCTCTAGCCGAAGAGGCTCATCTGATAAGCCAAGGAACGCCTAACAGCTTGCGTAGCTACGCCGAGCTTTAATGCGCAGCGCATGCAGCTAACTAAATGCCGCGGTGCCTAATTAACACATCCAGCATTTCCGGTGAATGCTGCCCGGTTAAGCTTTGGCTAATTATTTATAAAGAACTGTTATGCCAAATTAACACTAAGTCCTATTTTTTTAAGCTAGACTTTGTTCGTTTAGGTGGCGAAGCATAGGGCTTGCGTCGTCCGCCTCGCAATCTAGTCCCTATGATTGCTGGGCCTGAGTGTCCGTTCCAAAAAGAGGTGAGTGATTTCAGCGGGTTGTGATTCTGTCGGATTGCTGAGATTCGACGGAGATCATGATGCCCTGGACCGAAACCACTCGCCCGCAATATGTGCGGCGTTGCGCC
>NZ_QZWZ01000107.1 GCF_003601975.1 Mesorhizobium waimense
ATCGGGCGTCCGATCGCGAACACGCGGGTGTATCTGCTGGACGCTCATGGCCAGCCGGTTCCGTTCGGAGCGGTGGGTGAGCTCCATATCGGCGGGGCGGGGGTGGCGCGCGGCTACCTCAACCGTCCCGAGCTGACGGCGGAGCGGTTTCTGGCCGACCCGTTCGGCGGCGAGCCGGGCGCCCGCATGTACCGGACCGGCGATCTTGCCCGCTACCTGCCGGACGGCAATCTGGAGTTTTTGGGGCGCAACGACGACCAGGTGAAGATCCGCGGCTTCCGCATCGAGCCGGGCGAGATCGCCGCGCGGCTTTGCGAGCACGCGTGGGTGCGCGAGGCGGTGGTGGTGGCGCACGAGGACCGCGCCGGCGACAAGCAGCTTGTGGCCTATGTGGTGTGTGCGCCCGAGGCCGGATCGGACGAGGCCGATGGCGCGCAGCTCGCTGCCTCCTTGCGCGCCCATCTGGTTAGCCTGCTGCCGGACTACATGGTGCCGGCGGCGTTCGTGCGGCTGGATAGCCTGCCGCTGACGCCGAACGGTAAGCTCGACCGCAAGGCGCTGCCTTCGCCGGCCGACGATGCCTATGCGCGGCGGGCCTACG
This sequence comes from Mesorhizobium waimense, assembly GCF_003601975.1. Lineage (GTDB taxonomy): Bacteria > Pseudomonadota > Alphaproteobacteria > Rhizobiales > Rhizobiaceae > Mesorhizobium > Mesorhizobium waimense. The sequence continues at coordinate 602 of NZ_QZWZ01000107.1, forward strand.
AGGCGCCGCGCGGCGCGGTCGAGACGGCCCTGGCCGGGATCTGGCAAGAGCTGCTCGGGGTCGAGCGGGTCGGCCGCCACGACCACTTCTTCGAGCTCGGCGGCCACTCGCTCATGGCGGTGCAACTGATGGAGCGGCTGCGACGGCTGTCGCTCGGGGTGGAGGTGCGCACCCTGTTCGCCAGGCCGGTGCTTTGCGATCTGGCCGCAAGCCTTGGCAGCCATCACGAGGTGGCGGTGCCTGCCAACCTGATCGGCGAACAGACCGCGGCGATCACGCCGCAGATGCTGCCGCTGATCGATCTGACCCAACAGGAGATCGACCGGATCGTGTCGACGGTGCCGGGCGGGGTCGCCAACATCCAGGATATCTATGGCCTGTCGCCGCTGCAGGACGGCATTCTGTTCCATCATCTGCTGGCCAGCCAGGGCGATCCGTATCTGCTCGTCAGTGAGATGGCCTTTGCCGATCGCGGTGTGCTCGATCGCTACCTTGCTGCGGTCCAACAGGTGGTGGACCGGCACGACATTCTGCGCACGGCCTTTGTCTGGGAGGGGCTGTCGAGCCCGGCCCAGGTGGTCTGGCGCAAGGCGGCCCTGGATGTGAGCGAGGTCGAGCTGGATGAAGATGGCGGTCCCGGTCCCGAGCAGCTGAAGCGCCGGTTCGATCCGCGTCAGTATCGCATCGATCTTGGCCAGGCGCCGCTGTTGCGGTTCGTGATCGCGCGCGAGCCCGGCAGCACACGCTGGCTGCTGTTGGAGCTGCAGCATCATCTGATCGGCGATCACACGACGCTGGAAGTGATGCATGCCGAAGTGCGGACCGTGGTCGAGGGACGGCGTCATGAGCTGGCAGCTCCGCAGCCGTTCCGCAATCTGGTGGCGCAGGCCCGTCTCGGCGGTTCGTCCGAAGAGCATGAAGCGTTCTTCCGCTCGATGCTGGCCGACATCGACGAGCCGACGCTGCCGTTCGGGCTGATCGAGGTGCATGGCGACGGCAGCGGGGTTGGCGAGGCGCAACGGATGCTGCCGCAGGCGCTGAACGAGCGGCTGCGGGCCCAGGCGCGGCGGCTGGGGGTGAGCCTGGCGAGCCTCTGCCATCTGGCCTGGGGTCAGGTGGTGGCGCTGAGCAGCGGGCGCGAGCAGGTGGTGTTCGCCACGGTGCTGTTCGGTCGCATGCAGGCCGGCGCCGACCGCGCGATGGGCCTGTTCATGAACACCCTGCCTGTGCGGCTCGACCTCGACGGGACCGGGGTCGCGGCGAGCGTGCGCAGCACCCATGCGCGGCTTGCCGAGCTGCTCACACACGAGCATGCCTCGCTGGCCTTGGCGCAACGCTGCAGTGGCGTCGCAGCGCCGGCGCCGCTGTTCAGCGCGCTGTTGAACTACCGCCACAACACGCCGGCGGCCATGGCCGGCTCCGGGACGGAGGATGGTCTGTGTGGCATGGAATGGCTGGGCGGCGAGGAGCGCACCAACTATCCGCTGACCTTGTCGGTGGAGGATTTTGGCGAAGCGCTCGGCCTCACCGCACAGGTGGTGGAGCCAATCTCCGCGGACCGGGTCTGCGGCTACATGCAGCGGGCGCTCGAGCAACTGGCGGAGGCGCTGGAGCAGGCGCCCAGTAAGCCGGTGCGCGAGCTCGACATCCTGCCGGCCGAGGAGCGGACCTACCTTTTGGAGGAGCTGAACCGGACGGAAGCGGAGTATCCGTCGGATCTTTGCATCCACGAGCTGTTCGAACAACAGGTGCGCCGGACGCCCGAGGCGGTGGCGGTGGTGCATGACGACGAGCGGGTGAGCTATGGCGAACTCAACGCGCGGGCCAACCGGCTGGCCCATCATCTGATCGCCCTCGGGGTGAGGCCGGACCAGCCGGTGGCGATCTGCCTGGAGCGCAGCCCGGCGATGGTGGTGGGGCTGCTGGCGATCCTCAAGGCCGGCGGTGCCTATCTGCCGCTGGACCCGGCCTATCCTTCTCAGCGGCTGCGGCAGGTGCTCGACGATGCCGCGCCGCGGCTGCTGCTTTGCGATGCCGCCGGCCGCGCCGCCCTCGGCGCCGAGGCGCTCGCCGATCTGAGCGTGGTCGATCTGGATATGGCCACCTCGGCCTGGGCCGAACTGCCCGCCTGCGACCCCGACCCGCGCGCCCTTGGCCTGACCTCCAGCCATCTCGCCTATGTCATCTACACCTCAGGCTCAACCGGAACCCCAAAGGGCGTCATGGTCGAGCATCAAAGCCTGTTGAATTTCCTATATGCTTTTTCGGATATATTGAGGCTTACCGAGCAGGATGTATTCCTAGCTATCACATCCATCTCATTTGATATCGCGGGGCTGGAGCTCTATCTTCCCACGTGCACGGGCGCCACAGTCGTCCTAGCCAACCGCAAGGATGCTACGGCTGCTACGACGTTGCATCATCTTCTAGACCATCACAAGATCTCTTTGATGCAGGCCACTCCAGCAACGTGGCGCTTGCTGATGGATGCCGGCTGGCAAGGAACGCCGGGCTTAAGTGTGTTGTGTGGAGGTGAAGCGTTACCTGCAAATCAGGCGTCGCGGCTTAGTAGAGGGGTGGGGTCTCTAAGGAATCTCTACGGTCCGACCGAAACAACGATCTGGTCGTCCAGTTTTTTTGTTGACGCTAGGCCCGGTGTATCCCATCAAAACGTGCCGATCGGGCGTCCGATCGCGAACACGCGGGTGTATCTGCTGGACGCTCATGGCCAGCCGGTTCCGTTCGGAGCGGTGGGTGAGCTCCATATCGGCGGGGCGGGGGTGGCGCGCGGCTACCTCAACCGTCCCGAGCTGACGGCGGAGCGGTTTCTGGCCGACCCGTTCGGCGGCGAGCCGGGCGCCCGCATGTACCGGACCGGCGATCTTGCCCGCTACCTGCCGGACGGCAATCTGGAGTTTTTGGGGCGCAACGACGAGCAGGTGAAGATCCGCGGCTTCCGCATCGAGCCGGGCGAGATCGCAGCGCGGCTTTGCGAGCATGCGCTTGTCGGCGACGCGGTGGTGGTGGCGCACGAGGACCGCGCCGGCGACAAGCAGCTCGTGGCCTATGTGGTGTGTGCGCCCGAGGCCGGAGCGGACGAGGCCGATGGCGCGCAGCTCGCTGCCGGCTTGCGCGCCCATCTGGTTAGCCTGCTGCCGGACTACATGGTGCCGGCGGCGTTCGTGCGGCTGGATGGGCTGCCGCTGACGCCGAACGGTAAGCTCGACCGCAAGGCGCTGCCTTCGCCGGCCGACGATGCCTATGCGCGGCGGGCCTACGAGGCGCCGCGCGGCGCGGTCGAGACGGCCCTGGCCGGGATCTGGCAAGAGCTGCTCGGGGTCGAGCGGGTCGGCCGCCACGACCACTTCTTCGAGCTCGGCGGCCACTCGCTCATGGCGGTGCAGCTGATGAGCCGGTTGCCGCAGGCCGTTGGTGTCGAGCTGCCGCTAGCCACGCTGTTCGCCCGGCCGGTGCTTTGCGATCTGGCGGCAAGCATCGTCGAGGTGTTGAGCCGCTCCGGTCCGCAAGAGCTGCCGGCGATTGCGGCCGTGTCGCGTCATGAGCCGCTTGTGCTGTCGTTTGCGCAGCAGCGGCTATGGTTTTTGGCGCAGTTGGACCCGAGCAGCGCCAACTACCACATGCCGTTGGCCTTGCGGCTGCGTGGTGCGCTCGACCGCAGCGCCTGGCGGCGTAGCCTCGACCGTCTGTTTGCGCGTCATGAGGCGCTGCGCAGTGTCTTTGTCGCACCGGAGGGCAAGCCCCAGGTTTGGCTTCTGCCTCCGGATGCGGGGCTGCCGGTGGTGGAGCACGATCTGCGGGACAGGCCGGATGCGCAAGCCGCGCTTTTGGATCTGTGCCGTGAGGAGGCGCACACTCCCTTCGATCTGTCGCGCGGGCCGCTGATGCGCGCGCGTCTGATGCGGATATCGGATGAGGAACACGTCTTCCTGCTGAGCCAGCATCACATCGTCTCCGACGGCTGGTCGATGGGGGTGCTGATGCGTGAGCTCAGCAGCCTTTACCGGGCGTTTGTGGCCGGGCAGGACGACCCGCTGCCACCGCTGGCGATCCAGTATCCGGATTATGCCGCCTGGCAACGGCAATGGCTGTCGGGGGAACGGCTGCAGAGCCAGGCGCAGTATTGGCGCGAGACCCTGTCCGGCGCCCCGGCCCGTCTTGCGCTGCCGACCGATCGGCCGCGGCCGCTCCAGCAGTCGTTTGCCGGGGCGAGCGTGCCGGTCGTCATCGATGCGGCTCTGACGGGCGGTCTGAAGCGGCTGAGCCGCAAGCATGGCACGACGCTTTTCATGACGGTGCTGGCGGCCTGGGCGGCGGTGCTGTCGCGCCTGTCAGGGCAGGACGACCTTGTCATCGGCGTGCCGAGCGCCAACCGCAGCCGGCGCGAGGTCGAGGAGCTGATCGGCTTCTTCGTCAACACCCTGGCGCTGCGGCTGGACCTGGCGGGCACGCCGAGCGTGGCGCAGCTTCTGGAGCGGACGCGGCGCACGGCGCTGGCCGCGCAGGAGCATCAGGACCTGCCGTTCGAGCAGGTGGTCGAGATCGTCAAGCCGCCGCGGGCCCTCGACCACACGCCGTTGTTCCAGGTGATGCTGGCCTGGCAGAACAACACCGACGGGTCATTGGATCTGCCGGGGCTGCGCGTGGAGGCTGCGGGGGAGTGGCTCGATCAGGTCAAGTTCGATCTGGAGCTCGACCTTGGCGAAGATGGCGATCAGATCGCCGGATCGCTGCACTATGCCACGGCGCTGTTCGACAAAGCGACGATCGAGCGGCAGCGCGGCTATCTTTTGGCATTGCTGCGGGCGATGGTTGCTGATGCAGGCCAGCCGGTCGGCCGCATAGAGCTGCTGCCGGCCGAGGAGCGGACCTACCTTTTGGAGGAGCTGAACCGGACGGACGCGGCCTATCCGTCGGATCTTTGCGTCCACGAGCTGTTCGAGCAACAGGTGCGCCGGACGCCCGCGGCGGTGGCATTGGTGCATGAGGACGAGCGCCTGAGCTATGGCGAGCTCAACGCCCGGGCCAACCGGCTGGCGCATCATCTGATCGCCCTCGGGGTGAGGCCGGACCAGCCGGTGGCGATCTGCCTGGAGCGCAGCCCGGCCATGGTGGTGGGGCTGCTGGCGATCCTCAAGGCCGGCGGTGCCTATCTGCCGCTGGACCCGGCCTATCCTTCTCAGCGGCTGCGGCAGGTGCTCGACGATGCCGCGCCGCGGCTGCTGCTTTGCGATGCCGCCGGCCGCGCCGCCCTCGGCGCCGAGGCGCTCGCCGATCTGAGCGTGGTCGATCTGGATATGGCCACCTCGGCCTGGGCCGAACTGCCCGCCTCGAACCCCGACCCGCGCGCCCTTGGCCTGACCTCCAGCCATCTCGCCTATGTCATCTACACCTCAGGCTCAACCGGAACCCCAAAGGGCGTCATGGTCGAGCATCAAAGCCTGGTCAATCTC
>NZ_QZWZ01000108.1 GCF_003601975.1 Mesorhizobium waimense
GATCGGCATCCTCACTCATGGCGCGGCTGTGACCTTTATGACCCGCCTTAGCGCCGCCAGGCTTTGCCCTGTCCCGACGCGCCTTGCGATCGCTCGAAGGTGGCTTGGACGACGTGCGCGATGTCTTCTCTGGCCGCTGTATCCGCAGCACCAGATCGATCAACTCTTCCTTCGTCAGACGCTGCAAATCAGTGCGATCCATATCCCCATAGATTCAGGGATTCTTGCCCCTGACAAGGGCGTGAGTAATTACCATGAGAGGCAGCAGCCGCCCAAGCGCTGTTGCAGGAATGGACGCGGGTTAAGGTCAGCCGGCCAGACTGGGTGCCCGAACTTGATTTCACCTTCTGCCTTTGTGTGGATATTGAGGGCACGATGATCGTCCATCACTTCCACCCAGAAGTGATTTGCGACCCCTTCTGAATATAAGTGCTTCGTCCCTAGCTTGATCGCTGAAAGCCAGAAGCGGCCCCATGTTGTGAGCATCAGCTGCCTTCAGGGCCCGCGATATACGCGGTACGCCTTTCACCGATCTTTTGAAGGTCGGCGCCTGCTGTCCAATCAATGGGCTCTGTCCCGTAGACTCTGTCCAGCACAGTATCGGCCATAATGCGCGCGTGACGCCCGTTTCCGTTCGAAAACGGGTGAATGAAGACGAGGCGGTGATGAAGCCTGACAGCAGCCTCTTTAGGCGGATACGTCTTGTGCTCCGCCCAGTAGCGCGCGTCGTCCATCAGGTCGCGCAGCTGAATGCCGATCTGGATTGGATCAACACCGATGTTCTTCCCGGTCTGGCGAAACGCTCCTGCCCAATCCCACACTTCTCCGAAGAGCCGACGATGAAGCTCAATCGCAAAATCGTCCGAGAGGATGTCTTTGCGGCGCATGCGGGCAAGCCAGCGCAGCCCGGAAGCGATGTTGGCCTGCTCAAGCTCGTCCAGTTCGCCATGCGTGGTGATGTGCTTGTACTTCAGCCCGCCAAGCTCATTCGGATCGAGAGGCGTCGCGCCTTCGGGATATTCGAGCTTGATCGTCACTTGTCTTCCCAAAAGTCAGGAGGCATTTCGTACATCAGCTCCTGCATTAGCCTGGAAACTTCGTGTTGGGTCCGACTGTCGTTCACGGCCTGATGCTCAAGCGCCATGTGCTTGCCCGCTGTGCCAACAATCGCCCGCGCCTTTTTCCGCGCCTGGGCGATGATTAGGTTTTCGATGGCGTCAGGTGGAACGAAGACGTAAGCGAACCGGCAGCCCATTGCTTCAGCGGCAGCCTGCATTGACTTCAGGGTTACGCCGCCATCGAGTTCGGCTTTCTCCGCCTGAGCGATGCGCGCCCGCGTGACCCCCATTCGTTTTGCAAGCTGCGCGCCGGACATGCCGAGGGCCTTTCGCACGGTCCGAATCCAGCCTTCGGTTGGCGTCTCGATATTGCTGCCTTGAAACGCATCGACAATTGCCTGGTACTGTTCCCGGACTGCCTGTTTAACGCTCATTGTAAACTCATATGTTGACGAAATATGATATAATGTCAATATATTGATATACATTTCGAGCCGGTTTGTCAATATATTTATTGACGTCGCTTATGGAAAAAGGGCACGATGTGCCCCAGTTTTGTTCGGAAATGGCGCGCCCAAAGAGATTCGAACTCCTGTCCCCAGATTCGTAATCAAGCCCCCGGTGAGAAAAGCGCCTATCTTATCGCCTCCCTATGCGCGATTGGGATACATAGCTGGAGATTTTGGGAACCGGCTAAGAGGTTCGGTGTTGCTGCGGCGAATAGGAGGTAGTGCGTGCCGGAAGGTAAGAGATTGAGCACGACCGGAGCCAACTGATCGGGCTCACTGCGGACATTGGGTCTGCCTACGTGAGCAACAACCCTGTGCCGGTCGCATCTCTTCCGGAGCTTATCGAAAGCGTAAACTTGTCGCTTTCGAAAATCGGACAACCGGCTGTACCCGAGACGCCGGAGCTAGTTCCAGCGGTCAACCCTAGAACGCAAAAGGGAAGGGCCACCGCAAGGTGGCCCCTGTTAATCCCTTGATTTCCCGAAGGAAACTGGAGCGGGTGAAGCGATTCGAACGCTCGACCCCAACCTTGGCAAGGTTGAGTACTGACATTCCTACTGGTTCCGGGAACACTCCCAAGCTTCCTAGCCAATTGATTTTACAAGCAATAAGCCATATCGAAATTCCTGCACCTTTCTTCCCGGTGGCGACACGGTGGCGACATGGCTTCCATAAAGCTGACTAAGCGGTCTGTTGACGCGGCGACTGCGCTGGACAAGGCAATCATTGTCTACGATACCGAACTGAAGGGCTTTGGCCTGCGGGTTGCATCGAGTGGGATAAAGACGTGGCAGGTTGAATATCGACCGTACCCCGGCGGCCGAAATGTGCCTAAGCGAAGAATGGCCCTGGGATCAACGGCGTCGCTGACACCCGAAGAGGCCCGCTGCAAGGCAAAGAATATACTCGGTTCCGTCGCTAGGGGCAGTGATCCGGCAAAGGATCGGGGTGCAAAGCGTCGCGAAATGAAGATCGCCGGGCTTGTCGACTTGTATGAAACCGAGGGCTGTTACGTCCAGCGCGGCATTCGGCAGGGCCACGAGATGAAGCCGAAAACAAAGGCTTTCACGCTGGCGCGTCTCAGGAACCACGTGATCCCACTACTCGGAGCAAAACGAGTGACGGAGGTTTCAGCCGGCGACATAGAGCGAATGGTGCGGGACATCACCGCCGGGAAGACGGCTAAGGACGAAAAGAGAGGCAAGCGCCGCCGCATAATTGTTCGAGGTGGCGAGGGCGCCGCCAGAAAGGTGGCCCGCGACTTCTCTGCGGTATTCAGCTTTGCAATTCGGCAAAAGGTTGCGATCAGCAATCCATGTGACACGGCTGCTATTCGTAAGACTGACAATCGGCGTGAGCGCTATCTCTCAATTGACGAAGTGAAGCGCCTCGGACAGGCTTTGGAAACGTTGCAATCACAAGGCGTCAACCAGAAGGCCCTGGATATCTCCCGCCTATGGGCGCTAACCGGCTGCCGTCGGGATGAGATAGCTGGGCTCAAGTGGAGCGAAATTGAGTTTGAGCATGCCTGCCTGAGGCTGGAAGAATCCAAGACAGGCAAGAGTATCCGTCCACTTGCGTCGCCCGCACTGGCCCTCCTAGCGTCCCTGCCGCGCATGGCAGATAGTGAGTATGTATTTCCTGCGACAACCGGCGAAGGGCACTACCAAGGGACCAAGAGGATTTGGCCCCGGGTGATTAAACTTGCGGAGTTGCCGGGGGTAACGCCTCACACATTGCGGCACACGCTTGGCTCCGCAGCGGTTTCCACGGGCGAAACACTTGCGATGACGGGCGCAATCCTCGGGCATAGCAACTATCGCTCCACCGCCATATACGCACATATCCAGCGAGATCCCGCGACCAAAGCAGCGGACCGTGCGGTTGGGCCGATTCACGCCGCACTTTCTGGGAAACCGGCTGCCAAGGTCGTCAAACTCCGTAGCCGATGACAGGTCCTGCCTCTAACTTCTGCAACCATGCAGTCACTCCTCCATCCATGCGTTCGCTTTCGGCCACGAAGGTGGAACCACGGCAAACATTTTCGATAGGTTCTATTTCGATAAAGGTATTTGTATTGACCGGCCTGGATCTGGCTGACGGAACCGCCGTATGATTCGCCCGTTTGTCCACAGTGTGCCGGTATGCCCTGTGGACAATTTTTGAGTATGTTCCGCTATGTCCTTGAAATCAGACTCTATTTTACCCCGCTAAGTCATTGACTAAAAAGAGAAATCAGATTGACGCGCCGTGAAAAATATGAGAACGTTTCAGCAACGTCGGTTGCCAGGGCGGGGGCAAAACGTATGTATGCAGCTACGATGCAGGCGGAAAGCAAGCCGAACAATACGGAACGATACGCGCCACCTCGCGATATCCACACTGTGAGGCTTTCTGATGCCCTAAAGGAAACCCACCGTTTCCCGAACAGGAGACAACTGGATTTCTTGGGCAGGTCAGTCACGGATGATAAAGACGACACGACAATCTTCTATGCGGGCGATCTCTCGCTCTTGAATCGCCCTTGCGTTGCGATTGTGGGAACGCGGCAAGTGTCGGACGCGGGTATTGCGCGTACGGTCAGACTGGCAAAGGGCCTCGTTGAGGCGGGTGTGGTAGTCGTTTCTGGGCTAGCGTATGGTGTAGACGCAGTTGCCCATCGTACCGCTATTGATGCCGGGGGCAGAACAATTTCGGTGATTGGAACGCCTTTGGATAAGGCAAGTCCTTCCGAAAACGCAGTAATGCAGGAGGAGATTTATCGCGACCATCTCCTTATCTCTCAGTTCCCTATCGGCCAGAAAACCTCTAGAGCAAGCTTTCCGTTGAGAAACAAGTTAATGGCAACCCTGTCCGATGCGACGGTTGTTATGGAGGCGTCGGACACTTCCGGGACCTTACATCAGGCTGCGGAATGCACGAGGCTGGGCCGTTGGCTATTTATCGCAAGATCGGTAGTGGACGACCCCGCGCTGACATGGCCAGCTAAATTCCTGAAATACGAAACCTGTATGCCGCTCGACAATGTCGAACAGGTGATAGAGCGGGTATCGGCGCCCTCACCAAGTGCTGGCTAAGGCCAGGCATTGAACCGAAAGAGCGCCGGCCTCCAGTAGGAGGGCTCTGCATGCCTTGAGCGAATTGCCGGTTTTTTGAACATCGTCAATCAAAACCACGTGTCGGCCTTTGATGAGCTCCGGGTGCGCCACTCGGATGCTCCCCTGATGGACTTCGATACTCCTGTCGCCACCATGGGCAAGCTTGTCGATTTTTGTCACTCGAACAAGAGACCCTGATGCGTCAAGCCGATTTCCTGACTCTGTGAGTTTCCTAACTAGCGCATGCAATCCACCGTCTGTCTTCTTGGGGTCGTGCGAAGGCACTACGGCCATGGCGATGTTGTCTTTTAGCTCTGGTCCTAGAATCTTGGCGAAATGTTTGACCCCAATCGCCGCGTTGTCCTTGATGTCCAGCACATAACCGCTATGAGCTGGGTAGCTTGAACGATCGCCGCCTTCGGCCCTGTGAACGTTCCACGGCTTGTAGGAACCTAGTGAAACAATACTATGGTTGCCAAGCGTATTAAAAACGTCGCTCATCTCTCTCCCCTGCTACCAAGCAAGCTGGAAGATAGCACGCGCTTACTTAACAAGAAAATTGCAAAGGCTGCTCGACTCTAGCCTTGTCGTCTTTTGGTGCCGCGCCGTCGCTTTTTCAGAGCATCGTTCGGGAGTGCCGCGGACGCGCGGCCTTGAAGCACTTCCCTGCTGGTTCGCTGACTGGGTGCGGCCGTTTCTTCTATATGTTGCACAACGCTCTGGCTCGGACTGCTGGCATCCGGTTCGGTGTGAAGGATGGCCTGTGGATTCGGTGAGGTAGTGCTCGGTCGCTGGTGCGGGACGGGATAATAATAAGCGATCAACGCAACGACTGCGAGCCAGCCTAACCCTCTTTTGCTTCCTCGAGACAATGAAGGTATCCCCCGACACCAATCCAGACCATGCACCCTTTGACTTTTGTTGTCGAATCTTCCGACGAATGGGCTTGCACGCAGTCTTCCACTACGCAATGTTGCCGCTGGGCAAACAATAAGTTGGGGTGGGAACTGTGAAGCGATTTGTCTTTTTGATGTCGATGCTCGTTGGCGTAGCAGGATGTGCGACGCCCCCTGAAAGGATCGCAGGGGTTCCCAACGCCGGTCCTTGTACACAGGCTGACAGAGAGCGTTTGGCCGTAATTTCAAACCAGCAAAACAAGGCAGCAACCGGCGACGCCCTAGGCGTCTTTCTCATAGGCGTACCCGTGTCTTCGATGTCAGGAGGCGACCACGAAACGGAGATCGCAATTCTTAAGGGACGCTGCGGCGCGCCAAAAACCTAGCACTACTTTGGCAGATTTTTGAAAGCGGCGGCACTTTTGGGATTCCCAGGGCGCGATTTGCGTGATTCATGGGTGGTCGGCTTTGTGGAGGGCCGGCCATGGATACGCATTGGAAGACAGATCT
>NZ_QZWZ01000109.1 GCF_003601975.1 Mesorhizobium waimense
CTTCAAGCCGAATTCTGTCCGAAGCCGTGATGTCGATGCTGATACCAGTGCGCATCTCGCAATGTCGCATGCCGAAGCGATCCGGGGAATCCCAAAAAGGACTCTTCTGTTCCGATCAATCCACTAGCTGACGAAGAGATGGTTTCGCAGTTGAATAAAGCTGCCCGCTCCCCCCGACGGCGCTGTAACAGATTTTGATACACAATCGCGAGGCCATCCGCCATTCTGACAACTTCGTAGGGTTCTCGCTACAAGCTTGTTTAGCCAGCTTCGTATTGTACCTTAGGCCAAACAGCCGAAGTGAAGGCGACGAGAGATAGCCTTCTGGGCTTGTTAATACCGACACAAAATCTCTTCTTCGCCTCGTTCGGCGAATTGGCACGAATTTTGATGCCTTCATTTTCAAGGTGGCAGCAGGTGCCGACCGGCGCCGCGGATGACCATCTGCCCGTATACGGAGGTACTATCATGAACGCCCTCGATCAGGAGGCATTGGAGCAAACCGCAAGAAGGCGCATCAAGGAGTCCCATGCCCTCGATGGGGACGTCGGTCGCTTGGCACAGTTCTATCGCAGATGGGCTACTTCGTACGATGCGGACGTCGGCCGCAAAGGATACTACGGGCCGATGGTCGTGGCGGAACTGGCGGGCACCATGCAGACGGCCTATTTGCCGAGGGAGCGGGCAGCCATCGCAACCCTGGACGCTGGCTGCGGAACAGGCCTCGTCGGAATGGAAATGGAAAGCCTCGGGTTTCGGTTGATCGACGGGTTCGACCTCTCTGAGGAGATGGCCGAAAAAGCTCGACAAACCCAAGTCTACCGTCATGTCAAGGCCGATGTCGACCTTAATAGTCCGCTCTCCGACTACTCCAGCGCAAGCTATGACATCACCGTCTGCTGCGGCGTGTTTGCGCCCGGACATGTCCGACCGGATGTATTGCGCACACTGGCTCGCGTCACCCGCCCAAACGGATTCGTCATCGCAAGTACGCGCAAGATCTATGCGGAAACCACATGCTTTGAAGATGAGGTGCGGCGGCTGCAGGATTCGGGCGTTCTTGTGCTGGTACAGTGTCTAAACGACGGCAGATATACCGCCGATGAAAACGCACACTACTGGGTCTTCCGTGTAGCCAACAAGGCACATGAGGAGCGGCTATGACCACGTTACCGCAAATCTCGCTGCCGAAATTAGCACCGATGCAACAGAAGAACCGAGACGCGCGTGCTTTCCGGATGAAGCCACGACTTCTAGCTTCACGCAAAACAAGCTTGCTTTGCAGACTGGCTCGACGGTGTTGTCCCACAGATTGGGTATGCTCTGCCGAGCGGATCAATATGGAGCGCGGCGCTTTCCCATGCGATTTGGCAACACCCTTGTTGAGGTAAACGGAAAGGCTATCGCATGACCCGCTTCGCCGGAAAGATCGCGTTGGTGACGGGCGCCAGCAGCGGCATTGGGGCCGCAATCGCCGACAGGCTTGCAGGCGAGGGAGCCAGAGTATTCGCTGTTCAGCTTGAGAAGGCCGGCCGTGTAGAATCGATAGTCGCGGATCTTCGCGACCCCGACGTTCCGGCCATCGTCATTGACGATATCATTCAACAAGCCGGCCGGCTCGATATCCTTATCAACAACGCCGGATGCATGATTGAAGCGAAAGTAGATGAGACGGGGCTGGACGAGTGGCGGCGCACAATGGCACTCAACCTTGATGCTCCTTTTCTGCTGATTCGTCGCGCGATGCCTCATCTTCGCAGAAGCCGCGGCGCCATTGTCAATATTGGCTCGATAGAGGGATTCGCGTCCAATCCCGGGCACGCTGCCTATTGTGCCTCGAAGGCGGGGCTGCATGGCCTGACGCGAGCGGTGGCGATCGACGGCGGGCCAGACGGGGTACGTTGCAATGGCGTGGCTCCTGGCTGGATCGATACTGATCTTAACGTCAATTTCGTCGCCGCCTTGCCCGAGCAGGCCCGGGGGCGGCTGGGCGCCATTCATCCATTAGGTCGAACCGGCCGTGTGGAGGAAGTCGCGGCTATGGTCGCATGGATTGCCTCCTACGAGGCCGAATTCGTCACTGGCCAGATATTTGTCGTGGATGGTGGGCGCACTGCCAAGCTAAGTCTTCCATAGTGTAGCCGCATCACGCGTTCGTGGAACCAGCGGGTAAGCGCTGAACTCGGTTGATTGCGCAGCCACAGCCAGGCCAACTCGATCATCGTCGTTCGCAGCCGGGGGTTGCCGGCCCTTCGAGACGCGTTGCTCGTGCTGGACCGGTCCGCTCTACCAAGGTGTCGGAGCGGCCCCGGCACGGGCGGCGACCTGCCAACGATTATCGAAGTTCCGGAACAGCCCTTCCGCGTAGAGGATGGCCGCCCACTCAGGGCCGATATCCTTGAGATCGAGCAATGTAGCTGCCGGAGTTTCGGCGATTTCGATTGCCGGCAGAGTGTCGCGCTCAGCCTGCACCTCTTTGAGCTGGGCTAGTTCGAGCCGGTCAAAGCTTCGCGCCCGCGCGCCCTTTCCTTTGGCGGGCGCGGGCGCCAAGCCTCGACGAAGTGTTCGTAACCCTTCTGGGCCTGCTCGGCGACACGCATCGCTTGATTCCAAAGTTCCTTGACATTGTAAGCATAGGTCGGACCGCGGCGGTTGCCTTTCTTATGCGGCTTGCCGGTCTGCAGCCCCATGCTGCGCATCTTGTGGGCGACCAGACTGGATCGCGCCCAGAGGTAGTCCTCTTGCTTCGTCAGCATATGCCAGCAAAGAACCGCCAATTTTCGTGCCACGGCGACGGCAGCAATCTGATGGCCCCGCTTGGCCCGGATACGGACGAAGAAGGCATGGAGCGGACCTGGCGTCTTGGCCGCCGCCGAGGCGGCTTCCACCAGCATCGCGCGGGCATGGCTGCGTCCGATCTTGCTAATCCGCCCGTGATGGGCAGCACTGAGCCCCGACTGGCGCACGCGTGGGTTCAGGCCGAAATAGCTCACCAGCTTTTGCGGGCTGGAAAAACGGCCGATGTCACCGACAGCCGCCACTAGCCCGGCGGCCACCGCGAGATTGACGCCAGTGATTGTGAGCAGCCGTTTGATCGCCGCATCGTCGAGCGCGCTCTCGGCAATCTCCCGGTCAAGCACGCGGAGATCGTCACCCAGCCTGTCCAGTTCCCGGATATGGCGTTGGATTGCGGCGCGCTCGTCATCTGGCACCGGCTGACGGTGAGCCAGGCACGACCGAGGCGTCCGAACAGGTCCGCATGGGGGCACCGCGGAATCAGATGGGCGTAGAGGATCGAATGCACCTCGTTCTTGATCCGGGTCCGATGCCGCACGACCTGGTAGCGCCGCGCGACCAGCCTGCGCATTCGCTCGGTGGCGGCATCCGGTGTCCAGATCTCCGGCAGATAGCCGGCTGCGTACAAGCTGGCCGTGCCGGCGTCGATCTTGTCGGTCTTCACGTGAGCGTGCGCGATCGCTTTGACCTGCAGCGGGTTGGCGATCACCACCCGCTTCACGAATGCGCCAGCACCCGCGACACCGCCATGCAGTTGCCAGTGGCCTCGATGACGACCTCATCGGTGGCCAGAAGAGTTCTGCCGAAGCCTTCCAGCGCCGTTCGCGTCATGTCGACCCCGGCCCACACGCCGCAGCCGACCGTCTTCCCAAATCACCACCTCGCCAAAGGTGCGGTGGGTGTCGATTCCGATTACACGTCGCATTCCTCTGTCTCCTCTCGATCAGTCACAGGGGAGCGGCGGGCGACACGACATCTGCGGATTCGCGCTCACGGCGCAACCGGGCGAGTGGCAGAGACGGCCAGCTACTAACCGAGCTCGCAGCTCATCGTGTGCATCGGCCTGCCCGCACCTTCGTGCTCCCGGTGCCTCCGTCCCGGATGGTCGCACCATACGCCGCACATCAGAAAAGCGTAGCCGGACATCGGCACCAAGAATCTCATACCGGTTACCAATCCAATCGAAAGTGTCTTCGCCACCGTCCGACACCGGACCGTGCGGGCCAAAGGCGCGCTGTCGCACAAGACGGCGCGTCTTATGGTCTTCAAGCTGGTCATGAGCGCCGCGAAAACCTGGCGTCGTCTCAAAGGCGAAAATCAGTTGCCAATGGTCATCGCCGGCGTCAAATTCACCAATGGTGTCGCACAGTCCGTGACACCGGATCACCGCGCCGCCTGATCGGCCGCGTCACCCAATTCCGACCATAGCTCTTGCGTTCCTTGTAGAGTGTCCTTGTCATAGGCATGCGGCCTGCGGCGGTTGGACGTGGCGGGATGACCGGCTCGGCACCAGCGTCCAGATGGTGTCGTGAAAGTGTTCGGCATAGTAGGCCCGATCGGCGATTACGAAGCGGCACGCGATCACCTTGATCAAGGGAGCGCCAAAAAGAACCTCGCCCCGATGGCCCGGGCTGGCAAGGAGGCTGGCAGGATTGCCGAGGCTATCGGTGGCGACGTGCAGCTTAGTGCCTAAGCCGCCTTTGTAGCGGCCCAGCCCTTGGGCATCAGGGCCCCCTTTTGCTTGCGCCCCGCTGGCGTGCTGATGGGCAGGGATGACGGTGGCGTCCCCGCACAACCATTCGAAATCTCCGTCTTGGCTCAACGCCTGGAAGAGATCACGCAAGACCCCGCCCCACCCTGTCAAAGTAGCGACGCTTCACGATACGATGGTCACCGAACCGCTCCGGCAGGTCGCGCCAGCGTGCCTCGGAACGAGCCATCCAGAAAATCGCATCCCTGAACAGCCGGCTGTTGGTGCGCGGACCGCGCTTGCCCTTGCAGCCACCGGGCATCAGATGGGCCAACCGAGCCCATTGCGCGTCGTTCAGGCGATCCGGATCGTAGCTCTCGGCCAAGACCGATTTCTCCCAAGAGCAGTCTTGAATCTGATTTGCCAGATCCTGGGAATCCTAAACCGTTAAATCCTCACCACGACCTATAACATGGACGATTTACGCTGGCATAAGAAGGAGACGATGAGATCGCGTATGCGGTGTCGGACAAAGCCTTCCCACATCTCTGTCGGGTTTGTCAGGTTCTCCACAAAGGGTGTTTGCCATTCTCTTGGTTTGCCCAAGCTCAAATAGCGGAAAACCAATAAAAAAAATTTCGCCCCCTCAATCAGAAGATCGGCACAAATTTTGAAGTCATTATTCCGTGCCGGCGAGAGCTACCGATCAGCTTCCATGTCGCGAGTAACTTTATTTTCATTGGAGGGGAACGGAAAAGGAAATGTCAGGGCCGTCGTCAGATCGCATGGTACGAGACGGGTGTCGGCAAGTCCACAAAACTTCCCAATAGACTTGGTCCTCATGAGATAGCGAGATTTAATAATGGCATGGAAGCCTATGTCAAAGTCGACGCTCCCTAGCATGTCTGTATTCAAAATAAAGTATTATAGCTATAAAGGAAAAGCGCTATGTCTACTTCGCACATAAACAAAAATGCGTCTATCTTGACAGACGATATCGGTTGCGCGAGGCGAATCAATGCCCGCAACGTACGAGTCCTGGACACCGGTGGCGAGAGAGGGCGCGGCGTATTCGCTGGTCGTGGTTTCCTACCGGGCGAGATTGTTATGATTGGGTTAATTGACCGCCTAGTGGATGGAGTCTAACACTTGGTGCCCGCGTTTGACGGCGGCGATGATTTTGTCGGGGTCGGCGGTCCAAGAGAAGGGTTTGGGTTGCTGGTTGTGCTCTTGGAGGAAGCGGTTGATTGCCGCCTG
>NZ_QZWZ01000010.1 GCF_003601975.1 Mesorhizobium waimense
GGCTCAACTCGGCCATCTCATTGCTCCTGTTCTCAAGATTGCGCTTCAACAGCCGCAATCCTTCAAAACAGAAGCCTCACACGCAAACCGACCCACAAAATGCCGCGTCAGCGGCTTCGTTCAATCCTGAATCTCAACAAGCCTTAGAACGTGCTGGGCACGATCCAGGGGTTGATCTCGATGCCGAGACGCGGGCCCTTGGCGGCGTCGGTCTTGGTCGCGCCGGTCTTGTCGACCGAGCCGGTCGTGCTGCAATCGAGCTTCACATTGGCGCTGGTATGGACGCAGGCCGTAGCCGGCGCTTGCTTGGTCGGCTGGGTGGAGCCGGCGAAGGCCGCACCTGAAAACGCCAGCACCGCTGCGAGGGTGAGGATTGTCTTTTTCATGGTTTGTCTCCGGTTCAATTTTCTTCGTACATGTACGATACGACGTACATATACGTGTCGGAGATCGGGACTTCAAGTCAGAAATCGTACACGTACGAACAAATTTTCTTCAAATGCCAAAATGCCGCAAGGCATGGCAAGAACCTGCTCCATCCCGATGAAATCGCGATGGGCTCTATCTCTTTGTTTGAGCGGGATGTTTTCCAAACCGAAGGTCGGCGCAGCAAAAGCCGGATCCCGGTTCGGGATCATGTTCCAGACGCCGGCTGGATCAAACGATGTGGGACTGCAGGCCTATCAGCAGTTGACCGGCGTATCGGTCAGCGGCGGCACGTCCTGCGTCGAGAGCGTGGCAAGCGTGAAATCGCACATCCGCTTCACGAAGGCCTGCGGGTCACCGAAGGGGTAGAACGGAAAGGTGATCAGCAGCGAGATTGTGCCGTGGCCCACTGCCCACAGCATGGTGGCGATGGCGCGCGGATCGCCCTTGAGCTTGCCGGCGGCAACGCAGGCCTCGACTCTGCTAATCAGCGCTTTCATCGCCGGGTTGCTCTCTTCCATCTCCGCGTAGGTCCTGCCTTCCGGCGGCTTGGTCTTTTCGGTCATGAAGACGGTGCGATATTCATTGGGATTGCCGAGGCCGAAGGCGGCGTATTCGGTCATGACCGCCTGCAATGCCTCGATCGGATCGTCGGACGGATGCTCCTCGATGCGGCGGGCAAGTGTCTCGAACGCATCCTCGGCCAATGCGAAGAGGATGTCCTGCTTGTCGGCGAAATAGGAATAGACTGACATCGGTGCATAGCCGACGCGCTTGGCCAGCTTGCGGATGGTCAGGCCTTCATAGCCTTCTTCCTGCACAAGCTTGTGCGCCGCCTCGACCAATTCGGAGCGCAGTTCGGCCTTCTGTCTTTCGCGGCGGTTCTGGACGCTAAGCGGCAATTCCTGCCTGCCTTTGTTGTTGGTTGCCTCACTAAATTATATACGCTGTACGAAAACGGACAAGGGTGGGGTAAGTTCCCCCGGCGTCACATCAGATCGCGCCAATGCCGCCATCGACGGCGAGCGTATGGCCGGTCATGAAGGAATTGGTCGGATCGGCAGCGAACAGGATGGCGGTGATGACCTCGTCCACTTCGGCGACCCGTTTCATAGGCACGCCCCGCGTCAGCTCGGCCAGCGCCTCGGCCTCCGGTGCGCCGCTGCCGCGAACAAAACCGTCGACCATCGCCGTGCGTGTATGCGCCGGGCAGACGGCGTTTATACGTATCCCCTTGGTGGCGTATTCGGCGGCCGCCGATTTCGTCAGCCCGACGACGCCATGCTTGGCGGCGGCATAGACCGACAGTTTCGGTGCGCCGCCAAGTCCGGCGACCGAGGCGATGTTGACGATCGTGCCGCCCTTGCCGGTCTCCTTGAATTGCCGCTCCATCAGCGGGATCTGGTGCTTCATCGCAAAGAAGACGCCCAGAAGGTCGACCTCGAGCACCCGGCGCGCTTCGTCGGATGCCACCTGCGGCAGGCGGACGAAGGCGTGGACGATGCCGGCATTGTTGACAGCGACGTCGAGCCGGCCGAACCGTTCCGTCGCCAGTGTGACCAGGTCTTCCGACAGTTTCTCGTCGGCGATGTTGCCGGCAAGGATCGCCGTCTCGGCTTCCAGCGTTTCGGCAAAGGCGGCCAATGCTTTTCCGTCCAGATCCGAAAGAACCAGCCGCGCACCCTCGGCGGCAAAGCCCTTGGCCGCGCCGCGGCCGAGGCCGCCGGCAGCGCCCGTTATCAGCACCGTCGCTCCGTCGAAACGATCCATCGCCCAGCTCTCCCAATTTTCAAGTCTTCTTGTCGACCAGTTTCACCGCCAGGCCGGCCAGCAGCCTGACCGCTTCGCCATAGGTTTTCGCCTTTTCCGGATTGGAGGCGTTGCCGTCCAGCGCGCGCCGGTAGACTCCCTGGCAGATCGCCGCCAGCCGGAAGAAGGAGAAAGCGAGGAAGAAGGTCCAGTTGCCGATGCCGGCAAGCCCGCGCCGGCTGCAATAGGCGTCGACATAGGCTTCTTCCGAGGGCAAGCCGAGCGTCGCGCGGTCGATGCCGCCGAGGCCACGAAAGCCCGACGCATGCGGCAGGCGCCATTGCATGCACTGATAGGCGATGTCGGCGAAGGGGTGGCCGAGCGTCGACAATTCCCAGTCAAGCACCGCCAGCACCCTGGGTTCGCCGGTTGCGAAGATCATGTTGTCCAGACGGTAGTCGCCATGCACCAGCGAGACACGGCCGTCATCGGCCGGCATATGTGTCTCCAGCCAGGTAATCAGCCGGTCCATGTCGGCCACCTCGCCGGTTTCGGAAGCGCGGTACTGGCTGGTCCAGCGCGCGAACTGGCGCTCGAAATAGCTGCCGGGCTTGCCGAAGTCGCCGAGACCCACGGCCTCCACGTCGACGTCATGCAGGGCGGCGAGTGTTGCATTCATGGCGTCGTAGATCGCAGTGCGTTCGTCGTTGCCCGATGCTTCCGGCAAGGACGGATCCCAGAAGATGCGACCGTCGAGGAAGTCCATGACATAGAACATGCGGCCGATAGGCGAGTCCTCACCGGACAAATGCAGCATGGCGGGCACCGGCACAGCTGTTCCGGCAAGCGCCTGCATCACCCTGAATTCGCGGTCGACCTGATGCGCGGATTTCAGCAACTGTCCCGGTGGCTTGGCGCGCAATACATAGCGGCCGCTTGCCGCCGTCAAAAGATAGGTCGGGTTCGATTGCCCGGATTTGAATTTTTCGATCGCGCTAAGTCCGGCAAAACCCGGAATATGCGCTTCGAGATAGGGCGCAAGCGCTTTCTGATCGAGCGTGTTCGGATCGTTATCGCTCATGCCGTCTCTGGCTGGCGTTCGATCAGCGTCAGGGTCAGCCAGCGGGCGGTCAGCGCCGGCTTCTTCGAGCCCTCGATCTCGATGGCCACATCATGCGCCGTCTGCACCCAGCCCGAGGGCCGGACCTTGACGTCGGCCAGCACGAAACGGGTTCGGATGCGCGCGCCGGTCTTCACCGGCGCCAGGAAGCGTAGAGAATCGAAGCCGTGGTTGACGCCCATCTTGCTGTTTTCGAGCGGCGGCATGGTCTCGAAGGTCATCGCCGAAAGCAGCGACAGCGACAGGAAGCCATGTGCGATGGTGCCGCCAAAAGGCGTCTCCAGCCTGGCGCGTTCGGGATCGCAATGGATGAACTGGTGGTCGTCGGTGGCGTCGGCGAATTGGTCGATCATGCGCTGAGTGACGACGCGCCATGGCGATACGCCGACTTCCTTGCCGACGCTGGCCAGAAGCACATCGAGACTGATCGGTTCCACGCTGATGTCCTCCACTTCGCCCGCCGGCTTCTCCGGCCGACATGTCATTCCTTGAACAATTTCAGCCCGTGCTGCACCGACTGCCCGCCGTCGATCGGCAGGATGGCGCCGGTAACATAGCTGCCGGCACGGCTGCACAAATAAAGTGTTGCGCCGGCAATGTCATCTGGGGTGCCGATGCGGCCGATCGGAACATGGTTGCCGACATGTTTCGCCTGTTCCTCGGTTCCGGTGGCGAAAGCGGTCATGCGGCTCTGGAACGGGCCGGGGGCAAAAGCATTGACGGTGATGCGGCGGCCGGCGAACTCGATCGACAGCGTGCGCGTCAGATGGTGAACCGCGGCTTTGGAAGCGGTGTAGGAATAGGCGTCGTCGGCCAGTGGCTGGGTGCCCATGACCGAGCCCAGATTGATCACCCGGGCCGGATCCTCGTCGCTGGCGGCGGCATCGAGCAGCGGCAAGAGCTCGCGCGTCAGGTGGAAGACGGCGGTGACGTTGACGCCGAACACCTTGGCCCAGGCCGAATAAGGAAAGCTCTCCAGCGGCGCGCCCCAGGAAACGCCGGCATTGTTGACCAGTATGTGCAGTTTTTCGGTGCGCGTCTTCACTTCGGCGACTAAAGCCGCAATGCCAGCCTCGCTGGAGACATCGCCGGCAAAGCCCTCCGCGCGGCCGGAGGCGCCGAGACCGTTCAGTTCAGCGGCGACCTTGACGCAGTCCTCGCCCTTGCGCGAGGCGATCATGACGCTGGTGCCGGCCCTGACCAGGGCTGTCGCCGCCATACGGCCGATGCCGGTCGCGGCCCCGGTGACCAGCGCGGTCTTGCCGGCGACCGAAAACAGCTCGTCCAGGTAACTCATCGCATTTCCTCCGCCTTGCCCTTTGTCTCGCGGTCGGGCGAAAGGGCTCGCGTTGACAAGGCTACCCGAAGTACGGTCATCCTTGCCACGGGTAAAGGGCCTGGATGCGCGTTGGAGGGCCGGAGATCGATGTCGGACATGAATCTGGGCATGACCGAGCGGCTTAAGCCGATCCACGCGCGCGTCGCGGCGATGGTGCGCGACGAGATCATGCCGCTCGGCGAGGAATTTTTGGCCGAGATCGGCAAGGGCGGCGACCGCTGGGTCTACACCGACCGCCAGACGGAAATCCTCGAAGGGCCGAAGAAAACGGCAAAAGAGCGCGGCCTGTGGAATTTCTGGCTGACCGGTTCGGAACGCGGCTACGGGCTTTCCACCGTCGAATATGCCTATCTCGCCGAAGAGATGGGCAAGACGCATCTGGGCGCCGAGACCTTCAACTGCTCGGCGCCCGACACCGGCAACATGGAGGTGCTGGAGCGCTACGGTTCGGCCGAACACAAGCAGCAATGGCTGGAACCGCTGCTCGACGGCAAGATCCGCTCGGCCTATCTGATGACCGAGCCCGATGTGGCGTCCTCCGACGCCACCAATATTTCGATGCGCTGCGAGCGGCACGGCGCCGACTATGTGCTGAACGGCGAGAAATGGTGGGCATCGGGTGCCGGCGATCCGCGCTGCGCCATCTATATCGTCATGGTCAGGACCGGCGGCGAGGATGAGCCGCAGCACCGCCGGCATTCGATGATTCTGGTGCCGTCGGACACGAAAGGCGTGACCAAGGTGCGGGCCATGCAGGTCTATGGTGACGATGATGCGCCGCATGGCCACATGCATCTCAGGTTCGATAATGTGCGGGTACCGGCGTCAAACCTCATCCTCGGCGAGGGCAGGGGGTTCGAGATCGCGCAGGGGCGGCTCGGGCCGGGCCGCATCCATCACTGCATGCGCGCCATCGGTCAGGCCGAGATGGCGCTGGAGATGCTGTGCCAGCGCTCGGTGCGGCGCGAGGCCTTCGGCCAGACCCTGGCCAAGCTCGGCGCCAATTTCGATATCATCGCCGAATGCCGCATGGAGATCGAGATGGCCAGGCTGCTTTGCCTCAAGGCGGCGTGGATGATCGACCAGGGCGATGCGCGTGCGGCCGCGCCCTGGATCAGCCAGATCAAGGTCATCGCGCCGCGGGTTGCGCTCAAGGTCACCGACGAGGCGGTGCAGATGTTCGGCGCGCAAGGCATCAGCCAGGATACGCCGCTGGCGCGCTCATGGACGCATCTCAGGACGCTGCGGCTGGCCGATGGGCCGGACGCCGTGCATCGCCGGCAGGTGGCGCGTACGGAATTGAAGAAGTACACGCAGGAAAAGGTCTGAGCAGCGGCTTGGCCAACCACCACTGCGCGACAAGCAAGGAGTTCCCCGATGGCCATCCCGTCCGAGATGAAGGCGCTGCTGCTCGTTGGCGACGGCTATACGAGAACGCCGTCTGCTAGCGCGCTGGAGGCGATGGAGCCGTATCTAGAGCAGGGCACAATCGCCGTGCCGACGCCTGGACCGACGCAGGTGCTGATCAAGGTCAGCCTCGCCTCGATCAATCCATCGGATGTTGCCTTCATCAAGGGCCAGTACGGCCAGCCGCGTGCCAAGGGCCAGCCTGCCGGCTTCGAGGGAGTGGGCACGGTCGTAGCCAGCGGTGACGAGCCTTACCCAAAAAACCTGGTCGGCAAGCGCGTCGCCTTCGCCACCGGCGTCACCAATTGGGGCTCCTGGGCGGAATATGCCGTCGCCGAGGCCGTCGTCTGCATCCCGCTGCTCGACACGGTGCGCGACGAGGACGGTGCGGCGATGATCGTCAACCCGCTCACCGCGCTCGCCATGTTCGACATCGTCAAGCAGGAAGGCGAAAAAGCCTTCATCATGACCGCCGGCGCCAGCCAGCTCTGCAAGCTGATTTCTGGGCTTGCCAAGGAGGAAGGCTACAGGCCGATCGTCACCGTGCGCCGCGACGAGCAGGTAGCGTTGCTGAAGGAGATCGGCGCGGTCCATGTGCTCAACGAGAAGGCGGCGGATTTCAAGACTGCCTTGCGCGACGTGATCAAGGCCGAGCAACCGCGCATCTTCCTCGACGCGGTGACCGGGCCGCTGGCCTCGACCATCTTCGACGCCATGCCGAAGCGCTCGCGCTGGATCATCTACGGACGGCTCGATGGCGAGACGACGGTGATCCGCGAGCCCGGCCAACTGATCTTCCAGCACAAGCACATCGAGGGTTTTTGGCTGAGCGAATGGATGCGCCAGTTCCGCGACAAGCGCGGCCCGGCGATCATGGAGGCACAGAAGCGCTTTTCAGATGGGCGCTGGTCGACAGATGTGACGGCGGTGGTGCCGCTGGCGCAGGCGATGGCGAAGGTTCCGGCGGAACTCGCCAAGCCGAATGGGAAGGTATTCATCAAGCCGTAGGCGCAGCCTTCCCTTCGCCCCGTTTACGGTGAGAAGGTGGCCCGAAGGGCAGCGCCCACCTTGGTGAAGTTTGCACCTGCCCCTCACCTACCTGCCGGTCTCCTCTCCCCGTAAACGGGCGAGGAACGCTAATCATTCCGCCGGCTCGACATTTGTGTAGGCGGCTTCCTCGAGCTCGCGCTTCAGCCGTGCTTCCTCGTGCGTCTTGGGCGTCACGAAGCGGCCGAGCAGGAGATAGGCGACCGGGGTCAGGAACAGGGTGGAGACGGTGGCGAGGCCGAGTCCGCCGACGATCACCCAGCCGAGCGCGATGCGCGCCTCGGCACCCGCGCCGGCGGCCAGCACCAGGGGCACGCCGCCGAGCACGGTGCAGATCATCGTCATCATCACCGGGCGCAGGCGGATGATCGAGGCCTGCTCGATCGCCTCGCGCACGCCGAAACCACGGTCGCGCAGCTGGTTGGCGAACTCGACGATCAGGATGCCGTTCTTGGCCATGACACCGACCAGAAGCACCAGCCCGATCTGGCTGTAGGCGTTGAGGCTGGTGCCTGAGAGCAGAAGCGCGAAGATCGCGCAGGCAAGGCCGAGCGGCACCGTCGCCATGATGATGATGGCGCTGACGAAGCTTTCGAACTGGGCGGCCAGCACCAAAAGGATGATGACCAGCGCGAAGCCGAAGATGGTGATCATGGCGCTGTTGGTCTCGCCCAGGGTTGCTGCTTCGGCGAGCGGCAGGATGCGGCTGCCGGGCGGCAGCAGCGGCGTGGCGATCGCCTCGGCGCGGCTGAGCGCGTCGCCGAGCGCGAAATTGCCTGACAGGTTCGAGGTGATAGCCACCGACGGCTGCTGCTGTTCGCGCGTCAGCGATGGTGGCACGGCACGTTCGGTCAGCGTTGCGATGGTCGACATCGGCACGAAGCGACCGTCGGCCGTCTTGAGGAAGATGTTTTCCAGATCGGTCGGGTCGTTGATCGGATTGGTCGTCGAGACCAGCTTCACGCCGTAGCTGCGGTCGGCGATGTAGACGTCGACGACGTCATTGCCGTCGAGCATCGCCTGCAAGGTGTTGGCCAGCCCGGTGATGTCGATGCCGAGGTCAGAGGCGCGCGCGCGGTCGATGGCGACTGCAAGCTGCGGTTGCGTCGGGTCGACGGAGAGCCGCGGCGACTGGAAGCCCGGATCCTTGCGCATTTCGTCAACGACCTTGACCGCCGCTTCGCCCAGCGCCTTGCGGTCATTGCCGACCAGCGCGAATTGCAGACCGTTGCCGGCGCCACGGATGCCCAGGCTGTTGGGCTGCACCGGGAAGACGCGCACGCTCGGCACCTGCCGGGTCAGCTGGCTGATCTCGGTCATGATCTCGCGCTGGCTGCGCGTGCGCTCGTTCCACGGCGCCAGCGTCATCACCATGAAGCCGTTGTTGTAGGCGCCGTTCTGGCCGGCATTCTCGAAGGTGGCGCGGATCTCGCCGGAATCGCGCAGCGGCTGGATCAGTTTCTCGATCTTCTGCATCTGCTGCGTCGTATAATCGAGGCTGACGCCTTGCGGCGCGCTGATGCGCAACAGCACGACGGCGCGATCCTCACTCGGCGTCAGCTCCTGGCGGATGGTGCCGAACAGGCTGAAGGCAGTGGCGGCGAACAGCAACGCCACCAGGACAACGATCCACGGCGCGCCGAGGCAGGCATGCAGGCAGCGCCGGTAAGCCGCGTTCAGCGCGCCGCCGATGCGGGCGCCGATGCCGTTGCTGCCTTCATGGTGGAGCGATGCGCTGGACAGCATGCGCGAAGCGAGCATCGGGCAAAGCGTCAGCGCCACCACGCAGGACAAAAGCACCGACATTGCAAGCACGAAGCCGAATTCGCGAAACAGGCCGCCGGTCTGGCCGGGCAGGAATGAGATCGGAACGAAGACGGCAACCAGCGTCAGCGTGGTGGCGATGACGGCGAAGAAAACTTCCTGCGCGCCGAGCACGGCGGCGGCGCGCGGGCCCATGCCTTCGTTGCGCCGGCGCACGATGTTTTCGAGCACGACGATGGCGTCGTCGACGACAAGGCCGGTGGCCAGCACCAGGGCGAGCAAGGTCAGGATGTTGACCGAGAAGCCGGCGAGATAGATCGCGGCGATGGTGCCGATCATGGCGACCGGCATCGACAGGCCCGGAATGAGCGTCGCGCGCCAGTCGAGCAGGAAGGCATAGATGACGATCAGCACGATCGAGACCGACAGGGCAAGCGCGATCTCGACTTCATGCACGGCGCCGTTGACGAAGACGGCGTCGTCGCTGGTGACCTTGATCGCCATGCCCTGAGGCAGGTTTTCCTGCAGCTTGGCGACGGCGGCCCTGACGCCGGTCGAGATGTCCAGCGTGTTCGATTCCGCCTGGCGGATGATGCCGAGGCCGATGCCGGTCTTGCCGTCCGAACGCAATGTGGTCTGGCCGATGTCGGGGCCTAGCGTGACAGTGGCGACGTCGCGAATGCGCGTCTTGCCGCCGATGATGATGCTTTCGAACTCGTCGGGCGTGGTCACGTCCGCTGTCGTGCGCACGATCAGGTCCTGGTTGGTGGTGGTAATCGAGCCGGCCGGCGAATCGAAGGCGACCGAGGCCAAAGCCGCCCTGAGGTCGGCGACGGTGAAGCCGTGACTGGCCAGCTTGTTCTGGTCGACGTCGATGCGGAAGATCTTGTCGCGATCACCGGAGACCTGGACATCGGCGACGCCGGGCACCGCGGCAAGCTCATCCTCGATCTGGTCCTGGACAATCACCGTCATGTCCTGCACCGACATGGTGTCGGAGGTGACCGCCAGCCGCATCACCGGTTCGGAATTGGCGTCGGCCTTGACGATGCGCGGCGGGTCCGCGGTTTCCGGCATCTGGTTGGCGACACGGCCGACGGCATCGCGCACATCGGAGGCGGCGACATTGAGGTCGACGCCGTCGTTGAATTCGATGGTGACGCGGCTCGAGCCGAAGGACGAGGTCGACGAGATCGACTTGACGCCGGAGACGCGGGCGACCGCGCCTTCGATCGTATCGGTCAGCTCGCGGTCGACGGTTTCGGCGGCCGCACCCTCGAAGACCGTGCTGACGGTGATGACAGGGCGGTCGACATCCGGCAATTCGCGGATCTCGACGCCGTAGAAGGCGGCAAGGCCGGCGACCGCGATCAGCGTGTTCAGCACCAGGGCCATGACAGGCCGGCGGATGAACAGCGCGGTGAAGCCTGTCTCGCTGGCGGTGTTGGCGGCGCCGGTCATGAGCCGTCAGCGTCGGCGGCGCGCTGTTCCTCGCCGGCGATGCGGACCTCGCCGCCTTCGCTGACGCTCTGGGTGCCCTCGGTCACCACCATGTCGCCGCTGACGATCGGCGCGTCGATCAGCACGGTCTCGGTGTTGCGCTGGATGATGCGCACGGCGACGCGTTTCGCCTTGCCGTCCTGTACCGCCCAGACATAGGCTCCATCGGAGCCCCACTGGATGGCTAAAGGGCTGACGGCCGGGTAGGAATCGCCGGGGAACTTCATGCTGATCTGGAAGGACATGCCGGCGCGCAGCGAGTCGGCCGGATTGGCGATCGTTGCCTTGACCAGCAGCGTGCGGCTGTTCTCGTCGATGTGGTTGTCGATGGCGGATACCGTTCCGGTATAGGCCTGGGCCGGGTTGGCGATCGGTGTTGCCGACAATTGCGTGCCGACCTTGACGGCGGCAGCGAAGCGCTCCGGCACAAGGAAGTCGACCAGAATGCTGGAGCGATCGTCAAGGGTGGCGATGGCCGACTGGTTGGTCACATAGTTGCCGGCTGATATCGGCAGGATGCCGACGGTGCCGGCGATCGGCGCGACGATCGAGCGGCGCTGCAGGGCAAGTTCGGCATCGCGAAGTACCAGTTTGGCGACCGCCAGCACCACTTCGGCATCGGCGACGGCGACCGGTGTCGCGGCGTTGGAAGCGCGCAGCGATATCACCCTGTCGAGTTTGTTCTGCGAGTCCTGTAAAACGAGCTTGGCGCGGTCCTGCGCGATCACCTCGGTGTCGGAATCGAGCGTGGCGATGACCTGGCCCTTGTCGACGTGGGTTCCCGAGGCGACCAGAAATTCGGCGAGACGCCCGGAACTGTAGGGATTGACCGTCACCGAGGCGTTGGCGCGGCCGGTGCCGATCGCCTGCAGACGGTCGTTGATGGTGGCTGTGCCCGCCGGCAAGGCGACGACGGTGGCGCGCTGGCCGGCGCCGTTGCTACCGGTTGCCTGCCTTGTCGTGTCGACCGCACCTGTCGTCACATTGGGCGCCGCGGCATAGGCCCAGTCGATGCCCCAACGCGCCAGCACCTCCGGCGCTCCCGGAAAGAACCGAACCCAGGCGGCAGCCGCGGCGACCAGGACCACAAGCGCAAAAACGATCTGTTTCCAGGCGGCCATCGGCACTCCGGTTGGCAAACGTCTACCGGTTTCCCCAAGCATAAAACGCAGCAACGCACCCGGTTTGTGCGAAGCCACGAAAATATCATGGCTTTATGGCAATTCTGCCGCTGCCATGCACATTAAATCTGCATAACGTTGGCGGGCTCACCGCCAGGAAAGCCGTGGGGTCAGCGCAGGCTTTCCAACTCGCGGATGCGCTTGGCGCCATCGGTCTCGAGTTGCCTCGTGACGGCGCCGATCAGCGTTTCGGCGACGACGAAAAGTGCTGCCGAGGAATCCCAGGCCGAGGGCACGGCGGTGCGGCCGGCAATCACATGGCGGGCAAAGCGGGCGATCGGCGACAGCCACTGGTCGGTGAACAGCACGATGTGCACGCCGCGCTGATGCGCGGTTTCGGCGAAACGCACCAGGCTGTCCTGGTAGCGCCGGATGTCGAAGATCACCAGCACGTCACGCTTGCCCATGTCGATCAGCCGGTCGCGCCAGATGCCTTCCTGGCCGGCGAGGTGGTAGACGTCGGGCTGGACGATGGCGAGGTGGGCGGCCATGTAGCGCGCCAGCGGATCGGTGAAGCGGCCGCCGATCAGGAAAGTCTTGCCGCGGCGATGGGCAAGTGTCGCGGCAATGTCGGCAAGCTGCCTGTCGGACAGGTGCCTGAAGGTCTCGCGCATGTTGTCGAGCGTCGCCTCCAGCATCGGCGACACCGCGCCGCCGCCCGATGAGGCCGGGTTGAGCGTCCTCGTAGCCGGCGACTGCAATTGTGCCGCCAGTTCGTCCTGCAGTGCCGACTGGAATTCGGGATAGTTCTGGAAGCCCAGCCGGGCGACGAAACGCAGGATCGTCGGCGAGGACACACCTGCTGCGGCAGAGAATTCGGCCACCGTCTTCAGGCCGATCAGCGGATAGTTTGCGATCAGCGTCTGTGCGGCGCGACGCTCGCTGGCCGGCATCGTGCCAATGCGGTCCGAAATCAGTTCGGCAATGCTGGAAATCATGTTTTCCCCCACTCTTTGTCCGCACCTAGCTCCGCCGTCGAAATCGCGTTTGACAAAGCCGGACAAACTGTATGAAATCATCCACAGGGACGCAATGAGACAAAATACGTAACATACGATACAGCGCTCCCCTGGGGACGGCAGACTATGGAGACAGCACGGCCCGCCAGCCTTGCATCGCCTGAAACCGTAAGGGTAACCAACCCCGGCGGATCGAGCCCGTTCGTATTCACCTGCGACCACGCCTCCAATTTCCTGCCGGCCGAATTCGGCACGCTCGGCCTGCCGGCCGAGGAGCTTTCGCGCCACATCGCCTGGGATCCCGGCGCGCTGCCGGTCGCCCGGCGCATGGCCGAGGCGCTCGACGCGACACTGGTCGAAACCGGCATCTCGCGCCTCGTCATCGACTGCAACCGCCCACTCGACGCACCCGACCTGGTGCCGCCGGTCAGCGAGACAACGCTCATTCCCGGCAATGCCGGCCTGTCGGACAAACAGCGCGCGGAGCGTGTCGCTTTGTCGTGGCGGCCCTTCCATGACGCGATCGCAGAGATTGTCGACAAAAGGCTGGCGCGGGGACAGGAGACGCGACTGGTCTCGGTGCATTCCTTCACGCCCGTCTACAAGGGCAAGAATCGACCTTGGCATATCGGCATCATCCATGACGAGGATCGCCGGCTGGCGGCCCCGCTGATCGCTGCATTGCAGCGGCTTTCCGGCGTCACCGTCGGTGTTAACGAACCCTATTCGCCGGCCGACCGCGTCTATTTCACGTTGGAACGCCACGCGCGCTCGCGCGGCCTTGCCTGCGCGATGATCGAAATCCGCAATGACGAGATTTCCGGCGAGGCCGGGCAGCGTAAATGGGCGGATATGCTCACCGGGATTTTTCTGGATCTGGAGCCCGAGGAGGCCAAGGGCTCCCGACAGCGTGCAGTGGGAAAGTCAGTTCAATCGGCCAGCTAAGAACTTAAAAAGGGGACTTCAAATGGCAGCACCGGGTTATACCGAAGTTGATAAGGCGGAGGACGTAAAACACCTCCACAGCATGGGCTATGCCCAGGAACTGGAGCGGCGGCTCAGCCGCTTTTCGAACTTCGCGGTTTCCTTCTCGATCATCTGCATCCTGTCGGGCGGCATCAATTCGCTGGCGCAGGCAACCTCCGGCGCCGGCGGCATCGGCATCGGCATCGGCTGGCTGGTCGGCTGCTTCGTCTCGCTGACCTTCGCGGTCGCCATGTCGCAGATCAGTTCGGCCTATCCGACGGCCGGCGGCCTCTATCACTGGGGTTCGATCCTCGGCAATCGCGGCACCGGCTGGGTGACGGCCTGGCTCAACCTGCTTGGCCTGATCACTGTGCTCGGCGCCATCAATGTCGGCACCTGGACGTTCTTCCTCGGCGCCTTCGGTCCGACGCTCGGCATCGAGGGCACGCTGACCAACCAGATGATCTTCCTGATCATCATCACCGGCGCCCAGGCGCTGATCAACCATCTCGGCATCAAGCTGACGGCGAAGCTGACCGACTTTTCGGGCTACCTGATCTTCTTCGGCTCGATCCTGATCGCTATCGTCTGCCTCGCTGCGGCCGAGACCTGGGATTTCAGCCGCCTGTTCACCTTCCACAACTACTCGGGCGATGCCGGCGCCGGCGTCTGGCCGTCCGTGTCCAACGCCTGGGTGTTCGCGCTCGGGCTGTTGCTGCCGATCTATACCATCACCGGCTACGACGCCTCGGCGCACACCTCCGAAGAGACCATCAAGGCAGCCTCCTCGGTGCCGCGCGCGATGGTCATGTCGGTGATCTGGTCGGCGGTCTTCGGCTACCTGTTCCTGGCAGCCTTCATCCTGATGATCCCGAACATGGACGACGCCGCCAAGCAGGGCTGGAACGTGTTCTTCTGGGCCTTCGACCAGCGCGTCAGCCCCGGCCTCAAGGAGTTCGTCTACCTCGTCGTGTTCATCGCGCAGCTGCTGTGCGGCCTGGCAACCGTCACCTCGGCTTCGCGCATGATCTTCGCCTTCTCGCGTGACGGCGGCCTGCCGGGCTCGTCGGCACTGGCCAAGGTCAGCCCGACCTACCGCACGCCGGTGGCGGCGATCTGGACGGCCTCGATCCTTTCGGTGCTGTTCGTCTGGGGTTCGTCGGTGGTTTCGGTCGCCGGCACCTCGGCCTACACCATCGTCGTGTCGTGCACCGTCATCTTCCTGTTCCTGTCCTTCACCGTGCCGATCGTGCTCGGCATGATGGCCTGGGGCACGCCGAAGTGGGACAAGATGGGACCGTGGAATATGGGACGCGGCATCTTCATGTTGTTTGCCGTGCTCTCGATCCTGTCGATGATCCTGATCTTCGTCATCGGCATCCAGCCGCCGAACGACTGGGCGCTCTACATCACCGTCGGCTTCTTCATCCTGACGGCGATCGTGTGGTTCGCCTTCGAGCGCAACCGCTTCCAGGGGCCGCCGCTCGGCGACATCATTGCGGCGCGCCAGGCCGCGATCAAGGCAGCGGAACAGGCGGTCGGCGAGACCGGCCACTAACGTCGTCATCTCAACCATGGCCGGCATCGGTGCCGGCCATGGCTTCGTTTATCCGTTTTAATCGACAAGCGCTGGAGTGCCACAAGAATGCCCGGAAATTTCTCGTTCGATCAGTTGAAGAAGGCGGTCTCCAGCGGCGAGATCGATACGGTGCTGGCCTGCATCGTCGATCTGCAGGGCCGGCTCGCGGGCAAACGTTTCCTGGCGCAGTATTTCGTCGATTCCGCCCATGACGAGACGCATGGCTGCAACTATCTGCTGGCCGCCGACATCGATATGGAGCCGGTGCCCGGCTACAAGGCGGCAAGCTGGTCGAAGGGCTATGGCGACTTCGTCATGAAGCCGGACCTGGCGACGCTGCGGCGCATTCCCTGGCTGGAGAAGACGGCGCTGGTGATCTGCGACGTGCTCGACCACCACACGCATGACGACCTGCCGCATTCGCCGCGCGCCATCCTGAGAAAGCAGGTCAAGCGGCTGAAGGAGCGCGGCTATATCGGCTATTTCGCTTCCGAGCTCGAATTCTACCTGTTCAACGAGACCTACGATTCCGCCCGCAAGAAGCACTGGCAGGGCCTCGACACCGCATCGCCCTATATCGGCGACTACCAGATCGGCATCACCACCAAGGAAGAAGGCGTCATGCGCCGGCTTCGCAACGAGATGGATGCGGCCGGCATCCCGATCGAGAACTCCAAGGGCGAGTGGGGGCCGGGCCAGGAAGAGATCAATGTGCGCTATGCCGAGGCGCTTGAGATGGCCGACCGCCACGTCATCCTGAAGAACGGCGCCAAGGAGATCGCCGAGTCGGAAGGCAAGGCAATCTCGTTCATGTCCAAGTACAATTACGGGCTGGCCGGCAATTCCAGCCACATCCACAATTCGCTGTGGAGCGCCGACGGCAAGACGCCGCTGTTCTTCGACAAGAAGGCCGACTGGACGCTGTCGACGCTCGGCCAGCAATGGGCGGCGGGCCAGCTTAAATACGCCAAGGAGTTCACCTGGTTCCTGGCGCCCTACATCAATTCCTACAAGCGCTTCCAGGCCGGCACCTTCGCGCCGACCAAGATCATGTGGAGCGAGGACAACCGCACCGCGGGCTTCCGTCTGTGCGGCGAGGGCACCAAGGGCATTCGCATGGAATGCCGCATCGGCGGCGCCGACCTCAACCCCTATCTCGCCTTTGCGGCGCTCATCGCCGCCGGCCTTGCCGGCATCGACGAAAAGCTGGAGCTGCAGAAGCCGTTCGTCGGCGACGCCTATCAGGCCTCGCGCCTGCCGGAGATCCCGAAGACGCTGCGCGATGCAACCGAGACGCTGGCCAAGTCGAAGATGCTGAAGCAGGCGCTCGGCGACGACGTGCTCGAACACTATGTCCACACCGCGAAGTGGGAGCAGTTCGAATACGACCGCCGGATCACGGATTGGGAACTGCACAGAGGGTTCGAGCGGTACTAAGGTAGTCGGGAACGCCGGCGCCGCTCCCCACCCTTATCCCGTGAACAACGGGCGGACGGCGTCTGCGCCGGAGCTTCTTCCTTCTCCCGTCACTATACGGGGAGAAGGTGCCGGCAGGCGGATGAGGGGCACACCAAGCCATAAGATTTTCGATTGTTAGAACGTGCGAGGACTTAGAAAATGACCGAAACGGTCAAACTCAAATCACCCGTCGATGGTTCGATCTATGCCGAGCGTCCAATCGCCACGGACCAGGCCATCAACGCTGCGGTCGGACGCGCCAGGGCAGCGCAGGAAAAATGGGCGGAGACGCCGATCGTCGAGCGCGGCAAGTACATGCTTGCCATGCTGGAAGCGCTGGTCGCAATGAGCGACGAGATCGTGCCGGAGATCGCCTGGCAGATGGGGCGTCCGGTTCGCTATGGCGGCGAGTTCGGCGGTGTCAAGGATCGCACCAATTACATGGTCGAGATTGCCGAAGCGGCGCTGAAGCCGGTCATGGCCTCCAACCCGAAAGACGGCTTCCGCCGCTATGTGAAGAAGGTGCCGCTCGGCGTCGTCATGGTGATCGCGCCGTGGAACTATCCCTATCTCACTGCCGTCAACACCATCGTGCCGGCACTGATGGCCGGAAGTGCGGTCATCCTCAAGCACGCGGCGCAGACGCTGCTGGTCGGCGAACGCTTCCAGCAGGCCTTCGACAAGGCCGGCCTGCCCAAGGGTCTGTTCCAGAACCTCGTTCTGAACCATGCCCAGACCGAGAAGCTGCTCGGCTCCGGCAAGATCGACCATGTCAACTTCACCGGCTCGGTCGGTGGCGGCCGCGCCATCGAGAAGGCGGCGGCCGGCACCTTCATGAGCCTCGGCCTCGAGCTAGGCGGCAAGGACCCGGCCTATGTGCTGCCGGATGCCAGGATGGAGCATGCGGTGGCCAACCTGGTCGACGGCGCCTTCTACAATTCCGGCCAGTGCTGCTGCGGCATCGAGCGCGTCTATGTGCATGAAAAGGTCTATGACGAATTCGTCGAAGGCTTCATCGCAGAGACAAGGAACTATGTCGTCGGCAATCCGCTGGAACAGGCGACGACGATGGGACCGATGGCGCAGGCGCGCTTCGCCGACCTGATCCGCGAGCAGAAGGCCGAAGCGCTGCGCAAGGGCGCCACCGCGCACATCAACATGAAGGTGGCCAACGACAAGGCAGGCTCGCCCTATCTGGCGCCGGAAGTGCTGACCGGGGTCGACCACCAGATGAGCGTCATGCGCGAGGAAAGTTTTGGTCCGATCGTCGGCATCATGAAGGTGCGCAACGACGAGGAGGCGATCGCGCTCATGAACGACAGCCCTTATGGGCTGACCGCCTCGATCTGGACCGGCGACATCGAGCACGCGGTAGCGATTGGCGACCGCGTCGAGACCGGCACCGTGTTCATGAACCGCTGCGACTATCTCGATCCGGCGCTGGTGTGGACCGGCGTCAAGGACACCGGCAAGGGCGCCGCACTCTCGGCCATCGGCTACGACAATCTGACCCGGCCGAAATCATATCATCTGCGTGAAGCCATCTGATTTTCGAGAGACAAAAATGTCCAAGCTCATCTCCAAATGGAACTACCCCACCACCGTCCGCTTCGGCGCCGGCCGCATCAAGGAATTGCCAGATGTGCTCGCCGCCACCGGGATCAAGCGGCCGCTTTTCGTCACCGACCCGGGGCTGGCCAAGCTGCCGGTCGTCGCCTCGACGCTGAAGATCCTCGACGACGCCAAGGTGCCCTATGGCGTATTTTCCGAGGTCAAGCCGAACCCGGTGGATTCGAACCTGACCGCCGGCATTGCCGTGTTCAAGAAGGGCAAGCATGATGGCGTCATCGCCTTCGGCGGTGGCTCGGCGCTCGACCTCGGCAAGCTGATCGCCTTCCAGGCCGGCCAGACGCGTCCGGTCTGGGATTTCGAGGATGTCGGCGACTGGTGGACCAGAGCCAATTCGGATGCGATCGCGCCGATCATCGCCGTGCCGACCACTGCCGGCACGGGTTCCGAAGTCGGCCGCGCCGGGGTCATTACCAACGAGGCGACGCACACCAAGAAGGTCATCTTCCATCCGAAACTTTTGCCGGCCATCGTCATTGCCGATCCGGAACTGTCGGTCGGCATGCCGGGCTTCATCACCGCCGGCACCGGCATGGATGCGCTGGCCCACTGCCTCGAGGCCTATTGCGCGCCAGGTTATCACCCGATGGCCGACGGCATCGCGGTGGAAGGCATTCGGCTGGTCTTCGAGAACCTGCCGAAGGCCTATGCCAACGGTAAGGATCTTGTCGCCCGCGCCCATATGATGAGCGCGGCGGCCATGGGCGCCGCCGCCTTCCAGAAGGGGCTGGGGGCCATCCACTCGCTGTCGCATCCGATCGGCGCGCTCTACGACACTCATCACGGCATGACCAACGCCGTGTTCATGCCCTATGTGCTGGCCTTCAACCGTGATGCCATCGATGAGCGCATCGGCCGGCTCGCGGCCTATTGCGGCATCAAGGGCGGCTTCGATGGCTTCGCCAAGGCGATCATCAAGCTGCGCAAGGAGCTCAAGGTGCCGCATGCGCTGCCGGGCCTGATCAAGGGGCTCGACATGGACAAGAAGCGCAAGGGGCTGATCGCCGACATGGCGGTGGTAGATCCGACCGCCGGCGGCAACCCGGTAAAGCTGACCAAGAAGGCGGCGCTGACGCTGCTCGAAAACGCCATCGCCGGCACGGTATGACGCGGATTTTCGTGCCGGAAGTGAACTGGAAACGAGGGGAAAGGAAAGGGGAAA
The DNA here is from genome assembly GCF_003601975.1 of Mesorhizobium waimense. Lineage (GTDB taxonomy): Bacteria > Pseudomonadota > Alphaproteobacteria > Rhizobiales > Rhizobiaceae > Mesorhizobium > Mesorhizobium waimense. The sequence goes on from NZ_QZWZ01000010.1 coordinate 19,287, forward strand.
GGGCTACAGGCAGGGCAAAAACTAGTTAGCCGGAAAAATAATCGCGAAGCGATTGCTACAGCCGGTTAAAAAGAGTTTACTTTTTCGCACTGCGGGGTGCCGGTTTCACAAAGCTTTCATCTGGCTGTCACACGAAAACGATACCGCATCGCAGGCGTCCAACGGCGTCAGTTCAACGGAGAGAACACATGTTCAAATTCACGGGGAAAGTGCTTTCCCTTTCGGCCGCGGCGCTTTTCGCGTCGACGGTGATTTCGTCCGCGGATGCGATGGACGATCTCGTCAAGGCCGCCAAGGCCGAGGGCCAGCTCACGACCATCGCGCTGCCGCATGACTGGTGCGGCTATGGCGCCGTCATCGACGGCTTCAAGGCGAAATATCCCGAAATCAAGATCAACGAACTCAATCCCGATGCCGGTTCCGGCGACGAGATCGAGGCGATCAAGGCGAACAAGGACAACAAGGGCCCGCAGGCGCCCGACGTGATCGACGTCGGCCTGTCCTTCGGCCCTTCGGCCAAGGCCGATGGCCTGATCCAGCCTTACAAGGTGTCGACCTGGGACTCGATCCCGGACAGCGCCAAGGATGCCGAAGGCTATTGGACCGGCGACTATTACGGCGTGCTCGCTTTCGAAGTGAACAAGGATTTGGTCAAGGAAGCTCCGACCGACTGGGCCGATCTGCTGAAGCCGGAATTTGCCAACTCGGTGGCCCTCGCCGGTGATCCGCGCGCTTCGAACCAGGCCATCCAGGGCGTTTATGCTGCCGGCCTGTCGACGGGCGCCGCCGCTGGCGAAGCCGCCGGCACCGCTGGTCTCGACTTCTTCAAGAAGCTCAATGCCGCCGGCAATTTCGTACCGGTCATCGGCAAGGCCGCGACGCTTGCACAGGGCCAGACGCCGATCCTGGTCACCTGGGACTACAACGCGCTTTCCGGCCGTGACACGCTGAAGGGCAACCCGCCGGTCGACGTCGTCGTGCCGAAGACCGGCGTCGTCGCCGGTGTCTACGTGCAGGCGATCAGCGCCTACGCGCCGCATCCGAATGCAGCCAAGCTCTGGATGGAATATCTCTATTCCGACGAAGGCCAGATCGGCTGGCTGAAGGGCTATTGCCACCCGATCCGCTTCAATGACCTTGCCAAGAACGGCAAGCTCCCGGCGGACGTGATGGCGAAGATGCCGCCGGCCGAGTCCTATGCGGCCGCGGTGTTCCCGACGCTCGACGAGCAGGGTAAGGCCAAGGAAGCCATCACCAAGAACTGGGACGCCGTCGTCGGCGCCAACGTCAAGTAAGACTTGAAATCCACCGGGCGGTCGCGAGGCCGCCCGGCTTTTCCTCGAAGACGGTAGCCGGCGCATGACCGATCTCTCGCTTTCCAATCAGACTATGGCGGGGAAGGCCGCGCCTCCCGCCGAAGCGCGCAGCCTCAGGCTGCCGACGCAATGGCTCGGCGTGGCGCCGTTCTTCATCTTCGCCATCATGTTCCTGATCCTGCCCACGCTCTATCTGATGCTGGGCGCATTCCAGAACGATGCCGGCGAATTCACGCTCGAGAACATCGTCGCATTGGCGCAACCGTCTATCGTTGCCGCCTACTGGATCTCGATCAAGGTCAGCCTTGCCTCGGCGCTGATCGGCGCCTTTGCAGGTCTGGCGATCGCCATTGCCATCGTGCGCGGCGGCCTGCCGAACTGGATACGTTCGGCGACACTGACCTTTTCGGGCGTTGCCTCCAATTTCGCCGGCGTGCCGCTGGCCTTCGCCTTCCTCGCCACGCTCGGCCGGCTCGGCCTTGCGACAGTAATCCTGAATACTGTGTTCGGTCTCAACATCTACGCGCACGGCTTCAACATCCTTTCGTTCTGGGGCCTGACGCTGACCTATGTCTATTTCCAGATCCCGCTGATGGTGGTTATCATCACGCCGGCGATCGATGGGTTGAAGAAGGAATGGGGCGAGGCCGCCGCGACGCTCGGCGCGACCACCGCGCAATACTGGCGCATGGTGGTCATACCGGTGATCTGGCCGAGTTTTCTCGGCACCGTCATCCTGCTGTTCGCCAACGCCTTCGGCGCTATCGCCACCGCCTATGCACTGACCGGCTCGTCGCTCAACATCGTGCCGATACTGCTCTATGCGCAGATCCGCGGCGACGTGCTGCACAACGCCCATCTCGGTTATGCGATCGCCTTCGGCATGATCGTCATCACCGGCCTCGCCAACGTCTTCTACATCTGGTTCCGGACCCGTTCCGAGAGGTGGCTCAAATGAAGGGTGGCAGATTCTGGGCCTGGGTCGTCTTCATCCTCGGCGCGGCCTATTTCTTCATTCCGCTGATCGCGACCGTGGAATTCTCCATGCGCATGCGGCGCGGCGTCTATTCCTTCGACGCCTACCAGATCGTGCTGGGCGACGAGCGCTTCCAGGCGACCTTCATGTATTCGGTGATCGCAGCCATCTTCACCATCGTTCTCGGCGTGCTGATCGTGGTGCCCGCTGCCTACTGGATCCGGCTGCGCCTGCCGCAGCTGAGGCCAGTCGTCGAGTTCATCACGCTGTTGCCGCTGGTCATCCCGGCCATCGTCATCGTCTTCGGCTACATCAGAATGTACGGTTCGAATTCGCCGCTGCCGTTCCTGGCCAGCGATGTGGGCACCAATGCCTTGCTGGTCATCGGCTATGCGACGCTGGCGCTGCCCTACATGTACCGTGCCGTCGACACCGGCCTTCGCACCATCGATGTGCGCACGCTGACCGAAGCGGCGCAGATCCTGGGCGCCGGCTGGGGGACGATCATCACCCGCGTCATCCTGCCCAATGTGCTGATCGCGGTGCTGTCCGGCGCCTTCCTGACCTTCGCCATCGTCATCGGCGAATTCACCATGGCCAGCCTGCTCAACCGTCCGGCCTTTGGCCCTTATCTGCAGAACATCGGCGCCAACCGTGCCTATGAGCCGGCGGCGCTCGCCATCATCGCTTTCGTCATCACCTGGGGCTGCATGTCCCTGATCCAGATCCTGTCGCGCTTTGCGCCGCGATCGGCGAACCGCCCGAACTGAAAGTCAAAGCCATGGCCGAGCCGTTCCTCTCCATTCAGCATGTACGAAAATCCTTCGGCGCCACCACCGTGGTGCAGGATTTCAATCTCGACGTGGAGCCCGGCGAGTTCGTCTCTTTCCTCGGCCCGTCTGGCTGCGGCAAGACGACAGTGCTGCGTATGGTCGCCGGTTTCGAGGAACCGAGCGCGGGCAAGATCGTGGTGGCCGGCAAGGACATCACAAGGCTGAAGCCGAACCAGCGCAATGTCGGCATGGTGTTCCAGGCCTACGCGCTGTTCCCCAACCTGACGGTGGCGCAGAACATCGCCTTCGGGCTGAAGGTGGCGGGCATGCCCAAGGCCGATGCCGACAGGCGCGTCGCCGAGATGCTCGACATCATTAAGCTGCCGCAGATGGGAGACCGCTATCCCTACCAGCTCTCCGGCGGCCAGCAACAGCGCATCGCGCTGGCGCGCGCGATCGCGCCGAAGCCGAAGCTCTTGCTGCTCGACGAGCCGCTGTCGGCGCTCGACGCCAAGGTGCGCGTGTCGCTGCGCGAGGAAATCCGCTCGATCCAGAAAAAGCTAGGCATCACCACCATCTTCGTCACCCACGACCAGGAAGAGGCGCTGTCGATCTCCGACCGCATCGCCGTCATGTATGGTGGCAAGGCCGAGCAGGTCGGCACGCCGTTCGAGATCTACAACCGGCCGGCAACCAAATTCGTCGCCAATTTCGTCGGCACGCTGAATGTGCTCGAAGGCACGGTGACAGACGCCGCTTCAGGCACAGTGCGCGTCAATTCTCAGGAGGTTGCGCTCAAGGGCAAGCTGAACGGTTCCAAATCCGGCGACACGCTCTCTCTGGCGCTGCGGCCCGAGGCGATTTCGCTCGGCCGCCAGCCCGGTCGCGATTCCAGCCTTTCGGGCGAAATCGCCGAGGTGCATTTCCTCGGCTCGGTCATCCGGGTACGCGTCGGCATCGGCGGCAGCACGGTCTCGCTCGACACGTTCAACAGCCCGGCAACGCCGCCGCCCGCTGTCGGCGAGAAGGCCGAGATCTCATTCTCGTCGGGCGATATGCTGGTGCTGCACTAAGGGCAGCGCCCCTCAAGCAGGCGGAATGAACGGCTGCGAAATCGTCTGAAAGACGGGCAACGCTTCCATCCGCGCTGCGTGAGCTTCGAGCGCCGGGAAGTCGGCCAGCGGAACCAGGCCGGGATGGGCTTCGCCGAGGAAACGCAACACGGCGGCAACCGCGACATCGGCATGGCCGATACGGTCACCGAACCAGTAGGCACCGGACCTCGCGGCGCGGTCCGTTTCCAACGCGGCAAGGACGCTCCCAATCTGCGCCCGGCAGCGGCCGACCCAGAGGTCGGAGACCCTATCGTGCAAGCGCATTTCGTAAAACAGGCTGACGCTCTTGTCGCCGAGCCCGGTGGCCAGGGCCGCTATCCTGAGCGCCTGATGGCGGGCGGGCTCGCCTATCGGAAACATCCTTCGATCGGCCGCAACAAGGCTGTCCAGGTAATCAAGCATCAGATGGCTTTCCGTCAGCACTTCGCCATCGTCCAGCACTAGCGTCGGGACGCGCGTCAGCGGGTTATAGGGACGGATCTTGTCGGCATCGCCGAAGGCCGACCATGGCCGATGCTCGAAGGGCAGGCCGTAGAGTGTCAGCGCGATGCCGACGCGGCGAACGAAGGGCGAGTCATACTGGCCGATGAGGATCATGGCCGTATCCATACCCCGGCGATCCGTCCGGCGTATACGGCAAGCAAGCCGGGCCGACTGGACAATCAACAGCATCTGGTCATCTTGTCAGTGCCGACAACTCTGGTTCGTGGCTACGGTAGGATATGGCGCTTTTCGAACTGACCCTCGTCCTGCTCCTGATCGCTGTTGCGCTGACGGCACTGTCGCGGCGTCTGGAGGTTCCCTATCCCTCGCTTCTGGCGCTGGCAGGCGCTGGGATTGCCTTCGTGCCCGGCGCGCCGACCATCGAGATCGACCCGGAACTGGCGCTCGCCCTGTTCATCGCACCGGTGCTGCTCGACGCCGCCTATGACACATCGCTGCGCGATCTCAACCGCTACCGGCTGCCGCTCGTGGCGCTGGCGCTCGGCGCCGTCATCTTCACAACCGCAGCCGTCGCTTTCGTCGGTTGGAAATTGGCCGGGCTGCCGATAGCCGCGGCGATAGCGCTTGGCGCCATCGTCGCACCGCCGGACGCGGTGGCAGCGAGTGCCGTGCTCGGGCAATTCAAGGTGCCGCATCGGATCACGGCCATCCTGCAGGGAGAGAGCCTGCTCAACGATGCCACCGCACTCCTGATCTACCGGCTGGCGGTATCGGCAACGCTCGGCTCGATCATGCTGAGCAACGCCATTCCGACGATCCTGCTGTCGACGATCGGCAGCCTTGTCGCGGGTTATCTGCTTGGCCGCTTCTCGCTGCTGACGCTCACCCGCATCGAGGATGCGGCAAGCAGCACCGTAGTGCAGTTCGCCGGCACGTTCGGGGTCTGGATCCTGGCCGACAGGCTGGGGCTTTCCGCCATCATCACCATCGTCGTCTATGCCATGACCATCGCGCGCACCGCGCCGCGCCTGATGTCGGCCAGGAGGCGCGTCAGCACCTATTCAGTCTGGGAGTCGGCGGTTTTCGTGCTCAACGTGCTGGCCTTCGTGCTGATGGGCCTGCAGGCACGGTCGATCGTCGGCAGGTTGGCCGGGGAAGGGCAGGCCGAAGCATTCGTCTTCGCCGCAACGGTGCTGGCCGTCGTCATCGTATCGCGTCTCGTCTGGGTTATGAGCTACGGTGTGATCATCAGATGGCTTGCCCGCTTCGGCAGTGAGGGCCAAGGGCGAGACGCGCCGACATTGCGCGGCGGCGTGCTGGTCGGCTGGTGCGGCATGCGTGGGCTGGTGACATTGGTGGCGGCGTTCGCCTTGCCGGCCGATTTTCCCGGCCGCGATCCGATCGTGCTCGCCGCTTTCGCGGTCGTTCTCGGCACGCTGGTGTTGCAAGGCATGACCCTGAAACCGCTGCTGCGCCTGCTCAACCTCGACCCCGACACGACAGTCGATCGCGAGGTGGCTCAGGCACGTGTCGCCATCATGCAGGCCGCATTGGACATACTGAGCGGCAAGACGTCGAATGCGGCGGCCGCGGTGCGCGAGCAGTATACCGCCCAGCGCACGATCGCCGAAAATCCAGAGGATGCGCAGGCGGCGACGGAGTATGACCGTCTGCGCCTCTATGCCATCAAGCGCCAGCGCGACGCGCTGGAGGAATTGCGCCGTGACGGGACGATTGGCGACGAGGCCTATCACCGGCTGGAGGAGGAGATCGACTGGTCGGAACTGGCGGCGTCTCCGGCTGGGCGGTTCCAGCCGCTGACAACCTAGATCGGGAAAGAGAAGCGGAACACTGGTCACCCCTGGCCTAGCCCCGGCGTCGGTATTGCAAGGCTTTCGCCGAACCGCTACTGCCATCACGAAAGTGAGCCGGATAAGCAATGAAGCTCGTCAGCTACAACATCCAGTACGGCTTCGGCAGCGATGGCCGCTATGACCTCGCGCGCTGTGCCAAGGTCGTTGCCGGCGCCGACATCATCGCGTTGCAGGAGGTGGAGCGGCACTGGCAGCGCACAAACGAGGACGATCAGCCGGAACTTCTTTCCCGGTTGCTGCCCGGCTATCACTGGGTCTATGGCCCGGCCTTCGACATGGATGCCAGCCAGGAGCGCGACGGCCGCATCGTCAACCGTCGCCGGCAGTTCGGCACCATGCTGCTGTCGAAGCTGCCAATCGTCTGGTCGCGCCTGCATACGCTGCCGCTGCGCCGCACGCTGCGGCCTCTCAACACCCGCAATGCGGCGCTCGAATGCATGATCCGCACCCCCGCAGGCCCGGTGCGGGTACTGTCGCTGCACCTTGCCCATATCGCTGCCGAGGAGCGGCTGGAGCAGATCGACTATCTGCTCAACGAACATCGCCGGGCGCCGTCCAATGGCGGGCCATGGAGCGGCGCCGACGACGAGCCCGATCGCAACTGGAGCAATGGCGAGCCGGAGCCTGAGAGCCCACTGGCGGCGATCTGGCTGGGCGACTTCAACATGGAGCCGGGGAGCGCCGAATACCGGCGCATCGCCGGCAACACGCCGTACCATCGTCGGGCGGCCTATCTCGATGGCTTTGTCGATGCCGCCGCCGTCGCCGCCGAGCCAGTGGCGGATTTCCACACCCACATAAAGACCATCGACGGCAGGTTGACAAAACGCCGGCTCGACCATTGTTTCGTCGGCGGAATGTTTGCCGGGCGCGTGCGTTCTGTCAGCGCTGACATCGATGAGATCGCCTCCGACCATTTTCCGCTCCGGGTCGACATCGACCTCGAGACGCCGCTCGCCACTGCTGTGGCCGGAGGCGGATGAGGCAGCGATGACCTTGTTCGTCTTCTGCGCGGTGCTTGCCGCGGCCGCCATGCATGCGATCTGGAACGCGCTGGTCAAGGTGCATCTCGACCGCTTCCTGTCTATCACGCTGATGACGCTCGGCATGGGCGCGGCAGGACTGGTGGTGCTGCCTTTCGTCGAGGTGCCCAAGGCCGAAGTGTGGCCCTACATCATCGCCTCGGTGATCTTCCACATGGGCTACCGAACCTTCCTCATCGGCGCCTACAGGGCCGGCGATTTCGCCCAGACCTATCCGCTGGCGCGCGGCACCGCGCCGCTGCTCGCCGCACTCGGCGGCATGGTGGTGGTCAAGGAGGTGCCGGCACCACTCGCCATCCTCGGCATCCTGCTGTTGTCGGCCGGCACGCTGGTGATGTCGTTTCGCGGCGGCGCGCATCTGGAGCGGTTCAATCTGCGCGCGGTGGGCTTTGCGCTCGGTACGTCGATCTTCATCGCCAGCTATACGCTGTCCGACGGCAGCGGCGCACGGCTCGCCGCCACCGCACAGAGCTATGCCGCCTGGCTGTTCATCTGCGATGCCATCGGAGCGCTGGTGCTGTGCCTCATCTTCCGTGGACGCCAGGCGCTGCCGGTGCTGGCGCGCGACTGGAAGGCGGGTCTGTTCACCGGCGTGCTCAGCGGTGCCGCCTACTGGATCGTCATGTGGGCGATGACCAAGGCGCCGATCGCCTCGGTCGCATCGCTGCGCGAGACCTCGATCCTGTTTGCGATGTTGATCTCGGTCTTCGCGCTGGGCGAAAAGATGACGGGCTGGCGGGGTGCCGCCGCGCTCAGCATCGTCGCCGGCGTCGTGGCGCTCAGGCTGGGTTAGCCAAGCACGGTCATCACCTGGCCGCGCCGTTCCGGACTGAAGCGGATGACGACGATGATGCAGACCGCGACCACGCCCGCGAAAAGCGCCAGCGCGTAGCCGTAGCTGCCGCCCGGAGCCTCCGCGATGCCGGCCTGATAGGGACCGCCATAGGACGCCGCGAGATTGCCGGCCTGGTAGATGAAGCCGGGCAAGGTCGCGCGCACGGCGCCGGGCGAAAGCTCGTTGAGGTGCACCGGGATGACGCCCCATGCACCCTGGACCGCAACCTGCATGATGAAGGCGCCGATGGCCAGCATGAAGGGCGTGGTCGAGTAGGCCCACAGTGGGATCGACGGCAAGGCGATCAAACAGGCGATGGTGATTGCATTGACGCGGCCGATCTTCTCGGAAAGCGCGCCGAACGCCAGGCCGCCAACGATGGCGCCGATATTGGCGACGATGGTGATCCAGCTCACCGTATGCGGGTCAAAACCATGCTGCTTCTTCAGGAAGGTCGGGTAGAGATCCTGCGTGCCATGGCTGAAGAAATTGAAGAACATCATCAGCACGACGGCATAGAGAGCAACGCCCCAGTGCCTTTGCAGCGTTTCCAGGAGCCCCGGCCTTGCCGTCTTCTGCGCATCGACGAAGGCAGGTGATTCCGGCACGTGGGAGCGGATGAACAGGACGATCAGCGCCGGCAGGAAGCTGAGCAGGAACATGGCCCGCCAGCCGATCGTATAACCACCGATCGTATGCTGATAGAGCAAGCCGTAAACCACCGCCGCCAGCAGGTAGCCGGCCGGATATCCACATTGCAGGATGCCCGAAACCATGCCGCGTGCGCTGGGCGGGATGGATTCCATGGCCAGCGAACTGCCCAGCCCCCATTCGCCACCCATGGCGATGCCGAACAAAGCGCGCAACGCCAGGAAGGTGCCGAGATTGGGCGAGAAGGCAGCCAGTGCGCCGATCACCGAATAGCTGACGATGTTGAGCATGAGGATGGGCTTGCGGCCGTATCTGTCGGCAAGCATGCCGAAGAAGAATGCGCCGATGAAGCGCGTCGCCAGTGTCAGGAACAGCGCCTTGGAGACTGCCGGGACGTCAGCGTGGAATTCAGTTGCAATATCCGTGAGCAGGAATGTCAGAAGGAAGAAATCAAAGGCGTCGAGAGTCCAGCCCAGAAATGACGCCAGTACGGTTTTCTTCTGCTGCGAATTGAGGGGCAAATTGTTCCTCCTTCCATCTTCACGGATGCGAGGAACTATCGGCCAGTTTCCGGAAGACCGGTGGTCACTTTTTCGCGCGGCTGATGTGATCGAACACCGCCTGGAATGAAAGCAAAGCGCGACGAGAGCCGCAGTGGTGACTGTTTGTCGACGGTCGACCGGTTCGGGATGCGGCTTGAGGATTGGGTCTAGATTTCCAGATCGAAGACCATCAGGCCATCCGTGCCGCCTTCGAGCGCGGCGACCAGGCGAGCGCCAGCGCGCTGATGCGCCTCATGCACCAGATAGGCGTCGCGGCAGGCGGCGTCGCGAAAGTCGATGGTGAAGCCGTGCGTGAAGCCGCGTGCGAACGGTTCGGGGCTGACATTGATGCTGAACCCGACCTTGTCCATGCCGTCGATCGCCCAGCGCAGCGCCTCAAGATCGGCGTGGACGGCCGCGCGCTCGGCGTCGGCGACATCGCTGCGGAATTTGACGAAGACGCAGTGCCTGATCATTCTTTGTCCTACGCCGCGCGGTTTCCGGAAAAGACGGCCGGTGCCAGCGGCTCGCGGCCAAGGATCAGGTCGGCGCCTTTTTCGCCGACCATGATCGTCGGCGCGTTGGTGTTGGAGGAGGGCACGCGTGGCATTACCGACGCATCGCAGACGCGCAAGCCGTCGATGCCGCGCAGCCTGAGGTCGGGTGTCACCACGGCCATTTCGTCATGGCCCATGCGGCAGGTGCCGACCGGATGATGATCCGTCTTGGAGCTGCGGCAAGCATAGTCGAACAGCTCGTCGTCGCTTTGCAGAGTGGGGCCGGGCAGCACCTCGCGCAGCACATAGGGCTGCAGCGCCTTCTGGCGCATGATCTCGCGCGCCAGCCTCAGGCCCTTGATCGACATGTCGCGATCGTAGGGATCGGACCAGTAGTTCGGGTTGATCAGCGGATGGTCGGCCGGATAGGCACTCTTCAGCCGCACCGTGCCGCGCGAGCGTGGGCGCAGGAAGGCCGAGTTCAGCGTCACGCCAGGATTCCTGAGCTTCTCGACACCGGCCTCGATGCCGGAGCCGAGGCCGAGATGGAACTGGATGTCGGGAGAAGCTGCGGTCGGGTCGGCGTACCAGAAGCCGCCGGTCTCGAACAGGCTGGAGGCAACCGGCCCTTTCTTCAGCAGCAGATATTGCAGGCCGGCCCACATGGTCCGGTGCAGCTTGGCGTAGTTGTCATAGGTGTGGTCGCCGGTGCATTCGGCGATGACGAACAGGTCGAGATGGTCCTGCATGTTGGAGCCGACGCCGGGCAGATCGTGGATCGGTGTGACGCCGACCGACTTCAGGTGATCGGCCGGGCCGATGCCCGACTGCATGAGAAGCTTGGGCGAGCCGATGGCGCCGGAGGAGACGATCACCTCGCGCTCGGCGCGCAGGATATTCGTTTCGCCGCCGGGCTTGTCGACGATCTCGACGCCGATGGCGCGGCCCTTCTCGACGACGATGCGGGTAACCAGCACGTTCGTCCTGACGGTCAGGTTCTTGCGAGTGCGGATTGGCTTCAGATAGGCGACGGAGGCGGAGGAGCGCCGCGCATCCTTCTGGGTCAGTTGGTAGTAGCCGACGCCTTCCTGGCTGGCGCCGTTGAAATCCGGGTTGAAGGGAATGCCCATCTCCTGTCCGGCACGGAAATAGGCCTCGCAGATCGGCAGCGGCGCAATCGGGTTCGACACACCGAGCGGTCCCTGGTCGCCGTGGAAATCGTTGGCATAGCGCTGGTTGTTCTCGGCCCGCTTGAAATAGGGCAGCACGTCGCGATAGCCCCAGCCGGTGAGCCCTTCTTCCTTTTCCCAGGCGTCGTAGTCGCGGGCATTGCCGCGTGTGTAGATCTGGGCGTTGATGGAGGAGCCGCCGCCCACCACCTTGGCCTGCGTGTACCAGAAGACGCGGTCCTGCATGTGCTTCTGTGGCACAGTCGACCAGCCCCAGGAGGCGATGCCCTTGGTCATCTTGGCGAAGCCGGCCGGCATATGGATCAGCGGATGCCAGTCCTTGCCGCCGGCTTCCAAGAGCAGAACCGAATTCGACAGATCCTCGCTCAGCCGGTTGGCCAGAACACAGCCTGCAGGGCCGGCGCCAACGATGATGTAGTCGGTCATGGTCTCATCCGTTCAGAGCTTCGGCACGGACAGCGCGCCGTCGACATTGATGATCGAGCCGGTCGAAAAGCCGAGCTTGCCACCGGCAAGGGCGGCCACCACTGCGCCGATGTCCCCCGCCTCGCCCCAGCGCTTTGCCGGCACCAGCCCGCCATCGATCAGCGCGTCGTATTTGGCGGCGGCGCCTGCTGTCATGTCGGTACGGATGATGCCGGGTCGCAGCTCGAACACGCCGATGTTCTCGCCAGCGAGCCGCAGCGCCAGATTCTTTACCCACATGGAAAGCCCGGCCTTGGAGATGCAGTAGTCGGCGCGTTCCGGCGAGGCCATCTCGGCGCTGACCGAGGTGATGGTGATGATCGATTTCGGATGGCCGCCGGGTGCCGCCAGCATGGCCTTGGCGACGGCCTGGCTGAGGAACACGGTGCCGCGCAGATTGACGCCGAGCGCGCCGTCGAAATTCTCCGGTTTCAGCTCCAGCAAGTCGCCACGCACGATGGCGCCGATACCAGCATTGTTGACCAGGCAGTCGATGCGGCCGAACGCGTTCGTTGCGGCCTCGACCAATGCGGCGTGGCCGTCGAGATCGGCGATGTCGCAGCGATGATAGGCGAATGCTGCGCCGCGCGCGGTGATGTTGGCGGCAAGGTCGTCGTCGGCTTTCTCGGCAAGGTCAGCAACTAGAATGTCGAAGCCGGCATCGGCCAGCGCTTCGGCGCAGGCAAGGCCGATGCCGCGCGCTCCGCCGGTGACGATCGCAGCCGGGCGGGTCATATGAATATGTCCCTACGAATGTCGGTGCTGCCCCTCATCCGCCTGCCGGCACCTTCTCCCCGTATAGTGATGGGGAGAAGGTGGATGGCCACAGCGCTGGTGACCTCTCCCCGTTCTTTTCGGGGAGAGGGTAAGGGTGAGGGGCGGCGCAGACCGATCATGCTGCAAGCTCCGTCTTGCTGATATGGTCGGCGACGCGCAGTGCCTGGGCGGCGATCGACAGTGCTGGGTTGACTGCGGCCGAGTTGGGCAGGAAGCCGCCGTCGACGACGAACAGGTTCCGGTGGTCGAAGGCACGGCAGAATGGGTCGAGCGGCGAAGTCGCCGGATCATCGCCCATCTTCACGGTGCCGCATTGATGCGACGGCGTGCGCTTGTCGAAGGGACGAGACAGCACGATCGGATAGCCGCAGGCGCGGAAGTTTTCGCGCATCACCTTGGTCAGGCCGTCGAGCGATTGCATGTTGGAGCGCCGCCACTGCATGACGATGTCCTTGCCGTCGACCATGATGCGGCTTTCCGGATCGGGCAGGTCCTCGCACATCAGGTACCAGTCGATGGCGTGGCCGGCCATGAGGTCGAGCGCGAATTTCGGCGCCAGTTTCACGTTCGCGCTGAGCATGTTGCCATCGATCTTGCCAAGCAGTTGGACGTTGCCGAGCGGCTTGCCGCCTTTGCCATCGGACAGATAGTAGTCGTTCAACATCAGCGTCTTCTGGTAGACGGATGTATTCCTGCGGCGCGGATCGATCGCCAGCATGGCGCTCGAATTGTGGTTCATGAAGTTGCGGCCGACCTGGTCGGAACAGTTCGCGAGACCCTTGCCGTCTCCCTTGCCATTGGGCGAGCGCAGCAGGATGACGGCGGAGTTGACCGCGCCGGCCGAGAGGATGACCAGCTTCGGCGAGACTTTCTTCTGCGAACCGTTCTGGCGGTAGTGGACGGCAGCGATGGTTTTGCCGTCGGCAGAGGCTTCCAGATATTCGACGTAAGCGCTGGTTTCGAGCCGGATGTTGGTGTCCGTCAGCGCCGCCGTCAGCGGGCCGGACTGCGCATCGATCTTGCCCTGGCCGGTGTTGGGGAACGCATCCCAGCCCGTCTTGCCGTCCTTCAGCCAGGCGTCGATATCGACGCCGAGCGGCAGTGATGCCGGATGCAGGCCGAGGCCCTTGAGTTCGGCACGCGCACGCGCGATCGGGGCTTCGTCGGGCACCGGCTCGAAGGCGTAGGGGATCGAATGGAACGGTTCGGTCGGGTCTTCGCCGAGCGTGCCACGCACGCGAAACAGCTGCTCGGCTTTCGAATACCAGGGCTCGAACTCGTAATAGGAAAACGGCCAGGCCGGCGAGACACCGCCGAAATGCTCCATGGCCGAAAAATCTTCCTTGCGGTAGCGGATCAGCACCGCGCCATAGAATTTCGAATTGCCGCCGACATAATAGTAGTTGCCCGGATTGAAGGCAGCACCGCCGGCTTCGCGCCACATCTCCTTCGGCCGGTAGTGGCCGTCGACGAAGATGGCGCGGGTGTCGCGGGTCTCGGGCGTCGCCGGCAGCTTCTCGCCGCGCTCCAGCATCAGGATCGAAGCGCCGCTGCCGGCAAGGCCGGAGGCGATCGTGGCGCCGCCGATGCCGGAGCCGATGATGACGATATCGGGGTTTGTCATGGCCGTCAGAGAATGCGCTTCTCGGTCGCCGGATCGAAGAACACTGCCTTGGTCAGGTTGAAGGCGAGCGGCGTGACCGTGCCCGGTTGGATCTTGGCATCGGCGCGCAGCCGCGCCACCACGGCCTTGCCGCCGAGATTGGTGACCGCAAACGTGTCGGAGCCGGCCGGCTCGATCACCTCGATATGGCAATCGGCGGTGGCGATGTTCGACGCGTTGCGCTCGGCCCCTTCCGGATCGGTCAGCGCTTCCGGGCGCACGCCGAAGATGATTGGCTTGTCCTTGAATGCCGACAAGCCTGCTGGCGCACCGGCCATCGGCAGCGAGATCGGCTCACGCCCGTCGCGCTGCAGCACCACCGACAGTGCATTGCCATTGCCGCCGATCGTCGCCGGGACCAGGTTCATCGCCGGCGAGCCCATGAAGTCGGCGACGAAGATGTTGGTCGGGTTGTTGTAGATCTCGGCCGGCGTGCCGAACTGCTGTACCTCACCGTCGCGCATCACCGCGATCTTGGTCGCCAGCGTCATCGCCTCGATCTGGTCGTGGGTGACGTAGACGATCGTCGTGCCGGTGGTGGCGTGCAGGCGCTTGATCTCGATGCGCATGTCGACGCGCAGCTTGGCGTCGAGGTTGGAGAGCGGCTCGTCGAACAGGAACAGTTTCGGGTCGCGTACCAGCGCCCGGCCCATGGCGACGCGCTGGCGCTGTCCGCCGGAAAGCTGGCTCGGCTTGCGCTGCAACAGGTGGCCGATCTGCAGCACCTTGGCCACCTTGTCGATCGCCTTCTGGCGCTCGTCGGCCGGCACGCCGCGCATCTCCATGCCGAAGGAGATGTTCCCTGCCACCGTCATGTTCGGGTAGAGCGCATAGCTCTGGAACACCATGGCGATGTCGCGCTTGGACGGGTGAAGATCGTTGATCGCCCGGCCGTCGACGCGGATCTCGCCAGAGGTAATGGTCTCCAGCCCGGCGATGGTGTTGAGCAGCGTGGACTTGCCGCAGCCCGACGGGCCGACCAGCACGAGGAAGCCGCCCTTTTCGAGCTCGACATTGATGCCCTTCAGGATCTCAACCGTCCCGAAACGCTTCCTCAGCCCATCAATTTCCAGAAAAGCCATCAGATTATCCTTTGACCGCGCCGGCCATCAGCCCGCGCACGAAGTAGCGGCCGGCGACCACGTAGACGAGGAGGGTGGGAAGGGCGGCGATCATCGCCGCCGCCATGTTGACGTTGTATTCGACGACGCCGGTCGAGGTGTTGACGACGTTGTTCAGCGCCACCGTCATCGGCATCGCGTCACCGGTGCCGGCGTAAGCCGAGGCGAACAGGAAGTCGTTCCAGATGTTGGTGAACTGGTAGATGACGGTCACGACGAAGATCGGCATCGAGTTCGGCAGCATGATGCGTCGGAAGATCTGGAAGAAGGAGGCGCCGTCGACCTGCGCCGCCTTGATCAGTTCGGTCGGGAAGGCTTCGTAGTAGTTGCGGAAGAACAGTGTTGTGAAACCGAGGCCGTAGACGACGTGGACGAAGACGAGGTTTACCGTCGGATTGCCGAGCCCGAAGGAGAAGCCGGTCGAATTCTGCAGCGTCACGCCGAAACGGCCGAGGCTGCCCAGGATCGTCGCCATCGGCAACAGCACCGACTGGAACGGGATGAAGCAGGCAAACAGCATCAGCCCGAAGACCAGCGTGTGGCCGCGGAAGCGCCATTTGGTCAGCACGTAACCGTTGAGCGCGCCGAGCAGGGTCGAGATCAGCACCGCCGGGACCACCATCTTGATGGAATTCCAGAAGTAACCTTTGATGCCGGCGCAGGTCAGGCCGACGCAGGTCTCGCCCCAGGCCTTGAACCACGGCTCGAGGGTCGGCGACTGCGGCAGCGCCAGCATGTTGCCGTTCTGGATCTCGTCCATGGTCTTGAACGAGGTGACCAGCATGACGAAGAGCGGCATCAGGTAGAACAGCGCGAACAGCGCCAGCAGCCCGTAGATGACGATGCGGTTGACGGTCCTGGCCCTGATGCCGGTGCTGACCTCCCGGGCAGGTGAGGTGACGGCGCTCATCGCGGTCTCTCCCTGAGCTCGGAATAGAGATAGGGCACGATGATCGCGGTGATGGTCATCAGCATGATCACGGCGCTGGCCGAACCGACCGCCATCTCGTTGCGCTTGAAGGTGAACTCATACATGAAGTTCGACGGCAGCCAGGCCGAACCACCAGGTCCGCCGCTGGTCAGCGCGACGACCAAATCGTAGGACTTGATGGCGAGGTGCGCGAGCACGATGAAGGCCGAGAGGAACACCGGCCTCAGCAGTGGGATGACGATGCGGCGGTAGAGCTGGAAGGTGGTGGCGCCATCGATCTGCGCCGCCTTCATGATCTCGCCGTCGATGCCGCGCAGGCCGGCCAGGAACATCGCCATGATGAAGCCGGACGCCTGCCAGACGCCGGCGATGACCACCGTGTAGATGACGAAATCCTTGTTCTTGATCCAGTCGAAATGGAAGCTCGTCCAGCCCCATTGATGCAGCGTCTGCTCGAGGCCGAGGCCCGGGTCGAGGAACCATTTCCAGGCGACGCCGGTGACGATGAAGGACAGCGCCATTGGGTAAAGATAGATCGGCCTCAAAACACCTTCGCCGCGGATCTTCTGGTCGAGCAGGATGGCCAGGAACAGGCCGAGCGCCAGGCAGATGAAGATGTAGAGGAAGCCGAAAATGCCCATATTGGTGATCGAGGTGTACCAGCTCGATGGCGGGTCGCTCTCGAAGGTCCAGCGCCACAGCCGCTGATAGGCGCGCGGGCCGGTGATGGCGTAGGACGGGAAGGTCTTGGAATTGGTGAAGGACAGATAGATGGTCCACAGGATGAAGCCGTAGACGAAGATGACGGTGGCGGCGAAGCTCGGCGCCAGCACGATCTTCGGCAGCGCGTCCTGCAGCCGCGAGCGGACGGAGGCGCCTGGGCGCGCATTGTGCTCCGGCGTCAGTTTGATCTTGGTTTCGGCAACCGTGCTCATTGGCTCATCCAGTACCGGTTCGTGCGGAGGCTCGCCGGCGCGCAAATGCGCCGATCAAAGCGGCCTCAACCCTGCATCAGAGGCCTTCCCCGCACTTGTGCGGGGAAGGTTCTTTCAGGTGGCGAAAGCCTTACTTGGCGTCGTCGATCGCCTTGACCAGTTCGGTCACGGCTTCGTCCGAGGTCTTGATCTGACCGTGGACGAACTTCGACACGACGTCCTTGTAGGCATTGGCGACAGCCGGCGGTGCGCCATAGCCCTGGGCCAGCGAGCCGAACAGCGTGCCGCCGTCATTGGCAGCCTTCAGGTCGGCCATGCCCTTCTTGCCGCAAGCGTCGAAGTCGGTATCTGGCACGTCGGTACGGGCCGGAACCGACCCCTTGACGACGTTGAAGGCCGACTGGAAGCTCTTCGACAGCGTGGCGGTGGCAAGTGCTACCTGGGCGGCCTTGCGGTCGTCCGGAACGTTGAACATGCCGAACATGTCGGAGTTGTAGATCACGCTGCCGTCGGTGCCCGGGAAGCGATAGCACAGGAAGTCTGTGCCCGGCGTTTTCTTGGCGGCGTTGAACTCGCCCTTGGCCCAGTCGCCCATGACCTGAACCAGTGCATCGCCCTTGATGACCATGGCGGTGGCGAGGTTCCAGTCACGGCCCGAGAAGTTCGGGTCGACAAAGGTGACCAGCTTGGCGAGGTTGTCGAACGACTTCTTCATCGTGTCGGACTTCAGCGATTCTTCGTCGAGATCGTTGAAGGCCTTCTTGTAGAACTCAGGTCCGCCGGTCGACAGCACGACCGAGTCGAACATGGTGGCTTCCTGCCAGTTCTGGCCGCCGAGCGCGAGCGGGATGACGCCCGCCGCCTTGGCTTTGTCGAGCAATGCCACGAAGTCGTCGAAGGTCTTCGGCTCAGTGCCGCCGATCTTGTCCATCACCGCCTTGTTGATCCACAACCAGTTGACCGAATGGACGTTGACCGGAGCCGCGACCCACTTGCCGTCATAGACCGAGAATTTCTGCAGGGCCGCCGGAACCGACTTGTCCCAGCCTTCCTTCTTCGCGGTCTCGGTCAGGTCGCCCATGACGCCGGCGGCGGCATAGTCGAGCACGGTGTAGCCGAGCATCTGCGAGGCGGTCGGATAATTGCCGGCCGCGACCATCGCCTTCAGCGCGGTCATGGCAGCGTCGCCGCCACCACCGGCCACCGGCACGTCCTTCCAGGCAAAGCCTTCCTTGGACAGATCCTCCTTGAGGACGTTCAGAGCAGCCGCTTCGCCGCCCGACGTCCACCAATGCAGCATCTGCACTTCCTTGACGTCCTCGGCATGGGCCGCGAAAGCAAAGCCCGATGCGAGAGCCGTTCCGATAAGAAGTTTGCGCAACATGTACTTCCTCCCTTGTTGCATGCACATAACCGGCGGATGTCCGCCGGGGTCTCCCAACTCAGCCGACCCACCATCCGGTGCGCTGGCCGCGATGAAACTGGATTGTCTTTTCCTCGGTATAGTCCTCGACGGCGCGCTTGCCGAGTTCGCGTCCCAGACCGGACTGTTTGTAGCCGCCGAAAGGCAGTTCAGGATAACCTTCCATGAACGTGTTCACCCAAACGGTCCCCGAACGCACATTCCGCGCCACCGACATGCAGGTGTCGATGCTGGCACTCCACACGCCTGCCGACAAACCATAGGGCGTGTTGTTGGCGATGTGCAACGCCTTTTCAATCGATTCAAAAGTCAGCACGGAAAGCACCGGGCCGAACACTTCCTCGCGCGCGATTGCCATGTCCTCGGTCACGCCGCGAATGATGGTAGGGTCAAGGTATTGGCCGGCATTGGACGCCAGTTGCTTGCCGCCGCTGTAGACGCTGCTGCCGTCGCTTGCCGCCGCCGTTACATAGCCGGCTACCTTGGCAAGATGGTCGGACGAGATCATCGCGCCGACCTTGGTACGGTCGTCAAGCGGATCGCCGACCGTCACCTTGGCGGTAAGCGCCTGGACCGCGCTGAGGAAGTCGTCGGCGATCGCCTCATGCACGATCAGCCGGCTGCCGGCGTTGCAGCATTCGCCGGCATTGAAGAAGCCGCCGAAGACAGCTGCATCGGCGGCCGCTTCGAGGTCGGCATCCGGGAAGACGATCTGGCCGTTCTTGCCGCCGAGCTCCATCGAGACCTTCTTCAGCGAGCTGGCGGCCGAGGCCATGGTCATCTTGCCGACGCGGGTCGAGCCGGTGAAGGACACCATCTCGACCAGCGGATGGCTGACCATTGGCGCACCGACATCGGCGCCGAGGCCTGCGAGGATGTTGACGACGCCGGCGGGCAGGCCGGCCTGCATAAGGATGTCGCCGAGAACGAAGGTCGAGGCCGAGGTCATCTCGCTCGGCTTGACCACCGCCGTGCAGCCGGCAGCGAGCGCGAAGGGCAGTTTCTGGCTGACGATGAGGAACGGGAAATTCCACGGCGTGATGATCGAGACGACGCCGATCGGCTCGCGCAGCACCACGCCCAGCATGGCATCGCCGAGATTGGCGTAGCTCTCGCCATGCAGTGTGCGGGCAAGCGAAGCGGCATAGCGCCAGATGTCGACGGCGCCGCCGATCTCGCCGCGCGCCTGGGCGATCGGCTTGCCGGATTCCAGCGCATCGAGCCGGGCGATGTCTTCGAGCTGTGCCTCGATCAGGTCGGCCGCCTTGTGCAGGATCACGGCGCGCTCGGATGCCTTCACGCGCGGCCATGGCCCGGTCTCGAATGCCTTATGGGCAGCGATTACCGCTGCTTCAACCTCCGCCTCGCCGGCCTGCGCATAGCGCGAAACGGTGAAGCCGTGGCCGGGGCTGTTGCGCTCCAGCGTGCGGCCGTCGCGGGCGTCGACATGCTTGCCGTCGATCAGCAGCCGGTAGCTCTTCGGCGCTGTGGAAGCCTCGGTGGGCATGGCGATGTTGAGGGGCGCGTTCATAGGATTTCCACTCTTGTCTAGGCTCGCGAAAAGGCTGGCTTCTGCTTGGCCTTGAAGGCGCCGACGCCGGCCTTGAGGTCACCGGTCAGGGCGATGAAGCCGCTGGCCAGCGCTTCCGTTGCGGCAGCGCTTTCCTCGCCTTCGGCAACCGCGATCATCAGCTTGGCGGCTTCAGTCGCCAGCGGCCCGCGCTCGGCGATTTTTTCCGCCCAGGCCTTGGCTTCGTCGAACGCTTTGCCGGTCTCGACCACCCGGTCAACGACACCCAGGGCAAGCGCATCTGCAGCCACAAGAACCTCGCCGCCGAGCGCCATGCGCCGCACCGTTTGCGCGCCGAAGCGGCGCACGGCGCGCTGCGTGCCGGACCAGCCGGGAACAACGCCGATCGCGGTTTCCGGAAAGCCGAGCTTGACCTGCGTTTCGGCGACGCGGAAATCGCAGGCAGCGGCCAGCTCCAGTCCACCGCCCAGCGCGTGGCCGGAGAGCACGGCGATGGTCGGCTGACGCAGCCTGGCCAGTCGGTCGAA
This sequence comes from Mesorhizobium waimense, assembly GCF_003601975.1. Taxonomy (GTDB): domain Bacteria; phylum Pseudomonadota; class Alphaproteobacteria; order Rhizobiales; family Rhizobiaceae; genus Mesorhizobium; species Mesorhizobium waimense. The sequence goes on from NZ_QZWZ01000010.1 coordinate 39,916, forward strand.
GACGCGGTGGCCATAGCGTACCCATTGCACCTGGAAATCGGCGGCGCTCATCTGCGCCCATGCCTCGACGTCCCCACCGGCGCAGAAGCCCTTGCCTTCACCACGCAACAGTACGACGCGGACGCCGTCGGCCATCTCCGCCTCGTCGAGCGATGTTTCCAGAGCCCGCAGCATCGGGATATCGAGCGCGTTGAACTTTTCCGGCCGGCGCAAGGTGATGATGCCGATGGCGCCATCGGTTTCCAATGTAACGAGACGCTCAGCCATGCGCGCCTCCGAGCGAGGCGCCGCCATTGAGCGACAGGCCGATCGGCCGATCCTGATAGAGTGCGGACGGTGTCACCTTGAGGTCGTTGGCGACGCCGAGCGGGATCTCGGCCTGCGCCAGGACATCGCGTTCGAGGTCGATGCCTGGTGCAAGTTCCGTCACCTGCAACCCATCCGGTGTCAGCTTCATCACGCAGCGCTCGGTGACATAAGTGATGTCCTGTCCCTGCGCGACAGCGCGTTTTCCCGAGAACGAGATGTGCTCGACCTCGTCGACCACCTTCTTCACTTTGCCCTCCTGGTCGATGCGGATGCCGCCATCGGCCAGCGACAGTTTTGCGCCAGCATTGAAGAAGCCCGAGAAGACGATTTTTTTCGCGCGCGCGGTGATGTCCACAAAACCGCCCGCGCCGGCGGTGACATGCGGCCTTGCCGAAAGTCTTGAAACGTTGACCGAGCCGTGGCGGTCGATCTGCAGGAAGGACAGCAGCGAAGCATCGAAGCCGCCGGCCTGGAAATAGATGAACTGGTGCGGCGAGGGCATGATCGCCTCGGCGTTCGAGGCGCAGCCGAACTTGAAGTCGAGCAGCGGCACGCCGCCGACCGCGCCCTGTTCGATCACCCAGGTGACCTTGCCGTGCTGGCCTTCCTCGAGAAGAATGCGCGGCACGTTGGCCGAAATGCCGAAGCCGATGTTGACGGCCATCCCGTCGCGCAATTCCATGGCGACGCGGCGGGCGATCACCTTCTGGACGTTCATCTCGGCGTTGCGGAAGGTCGACAGCGGCCGGAAGATCTCGCCGGAGATCGCCGGGTCGTAAGGTGTCAGCGTCGTCTGCAACTGGTCGGGTGCGATCACGATGTGGTCGACCAGCACGCCGGGCACGCGCACGTCATGCGGCTTCAGCGTGCCGTTCTCGACGACGCGCTTGACCTGCGCGATGACGATGCCGCCATTGTTGCGGGCGGCCAGCGCCTGCTCCAGCCCGCCGAGATAGGCGCCTTCATGTTCATAGGTGAGGTTACCGCGTTCATCGGCCGTCGTGGCGCGGATGATCGAGACCTGCGGAACGATCGAGCGGAAATAGAGCCATTCCTCGCCGTCGAACTGCTGCACCGACACGATCGGCTCGCTGGCGGCCGCGTTCATGGCGCAGCCCTGGTGGCGCGGGTCGGCGAAAGTGTCGAGCCCGACCTTGGTCAGCACGCCGGGCCGCTTGGCAGCGGCCTCGCGATGCATGTCGAACAATATGCCTGAGGGCACGTTGTAGGCGGCGACCGAATTGTCGCCGATCATCTTCCAGATCTGCGGCGGCTCAGAGGACGACGGGCCTGACGGATAGGAGCCGCACAGCGTGCGCTTCAGCAGGCCGGGCTTGGCGAGATGGTCGATGCCCTTGATGCCGTACATGTCGCCGGCGGCGATGGGGTGCAGCGTGGTGATGTTTTTCGGATGGCCCTCTGCGTCGAAACGCTCGCCGATCGCGGCAAGCACCGCATCCGGGCAACCGAGGCCGCTCGACGACGACACGGAAACGACCATGCCGTCCTTGATCAGGCTGGCGGCTTGCGCGGCGGAAACGACCTTGCTCACGCGGCGCTCCCAAGTTTCGGGTCGATTGCGACCGCCTTGCCTAATTTCGCGGACTGAAGTGCTGCCTCGGCCGACGTCAGCGACCAGACGCCGTCTTCACCCGTCGCGGATGGCTGGCCCTCGCCACGGATCGCGGCATGGAACTGGCGCAGCGACCTCGTGTAGAGATCCTCGCGATCGAAGCTCAATTCTTGCTCGCCTTGTGCGGTGCGCAGCAGCACCGAGCCGACCGGTTTCTGGGTCATGACGTTGCTGGCGAAGAGCGAGCCTTCCGAGCCATGCACCTCGAAGCCGGTGCCGGCGAATTTGGTCGTGAAGCCTTCATGCGACTGGGCAATGACGCCCGACTTGAAGCGCCAGATGCACATGGCGCCGTCCTCCAGCCCGCTATTGGCCATGCCGGCGCTTTGGGTGAAGGCCGAAATCTCAACCGGATCGTCGCCCAGCACGAAGCGCAGCGTGTCGGCGTCGTGTACGGTGATGTCGAGCACCACGCCGCCGCCCGCTTCTGGCTTGCTGATGCGCCAGCCCTGCAAACTCTCAGGCAGATAGACCGAGTGAAAAACGCGCGCGGCGACCGGCTTGCCGATGCGGCCGGCGGCGATCGCTTCATGCATGGCCCGGTGCGCGCCGGCGTTGCGCAGATGGTGGTTGGTGCCAAGCACGACGCCGGCAGCCTTGGCGGCGGCGACCATCTTGCGCGCATCGGCGCTGGTCAGCGCCAGCGGTTTTTCGCACAGAACATGCTTGCCCGCCTTGATCGCGGCCAGTGCCTGTTCGAGGTGCAATTCGTTGGTGGTCGAGATGTAGACGGCGTCGATATCCGCGCCGAGCAAGGCATCGAGCGTCGAGACGGCGAGCGGGATGTTGTTTTCCTGGGCGTAGGAAGCGGCGCGCTCCTGGCTGGAGCTCATTACGGCAGTGATCTCGCCATCGGCCTGCGCGCGGATGGCGTTGATCATGAATTGCCTGGCGATCGTGCTGGCGCCGATCAGACCCCATCTGACGCTCATGCCGCGTCTCCCATTCCTGTGCGGAGATCGGGACCGCAGCTGTCCCTGACCACGAGGTTGACCGCGCCGATATGATCCTCGGCGCGCGTGGTGCGCGACTGGATCATCTTCAGCATGACATGGGCAGCGCGCTCGCCTAGGCCTGCCGAGTCGACCGCGACGCTGGTCAGCGCCGGCATGTAGTGCTCGGCCTCGGCCACGTCGTCGAAGCCAACGACGGCAAAATCCGCGCCCGGTTCAAGCCCACGCTTGCGTAGCGCCAGCATGGCGCCGAAGGCGACTGCATCGTTGAAACAGAGTGCCGCCGTTGGCGGCGCGGCCATCGCAAGGGCTGTTTCCATGCAGGCGATGCCGCCCTTGCGGCTGGTCTCGCCTTCGAAGATCAGCCTGTCACCAGCGGCGATGCCGAGCGTTTCACAGGCCTCGCGGAAACCGCCCAATCGTTCGTGATAGACCACCAGATCGGATGAGCCGCCGAAGAAGGCCAACCGACGATGGCCCTTGCCGATCAGATGCTGCGTGGCCAGAAACGCTCCGCGATGATTGTCGGGCGCGATCACCGGGATGCGGCTTTCAGGCAAGCGGCGCATGGCGAAGACGACAGGAAGGCCAGCCATCTCCAGGCGACGGAAAGCGCCCGGCGTCGTGCCGCGCGCCGGCGACACGATCAGCCCGGCGACGCCCTGTTCCATCAGCGACTTCAGCACTTCCTCCTGGCGCACCGGGTTCTCTGCCGTGTTGGCGATGAAGGGCACGATGCCGGCCGACTGGAAGACGCGCTCCATGCCGACCGCCAGTTCGGCGAAGAAGGGGTTGGTGAGATCGTTGATGACCATGCCGATGACATTGGAGTGGGCCTTGCGCAGATTGGCGGCGCCGCGGTTGTAGACATAGCCGACGTCCTCGATCGCCTTGCGCACCTTGACCGCGGTTTCAGGCCGGATCAGCCCGCTGCCCTGGAGCACGAGCGACACCGTCGATTTGGACACGCCCGCCTCGCGAGCAATGTCGAGTATCGTCGCCTTGGGCCGGCTGGCCATCCAGATACGTCCTTCCGGCTTTTTTGGTCTAATTTATTGGAACGTTCTAATCACTGTCGGGAATGGGAGTCAATCCGGATCTTTCGCGCTTGAGAAAAATTGATCAGATCCGCTAAAAAATCTTTCCTGACAAGGGTTCCTGTGTTGCGACGCAGCATCCGATCGCGCTGGGTATGGGATCATAAAGGTTCTTGATTTATTGGAACGTTCCATTTATAGGCGCGACAAAGGGAGAGTTTCATGGACATCACCTTGCCCGAAGAGGACGGTTGCAGCTCTATCTACCGGCTGGTCGGCCAGCCGGTGCAACCGGTGGCCGGCGCACGGTTTTCGCGCATCGCCTATGCCGCCGCCCATGTCGTCGCCGATCCCATGGCGATGACCGATCCGTGGTCGCAACCGGTCGTCGACTGGGACAGGACAATGGCGTTTCGCCATCATCTGTGGGCGCTTGGCTTCCGCATCGCCGAGGCGATGGACACCTCGCAGCGCGGCATGGGATTCGACTGGGCAAGCGCGAAGGAATTGATCCGCCGTTCGATCGCCGAGGCGCGCACCGTCGAAGGCGCCGATCTCGCCTCCGGCGCCGGCACCGATCATCTGGCGCCGGCCGCCGCCAGAAGCCTCGATGACGTGATAGGCGCCTACGAAGAGCAGTTCGCCTTCGTCGAAGGCGAGGGCGGCAGGGCGATCATGATGGCAAGCCGGGCGCTGGCGGCGGTGGCCAAGGCACCCGACGACTATGCCCGGGTCTACGACCGCATCCTGGCCCAGGCCTCCGGCAAGGTCATCCTGCACTGGCTGGGCGACATGTTCGACCCGGCGCTGAAGGGGTATTGGGGCAGCAATGATTTCGAGGCTGCGCTCGACACGGTCGTCGCCATCATCGAGCGCCATGCAAGCAAGGTCGAAGGGATAAAGATCTCGCTGCTCGACGCCGGCAGGGAGGTGGCGCTCAGGGATCGCCTGCCCGAGGGCATCGTCATGTTCACCGGCGACGATTTCAACTATCCCGATTTGATTGCCGGCGACGGGCAAAGACATTCGCACGCGCTCCTCGGTATTTTCGATGCCATCGCGCCGGTCGCCAATGCTGCGCTGGCGAAACTGGCCGATGGCGATCATGCCGGCTACGACGCGCTGATGGCGCCGACCGTGCCGCTGTCGCGAAAAATCTTCGAGGCGCCGACCGAATATTACAAGGCCGGCATCGTCTTCATGGCCTGGCTCAACGGCCACCAGGACCATTTCGCGATGGTCGGCGGCATGCAGTCGGCGCGCGGCATCCGCCACTATGCCGAAGTCTTCCGGCTCGCCGATCAGGCCGGATTGCTGGCCAACCCGGAACTCGCCGTTGTCAGGATGAGGCACCTCTGCGCCGTCGCCGGCGTCTGAGCACGCCCTCCCTCGGGCCGATGTTCGGATTTGCCTTGTTGGGGCAAATCTGTATTCGCTATGGCCCATTGGGAGGGGACGAATAGGGCATGACGGACAAAGTAGCTTTGATCACCGGCGTGACCGGCCAGGACGGCGCCTATCTGGCACAGTTGCTGCTGCAGAAAGGCTATGTCGTGCATGGCGTCAAACGCCGCTCTTCTTCCTTCAATACCGAGCGCGTCGACGACATCTACGTCGATCCGCATGAGCACGGCACCCGTTTCTTCCTGCACTATGGCGATCTGACCGACTCGACCAATTTGATCCGCCTGGTGCAGGAGACAAAGCCGAGCGAAATCTACAATCTCGGCGCCCAGAGCCATGTCCAGGTGAGCTTCGAGACACCGGAATATACCGGCAATGCCGATGCGCTCGGCACGCTCAGGCTGCTGGAGGCCATCCGCATCCTTGGCCTCGAAAAGTCGGTGCGTTTCTACCAGGCGTCGACATCGGAGCTTTACGGCAAGGTTGCCGAAACCCCGCAAAGCGAGACCGCGCCCTTCTATCCACGCTCGCCCTATGCGGCGGCCAAGCTCTACGCCTACTGGATCACGGTCAACTACCGCGAGGCCTATGGCATGTTTGCCGCCAACGGCATCCTGTTCAACCATGAGAGCCCGACGCGCGGCGAAACCTTCGTCACCCGCAAGATCACGCGCGCCGTCGCCGCGATCCATCGCGGACTGCAGGACACGCTCTATCTCGGCAATATCAACGCCAAGCGCGACTGGGGCCATGCGCGCGACTATGTCGAAGGCATGTGGCGGATCCTGCAGCACAGCGAGGCCGATGACTTCGTGCTGGCGACGGGCGAGATGCACTCCGTGCGCGAATTCGTCGAACTGGCCTTTGCGGAGACCGGGCGGACCATTCGCTGGCAGGGCCAAGGTGTCGACGAGGTCGGTGTGGATGCCGGCTCGGGCGCCGTGCTGGTGCGCATCGACCCGCGCTATTTCAGGCCGACAGAGGTCGAGATCCTTGTCGGCGACGCATCCAAGGCGAGGGCCAGACTTGGCTGGTCGCACACGATTGGCTTCAAGGAACTGGTTGTGGAAATGGTGCAGGCCGACTTGGTGCGCTCAGTCGACGACATCCGGCGCAACGGCCACCAGTCATAGGATGCGGCGATGACTTTCGAGCTGCGGGGCAAGCGGGTTTTTGTCGCCGGGCATCGCGGCATGGTCGGCTCGGCAATCGTGCGCCGGCTGGCGGCCGAGGATTGCGAGATCCTGACCGTGCTGCGTGAGCAGCTCGACCTGCTCGACCAGGCCGGCGTGCGGCGCTGGATGGCCGATCACAGGCCGGACGCGGTGGTGATGGCCGCGGCCAAGGTCGGCGGCATCCTGGCCAATGACAGGTTCCCGGTCGATTTCCTGCATGAAAATCTCGTCGTGCAGACCAATGTCATCGAGGCTGCCTTTCGCAATGGAGTGGAGAAGCTTCTGTTTCTTGGCTCGTCCTGCATCTATCCGAAGCTAGCGCCGCAGCCGATCCCCGAAGACGCACTGCTGACCGGCCCGCTCGAGCCGACCAATGAATGGTATGCAGTCGCCAAGATCGCCGGGCTGAAACTTGCCCAGGCCTACCGGCGCCAATATGGCGTCGACTACATTTCGGCGATGCCGGCCAATCTTTACGGCCCGGGCGACAATTTCGACCTTTCCACCAGCCATGTCGTGCCGGCATTGATGCGCAAGGCGCATGAGGCCAAGCGCACCGGCGGCAAGACCCTGGAGGTCTGGGGATCGGGTACGCCGATGCGCGAGTTCCTGCATGTCGACGACGCCGCCGACGCCCTGGTCTGGCTGCTGAAGAATTATGCCGGAGACAGCCATGTCAATGTCGGTTCGGGAGAGGACATCAGCATTGCGGATCTGGCCCGCACCATCGTATCCGTCGTCGGCGCGGAGGCCGCGATCGCATTCGATCCGACGAAGCCGGACGGCACGCCGCGCAAGCTAATGGATGTGTCGCGCCTGTTTGCCGGGGGCTGGCGCCCGGGCTATTCGCTTCGCAGTGGCTTGGAACAGACCTATGCGTGGTTTCTCCAGCATGTTGAGAAAGGTGATGTCCGCCTCGGTGCGGTCTGAACCTCGATCGAGGCTGATTGCCGCGACGAGAGGCCATGTCATGTCCAAGGATTTCGACCGTTTCTTCGCGGCCGCGAACGCGGGTTATTCTCATGCCGCTGCGTGCTCGGCGCACATCTTCCAGAGCGCATTGAAGGACACGGAATCCGCATCGAAAATGGCCGCCCTAGCGCTTGCAGCCGAACCGGAAAATGAGATCTTCAAGAAAATCGGACGGCAAATAGGGCCGATCACGACTGGGAAATCCGGCACACTGTCGAAGCTGCGGTCGCAGCTCTGGAAAGCCGGTCTGAGAATTTAGGGCCTTCTCCACATCCAGAACGGAGCGATGCCTTCGTCCGGGTGGAAGACGGGCGTGGCGGTCTGCGCCTCGGCGTTGGGGATCATTGCTTCGGGATCGTGCCGCGCAAGATCGAGCAACAGCGGCCAAAGCCGGTGCGGGTCGATCATGTCCATCGACGTGGCGCCATGGCTGTCGATATTCGCCGCCAGCCAGTGCAGGGCACGGACCAGTCGCTGTCCTTCTCCTGCCCGATGCTGCCAAAGATCGTCGCCGACCGAGGACAGGATGCGCGCCAGCGTCGTCCAACCCTGCAGGGTAGACAGGGTGTAGTGTCTGGGGCGGGTGCGCGACAATTCCCTCGGCAGCGAGCCATCAGGCGCGATCTGGTCCGTCAGTCTCTCCCTGGCGCGACGGCCGATCCCGGCCAGCATCGCGCTGTCTGCCAGGAATGCGGCGATCGACGCTCGCTGCAGATCAAAGAACACACCGTGGTTGTTGAGGCGCTTGGACGCGGCCACCGCAGCCGGCGCCGTGTCCAGCCATTCGCGGTACCAACCAAGCCAGGCCCTGAATGCTTCGCGCTCTCCTGCGTTCAATTCCCCCGTCCGCTCAACCAGACGAACCGCATCAAGGAAGAAATAGAGATCCTTGAGCTCGATAATACCTTGCCCGCTCCCTTCGTTGTCGTCGTGACCGAACCGCACCTGCGCGTCGCGCATATGCGGGTTCATTCTTGTCGCCGGATCGATGAACCATGTTTCGGATGAGCTTGGCGGCGTGGCCGGCATAGTGCTGTTCGTCAAGCACCGTCGCCGCCAGTGCAAGCACGGTGGTATCGTCCAGCAATCGCTGCAGGCGCGTACGATCGTAGGCTTCGCTGCCTGCTTCATACATTGTGGTGCCGGGTGCGCGTTGGCCGTCATGCCCGACAAAGGGAAGTCCGTCAGGCTTGCCGGGATCGGGCCACCAATAGGGCGCCGGCTGGAAATAGTCGTGCGCGTCGCAGCTTGGCGCTACGCCTGTCTTGTCCGTCACGCTGAACGGACCGCGGGTCAGCGCCTGGTCGGCGCAGATCCGCAAATGCCGCTGAAGATCGGCGCCCTTGTTCCCGGACGCGGCGGTGAGCGCTTCCTCGTCGTAGAAGGCCAGGCGCGACGGATCGAGCCTGGCAGAGACCGCACTGGCGTCGCAGCGGTCGAGCATGTCGACGATCGCCTCGTCGCGGCTGGTCCAGCGGGCGATGAAGCCCGCCTTGCCAATTTCAAGGTGCGAGCGCCCTGAATCCAGGCGCGCGACCCAGCCGGCATTCTGGAAAAGCCCGGCATCGGGCGAGAGGGGCGGACGCGGGAAATCCCACTGGTCGTCGCAGAACCGGTCCCACTGCCCGGGAACGCCAAGCCGCCACAGCATTTCGACCTTTGGCCGGCGTCCATAGGGATAGTTTTCGTCGAACAGTTCCGTCGTATCGGTTCGAAATAGGATTTGCGGCTCTTCGTTTGCCCGCGGGTTGAAGGCCGCGTCGAGCAGAAGTGCGTTGACGATGCGCGCCATCGGCACCACGACATAGCGGAAATGCGGGTTTTCTCCAGTGGCTGCCCGGATCTGTTGATAGGCCGACAGCGTCAGGTAGCAGTTGCCGTCCCACGGCATCAGCCACTTCGCCCGCCCGCGGGCGATCTCAAGCGCCGTGTTGCGCGCTCCGTTGTTGTTCATCGCATAGAGGTTCTTGCCGCGCCGGATGTGCGTTTCATAGCGCGCGGCATTCGGCTCGGCCGATCGGATGCTGCTTTCCGAAGACCGGAACTCGCCCGTGGACAGTTCGTCCATGTTCCAGGGGATTTGCCGATAGGCATCAAGGTCGAATGGGATCCTGTGGAAATTCTGGCTCCGGCTTTCCAGCAGGCCGATGATGCGGGCCTCTTCCCCGGCGTCCGTTATCCGGTTGACGATCCAGAATTTCTCGTAATCCGGGAAGGCGGGTTCGTTGTCCAGGATGAACAGGGCGTTGTCGTATGACTGGCCCTTGCGGTGTCGCGGCTCCATTGCCGATGATCCGGACAAGCATGAAGCTGTCCTTCACACGCGAAATCGGCGAGGCCGCGTAGCCGTCATTATGCGCAGCTTCACGACATGGCGGTGTTCGAGCTTGCGTTTTGCCGAAACCAGCGCATTGCCAAGACTCGAGAGCGGCGACTTGAGATGCTTTTTCGACCGCTTGAGCTCGAGGAGCATTCGTTGCCAGGTGGACCGTCGCTCGGCTGGAACTGGGGTCATGGCTGCCCGCCCGGGGGGCAGGCGGAGACGATCGGGATCACATGTCATCATGGACCGTCCGATTGCCGCCATCTCCTGCTTCTCTCCTGCGAACCTTCAGTCGTCTCCTTGCCTTTTACACGCAGCACGTCACCGCTCAATTCGGCCTCGGGCGCTATCGGCGCACTTGCCTGTTCAGGCATCGAGAAAAATTTCTCAGACTATTTTTCGGTTCCTTTGAACCAATCGTCGCGGCGCGCGACCAAGCGCTGCGTAACAACGTGGTTCATCAAGGAGACCGTCCATGTTTATTCGATCAAGAAACGTCTTGCTTGCCGCCATTGCCGTCTCGGTGCTGGCGGGCTGTCAGACGACGGCGCCAAGAGATTGCGACAAGACAAAGCCTGGTGTCACCCACAACGCCAAATGCTGCGGCATCGGCGACGCGCCGTGCAAGGAAGGCAGGAACGGCGACAAGTCGCCTTCGCCCGATCCGGAGCCTCAATGAGCTGACCTAAGCCTTACCTGTCCCGGCCCAAGCCGGGATGGGTTTTGCGGAGTGTCCATGAAGACCTTTGCCGGGGTCGCCGAGCATACGATACAGTCCGGATTTGTCTGGATGGTGGGCGTGACAGGGATTGAACCTGTGACCCCTGCAATGTCAATGCAGTGCTCTCCCGCTGAGCTACACGCCCATCCGAAGCCGCGCATACACCATTTTTGATCCAGCGCGTCAATAGGTCGAAGAGGGAAAGAAAGGCTCGTCTTGTCGCGCCGCCGAGGACGCGCCGGGATCGAGCCGGAAGTGCTTCAGGCGGCCTGCAGCATCTTTTCGACCTCGTTGACGAGATCGCGCAGATGGAACGGCTTCGACAGGACCTTGGCGTCCTTCGGAGCCTTGGAATCCGGATTGAGCGCAACGGCGGCGAAACCGGTGATGAACATGACCTTGAGGTCGGGATCGATCTCGGTGGCGCGGCGGGCGAGCTCGATGCCGTCCATCTCGGGCATGACGATGTCGGTCAGGAGCAGCGAGAAAGGCTCCTCGCGCAGCCGCTCATAGGCGCTGGCGCCATTGTCGAAATCGCTCACCTGATAGCCGGCTCGCTCCAGCGCCTTGACGAGGAACCGGCGCATATCGTCATCGTCTTCCGCCAGCAGAATGCGTGCCATCATATCCCGTCCGAATCACCCGCCCCGACATTGGCGCCGGGCAAGCCCGTTAACCATCCTGTATATGAGGAGGTGACGGTAAACATCAAGTGAACGATGGCGGCATTATCCTGACTTTGGCTGAGCTGTGAGGGTGCTGAAATGCTGGACATGCGGCCGGCGAGATGGCACTTTCAAATCATGATGCAGTGCTGTTTCCGGGTTCGCTCAAATTGAAGACGGCAGCCGAGGATTTTTCGGTCGTTCCACCCTTCGAAATCCGATCGGGCGCCGAGCAGCGCGTTCCCTTCCTCTTCAACTCGCCGCACAGCGGCCGCTACTATCCCGACCGCTTCCTGGCCATGGCGCGGCTCGACCGCAACGCCATCCGCCGGTCCGAGGATTGCTATGTCGAGGAACTGTTCGGCGGCGCCGTAGCCCTTGGCGCGCCGATGCTGGCGGCGAATTTCCCGCGCGCCTATCTCGACGTCAATCGCGAGCCCTGGGAACTCGACCCGCGCATGTTCGCCGAACCGGTGCCGTCCTTCTGCAACATCCGCTCGGCGCGGGTGGCGGGCGGACTTGGCACCGTGCCGAAGCTGGTGGGGGAGGGGCTCGACATCTATTCCGGTCGCCTGCCGCTGGCCGAGGCCGTGGCGCGCATCGAGACCGTCTACAAGCCCTATCACGAGACGCTGAAGCGGCTTTTGACCAGGACCCACGCGCGGTTCGGCTATGCCGTGCTTATCGACTGTCATTCGATGCCCGCCAGCATCAGAGTTGGCGACAATGGGGTGCGGCCGGACTTCATCGTCGGCGACCGGTTCGGCATCTCCGCCACGACGGCCTTGACCGAGACGGCGATCGGCCTGCTCACCGGCATGGGCTATACGGTCGCCCACAACAAGCCCTATGCCGGCGGCTTCATCACCGAGCATTACGGCCGGCCGGCGCGCCATCTCCATGCGCTGCAGATCGAGGTCAATCGCGGGCTTTACATGAATGAGCGGACGTTCCAGAAATCCGCCGGCTTCGACGCGCTCGCCGACGATCTGGCGCGCTTCTCGGCCGAGCTGATGGCGATGCCCGATCACCATTTCATCGACCTGCCGCTCGCCGCCGAATAGGTTTGGCGCCAAGCCGCATAGGTCAGCGCCCGCACCGGCTTCGCGATGAAAAAAAGACCGCATCGTTTTCACGACACGGTCGAAGTCTAGGGAGGAAACGCCCAAGGAGGGCATGGACAGGAAGACCTGTCCGAGAACAAATCTATTGTGCGCTGCACAAATGTCAACCGACTTCGGGCTTTTTTAATTCACTATGAAGTGGAAATTGCGTTTCGATGACGCTTGCGTGACATTCGGGCAACAGTGGTCATGGCGCCGGAGGGCTCCCAAGCCCTTGCTCCGGCGCGAAATCACCGGCAATGACGACGTGCTGCAACGCGGGAGAATCAGTTGGATATCAGCATCGACTTCATGCGGCGCATCGCACATGCCGCCGCCGCCGAGACCTTGCCGCGCTTCCGCAACCAGGGCGCCATCGCCAACAAGGAGGTGAGCGGCTTCGATCCGGTCACCGAGGCCGATCGCGAGGCCGAGCGGGTCATCCGGGCCCTGATATCGGCGGAATATCCCGATCATGGCATTTTGGGCGAGGAGCATGGCAGCGAGAACATATCCAGCAGGCATGTCTGGGTGATCGATCCGATCGACGGGACGCGTGCCTTCATTTCCGGCCTGCCGGTCTGGGGGACGCTGGTCGGGCTGACCGTCGACGGCGATGCCGTCGCCGGCCTGATGTCGCAACCCTTCACCGGCGAGCTGTATTACGCTAACGCCTCCGGAGCCCATTATGAGGGGCCGGGCGGGCCGCGCAAGCTTGCGACGCGCAAGACGACGGACCTCAGCAAAGCGACGCTGTTCACTACCACGCCGGCGCTGTTCAAGGGCGAGGCGCGCACGCGCTACGACCAGTTCGAAAAGCAGGTTCAGCTCGCCCGCTATGGCACCGATTGCTACGCCTTCGCCATGGTCGCGGCAGGAAACGTCGACGTCGTCGCCGATCCCGGGCTGAAGCCCTACGACATCGTGGCGCTGATCCCGATCATCGAAAAGGCTGGCGGCGTCGTCACCACGTTCGACGGTGGGCCGGCGGAAAAGGGCGGCGACATTTTGGCGGCGGCAACGCCAGAATTGCATGCGGCCGCGATGGCGGCATTGCGCGGCTAGGGTCCGCCGATATTCAGGTGATGCCGGCCTGCGAATGGCGGTCTCCTGCGCTTCGGGTGCTCACGTACTTTAAGTACGCTCCGCTCCGGTTCTCGGAAACCATCATTCTCGGCTCGGCCCGACCTCAATCTCGACGAACCCTTGGCGCGGCGACAGGCCAATCCTCCTGACAGGCAGGTGTCAGGATCCTTCCGCTATAGAAGGATTTCACCCGAGGGAGGATCAGAGATGCCAACGCAGCCAACAGCCAGCCGTCCAGACAAAGATCCGGCGGACGGCCGCAGCGATTTCGATTTCTTCCATGGACGCTGGACGGTCAGCCATCGACGGTTGCGCACGCGGCTGGCTGGCGACACCAACTGGGACATGTTTGCCGGAACGTGCGATGTGCGCGCGATCCTCGGCGGCCTCGGCAATGTCGACGACAATGTGATCGCATTGCCCGGCGGCACCTATCGCGCTGCCACGGTGCGGACCTTCGATCCGGCGACGAAGCAGTGGTCGATCTGGTGGATCGACGGCCGCGATCCGCTAACCATCGACGTGCCGATGCGCGGGTCGTTCGAGGACGGCGTCGGCACATTTTTATGCGACGACATCTTCGAAGGCCGCCCGATTCGGGTACGGTTCCTCTGGTCGGGGATCACCGAAGAATCGGCGCGCTGGGAGCAGGCCTTTTCGCCGGATGGCGGCAAGACCTGGGAAACCAACTGGATCATGGAATTCGCCCGGCAGGCCTGATCTCCGAGGGGCAGCGCCTGCGGATTGCTATCGCTCAGGCGTCGTCGCCGGTGCCCGGGATGAAGGCATCGAAAGCGGCGAGGAACTGCTCGCGGTACATGTCGGCCTCCTGCAGGATTTCATGGTGCGCGCCGTCGATCATCAGCAGCGAGCCGAGGCGCAGACGCCTTGCATAGGCCTCCACCGCCTTGGTCGACACCACCTGGTCGGCCCCGGCGGCGATCACCAGCATGGGGACCTGGATCGCTGCGACAAAGTCCGGATCGCTTACGGCTTCGGACGCTTCGGCGGCGGCTTTCAGCCAGCGGATCGTCGGGCCGCCAAGCGCCAGTTGCGGATGGGCTTCGTAGATCCCCGTGTTGCGCCGGTAGCGTTCCGGATCGGATGTCACCTTATTGACGGCAAAGGGGGTGGTCTGCTTGGGCCGCGGTCCCCAGGCGGCATAAAGCCGGCCGAGGCCCAGAAGGCAAAACAGCGAGCAGACGCGGCGAACGGTTGTTATCGAGACCGGAAGGTCGGGCAGGGTCAGGAAAGGGGCGACCAGCACCATGCGCCGCACCCGATTGACCATTGAAGGTGCGGCAAGCAGGGCAACCACCGCTCCGGCTGAATGGGCCAGGATGTAATAAGGCCCGCGGCAATCGGGCAGCACGATCTCTTCGAAGAACTGTTCCAGGTCGCTGGCGTAGTCGCGAAAACTGCGGACAAAGCCGCGCTGCCGGTCGCGGATCAGCCGGTCGGAGCCACCCTGGCCGCGCCAGTCGAGCGTGGCAACGCCAAAGCCTCTGTCGGTAAGATTGCGGATGGTCTCGAAATATTTCTCGGTGCATTCGTTGCGACCGGTCAGCACCACCACCGTGCCCTTGATCGGGCGGGTGACGGCGCCAAAAAGGCCATAGCGGATCCGCTTGCCGTCGCGGGTGGTGAAGTAACCGCCTGCCGCGTTTACCGGTGACGGATTGCCAGGAAATTCGTGGAAGAGGTCCGTCATTCGGCGTTTCGTTTTTCGTGTCGCGCCCTAGCCCTGCGAGGCGCAGGCCCGGTGATAGACGCCAACGCGGCAAAAGCAAAGGGCTTCCGGTTGGAAGGGGAAGGCAGGAACTTCCGGCAACGAATGAGGCCGGAAGCAGCCCTGCGGCGTGCTTCCGGCCTCTGTCGATCCGGGAGGAAGGGACGTTACACCCGGTTCGGCCTCGTCGCGGCATCTCATCCGGTGCCGCTTGTTCTTGATCCTGGCTGCACTCTAGCGCCGCCTGGCTGAACGGGCGCCGAAGCGGCGGTTCATCTGCCGTTCATCGAAGCGCGAATTCGCCGTCCGGCAAAAATCTTGAAATGCGCTTTTGCGCTCCCCAAATGTCTGATGCGGCCGCCAATGTCGGGGCCGCTGGCCTATCCCGGAACGCCGCTCAAGGGTTTCGCACCGGCCAAACGCAAACCATGTTGCTCAACAGGAGAACACCTCATGCGTCACGTTGATTTTTCCCCGCTTTATCGCTCGACCGTCGGCTTCGACCGCCTCTTCACAATGCTGGATTCGCTTGCCCAGCCTGAGAGCGCGCAGACCTACCCGCCCTACAACATCGAACGCACCGGCGAGGACGCCTATCGCATCTCGATGGCGGTTGCCGGTTTCTCGGAAGACGAGATCTCGATCGAGGCCCACCGCAATGTGCTGACCGTGAAGGGTGAGCGCAAGGACGAGGGCAATGGCGAAGGTTCCGAACTGCTCTATCGCGGCATTGCCTCGAGGGCCTTCGAGCGCCGCTTCCAGCTTGCAGATCACGTCGAAGTCGTCGGCGCCACGCTGAAGAACGGCCTGCTCTTCGTAGACCTGAAGCGCAACATCCCCGAGGAGTTGAAGCCGCGCAAGATCGCGATCTCCGCGTCCTCGGCCAAGGCCAAGCAGATCGAGGCCAAGACCGCTGCGTAATGCAGCCTGAGCACAAAACCGTCTCCTCCCGAGACGAGAGCGGCGCCGAAAGGCGCCGCTTTTTGTTTGCCTCGATGTCTGTGCCATCCCCAACCAAGGATACTGGCCCTTTCGCGGCAAGCCTCGCTGAACGAGGTTTTCGTCCTGCGAATGGATCGAGGGCATGTCTGATTTTTCCCTGGCGCTGACGGGCACAATCGCCATCACCTTCCTGCTGGCCGGCATCGTCAAGGGTGTCACCGGCATGGGCTTGCCGACCCTGGCGATGGGGCTGCTCGGCACCGTCATGCCACCGATCACGGCCGCGTCGCTGCTGATCGTGCCGTCCTTCGTCACCAATGTCTGGCAGCTGTTCGCGGGCCCGAGTTTTGCATCGATCCTGCGCCGGCTGTGGCTGATGATAGCCGGCATTCTCATCGGCACAGTCGCCGGGGCAAGGCTGCTGGCCAGCGACAACGTCAAATGGACGACCGCGGGCCTGGGTGCCGCGCTGGTGCTCTACGCCGCCTACACGCTGCTGGCACGACAGCTCAGCATTCCCGCCAAGGCGGAGCGCTGGTCGTCGCCGGCTATCGGCTTCTTCACCGGCCTTGTCACCGGCGGCACCGGCGTGTTCGTCGTGCCGGCGGTGCCCTACATCCAGGCGCTGGGGCTGAGCCGGGACGACCTGATCCAGGCGCTTGGTCTTTCCTTCACCGTGTCGACCATTGCGCTGGCAGTCGGCCTCGCCGCGCATGGCGCATTCGAGATCGAGCATCTCGCGATGTCGACGCTGGCCGTTGCGCCGGCCTTGCTCGGCATGTGGCTCGGCCAGCTGCTCAGGCAGAGGATCAGCCCGGCGACCTTCCGCCGCTGGTTTCTGATCTTCCTGATCCTGCTTGGACTGGAGCTGCTGGCGCGGCCCTTTCTGGCCTAACCGTTTCCTTACCCGATGAGCAAATGACCGATGTGATCAACCTCTTCCGTTGTCGTCGCGAAGCTGGCGACGAAACGGTAGATCGCTTCATTGTCGCCGAGATGGCCGTCGAAGCCTTGGGGTACGCCCCATTCGTAGAATTTGGCGCCGGCCGCTTGCAGCTTTTCTGCGTTGGCGCGGTCGAGGATGGCGAAAACCTCATTGGCCTGCGGCAGCCAGGCCAGTCGGCCGGCCGGCGCGTCTTCGATCGTCTCGGCCAGCCGCGCGGCCATTGCGTTGGCGTGCCGCGCCATCCTCAGCCAGAGATCGTCTGTGAAATAGGCTTCGAACTGGGCCGAGATGAAGCGCGCCTTGGAAAAGGTCTGTCCGGCGCGCTGGCGCAGCAGGCGCAGATCATGCCCCAGGTCGGGGTTCAGGACCACGACCGCATCGGCCATCCAGCAGCCGTTCTTGGTGCCGCCAAAGGAGATGATGTCGACGCCGCTCTTCCAGGTCATTTCGGCAGGGCTGATGTCCGTCGCGGCAACCGCGTTGGCGAAGCGCGCGCCATCCATGTGCAGAGGCAGTTTGTGACGGCGTGCCACCTCGGAGACGGCTTTGACATCGTCGACGGTATAGACCGTGCCGACCTCGGTCGCCTGGGTGATCGTCACCGCCATTGGCTGGCCGGCGGGGGCGAGGTCTTGCGAGTAGCGCGCGATGGCCCGGTCGAGAGCTTGCGGATTGATGCGTCCCAAAGGCCCCGGAACGGACGACATGCGCGCTCCGCCGGTATAGAAGCTCGCGGCGCCGAATTCATCGACATTCATATGCGCTTCGGAATGGCAGAAGGCGACGCCGCCGATACGATTGCATGCCGCCATGGAGAGCGCGTTGGCCGCCGTGCCGGTCGCGACGAAGAACACTGCGACATCCCCTTCGAAGATCTCGCTGAAGCGCCGGTAGACGGCGCGGTCGAGTTCGCCGTCGCCATAGGCGGTCGCGATGCCCGCGGCGTGCCGGGACAGATTGGCCGAGATGTCGGGATGGACCCCCGCCCAGTTGTCGGATGCAAAGAACATTGAGATGTCCGTATCTGGTTTGAAAAACGGGCGGGACCATGGCTGCTTTGGGGTTTGACGCGCAAGGGCCAAGCCCTGGAAAAGCAGTAAAGCCAGCTAAGCCAGGGCGACACGGGTGGCGACTGAAGGTTACGTTTCTACCCTCCCACGCGTAATTTTCTGTCGTGAAGGGCTCGAGATTTTTGTGAATCGGTCTTGTGCACGCCTGCGATTTCTGTCATAAAAATTTAGGACAGTAGTGCTGTCTTATTTTGTCGCACAAATCAGGCTGGAATGGCGTATCATTTGGGCCACTCCGGCCGTTGCCGCGAGCGACGGGTAGACGGATCGGCTCTGGCCTGTACGATACCGGATACGAACCGGGCGGTAAGCCGCATGGTTCGGCAAGGATTTCGCAAGACGTGCCGCAAGGATGAAGGGGAAGCAATGCGCTTCCCGAGGCAAACCAGCGCCCGAAGGACTGGGAACGGAGGACAGGACGATGACGGAATTGACGCCATCTGCGATCAACGGCCAGGCCGCGCAGACAAAAGCGGCTACCGTCAAAAATACGTCCCTGACCAACATTGGGCGCACCGCCAACGGTTTCGCCGCGCAAGGCCTTTACGATCCGCGCAACGAGCACGATGCCTGCGGCGTCGGCTTCATCGTCAACATGAAGGGTGTGAAGTCGCACGAGATCGTCAAGGACGGCCTTGCCGTGCTCGAAAACCTGACGCATCGCGGCGCCGTCGGCGCCGATCCACTGGCGGGCGACGGCGCCGGTGTTCTGGTGCAGATTCCAGATCGTTTCTTCCGCGAGGAGATGGCCGCCCTGGGCATCGACCTGCCGCCGGCGGGTCAGTACGGCGTCGGACACTGGTTCATGCCGCAGGACGCAGCACTTCGTGCCCATATCGAGGACGTCATCGCCGAATCGGCGCAATCCGAAGGGCTTCCGCTGCTCGGATTCCGTGACGTGCCCGTCGACAATTCGTCCCTGTCGAAGGCTCCGGGCATCGTGGCATCCGAGCCGTTCCACCGGCAGGTCTTTATCGGCCGCACGGCCGACATTACCGACGACGAGGAATACGAGGCCAGGCTCTATCTGCTGCGCAAGGTCATATCGGGCCGCATCTACGCCGAGAACGACAACAAGGACATCGGTTCCTACTGCGTGTCGCTGTCGGCGCGCACCATCGTCTACAAGGGCATGTTCCTGGCCTATCAGGTCGGAGCCTACTACAAGGACCTCACCGATCCGCGTTTTGAGACCGCGCTTATCCTCGTTCACCAGCGCTTCTCGACCAACACCTTCCCATCGTGGAAGCTGGCGCACCCCTACCGCATGGTCGCGCACAATGGCGAGATCAACACCGTGCGCGGCAACAACAACTGGATGGCGGCGCGGCAGGCGTCCGTCGATTCCGAGCTGTTCGGCAACAACATCTCGAAGCTTTGGCCGATCTCCTACGAAGGCCAGTCCGACACCGCATGCTTCGACAATGCGCTCGAATTCCTGTTCCAGGGCGGCTACACGCTCAGCCACGCCATGATGATGCTGATCCCGGAAGCCTGGGCCGGCAATAAGCTCATGGATCAAGACCGCAAGGCCTTCTACGAATACCACGCCGCGCTGATGGAGCCGTGGGACGGGCCGGCGGCGGTCGTGTTCACCGATGGCCGCCAGATCGGCGCCACGCTCGACCGCAATGGCTTGCGCCCGGCGCGCTACATCGTCACCGATGACGACCGCGTCATCATGGCTTCGGAGGCCGGCGTGCTGCCGGTGCCGGAGGAACGGATCGTCAAGAAGTGGCGGCTGCAGCCCGGCCGCATGCTTCTGATCGACCTGGAAAAGGGCCGCATCATCTCCGACGAGGAGATCAAGTCGGAGATCGCGACCAAGCACCCCTACAAGACCTGGCTCGCCAACACGCAGCTCATCCTGGAAGATTTGAAGCCGGTCGAGCCGCGTGCGTTGCGCAAGGATGTCAGCCTGCTCGATCGCCAGCAGGCCTTCGGCTACAGCCAGGAAGACACCAAGCTGTTGATGTCGCCGATGGCCACCACCGGCCAGGAGGCGGTCGGCTCGATGGGCACCGACACACCGATCTCGGCGATGTCGGACAAGTCGAAGCTGCTCTACACCTATTTCAAGCAGAACTTCGCCCAGGTCACCAACCCGCCGATCGATCCGATCCGCGAGGAGCTGGTGATGAGCCTGGTGTCCTTCATCGGACCGCGGCCGAACATCTTCGACCTTGTCGGCAATTCGCGCCGCAAGCGGCTCGAAGTGCGCCAGCCGATCCTGACCAATGGCGATCTCGAAAAGATCCGCTCCATCGGCCACACCGAGGACCGTTTCGACACCAAGACGATCGACATCACCTACGCCTCGAACGAGAATGCTGCCGGCATGCAGGGCGCCATCGACCGGCTCTGTGAGCGCTCGGAGGCGGCGGTGGCCGGCGGCTACAACATCATCATCCTGTCCGATCGCCAGGTCGGACCGGACCGCATCGCTATTCCCGCGCTGCTGGCCACGGCCGCGGTGCATCATCACCTGATCCGCAAGGGATTGCGCACTTCAGTCGGTCTCGTTGTGGAATCCGGCGAGCCGCGCGAGGTGCATCATTTCTGCTGCCTTGCCGGTTACGGCGCCGAAGCGATCAATCCCTATCTCGCCTTCGACACGCTGCTCGACATGCATAAGCGCGGCGAACTGCCGGCCGAGGTCGATGCCTATGAAGTCGTCTCCCGCTACATCAAGTCGATCGGCAAGGGCATCCTCAAGGTGATGTCCAAGATGGGCATCTCGACCTACCAGTCCTATTGCGGCGCGCAGATATTCGATGCCATCGGGCTGAAGACCGACTTCGTGCAGAAGTACTTCACCGGCACCGCGACGCTGATCGAAGGCGTCGGGCTGGACGAGATCGCGGCCGAGACGCTCAGCCGCCACAGCGACGGTTTCGGCAACGACCCGGTGCTGCGCAACAGCCTCGAGGTCGGCGGCGAATACATGTTCCGCATGCGCGGCGAGGCGCATATGTGGTCGCCCGATGCGGTCGCCACCTTGCAGCACGCCGTGCGCCAGGGTTCGTGGGATACGTTCAAGGACTATTCCGCGCAGATCGACAGCGAGACGGCGCGCGCGCAGACCATTCGCGGCCTGTTCAAGATCAAGCTCGCCGACGAGACCGGCCGCAAGAAGGTCGCGCTCGATGAGGTCATGCCGGCGGCCGACATCGTCAAGCGGTTTTCGACCGGCGCGATGTCCTTCGGCTCGATCTCTCGCGAGGCGCACACCACGCTGGCGCGCGCCATGAACGCCATCGGCGGCAAGTCCAACACCGGCGAGGGCGGCGAAGAGTCCGACCGCTATCTGCCGCTGCCCGGCGGCGGCAAGAACCCCGAGCGCTCGGCGATCAAGCAGGTCGCTTCCGGGCGGTTCGGCGTTACGGCGGAGTACCTTGTCAACTCCGACGTGATGCAGATCAAGGTCGCGCAGGGCGCCAAGCCCGGCGAGGGCGGCCAGCTGCCCGGCCACAAGGTCGACGCTACCATCGCCAAGGTCCGGCACTCGACGCCAGGCGTCGGTCTGATCTCGCCGCCGCCGCATCACGACATCTATTCGATCGAGGATCTGGCGCAGCTGATCTACGATTTGAAGAACGTCAATCCGGCGGCCGACGTCTCGGTCAAGCTGGTGTCCGAGGTCGGTGTCGGCACGGTCGCGGCCGGCGTTGCCAAGGCGCGTGCCGACCACATCACCATCTCTGGCTACGACGGCGGCACCGGTGCCTCGCCGCTGACCTCGCTCAAGCATGCCGGCAGCCCGTGGGAAATGGGCCTTGCCGAGACGCACCAGACCTTGGTGCTGAACGGCTTGCGCTCGCGCGTCGCGCTGCAGGTCGACGGCGGGTTGCGCACCGGCCGCGACGTCATAATCGGTGCGCTGCTCGGCGCCGACGAGTTCGGCTTCTCGACCGCGCCGCTGATCGCGGCCGGCTGTATCATGATGCGCAAGTGCCACCTCAACACCTGTCCGGTCGGCGTGGCAACGCAGGACCCGGTGCTGCGCAAGCGCTTCAAGGGCACGCCCGAACACGTCATCAACTTCTTCTTCTATGTTGCGGAAGAAGTCCGCGGGCTGCTCGCCGAAATGGGCTTCACTCATCTCGACCAGATCATCGGCGATGCCGATCTGCTGGAGAAGCGAGACGTGATCCAGCACTGGAAGGCGCGCGGGCTCGATTTCAGCAAGATGTTCTTCAAGCCGGACGCGCCGCATGAGGCCGTGCACTGGACCGAGCGGCAGAAGCATCCGATCGACGACGTGCTCGACCGCAAGCTGATCGAGCTGGCGAAGCCGGCGCTGGAAGCCAAGCAGCCGGTGACCATCGAGCTGCCGATCCGCAATGTCGATCGTTCGGCAGGCGCGATGCTGTCGGGCGAAGTGGCCAAGCGCTTCAAGCACAAGGGCCTGCGCGAAGACACGATCTCGGTCAAGCTCACCGGCACCGCTGGCCAGTCCTTCGGCGCCTTCCTGGCGCGCGGCATCTCGTTCGAGCTGGTCGGCGCCGCCAACGACTATGTCGGCAAGGGCTTGTCGGGCGGCCGCATCGTCATTCGTCCGCCGGAAGAGGCCAAGATCGTCGCAGCCGAGTCCATCATCGTCGGCAACACCGTGCTCTACGGCGCGACCGAGGGCGAGGCCTATTTCGCCGGCGTCGCCGGCGAGCGGTTTGCCGTGCGCAATTCGGGCGTCGCAGCCGTTGTCGAAGGCGTCGGCGACCATGGCTGCGAATACATGACCGGCGGCATCGTCGTCGTCATCGGCAAGACCGGCCGCAACTTCGCTGCCGGCATGTCGGGTGGTGTTGCCTATGTGCTGGACGAGGTAGGCGACTTCGCCGAACGCTGCAACATGGCGATGGTCGAACTGGAGCCGGTCCCGGAGGAAGACGATCTGATGGAGAAGCTGCTCCATCATGGCGGCGACCTCGACCACAAGGGCCGCGTCGATGTCTCGGGCGACATGACCAGCCACGACGAGGAGCGGCTCTACCAGCTGATCTCGAACCACGTCCACTTCACGGGTTCGGTGCGCGGCCGCGAAATCCTCGACAACTGGACGGCTTTCCGGCCGAAATTCCGGAAAATCATGCCAGTCGAGTATCGCCGCGCGCTGATCGAGATGGAGCGCATGCGCATGAGCGTGGCGGCGGAATAGGCTTTGGGCGTTGCCGGGGAGCGAGGCTTCCCGGCCGACACCTCATCAACAATCCTGACCTCGGACTGAAGGTTGCCATGGCTGCCTTATGAGGTTAACGGGTGCGCCGACGAGCGTGCCTTCGGACAGCAGGGACTGACTATGGGCAAGGTAACAGGCTTTCTCGAGATCGACCGGCAGGTGCACAAGTACCAGCCGGCCTCCGACCGCATCCGGCATTTTCGCGAATTCACGCTGCCGATGTCGGATAAGGAGGTCGAGAAACAGGCCGCGCGCTGCATGGATTGCGGTATTCCGTTCTGCCACGGGCCGACCGGCTGCCCGATCCACAACCAGATCCCGGACTGGAACGACCTCGTCTACAATGGCGACTGGGACAATGCGATCCGCAACCTGCATTCGACCAACAATTTCCCGGAATTCACCGGCCGTATCTGTCCGGCGCCTTGCGAGGAAGCCTGTACGCTGAACCTCGAGGACATTCCGGTCGCCATCAAGACCGTCGAGCAGGCGATCGCCGACAAGGCCTACGAGACCGGTCATATCCGGCCCTATCCGCCGGAGAAGAAGACCGGCAAGCACGTCGCCGTCATCGGCTCCGGCCCGGCCGGCATGGCGGCCGCGCAGCAGCTCGGCCGCGCCGGTCACGACGTTCATGTCTATGAGCGCGAGAGCCGTCCGGGCGGGCTGATGCGCTACGGCATTCCCGACTTCAAGATCGAGAAGCACTATATCGACCGCCGCATCGAGCAGATGCAGGGCGAGGGCGTGACCTTCTATTGCGGCGTCAATGTCGGCGTCGACAAGCCCGTGGCCGAACTGCTCGCCGAGTACGACGCAGTGCTCTATTGCGGCGGCTCGGAAACGCCACGCGCCGCCAGCATCCCCGGTGACGATCTCGGCGGCGTCTACGATGCGATGCCCTATCTGGTGCAGCAGAACAAGCGCGTCGGCGGCGAGCCGATCCAATCGGTGGCCTGGCCTTCGCATCCGATCATCGCCAGCGGCCAACATGTCGTGGTCGTCGGCGGCGGCGATACCGCTTCCGACTGCGTCGGCACCGCTTTCCGGCAGGGCGCCGTGCGCGTCACCCAGCTCGACATCCGGCCGCAGCCGCCGGAGAAGGAAGACAAGCTCGCGGTCTGGCCCTATTGGGCGACCAAGATGCGTACCTCGTCGTCGCAGGCCGAGGGTGCGGAGCGCGAATTCCAGGTGGCGACGCTCGAATTCATCGGCGAAGAGGGCCAGCTGACCGGAGTCAGATGCTGCGAGGTCGACGACAAGCGCAAGCCGATCGCCGGCACCGAATTCGTCATCCGCGCCGATCTTGCCTTCATCGCCATCGGCTTTGCCGGGCCGGCGGCAGCCGGCGTGGCGGCGGAACTGGACGGGCAGATGAAGATTGTCACCGACGTCCGCCGTTCGAAGAATGTCGAGGCCAATGACCTCGACTACAGGACCAGCGTCGACAAGCTCTATGCGGCAGGCGATGTGCGCCGCGGCCAGTCACTGGTGGTCTGGGCGATCCGCGAAGGCCGCCAGGCGGCGCGTTCGATCGACGAGTCGCTAATGGGATCGAGCGTTCTACCTCGCTGAAGAACGGTCTCCGAGCAGCCTTGCCGTATTAAGGATTGATTGCCGTCGTCTTGTCGGTCACGGCGCTAGCCGTGGCGGGCTGGGTTCTCGGCGGCGAGGAAAAATCGTCGGCGCGGCCGGGCGAGGCATTGGGCGCCTTGCCCTCGATGACAAGTTTTTCGCCGGGCAAGTTCGGGTCGCCCTTTGCCGGCGGCGCGGCGCCGAGAAGTTCGGAGCCGCCATCGAGCGCCGGATCGCCAAGCAGCATCGGCGGGGTGCGGTCGACCACGATCGGAGCGGCGGCTGGTGCCGGCGCTTCCACCGGAGCGCCAGCGGGGGCGGAGGCCGTCACCGCGCTTCCCGGCGCGGTGATGCCAAGGATCTTCATCAGCGGCTTTTCGGTGTAGAAGGCGAGCTTGCGCTTGCCGGCCTTCGACACGTTGATGCCGTCGTTGGAGCGCAGGCGCACCGGCTGGCCGTTGATGTCGGGGCCACTGGTGACGAAGGCGCCGTTCTCGTCGACGAAACCGTCCCAGACATCGACGAATTCACCACCATGCTTTTGCGCCACCGAGTGGTAGATGTCGTTGAAGGCCAGCATGTCGGAGGTCATTTTCGAGACCCGGAACGCGGGCATGCCGACCCACAGGAACGGTACCTTGGCGGCGGCGATGGCGCTGCCGAGCGCATCGGTCCGGCGTTCATATTCCTTGGTCCAGTTCTCCGATCGCGGCTGCTCGCGCACGTCGGCGACCTTCATCTGCTGGCGGTCGTTGGAGCCGAGCATGACGATCACGGCCGCGGGTTTTTCGGTGTCGATCAGCGATTTGATCTCTTCCGGCCAGTTGTAGAAGTCGTCGCGCACGAAACCGGATGAGCCGTTGCTGCGCGCGACGATCCTGACGCCGGGGGTCTCGGCAAAGGCGGTGTCCAGGCCTTCGGCGAGACCCGCCGCCATGAAATCGCCGACCACCAGGACGACGCGGGCATCCGGCGTCTTTTCCACGATCGGCGTGGCCGGTTCGGCCGGCAGGCGGGGCCGGGATTTTTTAGCCTTGGGCTTCGGCCTTGCCTTCTGGATGTCGAGCGGTGGTTCGACCCGCTCGCTGCGGCGCGGAAACAAGAGGTCGCGCAATGACCAGCCGCGATTTAGCTGTTCCTGCGCCAGGGCCGGCGTGTGGAAGGAACTGGCCACAGCGACAGCCAGGACGGCGATCGCCAGAACCAGGATCGGCATGCGGCGAAGGATCACCCGGATACGCGCAACCGAAACCAAGTATTCCCCCCGTTTCTAAGTCAGCACTACTTTTGCCGGAGCCATTTGAGCACTTCCATGCTTGGATAGCCGTCCTGGGTCAAGCCGGTCTTTGCCTGGAAGGCCAGGATGGCGGCTTTCGATCCGTCACCGATCTTGCCGTCGAACTTACCGTCATAGTAGCCATGCTCGGAAAGCCGTTGCTGAAGCTCCTGCCTTTCCTCGAAGGTGAGCTTGGTGAAAGGCCGTTTCCAATCCTGCACCAGACCGCCATAGCCGGCGATTTCGTCGGCAAGAAGGCCGACGGCGAGCGCGTATTTGTCGGCGTTGTTGTAGGCTTTGATGACCGAGAAGTTCTTGATCATCAGGAAGGCTGGCCCACCGCGGCCATCCGGCACCTTCAATGTCGCCTTGTCGGAGCCGTTCTTGAAAGGCTTGCCGCTGGCCCTGACAACGCCGAGCGCCTGCCATTGCGCCAGTGTCTTGGAGCCGCCGGGAAGTTTGCCGGCCGGCAAGGTGACCTCATAGCCCCAGGTCTTGCCGGCCTGCCAGCCATTCTTCCTGAGCAGGTTGGCGGCTGTCGCCAGTGCGTCGGGAATCGAATTCCAGATGTCGCGCTTGCCGTTGCCGTCCATGTCGACCGCATAGGCCTGATAGCTGGTCGGGATGAACTGGGTGTGGCCCATCGCGCCGGCCCAGGAGCCGCTCAGATGGCTTTCGTCGATATCGCCCCTCTGCAGGATCTTCAGTGCCGCGATCAGCTGGGTGCGGGCGAACTTCGATCGCCTCGGGTCGGCATAGCCGAGCGTCGCCAGCGAGCGGATGACATTGCGCATGATGTCGTCGCGCTTGAGGATCTCGCCATAATTCGATTCCATCGACCAGATGGCGAGCAATATGCTGCGGTCGACGCCGAATCTGGCCTCGATCCTGTCCAGCCACGGCTTCCATTTCCTGGCCATCTGCTGGCCGACGGCGACCGACTGGTCATGGACGCGGTTGTCGAAATAGTCCCAGGCGGGAGCGGTGAATTCGGGTTGGGTACGGGCCTTCTCCAGCACCACGGGGTCGATATCGGTGATGTTCTTGAAGGCCTGGTCGTAGAGAGCGCCGGAAACGCCGCTCTGCACCGCTGTGGCGCGGAAGCTGGCAACCCATTGCCGGAACCCGGCATCGGCGAAAGCAGGGCCGGGGGGCATCAGCAGGGCGAGCGAGAGGCTGGCCGCCGTCACGGCGCTCGCCAGGCGCTTTGCGGTGTTGCGAACGGACATCTTTTCCTCCTTCGTCATATCAGGAAGATCATTCATCGCCGAACCCGGTTAGCATTTAGTTTACCATAGGTGGGGTCGGGAACGAAAAGACGCCTCGATGCTTTACGCACTGCAATGTTAAGCCCTGCTCTTGTCCAAGTCTCGATTCCGACGCGAAAATGTCTCAGAACGGGATTGCGGAGCAGGCCCTCAAACGGATAATTGACAGCATGAAGAGAGTTCGCAAGGCAGTCTTCCCGGTCGCCGGTCTCGGCACGCGGTTCCTCCCGGCCACCAAGGCCATTCCAAAGGAAATGCTGACCGTCGTCGACCGGCCGGTCATCCAGTATGTGGTCGATGAGGCGCGCGAGGCCGGCATCGAGCATTTCATCTTCGTCACCGGCCGCAACAAGGCGGTCATCGAAGACCATTTCGACGTCCAGTTCGAGCTCTACGACACGCTGGCGCAGCGCGGCAAAGACGACCAGCTTGCCCGCCTGCAGCGGCTGCAGCCGGGGCCGGGCCAGACCAGTTTCACCCGCCAGCAGGTGCCGATGGGGCTCGGCCATGCCGTCTGGTGCGCGCGCGAGCTTGTCGGCGACGAGCCTTTCGCGCTGCTTTTGCCCGACATGATCATGCAGTCGGAAAAGAGCTGCATGAAGGACATGGTCGAGCTCTATGCCGAGACCGGCAACAACATCATCGCGGTCCAGGAATGCGATCCGGCCGAGGCGCATAAATACGGCATCGTCGGCCGCGGCGAGGATACCCATCACGGCTTCCGCATTACTGGCATGGTCGAGAAGCCGAAGACTGGCACCGCGCCGTCCAACCTGTTCATCAACGGCCGCTACATCCTGCAGCCGGAGATCTTCGGCATCCTCGAGAGCCAGGAGCGCGGCGCCGGCAACGAGATCCAGCTCACCGACGGGATGTTGAAGCTGGAAAAGCAGCAGCCCTTCTACGGCTACCACTATCAGGGCCGCACCTTCGATTGCGGTTCGCCGGAAGGCTTCGTCGAGGCCAATGTCGCCTTCGCCCTGTGGCGCAACGACATGAACGAGAACATGCGCGGTGTCATCCGCACGTTGCTCGATGAGATGAAGCCCTCCGAGCGCCGCGGCGCCGCCCTCTAGAGCGGTTCATCGTTTCATCGAAACGCCGAACCGCTCTATCTGTTTGTTTTGACGCAATTCCGGGCGGAAAACCGTTTCACACTTTTCCTGGAATTGCTCCAGGGCATGCCGATATACAGGTGATGCCGGCCTGCGAATGGCCGGCTTCCTAGCCATTTCTGGCGCTACCGCTGCACCTTCACGCCAAGGAAGATGCTGTTGGCGGTGTAGTCGCGGCCGGGCAGGTTGCTGGTCAGTTTCTCGGTCCTGACACGGGTGGTGAGGCCGGCGTAGCGGTTCAGCCACCATGTCAGACTGCTCTCGGCGCTCAGCACCTGATCATGACCATCGATGCCGACATAGTCGCGCCAGTCAACGCCGAGCGCGGCGTTCGCCGTCAGATTGGCGCGGATCTGCCGCTCGCCGGTGAGCCGGCCGGAATAGAGGATGTCGCCGCTTTGGGCGGCGTTCGTGGTGTCCTCGATGGTGGTCTGGCCCGTCAGTCCGATCGAGGTGCCGCGCTCTGGCGACCATTTGAGGTCGGCATTCACCGTCGGTCCCGAAATCGCTTCCAGGTTATTGTCGTCGATGGCCTCCCGCAGCCAGCCGGCGGAGAATTCGCCGGAGAGCTTGTCGCCCATATCGAGCTCAAGGCCGGCGCGCGCGCCAAATCGCGTCGAGGAGCGTTCGAACCCATTGCTGTCGAAACGCAGATCATAGTCCCTGCGCCCGACCTCGACCTCGGTGAACGGGATGAGGGCCGGAGAAATTTCGTAACCGGCGCGCAAGGTCGCGGTGTAGAGGGTGGAGTCGCGGTCCTTCTGCGACATCGAGGTGCCGTCTGAAAGCTTGGCGTCGCCATAGAAATCGTGCGTCACCGCGCCGGTCAGCGCATAGCGCATCTTGCCGACATCCTTCTCGATGCCGAGGCTGCCGTTGACGGTCTGCCGCAGCGGCTGCGAAGAGACCCCAGCAATGGCGTCCGGTGAGGAGGCCGATTCCGGCACGGCTTCGTAACCGAGCTTGGCGATGGCGCGCAGCTCGTCGTCGAGATCGACGTTGAGCGTTCCCTCGATCCGCCCTTGCGCGTCGGAGACCTCGTCGCCCGATATGGTCTTGCGGAAGATGCCGTAGCCATTGATGAGCGCCGAATTCTCACGCCAGTCGGAGGCGGCGGAAAAACGCAGCGCCGTTTCCGAAAGCAGCGCCGGTGTGCCGCCGCTGCTGGAATCGGCGTTGGACGATGACGTCAGGCCCTGCTCCAGCGTTGGCCGGATGAGGAAGGAGCCGACCTTGATGCCGGTCGCGGCGAAGGGGTCGTCCTCGGGTTTCTTGTCCTGCCCTTCGATGGACCCGGTGCGTTCGGCGCCAGGATCAAGTTTTTGCGTGTCGGCGCTGTCGACAGTGACGGCGCGGCGGTTGGCCGTGCCCTGATCGGCGTCAGTGGTCGCGTTGTCATCCGTGGCGGCTGCGTCTGCGGTCGCGTCAGTGGTCTTCTTCGCCTTCTTCTTGTCCGCGGCCTTGGTCTTGGCGTCCTTGGTCTTGTCCTGGTCGGCGGCACGCTGTCGAGCGGCCGAGAGCCGACGGGGCTTAACCGGAGCCGCGTCGTCGGCCGATGTGTCGTCGGTGGCAGCCGGCTGATCGAAAATGCTGGTTGCGCCCGTTGCGTTGGTGTCGTCAGGCACTGCGCCGGGGCTGGCCGGCTGATAGGTGTCCGCCGGCGCATCGTCCTGGGGCGTTGCGTTCGCTTGTGCCTGCTGGTCCTGGGAACTGGCCATGCCCAGTTGTCTGGCCTTGCGCTGCTGATCGGCCAGGATCGCCGATTCCGAAACCTCGCCGCGCAGCTCGGTTTCCTGGGCGTGGAGCGGAATCGGTCGCAGCAAAGCCAGGACGCTGGCCGCCAGCAGCAGGGTGCTGACGGATGTGTCCCTTAGACCTCTTCTCGTTCCAGGCTGGGCCCGCGACATCGTCACCACTGCTTGCGCTGCGCATGCGCGCCATACTTACCGAACCGTAAATGGGGATGGTTAACGGAGGGTTGAGGCGGCGGCGTCCAGCACGGCCCGGTGGCATGATTTCCTAGGTCCGCGCGATTTCGAGTTGGGACGCCGGCAGGCATTTCTGTTGGACAGGCGTGCGGCAAAGCGCTAATCGCATCAACCATGCATGCGGGGTCCCCAGAAAAGAAGCAGCCGGACAGGCAGGCTGCGATCGATTCGGCGCTGAGAACGGTGGCGACCGAGCAGGCGGGTGTCGAAGCACTTGCCGCGGCGCTCGAAGACGGACTGGCCGAGCCGTTCGCGCGGGCCGTCGCTATCGTCTCGCAGATCGACGGCCGCGTCATCGTCACCGGCGTCGGCAAGAGCGGACATATCGGCTCTAAGATCGCCGCGACGCTTGCCTCGACCGGCACGCCCGCCTTCTTCGTCCATCCGGCCGAGGCCAACCATGGCGATCTCGGCATGATTGCCAAGGACGATGCCATCATCGCCATGTCATGGTCCGGCGAGAGCAAGGAACTGATGGGGATCGTCGCCTATTCCAGGCGCTTTTCCATCCCGCTGATCGCCATCACCTCCGGCGCGACATCGGCGCTGGCGCGGGCGGCCGACGTGGTGCTGCTTTTGCCGCCGGCGCCGGAAGCCTGTCCGCACGGGCTTGCGCCGACGACGTCGACGCTGCTTCAGCTGATCATGGGCGATGCGCTGGCCATAGCCCTGCTCGAGGCGCGGGGCTTCACGCCGGACCATTTCCGTACCTTCCATCCCGGTGGCCAACTCGGTGCCAACCTGACGCAGATCCGCGAGATCATGCATGTCGGCGACAGATTACCGCAGGTGCCGACGGGCACCGGAATGCAGGACGCGATCCACGAATTGTCGCGCAAGGGCTTTGGCTGCGTGGCGATAACGGCCAGCGACGGCGCGCTGATCGGCATCATCACCGATGGCGACATCCGCCGCCATATCGCCAATGATCTGTTGTCGATGAGCGTCGATCAGGTGATGACCAGGAAGCCGAAAACGGCGAGCCCGGACACGCTGGTGGCGACGGCGCTGCAGACCATCAACACTTCGGCCATCACCAGCCTGATGGTGGTCGAGGGCGGACGCCCGGTCGGCCTCGTCCACCTGCATGACCTGCTGCGCATCGGCGCAGCTTAGGGTGTGTCGATCTTCAGGTGATGCCGGCCTGACCTGAATCTCGAAACACCCTAACCTGTCTTTGGCTCAGACAGCTTCGACGGTCAGCTCCAGATCCGTATCGGCGGCAGCTGTCACGCGCACCTGCGTGCCGGCCGGCAGGTCCGGACCGGAAACGCGCCAGAGCGTGTCACCGAGCTTGATGCGGCCGCGGCCGTCCTTGATCGGCTCGGCAAGTGTCGCCATCTTGCCGACCATCTGAGCGCCTCGACGGTTGAGCAGTGGCTGGTCGGTTGGATCATCGCGACCGCCCACCAGCTTCTTGCCGACATAGGCGGAGACCAGCGACAAAGCGAGGAAGGCGAGAACCTGGATTTGCCAGGTCCAAAAGCTTGCATCCCAGATCAGCAGCGAGACCACGCCGATGATGAGCGCGGCGATGCCGATCCACAGCATGAAAATGCCGGGCGCGATGACTTCCATCACCAGCAGGACGAAGCCGAGAACCATCCAGTTCCACGGCCCGAGTTCCGAAATGATGCGGTCGAGCATGGGAGTGTGCTCCTGTGATCTCAGTTCTCGCCGGGACGAACGACCGGCGGACGTGCCGCCTGCCTTTGCGCACCGGTCGTGCCTTCGCTGCGGAAGACTTCCTTGGCGATCTCGCCAATGCCGCCGAGCGTGCCGATCAGCGACGAGGCCTCCATCGGCATCAGCACGACCTTGCTGTTGGTGGCCGAACCGATCTTGGTCAGTGCCTCGGTGTATTTCAGCGCGACGAAGTAGTTGAGCGCCTGCACATCGCCCTGGGAGATGGCGTCGGAGACGACCTGGGTGGCACGGGCTTCGGCTTCGGCCGAGCGTTCGCGTGCCTCGGCGTC
Source organism: Mesorhizobium waimense (assembly GCF_003601975.1). Taxonomy (GTDB): domain Bacteria; phylum Pseudomonadota; class Alphaproteobacteria; order Rhizobiales; family Rhizobiaceae; genus Mesorhizobium; species Mesorhizobium waimense. Next base: position 72,361 of record NZ_QZWZ01000010.1, read on the forward strand.
GCGGAAGGCGGCTTCCTTGCGGCCCTCGGCCTCGAGGATCTGCGACTGCTTGAGACCTTCGGCGGCGAGGATTTGCGCGCGCTTGTTGCGCTCTGCCGTCATCTGCCGACCCATCGATTCGATCAGATTGGCCGGCGGGTTGATATCCTTGATCTCGACGCGGGTGATCTTAATGCCCCACGGGTGCGCGGCTTCGTCGACGACGCGCAGCAGGCGCTCGTTGATGGCGTCGCGGTTCGACAGCAATTCGTCGAGGTCCATCGAACCCATGACGGTACGGATGTTGGTCATCGTCAGGTTGAGGATGGCGTTCTGCAGGCCGGAGACCTGGTAGGCCGCCTGCGCCGCATTGAGGATCTGGAAGAAGGCGATGCCGTCGACGCCGACGATGGCGTTGTCGCGAGTGATGATCTCCTGGCTCGGTACGTCGAGCACCTGTTCCATCATATTCATCTTGGCGCCGACACGGTCGACGAACGGCACGATGAGGTTGAGCCCGGGGCTCAATGTCTTGGTATAGCGGCCGAAACGCTCAACCGTATAATTGTAGCCTTGCGGGATTGTCCGGATACCCTTGAAAAGCACCAGTACGACAAGTGCAACAAGAACCATAATCGCGATATCGAAACCGCTGAAGCCCATTTCGTTTCTCCCTCAATAGGCGCCGACTTCACGGAATGACTTAAGTGTGTTTCCGCAACGTTACAATCAGGTGATCACGAATATTGGTTAGCGAAGGCTTTTGCGCACCGGTTTCGTGCCGCCGCAGCCCGTCAGACCCAGCCTGACAGCTCGCGCCGCACCATCGCCTCGATCACGGCCATGCCCTCAGCGCTGTCGTTGAGGCAAGGGATGTGGGCGAATTTCTCGCCGCCGGCGTGATGGAAGGTTTCGGCGGCCTCGCGGCCGATCTCGTCCAGCGTTTCGATGCAATCGACGGAAAAGCCAGGATTGACGATGGCTATCGATTTCACGCCATCATGCCCGAGTTTCTCGACCGTCTTGTCGGTGTAGGGCTGCAGCCATTCCTGCGCGCCGAAGCGCGACTGGAAGGTGGTGATCAACTTTTCGTCGCTCCAGCCCAGCTTTTCGCGCAGCAGCCGCGTCGTCTCCAGGCAATGGGCCTGATAGGGATCGCCTTTGTCGGAATAGGGTTTTGGGATACCGTGATAGGAGGTAATGACCACCTCCGGCTCGAAGTCGAGGCTCGCCAGGTGCCGTTCGATCGAACGGGCGAGCGCGTCGATGTAGACAGGCTCGGCATAGTAGGGCGGCACGCTGCGGATCGCAGGTGCCGCCCGCATCTTCATCAGCGCGCGAAACAACTGGTCGTTGGCGGTCGCCGTCGTCGTTGCCGAGTATTGCGGATAGAGCGGGAAGGACAGGATGCGGTCGCAGCCTTGCTCGACCAGTCTTTGGGCGACGCTCGCCGTGGAGGGGTTGCCGTAGCGCATCGCCCAATCGACGACGATTTCGGGCAGGCCGCCGAGCGCCTGGCCGAGCTTCTCGCTTTGGGCGCGGGTATAGGTGCGCAGCGGCGACTCGTCGCGTTCCCGGTTCCAGATCCTGGCGTAATTGGCGCCCGATTTCTTCGGCCGGGTGGTTAGAACCAGACCGTAGAGGATCGGATACCAGATCGCCTTGTTGAGCTCGATCACCCGCGGATCTGAGAGGAATTCCCTCAAATAGCGCCACATCGGCTTGAAGTCGGTGCCGTCGGGCGTGCCGAGATTGATCAGCATGACGCCGATCTTGCCGGCCGGCACATGACCCGTTGGCAGCGGGCCGGCGGCCTTCGCGGCTTTGGGATCGGCAGGGCTGGAAAGCGTCATAAAGGTCTCCGGACACTGCGCCAGACCGGCGGCGTCGCGGCGAAACTAACGATGCCGCGCCGGTTTTCAATGCTGCGTCTGGCCGCACCTTACCTGGAAAGCAAAAAACCCGCCCGGTTTCCCGGACGGGTGATCTGATCGTAGACACGAAGCGAGGTTACTTCGGTGGAATGGTCAAGGTAGCGCCGAGCGGCAGACGGCGTGGCTCGTAGCCCTTGTTGGCTTCGGAAATCGCCTTCCACTTGGTGCCGTCGCCATAAGCTTTCTTGGCAAGATCCCAGAAGGTGTCGCCGGCGACGATGACATGGCTGGCTTCAGCTGGCGCGGCCGGGGTCGCCTCTGCCGGCTTGGCGGGTTCCGCGGCCGGGGCCGGCGTCGCAGGTGCGGCTTCGGCGGGTTTGGCAGGCTCCGCCGGTGCGGGCGCCGCAGGAGCGGTTTCGGCCGGGACGGTCGGCGGGGTCGTGGCGATGTCGCCAGAGTTGTCTGGCAAGGCGGGCATCGCCGGCTCGGCGGGAGCTGCTTCCGCGGGCTTCGTCGGTTCCGCTGCCGGAGGCTGTGCTGCCGGCTCGGCTGGCTTGGCCGGTTCGGCCGCAGGAGAGGCCGCGACGGTCGCGGCGATCTCGGTGATGCGGCCGTCGAGCTTGGGCGTATAGGGCCGGTGCGCGCCAAGATAGTCGGCGACCACCTGCTCCAGGCCCGGACCGTAGTCATAGGCATTCTGGGCCTTTTCGGCGAACACCTTGTAGCCGTCACCGCCCTGGCGGACATAGTTGTTGGTGGCGACCAGATAGTCCTTGTCGGGATTGAGCGGGGTCCAAGTGCCGCCTTCCATCACTTCGACCGACTTGACGCGTCCGGCATTGGGCGCGACCGACTTGTCGAAGGAATATTTCAGGCCGGCGACCTGCGGGAAGCGCCCGGCGCCGTCCTCGATCTGGCTGAGGCCGCTTTCCAGCCCGGCCACCAGATCCTTGCCCGAGATCTTGAATGTCGCCAGCGTGTTCTGGAACGGCAGCACGGTCAGCACTTCGCCCATGGTGACGGTGCCCTGGTCGATCGAGGCGCGCAGGCCGCCGCCATTCGAGATGACGATCTCGACGCCTTGGCCCTTGACGCGGTCGAGGATGGCATCGGAGACGAGATTGCCCATCTCGCATTCGCGGGTGCGGCAATTCTCGCGGCTGCCGTCGATGGGCTTGGTGGTCTCGGCCACCTCCTTGTTCTTCAGTTCCTCGATCGGCGCGCCAAGTTCCTTGATGCGGGCAAGCACGGCGGGATCGGGCGTGATCGACTTGTCGAGATAGATCGGATCGCCGCTGGCTTCCTTGACGACGCCATTGTCGTCGAACACGACCTTGAACTCACCGAGATATTTCGAATAGGACGCCGCCTGCACCACCGGCACCTTATAGCCGTCGGGGTTGTCGACCATCGTCGGATAGGGGCCTGCCGCCTTCGGATCGGTGTTCGACAAAAGCGTATGGCTGTGGCCACCGACCACCACATCGATACCTGGGATTTTTGCAATGACATCGCGCTCTCTGTTGTAGCCGATGTGGGTCACCGCGATGATCTTGTTGACGCCTACGCCCTTCAGCTTCTCGACCTCGGCCGTGATTGACTTGACGTCGTCCTCGATGGTGATGTTGGGGCCAGGCGTAGCCAGTTCCGGCGTGTCGTTGGTGACGGCGCCGATGATGCCGATCTTCTGGCCGCCGACTTCGACCACGATCGACGGCTTGACGCGGTCGCCGAGCTTGGATTGCGCGTTGGCCTTCACATTGGCGCCCAGCACGGGGAACTTGATCATGTCGAGAAACGGCGCAAGTGCGGTCTCGCCATCGTCGAATTCGTGATTGCCGAGCGCCATGGCGTCGAATTTCATTTCGTTGAGGAACTCGCCTTCGACCTTGCCCTTGTAGGTGGTGTAGAACAGCGAGCCCTGGAAATTGTCGCCGGCGCTGAGCAGCAGCACATTCTGGCCTTCCAGCTTCTTGCGCTCCTGCGCGATCGCGGTGATCAAGCGGCCGGCGCCGCCGATGCATTCGCCCTTGGTCTCCTCTTCGGCCGAACAGGTCGACTCGTATTTGTTGTTGCTCTCGATGCGGCTGTGCCAGTCGTTGATATGCAGGATGTTCAGTGTGTAGTCGGCAAAGGATACGCCGGCCGACAGGCCAAGCGTGGATGCCGAAAGGGCGGCAATGGCGGCGATCTTCTTCATATTTGTCTCCCGGATGAGCTGACCTGAAGCGCTTAACGCCTTCGCTTGACGGGACGATAACAGCCAGCTTTGCGGCATGTTCACATCGCGTTTCGGCCGATGCAAGCGGAAATCAGGACGAGGTTTGCCGGCACAAAAAAAGGACGGCGGATTCGCGCCGCCGTCCTTGGATGGATCGATGTCGTGCCGGGCTTTTTCAGCCGCCTTGTACGACGCCAAGTGATTTCACCTGGCTGCAAAATGCTTTAGGCCCGGCGCGTCAGCACGAAATTCTGCCCGGCCGCGCTGGTGCAGTTGAGCTGGCTGGTGGAGACCATCAGGCAGTTGAAGCTGACCGGCGTCTGGCGGATCAGCGAGGTGCCGTGGATCTCGACCGATGTGGCGCCGGTCATGGTGTAGCTGCCCTCGGCGAGCTTCTGGCCGGTATCGGTCGCGACGGTGGTGAACGTGCCGGTGGCGAAGGTCGACAGGCCGGTGCCCTTGGCATCGATCCAGGAGCCTTCGACGCCTTTCGGTCCAGACGCAATCGACGGCCCATCAGGGCCGCTGGTGGCGCAGGCGGCAAGCATCGTCGCAAGGACGCCAGCCATGCCCATAGAAAGAACTTTGCGCGCAATCGTCATTTCTAAAACCCTCTCCTCACGCATCGGCCCGAAAATCGGTTCGATTTTCGGAAAGGCACGATGCGAACACCAAAGTGCTAGAGCGTACTTTGTGCGTCCAAGTGGACGCACGCCGCTCTAGGCCGCTTCCTTCAATCGGCCGATTTCCGGGCGATTGCAAGGCAGTCGGACATGCTGGTGGAACCGCTATCGCACAAGGATGTTGCGGAATTGCCACGGATCGTTGTGGTCGAGATCCTCGGGGAAAAGTCCCGGACGGTTATCGAGCGGGGTCCAGTCTGTATAGTGGCCCTTGACCGGCCCGAGATAGGGCGACTGCACTTCCAGGCAGCGCTTGTAGTCCATCTCATCGGCCTCGACGATGCCGGCCTCGGGGTGCTCCAGCGCCCAGACCATGCCGGCGAGCACTGCCGAGGTGACCTGCATGCCGGTGGCGTTCTGATAGGGCGCCAGCTTGCGGGCCTCGGCCAGGGACAACTGAGAGCCATACCAGTAGGCGTTCTTGTCGTGGCCGTAGAGCAACACGCCGAGCTCGTCGACGCCGTCGACAAGCTCGTTCTCGTCAAGCACGTGATGCACGGGTTGCGACTTGCCGGTGGCGCCGAACATCTCGTGCAGCGACAGCACTGCGTCATTACAGGGATGGTAGGCATAGTGGCAGGTCGGGCGGTACTGGACCTTGCCCTTCTTGCCGCGCACGGTAAAGAAATCGGCGATCGATATCGCCTCGTTATGCGTCACCAGGAAACCATATTGCGGGCCGGGCGTCGGGCACCATGAGCGCACGCGCGTGTTGGCGCCGGGCTGCTCCAGATAGATCGCGGCCTTGGAACCGTGCTTGTGCTTCATGCCGTTCTTCGGCATCCATTTCTCATGCGTGCCCCAGCCAAGCTCGGCGGGCTGCAAGCCTTCCGAGATGAAGCCCTCGACCGACCAGGTGTTCCAGAACACGTTCATCGGCTTCGGCTTCTTGGTGCGCTGGGTGTCGCGCTCGGCGACGTGGATGCCCTTGACGCCGGCCTTCTTCATCAGCCTGGCCCAGCCCTCACGGTCGTCTTGCGCCGGCTCGGAAAATTCGAGGCCGAGATCGGTGGCGAGGTTCAGCAGCGCCTGCTTGACGAACCAGGAGACCATGCCGGGATTGGCACCGCAGGTCGAAATCGCCGTCGCGCCGCCGGGCTTCTCGTGCTTTTCCTTGATCATCGCTTCGCGCAGCGCATAGTTGGTGCGGCTGGCATTGTCGGCCTTGGCATCGAAATAGAAACCGAGCCACGGTTCCACGACTGTGTCGATGTAGAGCACGCCGAGCTTGCGGCAGAGCCGCATGAGATCCACCGAACCGGTGTCGACCGACAGGTTGACACAAAAACCCTGGCCACCGCCATTGGTCAGAAGCGGCGTCAAGAGCTTCTTGTAATTCTTTTCGGTCACCGCCTCCTGGACAAAAGCGATGCCGCGCTCGTCGAGCAGCTTGCGGTCGGTGTCGCGCGGGTCGATGACCGTCATGCGCGACTTGTCGAACTTGAAATGGCGTTCGATCAGCGGCAGCGTTCCCCGTCCGATCGAGCCGAAGCCGACCATCACCACCGGGCCGGTGATCTCACCGTAAACGGGCCAGTTTTCATTCGCCATCTTATCGAACACTCCTTCAAAACATAGACAAAGCCGGGCAATACATGGGGGCAAAGCAGGGCATTTGCGCCGGACGGCCAAGCGCTACACCACAGATCATTGTCATAAACCAGTGAAAAGCGCCAACCGCCGGCCAGGCCGGCTTGGCAGCGTGGTTAAGCCGCCTTTGCCATGTCGTCGAGGAAGGCGACCAGCCGGTCGCGGTCGGCGGTCAGCCCCTTGTAGTCGAGCTGGGCCTGGTCAAGCTCCTGAAGCTGTGCGGCAAAAGACACGGCCAGCGCCTGCCTGTCGGGGTGGCTGGCCAGCACCTTGAGCGGATCGAGATGGATGCGGATGGTGAACAGCACATCGCGCGAGACTGGCAGCTTCCTGAGTGTCTGCCGCTCGACGCGGATGAAGGCGTGGGCGTCGACGTCGCCGTCGGGGAAGCGCGTCGGGCGGTTGCTGGCGCGGTCGATGCGCTGGAGATTGGAGAGCGGATGGTAGAGCGCGTCGCCTGCCTGGATCGACCAGTTGTAGCGTTCGACTGCCTGGCCCTGCAGTCCGTCGAACATGCGGTTGATGAGATCGGCCGGTCGCGTGCCCGGTCCGAAGCCCGGCACCGGCGCGTGGATCTGCTGCAGCGGCTTGCCAAATTTTTCAAGCAGTGACCATGACGAGGGAAAGCAGAGCGAGCCGGCGACGAGCCGCCAGCCACGTTCGTCCCGCCGCATCAGGATCAGGTCCTCCTGGACGAGCAGGGAGGCCGCGAGAAGCGGGGCGTCGAGGGCATCGCCAACCGGTCGGGTATGCCTGCCTTCGGCGTCGACCAGCTCGATATCGGCGCCAGAGCGCCGGTACAGGTCCGGATGCTTCGCCAGAAGATGCTCGCCGAGCAGGTCGAGCACTTCGCGCTGCGCGTCGCGTGTGCCGTCTTCCTCGACAAAAACCTTCTCGGGGATTTCCGCATCGAGCCGACGCTTCTCGGCTAGATGCGACTGCAGTTGCTCGTCAACCTCTATCCACCGGTCAAGGTCGAGCGGCTTCAGCCCGATGGTGAAGAGCTTTGATGAGCCGTCATAGGGCGTGTGGGTGGGCTGGCGAGAAGTCATGCTTCGTTGAAGGCGTCCAATCCGGCGGCGGTCATTCTCGCGGTGAATTCGGTGATGTTGTAGTCGGCGGCGCCCGCCTTGGCGAACGGGTCGGCCGCCAGCCTGGCATCCAGCACATCCCGCGGACCGCGTGCGATGATGATGCCGCCAGTCCTTGGTTTCTTCGGTCCGGACGCGACAAAAATACCTTCCGCGTAGCAGGCTTTCAGCCATTCGACATGAGCTGGCGCCAGCCGGTCGATCTCGGCGAGCGGCACCTTGTAGTTCAGCGAAACGACGAACATCGTTATCTCCCGCCTGTGTCAGGCCAACCTGGCTGGGATCAACCCGCGCAGCGAATTGCCGACGAAGATCGCCTTGGCCGATTTCAGATCGTCAAAGCTGTAGATCGCTTCGCCGGCGCGGCCTTCGTCCAGCAGCTGGCCGCGCAATACGCCAGGCAGCAGGCCGCAATCGAGGCGGGGCGTCACCAAGATACCGTCGCCGAAGTCGGCGAAGAGATTGGTGATTGTGCCCTCGCACAGTTCGCCGCGCTCATTGGCCAAAAGCACCTCGTCGGCCTGGGTGATGAGATGTTCGGCACGGGCATGCGTGTAGGTCTGTCGCCTGGTGGTCTTGTGGCGCAGCAGAGAATCGCCGGAATCGAGCCGCACCCGCGCCAATTGCAGCCTCCAGACCTTGTCGGCCGCCAGCGGTTCATAGGGTTGCGCCGAGGCAGCCACATTGCCATCGCGCGACAGGACGAGGCGGGTGCGGAGTGCGGTCACCTGCCGGCCGACCGTATTCATTAGCATCTCGCCCACCCGTTGTGGATCGCAAGCGAAGCCCAGCTCCGCAGCCGAGCCATAGAGCCGCGCGAGATGGCGATCGAAGCGCAGGAAGCCTGAGCCGGGTTCCCATCGCATCGTTTCGATCAGCTCGAAATCGGCAGCGTTCCCGTCGCGAAGCGTGCTTTCAAGAGACACTCCCGATACTCCTCTTCGGTCGTGGAATCGAAGACGACGCCACCGCCGACATTGTAGACGGCCTCGCCGCTGGAAAAGAGCGAGATGGTGCGGATCGCCACGGAAAAGCGCATCGTGCCGCCGGGCGCGATCCAACCGATGGCGCCGCAATAGACGTCGCGCGGCACGCCTTCCAATTCGTGCAGTATCTCCATGGCGCGTATTTTCGGCGCTCCGGTGATCGAGCCGCAGGGAAACAGCGCCGCCAGGATCTGGCGAATGCCGACATCCGGCAGGAGCTTCGCCCGCACGCGGCTCACCATCTGGTGCACGGTCGGATAGGTCTCGATGCGGAACAGTTCGGGCACCTCCAGCGTGCCGACCTCGCTGATTAGCGAAATGTCGTTGCGCAGGAGATCGACGATCATCCGGTTCTCGGCCTGGTTCTTTTCGTCGTTGCGCAGGAACGCCTTCAGCCGCGCGTCATCCGCCTTGGTTGCGCCACGCGGCGCCGTGCCTTTCATCGGATGCGTCTCGATCATGCCGTCGGCGTCGATCTCGAAGAACAGCTCAGGCGAACGCGACAGCACGATCGGATCGCCGAGCGCAACCAGCGCGCCATACTTCACCGGCTGGCGCTCGGTCAGCGCATTGAAGGCCGCGAGCGGGTCGCCGGACCATTGCGCGTGGACCGGAAAGGTCAGGTTGCCCTGATAGCAGTCGCCCTTGCGGATGTGATCGTGCAGCCGCGCAAAACGTCTTGCGTAATCTTCGGCGGACCAGGCGGCCCTGGCGTCGAAGATCGGACCGTTGGTGGCCGGCGCACTGTTTTGCGGCAAGGGCTGCTCAAGCGGGGCATCGAAGACCCCGAGGCAGACCAGCGGCGCGCGCCGGCCCTCGGGGAGCAGCGGCACCAGTTTCGGCTCGAGCAAGTAACCCGCCTCGTAGGAGAAATAGCCGGCCAGCCATTTGCCTGCGTCGCTTGCCGCCTGCGCGGCTTCCAGCGCCGGCAGGAAATCGCGCGCTTCATGCGCCGTGATGATTTCGGCCGGATGGTCGAAGACGAGCTGACGCGCGCTCTCATCATTGCGGAAGATGGCGGAGGGCAGGGACATTGGGACTCGGATGCTGCGGTCTGTGACGCCAGCGATCGCTCTATATGGGGGTTCGGCCGCGTGCAATCGAGGGAGCGGCGTCCAAGGACGCAAAGGTTGCACGGCTACAAGAACAATGGCGGCACCGGGGCGCCGCCATTGTGTCCACGGCCCGCAGGCTGAATACGCTCAGGTGTTGTTGGCGGTTCCCGCGGTCGGGAAGCGGAGGGCGAATTCCTTTTCGTCGCCGGCGGCCAAAAGTTTCGCCTGGTCGATCCACTGCTCTCGCGCGATACGCCCGTCGAAATTCAGCACGTCTTCGATCCGCTTGACGTCAGCAGCCGTCCAGGCGGCGATCTGGGCGTAGGAGGTGACCCCCAGGCCCTTGAGCAGCTTTTCGTTGACCGGGCCGATGCCGATCAAGCGCCGCAGATTGTCGGCCTTGCCGGCTGCCGCCTTGGCCGACGCAGGTGCTTTCTTCGCCGCGGCTGGCTTGGACGCAGCAGCCTTGGGGGCGGCGGCTTTCGCCGCCGGCTTTGGCGCGGCTGCCGACTTGGCAGCGGCTGGCTTGACAGCGGGCTTGGCGGCGGCGGGTTTGGCCGGAGCAGACTTTGCCGTCGGGGGTGTCGAAATCAGTGCGGCTGGTGCCTGGCCGGAGGCCTTTGCCGTGCCGGATGCGGCTGGCGCTTCGCCCAGCCGGCGTTCGAGATCGGCGCGGGCGCGTCCACATGCATCCAGTTCGCCGGTCAGCCGGTCGGCATCGGCGCGGAGCTTGACACGTTCGCTGCGGCTCCGGTCCAGATCACCGCGCAAGCTGTCGAGTTCGCCACGCAGGCGACCCCAGAGGAACCAGCCAACCAACACACCTACAACGAACGCCAGGAGCATGTAGAAAAAAGTGCCCATTGTCTCTCTCCACTCCGATCCCGTCTGCCGTGGCCGGAGTGATGACCTTGGCGCAAGGACCATTCAAAGGTGGTTCCGCGGTTGACGGAACTGCCGGCTTCAATCGAGCTGTCGGCGATCGGCTTAGCGCCCATGGCCAACGGTCGATCGCATTCGCCAAGGCGCCACGACCGGCCGAGAGTGTCCCTGGCCTGAGCAGTGCGTCCGGCTGAGCTTGAGGCGGGACGCTATCATACGGCCTGCGGAAAGCTAACGGAAAAATCCCACGGAGAGTTATTCAAGAACTGATATTTAGGACAAGAATAGAACGGTCCCAACATGCGCTTGGGCTAATCTATTTTGATTAAGCCGAGCGTCGAGACAGTGTGTCATTTGTCCAGCGCTTCCAGCTCGTCGATAAGGCCGCCGATCACGCTGAGCCCGATCTGCCAGAAGGCGGGATCGGTGGCGTCGAGGCCGAACGGCGCCAGAAGCTCGGAATGATGCTTGGTGCCGCCGGCGCGCAGCATCTCGAAATACTTCTCCTGAAAGCCGCGCTCGGCATTCTGGTAGACCGCATAGAGCGAGTTCACCAGGCAATCGCCGAAGGCATAGGCATAGACGTAGAAGGGCGAATGGATGAAGTGCGGGATATAGGTCCAGAACACTTCATAGCCATCGCGCAGCTTGATCGCCGGCCCGAGGCTTTCAGCCTGCACCTCCAGCCAGAACTGGCCGAGCCGGTCGGAGGTCAGTTCGCCGTTCTTGCGCTCGGCATGCACCTTGCGCTCGAATTCGTAGAAGGCGATTTGGCGCACGACCGTGTTGATCATGTCCTCGACCTTCTGGGCCAGCATGGCCTTGCGCTCGCGCTTGTCGGTGGTCTGGTCGAGCAGCGAGCGGAAGGTCAGCATCTCGCCGAACACGGATGCGGTCTCGGCCAGCGTCAGCGGCGTCGAGGCCATCAATGCGCCCTGGCCGCCGGCCAGCACCTGGTGAACACCGTGGCCAAGTTCGTGCGCCAGCGTCATGACATCGCGCGGCTTGCCCATGTAGTTGAGCAGCACGTAAGGGTGTGCCGACGGCACGGTCGGATGGGCGAAGGCGCCGGGCGATTTGCCCGGCCTGACCGGCGCGTCGATCCAGTTGCGGTCGAAGAAGGTCCGGGCGATTTCCGCCATGTCGGGCGAAAAGCGCTGATAGGCCGACAGCACCGTGTCCCTGGCGTCGTCCCAGCGGATGACCGCCTGGGGGGTCTCGGGCAAGGGCGCGTTGCGGTCCCAGTGGTTCATCACTTCCATTCCCAGCCAGCGCGCTTTCATCGCGTAGTAGCGGTGCGACAGGCGCGGATAGGCTTCGCGTACGGCCAGGGCCAGCGCGTCGACGACGCTGCGCTCGACGCGGTTGGCGAGATGGCGTGAATCGGCGATGTCCTCGAAGCCACGCCAGCGGTCGGAAATTTCCTTGTCCTTGGCTAGCGTGTTGGTGATCAGGGTGAAGGTACGCAAATTCTTGCGGAAGGTGGCGGCCAGCGCTTCGGAAGCCTGGCGCCGCACCTCGCCGTCGGCGTCCTGCAGGCGGTTCAGCGCCGGCTCTAGCGCCAACTCCTCACCGTCGACGTCGAAGCGTAGATCCGTCATCGTCTCGTCGAACAGCCGGTTCCAGGCGCCGCGCCCGGTGATCGACTTTTCGTGGAAGAGCTGCTCGACCCGGTCCTCGAGCTGGAAAGGTTTGTCCTTGCGCAGGTCGAGCACCCAGGGCCGGTAATGGGCGAAGCCCGCATCGGCGGCGAGCGCGCTCTCGATCACGGCATCATCGATCAGGTTTAGTTCGAGCACGAAGAACAAAAGATGCGCGCTGGCGTCGGTCATCTTCTCCTGGATGTCGCCATAGAGCTTTGCACGCTGCGGATCGGCCGTGTTGCCGGCATAGACCAGCCCGGCATAGGAGACGATGCGGCCGATCAGTTCCTCCAGTGCCTCATAGGCGCGCAATGCCTCGCCCAGCCTGCCGGCGCTGCCGCGTTCGGCCTCGGCGGCCAGCGTGCCCTTCCAGCGGCTCTCGAAGGCGGTGGCATCGCTTGCCGCCCTGGCGATATCGCGCTTCAGCTCGGGAGCCTCCATGCCGGAGTAGAGATCGGCGAGGTTCCATTCCGGCAGATCGCCCAACTCGGACGCGCCGTGACCGATTGCTGGCGCCGCAAGCCGCCGATCGAACATCATGCGCATCAACAATACCTTCCGGGAATCAAGGGGAAAGGAGAAGCCGGTCAAATCCTAAGGAATTCGTTCACCGGGTTTTTTGAAACCTTATTTAGAACCCTGTGCCAAGATGATCCATGGGGAATTCTCAGGCGGGCATAAAACACAGTCATGACAGGTTCCATTCTCATAGTCGATGACGATCCCGTGCAGCGCAGGCTGCTCGAGGCGGCGGTGACGAAATTCGGCCACAGCGCGATCATCGCCGATGGCGGCGAAGCAGGTCTCGGGGTTCTCGACGGGCCCAATGCGCGCGAGGTCTCGGTGGTCATCCTCGACCTGGTCATGCCGGGCATCGACGGAATCGGCGTGCTCAAGGCGATGCGCGAGCGCGGCATCCATGTGCCGGTGATCGTGCAGACCGCGCAGGGCGGCATCGAGACCGTCGTTTCGGCGATGCGCCACGGTGCGTTCGATTTCGTCGTCAAGCCGGCCTCTCCCGACAGGCTGCAGACAGCGATCGGCAACGCGCTCAAGGTCGAGGCGGTCGAGGACGAGATGAAGCGCACGTCGCGGCGGCGCGGCGGCCATCTCACCTTCAAGGACATGATCACCCACAGCCCGGCGATGGACCGGGTGATCCGCCTCGGCCAGAAGGCGGCGGCGTCCAACATCCCGATCCTGATCGAAGGCGAATCGGGCGTCGGCAAGGAACTGGTGGCGCGCGCCATCCAGGGCAGCGGCGACCGCCGCTCGAAGCCTTTCGTCACCGTCAATTGCGGTGCCATCCCCGAAAATCTGGTCGAATCGATCCTGTTCGGCCACGAGAAGGGCTCGTTCACCGGCGCCACCGAAAAACACACCGGCAAGTTCGTCGAGGCGCATTCGGGCACGCTGTTCCTCGACGAGATCGGCGACCTGCCGCTCGACGTGCAGGTCAAGCTGCTGCGCGCCGTCCAGGATGGCGAGGTCGATCCGGTCGGCGGCCGCTCGACCGTCAGGGTCGACATCAGGCTGATCTCGGCGACGCACCGCAACCTCTTGCAGCAGGTCAAGGACGGCAAATTCCGCGAGGATCTGTTCTACCGGCTGAACGTCTATCCGATCTTCGTGCCGCCGCTGCGCGACCGACGCGACGACATTCCCTATCTGGTCAGGCATTTCATGGAGAAGGTGGCGCCGGCCGATCCGCGCCGTCGCCTGCAGGGCATTTCGGCCAAGGCGCTTGACATGCTGCAGGCCTATGACTGGCCGGGCAATATCAGGCAACTGGAAAACGCCGTCTTCAGGGCCTCGGTGCTGGCCGAGGGCGATGTGCTGACGGAAGAGGAATTTCCGCAGATCCGCGCACAGCTGGTAGGCACGGTCAATCTCGATGCCGAGGCCGTGATGCCCGGTCCCGACCCTGCTTCCGACGATTCGCCACGCGCCAACGGTGTTGCGGCCGCCGATGAAGGATTTGCCGCCGGTGAAGCTGATCCGCCGACCAGGCTGCAGCCGCGTTTCGGTACGCTCAAGGCGCTGGACGAGCGCGGCAATGTGCGCGCGCTGGCCGATGTCGAACTTGAAATGATCAAGCTGGCGATCGATCACTATAACGGCCAGATGAGCGAGGTCGCGCGCCGTCTCGGTATCGGCCGCTCGACGCTCTACAGGAAGCTCAAGGAATACGGCATCGACCCGGAAAGCGGCCGCATCGACCGGCTCGCTTCCTGACGGGCAAGGCCTTGTCCCGCAAGGTCCGAACCAGCTTGCACCCCTAACTGTCGTGACGAGATCGACGGTTTCGACCGGGCATGGCGCGTGCCGGACGCGGGGCGGCTCCGTTCACACATTAAGGCTGGCGGTAACAGATCGTGTTTCGATCGGAGGCGGAATCATGATCTAAACCAGCAGTTTACCAAGAAACCCCGTGCAATATTTTTGACGGGATATCGCCACGGTGTTACCGCATTTCGGCTTCAATAAGCGATGATTAACCATTAGGATCGATATTCGGATGTGATCAACCACGCATCCGTTTGGGCAAATCCGGGGACAAACGGCAGCCTACAAGGCCTTTTGATTTGAACAAAGTCGAACGACACAAAGACGGGCGGCACTATCACATGAGCGTCTGGCCGAGATGGCTGGCAGCGGTGATCCTTGCTGTTTCGTTCCTGTCCGTAGCCGCGACCGGCGCAAGCGCCGATACACGTTCGCTGAAGCTTTATCACCTCCACACGCACGAAAAAGCCGAGATCGTCTACAAGCGAAATGGCCGCTACGTTCCGGAGGGTTTGAGAAAGATCAACATCATCCTGCGCGACTGGCGCCGCAACGAGCCGACCAAGATGGACCCGCGCCTGCTCGATCTGGTGTGGGAAGCCTATCGGCAGAGTGGTGCCACCGACTATATCCAGGTGGTCTGCGGCTATCGCTCGCCGTCGACGAACTCGATGCTGCGCAGCCGCAGCCGGGGCGTCGCCGAGAAAAGCCAGCACATGCTCGGCAAGGCCATGGACTTCTACATTCCAGGCGTGCCGCTGAAGAAGCTGCGCGACATCGGCTTGAGGATGCAAGGCGGCGGCGTCGGCTATTATCCGTCGTCCGGCTCGCCCTTCGTGCATATGGATATCGGCAATGTGCGTCATTGGCCGGGCATCAGCCGCCAGGAACTCGTCAGGGTATTCCCCAACGGCAAGACGCTGCATGTGCCGAGCGATGGCAAGCCGCTACCCGGCTATGAACAGGCTATGGCTTCCTACAAGGCGCGCAAGGGCTCCGGCTCTCCCGCCATCGAACTGGCCAGCGCTGGCGGCGGTTACAAGAAATCCGGTGGCTTCCTTTCTGCTTTCTTTGGCGGCGGCGACGACGAGGCCGACGACAGTGCCGATGTGGCAAGCGCGGCGCCCGCGCCCAAGCCGAAGACCGCAAAGCCGGCGGCGAGCGCCAAGCCGAGCAATTTGCCCGGCATAGCCATCGTGTCGCCGAAGGATGCGCAGCGCGCCAACCTCCCGCAGCTTGCCGACGACAACGCAGCCGAACCGGAGCAGCAGGATACGCCGGAGACGATCATCGCGGCGCTGCCGGCGCGCGAGATCCCGCTGCCTGACTTCGCGCCGCGTCCGAAGACCGATGTCGGCCAGCAGACGGCAGAGAACGTTCCGTTCGGCATGGCTGACGCCACCGCCACCACCGAGCAGACGGTGGCGACCGCGCATGCGCCGGTCAATGTTCCGTTCGGCATGACCGAGCCGACCAATGCAGCCGATGCCAATACGGCTGCCGCCGACCCGGCGCAGGTTGCGGTCAACAACATTCCGCTGCCGACCTGGCGGCCGGAGCGTACGCTGCCTGCCGATCTTGCACAGCAGGACAAGAATGTGCTGCTGGCGCTGGCCGATACGGCCCAGCACAACACAACCGCGACCGACGCGTTCTCGGTCTTGCCGTCCGCGCGTCCGGATGAGGTCAAGCCGGATCAGGTCGGGCAGGATGAGGTCAAGGCGGTTCTCGAACGGGTCAGCGCGACGAGCGATGCAGGTGCTGCGGCGGGCGCCGACTATCAGGTCGCCTCGATCTCCCAGCCGCGTTCGGCGTTCAACGACCCGGCCGGCGTCGATGCGGCGTCACCGCGCGATGCCATTGTTGCCCGTCCCGCCGGTACCGATCCTGCGCTGGCGATCGGCGCTGGGGTCAAGACGACGCGCAAGGAAGCCAGAGCCACGGCCCGCGATCTGAAGCCAGGCCCGAAGTCGGTGGTGGTTGCCGCCGCGCCGCAGGCCGCGCGCTGGGCACTGAACAGCAGCGAATACGTTGCCACCGTGTCCAGCCCGACGACGGCGCCGCGCTTTGCCTACAACATCGTGCACACGCCGCCGAGCGAGGTCTATACGGCCGGTTTCCAGCCGGACAGCGAGACGGTGGATCCCAACCGCTTCACCGGCAACGCGGTCAAGTTCCTTTCGGTCGCCCGCTTCCAGACCAAGTAGCGGATCGGTCAAATCAAACCAAAGCCGCGCTGGGCAACCCGCGCGGCTTTTGCTTTTTCAGGACGTGGTTTGTTGTTGCAAATAGGACCGTCAAGCCTCGCGCTGGCTTTCGTAGCATCGGGATGCTAACCAAGCTCGACTTCTCCCGCTTCGTCTAATGGTAGGACAGCGCCCTTTGAAGGCGTGAATCGTGGTTCGAGCCCATGAGCGGGAACCAGCCGGCAACAGCAATCATCCAGGGCTGACTGAGGTCCGAACCGGCTAGAGCGGTTCGTCGTTTCACGGAAGCGCAGAACCGCTCTTTCTCACTGTTATGACGCAATTCCGGACGGAAAACCGTTTCACACTCTTCCTGGAATTGCCACGGCGGACAAAACTTCCCGTGATGGCGGAACGGCACACTCTTCTCCGGGTTAGAATGTGTGCGTTCCAACCTGGGGATATTCATGAAGAACATTCTATTCGCATCAGTCCTGGCTCTGGCTGCTGTTTCCGCGGCTGTCGCTCCCACGCAGGCCGAAACGGTGATCATCAAGACCGGCAAGCATCACTGCAAGACCAAACTGGTCACGCACTGGGTGCATCACCACAAGGTCGTTGAAAAAGTCAAAGTCTGCCACTGATCCTGTTCACGGCAGAAATCCTGACCCGGTCGGCGAAAGCCGGCCGGGTTTTTCCATTCTTTCGGGAGAAGAGCGCTATCGGCCGAGCTGGCTCGCCGCACGCGCCAGGGCTTCGATCTCGTCCCACTTGCCGGCCTTGACCAATTCGTCCGGCGCCACCCAGGAGCCGCCGACGCAGGTGACATTGGGCAGGCTAAGATACTCGGCGGCGTTCTTGCCGGTGATCCCGCCGGTCGGGCAGAATTTCACGTCGGCGAGCGGCGAGGCGAAGGCTTTCAATGAGGCGATGCCGCCGGACTGTTCGGCCGGGAAGAATTTCAGGAAGCGCAAGCCGGCTTCGCGCGCGGCCATGATCTCGCCGGGTGTGATGGCGCCGGGCAGCAGCGGCACGGGGCTGTCTTTCGCCGCGTCCAGAAGCTGGTTGGTGATGCCGGGGCTGACGATGAACTTCGAGCCGGCGGCCGCCGCCTCGTCGAATTGTTTTGCATCCAGGATGGTGCCGGCGCCGACGACGGCGCCCTCGACCTCGCCGGCCACGCGGCGGATCGCTTCCAGTGCGTCGGCGGTCCTGAGCGTGATCTCGATCGCCGGCAACCCGCCGGCGGCCAATGCCCGGGCCAGCGGCACGGCATCCTTGACGTCGGCGATCTTCAGCACCGGGATGACCGGCTGGCCATTGAGGAGCGACAGGAGCTTTTCGGTCTTGCTGGGCATTCGCTTGTCTCTCCGTATCGATGATTTCAACCGATTAGCAGAAGGCAGATTCTGAGTCCACGAAACGAGGCGTGTCGCGATGTCACGCGCACCGGGCCGCTTGCAACGCCCAAGGCTGTCCTGTTCGCTCCGCCTTGAATTGGCTTTCAGCAGAGTTTAGTGGCTTGGCGATGACAAGGTCCACCCACGATCAACCTGTTCGCGTCGCCGCGCTCTACAAATTTGCCCGGCTCGATGGCTTCGAGGCGCTGCGCGCGCCGCTCGCCGCCTTCTGCTGCGGGCGCGGCATCAAGGGCACGCTGCTGCTGGCGCATGAGGGCATCAACGGCACGGTCGCCGGCAGCGAGGCTGATATCGCCGCGCTGATCGATCATCTCCAGTCGATCGAAGGGCTTGCCGGCCTCGAGGTCAAATACAGCAGCGCCGCCGAGATGCCCTTCCATCGCATGAAGGTGCGGCTGAAGCGTGAGATCGTCACCATGGGTGTTGAGGATATTGACCCCTCGGCGAGTGCCGGCACCTATGTCGCGCCAGCCGACTGGAACGCGCTGATCTCGGACGCCGACACCGTCGTCATCGACACGCGCAACGCCTATGAAGTGTCGATCGGCAGCTTCAAGGGCGCGGTCGATCCGGCGACATCGAGTTTTCGCGAGTTCCCGGCCTGGGTGGAAAAACATCGGGAAGAGTTGGAAGGCCGCAAGGTCGCCATGTTCTGCACCGGCGGCATACGCTGCGAGAAGGCGACGGCCTATGTGAAGTCGCTCGGCTTCGAGGACGTGTTCCACCTCAAGGGCGGCATCCTCAAATATCTCGAAGAGGTGCCGGCCGAGGAGAGCCTGTGGCAAGGCGAATGCTTCGTCTTCGACGAGCGCGTTTCGGTATCGCATGGCCTCACCGAGGGCGAGGCCGAGCTCTGCCGCGCCTGCCGGCATCCGCTGATCGCGGAGGACCTGCTGTCGCCGCGCTATACCGCGGGCATCTCATGCCCGCATTGCTTCGACGCGCGCTCGGATGAGGATCGCGCCCGCTATGCCGAGCGCCAGCGCCAGGTCGAACTTGCGCAAGCGCGTGGTGACGGTCCGCATATCGGCGGATAGCGCTGCGGTAACAACTGTTGCCGGCTTCGGCTGCATCACCACGCGACGGAGTAGCGGTCGATCACCCAAAGCCATGTGCCGTCGTCCTGCCGGCGGGCGACCTCGGTGGTTATGCTCCCGTCAGGCAGCCTGGTTGAGGTGAGCGCTAGATCGCCATTGATCAGGGCAGGGCGCTGCTCTCCGGAGGCAAATTTCCGGCCCGTCGCGTTGATCTCCGCGAAGAGCGCTCGGATTGCCTCGCGGCCTCGCGTCAGCTGGCCCTCGCCATTGTCGACCATGGCGTTTGGCTCGAACAGCGCTACCATTCCGTCGATGTCACTTGCCCATTGGCGGGCAATCAAAAGGCACTCCAGATCCTGCGGATCCAGCGCCGGCGCGCGGTCTGGTTCAACGGTCACGGCGAACTCCTCCCTCGTCGAGGGTTGCGACACTAGCCGAAGCCGGGGCCGGTTTCGACACACCGGTTTCAACTTGAGCTGTCACCGGCATTTCCGACAAAGCACCCGCCCGTCATTGTAATGTCAATGTACGGGCCCTACCTCTTCGACGTTCGAAACATGCCCGTTCGGCCGGGCAAATTCTGGAGGCACTGATGTTCGATCCCAAGAAGCTCCTCGACGATCTGCTCGGCTCGCAAATCCCCGGCACAAGCGGCACCGTCCGCGACAAGGCAGGCCAGGCCGTGCAGATGGCCAAGGACAATCCGCTTGCTGCCGGTGCGCTGGCCGCGGTGCTGCTTGGAACCGGCGCCGGCCGGCAGGTCACCGGTACGGCTGTGAAGCTCGGCGGACTGGCCGCCATTGGCGGCCTCGCCTACAAGGCTTACCAGAACTACAAGGCCGGCAATGCGCCGGCGCAAACGCCGGCCGCCGGCGAGCCGGAATTGCTGCCGCCGCCCGCCGACACCGCCTTCCATCCGTCACAGGCGCCGCAAGGCGAGGACGAATTCACGCTGACGCTGGTGCGGGCGATGATCTCGGCGGCGAAGGCCGACGGCCATGTCGACGACGAAGAACGCCAGAAGATCGCCGGCAAGCTCAGCCTGTCCGGCATCGGCACGGAAGCGGAGGAATTCCTGATGTCGGAACTGGAAAGTCCGCTCGACCTCGATACGCTGGTCGCCGGCGCCAAGACCGATGCGCAGAAGCTCGAACTCTACACGGCCTCGCGCCTCACCATCGATCCCGACACGCGCGCCGAACGCGGCTATCTCGACCTGCTCGCCGGGCGTCTCGGCCTGCCGGACGCGCTGGTCGATCATGTCGAGGCGACGGTGTCGGCGGCGAAGGTTCCGGTCACGAACGCCGGCACGTCACCCAACCCGCGCTGGTAGGCGAGAGCTTGCAGCAGGGAGGCCGTTCTCGCGTTAGTGCCTCGTTAACCGAGCAAGCGCATCATTCTAAGCAGTCGGACCGGCTTTTCCTCCTCCCAAGCCCGGTTCAGATCAGGGGCGGTCGCCAATGACCGCCCTTTTTGTTGAACTGATCACGAATGGTTCGGCTTGCCATGGGAGCCGTCATTTGCGATGGCACATGTTCTTCCAGCCATGATCAGGGAGGTCGGCGATGACAGCCATCACAGAGAAAACCGCCATCGTCACCGGCGCCGGCACCGGCATCGGCAAGAGTGTCGCCACCGCGCTGCTCAAGGCGGGCTGGAACACGGTGTTCTGCGGCCGCCGCAAGGCGGTGCTGGAGGAGGCGATCGCTGAAGCCGGGAAAACGGATGCCAAGGCGCTGGCGGTTGCCTGCGACATCAGCAAGGCCGACCAGGTCGACGATCTCTTCGAGACGGCGCTGGAGGCATTCGGGCGTGTCGACCTGCTCTTCAACAATGCCGGCATGGGCTACAAGTCGACATTGATCGACGAGATTCCTGTCGAGGTGTGGACCGACATCGTTGGCGTCAATCTCACCGGCTCGTTCCTGTGCGCGCGCGCCGCTTTCGGCGCCATGCGCCGGCAGCAGCCGATGGGTGGCCGCATCATCAACAACGGCTCGGTGTCGGCCTATGCGCCGCGGCCTGGCTCGGTGCCTTACACCGCGACCAAGCACGCCATCACCGGGCTGACCAAGACGTTGGCGCTCGACGGCCGGCCCTATGACATCGCCTGCGGCCAGATCGACATCGGCAACGCACTGACCGACATGGCGCAAGCGATGACGGTCGGCGTGCCGCAGGCCAACGGGTCGATGGCCGCCGAAGCGGTGATGGATGTCGAGCGCGTCGCCGACGCCGTCGTCCACATGGCGAGCCTACCGCTCGATGCCAACGTACTGTTCATGACCGTGATGGCGACCAAGATGCCGTTCGTCGGGCGCGGGTGAGCAGCCGGTTTGCGTAAGCGAATTCATCGTG
This sequence comes from Mesorhizobium waimense, assembly GCF_003601975.1. Classification (GTDB taxonomy): domain Bacteria; phylum Pseudomonadota; class Alphaproteobacteria; order Rhizobiales; family Rhizobiaceae; genus Mesorhizobium; species Mesorhizobium waimense. The sequence continues at coordinate 93,653 of NZ_QZWZ01000010.1, forward strand.
CCAGTGGCACGATGAAAGGCCGGCGAACGCCGGGACGCTGCGCAGCAGCGGGGACCCGGCCGGGCGACCTTGGTTACTTCTTCAAAAACGCCTCGATCCGCTCCAGCGCGCGCAGGATGTTCTCCTCGGAATTGGCGTAGGAGAGCCTGATATAGCCTTCGCCGAGAATACCGAAGTCGGGGCCGCCGATCAGCGCCACGCCGGCATCCTCAAGCAGCGCCGAGGCGAGTTTTTTTGCTTTCCAGCCGGTCTTGGAGACATTCGGGAAGGCGTAGAATGCACCCTTCGGCGTGATGCAGGAAACGCCGGGCAGAGCATTCAGCCCCTCGACCACGACCTTCCGGCGGCGATCGAAGGCACGCATCATCTTGTCGACATCGTCCTGCGGACCGTCGATGGCGGCGATGCCGGCGAACTGGCTCGGCGCGTTGACGCAGGACCAGCAATTCACCGCCAGCTTGCGCACCTTGTCGTAGAGATGGGCACCTTTGTCGCCGTTCGGCCAGATCGACCAGCCCATGCGCCAGCCGGTCATTGCCCAGGTCTTCGACCAGCCGTTCAGCACGATCAGCCGGTCACGGATTTCGGGGAAGGTGAGCAGCGAGCAATGCTTCTCGCCGTCATAGGTCATCACGTCGTAGATCTCGTCGGAGAGGATGGCGACGTGCGGGTGCGCCTGCAATCCCTTGACCAGCTTTTCGATCTCGGCCCGCGGCGTCACGCCGCCGGTCGGGTTGGCCGGCGAGTTGAGGATCAGGAGCCTCGTCTTCGGCGTGATCAGCGCCAGCGTCTCGTCGGCCGAAAAGGCGAAGCCGTTTTCCTCACGGATCGGCACCGGGATGGGGGCCGCGCCGGTGAATTCGATCATCGAGCGGTAGATCGGAAAGCCGGGGTCGGGATAGAGGATTTCCGTCCCCGGTTCGCCGAACATCAGGATCGCGGCGAACATGGTCGGCTTGCCGCCTGGCAGGATCATCACGCTCTCCGGCGACACCTCGACGCCGGTGGTGGTCAGCGTACGGCGCACCACCGCTTCGCGCGTCGCCAGCAAGCCGTTGGCCGGCGTGTAGCCATGGTGGCCATCGCGCAGCGCCTTGATCGCCGCCTCGACGATGTGCTGCGGCGTCTTGAAGTCGGGCTGGCCGATGCCGAGATTGACGATGTCGCGGCCCTGGTGCGCTAGTGCTGTCGCCCGCGCGAGCACCGCGAAGGCATTTTCCTCGCCGAGACGGTCAAAGGCCGAAATCGTGTGGAGCATTTTTCCCGTCCCTGTGGTTCTTTCTCTCAGCGTGCGTTTTTGTGAGCGTCCGGTCACAAAAGTCAAACGGATTGGAGCCTTGCGTGTCGGAAAATCTCGAGAATTGGCGGCCGCGTCCGCGGCCCGAACGCAAAGTGCTTGAAGGCCGCACTGTCAGGCTTGAACCACTGAGCGCCGCGAAGCATGGCGACGGCCTCTACGAGGCGTCGTCAGTGTCCGACGTCGGCGGCCGCTTCGCCTGGCTGCCCGAGTATCCGCCAGAAACCCGCGCCGCTTTCCAGCCCTGGCTGGACAAGGTCGAAGCCAGCGAGGATCCGCTGTTCTTCACCGTCATCGACAAGGCAAGCGGCAAGGTCGCCGGACGCCAAACGTTGATGCGCATAGATCCGGCCTATGGCGTGATCGAGATCGGCAACATCTATTGGGGGCCAATCATCTCGCGCAAGCCGGCGGCGACCGAAGCGCAGTTCCTGTTCATGAAGTACATATTCGACGAGCTCGGCTATCGCCGTTACGAATGGAAATGCAACAACCGCAACGAGCCGTCGAAGCGCGCGGCCGAGCGTTTCGGCTTCAAGTTCGAGGGCATTTTCCGCCAGCATCTTGTCGTCAAGGGTGAAAACCGCGATACCGCGTGGTACTCGATCATCGACAAGGAATGGCCTGATCTGAGCAGAGCCTATGAGGCATGGCTCGACCCGGCCAATTTCGACGGCAAGGGCCAGCAGAAGCGGCGGCTCGAGGATTTCCGCGCCGAGTTCGGTGCGTAGCAGGAGTTCATGGATGGCGCATAGCCACGATCATGGTTCGCATGGGCACGGTTCGCCGGGACACGCCCACAGCCATGGTGCCGGCCATGTGCACGGCTCGACCGACAAGAAGCGTGTGCTGATCGCCGCCTGCCTGACGGCCGGCTTCATGGTCGCGGAGGCGCTTGGTGGCCTGCTGACGGGGTCGCTGGCGCTGCTGGCGGATGCCGGCCATATGCTCGCCGATTCGATCGCGCTCGGCCTTGCCTGGTATGCCTTCCATCTTGCGGGACGGCCAGCGACGGTCCGGCTCACCTATGGCTTCGGCCGGGTCAAGACATTAGTCGCCTATACCAACGGCATCGCCATCTTCGCCATCGCACTGTGGATCATCTACGAAGCCTGGGGCCGCCTGCTGACGCCGGCGCCGGTGCTCGGCGGACCGATGCTGGTGGTGGCGATCGCCGGCCTGCTGGTGAACATCGGTTCGTTCTTCGTGCTGCATGGCGGCGATCGCGACAACCTCAACATGCGCGGCGCCATCCTGCACGTGCTGGGCGACCTGCTCGGCTCGGCGGCGGCCATCGTTGCGGCCCTGGTCATCCTGGCGACCGGCTGGACGCCCATCGATCCGATCCTGTCGGTGCTGGTCTCGCTGCTCATCCTGTCGACGGCGTGGTCGCTAATGCGTGAAGCCGCCCATGTCCTGCTCGAAGGCGTGCCGGCTAGCCTCGACCGTGATCTCATCGCCAAGGACCTGGAAGGGACGGTGAAGGGCGTACGCGAGGTGCATCACATGCATGTCTGGTCGCTCGATGGCTCAGCCAACATGGCGACGCTGCACGCCTGCCTCAATGACGGGGTCGATGCCCATACCGCGGTCAGCGCCATCAAGAAACGGCTTGCAGCCGAGCACGGCATCAGCCATGCCACTGTCGAACCGGAATTCGGGCACTGCGCCGATGACGAGCATGACCACGACCATGACCATGCACACGGTACGACGCCGCATCACGGTCACTATCACTGACGCAGGGAGTTCTGTGACATTGGCAACGAAGTTTCGCCGCGTCGGGCGCACGTGATGGATCGTGACACGCGCAATGCGCTGATCGCGGCGGCATGGATCATGCTGCTGTTCGGCCTCGCCGCCTATTGGCTGCCAACGGTGATGCTGGCAGTCGGCAGCGTGTCGACCGTTCTTGCAGTCATTGTCGCGGCAATCTTCCTGCTGGCGTTGTTCGTCGTGTTCTGGCTGCGCGGCCGCAGCCAACGCAAAAAGGGTCTTTGACAATGCGCATTCTGATCACCGGCGCGGCAGGCATGGTCGGCCGCAAGCTCATTGCCCGGCTGGCGAAGGACCGGACGCTGCGCGGGCAAAAGATCACCGCGCTCGACCTGCACGACATCGTGCCGCCGCAGGCGCCCGCCATTGAAGGCGTCGATGCCTCCATCCATACGGGCGATCTCGCAGCCCCCGGCGCGACGGCAAGCCTGGTCGCTTTGCGTCCCGACGTGATCTTTCATCTCGCGGGTGTGGTGTCGGGTGAGGCGGAGGCCAATTTCGATCTCGGCTACCGCGTCAATCTCGACGGCACGCGGGCGCTGTTCGACGCCGTCCGGCTGGCGGCGTTCGCACCACGCCTTGTCTTCACCTCGTCGATCGCCGTGTTCGGCGCGCCGTTCCCCGAGATCATCCCGGACGAGTTCCATCCCACGCCGCTGACCTCCTACGGCACGCAGAAGCTGATGGGCGAGGCGCTGCTTGCCGACTATTCCAGGCGCGGCTTCTTCGATGGCATCGGCATCCGGCTGCCGACCATTTGCGTGCGGCCCGGAAAGCCGAACAAGGCCGCCTCCGGGTTCTTCTCCGGCATCATCCGCGAGCCGCTGAGCGGTCAGGAAGCGATCCTGCCGGTGCCGCGCTCGGTCGTGCACACCCATGCCAGCCCGCGCTCGGCGGTGAACTTCCTGATCCATGCGGCCGGGATCGACGGCAGCGCCGTCGGACCGCGCCGCAACCTGACCATGCCCGGCGTCGCCGTCACGGTCGGCGAGCAGATCGAGGCGCTGGAACGCGTCGCCGGCGCCAGCGCGGTGAAGCTGATCCGCGAGCAACCCGACGAAACGGTCTGGGCGATTGTGAAGGGCTGGCCGACGCGGTTCGAGGCGCGGCGTTCGAGGGAGCTTGGCTTCAGCGCCGAAAAGAGTTTCGACGAGATCATCCACGCCCATATCGAGGATGAGCTCGACGGCAAGGTCGCGGGTTAAGCGGCGCCCTGGCGCTATACGCTGCCCGTCAGGCTCGCCGACAGCAGCAGCAATCCGAACAGGAAGACGAACGCCGCGCCGCCGATCTCGACGATCGAGTGGATGCGGTTGCCCATGCGGCCGTCGCCGGCAAAATAGACGGCCCAGTTCTTGGCGGTCACCGCGAGCGTCGCCAGCGCCGAGACCGTGATGGCCGTGCCGAGCGACATCGCAAGGACCGACAGCAAGCCGCCGAGCCAAAGCCCGTTGAGCAGCGCGAAGCTCAGCACGATCAGCGCGCCGGAGCAGGGGCGGATGCCGACGGCGGCCACCGCCGACCATGCAGTGCGCCAATCGAAACGATCGCCCGACAGTAGCGCTGGGTCCGGTGCATGCGAATGGCCGCAGGTCTCGCAGACCTCGCCTGCGGCGTGGTCGTGATGGGCATGCGCGCCATGATCGTGGTGATCGTGCGCGCCATGGCCGTGATGATCGTGGGAATGCGCCGCGTGATCGTGATCATGCGAATGGTCATGGTCCGTATGATTATGGTCGTGACGCGCGTGGGAATGCGCAGAATTCGCATGCGCGGCATGGGAATGGCCACCATGCGAATGTCCGCCATGCGAATGGGCATGGGCAGCCGAGAGGCTGTAGGCCGGGCCAGCACCGAAGAGGCGAAGGACGGTCGGGCCAAGCTTGCGCCACAGCAGCCAGGCGCCGAACAAGGTAACGAAGACGAAGCTCATGATCTCCATGAACCATGCAGCGTCGGTCATCGAGACGGTGGTGCCGCGCAGCACGAAATAGGCGAGCAGCATGACGGCGATAGCGGTCAGCCCCTGCAGCAGGGCCGAGACGAAGGACAGCAGGATGCCGCGCTTCAGCGCCACTTCGTTGGCCACCATGTAGGACGAGATAACCGCCTTGCCGTGACCGGGACCAGCGGCGTGGAAAATGCCATAGGCGAAAGACAAGGCAATCAGCAGCCACATCTTGCTGCCGTCCTGACGCATCGCCTTCATCGTCGTCGCCAGCGCGCGGTAGAATTCCTGCTGTCTGAGATTGATCCACATCAGGATGTGGGCGAGCGGGCCGCTGGCGGTGGGGGCCATGCCATCATTGGTGCCGATGCCGAGCGAGCTCTGGGCATGGGCGGAGCCGAGGAGGTGCGTCATCAGCAGAGCCGCGGCCACAAGGCCGAGCGCCAGGCGCAGGGACGGTTTCATCACCGGATCTATCCTTCTGGCGGGCAGTTCAGTTCAAGCTTGGTAGCGAAGATCTTGCTCATGTCGGTGCCTGTCGGATCGTTGAAGAAAGCTTCCGTCAGGGTCTTCTGGTTCTCGGCGATGGCCTCGTCCGGATCCGGACGGACGACCTTCTTGGTGCATGTCGAGGGCAGGCCTTCGACCGTGATGTTGGAATCCTCGGTGAAGTCGATCGCCGTGTAGAAGGTCGGATCGTAGACGCCGATGTCGATCTTGCCGGACAGCTTGATAGGCTGCTTCGGCTCGGACTCGAACAGGATGATCAGCTGGTCGTTTTCGAAATTGGCCATGAGATGCGGCGGCGGCGTCATCGCCACATCCTTGCCGTCGACGGTGACGAGCTGGAAATAGTTGAACTCGGCCAGCGAAGCATGGACGGTGTCGGCGACATCCTTCAGCTCCTTGTCGTCAAGCTTCAGGTCGGAGTTCTTGTCGAACTCCATCATCACCGTACTAGAAAACAGGTCGTCGAAGCGCCAGAGATGGCGCAGCGCTTTCACACTTTGGTGATCCGGGCTGAGGATGACGTCAAGGCGGGCCTCGGCGAAGACGTGGGGGTGCGCAGCGGCCGACTCGACCGCGGCAAATGTCGCCGCCATGGCCGAAGCCATCACAATTGCCTGCCGTTTCAGCTGCATTCTCGGTCGCGATTCCATCGACTTCGGAGGTGGACCTGACAGTTATCAGAAAGGGGGCGAAATTGGGACCGCTGTCGGGTGTCGCCCAAAAGTGCGCAGCGGTTTTGGGCGACACGCACACAAAAAGCTCAGCGTCGCGGGGCGACGCGCTTCGAGCGCCGAAGGTATTACGACTGTTCGCGCGCCTTGAACCATTGCACCAGGAAATCGACGAAGACGCGGACCTTGGCGGGCAAATAGCGCCGATGCGGGTAGACGGCGAAGATGCCGGCGCCCGACAGGATACGGTCGTCCAGCGCGGTCACCAATTGGCCGCTCTCGAGATCGGGCGCGGCGATGAAATCCGGCAGTATGGTGAACCCTAGCCCCGACACAGCGGCAGCTCTTGCCGCCATCGGGCTGTTGACCTCGACCGGACCGGAGACCGAAACGCTCACCGTGTCGCTGCCGTCGCCCTTGAACTGCCAGTTGTTCAGCCCGCGCCCGTTGGTGTCGACGATGCAGGGAATTCGGGCAAGGTCTTGCGGCCGCGCCGGCATGCCGTGCTTGGCGATGAGTTCCGGAGAGGCGCAGAGCCGCACCGAAAACGGCGCCAGACGCCTGGCGATGAGCGAAGAATTCTCCAGCCGCGAGATGCGCACCGCGAGATCAAAGCCCTCCTCGACCAGGTCGACGAAGCGGTCGTCGAGCTGGATGTCGAGCACGATGTCGGGGTGCTGCTTGGCGAAGTCGATCAGCGACTGGCCGATCGGCGCGTCGGCGAAGGTGCGCGGCGCCGAAAGCTTGATGCGGCCGCGCACATCGCCGGAGGATTCGCGCACCGCATCCGCAAGGCTGTCGACCTCGCGCACGATCTCCGAGGCGCGCCGGTAATAGGTATGGCCGGCCTCGGTCATCGAGAACTGCCGCGTCGTGCGGTTCAAGAGCAATGCGCCGAGCTCGTCCTCCAGCTCGCGCACATATTTCGACAGCAGCGCCTTGGAGCGGCCGATCTTGCGCGCGGCGGCCGAAAAGCCTTCGGCTTCGACCACGTCGATGAAGGCGCGCATGCGGGTCAGCGTGTCCATGGCTCAGGCCTTTCGTGCCGCGTCGAGAAGTTTGCGGCCGAGCCGTATCAGGGCAGTGTCGCTTCCGGAAGGGCCGAGCAGCGAGAGGCCGAAGGGTGCGCCGTCAACCGATCCGAGCGGCAGCGTGATCTGCGGAAAACCGGACAGGCCCGAAAGGCACAACAGATGCAGCGCCCTTTCGCGATAGGCCTGGAGCTGCTCCGCCGTGCCGTTGACCAGCGGTGCCGGGCCTGGAACCGTCGGCAGGACGAGAAAGCCATGGTTGCCAAGCAATTTGGCGAGCTCGGAGCGGAAGGCCAGCCGGCGCGCTGCCTCTGCGTCGGCCGTCCTGGTGTCGACCGCGCGGCCGAAACCGAAGCGCTCGTCGACGCCGGGACCAAGGCGAGGCTCGCCAGCCGAAATCCAGTCGCCATGAACCTGCCAGGCCTCGTAGGCCTGCAGCCGGCGAAAGCACCAGTAGAGTTCGTCGGGTAAAGAGGCGAAGGTATTTTCGACCGGCGCGGGCTCACCCAGAACGGCTGCTGCCCGCGCCTTCATTTCAGCATATTCGGCGGCCTCGGCCGGCCCGGCGACGAAGCCGTCCAGCCAGCCGATCGAAAGCGGGCGGTTGAGCGCGTGCTGATGCGGATCGCGGCCGAGCAGCAGTTTGCCGACTGCCTCGTAGGTCTCGATGTCGTCGGCGAACCAGCCGAACGTGTCGAGGCTTGGCGCCAGCTTCATGGCGCCCTCAAGTGAGATGCGGCCATGCGTGGTACGCAGCCCAATCAGCCCGCAGAAGCTGGCCGGGGCGCGGATCGAGCCGCCGGTGTCCGAGCCGACGGCAATGTCGGCAAGCCCGCCCGCCACCGCGGCGGCCGAGCCGGACGAGGAGCCGCCGGTGACGCGGTCGGGCGCGGCCGGGTTCACCGGAAACGGGAAATGCGCATTCTGGCCCATCAGCGAAAAGGCGAGCTCGTCGGTCTGGGTCTTGCCGACGAAGCGCGCGCCGGCGTCGAGAATCACCTGCACGGCCTCGGCCGTCTGCGAGGCGGCGTGGGCCTCGGCGAATTTGTGCGGGTTGCCGCAGCCGGTGCGGTAGCCGACGACGTCGTAGATGTCCTTGACGGCCAGCCGCAGGCCGGCGAGCGGGCCCAATTGCGCATGCGCCACCGGCATTTGGCGCAGGTCGAGGAAAGCGTTGAGCGGGCCGTGCGTGCCTGTCATCGTTCAATATCCGTATACGGTCATGCGTAGATTGTTCGGTGCCGGAAATTTTACAACCGGGGGATACGATTTTTATTGATTGTGAAATCCTTCGCTCTTATATCGCGCTTGCCCAAAGTCGCACGTGCCTGTGGGTGTCCGCCGATCCTCGAATGGTGAGGGCAATCGGTAAGGTAACTGGAGCTAACCCCTCCAGTCGGTTTAGCGGCCAACCGCCAGACCGAGGACACCTTGAAGCAACGACGGTGCGGGCCTTTCTGGTGTTCTGCCGGTTGTCCAAAGACCGGGGTTACTGAAGAGGCACACCTTCATTGCCGGCAGTGCGGACGGGTCTCCCATCCAAGCCAAGGCAGACAAAGCGAACCGAGGCCGGGCAAGGCCAAGGTTCACCGCCGCGAGACGGCGCTTCATGGTTCCGGGGTCTCCACCGGCTGGTTCCATGGATTTCCGTCCCGCCTTTGTCCACCGCGTGTTCGCGAGGCCGACAGCCCGCGTCCCGCAGCCTTACTGCGCGCCGCAAGGCGCTGATGGAGAGACCCCGATGGCTACCCAGCGCATCCTTGACTTCCTCGCCACTCGACGTCCGAACGGCCCGTGCCTCGTCGTCGACCTCGATGTCGTGCGCGACAATTTCCGCGCCTTCGAGAAGGCGCTGCCCGATTCGAAAATCTACTATGCGGTGAAAGCAAACCCGGCGCCGGAAATCCTGCGCCTCCTTGCTACGATGGGCTCGTCCTTCGACACCGCTTCCGTTGCCGAAGTCGAGATGGCGATGGACGCCGGTGCGCCGGCGGACCGCATCTCCTTCGGCAACACCATTAAGAAGGAGCGTGACATCGCACGCGCCTACCAGCTCGGCATTCGCCTGTTCGCCGTCGACTGCGTCGAGGAAGTCGAGAAGATAGCCCGCGTCGCTCCCGGCTCGCGCGTGTTCTGCCGCGTGCTGACCGACGGCGAGGGCGCCGAATGGCCGCTGTCGCGTAAGTTCGGCTGCGTGCCGGCGATGGCGGTCGACGTGCTGCGCCATGCCAAGGCGCTCGGCCTCGACGCCTATGGCGTGTCGTTCCATGTCGGCTCGCAGCAGACCGACCTGACCGCGTGGGACCGCGCGCTGGGCGACGCCAAAAAGGTGTTCGCGACGCTTGCCGACGAAGGCATCGTCTTGAAGATGGTCAATATGGGCGGTGGCTTCCCGACCCGCTACCTGAAGGACGTGCCGGTGGCGCAGGCTTATGGTCAGGCGATCTTCTCGGCGCTGCGCAAGCATTTCGGCAATGCGCTGCCCGAGACCATCATCGAGCCGGGCCGCGGCATGGTCGGCAATGCCGGCGTCATCAAGTCGGAAGTCGTGCTGATCTCGAAGAAGGCCGACAACGACAATGTGCGCTGGGTGTTCCTCGACATCGGCAAGTTCGGCGGTCTGGCCGAGACGATGGACGAGGCGATCCGCTACCCGATCGTGACCGCGCATGACGGCACCGAGACCGCGCCTTGCGTGCTCGCCGGCCCGACCTGCGATTCGGCCGACGTGATGTACGAGAAGACGCCGTATCCGCTGCCCCTGTCGCTGACAATCGGTGACGAGGTGCTGATCGAAGGCACCGGCGCCTACACGACGACCTATGCCTCGGTCGCCTTCAACGGCTTCGAGCCGCTCCGATCCTACGTGATCTGACGGTTCGAAAGAACCGCTCAGATCATCCCAGGTGGGCGCCTGTCGCCCGCCCGGGCTCGCCTGTGGAACAGATCTCCGCTCGTGAAGGATCGCGGAAATGGAAATGCCAGTTGAAATCGTGAACCACTCGCCGGCCTTTGTGATGGTCGCTGAAACCGCTGCCGATGAGGCGGCGCGCGAGGCTTTGCTTGATCGTGCCATGGGGCCGAAGCGGCGGAAAAAGTCGTCGGAGAAGCTGCGGCGCGGCCGCCGGCCTTCCGAAGGTCTGGCCTTTGTCGTGCGTGACGCCTCGGGTGCTGTCGTCGGCACCGTGCGGCTTTGGGACGTAAGGCTGGGCGAGGGCGGTCCGGCAGCGCTGCTGCTCGGCCCGCTTGCCGTCGACCCCGCGCTCAAGAATGCCGGCATCGGCTCGGCGCTGATGCGGCACGCGGTGGCCGAGGCGGGCCGCCTTGGCCATGGTGCCATCCTGCTGGTCGGCGACGCACCTTACTATGGGCGCTTCGGTTTCTCGGCGGCAAAGACCGGCGCGCTTGCCATGCCTGGCCCCTATGAGCGGCACCGGCTGCTGGCATTGGAACTGACGGACGGCGCGCTTGACGGCGCGCAGGGCACGTTGCGGGCAGCGGGGCGCAAGCTGAAGGCGCTGCCGCTGACTTTCGCGGCGTAGAGCTTCCAGGTGGATATAAAGCAAAAACGCCGCCCGATGGGCGGAAAATTGCCCTTTTGAATCAATGCGAAATCGGCAGTAAGGCCTTGTGATTGCTGCATAGTTTACGCTGTGGCTATTATAGCTATCCATGGTACAAACATCCTGCCGTCCATGACGCATGTTGCGTCGCGGCCATGATCGATCCGACCGTCTTCACCACGGAGAAGGCCGATATCCGCGTCGAGCTTGCCGGCCGGTGGACCAAGGGCATGACGGTCTGCAATTTCGAGAAGATGGGTGGCATGCGCCATTTCGGCGGCACGGCGAGCGAGCAGGTCAACTTCCGCCACATCGTGGCGATGAAGCTCGACCATCCGAAATTCTGCGATTTGATCGTCGACGCGCTGGAGCGGCTGACCAGACTGAAGACATGATCGCCCTACGTCCGAACGACCTGACCGCAGTCGCGGAGGAAACCGGGCTAATGGCTTTTTAAAAAAAGCCGGACAGAATATTCGGACCCGCTTCGCCCGGCCGCAGCCTGATCCCGTCCTCGAAGCCGTTCAGCGTCACGCACTCGAAGCCGTTGTGTGCGAGGAGTGCGACCAGCGAGTCACGGTCGAAGTGGTGCAGGTGCTCGTTGGGCAGACGCATGCGCCACGTCCGGAACCACGCATCGCCATCACGGGCGGCCAGGAGCTCGATATGGGTGACCACCAAAAGGCTTATCGCGTCGCAGGAAAGGGAGGCACATAAGCCTTATTGGGTATTTGGCGCAGACAGCGAACAATCTAAACTGAGCACGTCCGCAATGTGAGCGCTCGAGTCAGTAGCAGTGAGGATCGCGGCGGGTGACGTATAGAAAGAAATCATCTGCACAGTTCCAGGGCAACACGAGTCGGGCCTGGATTAACTTCAGCAGGCGCCACTGGAGGTGGAGCGCCATTCCCTTATGCATATTCCTGCTATGGCTGATAACTCCGGCAGACAATGGCGCCGACATGCAACAGAAGCTCGTGGCGCAACGCGAATTGGCGGCGGCAGAAGCGGAACTGGATTTGATGCAGCGTGCTGCACGCGACGCCAGCGCGCAGGCACGTGCAGCGACCGACACCGCGGCTGAGCAAGGACAGGCCCTGGAAGAGCAACGGCGACGAGCCGAAGCGCTCACGCTCGATCTGGAAGCGGAGCACCACGTTATCGACGACTTCAAAGCCAAAGCCATTCTGGCGGATGAAGCGCGTCACTCAATGGAAGTTTCTCTGGCTGAGGCGAACCGAGCGCTTGATGAAGAGCGGCACAAGGTTGAGCTCTCCGAACACGAACTCACCGCGGTCCGCCAAACTAGCGACGCCAACAAGATGAGCGCGGATCTGGCCGCGGTCGAGCGGGCCAATGCCGTAAGGGACCGACAGGTGGCCGAGGCCGCTTTAAGGCAAGCTGACGATACACTCGAACTTGAACGCGCACGTGGAGATTCAACCGCACGTGATCTCGTCAGTGCTCGCCGTGATCTCGACAGTGCCCGTCGGGAACGCGACGCTGCAACGCAGGTCTCGGTAGAATTGAGTGCGGCGCTGGACCAAGAACGTGAAAGGGCTACCGGTTTAGCCCGCAGCCTCAGTGCCGCGCGGGAGGCGATTGACATTGTCAAAGATGAGCTTCGCACTGCTGCTGTGGTGCGCACGCCGAAAGCACGCACCCCAGCGGGTGGACTGGCAAGTACATCATCGGGCGCGCAACCAGCCCGCAAACCGCGCTTGCCGGAAAAACAGAAAGTGAAGGACCGGAAGTCACCGCAACCTGTTCTGCCGGCAATCATCGCTCTTCCCGCCGCATTGCTGCCTACGCGACCACCGAACAAGCTCGACCTCGCCAGCGAAGACTAGTGAGCGAAATGTGTGTCGCAGGAGGAGAGTATGAAAATGATTAAATACGTCGTAGCCGCGTTGACGATCGTGATTGCAATCGGGCCTGCCTCGGCTCTTGACACAAGTATAGGCGGCAAGGTCGGCGGTCTCGGAGTCGATGCTGGAGTGAGCGCCGGTTCGCAAGGCGCATCTGTGGGAGTGGGTGCGAGCGTCGGCGGTCTCGGAGTCGATGCTGGAGGGAGCGCCGGTTCGCAAGGCGCATCTGTGGGAGTGGGTGCGAGCGTCGGCGGTCTCGGAGTCGATGCTGGAGTGAGCCCCGGTTCGCAAGGCGCATCTAAGGGAGTGGGTGCGAGCGTCGGCGCAGGTGCCGGCGATGATCCGTCCGCCGAGAACCAATCGGCTACCGCTCCCGGTAGTCCGGCCTCAGTCACGACAGCCACTGCCCCTGCCAAGACCGCAAAGCAATCGGTGGTCCTGCCACCCATTCTCAGGCCTTCCAAAGCCGGTCAGGGCCACTCCACCAAGGGGTATCCCTTTGGATCTCTGCGACCACTGAAAGGAAAACCCGGTACGCCAGCTGCGGTCGTGCGAACCTGCCGTGCGGCGATCATATCCGCTGCCGCGCCGCTTGGCGCCGTCCGTGTCCAGGCCGTAAGCGCAGGTGCCTTGCGCCAACGTCGAGGCGCACTGACGGCGCCGATCGAGGTGCGAATAGACTACACAAGAAAAGATGGCATCGAAGTCCGGCGCGCACACGTCGATTGTCGCCTCGATGCGGCGGGCAGGGTCATTGCAATAGTATAGCACCAAGTACACGGCGCCGAAGGGGATGTAGCGGCCGGCGACGCAAATGGGTCAAGCCGGGGCTGATAGGCCGTGTGAAGCACCTACGGGGCGAGGAAGACCTGCGGCACGCGTCGCTGCAGGATTTCCGAGAGGAACCGGATAAAAAGCCCCTGCAACCAAGCTCAACAAACGCTAATCGATCCGCTTGAAGCGGCCCTTCTCGATGCGAAATACTCCGGTGTTTCCGCCTTGCTTCTCAAAGTCGGTTTGTAGCTCATCCCAGGTGCCAAGGTACTCCCCACAATCATCGCAAAAAATCGGCGTGTCTGGACGAGCGTCAGCAGGAATTCTCAGCCTTATGGTGAGGCAGTATGGGCATTCCAGCTTATGATTGAGGAATTTCGGTAGCATTTCGCCTGCAACACTTCACCCTCTGCCTGATTTTGGCAAGATGGGTATTGATGGAGGTTTTGGGGACTCAAACCCACCTGCGGAGGGCAATCAGACTTCAGTCGCATCAAGGCAGGGACCGTGGTCGCAGGGGCGGAACGAACGCATCTAAGCGGCGTTTGGCCAATACCGGCCGCTCCCGCTAACTGAAAGCGGTTGAGCGCAGGGCAGAGGCTCCGGCGCCCCGATGGGAGGTATCGCGCTGGAGCCTTTTGCTGGGGGCCCACCAAAAGGAAGACCGGCCAGGCCCTTGCCAACGCCACCGGTTTCAGGAATATAATCCTTCGTTGCGGCGAACCCCTTCAACGGAGATCGCCATGCCCCAAAAGACCCTCGCCGACACCTTGGCCGCCCACGAAACGGTCTATGTCAATTGCGGTCACCCAAAGTGCTGCAAGTCGACAATGCTCGATATCGCAGCGCTGACCGAAAGGCTCGGGCCCGATCACGGTTCGATGCATCAGGATTTGGTCGGCCTCTTTGGCTGCTCAAAATGCAAGGCCGAGGGACGCGACCGCCGCCCGGTGTTCTTCACCTGCATTCCCGACTACCAAGGCCAGCAACGAGAGCGGAACCGCACCTGGAAGCCTACTTTCGAGAAGCGCTAACGAAAAAGGACGTAGGCGCCCAGGCTGGCCATAAGCAGGCAGGCGGCCATTCCGACCATGTCCCGCTGCCTCTAGCGCCAGACGGCGCAGGCAAGCATCGTGGCGGCGATGGTGGCGACGTAGAGAGCTACTGCCAAAGCCGCGTCACAACGCGCGAGCCTAGCTGTCTGATTATCACCCCAAGAGCGAGTGTGATTGAGCCGAACCCGAACGCACAGACGGAAAGGATCTCGTGAATTACGGTCTTGGCTACACCAAGTGTCACAAAGCCTGCCAGCATCTCCAATAAGCCGAGCAGTATGATTAGAACCCCCATTTTGCCCCTCCCTTTTCCCCGGCGACAAGCATGCGCTTGGGCAAAGCTTTGGTCAAATCAGAGGGAACACGCGCGGGAGGCTACTCACTGGCCTCAACCTGCCAGCGCGCGACCGACTGCTATCCCAATTCCAATCGCCAAGCCGGTAGCGGGTTTTCCGCCCATGTCTATGGCAATGGCGCCGACAGTGATGCGCCAGGCTTTGCCTGGTTGCGCGATGGCCTTTGAGAGTTCATCGAAGATACGATCGTGCTTCATGGTACTTCTTGTATTACTCAGATATGCATGGATTACACAAAATAGCGGTGGAGTCCATATTAGACCTTAAAAGCTTTCCTCGAAGACACAATAGAAAACGACTAGGCGTTTTCACATGTTTTTACTTATCAAACTAGGCGTTTTCGCAATTTATTGAACGTGTCGCGCCCCGTTGCAGTCGCAATCAAAACTCCTTACTGTTGAGTTGGCGCGTCGGATCGGATGCGCTGGTTGTCGGGAGAACCGATTGTCGACGCTTCGGCGATCGTGGCGCGTTCTGGCGTGGTAACTGGAACGCGCCTTCTACCTGCAGATGGTCAAATCGTAAGCCAGATCTTGCTACAATCCCCTATGGCCGTCCGAATAGCGGTTCTCCTGGCGCTTCTGTTCGCCTTCGCCTACGGATTCGCAAAACTCGTGGAACGTGATGGCAGTGTTGGCGATCCGCCCTCTACGTGTGAGGAATGGTCAAACCCTGATTGCCCAGACCCGGACGCGCCGCCGGTAGATCCCCCATCAGAGTGAGTAGGGTGCCCGCCCTACATCTCACTTCCTTTGACGACTCGGCACGTTATGTAGGCCGTTATGTATGATTGTCGTTGGCTCAACAAAAACAATAGCTTAATAACGGAAAACGCCGCCCGATGGGCGGCGTTCTATCTTGATCTGGAGTGGATCAGCCGAGCAGCTGGCTGAGCGCCATGGCGACCGTCATGTCGCCCTCGACCTTGATCTTGCCGGACATGAAAGCCATGGTCGGGTTCAGGTCGCCGGCAATGAGCGAGTCCAGATCGTCGAGTGAGAGCTTCACGGTGCAATCGGTTGGTGCGTCGGTGGTCGAGATGGTCGCGCCGTCGATGACGATGACGCCGTCGCTGCCCGTGTCGAACTTCACCGAGTGCTCGAAACCGGCGCTTGCCACGCGCGACTTGATCCGGTCGGCAATCTCCTGAACGCCCATGGCTGTTCTCCTCGTCTGGTTGCGTTGATGCGCATATAGCTTCGAGTTGACGTTTACGTCAACGCGGTTGGCATGCGTCATCTTGGTTTCGGCCCGGATATGTGAGGCGCCATCTGAGCTTTCGCCCGAAACCAGAAGAGCGCGCGGCCGAGCCGCCTTGCGGCAGGTCAATGTGCCGCGGGAGCCTTGGGCGGTTCTGTCGCTGTCTCACCGTCATTTTTGCGCCGGCGCATGGCGTTGTCGCGGATCTCGTCCTTGGTCAGGAAGTTGACCTGGTCGATCAGCACATCATGCACCAGCTCGACGCCGACGCGCGCATTGACGGTTTCACGGATGGCGTTGCGGAACGCGTCGAGGTCGATCGTTTCCTTCTTGGTGAAGTCGATCTGCGGATTGCCATAGAGGTAGGAATAGACCTGGTCGGTCATCAGCGTGCCGGCCGGGATCGACAGTTTCTTTATCTCGGCGGGTTCGACCGTGTAGACGAGCTTGGTCAGAAAGTAGCCGTCGATCCGGGAATCGCGGATCAGCGGCACCGAGATCATGTCGGTCTTGACGTAGTCGAGACCGCCCAGCATCGGCTTGGGCGTCTCGCCGACGCCTTTTTCGCCGGCCACCTGGAACGAGTAGAACACCGCGCCGAGCGTGGCGGCGCAGATCCAGATCGCGGCGGCGATGAATTTGATCACCTGCTGTTTCCTCGCGCGGTTCTTCCGCCCGCTGTCACGCTCTCGCCCAGCCGAATTCGCCGGCCGAATAGGTGCCGTCGGCTTCGGCGCGCTGGATGGCGTTCTTCAAAAGACTGGCGACCTCGTTGACGGCATTGAGATGAGCGAGGATCGCCGCCTCGTTCCGCGCCAGCTTCTGGCGCAGCCGCGTCAACCCCTCGCGGTGCTGCTCCAGGAATTCGACCTCGTTGCCGCCCTTGATGGCGCGGGTCAGCTCATAGAGGTAGCGGCTCTTGCGGGCGTTCGACGCCTTGAGGTCGAAACCGGTGCCGGTGCGGATGCCCGCCGTCTCTTCGTCGACCGCTTCCTCGATGCGGCCGATGATGGCGGCAAGGTTCCCGGGGCGCGCGAAGGGGATCGGCGCATCAGGCGCGACCGTGCGGGCAGGCAGATTGGAGAAGTCCGATTTGTCGGCCATGTAGGTCCCTAGATTTTGATATCTGTTTTTATGGTTGTCTCGTCGCCGGTCATCGACCGCGCGGCCTGGCGCTGCAATTCCTGGACCATGGAGGTCGACAGCCGGGTCTGCTGGTCGATCTCGGCCTTGTCCGGGCCGCCCGAAACGGGACCGACGGGCACCATGCGCTTGCCGTCCATGTAGTGGTCGGCCAGCAGCGATTTGGCGATGCCGATGCCGCCGCGCGCGGCCATGACATCGGCCATGTGCTCGGCGAGCTGCGATTTCCACATGTCGCCGGCCAGGCCTTTGCCGTAAACGCCCTCGGTGTCCTTGGGCATCATGTTCTGGATGAAGGTCTGTAGCACCATCGCCTCGAAGCGCTGGAATTTTTCCGCCGGGTTGGTCGCCCCGGCTGCGTCAGCCGTGGCGCGCGACAGGATCGAGCCGGCACCAGCCGAAGCGGCAGTATCGACCGAAAAGGTTCCCGAAACGCCGCCGGCCCGCTTCGCCAGCGCCGTGCGGGCGGCTTCGATGTCCGCCGGTTCGACTGCGCGGGCAACATCCAGAACGATGTCGCTGGGTGGAGAAATGGCCAAGAAGGTCCGCCTTTTGCCCGTTTTCGTCTCAGGACAATGCCCCAACAAGCTTGCGGCAGGCTTGCGAAGAGAGCCGATGCCCTTGTCAGCCAGCGAAGCCGCCTTCATCGAGAAAGCATTGCTCCTCCGGCCGCATGGCGCGGCCGAGGATCGGGTTGCGATGGGGGAAGCGTCCAAACCGCCTGATGATGTCGCGGTGGTGTTCGGCGCGCTCCAGGTTTGGTCCGCCGGTCTCGCCGGCCAGCGCCACCGAGCGGTCCTGGTCGGCGAGGCTCTCGGAATGGGCGAAGGGCAGCCTCAAGAACAGCTGCCAGGTCGGGTGCACGTCGTGCTCGAAACCCGCATCGATGGCGTCGGCCGCGATGCGGCGAGCCTTCTCGTCGGTCGCATACATGCGCGGCGTGCCGCGAAAGGCGTTGCGTGGGAACTGGTCGAGCAGCACCAGCAGCGCCAGAGCGCCGTATGGTGTCGTCGCCCAGCCGTCGCAGTCGCCGCGTGCCGCCGCCTCGTGCAACGGCAGGAAGCGGTCGCGAAAGACGCGGTCGAATTCCGCGTCCTTGGCGAACCATGCGGTGGGGCCCACCAGCCACCAGAAGTCGACGACTTCGGCGGCTTCGTGCGGCACATTTTCGAGCCCGGACGAAGCGGCCCGGTCCTGGGTCATGATCGCTGCCATGGTCATGCCGCCCTCACCGCGCCAGCAAGTACCGGCCAGTCCTGGGCCTTTGCCCAGTCAGCGAGCGAGGTCGGCTTGACCGGCAGCATGCCGATTGTGTCGGCGATCTCGACGGCGAACAGCATCGAGCGCTGCCGGTGCACCCAGGCGTAGTTGGCGGCGACCTGATCGGCCGCATCCTTGCCCAGCATTGCCGTGAGGCCCGTGGCAAAGTCCGCCAACGGCACCGGATAATACTGGACGTGGCGGCCGACAATGTCGGACAGAACATCGCCAATCTGCTGTCCGGTGAGCGCCTCGGGGCCGCCAATGTCGAAACTCGCGCCGGCAAGCTCCGGCCGGCGCATTGCCTCGATCACATAGGCCGCCATGTCTTCCCATGAGATCCAGGATGTCCGAAAGTCCGACGGCAGCGGATAGGCGAACACGCCACGGTGGACGATCGCAGGCGCGCTCCAGGGCGCGGCGATGTTGCTCATGTAAAGCGTCGGCTTGAGGACAATCGATGGCAGGCCGGAAGCCTTCAAACGGTCGATGAGTTCGACCTTGGCGTCCATCAGCGCCGTGCCGGAATGCCTGGAAACATGACCGCTGGTGTTGAGCACCATAAGCTTGACGTCTGCCGCCAGCGCCGCATCGATCATGTTGCGGCCGTAGCGGAGAATTTCCTTGGGGCTGGCGTTGAGCGGCAGCGTCAGGGCCACCGCATCGACGCCCAGGCAGGCGAGGCCGACACGGTCGGCATCGGCAAGGTCGCCGCGTACGATGTTGACGCCTTCGCCAAACGGGTCGGGCGAGCCTTTGCGCAAAAGGACGCGCACGGTGGCGCCCGCCGCGCGGCAGGCTTGCACGACGGCTGATCCCTGGGCGCCGCCGGCGCAGGTGACCAGAATTGAACTGGGGAAATCAGACATTGAGTTTGCTCCTCGGTCGCGAGGTGATTCCAAGCGGCGGGCGAGCCCGCCGCTTGGAAGTCGGATGTCGACCGTGCCGGCCGACTTTGTTGTCAGCGACCCCAGATGCCCTGCCCATAACCCGGTGCGGGGATATCGAAGCTCGAATTTCCCTTCTGGGCCACTGCGCTGTCGGCAGTGCCGATGCTCGCCGTGCTGCTCAGGTCGACCGAGTAGGCGCCTTCGGACTTCATCGAATGGTGACCGGCGTTCGGATAGCTGCCGGCGCCAGGGATGTAGTCCGTGCCATAGTTGTCGCTGCCGGCAAAAGCCATGCCGGAGGCAAACAGGAAGGTGGCAGTGGTAAGAACGATCTTCATCATTTCAATTCTCCATCTTCGAGAGTTAAACAACAGACCTCAACGCGCCGCCCGCACCGCGTTGACGAGGCCCTCTTTCTTCATGCTCTAGGCGAAACCGACCAATCGCTATCCTTCCTGGATCCGCGTCGGCAGGTTGTTCAGCGCACGTTGTCTTGGTGTGCGTGCGCTGTTCTGAGGGCTGCTTCACAGCAGCCGATATCCTCGAGAAGGCTGGTTCTCCTTTGAAGGTCGCGGCCGAGCCATCCGGCTGCGTCAACGCAGCCTGCAGGAATGGCGGCTCTTCCCGGTCGGGTGGTTAAGTTGATGCCTGGCGTCTCATTGCGGCAAGCGTGTCCAGGCGCCGGTCATCGGCGGAAACATGATGCAGGCCTCATGCGCGACAGCCTCGTCGCGCCGGCGGTCGGCAAGGTCGTCGATGCCGATATCCGCCGCAGTGGTGATGCCCATCCTCTCCAGAGCGGGAATGAGGCTTCTGACGGTTTGCGCCATGTACTCATAGCCTGGCGACTCTGCACCGCCTTCGACGCGAGCGCCGGAGATCATCTGCGGAATGGGCAAGCCGGCGGCGAGATAGGTCGAAAACAGTTTGCCGCCCATGTCCGTCTCGAAACCTGTCCGCGCGAAGGCTCGGATGATCCAACTCAACGCCTGCGTGAAAAGTGGCGTTGGCGGAAGGCTTCGTGCGTATGGCATCGACATTTCCTGGAACGCGACTATGCCAGCTGGGCGCAAGAAACCTGCCAGACGGCGCAGCGTCTCAGCCGGTTCGGGCAAATACATCAGGACAAGCCGCCCGATGATCGCGTCGAACTTCCGCTCCGGAACGAAGCTTGCAAGATCCGCCGAGGTGAAGCGCACCCAGTAGCATTGTCCCGCTTCGACGGCGCGCCGTTCGGCGGCCTCGACCGCATCCTGCGACCGGTCGATGCCCAACACCGACCCGCTCGGGCCAACCAGTTGCCCGGCAAGCAGAGAAACGTCGCCAACGCCACAGCCCAGGTCGAGCACGTGCATGCCTTGCTTCAGTCCGGCCCGGCGCAGCACATCCTCGGTCAGGTCACGCACGAAGTCGCCCTGCAGCTGCAGCCGTTTGAATTCGCCTTCGGAATAGCCGCGCGTATACTGTCTGATATCATGGGTTTCGGGCCGGCCGTTTGGCCGGCGTTCGACAAAGCTGGTGTTCACTGCCCCGTCTCCTCAACAGTCGGTTTCGTGCTGAGGGCTGTCGATATCGCTCGGATCCGTACGACTGGGCGGAGCCTCATGCTCCACCTTGCCCAAACTTGTCCTGGGCCGGTACCGGGTCCGAGTTGCTTTGATATCTGCCGCCCCGCAACGGCACGGGAACAAAAATCCCGCCGACGATCTAACGCGATCAACGTGGTAGCAGGATCAGGGAGCCGCGTTTAAGCGAGCGTGGTAGCGAGCGTGGTAAGAAACGCTGCAAATGTGGTATTTTGCGTTGAAAGCAACCGGGAGCGGGGGTGAACGCAGCCGGGGGCACAATGTCATCGCACATTCAGATCTGCCTTCTGGGCGAATTGCGTATCGTGTCGGACGGACGCCAGCTCGACCTGCCGCCGTCCAAGAAGACGCGCGCGCTGTTGGCCTATCTGGTGCTGACCGGTCGCCCGCACCGGCGCGAGCGGCTGTGCGAGATTTTCTGGGAACTGCCTGACGATCCGCGCGGATCGCTGAGATGGGCGCTGAGCAAGATCCGTGCCCTGGTTGACGTGCCCGGCTCCGAGCACTTGAGCGCCGATCGTGAACGCGTTTCCTTGATCCGGGATTCGGCGACGGTGGACTATCTTGAAATCGTCCAGCGACTGCAGGCTTCCGCGCCGCCGGCCACTCTCGATGAACTGCACGAAATGGGAAGCTTCTGGCGCTGCCTTTGCTCGACGGGCTCGATCTGCCGCAGCTTGACGCCTACCAGGCCTGGCTTGCGGCCGAGCGCGAGGAGGTGCTGCAACTCCGTCTCAGCGTGCTGGAGCGCATTACGCTTCATCCCGAAACCAGCGACCGCGACGCGGTCAAATGGTTGCGCCAATGGCAAAGCGCGGACCCGAGTTCAGAACAGGCTGCCGGCATGCTGGTTCGAACGCTCAAGCGGCTCGGCCGCGGCGACGAAGCAGCCGGGGTGATGAGCAATTACCAGCGGATTGCCAGGGATACCGGGTTGTCGCCTGTCGACGATCTTTCGGAAGTGGGTCCCCCGCCCTCAGCGACCGAGACGGCAACAACGGTGCATAGCCTTCTGAAGCGCCAGTCGATCGGGTTTTGTCAGTCGGCGGATGGAGTGCGTATCGCCTACGCTACCGTGGGCACTGGACCGCCACTGGTCAAAGCCGCCAACTGGCTCAATCACCTCGAACTCGACTGGCAGAGTCATATCTGGAGCAAGACTTTTCAGGCACTGTCCGACGGACGTACTTTCATCCGCTACGACGAACGCGGCAACGGTCTTTCCGACTGGGAGGTGGACGACATCAGTTTCGAGGCGTTCGTACGCGACCTCGAAACCGTTGTCGATGCGCTGCGGCTGGAGCGTTTCCCACTGCTCGGCATGTCGCAAGGCTGCGCGGTATCGATCGCCTATGCCGTGCGCCATCCCGAGCGGGTGTCCGCGCTGTATTGATAGGCGGCTACGCGACAGGCTGGCGCATCGGCTGCTCGCCGGAAGAGCAGGAGCGGCGTCGGGCGGTGATGACCTTGACCAAGCTCGGCTGGGGAACCAACAATCCCGCATATCGCCATATCTTCTCGCAGACTTTCATGCCCGATGGCACCTCGGACGAACTTGCCTGGTTCGACGAATTCCAACGCCAGACCACCTCGCCGGACAACGCCGTTCGGTTCCAGGATGCATTCGGCGATATCGACGTGCGCGATCAGCTGGCGCAGCTGCGCGTGCCAACACTGGTGCTGCATGCCCGACACGATCAACGCATAGCGCTCGATCAAGGTCGGGAACTTGCCATCGGCATCCCGAATGCCCGCTTCGTCGTACTGGAGAGCCGAAGCCACATCATTCTGGGCCACGAACCCGCCTGGCCGATATTCATGGACGAGGTCCAACGATTCCTCGCCGAGACGAGTACAGCATAAAGCTGTTCAATTTTCAGGGCAGATCAGACAGCGCCGATTTTTCGCGCACCTTTGCGGCTTCCTTCGGAAGCACGCAGGCAGTCTGCCGATAACCTCAAATCTTATTTTAGAAAGTATTAATCTGTTAACGAGGCTGCCTCGCTTGGGGCCAAATTGGGCAGTTTAGAAACCGCTCATTAACCCGCCCCGCTCATCCTCAATTCCACGCACTGGAGACGTTGATTGTGAAACGCGATGTCGCGCTGATCGCTTTTTTGCTGTCGTTGGCCTGCCCGTTTGCTGCCCAGGCAGGGACGACCATGGAAACCAAGGGCAAGGCGTTCGCGCCGCCCGCCTTCTATTCGTTCTGTAGCCGCCAGCCCAGCCTGTGCAGCACGGCCGGCGGAAAGAAGGTCGTCGCCCTGCAGCCCAAGCTCAGCTCGGAGTTGAAGCAGGTGAACCGATCGGTCAATTCACGCATCACGGAGCTCAGCGATCGTGTCGCTGTCGGCAAGGACGACGACTGGCGCTTGCCGACCGTCTCTGGTGATTGCGAGGATATCGCGATCCTGAAGAAGCTTGAACTGATGCGGCGCGGCTGGCCGGCTTCGGCGCTCCTGTTGACCGTGGCAAGCTATGGCGGCGATGGGCACACGGTGCTGACGGTGCGCACCAGCGAAGGCGACCTGGTGCTCGACAATCTCACGAACTCCGTCCGTGACTGGTCCAGCACTCCCTACAGCTACTTCGCCCGGCAGGCACAAGGGAATGGCAAACGCTGGGAGCGGATCGGCGGTGCCAAGCCTATCCAGACGACCGCGACGGGCGGCTGAGGCTTCTCAGGTCGAAGTTCAGCGCCACGGCAGATTCCCCTCCGCTATTCGTGCCCTCGTTTCTGCGTGATCAGATCGAGACGCTCGCGGTCCGAGCGCTCACGCTCGTCGCGGCGGCGCACGTCCTTGTAGGCACGCTCGACCATGTTGGTGCGCGCGGTCGCCGTGGCGATCAGCGCGGCCTCCCGCCTGGCGCTCTCCAGGCTCGCCTCCTGGCGAACCAGCGCATTGGCGATGCGGCGATGGTAGAGGTCGGGAAACAGGCCGGCGAGCGACTGGTCGGCGTCGAAACGCTCGACCAGTTCCTTGGCTTCGGCTTCGGCGGCCGCGGCGGTTGTCAGGAATGTCGCGTGACGGGTTTCGTGCAGCGCCTTCAGCTGCTCCTGCACCTTGACCAGTTTCCTCAGGCGGTCCTTGCGCGTGGTCATGTGGCTACCGGGCGAGCGTCAGGTCGACAAAGCCGTTGACGAACAGCGACAGCATGGTACCGACTGCGAAATAGAAGATGATCATCCCGCCGGCGATGACGAAGGGCAGCGAGATGAAATAGACCGGGATCTGCGGGGTCAGCTTGTTGACGAAGCCGATCGTCAGATTGACGAGGATGGCGTAGGCGACGAAAGGGCTGCCGAGGCGGATGACCAGGAAGAAGGCGTCCGACACGGTGTCGGTAACATCGACCAGCGCTGCTTGCGGGTTGAAGAAGACATTGACCGGCGCGACCGTGTAGGAGGCGACCAGCGCGCGCACGATCTCATGGTCGAAATCGAAGACGAACAGCAAAAGCAGCGCCGAGAACGAGATGATGGCGGCAAGGGCTGCCTGCGGCTCCGCCTCCTCGATGGCCGGCCCGCCGGTGCCGCCATAGCCGATCAGCATGGCGATGGCCGCGCCCATGAAGCGAAACGCCTCCATGTAGAGCCTGGTCATGGCGCCGATCAGTCCGCCGACCAGCAATTCCGAGACGATCATCGGCACCAGAATCTGCGGACGCGGGTCGACGAAGGGAAAGATGCGGTCCCAGAGGAAGGCGAGCAGGCCGCCGGTGGCGGCGACCGCCACGAACAGCCGAACCTGGATCGGCACGCGGGCGCTGGACAGGCCGGGCATCAGCATGAAGCAGGCGCCGATGCGGCAGAAGGCGAGGAACGCCGCTATGACGACGCCTTGCGAGAGCGCGCTCACGATATGGTCCCGAGCACCTTGATCTCGACGCCCTTGGCGATTTCGACATGGCTCAGCACCGGCAGCGTGGTGAACAGGCGCTCGATGATCATGCGCACATAGGGACGCGCATCCGGCGCGGTGACGAGCACGAAGCGCTCGCCGGCCTCGAGATGCTTGCGGATCGCCTTGGTCGCGTCCTGGCCGAATTCCTCGAGCTGGCGCGGGTCGATGTCGAATTCGCGCACCTCGCCCTTGGCGTCGCGCTTGAGGCTCTGGTGGAAGGCGAGGTCCCAGCGGTTGCCGAGGCGCAGCACCTTGAGCACGCCGCCCTCGGAGAGGTCGCCGCAGATCTGCTGCGCCATGCGGATGCGGACATGCTCGACGATCTGCTCGGTGCGGCGCACATGCGGGGCGATCTCGGCGATGGCCTCGATGATCAGGTGCAGATTGCGGATCGAGACGCGTTCGGCCAGCAAGAGCTTCAGTACCGCCTGCAGACCCGGATAGGAGATGTGCGTGGTGCAGATCTCGTCGGCGAGCTTGCGGTATTCGGGATCCTGGCGTTCGAGGAGGGCCTTCATGTCCTTGTAGGACAGAAGCTGCGGCAGGTTGTTGCGGATGACCTCGGAGAGGTGGGTGAGCAGCACGGACATGTTGTCGGCGAAGGTGTAGCTCTCGCGCTTCAAGTCTTCGGCGAAGGTTTCGAGCACCGAGAAGGCGCGCATACCGAAGGCCGGCTCGCGGATCTCCTCGCCGGGAAGTTCCGGCACGTCGCGGGTGCCGAGCAGCACCATGATCTCGCCGACGCGCATCTGGTATTCAGCGACCACGGTGCCGTGGACCTTGATCTGGTAGCTCTTCGGTGGAATGGCGAAATCGTCGGCGACGCGCACTTCCGGCACTACGAAGCCGTATTGCGTGGCAAACTTCTTGCGCATCTTCCCCATGCGGAAGACCAGTTCCTGATGCGACACCAGCAGCCTTGTCGAAAGCTGCTTGCCGATCAGCAGTTCGATCTCGGCGGTGGCCAGCGATGCCTTGACCGAGTTCTTCTCTTCCTCAGCCTTGTTGGCCTTTTCCTGGCTCTTCACCGCTTCGGCGGCGGCGACGGCACGGTTGTGGCGCATCGGAATGATGTAGCCGAGAGCGGCCATGCCGCCGGCAAGGGCAAAGAACGGGAACAGCGGCAGGCCCGGCATCAGGCCCAGAACGACGAGCAGCGACGCTGCGACATAGAGCGCGCGCGGATGGGCGCCGAGCTGGCCGAACACCGCCTGGTTGGTCGAGCCGCGCGTGCCGCCTTTGGAGACGAGCAGGCCGGCGGCCAGCGAGACGATCAGCGCCGGGATCTGGGTGACGAGGCCGTCGCCGACAGACAGCTTGATGAACACGTCGGCGGCCTGGCCCATGCCCATGTCGTGGCGGATATAGCCGATGGCGATGCCGCCGACGATGTTGATGGCGGTGATGATGAGGCCGGCGATGGCATCGCCGCGGACGAATTTCGAGGCGCCGTCCATCGAACCGAAGAAGGAGGATTCCTCCTCCAGTTCGCGGCGGCGCAGCTGCGCCGTCTTTTCGTCGATCATGCCGGCGGAAAGGTCGGCATCGATCGACATCTGCTTGCCGGGAATGGCGTCAAGGGTGAAGCGCGCGCCGACTTCGGCGATACGGGTGGCGCCCTTGGTGATGACGATGAAGTTCACCACGATTAGGATCAGGAAGACGATGAGGCCGATGACGAAGTCGCTGGCCATCACCAGCCTGGAGAAACCGGCAATGACATAGCCGGCGGCATGCGTGCCTTCATTGCCATGCGACAGGATCATGCGCGTGGTGGCGATGTTGAGCGACAGCCTGAGCATGGTGGCGATCAAGAGCACGGTCGGGAAGGAGGAGAAATCGAGCGGGCGCTGGATCCACAGCGCCACCATCAGGATCAGCACCGACAGCGCGATCGAGAAGGCAAGGCCGATATCGATCAAGAAGGCCGGGATCGGCAGGAACAGCACGGCCAGGATGATGACGATGCCGATCGCGAAGAAGACGTCGCGGCCGTTCTTGGCAACGGTGCCGGCTGCAATGCTTTCGCTGATCGCCATAATCGTCCTCAAATCATAAGCCTGCCGCGCGCGACAGCCTTGTGAGCCTAGCTGGCCAAGCTTGCGCGAGGGTGGGAGAAAGCACCCTGAGAGAAGAAGGGAATCGCATGCTCCTGATCATCGGCACGGTCCGTTTGCCGCCGGACAAGCTCGCCGAGGCAAGACCGGCCATGCAGCGGATGATCTCCGCCAGCCGCGCCGAGCCCGGCTGCATCGAATACTCCTATGCGCAGGATGTCCTCGACGCGGGGCTCATCCACGTCTCGGAAGTCTGGAGCGATCGGGCCGCGCTCGACGCGCATTTCAGGTCGGCGCATATCGCGGACTGGCGTGCAAGCTGGGCGGCACTCGGCATCCGCGATCGCAATCTGATGCTCTACGAAGCGGGCGATGCCAAAGCGACCTGATCGATCGAAGACAGTCTCGGCGATGCCGGCTCCCCGCCGCTGAGGTTCGGGGTGCATTGCCCGCGCCGGTGCCAAAATGGCGCCACAAGCAGTCGGCATTGCGGTTGCCACGCAGTGTTGCCGGGCGTATCAGGCGGCAGCTTTCCACCTCTTGCCCTACGGCGAGCCGTTCCAGTGCTTTCCAGAAACGAACCTCAAGTCTATGCCCGCCGGCTTCGCGCGGTGCTGATCAGATCGATCCCGCTGCTCGAGGCGCGCGGCATCGTGATCGTCGTCCTGGCCGGTGTCGTGGGCGTGATGGCGGGCGTGCTGGTCACGGCGATGAGCCAGATGGTGCAGGGCATGCATGGGCTGCTGTTCGGCGTCCAGCCGGGCGGCCGGCTGTCGGCGATGTTTTCCTTGTCCGACCCGGTTCAGGCGGCGATCCCGGCGATCGGCGGCATCCTGCTCGGTCTGTCGGTGGTCTGGCTGCGGAAGCGAAAGTTCCGCACCCCGGTCGATCCGATCGAGGCCAATGCGCTTTACGGTGGACGCATGTCGCTCACCGACACTTTCATCATCGCCGGGCAGACGATCATCTCGAGCGGCTTCGGCGCTTCGGTCGGCCTGGAGGCCGGCTACACGCAGGTCGGCTCCGGGCTGGCATCGCGGCTGGCGCGTGCGCTCAGGCTGCGTCGCAATGACGTGCGTATCCTGGTCGGCTGCGGCGCGGCAGGTGCGATCGCCGCCGCCTTTGATGCACCGCTGACGGGAGCCTTCTACGGGTTCGAGCTGGTCATCGGCATCTACTCTGTCGCCAATGTCGCGCCGGTGATGACCGCGGCGATCTGCGCTTCGCTGACCGCCGAGGTCTTTGGCGGCGTGCCCTTTCCGCTGGAGCTTGCCGGCCTGCCCGCACTCACCGCCAGCCAGTACCTGCCGTTCCTGCTGCTCGGGCTTCTGGGCGGCGCTGCCTCCATCGCCATCATGCATTTGGTCAGCCTGATCGAGCGCGGCTTTGCCAGGCTCTCGATCGACGCCTCGCTGCGGCCCTTCATCGGCGGCATCCTTGTCGGGCTGCTGGGGCTGGTCACGCCGCAGGTCCTGTCCAGCGGCCATGGCGCGCTGCATCGCGAGTTCGCGATGAACTACGGCATCGCCGTCGTCGCCAGCGTCTTCGTGCTGAAGCTGGCGGCGTCGGCGATCTCGCTGGGCTCGGGCTTTCGTGGCGGCCTGTTCTTCGCCTCGTTGTTCCTCGGCGCGCTGCTCGGCAAGATCTTTGCCGGCGTGATGGCCGTCGTCTCGCCGGCTACCGGGATCGATCCGGCCGTCGCCGCTGTCGTCGGCATGACCTCGCTTGCCGTCGGCGTCGTCGGTGGACCGCTGACCATGACGTTCCTGGCGCTGGAATCGACGCGCGACCTGACGCTGACCGGCGTCGTGCTGGCGGCTTCGATCATGGCGGCGATCCTGGTGCGCGAAACCTTCGGCTATTCGTTCTCGACCTGGCGCTTCCATTTGCGCGGCGAGACGATCCGCAGCGCACACGACGTCGGCTGGATGCGCAGCCTCACCGTCGGGTCGATGATGCGCAAGGATGTGCGAACCATCGACGCGTCGACGACGCTTGGCGCATTCCGCAAGGAAATACCACTCGGCTCGGCGCAGCGCGTCATCGCCGTCGATGAGGGCCGGCACTATGTCGGCGTGCTTATCGTGGCCGAACTGCACAGCGAACTGTCCAACGGCGAGACGCCGGTACGCTCGCTTGCCCAGTTCAAGGATGCGGTGCTGGTGCCGACCATGAACGTCCAGTCGGCGGCCGAAACCTTCCAGCGCGCCGGCGCGGAAGAACTGGCCGTGGTCGAGGATTTCGCCGACCGCGTCGTGCTTGGGCTTCTGACCGAAAGCCATCTGATGCGGCGCTATGCCGAAGAACTCGACAAGGCGCGGCGGGATCTCTCGGGCGAGGGCTAGCCAGAGATCGTGCCGGCCCGATCAATGCTCGATCGGCCCCTTCGCCATGACCAGCGCGGTGCCGGCGGTCGTCGGCCGCTCGATCATGCGCCGGACGCGGGGCGGCTCGCTGCCGCTGTGCAGCGCCCGTATGCGCTCGCCGATGACGGCGTCGGCATGGGTGGCGCGCCTGTTGTGGCGGATGTATTCGAGCCAGGTCGGCGTGTGGTAGTGCTCGATCCAGATCGCCGGATTTTCGAGGTCGCGCGCCAATGTCCAGTTGCGGGCACCGTCGCGGCGGCGGATGCGGCCGCGCTCGGCCATGGTGGCAAGGAACTCCGGCACGTCCTCGTCACGGATGATGTATTCGATCATGATGGCGATCGGGCCGCTGCGCGGCTTGAGGTCGAGCCCGAGAGGCGGCTCCTTGAAGCGGTTGAGCGGATCGAGATTGAGCACCGCCTGCTGCGGCAACGGCAGGAAAAGGCCGATGGCGCCGCCCGCCAGCATTGCGATGCTTGCCACGATCAGCGCGGTCTCGGCGCCATGCGCGTCGGCGACGACGCCCCAGATCCAACTGCCCAGCGCGATGCCGCCGAAGGTCGCCGTCTGGTAGACCGAGAGCACCCGGCCGACCACCCAACGCGGTGTCGACATCTGCACCGTGACGTTGAAATGCGACAGCGCGATCACCCAGCAGGCGCCGCCGACGAGCAGTCCGAGCGAGGTCTGCCAGGCGTGGTCGCTGATGGCGGCGTTGAAAGCGCACACGGCGAAGCCGGCGAAAGCCATGCGCACCATCGTCTCGCTCGACAGCAACTGCCGCAGCCGCACGCTGATCAGCGCCCCGCCGACCGCGCCGATGCCGAAGGCGCCGAGCATGATGCCGTAGGTCAGGGCGTCGCCCTTGACGACATCGCGCGCCACCAGCGGCAGCAAGGCGAGTACCGCGCCGGCGCTGAAGCCGAAGGCAAACCCCCTGACCAGGACCTTGCCGATGTTGGGCGACATGGCGACATAGCGCAGGCCGGCGCCCATCGCCGCTCCCAGCGTCTCGCGCGGCAGCGTCGACACCGGCAAATCCGGCTTCCAGCGAAACAGCACGATGATCAGGCCGACATAGCTCAATGCGTTGGCGGCGAAAGCGGCGGCAGCACCCGCCGCGGCGACGATAATGCCGCCGATCGCCGGGCCGACGCTGCGCGTCAGATTGAAGCCCAGTGAGTTCAGCGCGACGGCTGCCGGCAGCTTGGCGCGCGGCACCATATCGCCGACCGAGGCCTGCCATGACGGATTGTTCAGCGCCGTGCCGCTGTCGATCAGGAAGGTGAAGGCAAGAAGCGTCCACGGCGTTATCAAGCCGAGGTAAGTGAAGATGGTCAGAAGCACCGAAACGACCAGCATGAAAGTCTGTGCGACCAGCATCACCTTGCGACGGTCGAAGCTGTCGGCGATGGCGCCCGCAACCAGCGCAAACAGCATGATCGGCAAGGTGGTCGAGGCCTGGACGAGCGCGACCTGATAGGACGAGGTGGCGATCGAGGTCATCATCCAGGCGGCGCCGACGCCCTGGATTAGGCCGCCGAAATTCGACACCAGGCTGGCCGACCATACGGCCCGGAAAATGCCGTGCCGGAAGGGCGCCAGCGCCGAGACGCGTTCGCCGCCCGGCTCGTCATCGATCATCAATACTGTCCCGCCTGATTACGTCCGTACCCCTCACCGTCATGCCACCCATGGAGGCTGAGCAGACGAACACCACTTCGAAAAAGGCCATGGTCCAACAACAGGATAGCACGGCAAAAATACGTCCGGACGCAACTAATCCAAAGGTCTTGCCGCTCTGGACCAATTTACGTCTGATCATTCCTGGCCGCGGCGTGCAGTGTCTCGGTGAGTTTTTCCGTCGTCTCGCCGCCGGCATGGAGGCGCAGGAAGAGTTCCATGCCGACAAGCCTCAGCCTCGAGGCCACGTCACGCCTGGCCAGCCCGACAAAATCGTCGATGGAAGCGGCAGGCCATTTCATCGCATCGCGCAAGAACCCGCCACGCAGCAGACCATGAATGCCGGCGGTGAAGTGGGGCGAGATCTCGAAGCCGACCTTGGGCGCATGGATGTTTTCGCGCGGGATGTGTTTTTCGGCGACCTTCTTCAAAAGCCATTTTCCGGTTTTGTCGCGGTATTTGTGGCGCCTCGGCAGATGGATCGCGTAGTCGATCAACCGGTTTTCGAGGAACGGAACCCTGAGTTCCACCGAGGCCGCCATGCTCAGCCGGTCGTGCCGGTGCAGCAGGTCCTGCAAATGCGAGTACATGTCGAAGAAGCAGCTTCCCAGGAAGGCTCGGTCGGTCAGTGGCGTCACCGGCTGAAGCCGGTCGAAGATTTCGGGCTGCAGGAAATTCAGGTCCGGCGACAAGGCCCGCAGGACCGCATTGTGGCTCCAGCCTCCGCCATGGCCGATCGACCTGCTGAATGGCGCCTGGCGAAGGCGCTGAAATTTCCGGTCCAGCCAGCGCTTCGAGCGAAACAGCCGCGCCGGCCAGGACCACGCACGCCAGGCTCTCATGCTTGAGGCCTGCCACGCGTAGCCGCCAAAAAGCTCGTCGGCGCCTTCGCCGGTCAGCAGAACCTTGACGCCGTCGGCCCGACACTGTTCGGCCATCGCCATTAGCCCGACATGGCTTGCATGCCAGCCGTCGCTTTCGAGATGCCAGATCACTTTTGGCCAGAGCTCGAAGAACCGGTTCCTGTCGACCGGCACCCGGCGCAGGCTGACGCCGACATGGCGGCCGGTCCGTTCGGCGTTCGCGGCCTCGCTGTGGCCGAGAAGGGGGTCGACGACATAGCCGTGGATTTCTGGCCTGAACCGCTTCGCCAGTGCGGTGATCAGGCCGGAATCGACCCCGCCGCTGCAGGCCGCGGCGATGCTGGTGTCGGCAATGCAGTGAAGCTCGACGCTGTCTTCGAGCAGTGTCTGGAGCGTCGCCATCTGCACCGCATCGGAGGCGGTATCGCCGGTGATGCGCGCCGTCTCCAGCACATCGAGTACATGCCAGAAGCGGCGCTTCTCAATGCCGCCATCGGTGATCTTCCACAGGCCGGCGGGCGGCAGCCGCTCGATCCCCTCGAACAGGCTGTAGCTGGAGTCGCGGCTCTGCCACGCGAGCCGCAAGGTGATCTCGCGCGCGTCGACGCGGCACGGGAAACCCTCGCAGGCAAGGATTGCCTTGTCCTCCGACGCAAACAGGATCCGTCCGCCTGTCTCGGCAACCGACATCGGCTTGATGCCGAGCCGGTCGCGGGCAAGCCACAATGCGGAACTGCGCACGTCGAAATAGGCGAAGGAAAACATGCCGTCGAATAGCGGCACGGCCTTCTCCGGGCCCCAGTGATGCAGGGCCTGCAGAACCACTTCCGCGTCGGAGACGGAGCGAAAGACGCGACCCTCCGCCTCGAGGACCTGGCGCAGCGTCCGGTAATTGTAGACTTCGCCATTGTAGACCAGCACGCCCTGACCGCATGCGGTCAGCATCGGCTCGCGGGCAGCGGGCGAGGGGTCGATGATGGCAAGCCTGCGGTGACCCAAGGCGAGCCGCCCGCTGCTCCAGCTGTCGTGGTCGTCCGGACCGCGATGTGCCAGCGCCTGCATCATGCGGGCGATGTCCGAAAGGTCAGCGATGCCGATCGGGTCGCGCTTTCGCCAGACGCCGGCTATTCCGCACATGGCCTGCCTGCCGGTCTTGCCTGGTCCATGGTTTTCCGGGAATCACCAAGGCTGAAAACATCGGGGGCCGAGCTGTTGGCCGACCCGGCAGGCAATCTAGCTGGAACGCGGCCAGCCGCAAGCCGTTGCAGGATTTCTGCCCCTGTGTATGAGCCGGCTAACCCCGCGCTAGAAGCCGTTTTCGATGCGCTCGAAGATGACGTTGGTGAAGGCCGATATCTGGCCGCCGATAAACGGGCCGGTCAACGCCACCACCAGCATTATGGCGACGATCTTGGGCACGAAGGTCAGGGTGATTTCTTGGATCTGCGTCAGGGCCTGGATCAAGGCGATGCCGATGCCGACCGCCATCGCCACCAGCACCACGGGAGCGGATGCGGTCAGCACCGTCCACACCGCGTATTGGACGATATCAAGGGCGTCGGCCTCGTTCATGCGATGGACCCCGGCTTGATGTCGGCGTCAGCTGGCGGCCTTGACCGAGACGCCCGAGGTCACCGGAACTTCCGTGCCGTTCTCCAGCACCGCGATAAGACCGCTGCTGGCGAGGCGCACCGAGGCCACGGTGCCTGATGTGTTGCCGTCGGCGGAGGTTATCGAACGGCCGATCAAGGCATCGGCCTGCGACAATGCCGAGGACTGCATGATCTGGTCAAGCTTGGTGTTGGTCTGCACCGATTGCTCGACCTGCGAGAAGGTGGCGAGCTGGGCGACATACTGCGTCGAATCCATCGGCTTGGTCGGATCCTGGTTCTTCATCTCGGCGATCAGCAGCTTCAGGAACGACTGATAGTCGACCGCAGTCTTGGAGGTCGAAGTGGTGGTCGAATTGGCGCCGGTCGGTATGGTGGTCGTCATGTCAACGGTCATTAGTGTCGGGCTCCCACGGCCAGCGAGCGCGGCGCACCCGCAACATCGTCATTGCCGCCAAGCGCGCGGCGTTCGAGTGGATAAAGCGCCCGGATCGCCTTCAGCGCCTCATAGATATGATCCTCGCCGACCATTCGGTCGATCTGCTTCAGCGCGCTGCAGATCCGTTCGTCCTCGAAACTCGCCAGCAGCATGGGCAGCGAGCGGCGGAACATGTCGCGCGCCTCGGCGGCCGCCTGCGGGTTCATCAGCATGACCTGCAGGATGAAATAAAGCTGCTTGAGCGGTGTCGACGCCTCGTCGGCCTGGATGACATGGCTTTCGAGCAGGAACTGCACGTCGTTCATCAGCTCGATGGCGACCTTGCGGTCGACGCGAATGACGGCGCCGTTGATGTAGATCTTCTCGTTCGGCTTCAGCGATATCTTCAGCGTGTTGGTCATTGAATGCCGTCCCGGATGATCTGGGACACTTCGATCAGGCCTTCGAAATTGTTGGTGCGGCCCTGGCGGATGTCCTCGGCTTCGCGCAGCAGCCACAGACCGATGGAGATCAGGTTGGCGCGTAGTTCCTTGGGCAATGCATTGTCGCTCGAGCCGAGATCCTCGACAAAGGTTGTCCATACCCGGTTGGTGAAGTGCAGCGCCTCGGCTGCTTGCATCGAACCATGGCCGACGGCCGCCGCCGCCGCCAGCATGTCGATCGAGCGGGTGAGCAGCTGCCGCTCCCGGTCCTTTGCGTCGGCGACGGAGTCGGTCTGGATGTCGGCGTAGGAGAATTGGTACATCTTGGGAGCTCTGCCGTTCCGGTGGGTGGTTTCAGGTCAGGTAGTTCAACAGGCTGAGTTGCTGCAGGCGCGCCGTCAGCGCGAAGGACGTCTCGATATGCTGCGTCAGGTCGGCGACGCGGGTCGCGGCTTCGGCGGGATCGACGCCTACGAGGTCGATGATATGCTTCTCGAACAGATCGACCTGCGTCTTCATGCGGTCGGTGGCGTCGGACACGCGGTTCTGGGCGAGGCCGGCCTCGGACCGCACCTGGACAAGTCCGCCGATGGCCTCGCCGACCAGCGTTTGGGCGCGGCTGGTGACCGAAGTCCTCGCCGCCTGGCTGATAGTGCTGCTGGAAAGCAGGCTGGTGACCATGGCCGATGCCATGGCGAGCTTGCGGATGCCTTCTTCATTGGCGCTGACCGAGGTTTCGGTGGTTTCGTTGAGCGCGATGCGGCTGGTGATCTGCTCATCGGTGGCGTTCGACCAAGTGCCTTGCCAGCCCGAGCCGAGGAACTGCGGCTCGACGCTTGTGGTGATGAAATCATCCATCTGGGCAGCGGTGATGCCGGCCGCGGCCGGATCGCCCTGCGCGAAACCGAAATAGGCGACGAAGGAAGCGTCGAAGGCAGCCTTGGCGGGGGAGCCGGCGGCGGTGAAATCATCGATCGGCTTGACGTCGGTGTTGGTGCCGGCAAACAGATACTCGCCATTCACGCCGGTGTTGAGGATTCCCGTCATCTGTTGCAGCGCCGAGGCGCCGGCGGACTGGGTGATGCTGGTCGAGGAATCGCCAGATACGGCGCTGGTCAGGGCCGAGAGGAAACTCTGCGCGACATCGGAGAGCTGGCCAAGCGAATCCTGGGTCGATGTGAGCCGGGCGGCGACCAGCGCATTGGAATCAATGATGCCGTTCAGCCGGTCGAGATCGCGCTGGAAGGTCACGGCCTGGGTCGTGCGCCCGCCCAGCGCCAGCCCGACATCGGCGACCTGACCGGTCGACGCCTCTTTCGTCGCCTTGACCAGGTCGGCCTGCATGCGCATCTGCTGATAGCGCATGGCATTGGACATTGCAGCTGAGGAGACGGATGTGGCTTTCATGGATTATCCCACTGCATCGAGCAGGGCTGACAGCATGTCGTCGACGGTCTTCATCATGCGCGCAGAGGCCTGATAGGTGTGTTCGAGATCGAGCAGCAGCGACATTTCCTGGTCGACGTTCACGCCGGTGTCGTTGGACAGCGCCTCGGCCGTGCGCGTGGCCAGCGCTTCCTTGGCGTCGGCGGTCGTCGAGGCCTGCTGGCGCACGCCTTCGAACCAGCCGATGGCGTTGGCGGCATAGTCGGAGACGCTTGATGTCGTCGTGATGCCGGCGGCGGCATCGAAGACCATCGGCTGGTCGAGCCTGTCGCCATAGGCGATCAAAAGGTCGGAATAGGATGAGCCGCTGGTGTTGAGGATATAGGCCGCGCCGTTGGCGCCGCCGTCGCGCAGCAGCGCCGGGTCGCCGCCGGCGCTCGGATCCATCGCCGTGTTGACGCTGATCGAACCGGCAAGGCCATTGACCAGCGTGCCGGCCGCCGGCACGGCGGGCGCGCCGGACCAGGTGAACAGGCCGGCCGCATCGGTCTGGGACGGCGCGGTTTCGGCGAAGGCGCTGATGAGACCGCGCGCGGTCTCGTCGAGCTGGCTCTGCATGGTTGCGGCGACGCTGTCGCGCAAGGTGATCAGGCCGGCGAGCTTGCCGACGGCGCTGGTGTTGCCGCCGGTGCCGGCGGAGACCGGCACGTTGTCGATATAGATGGTGTTGCCAGGGGTGCCGGCGGTGTAGCCGGCTGACGGCGTGAAGCTCACCGAGCGCGGCACGGTCTCGAACAGCGTCGTGCCGTCGTTGGTGGTGATGACCATGTCGTTGTCGCCGCGCGTAAAGGTCGAGACGGGGACATATTCGGCAATCTTCTTCAGCAGCGCGTCGCGCTGGTCGAGCGCGTCGGACACGTCGGTGCCCGAACGGGTTCCGGAGATGACGGACTTGTTGGCGTCCTGGAACTGGCTGAGCAGCGAGTTGAGGTCATCGACGGCGGTGGCGATCTGGCGGTCGGTCTGGGTGCGAAAATCCTGGATCGCCGTGGCGCCGTCGTTCAGCGAGCGTACGACATCCTTGGCTGCGTCGATGACGCTGGCGCCGAGATTCTGGTTGGACGGCGTCGTCGCGTAGAGCTGCAGCGCATTCTGCAGATTGGCGATCGCGGTTGAAGGCGAGGAGGCGTTGTCGACGCCGTTCACAGCGAGATCCAGCTGGTCCATGCCGTTGTAGAGCGCGCTCTGGCCGCTCCATGCCGAGAGCGCGCTGAGGTTCTGGCGAAACAGAAGGTCGTTGGCCGCCCGCTGGATCTCGACCGAACGGGCGCCGGGCGCCGTGCTGGTGATGACCGCGGTGCGGCGGGCGTAATCCGGATTGGAGGCATCGGCGACGTTGCGGGAGACGATGCTGGTCTGTTTTGACGTAGCCAGAAGCGACGACTGGGCGA
Organism: Mesorhizobium waimense; assembly: GCF_003601975.1. GTDB lineage: Bacteria > Pseudomonadota > Alphaproteobacteria > Rhizobiales > Rhizobiaceae > Mesorhizobium > Mesorhizobium waimense. The sequence goes on from NZ_QZWZ01000010.1 coordinate 130,763, forward strand.
TGCTCAATGCGGAAGACAGCGACATGCGGCTCTTTCACGGGCGGACGCCCGTCGTTTATCTCTTCAGGTTGACAAGGACGTCCATCAGGTCGGAACCCGTCTGGAATACTTTCGAATTGGCGGTGTAGCTGCGCTGCGCCGCGATCATGTTGGTGAGTTCCTCGGCGATGTCGACGTTGGAATTCTCGAGTGCGCCGGAGACGATCGAGCCGAGCTTGCCTTCATTGGCGAAGCCGATGCGCACCGCGCCGGAATCCGCGCTCTGCGAATAGACGTTGCCAGGCAAGGCGGTGAGGCGGTCGGGGCTGGTCACGTCAGCCAGCGGGATCTTGTAGAGCGGCTTGGTGGAGCCGTCCTCATATTGCGCGTAGATGACGCCATCCGAGCCGATATCGATCTTCTCGATGGTGCTGGGCGCGTTGCCGTTGACCGTCGCATCGGAGACCGTATAGCCGGTGCCGAGCTGGGTGAGCTTGGCCAGATCGAGGTTCATGGCCGCGCCGTTAGGCACGGTGAAAGAGACGCTGTCGACGGCGCCGGTGAGCTTGCCTGTGGTCGTGTCGAAGGTCAGGTTGGCCGAGCCCAGCGCGCCACCCGTATAAGGGAAGGAGGTGCCGGCGGTGGCCTGGGACTGATCGAAGACCGAGACTTCCCAGGTGCCCGTTCCGGTGTTGGTGAAATAGACGTCGAGCAGCACCTTATTGCCGAGATTGTCGTAAGCCACCAGCGACGATTTCGAGGTGTATTCGGCCGTCGGGCTGTTGGTGGAGGGCAGGGCGCCGGAGGGCGGGGTGGAGTTCGCCGGCAGATTGCCGGTGAAGGTGCCCTCGGTGCTTGGGGTCGCGGTCATCTCCTGGTCGGAGATCTGCACCGGCACGAGGCCCTCGAAGCCGTTGGCGGTAGCGGCCGGCACACCGTTGGCGTAGCTGTAGGCCATCAGCTGGTAGCCGGCGGCATTGACCAGCTTGCCTTCGGCATCCGGAACGAAGGCGCCGGCGCGGGTGAGGAAAGGCGTTCCGCTCGGATCCTGCACGACAAAGAAACCATCGCCGTTGACAGCCAGGTCCGACACCGATGTGGTGTACTGCAGCACGCCCTGGGCGCTGATAGAGGACCGGATCGTGGTGGTGACGCCGCCCGAATTGTAGGCGCCGCCGGTGCTCGGCATCACCAGTGTCGAGAATTCGGCAGAGGAGCGCTTGTAGCCGGTGGTGTCGGAATTGGCGATGTTGTCGGCGACGGTCGACAGGCGGTTTGCCTGCGCGTTCATACCGGAAACGCCGGTCCGCATCATTCCGTACAGGCTCATCGAAACGTCTCCTCAATGCCCCGTGAGAGTGGGGTCCATGACAGTGGTCGCGAGCCTATGCCCTTTGTCTTGCGCGAGGCTGGCGGGCACAGACATCAGAACACCAGCCGGTAGCCGAGGAAGCGCTTGGAATCGATCGGGTCGTGGCCGAGCTTTTCGCGCAGCTTCTTGCGCAGCTTGCTGATATGGCTTTCCACCACGTTCTCCTCGACCTCCTCGTCGAAGATGCCGTAGATGGCGTTGAAGACCTGGGTCTTGGTGACGCGCCGTCCGCGATTGCTGGCCAGATATTCGAGGATGCGGCGTTCGCGGCGCGGCAAGGGCAACGGCTGGCCTTCGATCTCGGGATCGCGGCCATCCATGAAGATGCGCATCGAGCCGACCTCGGTATAGGCGACGTCTTCCTGAGCGCGGCGGCGGATGGCGGTGATGCGGGCCAGGATTTCGCGGATGTGGACCGGCTTGCGGATGACGTCGTCGACGCCGCTCTCGAACAAGCGCAGCGTGTTTTCGAGCGAGTGCTGCTCGCTCAGCGCAATGACAGGTGCGCCGGTGCGGTCACGGATCTGGCGTGGAGAGATTGCACCTTCGCGGCAGTCGCCGATGAGGAAGGCTCTGACCGAGCGCAGATCGATGTCGGCCGCCGAGTTCACCCATTCCCCGAATTCGCCTGGAGCGAAGCCGGCACAGGCGACGCCTTCGCGATCGAAAAGTGAGTTGTAGCCTTCAGTTACGAGCTCTCGCTCGTCAACGATCACGATCATCGGCCCGCCCTCCGAATCAGCTCATTTGCCCCGTAGAAAAAGGCGTATCCGGTGGCGGGAATCCTGAACAACCGTCATTTCTTGTAGCTATTTTCTTGGGAGTTTTTTTGGGACGCGTAAATAAGCGCGGTCGCATGGGTGCGTCGGCGGTGTATCGGCAGCTAAGTCTTGCGGGGACGCGTCTGCCTTCAGCATGGTTGGGGAAGCCGGTGTGACTGTCACCCAGTTAGCAACTATTGGTTGCAGAAACCGCGAGCGTTGGCTGTCCACTTGCCGAAGCCGGTGGCGACCATGTTGGCGATGACGCGGCAGACATAGATCTTCTGCGCGGGATCGTTGTCGGGCCCGGCATGGTAGCGGGCCACCGCCATCGACCAGGTCAGGTGACGGGCATGGAGACTGGCCAGGAACCGCGCCGCGTAGTCGACGTTCTGGCGCGGGTCGAGCATGTCGCCGGCGCTGCTGAAATGTGAGGCGTGATAGTGGTGGTTGATCTGCATGCAGCCGAGATCGATCAGCGTCTTGCCTTCGCGGCGGGCAGTCTCGAACGTTGCCAAGGCCTCGGCCCGGCTCCTGGGGAATACAGCTTTTCCCTCTATGTTCAAGGCGTTAGGCCGGAGGCTGCCCTTGTTGCCGGTTTCGGTCAGTCCGACGGCATAGAGGATGCCGGCGGGTACGCCGTAACGGTCGGCGGCGCGCAGGATCTCCGGCTCGCAAGGGTTGCCGGCCGCGTTCGCGGCGCCGGCGGCGACGCTAGATAAACATACCGTCGCCAGTGCGCTCGCGAGCAGGCGAAACAGCACGGCCGATTTCCTGTGCATCATTGGGGTAGTTCCTTCCCGGCTGCTGACCACCGGAACCGGCGTTGCCGCCGCTCGGGTCGCCGGACTGAAAAGCGGACTGTTCACGCCCCGTCGACATCGGCAGGGAACTGCTTGCATCGGCGCGGGCGACCGTAGGCACTGCTATCGAAGGTTGCAGGATCGCGACCTTGTCGACGTCAAAGCCGAGCCCGCGCAACGACTTGACGATGGCCGCGCTGTCGGCCGCCAGACGGCGGTATGCCTCGTGGGTTTCGGGCTTCAATTCGATCGAAAGCTGCTCGCCGGCAAGCCGCAGGCTGGCGGTGACCATGCCAAGCTCGGCCGGGTGAAGCTCGATCTTCAGAATATGTGTCGGAACGGCAACAGAGCTGGCCGTCTGCGGGCTCGTGGAGGCCGTCGAAAACGCCTGACGCAGGCTGCTGTCGGACGCGATGGCGTCAATCAGGACCGATGTCGTCTGGCTCATAGGGCTTTGCGCCGGCGCCGGGAAGCTTTGCTCGGCGACGACATCGATGCGAGCGGCGGACGTAGCCTGTTTTCCCTGTTCGGAGGGCATTGCCGATCTGATGGCTTCAAGGCTCTTCGACCCAGGCGCGGACCGCTTTGCCGGCGATGCCGGCTCTGTCGCCGTCTGGTCCTTCGGCAGGATCGTTGTCTCGTCATCTGGACGCGGTGGCCCCTTGAGGACGGAACCGACGACGTCCGGCTGCCGGAGCTGCCCTGGAAGGCTCACACCGTTGGCGGTGCGTTCGGACTTTGAGACGGAGCCGGCATCGTGCGCATCGGGGCCGGAGCTCGAGCGGGATTTCTTCAAGGAGGAAAGCTGCTGCGCGGACGGTGGCTGGCTTTCGAGCGTCGGCTCGGTTGTCTCCCCGTCGGTCGTGGCCGCGCTTCCTTCCGTCTTGGCCGCCGCCGAGAATTGCCGGATGTCATGCAGGGCCATCAGCAATGGCAGGCGGTCCTGAAGCGGTGCCACATTCGCGCCTTGCACGGCCGGTTCCGCGTCGTCGGCTGTCTTGCCCGTATTGGTGTCGGCATCCTCCTTCGGGATCCTGCCGGCGGACTGCTTAGGCGTAGCAGCTTTGGCTGACGGTTCGTGGTCGGGCTGCACCTTGCCAAGGTTCACCGACGCACCCTTGACCCATCGTGCGCCCTGCACTGCGCGGTCGGTCGGCTGGCCTTCTGGCCTGGCCGGCTTTTCGGTGCCGCGCACCATGTCGTCGAAGCTTGACGTCTCGCTGCTGCTGTTCGCCGCCGCCTTGGACGGCGCGCGCGTGGAAACAAGTCCCGGAAGGGCTTGGCCGAGGCTGGTGGTCATTTCGGAGCGGCTCCAAGCATCTGGTCGATCAGGTCGAGTCGATGGCGCGTGTTGATCATCGCCGCGTCGGTGGGATCGTGCGGATCGAGGCCGGTAGCCGATGCCGATGCCGATGCCGATTGCGGCGCCGGCGCATCGGTGGACGCGGCCAGTGCAGCGGCAGGTGCGGAGCCCTGCGCCGGCGCCGCCGGGGAGGCAGGAGCCGCTGCCGATGCATCCGGCGATACGGCGACCACGGCCGGCGCCTCCGACGGCTTTGCGGCAGGGGCGGATGCTTCCAACGCCGGTTGCTCGGACATCACGCCTTCGACCGGCGGCAGGCCAGCCTCGTCGGACTTGTCTGCGGCGGCGATCTCGGTCTCGGATCTCGGCACTGCCGCGGCAGGGACGGGTTCTTCGGCGGGGAGAGCGGCGGGCGGCGCGACCATTTCGCCGGCAATGGCTTGCGCGGCGTCGAGCAAGTCGCGGTCGCTTTGCGAAAGCCTGCTGCGGTCGATCTTGCCCAGCTTGGCGCGCACGTCGCCGATCGTGCCCGACGTCACGGTGGACAGGCTGGAGTAGAGCTGGGCGCGCGGATCGTTCTCGTTGTTGTTGCCGTTGCGGCCCTGCTCGGCCCTCGCCGCGGCAAAGGTGGAGAGATCCGTCAGTCCGTCGATCGCCGCCCGTCGGGCGATACGCAGATAGATCACCTTCTCGCGTTCGGGATCCATCATCGAGGTGATGTCGGCGAGCTTGTCCTGGCTGATCGCCATGTGCAGCGTGATGATGCCCGAAACGAAAGAGTCCGCGAACTGGCTGGCATAGGGCGAATAGAGATAGCTCGCGACATACTGGGTGGAAGCAAGCGCGAAGCGCGCCGCGTCGCCTTGCACGGCAGCGATGCCGACGGAGCGGCGAAGTGCGGCTTCCTCGACCAGCGTGCCGGGGCTGAGCAGGCGGGCGTCGTCGAGCAGAGCGAGTGCCGCGGCCGGCTCGTCGGTGGCGAGCAGCGAGCCCTTGACCAGCGCTACGAAAGCGCCGAGGTCGCTCGGCAGCGTCATCGGATCGATCGCCTTCAGCGCCTCTATCGCCTTAGCCGGCCGGCCGTTCAGATAGTCGATGATGCCCTTGGCGATGGCGTGGCTTTGCGGATCCGCCTCGGCGCGCGAAGTCGCCGCCTCGACCGTGACCGGGTTGCCGCCGCTCATGCCGTAGACGAGCAAGGCGCGGAAATTCTTCGGCTCCTTGAAATCCTCGGCATCCGCCGCGCGCAGGCGCGTGTCGACCATTTCCAGCAGCTTGGCCTGCATCGGCAGCGCCGCATGGTCGCCGGCGGCAATGCGATCCTGCATGAGCTGCAGCGAGCGCACCAGTTGATAGGGCTGCAAGGCCTCCTCGGCAAACCCCGTCGAGGGCGGCCCGGCGGTCAGCAGCAGCAGGCCGATGGCGCGGCCGATGACGGTCGCACCTCTCATCCGCCACTCGTCATCAGGATCTCGATGCGGCGGTTCGCGGCCGACATCGGATCGGCCGGATCCTTCGGCTGACGGTCGGCAAAGCCGGCGACCTCGGTGATGCGGCGCTCGTCGACGCCGCCGCGCACCAGCATGTAATAGGCAGAGTGGGCTCGCGCCGTGGACAGCCGCCAATTGTCGTAGGTTTCGCTGCGGAACGGCCGCGCATCGGTATGGCCGTTGATGCTGATCGTGCCCTTCTGGCCGTTGACGATGCGGCCGATCTTCTCCATCGCCAGCACCAGTTCGCGCCTCGGCATGGCCGAGCCGATCTCGAACATGCCGAAATCGAGTTGGTCGGTGATGGAGATCACGACACCCTTGTCGGTTGCCTCGACCGAGACACCGTCATGCAGCTTGTCGCCCGGCTTGAAGGCCTCGGCCAGCTGTTGCTTGACCTCGGCCGCGGCCTTGACGGTAGCGGCGCTCGGCGCCTTTTCGCCGGCATCGGTCTTTGCGGTCTCCTCGACCTTAGCGGTTTCGACTTTTGCCGCGTTTTCGCTCTTTGACGCCGGCTCGGCCTTCGCGGTGATTTCCGGTTTTGCCGCTTCGGTCTTTGCGGACGGCGCCAGTTTCGGTCCCGTCTTGTCCGGCGCGGATCTTGCCAATGGCTCTAGAGGTGCTGCCGTCACGGGCGGCGCCGGCGGCACGGCCTTGACCTTCGGCACCCGACTTTGTGCGACCTTGTCGCCGGCCTTCACCGGATCGCCTTCGATCCTGGTGCGTTCGGCACTTGCCTCGGCGCCCGGCGCGGCCACCTGCTGCGACCAGAAGTCCGGCGCGAACGGATCGCGGTAGGATACGCCGCCGGAGGCACCGGTTGCCGGGCCGGCATTCTGCACCCCGCCATCGCCCTTCTCGCTGACGTTCTGCATCACGCCGGTGTCGGCGGCGATCTCCGACAGGACCGCGTAGGGGTCAGCAAACATCTGTTCGTCGGAGCGGTCCGACTTGTGCGAAGATTCCTTGGTCTGCCTTTGGTCCGAAGATCCGGCGGCGCCTTGGCCATCCTCGCCGGCCTTGCTGACCCCGTCCTGCGGGTTGTCGGCCGTCAGCCCGACCTTGCTCGGGCCATCGCCGACATCTTCCAGTCCCTTGCGGCTGGAATTGCGGTCGATCAGCTCGACCGGATTGAAGTAGCTGGCGACGGCCGCCTTGGTCTGCTCGTTGGCGGCGTTGATCAGCCACATGACGAGGAAGAAGCACATCATGGCGGTCATGAAATCGGCAAACGCGATCTTCCAGACGCCGCCATGATGGCCGTCGTCGTGGTCGTCATGATTGCGCTTGACGATGATGATCTCGTGCCTGGCTTCGCCGGCGTCGACAGCGCTCATGACAGGATCTCGGACAGGGAAGCCGACCATTCGGCGATGCGCGTCTCGAAGACCGTTTCATCGATGCCAATTGTCAGGTCGAAACCTGAACTCTCGACAAAGTCGAGTTGCGCGGCACGCGGGCCGAGAGAGGTCTTCAGCGTTTCGAACAGCGAAAGCGGGCCGCGCACGGCGATGCGCACTGCCTCGGAGTCGGCGATGGCCTCGCCGATGGTGCGGGCAAGAGCCTCGATCGAGCGCTTCTGCAGCTCGTCGGTGACGATGCCGCTGACGATGCGGCCGACCGTGGCGCCGACAAGGCCGGTCACGCGTACCTCCATCGCCTCGATGCGAGCGGCGACGGCGGTGCCGAGATCGCCGCCGAAGCTGTCGAGAAAGGCTTTCGCTTCCTCGATATTGGCCTGGCGCTCGGCGTCGAGCACGGCCTGGTGGTCGACGGCAAGACGCGCTTCCAATGCTGCCTCAGCCTCGGCGACGGCTTCGGCGATCAGCGTGCCGATATCGGCCTGCGGCGCGGGCGCTTCCGGCTTGCGCTCGGCTTCGCTCGCGGCCTGAGGCTGAGCGCCGCGCTGGGCACGCGTGCCGAAATCCGGCAGAAGGTCGAAGAGGGCGGCTGAGGCCATGGTCTATCCCGCGACTTCCTGGGCGGCCCATTTGCGCAGGATATGCGCGGTGCGCTCCTCATTGAGGTCGACCATGCGGGCAAGGCGGTCTTGCGGCGCGGGCCTGATCTTCTGGCGAAGGTCGTCAAGCGGAGTGGAGCCGGGGCGGGTGCCCGGCAGGGCGACCGGAGCGGCCGCCGTTTCGAGAGCGGCGGGCTCGGGCGTCGGCAGCGAACGCTGCACGTCCTCGAAGCTCGGACCGGCGAGGGCTGGCGTTGCCTTTGCCGTCAGCGCAGCTGCCATCGGCCTCAGACCGAAGAAAGCCACCAGGAACACCACGACGATGAAGGCGCCGGCGTTGATGAGGGTGCCGGCATGCGTTCCGATCGATGCCAGCATGCCAGGCTGTTCGATCGGCTCGCCGTCCAGCCCGTCGATGAACTCGACGGCCGAGACGTCGATAACGTCGCCGCGCTTGTCGTCGAAGCCGGTGGCCGACGCCACCATCTTCTGGATGTCGGCAACGCGTTTGGCTATCTGCTCGGGCGTTGCGTCCTTGCCGAGGATGGTCGCCAGCCGCTGCTGATTGACGACGACGGCGATCGACATCTTGGTGACCGAATAGCCGTTGGAGACGGTGGCGATCTTCTTTGAATTGATTTCGTAGTTGGTGATCTCCTCCTTGCGGTCGTTCTGGGAGGAGGATTGCGGGCCCTCGGTGCTGGTGGTCTGGGTCTCCGGCAGATTCTGCTCGACGCTGGTCGGGGCCGAGGCCTGCTTCTGGTTGTTGTTCTCATTGGCCCGCACCGACTGCACGGAACGTTCGACGCGCGACTCCGGATCGAAGATCGTCTCTTCGGTCTGGCGGGTGTCGGTGTTGACGTCGGCCTTGACGCTGGCACGGAAATTGTCGGGACCGAGATAGGGGGTCAGCGCGCGGCGGATGTTGTCGCCGATCTGCGCCTCTACCGTCTGCTCGACGCCCAGCGTGCGGGCGGCGCTGGTGTTGGACGGGTCGTCGCCGGCGGCCAGAAGGTTGCCGTTGGAATCGAGCACCGTCACCTTGTCGGCTGAGAGGCCGGGAACGGCGGCGGCGACGAGATGGCGGATCGACATGGCGCTCTTTTGGGCGTCGATGCCGGAATAGCGAATGACCACCGAGGCGGAGGGCTGCTGTTCGTCGCGGCGGAAATTGGCGCGCTCTGACATGACGATGTGGACGCGCGCCGCCTTGATGCCGGCAATCGACTGGATGGTGCGCGCGATCTCGCCTTCCAGCGCCCGCACCCGGGTGATCTGCTGCATGAAGGATGTCAGGCCGAGCGAGCCGACATTGTCGAACAGCTCGTAACCGGCATTGGCGCTGGTCGGCAGACCCTTCTCGGCAAGCAGCATGCGCGCCTGCGCGGTGGTGCCGGCCGGCACCAGCACGGTGGTGCCGTCGGGGCCGACGTCGAAGCCGATGCCGGCTTCGCCCAGCACCAGGCCGATCTGGTTCACGTCGGAGCGTTCAAGCCCGACATAGAGCGTCTCGTAGGCCGGGCGGTTGAGATAGACCGAGGCGACACCGATGACGGCCATGACAAGCGCGGCGATGCCGCCCAGCATGGCGAGGCGCCTGACGCCAAATCCCTGGAGATTCGAGATGATGCTCTGGATCTGTTCCGGCACGATTCAACGGCTCCCAGTAAGACTGTCCGTGGGAACACTAGACCGCGAAGCTTGTGCGAGGATGATAGGCGGAAACGAAAAGGCCGCGCCCCAGGCGCGGCCTTCAATCCGAAGAAAAAGCTTGTCAATCCGAATGGAAAAACTTGCTTGGGCCTAGCTCTTGAACAGCGACAGGATGGACTGCGAGTTGCCGTTGGCGATGGACAGCGCCTGGATGCCGAGCTGCTGCTGGACCTGGAGGGCCTGCAGGCGGGTCGATTCCTTGTTCATGTCGGCATCGACCAGTGCGCCGACGCCCTTGTCGATCGAGTCGCTGAGGTTTGACAGGAAGCTCTTCTGGGTGTCGATGCGCGACTTGGCGGCGCCGAGATAGGCAGCACCGGTCGACAGTCTGGCAAGCGCGGTTTCAACGTTACCGAGTGCGGTGTCGATGGCGGCGTCGGCGACCGCGGCGGCGCTCGGATCGAAGAAGGTCGTGGCCAGCAGGCCGCCGACGATGCCGCCCGTGCCGGCGACGTCGAGGACCTGGGTGTCGGCAGCCGTGACATCGATCGTGTCGATGGTGACGGTCGCGCCGGATCGGTTGTAGGAAGCAACGATCTTCAGGTCCGATGTGGCGGCGCCGTCATTCTGCAGCAGGTTCGAGCCGGCATAGCTGGCATTGGTGACCGACGACTTGATCTGGTCCTGGATAGCCTTGATTTCCGTCGCGATCTTCTGCTGGTTGTCCTGGCTGGCGCCACGGGCGGTGACGAGCTTGGCCTTGATCAGGTCGACCTGGTCCTTGATGTCGGTGATGGCGGTGTAGGCGGTGTCGACCTTGCCGGCGCCGAGGCCGAGCGAGTCCTGAACGGCCGAAAGCGCCTTGTTGTCGGATTTCATCGAGGTGGCGATCGACCAGTAGGCGGCGTTGTCGCTGGCGGTGGCGACGCGGTAGCCGGTCGAAATGCGGGCCTGCGTCGTTTCAAGCTGCTTGTTGGTGGCGTTGAGACTCTGAAGCGCGGTCAGCGCCGCGGCGTTGGTCATGATGCTTGCCAAGATACACCTCTTCTCAAAGCAGGCATGCCTCGCGCATGCCGGTCAACCTGTTCGGCGAAAGCGTCATGCCTGTCGACCAACTGGTGGTCTGCCCGTCCTAAGCGAATGGTTAACCATGAGTATCGCGATATCGTTAATGGCGCGTTAAAACCATGCTTTGACAACGAAAAACGGCAGCATCTTCACAACGAAATCGGGCCGCGCTGATGGCGCGGCCCGATGCAGATAACTGAAGTCTGGTAAGCGATCAGCCGCGGAACAGCGACAGGATGGACTGCGAGTTGCCGTTGGCGATCGACAGCGCCTGGATACCGAGCTGCTGCTGGACCTGGAGGGCCTGCAGGCGGGTCGATTCCTTGTTCATGTCGGCATCGACCAGTGCGCCGACGCCCTTGTCGATCGAGTCGCTGAGGTTCGACAGGAAGCTCTTCTGGGTGTCGATACGCGACTTGGCGGCGCCGAGCGAGGCAGCGCCGGTGGACAGTGCGCTGAGCGCCGTTTCAACGTTGCCGAGTGCGGTGTCGATGGCGGTGTCGGCGACCGCAGCTGCGCTCGGGTCGAAGAAGGTCGTGGCCAGCAGGCCACCGACGATGCCGCCCGTGCCGGCGACGTCGAGAACCTGGGTGTCGGCAGCCGCGACATCGATCGTGTCGATGGTGACGGTCGCGCCGGTTCGGTTGTAGGAAGCGACGATCTTCAGGTCCGATGTGGCAGCGCCGTCGGTCTGCAGAAGGTTCGAGCCGGCAAAGTTGGCGTTGGTGACCGACGACTTGATCTGCGCCTGGATGGCGTTAATTTCGGTCGCGATCTTCTGCTGGTCTTCCTGGCTGGCGCCACGGGCGGTGACGAGCTTGGACTTGATCAGGTCGACCTGGTCCTTGATGTCATTGATGGCGGTGTAGGCGGTGTCGACCTTGCCGGCGCCGAGGCCGAGCGAGTCCTGAACGGCCGAAAGCGCCTTGTTGTCGGACTTCATCGAGGTGGCGATCGACCAGTAGGCAGCGTTGTCGCTGGCGGTGGCGACGCGGTAGCCGGTCGAAATGCGGGCCTGCGTCATTTCAAGCTGCTTGTTGGTGGAGTTCAGGCTCTGCAGCGCGGTCAGCGCCGAGGCGTTGGTCATGATACTGGACATGGCTACTCGTACCTTGTTTTTACACGTGTTTTTTTGACATACCGGCTTGTCCGGTATGACGGTGCGGCATCATGCCAATGATCGTTAGTTGAGATCACCCGCCATCTGGGGGGACTATGCTGGCAAGTCCCTACCAAAGCGCTAAATCGGACGGTTAACCGAAAATATATTGCGCGAAGTTCTTGCAGGCGCCGCGTTTGGCCGGGCGGGTCAGGTGAAAGATCGCACCAGGCTGCCGACAAGCAGGTTCCAGCCGTCGATCAGCACGAAGAACAGGATCTTGAACGGCAACGACACGACGGTCGGCGGCAGCATCATCATGCCCATGGCCATGGTGATGGTGGCGACGATCAGGTCGATGACGAGGAAGGGCAGCACGATCAGGAAGCCGATCTCGAAGCCGCGGCGGATCTCCGAGATCATGAAGGCCGGCACCAGGATGCGCAGGTCGACGGTCTCCTTTGCAACGACCTGGCCGCGCTCGCGGGCAAGGTCGGCGAAGAGGTCGAAATCCTTGTCGCGCACATTGCGCAGCATGAAGGTGCGGAACGGATCCGAAATCTTCTCGAATGCCTCGGTCTGGCTGATCTGGTTGTCCATCAGCGGCTTGACGCCGGTGTTCCAGGCCTGGTCGAAGGTCGGCGCCATCACATAGAAAGTCATGAACAGCGACAGCGAGATAAGGATCAAATTGGCCGGCGTCGATTGCAGGCCGATGCCGGCGCGCAGGATCGAGAAAGCGATGACAAAGCGGGTGAAGCTCGTCACCATGATCAGCAGGCCCGGCGCCACCGACAGCACGGTGAGCAGGCCGAACATCTGGATGATGTAGCCGACGGTGGTGCCGTCGGCCTTGCCGATACCGCCGAGATCCAGCTGCTGGGCTCCGGCGACGGATGTGGCGACGATCAACAGCGCCGCGGCGACAAGAAATCTTCTCATTCGAGCAGCAATGTCCTGATCAGAATCTGTTTGGCATGACCGCCGCTGCGGATGGCGGCGCGCTCCTCGAGGTCGGCTTTCAGATGCTGGTAGCCGCTGGCGCCCTCGATCTGATGCATCTTCATCGTGCGCACCAGAGCCAGCAGATCCTGGTGGATCTCCTCGGTCATCGCCGAAGGCTGCGGCGCGTCATAGACCACCGATGCCTCCAACCTTATCCAGATCTCGGACGGCGCGGCGAGGTTGGTGGTGATCGGTGGTAGCGCGACAAGCGCCGGTCCGGCCTCGGTTCCGTGACCTTCGGCGCCTGCGGTCTTGCCGGTGCTGCCTTCGTTTTCCGGAGCCACCGGTACCGGCACCGGCCCTCCAGCGGCTTTCAGGTAGCCGCCGGACATCCAGCCCATGCCGATGGCGGCGCCCGTCATCGCCAGAAGCATGGCGAGTTGGATGACAAGGGAAGGTCCCTTTTTTGGCTCGACCTGTTCGACATTCGCCATGGCTTGGTTTTCCCCTACCGGCCCGCGCTAGAAAGGCAGGACCTGATCGAGGACCTGCTGGCCGTAAGCCGGCTGCTGGACCTCGCTGACGCGGCCACGGCCGCCATAGGAGATGCGCGCCTCGGCGATACGTTCGTAGGAGATGGTGTTCTCCGCGCCGATGTCGGACGGCCGCACCATGCCGGCGATGGTCAGCACCCTGAGTTCGTAGTTGACGCGCACTTCCTGCGAGCCCCGGATCATCAGATTGCCGTTGGGCAGGACCTCGGTGACCACGGCGGCGACGTTCAGCTCGAGGTTTTCCGAGCGCTTGATTTCACCGTCCGCGTTGGTCTCTGTGCTGGAACTGAGGCCGGCGTCGCCCTTGCCGCTTGTGCTGTTGCCTTCCCATCCGAGCGTGACGTCATAGCCAAGCTTGCGTGCGGCGGTGCGGCTCCTGTCGTTCTGGTTCTTGAAGTTCGCCTTGTCGTTGAGCTTGATCTTGACCGTCAGGATGTCGCCATCGCGCAGTGCGCGCGGATCGGTGAACAGCCGGCTCTGGCGATCATCCCAAAGCGAGAATTTCTTCACTGGCGCCGGCGGTGCTTCAGGATAGCTATAGGGGGCGTTGACGCTGCCTGTGATGCCTGAGCCGACCGGCGACAGCGCAGGCTCCCGGCCGACCTCCTTGAGATCGGTGCCGCAGCCGGACAGCAGGGCGACGCCAAGCAGGATGAGCGTACTGCGGATCATGACGGATCTACCCTTCGCGCCGCGCTGGCCATGATGCCGGTGAGCGCTGCCGCCGCCTTCTGGTCCATTTCGTTGAGGATGACGCCGGCTTTGCGCGAATCGAGTTTCATCAGGATGGCGGCGGCGAGGTCGACATTGACCATCGCCAGGCGTTCGGCCGCGGCGTCGGGCTTCATGCCGGCATAGATCTTGACGACGCCGTCCTCGGCGCGCGCCAGGAACACCTCGCGCCGCTTCAGCCATTGCTCGTATTCGGCGCGCTTTTCTTCCAGCGCCTTCATGCGCTGGTCGATGCCGGCCTGCAGTTCTTTGAGCTCCTGCGCCTGCAGCGCATAGCGGCGGTCGCGCGCGGCGTCGGCGATGTTGGAACAGAAGCGCTGGATCTCGCTTTCGTCCGGCGCCTTCTCCTTCGTCAATTGCTGCGGTGCCGCCGGCGCCTGCCCGCCGGGCAGCACCTGGCGCTCGGCCTCCTCGGTGCGGGCCGGGCCGATGTTTAGGAGCATGGCGGCGAGGGCCGAAGCGAGAAGCGTCGGCGCGGCGAAGCGAGAGTTCGGTTTCGCGGAGAAAGGATCGATCATCGGCATGGCCTATTGGAGAACCAGGTCGGCCTGCAGGGCGCCGGCCGACTTGATGCCTTGCAGGATGGCAATGATGCCGTCCGGCTTGACGCCGAGACGGTTGAGGCCGGAAACGAGCGTTTCGAGGTTGGGTCCGTCGAGCACGGCGACGCGCGCGTCGGGCCGGGTGGCCTCGATGGCGGTGAAGGGCTCGACCGCGGTTTCGCCCTTGGAGAAGGGCTCGGGCTGAACGACCCTCGGCGCCTCGGTGATGCGCACGGTGAGCGTGCCGTGGCTGATGGCGACCCGCGATATCTTGACGTCGTTGCCGATGACGATGGTGCCGGTGCGCTCGTCGATGACGACGCGGGCCGGCGTGTCCGATTCGACGACGAGATTTTCGATCTCGGCGTAGAAGCGCGCCGCCGAGACGTTCTTCGGCCTTCTGATCTGCACGGTGCGGGCGTCGCGTTCGGCGGCCACGCGCAGGCCGAAACGCTGCGCTGTGTAGTCGTTGATGGCGTCGGCGATGCGAATGGCGGTCGAGAAATCAGGGTTGCGCAGCTGCAAGGTGAGCACGGCCTGGTCGTCGAACTCGGCCTGCACCGAACGCTCGACGATTGCGCCGTTCGGCACCCGTCCGGCGGTCGGCACGCCTTGCGTCAGTTGCTCGGCCTGGCCCTGGGCGGTGAAACCCGAAACGATGACGGATCCCTGGCCCACGGCATAGATCTCGCCGTCTGCGGCCTTCAGCGGCGTCATGATCAGCGTGCCGCCGGCCAGCGATGTCGCATCGCCCATCGAGGAGACGTCAATATCGATGCGGGCTCCCGACTCGACGAAGGCCGGCATGTTGGCGGTGACAATGACGGCGGCGACGTTCTTGGCGCGGGCGCTGCCGCCCTCGGTGGCGATGCCGAGGTTTTCAAGCATGGCGCGGATCGACTGTTCGGTGAAAGGCGAATTGCGCAGGCTGTCGCCCGACCCGGCCAGGCCGATGACCAGACCGTAGCCGACAAGCTGGTTGTCGCGCGCGCTCTGCAACTGGGCGATGTCCTTGATGCGCGACGCCACCTGACCCGGTGGCAGCGAGCTCGGCCCGTTCGACACCCGGAACATGCGGCTGGTGGTGGCCGGGTCGTATTCCGGATCGTTGAAGGCGCCGCCGTTCCGGGCGGCGAGCTCGCGCTTGGCCTTGGGGGTCAGCCCGTCGGCCAGTGCCGGCTGCAGGCCGAGAATGGCCGCCAGCAGTAAGGCAAGTCCGCGCGTCATGTCGCACTGACCTTGATGGTCCCGTCGGCCATCACCGTACCGGAGATGATCTTGCCGCTGTCGAGGTTGCGGACCTTGACGAGGTCGCCGGCAGCACCCGGCTGCAGGGTGACGCCTGAAGCCGAGATGGTCAGCCCGCCGGCGGTGAAATAGATCTGCACGGCGGCGCCCTGTTCGACCAGCCAGGCGTCGCGGATGGCGGCGGTGGGAATGTAGCGGCCGGGCAGCAGCGTGCGCTTGGCGACCTTGCCCTGAAGCTCCTCGGCCCGCGTGGCCATCGCATCGGGCTTGTGCTTGCCCGGCAAAAGCGTCACCTGCTTCAGGGCGCCGAGCTCGACCGTTTCGCCCGGATAGATGACCCGGTTGGGGATCAGCACGACTTCGCTGACGGTCTGATTGCTGGCGATCTGATTGGCCGACTGATTGGCCGACTGATTGGCCGACTCCTGGGCAACAGCCGGCACGCCGCCGACCACCAGCGCCAGGATCAGCGCGGTGCGGCGGAGTGCGGAGCGGGAGGTCGGCGCGGCCATCATCGTTTACCTGATGTTCTTGGACACCACCGAGGCCATGTCGTCGGCGGCCTGGATGACCTTGGAGTTCATCTCGTAGGCGCGCTGCGCCGAGATCAGTTCGGTGATTTCCTTGACCGGGTCGACATTGGACGCCTCGAGATAACCCTGTTCGACCGTGGCGAAGCCCGGGTCGCCGGGCACGCCGACATTGGCCGGACCCGAAGCCGCCGTCTCCTGGAACAGATTGTCGCCGAGTGGCGCGAGACCCGCTTCGTTGGCGAAGTTGGCGAGCTGGAGCTGGCCGAGAAGCTGGAGGTCGGTCTGGCCATCGATGCGGGCGAAGACCTGGCCCGTCTTGTTGACGATGACTTCGACCGCATCGGCTGGCACGGTGATGGCCGGGACTACGTTGGCGCCATCGACGGTCACGAGCTGGCCGGTGGCGTTGGTGTTGAAGGCGCCGGCGCGGCTGTAGAGCGTGCCGCCATCGGCGCCCTCGATCTGGAACCAGCCCCTGCCGGTCAGCGCCATGTCGAAGCTGTTGCCGGTGCTGGTCAGCTCGCCCTGGGTGTGGACGTTGCGCACGGCCGTCGTCTTGACGCCGAGACCGATCGAGACGCCTTCCGGCACCAGTGAGGTGTTGGCGCGGTTGGGCACGCCCTGAGTGCGGTCGACCTGATAGAGCAGGTCGGAGAATTCGGCCCGGGCGCGCTTGTAGCCGGTGGTGTTGATGTTGGCGATGTTGTTGGCGATGACTTCCAGATTTGTCTGCTGGGCGTTCATGCCGGTGGCGGCGATGGCGAGTGCTTTCATGATGCGGTCCTAAATGCCCATGCGGCTGACTTCGAGGTAGGCCGAGACGACCTTGTCGCGGATGGCGACCGCCGTCTGCAGGGCCTGCTGGGCGTTCATGACGGCGTCGACGACCTGGCGCGTATCGGCGTCGCCGCTAAGCGCCTTGATCGATACCTGCTCGGCATTCTGCAAGGTGTTGACGGTCTTCGATGCGGCATGGCTCAGCGCCTCGGCAAAGGACGTGCCGACATTCTCCGTGGCCTGCGGCGACACGATGCGCTGGAACAGCCCCGTCGCCCCTTCGGCGCCATCGGTCACCGGTTTGAGCTGAACGACGCCGATGTTGCCGATGCCGCTGATCATTACTGGTTCCTCATCAGGTCGATGGTCATGGAAATCAGGTCGCGCGCCTGCTTGATGACCTGAAGATTGGCCTCATAGGAGCGGTTGGCCTCGCTCATGTCGGCCATTTCGATCAGCACGTTGACGTTGGGCATCTTGACGTAGCCCTTGTCGTCGGCGGCTTCGTTGCCGGGCTGGAATTCAACGGGAAAATCCGAGGGGTCGCGGGCGATCGAGTTGACCTCGACGAGCGACCCGCCGGATGAGCGGTCGAGCTCGGAGGCAAAGCTGATGGTCTTGCGGCGATAGGGATCGGAGCCCGGAGTTGTGCCCGTCGACTGGGCGTTGGCGAGGTTTTCCGAGACCACGCGCAGGCGCTCCGACTGGGCGCCGAGGCCGGATGCGGCGACTTTGAGGGCTGCGGTCAGCGCGTCCATGTCAGCTCTTCACCGCCATCATCATCATGGAATGGAAAGCCTTGACGATCGCGGTGTTCAGCTCGAACGAGCGGCGGACTTCACCGGCCTTCATCAGTTCGTCTTCCAATACTACCGTATTCTTCGACGGCATGATCGACCCGGTGGTTTCCTCCGGCTTGATGGTGAAGCCGGCATTGGTCGCTTCAGTGCCGAGGTGGCCGGCCTGGGTGGCCTGCAGCGAAACCGCCGTGCGGTCGAGGACCTTTTCGAAGGGCTCGACATCGCCTGCGGTGTAGCCCGGCGTGTTGGCGTTGGCGATGTTGGAGGCAATGGCGGACTGGCGCACGGCCAGCCACTGCGACTGCTTGGTGGCAAGATCGAAAAGGTTGACGGGCTCCATGGGAATCTCCGGGCGGGTACGCACAAGACTAGGCTGCCAGTCTTGCGCGGACCTTGCGCTGAGCCTGTGTCAGCAGGGCGCGGCCCTGCCGCGGCTATTTGGAGAGCTCGATCACCTGGTCGGTGCTGGTGACCATGACCCATTTGCCGCCGCGCTGCTCGATCGACGAGACGCGGCTGGAATCCGGTAGCACCGAACCGCGCTGGACGATCCACAGGCCGGCGTCGTCCTCGATCATGGCGCGGCCGTTGGCGACGTGCACCATGCGGAATTTGCCGGCATCGGCCGGGAAGGGCTGCTGCTCGAGACCGGGCGCCTGGTCGGGATCCTCGGGCTGATCGGGCAAGGTGCCGGTGGCGAACAGATCGATGTCCGGGATGTCCTTGGCCGTCAGCGGCGCGCCGCGATTTTCCAGCTGCGAGCCGCCGCTCACGCGACCGGCATTGGCGCCGCTGCCGCCGAAGGCGATCGCCTGCACGCCGAACTGTTCCTGGTTGAAGAAGATGTACCAGGGAAACAGCGCGCAGATCAGACCGAGCGTGATGCCGAGGGCAGCGACGACAAAATCGCTGCGCCGGTCGGGCTTCGTTCCCAATCGGGGAAATTCCACCTTTGGCGGTTGCGGCCATTCGGTGCGCGGAAACAGCCCGTCGATGAGCGAGTCGCGGCTGGCCTCTGTCATCTCGGCAGCCTCGGCCTGAGGAACCCTAGGCAGGGGAGGCTTGGCAGCCCTGGCCAGAGCAGCCTCAGCTTTGGCAACCCAGGCCCTGGCAGAAAGTGCCTTGGCAATTCTCGCTTCGTCAGCCTTGGCCTGTTCCTTGGCGTTGGCCTCGGCGATCATCTCGCGCAAGATGCGCTCGGTGTATTGACGCTCACTCTCCTGCATCGCCATTCTGCTTTCCCTTCAGGTGGCGGGCGAGATCGGCGAACGGATCGACCGACGCGCGGTCCCTCGGCGACTGCGTCAGCGCCTCGTAGATCAGCGGCACCTGGCGCACGGCGATGTCGAGCTCGGCATCGGCGCCGCCTTGATAGGCGCCGAGCAGACGGATGTCGCGCGTGTCCTCGAACCGCGAGATCATCGACTTCAGCCGGGTTACCAGCATGCGCTGCTCGGGGCTCCATGCCTTGTCGGCCAGGCGCGAGATCGACGACAGCGGATTGACCGGCGGATAGCGGCCCTGTTCGGCGATCGAGCGGTCGAGCACGACATGGCCGTCGAGGATGCCGCGCACCGAATCGGCGACCGGGTCGTTGTGGTCGTCGCCGTCGACCAGCACCGAAATGATGGCGGTGATCGATCCTTTGCCTTCGACCCCTGGGCCCTCGATGCCGGGTCCGGCCCTCTCGAGCAGCTTGGGCAGATCGGTGAAAACCGAGGCCGGGTAGCCGCGCGCGACCGGCGGCTCGCCGGTCCCCGTCGCCACCTCGCGCAGCGCATGGGCGAAGCGGGTGATCGAATCCAGCACCAGAAGCACGCGGTGGCCCTGGTCGCGAAAATGCTCGGCGACGCGCATGGCGGTGTCGGGCGCACGTCGGCGCATCATCGCGCTCTCGTCGCTGGTGGCGACGACGGCCACGGTCTTGGCCATGCTCTCGGCGCCGATCGTGTCCTCGAGGAACTCGCGCACCTCACGGCCGCGTTCGCCGATGAGCGCCACGACGACCGTATCGAAGGCGTCGGCGCCGGCGAGCATGGCCAGCAGCGTCGACTTGCCGACGCCCGATCCGGCAAAGACACCGAGACGCTGGCCAAAGCAGAGCGGAGTGAAGATGTCGATGATCCGAACGCCGGTCATGAAGGCGGTGCCGACGCGCTGCCGCGCCATGGCGCCCGGTGTCGTCGTGCCTTCGCCCACGGCGATGCCCGATCTCACCAGCGGCGGACCGCCGTCGATGACGCGGGTCAGCGCGTCGATGGCACGTCCGCGCCACGAAGCGTGCGGCGTCACCGTCAGCGGGCCGCGCCGGAACACGGCATCGCCGATGCCGGCATCGGCGCTGCGTTCGAAAGGCGCCACGACGACCTCGTCGCGAGCGATCTTGACGATCTCGCCACGGCGCGTACCGGCATGGCCGCGCTGCTCGACGATGTCGCCCAGCCTGGCGATGCCCGACAGGCCGCGCACCTTGTAATGCGTCGGCGAGATTTCGGCGACGCGGCCGCCGCGCCGCAACAACGCATCTGGGTCATCGAACCGGTGCCAGATATGCTCCAGCGCCGCCAGCCGGTCCTGCGGCGCGGCGTCGGGCTGCTTTTCGAGGGCGCGTATCGAGGGCAGGCCGGTCGACATGCCGCTACTTGGAGCCGAGCGTCTTGATCGCGTCGTCGGTGGTCGCATCGGCCTGGCGTATCAGCGCCGCGGTGTTCTCGAAGGCGCGCTGGACCATGATCAGTCGGGTCATTTCCAGCACCGGATTGACGTTGGATTCCTCGAGGAACCCTTGCGCGACACCAACATCGGGTCGGTCTGTGACCGGCTCCGGCGTGCGCGCCGGAACGATGCCCGAATTGCCGTAGCGGACAAAGTTCTGTCCGGGGTCGAAATCGTAGAGACCGATCGCGCCGACGAGCTGATCGCCCTGGCGCAGCGAGCCGTCGGCACCGGCCTTGGGTGGGCCGTTGCGCGGGTCGAGCTGGATCGGCGCGCCGCCGCTGTCGAGCACCGGATGGCCCTCGATCGACATCAGTTCGCCGGCATCGTTCATCGAGAAGCGACCGTCGCGCGTCATCACCGTGCCGACGGGCGTCTCGATGGCGAACCAGGCGTCGCCCTGGATGGCAAAGTCGAAGGGATTGCCGGTCTCGGTCATCGGGCCGTGCGCATTGGAAAGATAGGTGTTGCCGGAAGAGGCGAAAGAAACGGACTTCGGTCCGGTGCCGGAGACGACGTCTTCGAATTTCACGCCGGTGGCACGAAAGCCGATGGTCGAGGCGTTGGCGACATTGTCGGCGATGGTGTCAAGCCGGCGCTCGAGCGCGATCTGCGACGACAGAGCTACGTAGAGGCTGTCCTGCATAGTGTTCTCAGAACCTCAGTTTCTGCATGGCCATCATCAGATCGGTCGATATGCCGACCGTGGTCGGCTGGGCGAAGAGCACGCTGACCGATGTCTGCGCCGTCGAGGTCGGGTTGTTGATCTCCCACATGCTGGTGAAGCGGGTGAGGAACTTGCTCAGCTTTTCGGGGTCGGCGAAATCGGCGATGTCCAGCTTCTGCTCGAACGCCTGCGCCTGCTTGTCGATGTCGGCGGAGGCGAAGGAATCGGGCAGGCCGAGCGCGTTGCGAACCACGCTGGCAAGCGCAGTATCGGCAAGCACGTCGTACCAGTTGGTGATGCTGGACGCCTTGCGGTCGAAGTACAGCGCCAGCCGCACGCCTTCATTGGTCTCGCCGGCATTTTCCTCCAGCGTCTGGCGCATGTATTTGTCGACCGTGCCCTGCTGGGCGGCGGGGAACAGCGTGGCGGTATCGTCGTAGGCGGCGAAATTGAACGCCTTGACGAATTCGGCGTAGCGCTTGTCGGTCAGCTTGTTGGCGAAGCTGTCCTCGTCGGCGACGCCTTCCTTCAGTGCCTTGACCATGAATGCCTTGGCATAAGCCATGTCGCCGAGGCCGAATGCCTTCATGGCATAGGTGAAAAGGCGGGTGTCCTTGACGAAATCGTCGATCGTTTTGACGTTGCCGATGTTGGCAAGATAGTAATCGGTGTCGCGCTTCACGACGGGCTGTGCCTCGACCTGGTCGAGTGCCTTGGGGATGTCCTTGGCGATAAGCTGGTAGCTCGTATAGGTGTTCAACACGCTGCGCCTCCGGCCGAAGCTATCCCTGGACAATAGCCTCACTTCCTTGCGCGAAGCTGAATCGGTGTCGGACATGTTCGCGACACTCAGTGCTTCGCGACATCGGGGATTCAAGCCTCACACAAGGCACGGAGACTATCCGTTGATGCTGAAGTGACATGCGGAAGGATCTTGCGTGGGCATTCTGATCGGACTGGTGGTGACGCTCGGCTGCGTTCTCGGCGGCTTCATGGCCATGGGCGGCCATCTTCATGTGCTGATGCAGCCGTGGGAAGCGGTGATCATCTGCGGTGCGGCACTTGGCACCTTTCTCGTCGCCAACCCGATGAAGACCGTCAAGGATACCGGCAAAGGCATTCTCGAAGCCTTCAAGCAGGCTGTACCGAAGGAGCGGGACTATCTCGAAACGCTCGGCGTATTGCACAGCCTGATGCGCGAGCTACGGTCCAAGTCACGCAGCGAGGTCGAGGCGCATATCGACAATCCGGAGGAATCGGCGATCTTCCAGGCATTCCCGACGGTGCTGCACAACCATGACCTGACGCATTTCATTTGCGACTACTGCCGCATCATCATCATCGGCAATGCGCGCTCGCATGAGATCGAGGCGCTGATGGACGAGGAGATCCATACTATCAAGACCGACAAGATGAAGGCCTATCATGCCCTGGTGGCGGTGGGTGACGGCCTGCCTGCGCTTGGCATCGTGGCCGCCGTGCTCGGCGTGGTCAAGGCGATGGGCGCGCTCGACCAGTCGCCGGAAATCCTCGGCGGCCTGATCGGCGCGGCGCTTGTCGGAACCTTCCTCGGCATCTTCCTGTCCTATGCGCTGGTCGGGCCGGTCGCCACCAAGATCAAGACCGTGCGTGAGAAGCGGAACCGGCTCTACATCATCGTCAAGCAGACCTTGCTGGCCTATATGAACGGCGCCCTGCCGCAGGTCGCGATCGAGTTCGGGCGCAAGACCATCTCGTCCTACGAGCGGCCGACGATCGACGCCGTCGAGCAGAGCACGATGAACGCCGGCACGGCCGAGAAGAAAGCGGCCTGAGCATGCGCAGCGACAGAGGCCGTTCGCCGTCATGACCAGTCCAGGCAGTCCGTCCGAGACCCGTTCCCTGATCATCGAACGCCTGGTCGGCGACAGCGGCGAGGCCGCTCATGTCATCGGCGCCGGGCGCGGGATGGCCGAGCGCGCTGTGCCGCTTCTGCAGAAGAGCCTTGCCGGTGAGCTTGGCGCTCAAGTCACCGTCGACCTGCGCGCGGTCGAAGTAAGCCGCGTTCCCGATGCGCGCGCGTATGCCGGCGATACCTTCGCCATGACCATCGTTGCCTCGCCGACGTCGTCCGACGCCATGACGCTGGTGATCGATGCGCCCGCTATCGCGGTGATGGTCTGTGCCCTGTTCGGAGGCGATCCGGACCTGCCGGTCTCGCCGATCGAGCGCGAGCTGTCGCAGATCGAGACCGACGTCGCGACGACGGTGTTCCAGGAAGTCGCGCAGGCCCTGAACGGATCGGGCAGGCGCTCGCTCGAGCTGCGGCTGCCGGTACAGCGCGCGATGTCGGGTGCGGAGGCCAGGCGGCGCGTGCTGCGCGACGGAGCGGCGGTCCGCATGGTGTTCGGCATCTCGACGCCGACCGATAGCGGCACGGTCACGGTGATGATCCCGCAACGCATCCTGCTTGCCACCCGTGGCGGCGCGGCCGGTGCCAATGACGACCAGACGACGGGGTCCGACTGGCGGGCCCGCTTCTCGGAAGAGGTGATGCGCTCGACGGTGGCGCTAGAAGCAACCATGCCGCTCGCGCGGCTGACGCTTGGCGACCTCGCCAGCCTCGAGGTCGGGCAGATCATCGAATTCGAGGAGACTGCGCAATCGCAGGCGCGGCTCAGCGCGCGCGACAAGACGCTGTTCGTTTGCGAGTTCGGCAAGCTCGGCCAGAATTACACCGTCCGCGTCCGCCATCCCTACGATGCCGGGCAGGACTTCATCGACGGGCTGATGCCGGGCTGACGCCGGCAGGCTCGAGTTTTTTGGGAGACGATCAATGGCCAAGACCAAGGTGGAAGCCGACCTCGACCAGCCGGACGAGCAACTCGACCGTGCCATCGAGGAACTGCGCGGCGTTCTCCAGGAAGAGGAGAAGCGTCCGGACGTTGCCTTGCGCGCGGCATCGGGTGCCAATTCGAACATTATCATGACCATCCCGGTCGATGTGCAGATCATCCTCGGCAGCACCGAAATGCCGGTGTCCGAGCTGATGGCGTTGCAGAAGGGCTCGACGGTGGCGCTCAACCGGCGCATCGGCGAACCTGTCGACGTGGTGGTCAACGGCCGCAAGATCGCGCGCGGCGAGATCACCGTGCTCGAAAGCGACCCATCGCGCTTCGGCATCAGGCTGACCGAAATCATCGCGGCCACGAAGAGCGCATAGGATAACCGGCGTGCCGCAGGGACAGACAGCATGACGACGCTTACCACGCTGACGCGCCCGCAGAAGGCCGCCGCCATACTGGTGGCAATGGGCAAGCCCTCGGCCAGCCGGCTGCTGAAATTCTTCAAGCAGAAGGAACTGAAGGCGCTGATCGAGGGGGCGCGGCTGCTGCGCACGATTCCGCAGAGCGACCTCGAACGCATCGTCGCCGAATTCGAGGCCGAGTTCACCGAAGGCGCGGGACTGCTCGATTCCGCCGACAGGATGGACACGATCCTCAATGAATCGCTGTCGCCGGAAGAAATGAGTGCCATCATGGGCGACAAGAAATTCGAGGTGGCGCCGGAGCGGCCGCAGCCGATCTGGCCCGATCTGGAGAAGCTCGAGCCGGCGCGGCTCGGCACCTTCCTCGCCTGCGAGCACGCACAGACCGCGGCCATGGTGCTGTCGAAGCTTGCCCCGCAAGCGGCGGCGAACGTACTGCTGACGATGGCAAAGCCGATGCGCGGCGGGATCATCAAGCGCATGGTGACGATGGCGACCATTCCGGATGCGGCCGCGAAGATCGTCGAAAGCCAATTGCGCTCGAGCTTGCTGTCGCAAGCTGCGACCAAGGATATTTCGGCAGGCCAGGCGCGGGTCGCCAGCGTGCTCAACGAAATGGACAAGCCGCAGCTCGAAGAGGTCATGCAGGATCTGGAGGAGGCTGGCACGCCCGATTTGGATGGCGTCAGGTCGCGGCTGTTCGCCTTCGACGACCTGCCGTTGCTGACCCAGAAGGCACGGGTGCTTCTGTTCGACGGGCTGTCGACGGAGCTAGTCACGCTGGCACTGCGCGGCGCGCCGCCAGCGCTGACCGAATCTGTGCTGTCGGCAATCGGCGCACGCTCGCGGCGCATGATCGAAGCCGAACTCGGGCAGGGCTCGGAAGGCATCGCCCTTGCCGATATCATGGCGGCCCGCAAGACGATTGCGGTGGCGACGATCCGGCTGTCGCGCGAGGGGGCTTTCGAGCTGCCCGCGACGCAGAACGCTGCAGCCTGATGACAACGAGTGGGCTAGTCCAAGATGGCTGAGGCGGCCGACAAGGACTCGAAAACCGAGGAAGCCACAGAAAAGAAGATCCGAGACACAATCGAACAGGGCAAGCTGCCCCATTCGCGCGAGACCGCCCTCTTCACGTCCTTCGTCGCCATACTGGTGTTTACCGTCTTCTACGCCAAGGACGCCATCGTCGACCTTGGTATGTTCCTGTCGATGTTCCTGGAGAAGCCGGAAGCCTGGCCGATGGACACCGAGACCGATGTCATCGCGCTCTACAAGACCGTCATGATCGAGATCGGCCGCGCTGTCGTCAGCCTGCTGGTGCTGCTGGTGGTGGCCGGCGTCGGCGCTTCGGTGTTCCAGAACATGCCGCAATTCGTCGGCGAGCGGGTCAGGCCGCAACTGTCGCGCATTTCGGTCACCAAGGGCTGGAGCCGGCTGTTCGGCGTGCAGGGCTTCGTCGAGTTCCTGAAATCGCTGGGCAAGCTCGGCTTTGCCGTCGTCGTGCTCTTCTTCACGCTGTCGGAGGACCACCGCAAGCTGCTCGCCGGGATGATCACCAACCCGGTCGCCTTCGGCCTTGTCATCCGGGGCATCGCCGTCGACATCCTGGTGGCGATCATCTTCGTCATGGGACTGATTGCGACGGTCGACCTGGTCTGGTCACGCTTCCACTGGAAACAGGACCTGCGCATGAGCAAGCAGGAGGTCAAGGACGAGATGAAGCAGGCGGAAGGCGATCCGATCGTCAAGTCGCGGCTCAGATCGCTGGCGCGCGACCGCGCACGCAAGCGGATGATGACGGCGGTGCCGCGCGCGACGCTGATCATTGCCAACCCGACCCATTTCTCGATCGCGCTGAAATACGTCCGCGACGAGGATGCGGCGCCGCTGGTGCTGGCCAAGGGCCAGGATCTGGTGGCGCTCAAGATCCGCGAGATCGCCAGGGAGAACAATATCCCGATCTTCGAGGACGTTGCGCTTGCCCGCTCCATGTACAAGCAAGTTTCGGTTGATAGCGTGATCCCGTCGCAATTCTATCAGGCCGTCGCCGAGCTGGTGCGGATCGTCTACTCGAAAAAGGCAGAGCGCAGACTGACCTCATGAACCGGCAACCTTACGCAAAATCCCGCGAGATCATCGTCGCCAGCGCCATCGAGCAGGTGATCGCCGAGCTCCGGCTGATCGATGTCGCCGACTACATCGCCTTCATCCGGCTGGAACATTTCGCCTGCCTGTCGGACCTGGTGGATTCGGCGGCCGAGCTGTTCTTCATGGCCGGCACGCTCAGGCTCGGCCATGGCGGCGAGGCCCATGTCGACTGGAGCGGCAGTCCGCGCATCGTGCTGGATCTGGAGCTCAGGCCGCCCGGCGTCACCGTCTATTTCCAGCTGACGCTGAGCGAAGACAAGTCTTCGGTGGCGGTCAATTACGTGTCGTTCGAAAAGCCTGGCGAAAACCCCGAGCACAACACCGCCTTGCTGGAAGCGGTGATCGACCAGGCACGCATCCGCAGGACCGAGCCGCTCGCCTTCTAAAATCAGGCACTTGTTGGTGGGGAGTACATCGCGCCGGGCACGCTTCGTGCGCCCGCGTTTCAGGATGTTCTTGCCGCCGAACCGTCGACCGCCCTCGGTCATTTCCGATGCGAATTCCCAAGCCTATTCGATCAGCCCCAGCCGTAGTGCCTTGGCCACCGCCTGGTTGCGGTTGACGGCGTTGAGCTTCTGCGTCGACTGGGTCAGGTATTGGTTGGCGGTGTGCACCGACAGCTTCAGCAGCTTTGCGATCTCCTCGCTGGTGTTGCCGTTGGCGGTCAGCTTCAGGCATTCGAGCTCGCGCTTGGAGATCGACCGCATCCTGCCGGCGTCGCTCGGGCGCATGCGGGCGACCGCGGCAAACAGCGTGAAGCTGCGCGCATGGATTTCGTAGAGCGAGTCTTGCGGCAAGACGATTTCCGAGCCCAGGAAAACGACAAGCCCGCACTGGCCGCGATCGGCATGAACGGGGAAGGCAATGCCATTGGTGCCCGGCGCCAAAGGTGCGGTCCGTTCCGACCAGGCGAGGTCCTTGAAGGTTTCCTGCGAGCTGGCAATGCCGTCGTCGGTCCACCAGCGCGGCGCCGTCGAAATGCGGGTGTGGCGCACCATGTCCTCGCCATTGGCGCCGGAGATGAATTTGGTCGCTACGGCCGTGCTGGGATAGTCGGAATCGAAGCAGGGGACGAGACGTGCCCGCTCGGCCGATGGACTGACGAAGAACAGGCCGAAGGCCGAGGCGTTGATGTCGACGGCGATCCAGCGGCAGCGGCGCACGGCATCCGGAATGGTAACGGCGTGATGCGTTTCGGAACCGAGCGAGAAGGCACCGAACGGATTGCGCTGCTCGTTGAAAAGGGCTTCGGCCGCTTCCTTGACAAGTGCGTGTTTCAAATGATGCCGCTCCTGATCGCTGTCGCGATGGCCATCGCGCGGTTGCTGGCCGCGAATTTCTGAATGGCGTGGGTGATGTAGCTGTTGACGGTGTTCGACGAGACGCCAAGGATCAGTGCGACCTCGTCCGTTGTCTTGCCCTCGGACACCCAGAACAGGCATTCGCGCTCGCGGTCGGAGAGCGGATCCTGCATGGCGGCCGCGGCGATCAGCTGCGGGATGGTGGAGAGCGCGTAGCAGCACTTCAACTGAGCCTTCATCAGCGCCGGCTGGTCGATCTTGCCCGGTTCGGCGGCCGAAAACAGTGCGAACAGACGCTGGCGACCGACGTTCAGCCTGAGCGAGTAGATCTCGGCATGGCCGAGCACGTCAAGAAGGCGGGCCTCCTCGCCAGTGAGCAGTCCACCAGTGTCAGGGGCACGGGCTGCCACCAGCGCCTGCGGGCGGATGCCGGGCGCCGCGGTCAGCGGGCCCTGGGCGAGGCCGCCAATCAGCCGTTTGCCGATGAGCTCGATGGCGTCGAAGATCCAGTTGGAGGACACGATGCGCGCGTCGTTGCGGTCCTGGTCGTGGACGATGGCGACCAGCATGTAGCTGTCGGCGCCGATCTCGGCGGCAAGCTGCATGAAAAAGCTGGTCAGATCGCCGCGAGACGTCAGGCGCAACGGTTCGGATTGGAGAAGCGCGGCGGGACTGCCCATTTTTATGCTTTGGCCGGAATCGATCCATGTGCCCGGTGCTGGCTTTGCCAGCGGCCGAACCCGAATACGCATCACTTTGACGAAGACACACTCTGGGCGCGGTTAGCGCCCAACCAGGCCGAATCCATTCAGGGAACGCGAAGCCGTCCGCGTCTGGTGCCGGACGATGCCGGTACTTGAGACTTTGGGTTGGTCGCCGCGCCCCCCAAGGACCGGCTGATTCGGGTCTAATCTACCCGCAGATGAATCCGACATCAAACGCGATTTGACAAAATCGAATCCGATGGACTCCGATCGCGACTCAGCGACCGCTTCATGCAGCGTTCGGCCGGATTTTTCGATGGGAAAAGCAGGAGCCGGCGCGGACCCGCGGTATCGGCGCACGCCTGATTCCGGTAGGATTCGCGGGAGCGGCAGGATGGGCGTCCACTGCCGGGGACTTAGCGGGGCAACAATGAGCGATTCATTTCGGGAAGTGACATCCGTTTCGTGGTTCGGGCGGATCAAGCGCGCGGTCGGCGGGGTGGTCTTCGGCCTGCTGTTGATCGTGCTGATGGTCATCGGCCTGTTCTGGAACGAGGGCCGCGCCGTGCAGACGGCGCGCTCGCTGGCCGAGGGGTCGGGCACCGTCGTCTCCGTCGGGGCCGACAGCGTCGATGCAGGCAATGACGGCAAGCTCGTGCATGTCACCGGACCGGTTACGGCGGACAGCGGCCTTGCCGATCCGGATTTCGGCATAGCGGCGCAAGGGCTGCGGCTGTCGCGCAGCGTCGAGATGTATCAGTGGAAGGAAGAGCAGAAGTCGGAGACGACGAAGAAGCTCGGCGGGGGCGAGGAGACAGTGACGACCTACAGCTATTCCAGGGTGTGGGACGACAGTCAGATCGACTCGGCGGATTTCAAGAAACCCGACGGCCATCAGAATCCGCCGATGGCGATCCACAGCAAGACCTTCCAGATTCCGGACGGCAAGCTCGGCGCCTTCACGCTCGACACGCCGGTGCTCGATCGCATCGAAGGCGACAAGGAATTTTCGCTGTCGTCCAGCCAATCGGCCGCGATCAAGGCTGCCTATAGCGGCACAAAGCCCGTCGGCATCGTCGACGGCAGGATCTACCTCGGCGCCGATACGACATCCCCGACGCTGGGCGACTATCGCATCGGCTATGATTTGGCGCCGCTCGGCGTGGTCAGCATCGTCGCGCGCCAGAGCGGCAGCCAGTTCGAACCCTACCAGACGGTGGCCGGCGACCAGCTGCTGATGGTCGATATCGGCGACGTGCCGGCGGCAAAGATGTTCGCCGACGCGGTCTCCGAAAACACTCTGATCACCTGGCTGCTGCGGGCCGTCGGGCTATTGCTGCTGACGATCGGCTTCGCCCTGCTGCTTGGCCCGATTGGCGTCATCCTCGACGTCATTCCATTCCTCGGCAGCATCGCGCGGATGGGAACCGGCATCATTGCCTTCTTTCTAGCGATCCTGGTCGGCACGACGACGATCGCCATCGCCTGGTTCTGGTACCGGCCGCTGCTGGCGGTAGGCATTTTGGCGGCAGGCCTCATCGCCGCGGCGGCGGTCTACTATCTCGGCCGGTCGCGCAGGGCGGCCGCTCCGGCGGCCGCGCCAAGTGTTGGTACTCCGACCTGATCGCGAGAGCCGCGCGGGTTTGCCGCCCGGGTCTGGCTGTTACCGGTCCTCGAAGCCGGTCAGCACGCCGACGGCGTTGATGCCGATCTCCTCTACGGCATAGCCGCCTTCCATGACGAACAATGTCGGCAGGCCAAGCCTGGCGATGCGGCGGCCGATCTTGGGATAGTCCTGGCTTTTCAGCTTGAACTGGCTGATCGGATCCTTCTCGAAAGTGTCGACGCCGAGCGACACGACGACGACATCGGGCGCATAGGCGGCGAGCTTGGTGCAGGCATCCTCCAGCGAGGCGTTCCAGGCTTCCCAACCGGTGCCGAACGGCATCGGGTAGTTGAGGTTGAAGCCTTCACCATCGCCCGCGCCGCGTTCATCGGCATGGCCGAGGAAGAACGGATATTCGATCATTGGGTCGCCATGCAGGTTGATGACCTGGACGTCGCCGCGGCCGTAAAAAATCTCCTGCGTGCCGTTGCCGTGGTGGTAGTCGACGTCGAGGATCGAGACGCGGCTGGCGCCCTGGTCCAGGAACCATTGCGCGGCGACGGCGGCGTTGTTGATGAAGCAATAGCCGCCCATGAAGGCAGCACCCGCGTGATGGCCGGGCGGACGGCAGAGCGCGAAGGCCGATGTCTCGCCACCCTTGACCAGGGCGGCCGCGGTCAGCGACACGTCATAGGACGATTTGATCGCGGCCCAGGTGCCTTCGACGAAGGTGGCGCCGGCGTCGAACGAATAGTAGCCCAGCAAGGCATCGATGCGCTGCGGCGGCACGTCGCCGCGCAGGCCGCGTGTCGGCCAGGTGAAGGCCATGGCCGAGCCCTCGAAGCCGGCGGCCGTCCATTGCGGCCAGACGGTCGGCAGGAAGTCGATGTAGTCTGCCTTGTGGATGCGCTTGGCGGCGGCGAGGTCGTGTTCGACCAGTCCGATGATCGGGCCCAGCTTCTCGCTTTCGACGCGTGCCCTGATGAACTCCGCCCGCGAAGGCTTCTCGAAACCCGGCACTATCGCTGCCGTCACCAGTTCCATCTGGCCGGCATGACCGGCATGAAGCGGCGAATAGACAGTCTTCATAAAATTCCTCTCGAAGTCCGAAATCAGTCAAGATTGAGATAGGGGCTCACCAAAGCGAGCCACATGGTTTCCACATCGTCCTCAATGAGGTCGAATGTCCTGCGATCTTTTTTCAACCCCACAAGCCGGCAGACGTGTCCGACCTCCATCATCACCACGCCGAGCCGGCTGGCGACCTTGTCTTCTAGGGCCGGGTTCACATGCTGCAGCCATGCGGCGTAGAGGGCGATGATCTGGTCGTCATATTCGTTCTGGATCGGCCTGAGGTCGGCGTTGCCGGAGATAGCCTCGATCACCGGCATCAGGCTGGCGTTGTCGAGATAGAGCCTGGACGTGTCGATGAAGAGCTTGCGTACTTCCTGCCGAAACTCCTCGCGGTTGGTGGGCGGAGCGACCTTGATGCGCTTCGCGATCACCTCGGGAAACGATGACAGCCAGCGCCTGGCGAGGTCGAGAAGAATGGCTTCCTTGTTGGGAAAGTATTGGTAGACCGAACCGACCGACAAGCCGGCGCGCCGCGCAATGGCGAGCGTCGTAGGGGTCTTGGTTCCTTGCTCCCGCGTCAAGATCAGCGTCGCGTCGAGAATCCTGTCGACCAGCTTGCTCGACCGTTGTTGCCGAGGCTGCTTGCGCGGCTCGAGCGCTATCCTGGTTTCGCGGCTGAGACTGCGCTTCACGGCTCGATATCCTCGTTCCCCGCCCGGTCTCAACACAGGGGCAGGGTGCTGTCCACTATCATTCGAAATTCCGAACGTTGACAAACGCGAATAATTAGTCGCATTCTTTATCCACGCTGTCTCCAGGGATAACAAGGGGAATTTCGAAGACAGCGCGCTGGCATCACTTTTGTCCGATGGCGCCGCTCCAGCGGAGTGGCAAGGTCGTTGGACAGAGCGTCGTCGGTTCAGTCAGCCGTCAAAAGCGCGGAGTCGCGATGTCTGTCACGGGTGCGGGTCATAGTGCTGATCTGATCGTCATCAACGGTCGTGTAAAGACCATGGACGATGACAATCCCGCCGCCGAGGCCGTTGCCATCAAGGACGGTACCATCGTCGCCATTGGCAGCCGCGCCTCCATCGACGAGCTTAGGGGAACGGCAACCAAGGTCATCGACGCTAAGGGCGGTTCGGTCTTGCCCGGTTTCATCGAAGCCCACATGCATCTGTTCTCCGGTGCGGCAGAGCTTGCCCATCTGCAGTTATCTGGCGTCCACGGGTTTGAGGCGCTGCAAAGAGCGATCCGCGATTATGCATCAACACAGCCCGACGCGAAGATGCTGGTCGGACAGGGCGTTGACTATACCGTGCTCGGCGACGAGCGGGTGTCCCGGCATCATCTCGACGCCATCCTGCCCGATCGCCCGTTCTGCATGGCCGCTCCCGATCATCACACCATGTGGGCCAACACCAAAGCGCTGAAAATGGCCGGTATCCTGCACGGGCGCACACTCGGTCCGGGCAACGAGATCGTCATGGGCGACGATGACCTTGCCGCCGGCGAATTGCGCGAGGGCGAGGCCTTCGGCCCAGTGCTCGACCTTGCCGGCGAAGGCCGGGTGCGGCTGGGGCTGGCGACCGGCGGCGAGCCGGACCCGATGCCGACCGCTGCTGAGCGCGCCGCTGACCGTGACATCATGCGGCGCGGGCTTGCCTGGTGCGCGCGCCACGGCATCACCTCGATTCAGAACATGGATGGCAACCTCTACCAGCTCGAGTTGCTGGCCGAGATCGACGCCGAGGAAGGCCTGCCCTGCCGGGTGCAGATACCGTTCCACTACAAGAACTTCATGACCCTCGACATGCTCGACAAGGCGTCTGTCATGGCCGAGCGCTATCATAGCGAATGGCTGTCGTCGGGCATGGTGAAGGTGTTTTACGACGGCGTTCTTGATTCATGGACGGCGGTGATGGTCGAGCCCTATGCCGACCGTCCGGACTGGGTGGGCGAGCCGCTTTTCACGCCGCAGCAGTTCATCGATCTGGCGGTGGCCGTCGACAAACGTGGGCTGCAGATGGCGGTGCATTCGATCGGCGACGGCGCCGTGCGTGTGGTGCTCGACGGCTACGAGACGGCGCAGAAGGCAAACGGCAAGCGCGACAGCCGGCATCGCGTCGAACATATCGAGGTCACGACCGAAGCCGATGTGCCGCGTTTTGCCGAGCTTGGCGTCATCGCTTCGATGCAGCCGCCGCATCCGCCGGGCGCCATGGATTTTCCGCTGGAGCCGACCGTGTCGCGCATCGGGCCGGCCCGCTGGCCGCTAAGTTACGCCTGGCGGACACTGAAGGATGCCGGTGCGCGGGTCGTCTTCGCCTCCGACTGGCCGGTGTCGCCGATCGATCCGATCCT
The DNA here is from genome assembly GCF_003601975.1 of Mesorhizobium waimense. GTDB lineage: Bacteria > Pseudomonadota > Alphaproteobacteria > Rhizobiales > Rhizobiaceae > Mesorhizobium > Mesorhizobium waimense. The sequence goes on from NZ_QZWZ01000010.1 coordinate 164,211, forward strand.
GGGCATTCAGGCGGCATTGCTGCGCAAACCATGGGCAGCAAGCGACCCGGACCAGAGCTTCTCGCTGCATGAATCGCTTGCCGCCTATACGATCGAAGGTGCCTATGCCGAATTCGCCGAACATCGCAAAGGTGTGCTGAAACCTGGATACCTGGCCGATCTGGTGGTGCTCTCAGCCGATATTGAAACGAGCGCGCCGGAAGTGCTGCATACAGTGCGGCCGGTGACGACCATCTGTGGTGGCAAGGTGACCTATCAGGCGTGACGGTGGCATGGAGCTTGCTTTCTGAATCGACATTCAACTGGTTGCCAAGCCCATCGGCATGTGGTGACAATCGAACAACAACGAGACCTGCCGCCAAGAGCAGGCTTTATCAGTGGGGTACTGCGTGCCGGAACAATCGGGTAGAAATGCGATCGAAGTCCGTGGCGTGCGCAAGGTGTTTGGCTCCGGCGAGAGCCAGGTCGCCGCTCTCGACACGGTCTCGGTGCCGATCCGCGAAAACGAATTCTTCACGCTGCTCGGCCCCTCAGGCTGCGGAAAGACGACGCTGCTCAGGCTGATCGCCGGCTTCGACTTTCCAAGTGCCGGCGAAATCCTGCTTTATGGCGACGACATCGCGCCGCTGCCGCCGTTCAAGCGGCCGGTCAATACCGTGTTCCAGTCCTATGCGCTGTTCCCGCATATGACGGTGGCGCAGAATATCGGCTTTGGCCTGGAAATGCTGGGCAAGCCGAAGGCCGAAATCAAGGCGCGCGTCGACGCGATGCTGAAACTGGTCAAGATGGAGGCGTTGGCGGGGCGCCGCACCAGCCAGATCTCCGGCGGCCAGCAGCAGCGCGTGGCGCTGGCGCGGGCGCTCGCACCGCAGCCGAAGGTGCTGCTGCTCGACGAGCCGCTCTCGGCACTAGACTACAAATTGCGCAAGGAGATGCAGATCGAGCTGAAGCGGTTGCAGCACGAGACAGGCATCACCTTCATCTTCGTCACCCACGACCAGGAAGAAGCGCTGACGATGTCCGACCGCATCGCGGTGATGTCGTCGGGCAAGATCCTGCAGGTCGGTTCGCCGTGGGATATCTACGACAAGCCGGCGGAGCGCTTCGTCGCCGACTTCATCGGCGAAACCAATTTCCTGACCGCGGCCATCACCGGCATGGGCAACGGCAAGGCACGGGCGACGCTCAAATCCGGGGCGACGATCGACGCGACCGTGGCCGAAGGTTTCCAGCCGAAGGACAATGCCACCGTGGTGGTGAGGCCCGAGCACGCCAAGCTGACAAAGGGCAAGGGCGACCTGACCGGTACGGTCGAAAATGTCGTCTATTTCGGCACCGACACGCATATCCATGTCCAACTGGACAGCGGCGAAGCCTTCACCGTGCGCCAGCAGAACACGCGCAGCGCCGGCTGCGGGTTCGAGCGCGGCGACAAGGTCGGCATTTCGATCGGCAATGATGCCGCGCAAGTGCTGAGGGACTGATGGCAAGCGCGGAGGAAGTCGCCAAGGCGGCCGAGCGACGCGACGTTCGCGATCGCTGGCTGTTGTCGGCGCCGGCGCTGTTGATCATCCTTTTTGCGGCGACCGGTCCGTTGCTGATCGTGCTGGTCTATTCGTTCCTGACGCCGGGTTCCTACGGCGACGTCAGATGGCAGTTCTCGCCGGAGGCCTGGGTGTCGGTGTTCATGGAACGCGACATCTTCGACGACACGCTTTCGATTGCCGCCGCCCACGTCACCATTTTCTGGCGCTCAATCAAGCTGGCGATCGTGACGACGATCGCGACTTTGGCGCTGGGTTTCCCGACAGCCTATTTCATGGCGACGCGCAGCGAAAAGACGCGCGATCTCTGGCTGTTCCTGATCACCATACCGTTCTGGACCAACCTTCTGATCCGCACCTTCGCGGTGCTGCAGATCATTCGCAACGAAGGCATCGTCAACGCGATCCTGCTCAAGCTCGGCATCGTCTCGGCGCCGATCCAGATCCTGTATACCGATACAGCGATCCTGATCGGCATGGCCTATGTCTACCTGCCGCTGATGGTGTTGCCGATCTATGCCAGCATGGAGAAGCTCGATTTTCGCTTGGTCGAGGCGGGTTATGACCTCTACGCGACACGCTTCAAGGTGCTGCGCCGGATCATTTTCCCGCTGGTCAAGCCTGGCGTCATAGCCGGCTCCATTCTGGTCTTCATTCCGGCGCTCGGCGCCTATGTGACGCCGAGCGTGCTCGGCGGCGGCAAGAACATGATGCTGTCCAACCTGATCGAATTGCAATTCGGTCAGGGCCGCAACTGGCCGCTCGGCTCGGCGCTGTCGATCGCCGTAATGGTCATCGTCATGGTCGCCCTGCTTGCCTATGTGCGCAATGCCGGCAGATCCGAGGTGCGGCATGGCTAGCAGCTTCTCCATCAAGCATCAGCCGGGATTCACCGCGATCGCGGCGACCTGCTTTATCGTGCTCTACCTGCCGATCGTCGTGCTGGTCGTCTATGCGTTCAATGCGGCGACTTCGACGTCCGAATGGGGCGGCTTTTCGCTCAAATGGTTCCAGTCGGCGTGGCAGAACACGCAGGTGATCGACGCGACGCTGCGCTCGTTCCAGATCGGCGCCATCGCGGCGACCCTTGCGACCATCGCCGCCACCATGGCGGCACTGGCCACCACCCGCACGGCAGCCTATCCGGGCCTGACCTTCAAATATGCGGCGATCAACCAGCCGCTGATGGTGCCCGAGATCGTCACCGGCGTGGCGCTGCTGATCTTCTTCTCGCGCGTCAAGATATTCACCGGCTATTCCGGTCTTGGCTATCTGATCGCCGCACATACGGCGTTCTGCATCCCCTTCGCCTATCTGCCGATCCGCGCGCGGCTGGAGAATATGGATCTGACGCTGGAGCGCGCCGCAGCCGATCTCTATGCGACGCCGTGGCGGACATTCCGGCGCATCACGCTGCCGCTGCTGTGGCCCGGCATATTGGCCGGGCTGATGCTGGCCTTCGTCATCTCGCTCGACGATGTTGTCATCACCGAGTTCGTCAAATCGGGCGGCCAGGATACGTTGCCGACCTACATGCTCGGCCAGATAAGGCGGGGGATAACGCCTGAGATAAACGCGATTTCGACCGTGTTCCTGCTCTTGTCGGTCGCCATCGTGACGTTGTTTTTCTTGATCAGCAGGAAACGGGACTGAACCTACAAATGGGAGCTAAATCCATGAACTGGAAGACAACAGCGACCGCCATGGGGTTGGCGCTGCTCGCAACGACGAGCCTCGCTCGCGCCGACGGCGAACTGAACATCTACAATTGGGGCAATTACACCAGCCCCGATGTGATCAAGAAGTTCGAAGCCAAGTACAACATCAAGGTCACCATCACCGATTACGATTCGAACGATACGGCGCTGGCCAAGGTGCGTCAGGGCGGCACCGGCTTCGACATCGCGGTGCCTTCGCAGACCTACGTGCCGATCTGGATCAAGGAAGGCCTCGTGCTGGAAACCGATCCGGGCAAGATGGAGAATTTCAAGAACGTGGCGCCTGAATGGGCCAACCCCGAATTCGATCCCGGCCGCAAATATTCGGTGCCGTGGGCGCTCGGTACGGTCGGCGTCGTCGTCAACACCGATGTCTACAAGGGGCCGGCGGACAGCTGGGGTATCATCTTCAACACGCCAGATGAGCTCAAGGGCAAGGTCAATGTCGTCCCCGAAATGAACGACGTGATCTTCGCGGCGATCAAATATGTCGGCGGCCAGCAGTGCACCACCGACAAGGAGGTCTTGAAGAAGGTACGCGACACGCTTGTCGCGGCCAAGCCGAACTGGATCGCCATGGAATACAACACCATCGAGAAGATGGGCGCCGGCGATTTCAAGGCGACCAGCGACTGGAACGGGTCGGCGCTGCGCCAGCGGCTGGCCAACCCGGCCATCCACTACTTCTATCCGAAGGAAGGCTATGGCCTGTGGAGCGACAACCTGGTCGTTCTCAAGGAGGCCAAGAATGTCGAGAATGCCAAGCTGTTCCAGAACTTCATCATGGATCCTGAGAACGCCGCCGGCCTGTCGGCTTTCCACCGCTACGCCAATGCCATCACCGGCTCCGACAAATACATGCCGGCCGACATGAAGGATGCGCCGGAAGTGGTCATTCCGGAGGCCGACAAGCCGCATGCCGAGCTGCAGCTGATGTGCCCGCCGGACGTCCAGGATCTCTACACCAAAATCTGGACCGAACTGCAGAAGTAGTTGCATCGTGGCGGACCCGGCGGCAGCCGCCGCCGGGTCCGTTTTCTCGTCAGGACATGAAGTCATGGACTCCTACCGCAACTCCGATCCCCGGCCCCCGATCATGCAGGGCTCGCCGCCAGCCATGGTGCCGCCGCGGCTCGATTGGGACCGAGGCCCTTGGAACCGCTGGGCATTCCAGCACATCCGCGAGTTCCTGCCGACCGCCGAGGTTTGGCGCGGGCACGGCCATCGCCGCCGGCTCGAACTGGCCGAGGTCGATCTCGACGCGCTGCCGGTGGAGGACAGCACAGGCTCGGCAACGACACTCGCCGGGCTGCTCGACGAGACCTATACGGACGGTTTCCTTGTGCTCAAGGACGGCAGAATAGCCTATGAGCGCTATTTCAACGGCATGGACGAGCGCACGCTGCATCTGTCGCAGTCGATGGCGAAGTCGGTGACCGCCTCGGTGTTCGGCATACTGGCTGGACGCGGCCTGATCGACCCGGCGCTGCCGGTGACGACCTATCTGCCGGAGCTCGGGTCCACCGGCTGGGCGGGCGCCAGCGTGCAGCATGTGCTCGACATGACTACCGGCGTGCGCTTTTCCGAAGAATACACCGATCCCTATTCCGAGATCGGCCAGGTCGATGTCGCCACCGGCTGGAAACCGGTGCCGCCCGACAGCGACCCGGCGTTCCAATGGCCGTCGCATATGTTCGAGCTGATCCTAGGACTGAAGGAGAAGACCCGACCGCACGGCGAGGCCTTCGAGTACCGCTCGATCGAGACCGATGTGCTCGCCTTCATCATGGAGCGGGTGACCGGCAAGCGGCTGCCGCAACTGGTTTCCGAAGAGCTTTGGCAAAAGCTCGGCGCGGACGAAAGCGCCTGCTTCACCGTCGATAGTGCGGGTTACGCCGTGGCCGACGGCGGCTTCAATGCGACGCTGCGCGACTATGGCCGCTTCGGCCAGCTGATCCTCGACAATGGCGGCGGCGTGGTGCCGGCCGACTGGATCGAGGCGACGCGCAATGGCAAGCATGCGCCCGACTTCAATCCCAGCCTGCCGGACGGCAGCTATCGCAACCAGTTCTGGATCGAGGATCCGCGCTCGCGCGCGCTGATGTGCCGGGGCGTGTTCGGGCAGATGATCCACATCGACTGGGACACGAGGATGGTGGTGGTGAAGCTTTCGACCTATCCGGATTTCACCAACATCGCCTATTCGGTGGCGACGCTGAAGGCCGTGCACGCCATCGCCGCGGCGCTCGCCTGAATCTCCAGGAAAAAAGATCCGGAAGGATATGCCATGACCGGCAAGACCGCGTTCGAGACCAGATGTGGCTTTGCCCGCAGTGCGGTGCTGCTTTCGAACTGGCGCGAAAACCCGTTCAATCGCTGGTCGTTCCAGAATGTCGGCGAGCTGGTGCCAAGCGCGCCTGTCGCGGCGTCAGGCGGCACAGAGCCGCCTCGGCAAGAACTCGGAAGCCTGCTTGGCGAAAAAGTCAGCCTGGCGAGCGGGCCGGAAACCGTGGCGTCCTTCCTCGCGCGTTCCGACACCGACGCGCTGACGATCATGAAGGCCGGTACGATCGTTGGCGACTGGTTCGCGCCCCATATGGATTTCGGCGGACGCCACATCATCTTCTCGATCAGCAAGTCCTTCACCGCCATTCTCGCCGGCATATTGGAAGGCGAGGGGATTTTCGACCCGGAAGCGCCTGTCATCAGCTACGTTCCGGAAGCTAGGGGTTCCGCCTATGGCGATGCGAGCATCCGGCATGTGCTCGACATGAGCGTCAGCCTTGACTTCGAAGAGGCCTATCTCGATCCTGAAAGTGCCTTTGCCCGCTATCGCCGCGCCACGCTGTGGAACCCGGGCGGCGGCACCGAAAGCCTGCGCGAATTCATCCTGACGCTGCAGCGGCTGGCCGAGCCGCATGGCCAGACCTTCCGCTATCGCTCGCCCAATTCCGATCTGCTTGGCATGCTGGTCGAGCGCGCCTCCGGCAAGCGACTGACAGATCTGCTGCGCGAGAAATTGTGGCTGCCGCTCGGTGCTGCGAGCGAAGCTTCGATTACGGTCGACATGGAAGGCACGGCGCGCACGGCCGGTGGTATTTCGGTGACGCCGCGCGATCTGGCGCGTGTCGGCGAGATGATGCGGCAGGGCGGCACGGCCAATGGCCGCCGTGTCGTGCCGGAGGCCTGGGTGCGCGACACGGTCGAAACAGGCGGCAGTTCCGAAGCCTGGCAGCGCGGCACGATGGCCTTCCTGTTTCCCGAAGGACGCTACCGCAACAAATGGTACCAGACGGGGGCGCAAAGCGGCGCCTTCTGCGGCATCGGCATCCATGGCCAGTGGCTGTACGTCAATCCGAAAGCAGAAGTGGTGATCGCCAAGATGTCGTCGCAGCCGGTGCCGGTCGACGACCAGCTCGATGTCGAGGCGGCCGCCTTTTTCGAGGCGCTCAGCCGGATGGTCTGAGGCGTTCCGCGCCCGCCCGCGGTACGCTTTCCTGTGGACCCGCTGGTTGGCTGAAAACAGCGCGGTTGGCGGCGTGGACATCCCGGCCTATGGTCGCCGCTCTTTTCGACAAAGCATGAGACCAGCATGGCATCCGACATCAAGCGCATCGCGGCGATCATCGCGGCCGAGATCGGCGCGCGGCCCGAACAGGCCGCGGCGGCGATCGGCCTGCTGGACGAGGGTGCAACGGTGCCGTTCGTGGCGCGCTATCGCAAGGAGGTCACCGGCGGGCTCGACGATACGCAGTTGCGCGACCTTGCCGAGCGACTGGCCTATCTGCGCGAGCTCGACGCGCGCCGCGACACCATCCTTGGCTCCATTCGCGAGCAGGGCAAGCTGACCGAGGAGCTTGAACAGAAGATCGCGGCCGCCGCCACAAAGGCTGAGCTCGAAGACATCTACCTGCCTTACAAGCCGAAGCGGCGGACCAAGGCCGAGATCGCCAGGGAGCGCGGGCTGGGGCCGCTGGCCGAAGCCATTCTTGCCGACCGCTCGGCGGAGCCTGCCGAATTGGCGCTCGCCTATGTCACCGAAGACGTGGCGGACGCCAAGGCGGCGCTCGATGGCGCGCGTGACATCCTGTCGGAGCAGTTTGCCGAGAATGCCGATCTAGTTGGCAAGCTGCGGAGCTACATGAAGGAGCGGGCCTTCCTGCGGGCCAGGGTCGTCGATGGCAAGCAGGAGGCCGGCGCGAAATTCTCCGACTATTTCGATCATGTCGAGCGCTGGGCGAACGTGCCCAGCCATCGTGCGCTGGCGATGCTACGTGGCCGCAACGAGGAGGTGTTGTCGCTCGACATCGAGGTCGACGCCGACGACGCCTCGCCGGTGAAACCGGTCGAGCGGATGATCGCCAATGCCTATACCATCGGCGGCAGCCTGCCGGGCGATCGCTGGCTGATGGAGGTTGCCGGCTGGACCTGGCGGATAAAACTGTCGCTGCACCTGACGCTCGATCTGATGCGAGACCTGCGCGAGCGGGCCGAGGAAGAGGCGATCCACGTCTTTGCCCGCAATCTGAAGGATTTGCTGCTTGCAGCCCCGGCCGGGTCGCGGCCGACGATGGGGCTCGATCCGGGTATCCGCACCGGCGTCAAGGTGGCGGTGGTCGACGGTACCGGCAAGCTGGTGGCGACGACGACGGTCTATCCGTTCCCGCCCAGGAACGATGTGCGCGGCACGCAGGCCGAGCTGGCGAAGCTCGTCCGCCTGCACAAGGTCGAGCTGATTTCGATCGGCAACGGCACCGGCAGCCGCGAGACGGAAAAGCTTGTGGCCGACATGTTGTCCGATATGCCAACGGATGGCCCGCAGCCACTCAAGGTGATCGTCAGCGAGGCGGGCGCCTCGGTCTATTCCGCGTCGGCAACGGCAGCGGCGGAGTTTCCCGGCCTCGACGTGTCGCTGCGTGGTGCAGTGTCGATCGCGCGGCGCCTGCAGGATCCGCTGGCCGAACTGGTCAAGATCGAGCCGAAGTCGATCGGCGTCGGCCAGTACCAGCACGATGTCGACCAGTACCGGCTCGGCCGCTCGCTGGAAGCGGTGGTCGAGGACGCGGTCAATGCCGTCGGCGTCGATCTCAACACGGCATCGGCGCCGCTCTTGGCGAGGGTTTCCGGCCTTGGCGCGTCGCTTGCCGACGCCATCGTAGCGCATCGCGATGCGGCCGGCCCGTTCGCCAGCCGGAAGGATCTGCTCAAAGTCTCCCGCCTTGGACCGCGCGCATTCGAGCAATGCGCCGGCTTCCTGCGCATCCCGAACGGCCTGGAGCCGCTCGATGCTTCCTCCGTGCATCCCGAAGCCTATGGCGTGGCCAAGAAGATCGTCGCCGCCTGCGGTCGCGACCTGCGCTCGCTGATGGGCGACAGTGCTGCGCTCAAGGCGCTCGACCCGCGCGTCTTCGTCGACGAGCGGTTCGGCCTGCCGACGGTGCGCGACATATTGGCGGAATTGGAAAAGCCCGGTCGCGATCCGCGCCCCGGTTTCAAGACCGCGACCTTCGCCGACGGTATCGACGACATCAAGGATCTGAAGCCCGGCATGCTGCTCGAAGGCACCGTCACCAATGTCGCCGCCTTCGGCGCTTTCGTCGATATCGGCGTGCATCAGGACGGCTTGGTGCACGTCTCGCAACTGGCCGACCGTTTCGTCAAGGATGCGCATGAGGTGGTCAAGGCCGGCGACGTGGTGAAGGTGCGCGTCGTCGACGTCGACATCAAGCGCAAGCGCATTGCTCTCTCCATGCGCAAGGACGGTGACGGTGGCGCCTCCCGCAGCGGGCCGCGAGACAATGGCGGCGGCAAGCCGACGCCGCGTTCGCCGGCACCGCAGCGCCAGCCGGAACGACCGGCCCAGCAGGGCGCGTTCGGCGCAGCCTTGTCCGAGGCGTTGAAGCGGAAGTAGCTATCTCTCCACCGGCAGATGGCCCAGCAGCCAGTCGCGGAAACTGGCGACGGGCGGATGGCTGCGCTTGTCGTGCGGTACGACCAGATAATAGGCGCTGCGGCTCTGCATTGGTCGACCCGGGGCCGGCACGAGCTGGCCGCGCTGCAATTCGACCGCAATCAGGATCTGCGGCAGCAGCGCTACGCCAAGCCCGGCCATGCAGGCCTGGGCGGCGGTGCCGAATTGTTCGAACTGCATGCCCGGTCCGGTCGGCGCGCTCAAACCTTGGTGCTCGAACCATTCGGTCCAGGCGCCGGGACGGGTTGCCATATGCAGCAGCGGCAGGCGGCCGATACCGGCTGCAGTCGCGATCTCGCGCCCAGCCAGGAATTCGGGCGACGCGACCGGCGCCACCGTCTCGCGCATCAGCAGCGTGGAGTCGGCCTCCGGCCAGTCGGGCAGGCCGTAATGGATGGCGGCATCCAGCCTTTCCCGGGCGAAGTCGAAACGGCCGATGCGGGTAACGAAGTTGATGGTGATGTCGGGGTTGTTTTCGACGAAATCCGGGATCAGCGGCATCAGCCAGCGGGTGCCGAAGGTCGGCAGGATCGCCAGGTTCAGGATACCAATATGCCGATTGCTCATCAATCCAAGGGCCGCATCGCGCAACTGGCCAAGCGCGGAGCGCACCGCTTCGGCATAGATTTCGCCCGCTGTCGACAGCCGGACATTGCGGCTGTCACGCTCGAACAACCGGCGGCCGAACTGTTCTTCCAGAAGCCCTATCTGCCGGCTGACGGCGCCCTGGGTCAGATCGAGCTCGCGGGCGGCAGCGGTGAAAGAACCGAGGCGCGCCACCGCCTCGAAGGCGGCAAGGGCGCTTATGTTGGGCAAAAGGCGACGCTGGACGTTCATGATCAATTACTAACGCTCATTGATCGGTGATGCAATTTCGTTTGATTTTTTCGAGGCGGAGGCGGATAAGCCGGGCACTTCAAGATTTTCGTTTGGGAGAGACCGAGGCCATGGCTGCCGACAAGAACGCGTTCGTCTGGGAAGACCCTTTCCTGATCGAGAACCAGCTTTCGGAAGACGAGCGCATGGTGCGCGACGGTGCGGCGGCATTTGCCGCCGACAAGCTGGCGCCGCGGATCGAGGAGGCCTACCTCGAGGAAAAGACCGATGCCGGCATCTTCCGCGAGATGGGCGAGGCCGGTCTGCTCGGCATCACCATCCCCGAAGAATATGGCGGCCTCGGCGCCAACTATGTCACCTACGGTCTGGTGGCGCGTGAAGTAGAGCGTGTCGACTCCGGCTACCGCTCGATGATGAGCGTGCAGTCGTCGCTGGTCATGTATCCGATCCATGCCTATGGCTCGGAGGCACAGCGCAAGAAATACCTGCCGAAGTTGGCCTCGGGCGAATGGATCGGCTGCTTTGGCCTGACCGAGCCGGATGCCGGTTCCGATCCGGGCGGCATGAAGACGCGCGCCGAAAAGACCGCGAACGGCTACAAGCTCTCCGGCTCGAAGATGTGGATTTCCAACGCGCCGATCGCCGACGTCTTCGTCGTCTGGGCGAAATCGTCAGCGCATAACAATGAGATCCGTGGCTTCGTGCTGGAAAAGGGCATGAAGGGGCTTTCGGCACCGAAGATCGGCGGCAAGCTCAGCCTGCGCGCTTCGATCACCGGCGAAGTGGTGATGGAAGGCGTCGAGGTTGGCGAAGACGCACTGCTGCCCAACGTTTCGGGGCTCAAGGGACCCTTCGGCTGCCTCAACCGGGCGCGCTACGGCATTTCCTGGGGTGCGATGGGCGCGGCCGAGGATTGCTGGCACCGGGCTCGGCAATACGGCCTCGACCGCAAGCAGTTCGGCAAGCCGCTGGCCGGCACACAGTTGTTCCAGAAAAAGCTCGCCGACATGCAGACCGAAATTGCGCTCGGCTTGCAGGGCTCGCTGCGCGTCGGGCGGCTGATGGACGAGGGAAAGATGGCGCCCGAGATGATCTCGATCGTCAAGCGCAACAATTGCGGCAAGGCGCTCGATATCGCCCGCCAGGCCCGCGACATGCATGGCGGCAACGGTATCCAGATCGGCTACCACGTCATGCGCCACGCGCAGAACCTGGAGACGGTCAACACCTATGAAGGCACGCATGACGTGCATGCGCTGATCCTCGGAAGGGCGCAGACGGGGATCCAGGCGTTTTTCTAAGCGAGCGCAGCCGGCAATGCTGCTTAAATTAGGTGCAGCGCAACATCTCTGCTTGGAGAATGCCCAGCACTTGTGTCAGGGTTCGGCGAATTCGTTTTGAAACGCCGATCTCCGGGGCACCATGGCAATTCTGGCAGCCGTCTACCACCTGACCCACTACAAATACGACCGGCCTGTGGTTCTCGGCCCTCAGGTGATCAGGCTGCAGCCGGCGCCGCATTCCCGCACCAAGGTGCTCAGCCATTCGCTGAAGGTCGAGCCCAAGAACCACTTCGTCAATCTGCAGCAGGATCCCTACGGCAATTTCCTCGCCCGTTTCGTCTTTCCGGAGCCGGTCACGGAGTTGAAGATCGAGGTCGACCTCGTCGCCGACATGACGGTTTACAATCCGTTCGATTTCTTCGTCGAGCCCTCGGTCGAGACGTTTCCGTTCGAATACCCGGAAGAGATCAGGGACGATCTCGCCATCTACCGGACACCGGAGCCGGCCGGACCGTTGCTGTCCGCCTTCCTCGGGACAATCGATCGCAGCGCCAAAAACACCGTCGATTTCCTCGTCGACCTCAATGCGCGGCTGCAGCGCGAGATCGCCTACATCGTGCGCATGGAAACCGGCGTCTTCTCGCCCGAGGAGACGCTGGCCGCCGCCAAGGGATCGTGCCGGGATTCGAGCTGGCTGCTGGTGCAGATCCTGCGCAACCTCGGCATCGCCGCGCGTTTCGTCTCCGGCTATTTGGTCCAGCTCAGGCCCGATCTGGTCGCGCTTGACGGACCGCCGGGCACGGCGGTCGATTTCACCGATCTGCATGCCTGGTGCGAGGTCTATATTCCGGGCGCCGGCTGGATCGGCTTCGACCCGACCTCGGGCCTGCTCACCGGCGAAAGCCATGTGCCGCTGGCGGCGACGCCGCATTTCCGCAATGCCGCCCCCATCTCCGGCATGGCGAGCTTCGCCAATGTCGAGTTCGGCTTCGACATGCGGGTCGACCGTATCGCCGAGCATCCGCGCATCACCAGGCCGTTCTCCGACGAAAGCTGGCAGGCGCTGGATGCGCTGGGCAACGAGGTAGACGCCGCGCTTCAAGCCGGCGATGTCAGGCTGACCATGGGCGGCGAGCCGACCTTCGTGTCGATCGATGATTTCGAGTCGGCCGAGTGGAACACCGCTGCCGTCGGCCCGACCAAGCGCGAGAAGGCCGATGCGCTGATCCGGAAACTGCGCGAACGCTTCGCGCCGGGCGGTTTTTTGCACTACGGGCAGGGCAAATGGTATCCGGGCGAGAGCCTGCCGCGCTGGACCTTCTCGCTCTACTGGCGCACCGATGGCGAGCCGGTGTGGAGCGACCCGTCGCTGATCGCGCGCGAAAAGAGCGACGCAGATATCGGGCCGCAGCATGCAGAAAGCCTGCTGACGGCGATTGCCGGCGAACTCGGCATCGACAAGGAGATGGTCAGCGAAGCCTATGAGGATCCGGCCGAATGGCTGCTCAAGGAAGGCAAGCTGCCCGACAATGTCGACCCGTCCAACTCGAAGCTGGAAGACCCGGAAGAGCGCAGCCGCATGGCAAAAGTGTTCGAGCGCGGGCTGACCAAACCGTCGGGTTACGTGCTGCCGGTACAGCGCTGGAACAGCCAGGCATCGGAGCCGCGCTGGCGCTCCGAGAAATGGAAGACACGGCGCGGCCGCCTGTTCCTGGTGCCGGGCGATTCACCGGTCGGCTACCGTCTGCCACTCGGCACGCTGCCCTATGTGCCGCCGGCGCAATTCCCCTACATCGTGCCGGTCGATCCGTCGCTGCCGCGCGGGCCGCTGCCGGCGCGCGAAGCCATCTTGCCCGCAGCGTCGCCGGGCGAGCTTGAAGGCGCCGACGAAATGGCGCGTCGCCAGCAAGCAGTGTCATTCACGGCCACGACCGGTCAGCAGGACCGGGTCGAGCAGGAGATCACCGAAATCGGCGGCGCGGTGCGCACAGCACTTTCGGTCGAGTCGCGTGACGGGCGGCTCTGCGTGTTCATGCCGCCGGTCGAGGCGCTGGAAGATTATCTTGAACTGGTAGCGGCGGCCGAAAATGCGGCCAAGGCGATCGGCCTGCCTGTGCATATCGAGGGTTATGGCCCACCGCACGACCCGCGCCTCAATGTCATCCGCGTGGCTCCCGATCCCGGCGTCATCGAAGTCAACATCCACCCGGCTGCGAACTGGCAGGATTGCGTGGCGACGACGACGGCGATCTACGAGGAGGCGCGGCAGACGCGGCTTGGCGCCGACAAATTCATGATCGACGGCCGCCATACCGGCACCGGCGGCGGCAACCATGTCGTGGTCGGCGGCGCGACTCCCGACGACAGCCCGTTCCTGCGCCGCCCCGATTTGCTGAAGAGCTTGGTGCTGCAATGGCAGCGCCACCCGTCGCTCTCCTATCTGTTTTCGGGCCTGTTCATTGGCCCGACCAGCCAGGCGCCGCGCTTCGACGAGGCGCGCCACGATTCGCTCTACGAGCTCGAGATCGCGATGGCGCAGGTGCCGCACCCGGACAAGGGCGCGTCACCCTTGCCGTGGCTGGTCGACAGGCTGTTCCGAAACCTGTTGACCGACGTCACCGGCAACACGCACCGCTCGGAAATCTGCATCGACAAATTGTTTTCGCCGGATGGGCCGACCGGCCGACTCGGCCTGGTCGAATTCCGTGGCTTCGAGATGCCGCCCAATGCACGTATGAGCCTGGCGCAGCAGCTCTTGGTCCGCGCGATTATCGCGCGGACCTGGAAGAACCCGCTCGACGGCCGCTTCGTGCGCTGGGGAACGTCGCTGCACGATCGCTTCATGCTGCCGCATCATGTCTGGGCGGATTTCCTTGACGTGCTCGACGATCTCAAGCTGAACGGCTTCGAATTCCGCCCCGAATGGTTCAACGCACAGCTCGAATTCCGTTTTCCGTTCTGCGGCGAGGTCCAGCATGCGGGCATCAAGCTGGAATTGCGGCAAGCACTGGAGCCCTGGCACGTGATGGGCGAGCAGGGCGCCATCGGCGGCACCGTGCGTTTCGTCGATTCCTCCGTCGAGCGGCTGCAAGTCAAGACCGAAGGCCTCAACCCGGAGCGCCATGCAATCGTCTGCAATGGCCGCATCGTGCCGATGAAGGTCACCGACAACCGTGAGGTCGCGGTGGCCGGCGTCCGCTTCAAGGCCTGGCAGCCGGCTTCGGGCCTGCATCCGGCGCTGCCGGTCAACACGCCGCTGATCTTCGACATCTATGACCGCTGGTCGGGCCGCGCGGTCGGCGGCTGCGTCTATCATGTCGCGCATCCAGGCGGGCGCAGCTACGACACCTTCCCGGTCAATGGCAACGAGGCCGAGGCGCGGCGGCTCGCCCGCTTCGAGCCGCGCGGCCATACGCCGTCCGGCTACGCGCTGCACAACGAAGAAGCCTCTGAAGATTTCCCGATGACCCTTGACCTCAGGCGGCCACCAAGACTCTGATCAACGATGGCAAAGGGGAATCAGAAGAAGATACGCGGCAAGCCGCTGACGCACAGTCTGCTGGAGCACTACCAGCCGATCGACGGCGTCGTCGACGAGATGGTCGATGCCTCAGGCAATCCGCGTCCGGTCTGGCAGGATTTCATCGAGGCGCTGGAGGAACTGGGGCCGGAAAAGCTCGGACAGCGCTTCGCCCGGGCCGACCAGTATCTGCGCGACGCCGGCGTCTACTACCGCGTCTACGACAAGGCCGGCGCCAATGAGCGGGAATGGCCGCTGGCGCATGTCCCGCTGCTGATCGAGGAAAAGGAATGGGCCGACATCAGTACCGGCCTCGTGCAGCGCGCCGATCTGTTCGAAGAGGTATTGGCCGATATATACGGGTCGAACCGGCTGATCGACAAAGGCATTCTGCCGGCCGGGCTGGTCGCGGCGAGCCCCGAATATTTGCGGCCCGTCGTCGGCACCAGGCCGGCCAGCGGCCATTTCCTCCACATGCTCGCCTTCGAACTCGGCCGCGGTCCGGACGGACGCTGGTGGGTGCTGGGCGACCGTACGCAGGCGCCGTCGGGGGCGGGCTTTGCGCTGGAGAACCGCGTCGCCACGACGCGCGCGCTGTCCGACATCTATGGCGAGATGCATGTGCATCGGCTTGCCGGTTTCTTCCGCCGTTTCCGCGACGCGCTGATCGGCATGGCCAAGGTATCGGGCGGCCGCGTCGCCATCCTGACGCCAGGCCCGCTCAACGAAACCTATTACGAGCACGCCTACATCGCCCGCTATCTCGGCATCATGCTGCTCGAGGGCGAGGACCTGACGGTCTCGGGCGGCAGGCTGATGGTACGCACGGTTTCGGGGTTGAAGCCGGTCGGCGTACTGTGGCGGCGGCTCGACGCCGCCTTCGCCGATCCACTGGAGCTCAGGCCGGACTCGCAGATCGGCACGCCGGGGCTGGTCGAGGCGATCCGCCGGGGCGCGGTTTCGGCCGTCAACGCCCTCGGTTCCGGCCTGCTGGAGACGCGGGCGCTGCAGTCGTTCCTGCCGAGGATTGCGCGCGAGTTGCGGGGCGAGGAGCTTCTCTTGCCCAGCGTCGCGACATGGTGGTGCGGGCAAGAGAACGAGCGCCGGCATGTGCTCGCCAACCTCGACCGCATGGTTGTCGGTCCGGCGTTGTCGACGCGGCTTGCCTTCGAGGATGACGATTCGACCCGGCTGGGGTCGACACTGTCCGACGAGGAACGAGCCGAGCTGGTCGCCCGGATCGAGAGCGATGGCGGCGGGTTCGTCGGCCAGGAAGCGGTGACGCTGTCGACCACGCCGGTCTATGTCGGCGGCTGGCTGGAGCCGCGGCCGGCCAGCCTGCGCGTCTATCTGGCGCGGACGCCGGAAGGCTGGACGGTGATGCCCGGCGGCTTCGCCCGCGTCGGCTTTTCGCTCGATCCGACGGCTATCGCCATGCAGCGCGGCGGCCAGGCGGCGGATGTATGGGTGGTCAGCGACCGGCCGGTGGAGCGCGAGACGCTGCTGCCGCAGGAGCACGACAGCTTCACCCGCACCATGCCGGGCAGCCTGCCCAGCCGCGCGGCGGAAAACCTGACATGGCTCGGCCGCTACATCGAGCGATCGGAAGACACGGTGCGTATCCTGCGGGCCTACCACGTACGGCTGGCCGAGACTTCCGACCCCGAGATGCCGCTGCTTGCCGACGTCAGGGACTATCTCGAACCTTTCGGCATCGACGTCGAATCGGCGATCCCGCTCGGCCTGATCAGCACGCTGGACAGCGCCGTCTACAGCGCCGGCCAGATCCGCGACCGGTTTTCGCCCGATGGCTGGCTGGCACTGAAGGATCTGTCGAAAACGATCCATCAATTCGCGAAAACCGTCGCGCCAGGCGACGATGCGACGCGGGCAATGACGGTGATCCTGCGCAAGCTCGCCGGTTTTTCCGGCCTGCTGCACGAGAACATGTACCGCTTCACGGGCTGGCGTTTCTTGGAAATCGGCCGGCGGCTGGAACGTGGTATCCAGATCGCCCGCACGCTGGCGTGCCTGACCAGGACCGGAGCGCCGGACGGGGCGCTCGACATGATGCTGGAGATCGGCGACAGCGTCATGACCCATCGCCGGCAATATCCGGTGCAGGCCGGGCGGCGCACGGTGATCGATCTCCTGGCACTCGATCCGCTCAATCCGCGCTCGATCCTGTTCCAGCTCGAGCGGCTGAAAGCCGAAATCGGGCTGTTGCCCACCGTCGGCGGCGAGGGACATATGTCGCCGGCGGCCAAGGAGATCCTGCAGCTCAACACGGCGATCGCCGTCATGGAACCTTCAGACATGACGGCGAATGCACTCGACGATCTCGCCGGCGAGATCGGCGGCCTCTACAACAGCCTCGCCAAGGCCTATTTCGGATAAGACCAAGGCAGCCATGCTCTACGACATCAGGCTTCATCTGAGCTACGACTACGATGCCGCGGCCGGCGGCGGCCGCCATCAGGTGCGCGTGCTGCCGCCGACCATATCAGGTGTGCAGCGGGTGGTTGCCGCGTCCCTGTCCTTTGCGCCGGCGCCCAGCGAACGCGCGGACTTTTGCGACTTCTTCGGTAACAACGTCACCTCGATCGCTGTTCGCGATGCCCATGATGCTTTGGACATAAGGATGAGCGCGCGCGTGTCCGTGTCGCGCCCGGAGCCCGGGCTCGACGTGTCGCCCGGCATAGACCGGCTGAAGGAGGAACTCGGCGCGGTGCGGTCGCTGGCGCCCGATGCGCCGCATCACTTTCTCGCCGCCAGCGACCATGCTGGCATCGATGCGGCGATCACAGCATACGCGCAAGCGAGCGTCCTGGGCTCGACCGCCGGCACGGTCATGGACCTGTGCAACCGTATTCATCGCGATTTCACCTATGACGGCAAGGCGACCACGGTCCAGACCCGCGCCAGCGATGCCTTCGGCCTGAAGCGGGGCGTCTGCCAGGATTTCTCGCATATCATGATCGCCGGCCTGCGTGGCCTCGGCATTCCGGCCGGCTATGTCAGCGGCTTCCTGCGCACCATTCCGCCTAAGGGCAAACCCCGGCTGGAAGGCGCCGACGCCATGCATGCCTGGGTGAAGGCATGGTGCGGCCGCGATGCCGGCTGGCAGGAATTCGATCCGACCAATGGCATGCGGGCGAGCAACGACCACATCACTGTCGGTTACGGCCGCGACTATTCCGACGTGGCGCCGATCGTCGGCGTGCTGAAGACCACGGGCGGACAGGTCGGCGAGCAAGCGGTCGACGTCATTCCGGTCGCCCTCGAGAAAGTCTGACCGGATCCCAGGCTCAGGCTGTTCGTAAATCTCCGGGCGAGCAAAGACTGCTTCTCAAACGCCGATGCTGCCGTTATCTTGGGCACAGGGGTTGGGGCCGCCGGACGCATGCGCCGGCGCGGAGTTTTACCATTGAAAGCGGTCAGCGTCATCATTCCGGCACATAATGCGGCGGCCACGATAGCCGGCACGCTGGCGTCGCTTCGTTCAGAGGCGGCGGTCATCGGCGAAGTGCTGCTGGTCGACGATGCGTCCTCGGACGGCACTGCTGCGGTGGCTGAGGACGCCGCCGCGCGGCTGGCCTTGCCGCTGCGCGTGATTGCGTCGAGTTGCCGGGACGCCGGTGGTGCCCGCAACCTGGCCCTGGCGCAGACGGACTGCCCGTGGATTTACATGATCGATGCCGATGATCTGCATCTGGAAGGCGGCCTGAGATCGCTGCTTTCGCGAAGCGAGGCGCAACCGAGAGCCGAGATGGTGGTCGGCGCCTTTCGCCGGCGCACCAAGGGCGAGCATCACCAGTTCAAATTGCCGTACGGCTATACGGCCACCGGCATCGCCAACGCCTCGGCCTATCTGGAAGGTCAGGTTCGCTCGATCGCGGTCGGCAGCGCGCTGGTGTCCCGGCGCGCGGTCGGCGAGACGCGGTTCCCGACCGCGCTCGCCTATGACGAGGACACGCTGTTCTGGGCGCGGCTGATGTGCCGGGCCCCGCTTGCCGTCATTACACAGCCAGTCATGACCTACTTCGTCTCGGCGGAGCGCTCCGACGACCGTTTCACGATCAAACCGGCACAACGCTTCCTCGCCTGGCGCCACGCCTTGCGTCAGCTCACCGACTGCGGCATCGCCAAGTCGACGCTGAAAACAAGGGAAGGCCTGGTCGCGCTCAAGATCGCCCGCGTCCACTATGCGCGCGGCGACTTTGCCACGGCAGCGCGGTTCCTTGCCGTAGCCAAGGCCGCACCCAAGGTCCCCTCGGACATATGGCGCTGCATGCGCTACCAGTTCAAGCTCGCGGTGCGGCGCCGTTTCTCCATTTCGCACGTCCTGCTGCAAAGTGCCTGATTCACACCGGCCGAAGCTTGCCGTGGTCGTCATTGGCTACCGCGCGCCGGCTCAAATAGTCGATGCGGTGACATCTCTGCTTGATCAGAACACGCCGCTCGAGATCGTTGTGGTCAACTCAGGTGGCGGGGAAGTGCTGGCACTGTTGGCTGGCGCGGGGATCAAGGTGCCGGTGATCGAGGTCAGTCGAAGGCTGTTTGTTGGTGCGGCCCGCAATGTCGGCATTGCGGCGACACAGGCGCCCTTCGTTGCTTTTCTTGCCGACGACTGCCTCGCCTGTCCCGGCTGGGCGGAGGCACGGATAGAGCGGCATCTGGCCGGCGACCGCATGGTGGCGAGCGCCATCGTGAACAGCCATCCGCGCAATCTGATTGCCTGTGCGGCTCATCTGATCATGTACATGCGGCGGCTTCCCGGTTTGCCGGCGGATCGTGCGCTGCGATACGGCGTGTCGTTCGATCGCCGGCTGTTCGATGAATACGGCTTGTTCGATGAAACGATGCGAGCCGGCGAAGATACCAACTTTCTTGAGAGGCTGGCGCGGGCACCTCTGCCGGTTTGGGAGCCGCGTGTGCAAACGGTGCATCGCAACGAAACAAGCCTGATGCGACTGTTTGCCGATCAATACAGGCGTGGATATCGACGCGGTGACTACCTTGTCGCATCCAGCCCAAAGACGCCGTTCCGATTTTTTCGCGACACGTTTCACGACCGGCATAATGTCCGCAAGCTGGCGAAAATCGGGCTTTCCGGACGGGATCGAACCTTCGCGATGATGTCGCTGCCAATTGTCTGGCTGGCGCTGCTGGTCAAATCCGTGGGCGTTTATGCCGGCGCGCGCGACGGTGCGAAAGCGGGCAAGCGACCGCAATGATAACATCCCACATAAAACCCCAACGTCCGCGACGGAAATTGTTCCCTCAGCAGAGAGTTGTCGCAGTGTTCAGCTATCGCTTTGACGCGCATCTGGTTCCCGATCTGATCGCCAATCTTGATCCGATCGTCGATGGCTGGATTGCCTATGACGATCGCAGGGCGACGGAGGCTTTCAGCAGCGAGCCGCTTCGGCGGCACGCCCTGCTCGCGGCAGCGCGCGGCGCTGCGGCCGATTGGATTTTGGCTGTCGATCCCGACGAGCGGCTGGAACGCGGCGCGGCGGAGCGGATCGCAAAATTGACGAGCGTCTACAGGCGAATTGCCTGGGGGTTCAGACTCCGTGAAATGTATTCGCCGATCGACTACCGCGTTGATGGGCTATGGGGCGAAAAAATTCAGTACCGCCTGTTCAAAGCCTACGACCCGGCAAACTGCCAGTTCAAGGATTTTCATGATCTCTGGTATCCTTCCAGTGTTGGTTTCAAAGCCAGGGATAGTGGGCTCAACCTCTATCATCTGAAAATGATCGAGCCCAAGCGTCGGATCGCCCGCCGTGATCTTTATGACCACCTCGATCCGGGGCATTTGCTTCAGGACGTGGGCTACGACTACCTCGCCGACGAGGCGGGGGCGGTCTTTGAACGCATTTCGCCCGGGCGCGAGTACCATCCACCTCATGTCGACGATGGCGGCCTGTGGATGGCCGACATTGCAGCCGGGATGCACGGCCGGCAAACCTGATCGGTCAATCCCGAAAACATTCCCTGACGACGGAACCTGCCGTCGATCCGTTGCTTATCTACGCGGAATTCCCGCGGAGAGGACATGCTGGACAAATCGGGGTCGTCACACGAGCAATCGGCCGGCAGGAAGGTTGCACCAGGCAATGGAGCGCCGACGAACGGCGCACAGGTTTCCGCCAACCAGGCGTCGCTGACCTATGTTTCCGACAGCGAAGCCGGCATTCGCCGCCTCAGGGCAGGCAAGGGTTTCTCCTACAAGGGCCCGAACGACCGCACGGTGGGCGAGAGCACCATCGCGCGCATCAAGGCGCTTGCCATACCGCCGGCCTGGACCGATGTGTGGATCTCGCCCGATCCGGACGGCCACATCCAGGCGACCGGCCGCGACCAGCGCGGGCGCAAGCAGTATCGCTACCATCCACTATGGGCCGAGGAGCGCGACGGGGCCAAATATTCGAGCCTGGTCGCCTTTGCCGAAAGCCTGCCCGAACTGCGCCGCCGGATCGATGCCGATCTGCGCCGCCATGGCCTGCCGGCGGAACGCGTCGTCGCGGCGGTGGTCTGGCTGCTCGACAACACCATGATCCGCGTCGGCAACGCCGCCTATGCGCGCGACAACAAGAGTTTCGGACTGACCACGCTGCGCGACCGCCATGTCGACATCAAGGGCACCAGCCTGCGCTTTGCCTTCAAGGGCAAATCCGGCAAGGAATGGAAATTGAAACTGGTCGATCGCCGGATCGCCAGGATCGTGCGCGGCGCACAGGACCTGCCGGGGCAGAAGCTGTTCCAGTATCTCGACGAGGACGGCAACAGGCATCCCGTGCGTTCCGACGACGTCAATCGCTACATCCGCGATGCAGCCGGCGCGGATTTCAGCTCCAAGCACTTCCGCACCTGGGGCGGCACGATCCATGCCGCCTCGCTGTTTGCGCAGACGGAGGTTCCCGAAAGCCAGGCGCAAATCAAGCGGACGACGAATGCTGTCATCGACAAGGTCGCGGAGCGGCTGGGCAATACGCGCGCCATCTGCCGCAAATGCTACATCCATCCGACGGTCTTCGAGGCCTGGTCGCAAGGGCGGCTGCTCGCTGAAATGGCGCAAGCGAACAAACGCAAACGGGCGATACCGGGGCTCGATGACGAGGAGACGCTGATCCTGCGATGGCTGAAGATGCAGGAGAGCTAACGCGGGCGGGCGAGTTCCTTGCTGGTTCCCGGTGCGCCATCGCAGGTCGAATTTTTTTATCGACCTTATGTCGGGAACGGTCCTACTGTCTCGTCCTTTGACAGAGAAAAGGACCGATCATGCTCTACGCTATCCTCTGCTATGCTTCCGAAGACGTCGTTTGCTCCTGGAGCAAGGAGCAGGATGATGAGGTCATGGCCAATCTCCTCAACGTCCAGGAAAAATACGCCACGGCCGGCCGACTTGGCCCGGTGGCGCGGCTTTTGCCGACAACCGCCGCGACAACGCTGCGCAAGGTCAAGGGCGAATCCGTCGTCATCGACGGCCCGTTTGCCGAAACCAAGGAACAGTTCCTCGGCTTCTACACGCTCGAATGCGCCGATCTCGACGAGGCCGTGGAGTTCGCCCGCGAACTCTCCGAGGTCAACCCCAGCGGCGGCTCCTACGAAATAAGGCCGGTTTCGGTCTTCAACCCGAGCACGGCTGCCGCATGACCGAGCTTGCCTGGATCAGCAACGCGATCAGCACCGCCCGTCCGCAGGCGATGGGTGCGCTGCTGCGCTACTTCCGCGACCTCGATGCCGCGGAAGAGGCTTTCCAGGACGCATGCCTGCGGGCGCTGAAGAACTGGCCGAAAAACGGCCCGCCGCGCGATCCCGCCGCCTGGCTGATCTTCGTCGGCCGCAACAGCGGCATCGATGCGGTGCGCAAGCGCTCCAAGCAGGCGCCGCTGCCCGAGGAGGACCAGATCTCCGACCTCGAGGACGCCGAAAGCGATATCGCCGAGCGGCTGGACGGCGCGCATTATCGCGACGACATTTTGCGGCTCTTGTTCATCTGCTGCCACCCGGATCTACCGGCGACGCAGCAGATCGCGGTCGCGTTGCGGATCGTCTCCGGCATCACCGTCAAGCAGATCGCGCGTGCCTTCCTGGTCGGCGAAAGCGCCATGGAGCAGCGCATCACCCGCGCCAAGGCGCGTATTGCCGACGCCGGCGTGCCGTTCGAGACGCCGGGCGCGGTCGAGCGCTCGGAGCGGCTCGCGGCTGTCGCCGCCATGGTCTACCTGATCTTCAACGAAGGCTATTCGACCAACAGCGGCGAGGCGCCGG
Organism: Mesorhizobium waimense; assembly: GCF_003601975.1. Lineage (GTDB taxonomy): Bacteria > Pseudomonadota > Alphaproteobacteria > Rhizobiales > Rhizobiaceae > Mesorhizobium > Mesorhizobium waimense. The sequence continues at coordinate 187,367 of NZ_QZWZ01000010.1, forward strand.
CGCGCGCTCCGCTGTGCGAGGAGGCGATCCGGCTGGCGCGGCTGCTGCTCAGGCTGTTCCAGACCGAGCCGGAGATCATGGGATTGACGGCGCTGCTTTTGCTCCAGCATGCGCGGGCGCCGGCTCGCTTCGACGAAAACGGCGAGATCGTGCTGCTCGAGGACCAGGACCGCAGCCTGTGGAGCCGCAAGATGATCGACGAGGGCCTGGCGCTGGTCGACAAGGCGCTGCGCCATCAAAAGCCCGGCCCCTATCAGGTGCAGGCGGCGATCGCCGCGCTGCATGCGCGGGCGGAGAAGCCCGAGGATACCGACTGGACCGAGATCGACCTGCTCTACAGCCTGCTCGAGCAGATGCAGCCGTCGCCGGTGGTAACGCTGAACCGCGCAGTCGCGGTGGCCAAGGTGCGCGGACCGGAGGCAGCCCTTGCCATGATCGAGCCGCTCGAGCAGAGGCTGTCCGGCTATTTCCACTTCTTCGGCCTCAAGGGCGGCCTGCTGATGCAGCTTGGCCGCGGCGAGGAGGCGCGTGTCGCCTTCGACCGTGCGATTGCGCTTGCCAACACCGCAGCGGAAGCCGCCCATATCCGCATGCATATCGACCGGCTGATGAAGGAAGGCGCGGCGAAGGCCGCCGCAAAGACAGCGCGCTGAAGTCATTTCCCGTCTGGCTCAATCGTGTGGTCCGGGCTTAGACCATGCCGGGGTGGCGGTTTTTCCCTGAAACGAGTAGTGCCACGCCATGACAGCGCCCGATGGCACGATGGTGCGTGGCGCAAGGCTTTGACCTCCGTCCTGTAAGCGACGAAATCTGAAAGGGACAAAAATGACGATAGCCAAGGAAACGGCCGAGCTGCTGGCGAAACTGGGCGTCGCCAAGGAGGCGCTTGTCGGCGGCGATCTCATCGTGCGCAGCCCGGTGACGGGCGAGCAGATCGCGGCGTTGAAGACGATCTCGCCGGCCGACGCGGCAAAGACCATCGATGCCGCGCACAAGGCCTTCCAGACGTGGCGGCTGGTGCCGGGTCCGAAACGCGGCGAACTGGTGCGGCTGCTCGGCGAGGAATTGCGCGCCCACAAGGCCGAGCTTGGCCGGCTGGTATCGATCGAGGTTGGCAAGATCCCGTCCGAGGGCCTCGGCGAAGTACAGGAGATGATCGACATCTGCGATTTCGCCGTCGGTCTTTCCCGGCAATTGTACGGCCTGACCATCGCCACCGAGCGTCCTGGTCACCGGATGATGGAGACCTGGCATCCGCTCGGCGTCGTCGGCGTCATCTCGGCCTTCAACTTCCCGGTGGCGGTGTGGTCGTGGAATGCAGCACTTGCACTGGTCTGCGGCGATGCCGTGGTGTGGAAGCCGTCGGAAAAGACACCGCTGACCGCGCTTGCCTGCGAAGCGATCTTCAAGCATGCGGTCAAGCGTTTCGGCGCGGATGCGCCGCAGGGCCTGGCACCGGTGCTGATCGGCGACCGCGCCGTCGGCGAGATCCTGGTCGACCATCCCAAGGTGCCGCTGGTGTCGGCCACCGGCTCGACCCGCATGGGCCGAGATGTCGGTCCGCGGCTGGCCAAGCGCTTCGCCCGCGCCGTGCTGGAACTCGGCGGCAACAATGCCGGCATCGTCTGCCCGACCGCCGACCTCGACATGGCGCTGCGCGCCATAGCCTTCGGCGCCATGGGCACGGCCGGCCAGCGCTGCACGACGCTGCGGCGCCTGTTCGTGCATGACAGCGTCTACGACGCCCTGCTGCCGCGCCTGAAGAAAGCCTATCAGAGCGTTTCGGTCGGCAATCCGCTGGAGACCTCGTCGCTGGTCGGCCCGCTGATCGACAAGGCAGCGTTCGAGGCAATGCAGAAGGCGCTGAAGGAAGCCACCGCGCATGGCGGCAAGGTGACCGGCGGCACGCGCGTCGAGAACGGCCACCCCGATGCCTATTACGTGCACCCGGCGCTGGTCGAGATGCCCAAGCAGGTCTCGCCGGTGACGGAAGAGACCTTCGCGCCGATCCTCTATGTGATGAAATATTCAGACTTCGACGCCGTGCTCGACGAGCACAATGCGGTCGGCGCCGGACTGTCGTCCTCGATCTTTACGCGCGACCTGCAGGAGTCCGAGCGCTTCCTCGGCGTCGACGGTTCGGATTGCGGCATCGCCAACGTCAACATCGGCACATCGGGCGCAGAGATCGGCGGCGCCTTCGGCGGCGAGAAGGAAACCGGCGGCGGCCGCGAGAGCGGTTCGGACGCCTGGAAGGCCTATATGCGCCGCGCCACCAACACGGTGAACTATTCCAAGGCGCTGCCGCTGGCGCAGGGCGTGTCGTTCGACATCGACTAGACTAAGACTAAGGACGTCGTCGCTGCTTCGGCGGCCTCAACCACCAACAGAAAACCGACAACGCCCCTAAGGTTTTGTCGGTTTTTGCGCTTAGCGGGCTGCTTCGAAGGCCTTGCCAGTCGCCAGATCGAACAGGCGCAGCGAGTCTTCGTCGAAGGTGAAGGCGCATGGTTCGCCCTTGGCAACGCGGGCGCGTGGTGGCAGGCAAGCCGTCAGCCGTTGGTTGCCGATGCGCGCGGTTGTGACCAACTCCGGGCCGGTGAGTTCGACCACGTCGATCTCGACCGGCAATGAAAACTCCGGGCTCGTTCCGGTCGCCAGGCGAAGCGCCTCGGGCCTGATCCCGACAACGACCGGAGCGCCGTTCGGCGCCGCGTTCCTGAAGCGAGCCGGCAGCGTCAGCCGCACGTCCGAGCCGGCAATGGCAAGATGTCCATTCTCGACGGTTGCCTGCAGCATGTTCATCGACGGGGCGCCGACGAAGCCCGCGACGTAGAGCGTCGCCGGGTAATTGTAGATCTCCTCGGGCGTTCCGAGTTGCTCGATCCGGCCGTCGCGCATGACTGCGATCCGCGTTGCCAGCGTCATCGCCTCGATCTGGTCGTGGGTGACATAGACGACGGTGGTCTGCAGCATCTGGTGCAGGCGCTTCAACTCGGTGCGCATCTCCAGGCGCAGCTTCGCGTCGAGATTGGAGAGCGGTTCGTCGAACAGGAAGACCTGCGGCTTGCGCACCAGCGCCCTGCCGATGGCGACGCGCTGGCGCTGGCCGCCGGAGAGCTGGCCGGGCTTGCGGTCGAGCAGGGGTTCGATCTGCAGCAGTTTCGCCGCGTCGTGCACTGCCTTGTCGCGCTCGGCGGCGGGCACCTTGCGCATCTCCAGCCCGAAACCGATGTTGCGGTGAACGGTGAGGTTCGGATAGAGCGCGTAGGATTGGAAGACCATGGCGATGTCGCGGTTCTTCGGGTGGACGCCGAGCACCGAGCGTCCGCCGATCAGCACCTCGCCGCTGGTCGCTTCGGCGAGCCCGGCGATGATGTTGAGCAGTGTCGACTTCCCGCAGCCGGACGAACCGAGCAGCACCAGGAATTCGCCGCTCTCCAGCGCGATGTCGATGCCTTTCAGCGTTTCGACGGCGCCGTAATTCTTGCGGATGTCGCGGATTTCAAGCGCGCTCATGGCTGCCGTCCTCGAATTGCAGGGCCCCGCCATAGTTGCGGGGCAAAGTGGAGATGGCGCGGGACGCCACCTGTGTCGCGAAGGAGAGGCACGCGGCCAGCGGCTGGTCGCGCGCCAGTGCCGCCAGGAAGGCGGCGTTGAAGACGTCGCCGGCGCCGATCGTGTCGACGACCTTGACGTCAGGCGCCAGCGCTTCGACGAGGGTGCCATCCGGCCCGACGGCAAGGGCGCCTTGCGGTCCGCGCTTGACCACGGCAACGGCGCCTTTCTTCATGCCGAACCTGATCTCGCGCGCGGCATCGACGGGGTCTTGCAATGCGGCGAGGGTCAGCGTCTCGACCTCGTTGAACAGCGCCAGCTCACAGCGCGACAGCCAGGCACGCACAGCCGCGCAGTTCGCCGGCGTCCAGCCTTCCATCGGCCAGCCGGTGTCGAGCGCGACGGCGATGCCATGCCTGTCCGCCCAGTCGAAGAACGCGTCATAGTCGCCGGTGAGATCGTCGGTGAGGAAGGAGCCGCAGAGCAGCGCGCAGCCGCCGGACAGCCGGTTGCCGTCGAGACCGGAGACGACGTCGGCGAGGCTTAGGCGCGGCAAGTGCCCGCGTGTGGTGAAGAAGGTGCGCTCGCCGTCGGGATGGGTCATGCCGACGGACAGTGTCGTGCCTTCGGGGCGCACCGGCCATTTTTCGGCGCGGTGGCCGAAGGCTTCGCGCAGCCAGCGGCCGAACTGGTCGTCGCCGACATTGGCGGCGATGTCGAAATCGACGCCCAGCGCCTGCCAGGCGAGTGCCGTGTTTCCCGCCTGTCCGCCGACGCGCAATTCGTCATGGTCGACGACGGTCTCGGTCCCCGCCTTTGGCCACGGTGCGACCGGGCCGACGATCAGGTCGACATTGACGTTGCCGATCACTGCAAGCGGCCGCATTCATTCGCTCCTGGTGATCTTGGTGGAGCGGACCGGCGTGCCGGCATCGTCGACGCGGGCGTCGGCAAAGGCGATCATCAGGCGCTGCGCCACCGGCAGCATGGCCAGGATCGCCGCCAGCCCCGAAGCCGGCTTGAAGGCGAGCGTCACTGCTCCGGCGACCGGCACCTGTCCGGAGGAATCGAAAATGATCAGCGGTGCGCCGGCCTCGACCACGGAGACGGCCATGGCGGTCACCAGTTCCGCCGTCTGGTCGTCGCCGCGAAACAGAATGACGCCGGTGCGCTGGCCAAGCATCTCCATCGGTCCGTGGCGAAGCTGGCCGCCTTCGAGGGAAAAGCACGGCAGCCGCGACAATTCGGTGAGCCCGAGGGACAGAGCCTCGGCAAGACCCTGCAGGCGGCGGCCGGAGGTGACGATGGTTCCTACCCCGCTTAGGGCGGCAAGCGCGTGGTCGATATCGACGGTTTCAGGGGCTTCCAGCGCCGCAAGGGCGGCGGCCGGATCGTCGCCGAGCGCCGACAGGATGGCCAGGTGCAAGGCGAAACTGACGGTGAGGCTACGGGTCGCGGCGAACGCAAGCTCGGTGCCGCCGGCGCCGATCAGGCTTGGCGCGGTTCGGGCAAGGAAGGAGGCACTTTCCAACGTCAGGCCGAAAGCGTCAGCGCCGTCGCCTTTTTCCGCGAACCATCTGACGACTTCGGCGCTTTCGCCAGACTGCGAGGTGACGAGCACGGTCTTGCCGGCAAGCGGCAGCGGCTGTCCCAACTGCTCGGAGAGAGGCACAGCGAGGGCGTCGATGCCATGCGCCCGGTAGAGCGGTTCGACGGCGCGCCCGACCGCATGCGAGCCGCCCATGCCGAGCAGGAGCAAGCGGCCGCTCCGCCGGATCGCGGCCGCGACCTTTGCCGCGACAGTCGCGTTCTGCCGGAATGAGGCGATGGCGTCCGCATGCTGGCGCGCCATTTCGCGGTCGATCGCGAGAAGGCCAGCCGGGCGGGGTTTTCCTGCAGTCATCATCATCCTTTCACGCCGCCGCTGGTGAGGCCGGAAATCAGCGCCCGCTGCATGACCAGGCCGATCAGCACCGGCGGCAGAGCGGCAAGCACCCCGGCGGTGGCGATCAGCCCGTAGTCGGAGACGCGGCCGCCGGCGAGATCGGCGATGGCGACCGTCAGCGTCTTGGCACGCTGGTCCGAGGTGAAGAGCAATGCATAGAAGAACTCGTCCCAGGCAAGCAGCACCGCAAACAGCGCTGATGTCGCGACCACGGGTGCTGCCAGTGGCAGAGTGATGATGCGCAGCGTCTGGAACAGGCCGGCGCCATCGATCATCGCCGCCGCCTCGATCTCGCGCGGGATGGCGTCGAAACCCGATTTCATCAGCCAGGTGGTGAAGGGTGCCAGGATGGTCAGGTAGACCACCGCCAGGCCAAAGACATTGTTGAGCAGGCCGAGATAGGAAAGGCCCATATAGAGCGGCACGGCGAGCGCCACCGGCGGCAGCATGTAGGTGGCGATCACCATCGACAGCGACCAGCCGATCGACGGCGTGCGCGAGACCGCCCAGCCGGCGGGGATGGCGAGCAGCAGCGCCGCCACCGTTGCCATGCCAGCGATCTCGAGGCTGTTGCGCAGCGATGCGGTGAAGGCCGCGCCGGCGCTGTTCTCAGCCGTGGACAGCAATTGCTCGTAGCGGGAGAAGTCGGCGCTCTGTGGCCACCAGCGCAGCGGCTTGGCGGCGAGGTCGGCGGCTGGCGAGATGCTCATGACGAAGAGCCACGCAATCGGTGCCAGGATGACGACGGCAAGCAGGACCGCGCAGACATAGATGAAGACGGTGAAGGCGGGGCTCTTGCGTTCCATCAGGTGGCACTCCCGGCGGTCTTCTTCACCAGCGCGGCATAAGCGAGCGCCAGCACGGTGACCAGTAAGGTGACTATCAGCGCCAGCGAGGCGCCGGAACCGGCACGCTGGAAGGAGAAGGCCTCCTGGTAGACGAGGATCGACAGCGTGCGCGTGCTGTTGGCCGGGCCACCGCGGGTCATCACCCAGATGATGTCGAAGACCTTGAAGGCCTCGATGGTGCGCAGCACCAGCGCCACCATCAGCGGTCCGGCGAGATAGGGCAGGATGACGAAACGAAAACGCGCGAACGGCCCGGCGCCGTCGACCAGCGAGGCGGCGGTGATGTCGCGCGGAACGGCCTGCAGTGCGGCGAGCGCGATCAGCGCGACGAGCGGAAAGTTCTTCCAGCAGTCGGCGATGATCAGCGCCGCCAGTGCCGTGCCCGGTTCGCCGAGCCAGGAGCGGTAGGCATCGATGAGGTGCAACTGCCTGAGCGCTGCGTTCAGCGCGCCATATTCGGGATTGTAGATCAGCCGCCAGAGCGTGGCGTTGACCACGGTCGGCAGCGCCCAAGGCAGGATCATCAGCGCCCGCAGGAAGGTGCGGCCGCGAAATTCCTGGTTCAGCAACAGGGCTGCCAGAACGCCGATCACCATTTCGATGGCGACGGAGGCGACGGCAAACCAGGTCGTGGTGACCAGCGTGCGCGAAAAGTTCGAGCTGGACAGCATCTTGGTGTAGTTGTCGATGCCGACGAAATTACCTGCCGTGCCGACGAGTTTGGCGTCGGTGAAGGAAAGCCCGACGGTATCGACAAGCGGCCAGCCGATGACGGCGACCATGACCACGAGAAGCGGCAGCATCAGCAGCCACGCACGGGTCGTCATCCAGGTGCCCGACATCCGAGGCGCCTCTCCCAGGTCATCACTGTTTCAGAAATAGCACGGGCGGCACGAGGCCGCCCGTCTGGCAAAGGCCGGCTTAAAGACCGCTGTTTTCGGCAGCCGTCTTCAAGGCATCTTCCGGCGTAGCCGATCCGAGCAGCGCTTCCTGGATCGCCTGCTGCAGGGCGGTCGACATCTCCTGGTATTTCGGCGTCGTCGGGCGCGGATACATGGCGGCAAGCCCGACCTTCGCCGTGGCGATCAGTTCTTCCTGGCCCTTTGTCACGGCCGGGTCATCGTAGGACGACGCCCAGATCGGCAGGCTGAGCTTGGCGTACTGGTTCTGCGTCGCCTGCGAGGTCATGAACTCGATGTACTTCCAGGCTTCGTCCGGATGCTTGGAGACCGCGGTGACACCAAGACCCATCGAGCCGTTGACGGCCGAGACTTCGCTCTTGCCGGCAATGCCCGGCGCCGGCACGACGCCGACCTTGCCCGCGACCTTGCTGTCCTTCGGGTTGTTGGCCATGTTGTACATATAGGTCCAGTTGAGCGCGAAGGCGGCATCGCCGTTCTCGAACACCTTGCGGACGTCCTCTTCGAGGAATTCCTTGGAATTCGGATTGGTGACGCCCGACTTGTAGCTGGCGACCATGTACTTCAGCGCGTCGAGCCCGCCGCCATTCTGGAAGTCGGGCTTGCCGTCCTTGAGGAAATCGCCGCCATAGGCGCTGACCAGCATGGCGTAGTCGCAGATCACGGCTTCGGCCTGCGACCAGCTCCAGGCGATCGGCGTCGCCAGCAGGCCCTTGTCCTTGATGATCTTGGCCTGTTCGCTCAGCTCGTCCCAGGTCTTGGGCGGGCTCTTGATGCCGGCCTTCTCGAGGATTTCCTTGTTGTAGAACAGGTACTTGGTGTCGAGGATCCAAGGCATGCCATAGTATTTGCCTTCGTATTCGACGGTGGTCCAGGCGCCGGGCAGCACGCCCTTCTTCATGTCGTCGGTGATCTTCGACGAGACGTCGACCAGCACTTTGTTGGTGGCATATTCGGCCGGCCAGATGACGTCGAACAGGACGACGTCGTAGCCGCCGCCCGAGCCTTGGGCGAGCACGGTCTTGTCGTGCAGGCCCTCATAGGGGACGAATTCGAGATTGACCTTGATGTCGGGGTTGGCCTTGGCGAAGGCATCCGTCATGGCGCGGACGTCGGCCTCGCTGTAGGCGGCCTGCGCCATGAAAAGCGCGTTCAGCGTTGTTTCGGCCAAAGCGTGGGGAACCAGCAACCCTCCAGCGAAGACCGCGCCCAGAAGCGTCTTACCGATCGATTTCAGCATTTGTCATCTCCCATTTCCGGCGTTGGCGAGTCGGCGTTGCATCGCCTTCCCGAATTGATGTCGCGGTGACCTGGGCTTGCTCGAGCGATCGGAGGCGATAGGCAGGGAGCCTTGGCCGTCTTCTTATGGAGCGCTCAGCTTCGCTATTAAGTCAATCCGCTTGACTTAATTAGTCGATCAATCCTTTAATGGTGTCAAGAGGGAAACGCCGGTGAACGAAAACAGCTCGATCCGCGCCAAAAGCGGCACCAACCAGGAAGGCACGAGTGCGCATAACCGCCGCGTCATGATCGAGGCGCTGCGGCTCAACGGCGCGCTGTCCAGAGCCGACCTGGCGCGGGCGACGCAGCTGACCAAGCAGGCGGTTTCGAACATCATCGAGGATCTCGAGCGCGACGGGCTGGTCGTCGCCCTCGATACGGTGCGCAAGGGCAGAGGGCAGCCCTCGACCCCCTACAGGCTGGTTCCGGAAGGTGCCTTCGCTATCGGGCTGCAGATCGACCGGCATCTGACACGGGCGGTCGTCGTCGATCTGGTCGGCAGCGTGCTGTCGCGGGCAGAGGCGAACCTGCCGCTCGACGAACCGTCGGAAGGCGTCAAGGTCATCCTCAGCCTCATCGACGGTGTCCGGCGCGAACTGGCCGGTATTTCCAGCCAGTCCGAAAGACGGCTGGTCGGTCTCGGCGTTGCCATGCCCGGTCCGTTCGGACTGAAGAATTCCGACGACAAATGGATGATGCCAGCCTGGCAGAAATTCCCGCTGCTGGAGACACTTGCGGCAGGCACGGGATTGAACGTCGGATTGCAGAACGACGCCGCGGCCTGTGCGACGGCGGAGCGCATCGTCGGCGCCGCGCATGGCGTCGACCACGCGGTCTGCCTCTATGTCGGCTACGGCATCGCCGCAGGTCTGATTCTGAATGGCGAACTCTACACCGGCGGTAACGGCAACGCCGGCGAGATCGGCAGGGCGCTGCTGTCGCCGGCCGGCCCGGGCTCGACGCCGCTCGAACATCGCGCCTCGCTCGCCTCGCTCTACCAGCATCTCGGGCTGGATGCCGCCGACGAACATCTCTATGAGCGGACGGACGCTCTCGCCCTGGCCGAGGATCCCAAGGTCATGGCCTGGATCGAGGGTGCCGCGCATGATCTGCGCTGGAGCGTGCATCTGATCGAAACAATCTTCGATCCGCAGACCGTCATCCTGACCAGCGGCGCGCCGGAGACGCTGGCTCGCCGTCTGCTGGAGGCGATGCAGCCGCTGCTGCCGTCGATCGCCGACCGGCCCGGACGGGCATTGCCGCGCCTGCAACTCGGTATCACCGATCCCTGGTCGATCGCGCTGGGTGCGGCTGCCGAGCCGATCAGCCGCGCCTTCGATCCGCGCTTCTCGGCGATCCTGAAGACCAGATCCAGCGGCTTATGAGGCCGGTCAGCCGTCGGCTATCTTCTGTTTGAGCATGATCTTGTCCGAAAACCGGTTCCCACTTTTCGGGATCATGCTCTATGCCGGAACACACGCCGCGAAGGCAGCATCGATGATGGCGAGCTTGACGGCCTGAGCGGTCATGTATTCGCGGTAGAAGTCGTTCGACACCCACATCACCGAATTGCCGCGCTGGCCGAGCCAGCCGACGCTGCCGAGCTCCTCGGCGTCGCGCAATTTGCGCCCGAGATGGGTGCGCGAGAGCTTCAGCCACCTGGCGAAGTCGCCGATCGAAACGACGCCAGTCGGGATATGGTCCAGGCCGGCCTGATCGGGGTCGACGCCCGAGATCAACCAGTCCATGACGACGCCGCCATTGTTCAGCCAGGTGAACAGCGAAAAGGTGTGCCTCGGTTCGCGCACCGGGTTGGAGGAAAGCAGACCGTCCGCCACCAGCGGCTGCAATGCCGCCAGCATGTCCGGCCGTTCGAGCAAGGTGGCCACCCGGTTTGCCCCATCGAGACTGTCAAGTGTTTGCAGGTGGGCAAGCATCCACCCCGTCACCGCCTCCAGGGTGAACTGCGTTGGTTGCAGGGGCCGAATGCGCCCGTCCTCGCTTGCCGGCACCAGCTCGATGAAATTGTAATGCAGCATCTCCTTGACGAAGGCGTCGGCGGTGTTGCGGCTGGCCACCTGATGCTGGCGGATCACGTCGATGAAACGGGCGGTCGTCAGCTCCTTGCGGTAGTCGCGCGGATCGCGCCTGAAGTGCAAGGCGAGCCCGATATGTGCCATCAGCCAGCGCTGCTGGGTGGCAAAGACGGAAGCAAGACGCGGTTTCGCCTCGTAAGCCTGGAGCAATGCCAGCGCCTGCGCCCGGACACAGCGGTGCAATGCCGGATGACCGGAAATTTCCTCAGCGTTCAGCGCCATCCCCCCAGATCCCGCTCGCGTCCCGCGACGATCAAAAGCCGATAGCAGTTTCCCCTTGCCGCCGCCAGATTGCGGACCGGCGATGCCGAAGACATGATCAGGCGTGCTTGGGAAAGCCGCTGCGCGTGGCGCTCAGCGATCGCCCGCTGGTGGAAAACAAGCTTCGAAGGCTGCATCGACAATGGCGAGCTTGGCCGCCTGGACTGCCATGTATTCCTGGTAGAACCCCTTCGAGACCCACATCAGCGAACGTCCGCGCTGGCCGGCCCAACCGATGCTGCCGAGCTCCTCGGCATCGTGCAGTTTGCGGGCGAGGTGGGTGCGCGAAAGCTTCAGCCATCTGGCGAACTCGCCGATCGAAACCACACTGGTCGGTATCTGGTCGAACCCGGCATTCTCGGGATCGATGCCGGACATCAGCCAGTCCATGACGATGCCGCCATTGTTGAGCCAGATGAACAGGGAAAAGGTCTGCTTGGGCTCGCGCACCGGCACCGAAGCCAGCAGGCCGTCCGCCACCAGCGGCTGCAATTTGGCGAGCTGTTCGGGGTGCTCGAGGAAGGTGGACAAGCGGCTGCCGCCGTCAAGGCTGTCCAGGGTCCGCAGATGCGCGAGGACCCAGCCGGTGAATGTCTTAACCGTGGCCGCCGTCGGCTGCAGCGGATGAGCCCGCCCGTCCTCGCTCGTCGAAAGGTATTCGGCGATCTTGTAGTGCAGCATTTCCTTGAGGAAGGCTTCGGCGGTATTGCGGCTGGCGACCGAATCCCGGCGTATGGCCTCGATGAAACGTGCCGTCGTCAGCGCGGTATGGCGGTCGCGCGGATCGCGCCTGAAATGCAGGGCAAGGCCGACATGGCCCATCAGCCAGCGCTGCTGGGTGGCGAACACGGCGGCGAGCCGCGGGCTCGTCTCAAAGATCTCTATCAGCGCCCGCGACTGTGCCTGAACAGCGCGGTGCAACGCCGGATGGCCGGCAATATCTTCGGCTTTCAGCGCCATCCTCCAAGTGCTCCGATTCAGCCCCCCGAACCGTGACACACACATCACATTTTCAGCCTTAACCGTCTGTGTCCAGCGCCCCGAGCCGGGCAAAATGTCCAAACCAATTGCGGCCGGGCCGGATCGTTGCCTGCTAATTCTTTGCGGTTGTTTGGAAAACCCCAGCCTTGGCTTTCGGCGAGCGCCTTTGCACAGACCACCAGCACGCCGGGGGCAGCGGCGGGTGTCAGAACTCGAGCGCTTGCCGCAGCGCGGGACCGCTCCTGACGCGGAGGTCCAGATCGGCCTCGATATGGTCGATGTGGTGCAGCATCAGCGCACTGGCGCGTTCGGCATTGCCGGCCTCCAGCGCCTCGAGGATCTGCACATGTTCGTTGTGGCCGCAGCTCGAGATGCCGGAGCGGCCGTAGAGCGCGATCACCAGTGAGGAGCGCGCGACCAGTTCCTCCATGAAGCGCTGCAGGATGACGTTGCCGGCCACCGATGCCAGCAGCAGATGGAAATCGCCCGATGCCTTGATTTCCGATCGCCTTGCTGTTGGTCCGCGTTCGGCAATGAAGCGGCCCTCTTCCTCGAGCTGGGTCTTGAAGGCGGCGACGTCAGCCGATGTCATGCGGCCGGCGGCGGCGATGGCGATGCCGGGTTCGATGAGCCGGCGCGAGGCAAAGACCTGGCGGGCTTCTTCCGGCGAAGGGTTTGCGACGAAGGCGCCGCGATTGCGCTCGGTCCGCACCAGGCCTTCGAAGGAGAGCATCTGAAGGGCTGCGCGGGCAACCGTGCGGCTGACGTCGAACAGGGTGCCAACCTCGCCCTCCGACAGTTTGGTTCCGGGCGCCAGCCGTCGGTCGACGATGGCGTCGCGCAGCTGGTCGCGGATCGCCTGGGCGCGATCCTCGTTGGCGCCGTCGATAGCAGGGAATGTCTGGTCGGCTATGTTCATGGCGGCAAGGTTCCAAAACCCTTCTAGCCTGAATCGGGTCATCTGGACGAGAGCCAAAGTGAACGCGATATCAGAAAAGATTGCATACGATTTCCACCAGTATCGCCGACAATCGCCCATTATTTGTGCATTGCACAAGAATGCCGTTTCGGCGAGCAGCCGGTCCGAACGCTGATTATCCCCGGGATTCAAGCGCTTGGAGGCTGTGGCGGGCAACTGGCACGCATGATGCTTTGGTTAGTCCGACCAAAGCGAGGAACCGAATGTCCAAAGCCGCCGAAATCGACATCGTGTCCGTTTCGAAAGTCTATGGAACGACGACCGCCGTCGAGGCCATCAGCCTGAAAATCCCGGCCGGCACCTATTGCTGCCTGCTCGGTCCGTCCGGCTGCGGCAAGACCTCGACGCTGCGCATGATCGCCGGTCATGAGAGCATTTCGAGCGGTGACGTCCGCCTCGGCAATACCGTCGTCACCGACCTGCCGCCGGCCAGGCGCGGCACCGCGATGATGTTCCAGTCCTATGCGCTGTTTCCGCATCTCGATCTCATCGACAACGTCGCCTTCAGCCTGAAGATGAAGGGCGTGGGCAAGGATGAGCGCCGCGCCAAGGCGCTCGACATGCTGAAGCTGATGCAGATGGAGGCCTATGCGCCGCGCCGCCCGGCGCAGCTTTCGGGCGGCCAGCAGCAGCGCGTGGCGCTGGCGCGGGCGCTGATCACCGATCCCGAGGCACTGTTGCTCGATGAGCCGCTGTCGGCGCTCGACCCGTTCCTGAAGATCCGCATGCGCGCCGAGCTGAAGAAGCTGCAGACCTCGCTCGGCATCACTTTCGTCCACGTCACCCATAGCCAGGAAGAGGCGATGGCGCTAGCCGACCTGATCGTAGTGATGAATGAAGGCCGCATCGAACAGGCGGCGCATCCGCGCACCGTATTCGAGCGGCCGGCCACCGCTTTCGTCGCCCGCTTCATGGGCGACCACAATGTCGTCTCCGGCCGCGTCACCGGCAGCCACGACGGCATGGTGGTTTTCGACGTGCCGGGCGGTGCTTCGCTCGCGGCCAGCGGGCAAGGCCGGGAGGCCGGCGAGCCGATCGACATCGCCATCCGCACCGACCATGTGCGCATCGGTGAGCCGCCGGCTAAGGGGCTCGGCTTCACCGGGATCGTTGCCAACATCGAGTATCGCGGCTCGACCGTGAAGCTCTCGGTCAACGGCACCGGCATCGAGGATTTCACGGTGATCGTCGACGACGCCGACTTCTTCGCCAAACCCGTTGCCGTCGGCGACGCCGTGCCGATCGCCTGGGATGCCGAGGACGCGATCGTCCTTGGCCGTCTCGATTCCTGAACCAGCATAACCAACCAGAACAGGGGAACTGAGCATGACCGACACCAACGACAAGAAGACGGGAATTTCCCGCCGCTCGCTGCTGAAGACAGGTGCCGCCGCCGTGGGCCTTGCCGCCGGCTCGGGCGCCATCACCGGCTTCCCGACCATCTGGGCGCAGTCAAACATCACGCTGCGCCAATTCGGCACCGGCGTGTCGAACCTCAATGCCATCGCCGACAAGTGCAAGGCAGATCTCGGCATCACGCTGGAGATGACGGCGACCGATTCCGACGCGGCCGCGCAGCGGGCCGTGACCCAGCCCGACAGCTACGACATCGCCGACATCGAATACTGGATCTGCAAGAAGGTGTTCCCCACCGGCGTGCTGCAGCCGATGGATGTCAGCAAGCTGAAATATTACGACGAGCTGGTGCCGCTGTTCAAAACCGGCAAGCTGACGCCGGACAGCGTCATTGCCCAGGGCACTGCGCCGCACACGGTCGGCTATGTCGAGGCGCAGGACAGCAAGGTCTTCGCCAAGGCGCCGACCAACTGGTTCACCATGGTGCCGACCATCTACAATGCCGACACGCTGGGCATCCGCCCCGACCTCGTCGGCCGCGACATCTCCACCTGGGCCGACATCATGGACCCGGCCTTCAAGGGCAAGACCGCGATCCTCAACATCCCGTCGATCGGCATCATGGATGCGGCGATGATCATGGAAGCCATGGGCAACATCAAATATGCCGACAAGGGCAACATGACCAAGGAAGAGATCGACAAGACCATCGACTTCCTGATCAAGGCCAAGCAGGACGGCCAGTTCCGCGCCTTCTGGAAATCCTTTGACGAGAGCGTCAACCTGATGGCTTCGGGCGAAGTGGTGATCCAGTCGATGTGGTCGCCGGCAGTGGCCGCCGTGCGCTCCAAGGGCATTCCCTGCCGGTTCCAGCCGCTCAAGGAAGGCTATCGCTCGTGGGGCGGCGGCCTTGGCCTGGCGGCCCATCTCAAGGGCGCCGAACTCGACGCGGCCTATGAATACATCAACTGGTACACGTCGGGCTGGGTCGGCGGCTATCTCAACCGCCAGGGCTACTACTCGGCCAACATGGTCTCAGCCAAGAAGTTCATGTCCGAGGACGAATGGGGCTACTGGATCGAAGGCAAGCCGGCCAAGGGCGAGATCAAGGCGCCCGACGGCACCGTCATGGAAAAGGCCGGCGCCGTTCGCGACGGCGGCTCCTTCGAACAGCGCATGGGCAGGGTCGCCTGCTGGAACTCGGTCATGGACGAGGACCGCTACATGGTGAAGCGCTGGAACGAGTTCATCGCGGCGTAAATTCAAACTCCGCCCCTTCTCCCCTTGTGGGAGAAGGTAGCCGAGCCAAGCTCGGTCGGATGAGGGGTGTTGGACGGATCGCCAACGCCGAGTTTCTTCCAACACCCCTCATCCGTCTTGTTGCTTCGCGCCAATCCACCTTCTCCCACAAGGGGAGAAGGAAGAGGCCCACAACCGCCCGTCGGATATCCGCATGACAGTTGCGCTCGAACGCCCTGCAATGGCCGCCGCCAAGCCCGCCAGACGCCGCCGCTTCTCGCTCGGCGCCGTCGCCCCCTATCTGCAGTCGGCGCCGCTGGCGCTGATCCTTGGCGCCTTCCTGCTTTTGCCGATCATCATGATCGTCGTCGTCTCTTTCTGGGACTACGACTTCGCCGCAATGTATCCGGATTTCCTGACCACCAATTATTCCGATGTGCTGGGCTCCTGGGTCACCTGGAAGACCTATCTCAACACCATCAAGTTCGCCGTCATCGTCTGGGCGCTGACCCTGTTCATCGGCTTCTGGGTCGCCTATTTCCTTGCCTTCCACATCCGCACCACGGCCATGCAGATGGTGCTGTTCCTGGTCTGCACGGTGCCGTTCCTGACCTCCAACATCATCCGCATGATCTCGTGGATCCCGGTGCTCGGTCGCAACGGGCTGATCAACTCGACGCTGGTGCATATGGGCCTGGTGCCGAAGCCGATCGAATGGCTGCTCTATTCCGAATTCGCCGTCGTGCTGGCCATGGTGCATCTCTACACGCTGTTCATGGTGACGCCGATCTTCAACACGCTGATGCGCATCGACCGCTCGCTGTTCGAGGCCGCGCGCGACGCCGGCGCCTCCGGCTGGCAGGTGTTGTGGAACGTCGTCATCCCGCTGGCCAAGCCGGGCATGGCGATCGGCACCATCTTCGTCGTCACGCTTGTCATGGCCGACTTCTCGACGGTGCAGGTGATGTCGGGCGGGCAGAGTGCCTCGGTCGCGCTGATGATGAAGAACCAGATGTCGCTGCTGCAATATCCGGCCGCGGCGGCCAATGCGGTCGTGCTGCTGGTGCTGGTGCTTTTGATGGTCGCAGGCATCCTGCGCATCGTCGACATCCGCAAGGAGCTCTGACGTGAGCCACGAGAAGCGCACCCTCGAATTCTACGTGCTGTCGGTCTTCTTCGCGCTGTTCGTGCTGTTCCTCTATGGCCCGCTTTCGGCAATCCTTATCCTGTCCTTCCAGGGCGAGAATGGCGGGCTGACCTTTCCGCTCAACGGTGTCTCGCTGCACTGGTTCGCCAATCTGTTCGAGCGCCAGGCGGTCGGCGATTTCGGCGGCAGCTTCAAGCGCTCGCTGATGCTGGGGGTGATGGTGATGGTGGTCACCGTCGTGGTGTCGCTGCTGGCGGGCCTCGCGTTCCGCCGCAAGTTCCGCGGCGCGACGGCGCTGTTCTATCTGGCCGTCGCCAGTCTCGTCGTGCCCTCGATCATCATCAGCCTCGGCATCGGCGTCGTCTTTCAGCAGATTGGGTTCCGCCCGGCTTGGTACACATCCGCTTTCGGCGCGCATCTAACCTGGACCTTGCCGTTTGGGGTGCTGATCATGTTCGCCGTCTTCAACCGCTTCTCGCCGGCCTATGAGGAAGCCGCGCGCGATCTCGGCGCATCGTCCTGGCAGACCTTCGCACATGTCGTCCTGCCGATGATCGCGCCCAGCCTGATCGGTGTCGGCCTGTTCGGCTTCACGCTGTCCTATGACGAGTTCGCGCGCACGCTGATGACCTCGGGCACGTTCAACACCTTGCCGCTCGAGATCTACGGCATGACGACGAATGTGACGACGCCGGTGCTCTATGCGCTGGGCACGGTGACGACCGTGTTCTCCTTCCTGGTGATCCTGCTGACGCTCGGCGCCATCCTCTATGTCGGCCGCCGCCGGGCACGGAGTTGACAACCGCAGTGCAGATCCTCGTCGTCAATCCGAACACGACAGCCAGCATGACCGACACCATCGCGGCAGCGGCCCGGTCGGTCGCCGGTACCCGGACGGAAATCGTTGCCGTCACTTCGTCCATGGGACCGGTGTCGATCGAAGGTTACTATGACGAGGCGCTCGCCGTGCCGGGCCTGCTGGTCGAGATCGCCGCCGGCGAGCGTGCTGGCGCGCAGGCGGCTATCATCGCCTGTTTCGATGACACCGGGCTCGACGCCGCGCGCGCCATGGCCAACATACCGGTCGTCGGTATTTGCGAGGCGGCGCTCGGCATGGCTTCCTTCATCGCGCAGCGGTTCACCGTCGTGACGACGACCCAACGGTCGTGGGTTCCCGTCGAGGCGCTGGTGCAGCGCTACGGCATGGCGGGCCGAGCGCGCGTTCGCGCCGCCGACATCCCGGTACTCGCGCTCGAGGACCCGGCGTCGGGCGCGGCCGAGAAACTGCGCGGCGAAATCGCGCGCGCCCTCGACGAGGATCGCGCCGAGGCGATCGTGCTCGGCTGTGCCGGCATGGCCGATCTCGCGGCCGAGTTGCAGCGGGCGTTCGGCGTTCCGGTGATCGACGGCGTCGGGGCTGCGGTCAAGCAGGCCGAGGCGCTGATTGCGCTTGGCCTGTCGACATCCAAGCGTGGTGCCTATGCAACCCCGCTGGCAAAGCCCTATCGTGGCGCATTGGAATCCTTTGCCCCTGGTGCCGTCGCCGCCGAGTGATCGCAATGCCCCGAACGATCCGGACCCTGACCTCAACGGAGGTTGAAACCCTTGTCGACTGGGCGGCGGGCGAGGGCTGGAATCCCGGTCTCGGCGATGCCGCCGTGTTTCAGGCGGCCGACCCCGAGGGTTTCATCGGCGCCTTCGTCGACGGCGAGATGGTGGCCGGCATTTCGGCCGTCGCCTATGGCGACGGGTTCGGCTTCATCGGCCTTTATATCTGCCGCCCGGACAGGCGCGGCGAGGGGCATGGCAAGGCGGTCTGGGACGCCGGCATGGCGCGGCTCGGCAATCGCAGCATCGGGCTCGACGGCGTCGCCGAGCAGCGGGCCAACTACCGGCGCATGGGGTTCGTGCCAGCCTATGAGACCGTCCGCTACAGCGGGCGTGTCGCCGGCCTGGCAGGCGGCGGCAGCGTCAGACCTGTGGCAGGCGAGCCCATCGCCGACATCCTGGCTTACGACCGCAAATGTTTCCCGGCGCCACGGCAAGCTTTCCTCAGCGGTTGGCTGCAGCCGCCGCGCATTGCGCTCGCGGCGATGAATTCGGCAGGCGTTTCCGGCTATGGCGTGGCGCGACAGTGCCGCGACGGCTACAAGGTCGGACCGCTCTTTGCCGACGATACGCACGTCGCGTTGCAATTGCTGGGGGCGCTTGCAGCACCGATGGCGCGGGACGCGCTTCACATCGACGTGCCGGCGGCCAATAGCGGGTTCATCGCCGCGCTTCAGGCGGGCGGCTTGTCACCTGGTTTCACGACGACCCGCATGTACAGGGGAGGCGTGCCCCGGATTGCCTCGTCAAAGGTGTTCGGGACTACGACCCTGGAACTGGGCTGATCCCGATCTGAAATCTCGCGCCACGAGCAAGCTCCGGCCAGCCGGTGGGAACGGCAGCGAATGTCAGGCCGCCCGGACCCCGGGCGCCTTGCGCGCCCAGGCGGGCAGCCAGTCGCCATGCGTCGCGAGCAGTTCATCCACCAGCGACCATATCTGGTCGAGGTCGAGTTCGGCCGCCGTGTGCGGGTCCATCATCGCCGCGTGGTAGATATGTTCGCGGTTCTCCGTCATCAGGGCCTGAACCGTCAGTTCCTGCACATTGATGTTGGTGCGGATCAGCGCGGTGAGCTGCGGCGGCAACGCGCCGATGAAGGTCGGCTGGATGCCGGAGGCATCAACGAGGCACGGCACCTCAGCCGCGCAATTCTCGGGCAATGAGGTGATGCAGCCATTGTTGCGGACGTTGCCGTAGATCACCGAGGGCTCGCCCGTCCACACCGAATTCATGATCGAGGAGGCATATTCCTTCGATTGCTCGACCTCGATCTTGTCGGCGGAGCGGTAGGCTTCCGCTTGCCCTTTCCAGCGCTCGATCTGCTCGATGCAGCGCTTCGGATATTCATCGAGCGGGATGCCGAATTTCTCGATCAGATCCTCGCGCCCTTCCTTGATGAAATAGGGCGTGTATTCGGCGAAATGTTCCGAGCTTTCGGTGACGAAATAGCCGAGCCGCGTCAGCATTTCGTAGCGCACCTTGTTCGGGCAGCGCGGGTTCCAGCCGGGCTTCGGCGCACGGCCTTCGCGGTAGGCGCGCACGAGATCCGGATAGAGGTTGCGATAGGAGCCGTCCGGCTGGCGATGCTCGAACTTGAGATAAAACGCCATGTGGTTGATGCCGGCCGAGCGGTAGCGGATTTCCTCGTAAGGAATGTCGAGATCGTGCGCCAGTTCCATCGCCGTGCCCTGCACGGAATGGCAGAGGCCGACCTGCTTGATGTCAGGATATTTCTCGGCGATCGCCCAGGTGTTGATCGCCATCGGGTTCACATATTGCAGCATGATCGCCTGCGGGCAGACGGCGAGCATGTCTTCGCAGATCTTCCACAGATGCGGCACGGTTCTCAAGCCCCGCATGATGCCGCCGACGCCGAGCGTGTCGGCGATGGTCTGGCGCAGGCCGTATTTCTTCGGGACTTCGAAGTCGGTGACCGTGCAGGGCACGTAGCCGCCGATCTGGAAGGCAACGACGACGAAATCGGCACCCGCCAGCGCCTTGCGCTGGTCGGTATAGGTCTCGGCCTTGGCCTTTACCCCGAGCGTCGAGATCAGCTTGTTGACGACGATTGCGCTTTCTTCGAGGCGCTGCGGGTTGAGGTCCATCAGCGCGATCGTTGCACCGGACAACGAGGGACGCTGCAGCACGTCGCCGACGATGTTCTTCATGAAAACGGTGGAGCCAGCTCCGATGAATGCGATCTTGGGATTTCTTGCCATAACAATCTCCGGCACATGCGATCAGGCTACCTCGAAAGCGGCTTTGACGAGCCGTTCCGTGTAAGCGGTTTTGGGATTGGACAGAACTTCGTTGACGGGACCCTCTTCCATGATCTTGCCGTGCTGCATGACGATCACGCGGTGGCATAGCGCCCTCACGACCTTGAGATCGTGCGAGATGAAGAGGTAGCTGAGACCCCGTTCGCGCTGCAGCTTGCGCAGCAGTTCGATGATCTGCGCCTGGACCGAGAGGTCCAGCGCCGATGTCGGCTCGTCGAGTACGATGAATTCGGGCTCCAGCGCGATGGCGCGGGCAATCGCGATGCGCTGGCGTTGGCCGCCGGAAAACTCGTGCGGGAAGCGCGACAGGATATTGCCCGGCATGCCGGCGCTGACCAGTGCATCGCGCACCCGCTCGATGCGGTCGTTCTTGGTGACGCCGATGCTGTTGACGATCAGCCCTTCCTCGATGATCTGGCCGATCGTCATGCGCGGATTGAGCGACGAGAACGGATCCTGGAACACGACCTGCATACGCGAGCGCAAAGGCCGCATCTGCGATCGCGACCTGCCGTGGATTGCCTGGCCGTCGAAATGGATCTCGCCGCTGGTGGCATTGTTGAGCCTCAGCAGCGCCTCGCCGAAAGTCGTCTTGCCGGATCCGGATTCGCCGACCAACCCCAGCGTTTCGTGACGGCGAAGGCTGAGGTCGAGGCTGTCGACAGCTACGAGTTCGCGCCAGTCGGGCTTGAAGAAGGTGCCATGCCGCAGCATGAAGGAAACGCGGACGCGTTTGGCATCGAGAATGATGTCGGACCCTTCCGGCAGCGGGTTTGCCTGGCCACGCGGCTCGGACCCAAGCAGGTGTTGTGTGTAGGGATGCTGCGGATTGGCGAAAAGCCTCTCCGTCACATTGTGCTCGCACATCGCTCCGTGCTGCATGACATAGACATAGTCGGAGAACTTGCGCACCACGGTCAGGTCGTGGGTGATCAGGATCACTGCCATGCGCAATTTCTGCTGCAGGTTGCGAATGAGGTTGAGGATCTGCGCCTGGACGGTGACATCGAGTGCCGTCGTCGGCTCGTCGGCGATCAGCACGTCCGGATCGTTGGCTAAAGCCATGGCGATCATGACACGCTGGCGCTGGCCGCCGGAAAGCTGGTGCGGATACTGTCTCAGCCGCGCCGCTGGGTCGGGTATCTGCACCTGCTGCAGAAGTTCGAGCGCGCGTGCCTCGGCCTGCCTGCGGCTCGTCTTGCGATGCACGCGAATTGCTTCGACGATCTGGCTGCCGATCGTGTAGATCGGATTGAGCGAGCTCATCGGCTCCTGGAAGATCATCGAAATGCGGTCGCCGCGCAGTTTGCGCCGAGCCCGCTCGGAGAATTTCAGGATGTTCGCCCCGTCATAACAGACGGTCGATTTCGGCGACACGACCGCGCGCTTCGACAACAGGCCCATGACTGTGCGCGCCGTCACCGATTTGCCAGATCCGGATTCGCCGACGATGGCGATCGTCTCGCCGCGATAGAGCTGGAAGGAGATGTCCTTGACGGCCTGGACCATGCCGTCCTCGACCTTGAAGTCGACGCCGATGCTGCGGGCATCGATGACCGGGTTTTCCGAACGCCCGGCATGGTCGAGCCGGACAGGCGGAGCGAAGGTATTGATGAGCGCGACAGCCATCACATGCCCCTCAATACGGATCGACTGCATCGCGCAGCCCATCGCCAAGCGCGTTGAAGGCGAAGACGGTGACAAGCACGAAGCCGACCGGGGCAAGGATCCAGGGATAGGTGCCGATGACCGAGTAGGTGGCGGTGTCCTGCAGCATCAGTCCCCATGAGATCAGCGGCGGCTTCACGGCGAAACCGAGAAAGCCCAGGAATGATTCAAGCAGGACTACACTCGGGATCGCCAGGGTGACGGCAACAATGACGTGGCTCATCACATTGGGGAAAATGTGCTGCATGATGATGCGGCGATCGGTGGCGCCGACCGCCATCGCGGCGCGAACATAGTCGATGCGCGCCAGCGCCAGCGTCTTGCCGCGGACTTCGCGCGACATCTGCGCCCAGCCGAGCGCCGACATGATGATGATCACGAAGGCGAGGAAAACATTGGTGGGCGCTGTCACCGGGACAAGCGATGTCAGCGCAAGATAGAGCGGCAATTGCGGGAAGGCGAGCACCAGTTCGACGAAACGCTGCACCCAGACATCGAACGTGCCGCCGAAATAGCCCGACACCATGCCGACGGTGGTGCCAATCACGGTGACGATGAAGACCACGGTCAGCGCAATCATCAAGGAGATGCGCGAACCGTAGATGGCGCGGGCCAGCACGTCGCGGCCGAATTTGTCAGTGCCGAGGAAATGCACCGGCTGGCCGTCGGTCGAGCCGAAGAAGTGCCGGTTCGCGGGGATCAGGCCAAGCAGCCTGTAGTCGGCGCCCTTGACGAAGAAGCCGAGCAGGCGCGGATGGTCATAGTCTGGTCCGACGACCGGCTGGAAGGTGACGGGGTCGAGTTCCGCAGAATCCGCCAGTGCATAGACGCGCGGCTGAAAAACGAAATTGCCGTCCTTGTCGTGGAAGCTCATCACCTGCGGCGGGGCGAAACCGACGTCGGTCACCTTGGGATCCATGGGTGCGAAGAAATCGGCAAACACCGCCATCAAGACCAGCAGCACGACCAGGATAAGCCCGGCCATGCCGGTCCAGGATCGCTTCAGGCGACGCCAGACGAGCGCGAGATAGCTCTCATTGCCGTGCGGGCGTTTCTCTTTGTCGACCGATACTTCGGGCGGTGGCGGCAGGGAGGGCTCGCGGGCAAGCATGTCAGGCGCCTCCGTATTGGCGGACACGGGGGTCGAGCAGGGCGAGCAGCATGTCGGCGATGATGTTGCCGACGATCAGCGTCGCCGACAGCACCATCATGAAGGTCGCGGTGACATAGACGTCGCCGACCGCCATGGAGCCGACGATCGCCGGGCCGACGGTCGGCAGGGCGAAGATGATCGCGGTCTCGATCTCGCCGGTGAGCATGTAGGGCAGCACCACGCCCTGGTACATGACCAGAGGATGCAGCGCATTGGGCACCGCATGGCGCATGACCACCGCACTGCCGCTCAGGCCCTTGGCACGGGCGGTTTCGACATATTGCGCGTTCAGCGTGTCGAGCAGATTGCCGCGCATGACGCGCATGTTGTAGGCGAGCCCGCCGAAAGTGGCGATCGCGACGACCGGCCAGACATGCTTGACGAGGTCGACGAACTTCGCCCAGGACCACGGTGCGCCGCCATACTGCGGGGAAAAGAAGCTGCCGATCTCGGACACGTTGAACTGGAAGACCAGCAGATAGACGATGATCAGCGCCATCAGGAAGCGGGGCACCGTCATGCCGAGGAAGGAGACAGCCGACAGCGCGCTGTCGATCCAGCTGTACTGCCTGGTCGCCGCCCAGATGCCGAATGTGATGCCCAGCACCGAAGCTAGCAGGTGGCAAACAAGCGCCAGCAGCAGCGTGCGCGGCAGCCTTTCGCCGACCACGTCGGCGACCGGCTTGTTGTAGTAAAGGCTGTAGCCGAAATCACCGCGGGTGACGATGCCGGTGATCCAGTTGAAATACTGGACCGGCATCGGCTTATCGAGACCGTGCTCGACCCGGTAGGCCTGCGCCTGCGCGTCGGCCTCGGCGAAGGAGGCTCCGCCCTGGTTGATGAGCTGCGAGCGGATGTAGTCGGCGTAGTCGCCCGGCGGTGCCTGGATGATGGCGAAGGTGACCAGGCTCAGAATGACGAGAACCGGTATTGCGGATGCTATGCGTATCATCAGGAATCGCAGCATCGGACCGTTTCTCCTCCTTGCATTCGGGTTCAGCTATCCTTGGCCCCCGGCCGCGCCGCAGCGCGGCCGGGGAACTTCGCAGTCAGGGAGGAAACTCAGTTCGTCGTACCCTTGTCCCCGGGCTTTCCGGGCAGTTGCTCGGGGAACAGTTCGTATTTCTGCTGCTTGTCGGCGGCGACCCAGATCCGTTCGCGAACGATCGAGTCCTCGGCCCAGTTGAACATGAAGATCGGCGTTCCCTGGGGAATGTTCGAGAAGCGCTTGTTGATGATCAACGCGCCGGGATATTCGGTCAGCCCGACGTTGTAGACGTGTTCTGTCGAGATCTTCTGGAACTTCTTCATCAGGCTGGCGCGCTCGTCATTGTCCTCAGACGAGACGAACTTGTTGACGATGTCGACGAGGTCCTTTTCGAACGGCATCAGATCGACCTCGCCATTCTCTGGCGCGCGGTGGTTCCAGCTGGTCTTCGGGCCGACCGGAGCCAGTTGCTCGGTGTTCTGCACGACCGACGTCAGCTCCTGGTCGTTGCGCCTTACCAGCCAGTCGAAGCGGCCGGAATATTGCGAGGCGTCGCGCTGGGTACCGTTCAACCCGTTCAGAACCACCCGAAGCCCGAGCTTTTCCATCTGGCCGACGACACCTTCGGCAAGGCTCTTGTCGGTGGTGTAGTCGTTGTTGACCAACATGACGATCTCGACATTTTTGCCACCGGCCGTGCCGGCCGGGAAGTTGACAAAGCCGTCTCCATTCGTGTCCTTCAGGCCTGCCTTGGCCAGTTCCGCCTTGGCGCCTTCGAGATCGAATGGATAGTAGACGGTCGAATTGCGGTCATAGAAGCTGGTGCCCGAGGAGAAGCCGCCCGGATAGATCGCGGTGAACGGACCCTTTACCAGCGAGTCGCCGAGCGCCTTGCGGTCGAGCGCCATGGTGACGGCCTTGCGGAAGTCCTCGTTGCGGTTCAGTTCGCGGATTGCCTGGCCGCGTTCGTCCGGGTTGCCCCAGCCATTGGCGGAGAAATTCATGCGCAGATTGTAGCCGATCAGGCGCGGGCCGAAGGCAAGGCGAGCCGGCGCATCCTTATCCGCCGCACGCTTCAGCGAGGCGACGAAGTTCTCAGGCTGTTCGAGGTTGGAGACGTCGCCTGAGCCCGCCACCGCCTGAACGTCGCGGTCGGCCCAGGTCGACAGCTTGTAGTGCAGTTCATTGAGATAAGGGAGCTGGTTGCCCTTCTCGTCGACCTTCCAGTAGTAGGGATTGCGGCGCATGACGACGATGTCGTCAGGGCGGTATTCAACCGGCACCCAGGCGCCCATTACGGGAATGTTCATGTATTCCGGCGGGAAGGCGTTCTTGAACTGGTCGTAGGTGTTCTTCGAGTATTTCGGATGCTGCGGCTTCAGGATGTGCGCGGGGCCGGGGCAGAATGTGCCGTAGGCCATGGCGTATAGGTACTGCTTCGGGAAGGCGTCCTTGAAGGTCCATTCGACGGTGTAGTCGTCGATCTTCTTCAGCGTCGTGCCGACGCCGAAGGTTTCCTGCGTCGCGCCATTGAGCGGCGAGACGTTCCGGTCGACCACTTCGTCGTCCCAGTAGAACATGACATCGTCGGCGTTGAAGGGAACGCCGTCGGACCATT
This sequence comes from Mesorhizobium waimense, assembly GCF_003601975.1. Classification (GTDB taxonomy): domain Bacteria; phylum Pseudomonadota; class Alphaproteobacteria; order Rhizobiales; family Rhizobiaceae; genus Mesorhizobium; species Mesorhizobium waimense. The sequence continues at coordinate 213,292 of NZ_QZWZ01000010.1, forward strand.
TGGCGCCCTCGATCAGATGCATGGTCAGCTTGTGGCCATCTTTCGACCAGTCCCAGCTTTTGGCCAGGTTGGGCAGCGGCTCGGTGTCTTTGGCCTCGACCTGGAACAGCGGCGCCGTGCGGGTCAGGCATTCGGAAAGCCCGATATCGATGCCGCCCCAGCCTTGCGTCTGGCCGGCGCCATAGTTCCAGCCTTCCGGCCGGCCGCCGATGACATGGCGCATTGTGTCGCCGTAGACGCCGATGCCGTCAGGCATGTTGCCGGTCTTGAAGACCAGCGGCTCCTTGGGAAGCCGGTCCTTGACCGGCGGCAGCTTGCCGGTCTTGACGTATTTCTCGGTGACCCAATCGGGCTCGTGGTATTCGGGCAGCGCCTTGAACTCCAGGATGGAGTCGCGCGCGACATATTTGATTTTGCCTTCGGCGGGGAATTGCGCCGGCGCCGGCGGCACGGTCGGTTCGGATGCGTAGGCACTCAGCGCGGTTGCGGATACGCTCAGCGCCAGCCCTGCTAAAATGCTGATGTTGCGGAAACTCCTCATCGTCTTTCCTCCCATTTGTTGGGAGCGTGCTTTACGCCGCTCCATTTCGAACGAATTGCATGCGCTGCGGCTGCGTCTTCCTCCCGGAAATTCGCCGCTATGCTGCGTGAAACTCAGACGGCCTGTTTCAGGGCCGCTTTTTCGGCGCGCAGTTCCTCGATCGAGCGGACATCGCGCCGCGCGGCACCTGCCCAATCCCTGGTTCGGACCTTGGATTTGGATAGCCGCTCCTTGGCGGCCGGAATTGCATCTGCGTATTGCGGCAGCCAGCGAGCCTGGGCGACGACCATCTCGTCGACCATCTGCCAGACTTCCTCCGGCGTCGACACGGCGCCGACCAGCGGATCATGCAGCACGGCGAGCTTGAGCAGATCGATGTCGCCGCTGATCGCCGCATGCACCGACATGCGCTGGACGTTGATCGACGAAATACAGGTGGCGGCGCAGGCCTCTGGCAGCGTGATGCCCGAGGTCATGTTGATGCCGAAGCGATCGACAAAGCCGGGCGACTCGATGATCGCATCCTGTGGCAGGTTGGTGATGACGCCATTGTTCTTGACGTTGAAATGGCCGCGATAGACGCGGTTCGTCTCCAGCGCTTCCAGAATGTGGCTGGCGTGCTCGTTGGAGCGTTTGGCTGGGTCGATCGGCTTTGATGCTGCCTCGAGAAACTGCGGGAATTCCGTCTCGAACCAGTTTCGCGTTTCGGTCGAGTAGCGAAGGTAGCCCCCGGTCTCGCCATGGATCCAATCGGACATGTCGATCCAGCGGGTGATTTCGTCCGGCCGCTTGCGGTACCAGGGCAGATATTCGGAAAGGTGGCCGTTGCTTTCGGTCGAATAGACGCCGAAGCGCTTCAGGACGTCGATGCGCAGCTTTTCCTGCTGCGAATAGACCGGATGCGCCTCGAAAGCGGCGACCAGCTCGTCCTTGCCGATCTTGCGGCCGTTGAGGCGCAGGTCGATGAACCAGGTCTGGTGGTTGATGCCGGAGCAGATGTAGTCGAGTTCGCCATGGGATTTGGCGCCGAGCACTTCGGCTATCTGTTCGGCGCCGTGCTGGACACCGTGGCAGAGGCCAACCGTATCGACCTTGCCATATTCGATCGCCGCCCAGGTGTTCATGGCCATCGGGTTGGCATAGTTCAGGAATTTAGCGCCAGGCTCGGCAAGCTCGCGAATGTCCTTGCAGAAATCGAGGATGACCGGAATGTTGCGCTGGCCGTAGAGGATGCCGCCGGCGCAAATCGTGTCGCCGACGCACTGGTCGATGCCATATTTCAAGGGAATGCGGATGTCGTCGGCATAGGCTTCGAGCCCGCCGACCCGCACGCAGCTGATCACGTAGCGCGCATCTTCGAGCGCCTTGCGACGGTCGGTGGTCGCCGTGACTTTTGTCGGCAGCCTGTTGGCCTCGACGATCCGGTCGAGGATCGCCTTGATCATCTGGAGGTTGTGGTCGCTGAGGTCGGTCAGCGCGAATTCGATATCCTGGAATTCGGGAACGCACAGGATGTCGGTGAAGAGCTTCTTGGTGAAGCCTACGCTTCCCGCGCCGATGATAGCGATCTTGAAACTCATCTGCCTGGCCTCGACCTGATCGAAAATGTTGGGCAAAGGGTGGGAAAAAGAGGTCCGATCCACATGCCGGGCATGTGGCCAAGACAAGCCGGAATCCGGCACCTCCTCCTGTCCGTTCCTCGACCGCTATTCGTTTTGCACTGCGGTTTGTTTTGCTTTTCTTGGTGCATTATGCGCCTAATCGAGAGAGCGACCAGAGAAGGATTATGCTTTCAGGGGTAATTTTGTGCTGCGAAACCTGATCGACACCGGGCCATCGGCCAGGACAGTCTCGCTGCCGCGCGGCCGCCAGCGCCTGCACACCATGCCGACAAGCTCCGGCTACGAAGTGCGCGAGAACGAGGTCTATGACTGGGACGGGCGCAAGCGCGGCCAGACGCCGTTTACCGTACTCCAGCACACGATCAGTGGCACCGGCCGGCTGCGCTACGAGAGCCGGAATTACCGCCTGCAAAAGGGCGATACGTTGCTGGTCCTGGTGCCGCACAACCACCGGTATTGGTTGGCCAAGGGCGAACGCTGGGAATATTTCTGGATATCGATGAACGGCGAGGAGGCGCTGCGCATCCACAAGTCGATCCTTTCGGCCGTCGGCCCGGTGCTGCGGCTGCAGCCGTCGACGATCGATCATCTCGCCGATTGCAGCGTGCGCCTGATCATGGGAGCGGTCACGCCTGGAGCCGCGTCGGCCGTGGCCTACGAGGCGGCGATGGCGCTCTATGACGATGTCTTCGGCTCGCATGCCTTCACCGACGAGACGAGCGCCATGCAGCCCGTGGTCGATCACATCAAGGCCAATCTCGACGGGCCGCTCCGCGTTGCGGACCTCGCCGAGATCAGTGGCCTCAGCCGCGCGCATTTCTCGCGCTGCTTTGCCGAGAGCGAGGGCATTCCGCCCGCCGAATTCGTGCTGCAGCAGCGGCTGCAGCGCGCGGCGAAACTCTTGACGAAAGCCGATTTCCTGCCAGTGAAGGAGGTGGCCATCATGTGCGGCTTCGAAGACGCCAACTATTTTTCGAAGGTCTTCCGCCGCCTGTATGGCACCAACCCAACGCAATTCCGCACCACCGGCATGTATGCCAGCATGGGAAACCATCGTTAGATGGGATGTCCATCCACGCTGCAGCCGCGACGCACAGATTGCGACGACTCGTGACCAAAAAAGGTGCTGGCGGCCCAATCCTTATGCATTCGAGGCAATGAGGGCGGCCGGACAGCCTGCGTGTTAAGTTCCTGGTAACTCTCCCAAGTCGACGACCAAAAAAAGCATTGGCTTCTCATGCCCTCCATAGATGCTAGGGCCGGCATCGATGCGAAACGAGGAGATCAGAATGGCCACCGTCCTGAACGCCAAGGGCGTCCCACTCCCCTACAGCGGGTCCTCGACAAAGTGGTACTCGGCGACGAATTCCGGCCCGACACTCTATGGCAGCACATACAACGACTCGATCTATGGCGACGCTAGCGTCAGCGTCACGATGTATGGCGGCAAAGGCGACGACATTTACTATCTGTATTCGACCAAGAACAAGGCGGTCGAACTGGCCAATGAGGGTGTCGACACCATCTCGACCTGGATGAACTACAGGCTGCCAGCGAATTTCGAGAACCTGACGGTCACGGGCGACAAACACTATGCTTTCGGAAACGCGCAAAACAACATCATCACCGGTGGCTCCGGCCAACAGACACTTGACGGCTTGAAGGGCGATGACGTTCTCAAGGGTGGATCCGGGGCGGATATTTTCATCGTGGCCCCCGGCAACGGCAGTGACCTGATCCTGGACTTTGGCGCCACGGATACCGTGCGTGTCGGGAGCTACGGCTTCAACTCGTTCGAGCAGGTGCAGGCCAGCATGGTCCAGTCGGGAGCAAACGTCCGGCTTAACCTGTCCGACAGCGAGTTTCTCGTCTTCGCCAACAAGACCGTCGACCAGTTCACGGCAAGCCAGTTCGATTTGGCCTTGGACAGGTCGCATCTGGAACTCACCTTCGCGGACGAGTTCAACACGCTGAACCTGTGGAACGGCTCGAGCGGCACCTGGGACTCAAACTTCTGGTGGGGGGGCGCGAACGGCAGCTCGCTCACGGGCAACAACGAGCTTCAATGGTATATCGATACCAGCTACGCCCCGACGAGTTCCGTCAACCCGTTCAGCGTCGAGGACGGTGTTCTCACGATTACCGCCGCCCGGGCTCCCGAGGCGATCAAGCCTTATATAAACAACTACGAATACACATCGGGTTTGCTGACGACTTACGAATCCTTCGCACAAACCTACGGCTATTTCGAAATTCGGGCCGACATGCCCGAAAAACAAGGCGTATGGCCGGCCTTCTGGCTTCTGCCGGAGGACGGCTCCTGGCCACCGGAACTGGATGTCATAGAGATGACCGGTCAGGATCCAAACAAGCTCCTTTTGACAAGCCACTCGAACGAGACGGGAAGTCAAACGACAGTGGCCTCGACGGCCTTTGCCGCGGATACCGAAGGGTTCCACACATACGGGGTGCTGTGGACGGAAGACGAACTCGTCTGGTATTTCGACGACGTCGAAGTTGCCCGTGCCGCAACGCCTGCCGACATGCACGACCCGATGTACATGCTGGTCGATCTGGCGGTTGGCGGCATAGCGGGAACGCCCGCCGACGGGCTCGCGGCGCCAGCGGAAATGCAGATCGACTATATCCATGCCTACGCGCTGAGCGATTGGTTTGTCTAGAGCGGTTCAGCTTTTGATAGAATCGCCGACCCGCTCTAACTCTTTGTTTTTACGCAATTCCGGACGGAAAACCGCTGCGCACTTTTCCTGGAATTGCTCTAAAGAGCGTCGCATCCAAACGGATTCATGCGACGCGCTTTAGCTTCTTGTCTTTATGCATGTCGGTGTCGCAAAACCGCTGCGCATGCGCCTTGGGATGAAGTTCTCAGTGGGCCAATGATGCCCGAGGCTCATCGGCGCGGACCGTGTCCGTACCGACATCCAGCAGCTCCTCGGTCGATCCATCCATTTCACCATTGAGAACCTTATGTGCCCGAACGCGGTCGATATCGCCTTCCCATGCAGCGATGACAACGGTCGCAACGCAGTTGCCGATGAGATTGCCAAGCGCGCGGGCCATGCCCATGAACCAGTCGACGGACAACACGAGAACCAGGCCGATCGCCGGGATCACGGGCACCGCCGATAGTGTTGCAGCCAGAACCACGATTGCCGAACCGGGCACGCCGTGGGCGCCCTTGGATGTAAGCAGCGCGATGCCGAGAACGACCAGAAGATCGGAAGTGGAAAGTGGTGTGTTGGTCGCCTGGGCGATGAACACGGCGGCCAGGGTAAGGTAGATCGAGAAGGCGTCGAGATTGAACGAGTATCCGGTCGGGATGACAAGACCTACCGTCGAGTCCTTGATGCCCATATTCTCCAGCTTGCGCATCACCTGCGGCAGGACACTGTCTGACGATGCCGTACCCAATACGATGGTCAGTTCTTCGCGCAGATAGGCAAGGAACTTGATGAGGCTGAATCCGGCCATCCTCATGATCAGGCCCAGTATGCCGAAGACGAATATGATGACGCTGGCGTAGAACAGGGCAACAAGATAGCCGAGCTGCTGCAGCGAACCGATGCCGTATTTTCCGACCGTGAAGGCAATGGCACCGAACACGCCGATGGGCGCAAGTTTGACGATAAAGCCTATCACTACTTTGGCAGATTTTCAGGATTGAGGGATTTGCGGCAATGCGGGCAGCGGCTTGGCGGCGGCTGCGCGAGTGCGATGAGGATGGCCTGACGGACGGCGGGCAGGCTCGGTTGCGGGGGTGGAC
>NZ_QZWZ01000110.1 GCF_003601975.1 Mesorhizobium waimense
CGCCACAACGAGAACCCCAAGCCATATCGATGGACCAAGTCCGCAGACGACATTCTCGCCTCCGTCAAACGCTTCTGCCAGAAGGCGGAACAATCCTTATGCCACGAAATTTAGATTCAGATGACTAGGGTCAGGCCTCATTGATCAGAGCCAGAAGGTAACAATGGCTGGTATGACGATAGCGGCCATGAATGTGTGGGCGCAGCGATCGTAGCGGGTATGGACGCGCCGCCAGTCCTTGAGGCGCCCGAACATGATCTCGATCTTGTGGCGGGCCTTGTAGAGGGTTCGGTCGTAGGGGACCGGCTCGATTCTGTTCGTCTTGGGTGGGATACAGGGCGCAATGCCGCGGGCGACGAGCGCCGCGCGCAGCCAGTCGGCGTGATAGCCCTTGTCGCCGATAAGAGCCCTGGTGTTCGGCAAACGGTCGAAGACCAGCGCGGCACCCTTGTAATCGCTTGTCTGGCCTTCTGTCAGGGCCAGGATGAGAGGCCGACCTTGGTCATCGCAAACGGCGTGCAGCTTGGAATTCAGGCCGCCCTTCGTGCGCCCGATACATCGGGGGAAGAGCCCCTTTTTGAGCAGGCTCGACGCCGTGCGGTGCGCCTTCAGGTGGGTCGCGTCGATCATTGCCGTCTCCGGCGCACCCGCCGCTCCGGCCAGCGCCGCGAAGATGCGGTTGAACACGCCCATGCGGCTCCAGCGGATGAACCGGTTGTACAGCGTCTTGTGCGGACCGTAGGCCGCAGGCGCGTCGCGCCAGCGCTATCCGCTCTATGCCGCTCACCACGCGTCTGTCATCGACGCGCGCCACCCCATGCGACAGCGGGAAATTAGGCGAGATCAGGCGCATCTGCGCCTTCGTAAGCCAAAACAGACCACCCATGACGGCACCTCCAGGAGGTGCAACGGAATCAAGCCTTACACCCCCGAGCAAGTGCCTAGGCGCACCGGTCGCTCGTCGCGGCACTGTCGACGCTATCGGCTCAAAAAATGGAATCAACAGGAAGGGGCAAACGTAATTCTCGGGCCCTCGTCAGCTCTTCTCCAATTTGGGGAAGCGATGCCTGGATTGCGCTCGCTCAATTCTGCTAAGCTTACGCAGACAGTCGAGGAAAAAAGGCCCATGCCCAGCGCGTCGCAACAGATCATGAGGCTAGGATTCGGGTTCGCTGTGTCACAGGCGCTGCGCGTCATTATCGAACTCGGCGTCCCCGATCTTCTGGCCGTCGGCGAGCGGTCGGTGGATGAACTAGCGGCTGCCACTCAGTCAGATGCTGACGCGCTTTATCGTGTAATGCGACTTCTCGCGCCTGAAGGGATCTTTAGGGAAGTAGCGCCCCGTCATTTCGAGTTGACGGAGATTGGCGCCGTGCTGCGCTCCGATCAGCCGGGTCCCCGCGACTTCGTCAGTATGATCAACAGCGAGGCTTATCTTGCCTTCGAGCAACTCCTGTATTCTGTCCGCACAGGAAAGCCAGCCTTCGACAAGGTGTTTGGGAGCCCAAGGTTTGACTGGCTGTCGGAACACCCCGAGCAGGCTGCCTTGTTTCAGCGTGCCATGGTCGCCTTGAGCCAAGGCAGCAACGAGGCCGTTGCCGAAGCTTGTGACTTCAGGCCGTTCACGCGGATCATCGACGTTGGCGGCGGACATGGTCAGCTTCTCTCGGCGATCCTGGCCCGCAACCCCCATTTGAGCGGCGTGCTTTTCGATCTGCCTTCGGGCGTCGCGGCGGCACATGAGGGTGCCGGAGGCGACCTGCCGCGCACCGAATTTATCGCTGGTGATTTCTTTGAGAGCGTTCCCAGTGGTGACGTCTACGTCATTAAGAAGGTCGTTCACGATTGGGACGATGGGCGTGCTGCGGCGATCCTGCGAAATTGCCGCAAGGCGATGCTACCGAACGGGAAGGTGCTTGTGGCCGAGACGCTCGTGCCGCCGGGTGACGAACCGAACCAGATTAAAGGTATCGACGTGGTCATGCTCGCCGTCACCGGCGGCCTGGAGAGGACGGAGGCACAGTATGCAAGCCTGTTCGACGCCGCCGGGCTACGGCTTGAACGAGTGATTCAGACCCGAGGACCCATTTCCATCCTTGAGGCGTCTCCGGCCTACGGATGAAGGTCTCGCCGAGCGATTTAATGGGTCCTGAGCCTAGGTGAGGCGTGGGACCACGCTGAAAGCTGAAACCAATTCTTTCGGACTTGGGGGCGCGCATGGCGGGTGTGCGGCCCCTTCTGCGCGAGCTTGTCCTTGCCCCACAGTCCGGGACGATCTCCCGGTCGCTGCCAGATCGTCTTGCTTAGAACAGCGAGCCTTGCGCCGGCGCCTGCGCCGGAAACTTGATCTGCGTCGCCGGCTTCTCGACGATCACCAACGCATCGTCCGGCGCCGTGCGCTGCAGCTTTCTCGCTTCGGACCACGGTGCGCTCAGCCAAATCTCCGTCTCCTCCTGGCTCGTCAGGATCACCGGCATCGCCTTCTCGTGGATCGGCGCGATCAGCGCGTTGGGCTTGGTGGTCAGGAAACCGTAGAGCTCGTGCTCGCTGGGACCTTCCTTGACCTTGCGCACGCCCTGCCAGGGCGTCCACAGGCCGGCGAGGAAGAACAGCGGCCGCTCCTCGCTCAGCGCAAACCAGTAGTTCCTCTGGACGCCTGTCTCCGGGTCTTTTTGACTGGGCGTGGGGCTCGGTTCGGCAAAGCTGGTCACCGGCACGACGCAGCGGTTCTCGACGCCGAGAAAGGGCTGCCAGTGGCCATATTGCGGATTGCGGATGTTGGTGGTGCCGGAATCGGCATTGCCGCGCATGCGCTCCGGCGGCGTCGGCATGCCCCAGCGCAGATTGGCAAGCTCACGCGCTCCGTCCGCCGTGTTGCGCACCACGGGCGCGAACTGGTTGGGATAGATGTCGACCGAGGGCTCGAGGTTGCCGGCGATGTCGCGCAGTGCGCGGGTCCACTGGCGGATGGCCTCTTGCGAGGTGGTGATATTGTAGAGATTGCACATATAAGCAGAATTGCGGAATTGGCCCGGCTACGCAACCGGGCTCCGCAAGACGCTCGAACGGCGCCGTCGCTCAGCAGAATTCGACTTCGATGTGCCGCTCGGTCTGCGCGACAATGCGGCAGCGCGTCTCGAAGGCATCCGCGCGGATGACCAGGTTGAACGTCTCCGGCACGCCGATCGAACTGATCACATCCAGCCCCGCGGCGTCGTCGGCCAAGGTCTTTACCGTGCAGTCGATGGACGACATGCGGTTGTTGAACAGGATGCGGCCGGCCTTCAGCACCCGCCGGCGCGGCCCCTTGGCCACGTCATCGGGCGCACGAAAGGCGACGCATCTGTTGCGGCCGGCTGCCTTGGCTTCGTAGAGCGCAGTGCCGGCATGGCCAGCAACTGGTCGATGTCCTGGGTTCGCGCATCCAGCGCCGCCATGCCGAAGCTGGCAGTAACGGGGATTTTCGATGCACCATGCCTGATTTCGGCCTTGCCGATGGCGCCGCGCAGTTTTTCCGCCACCTCGGTCATGCCCTTGCGGTCGGTATGCGGCAGCAGAAGCGCGAATTCCTCGCCGCCCAGGCGGCCGAACAGGTCGCTGCCGCGAAGGTGCTGCCGGCATGCCTTGGCCATGGCGGCCAAAACCTTGTCGCCGGCGGCGTGGCCGTAGCGGTCGTTGACCGTCTTGAAGTGGTCGAGATCGAGGGTGATGCATGCCAGGTCGTGCTTGTGGCGCCGGGCCAGTCCCATGGCATGTGCCGCCTGTTCCTTGAACGCGCGGCGCGACAGCGTGCCCGTGAGGGCGTCGACCGCAGCAAGCTGGCGCAACTCGAGCGTGTCCATGGCCAGTTGCGACAGATCGCAAAGGATCGCCGTTTCACGGGCATTGAACTGGCGCGGCTCATAGCCGATGGCGCACACCGTTCCGATGGCGTGGCCGTCGCCGGTGCGCAGCGGAACGCCGGCATAGAAACGGATATGCGGATTGCCGGTGACATGCGGGTTCTGCGCGAAGCGCTGATCCTGCTGCGCGTCGGGAACGACCAGCGGCGTCAGCTCCTGCAAGGTGTATTTGCAGAACGTCTCGTTGCGGCCGACCTCGCGGTTTTCAAGACCTTCATAGGCCTTGTACCACTGTCTGTGCCCGTCGATCATCGAAACGACGGCGATCGGCAGGTCGAAGATATTGCGGATCAGACGGGTTATGCGGTCGAAGGCTTCCTCGCGAGGCGTGTCCAGGACGTCGAAGCGCTCGAGCGCCCCGAGCCGTCCGGCCTCAATGCTGTCTTCGTCCATTGCCAAGGGAGGCGCGTCGACAAGGTTTCGATGCATTGGCGTCTGCCTCGCACATCATCGTCCCCCGGCGCAAACATGCGAAACGTTGCTGAACATTCGGTAAATGGAAGCCGCCGGAACGCGTGGCCTCGGTGCATGCAGCGCCGGCCGCTTTGGAATGACCTGGCTGGCTATTGGGCTGTCGGGCCGGCGCTCTTTCAGAGATCCACACGGGCGAGGTCGGTGGCCCGGCTGCCGGGGGGGGATGTATGGGTTGGCCGCCGGGCCTGACCGGCTTCTGCGACCTCGCCGGCTAACATGAACATGCGCTGAAGCTAATGTAAGGGCAATATCGACCAATGGCCCTGGTAGCCTAGGACCAATGCCCACTAGGCTGAATCGACATTCATCGCATCCAGATCATTGCAGCGGCGAGGTGAATGAAGGCGAGGAAGTGGCTGGCGCGTCGATCGTAGCGAGTTGCGAAGCGTTGGAAGTGCTTGAGCTTGTTGAAGCATCGCTCGATGCGGTTGCGGCATCGGTAGATGAGCGGATCATGGGGGATCGGTTCTGATCTGGAGCGGGTGGAGGGGATGACCGCCTTGGCGCCGATGTCCGC
>NZ_QZWZ01000111.1 GCF_003601975.1 Mesorhizobium waimense
GGTAGCGCTTGGTCTTCTTGGCGATCTTGGCCATCCGGCCACGGCTCTGTTCGGTCCACATCCACAGCTTGAATCACAAACCAGCCTCCGCCGAAATCCCAATTTTCCGATTTTCCAAACGGCCTCTTACACGTCTCGCTTACCGCCGTCATTCGAGGTCATGTTCAGCAATGTAAGGGTGAAGACATCTGTATTCGGAACCTGACATTCTAAGGCGCAAGCATTCTGCCGTTGTCACGCGAAACACATGATTTCGCTCCTCTTGCCCGTACACCTTTCGGTGGCATGCCGATTGCGTGGGATACGATGAAGGATCCGTTACGACCATAGCGTTCTTGCAATCTCCGACCGAGGAGGTCTTCATGAAACTTGCTCGAATCATCCAAATCGATACGGACGCTGCACGGCTGAGTGCAGTCACGCCAATTGTAGCTTTGCCGCGTCCGTCGCGGGTGCCGCTGTCATTCGCCCAGCAGCGGGTGTGGTTCCTGTCGCGTCTGGCGGGCGGCAGAGAGGCGTGTCATATTCAGATGGGGCTCCGGCTGCGCGGCGAGCTGGATGAGGCCGCCCTGCAGTCGGCGTTGGACGGGCTAGTGGCGCGTCATGAGGTGCTACGCACGATCTTCGGAATGCAGGGCGGCGAGCCGTTCCAGCGGATCGGGCCGGCGGATTTCGGCCTGTCAGTGAAACGGGACGATCTGACAGCGGCTGATGGGGAGACAACGCTCGCGGATCTGTTGCGCAATGAAGCGGACGCGGCGTTCGACCTGGAGGTGGAGCCACCGATCCGCAGCCGGCTGGTGCGCTTGGCGGTGGACGATCATGTGCTGCTGATCACGACCCACCGCATCGTCTCGGACGACTGGTCGCGGACGATCATGACACGCGAGCTCAGCGAGCTCTACGCCGCGGCCCGGGAGAGCCGCGCGGATCGGCTGACGCCGTTGCCGCTGCAGTATGCGGACTACGCCCTTTGGCAGCGCTCGCTGTCGCGCGAGGTGTTGGAGCGTCAGTCGGAATACTGGCTCCGGAAGCTGGCGGGCCCGCCAGCCGTGCTGAAACTGCCGACGGATCGGCCGCGCCCGGCTCAGCAGGACTACAGCGGCAATTTCATCGAGGTCGTGTTGCACGAGCCGTTGACCGCCCAACTCAAGGCGCTGAGCCGATATCATGGGACCACGCTGTTTGTGACTCTGCTGACGGGCTGGGCTCTGGTGCTGGCGCGGTTGTCGGCCCAGGACGAGTTGCTCATCGGCATACCGAGCGGAAATCGCACGCGCTCCGAGATCGCCGGGCTGATCGGTCTCTTTGTCAATACCCTGCCGCTGGGGATCGATCTGTCGGACGATCCGACGCTGGCAAAATTGCTGAAACGGGTGAATGCCGCGGCGCTTGGGGCACACGCGAATCAGGATCTGCCGTTTGAGCAAGTGATGGAACTTGACACCCAGCCCGTCGCTCATACCCCAATCTTCCAGGTCATATTTGCATGGCAAAACAATGGCACAGAATCGGCGAAGCTGCCGGGGCTCGAACTTGAGCATGTCGGCATTGACGACCGTGTCGCCCAGCATGATCTTGCGCTTGACCTTGCTGAGGTCGGCGAGGCGGTTCGTGGGAAACTGATCTACGCGACGTCCCTATTCGAGCGGAGTACAGTCGACCGGTTTGTGGAGTATTTGCAGCAGGCGCTAAGCCAAATGGCGGTTGACTCCGGGCAGCGGGCCTGGTCGGCGCCGCTCCTATTGGCGGACGAACGTCTCCGTCGTCCGGTGGAGTCCAACCGGATGAAAGCGGCCCATCCGCTGGATCGCCGCGTTCAAGAGTTGTTTGAGGCGCAGGAGGAACGGGATCCGAAAGCGATCGCAGTCGGCTTCGATCAGGGCCTGAGCTGTCGCGATCCGAACACGCGGGCGAAATCGGCGGCCACCGACCTTTGCCCGCCTCGATCATCGCCCACCAACTCGGGTCCGGGGTCCGGAACTGCGGCAATGGATTTCATCGAGGGGAGGCGCGTCGTTACCGAGGGTGAGCTTCAAGCCAAAAGCATCACGCGTTATCATGTCACAAAATTCTACCGTGAGCAGATCACCAATAGTGGTTACTACAACAAGCTTAAGTATATTGTGGAGCCATCATTCGAGGAGTTCGAGAGTTCCGGCAGTCTGGATACGAGTGGCGAACAGGACAACACTGTTCTGCCTGGACTTCAGCACAAGTACGCTCAGACTGGGTTGTTGCTGGCAACAAACCGTTGCGTTTCATATTGCCGCTTTTGCTTTCGCAAACGCCTCGTCGGCAAGGATTTTGATGATGAAATTGCACCTGATTTCGCGCAGATAGCGCAATATATTGGTGGGCATCCTGAGATGACGAACGTTCTGCTTTCGGGAGGCGACCCGTTCGTGCTCACCACCGCCAAGCTCGACAAAATTCTTGATCATCTGCTGCCGATCCCACATTTGGATTCGATCCGATTCGGCACAAAAACAGTCGCCTACGACCCCAAGCGGTTCGAGGATCCGTCTCTATCGGCTTTGTTCCAACGGATCCATGAAGCGGGTAAAGCCGCAGTGATCGTCACACATTTCGATCACATCGGTGAAATCTCGATCGATGCAGAGCGCAACATTCGCTCCTTGCGCGCACAGGGCGTGCAGTTTCTCAATCAGTCCGTCCTCCTCGCGAAAGTCAACGATGATCCCGAGGTCTTGGCTGCGACCTTTGCCAAGTGTCACCAAATGGGTGTCCGCCCTTATTATCTTTTTCAGGCCAGGCCTGTGAAAGGGGCGTCACATTTTCAGGTTCCGCTGCACCGCGGAATAGAGATTGCGCACGGCATCAACCAATGTCTCAGCGGCATACAAAAGACGTTCAAATACATCATGTCGCATTACACGGGAAAGATCGAGCTCCTCGACCTTGGAGCCGATGGCCTTGTGTATATGCGATATCATCAACACAAGAATTCGGAAAAAATCGGAAAGATATTCACTCGGCCACAGCGCGAGGGCGCGTGCTGGTTGGACGATTTGCCCGAAGGATGAGATCGAAAGGCGCGCAATGCTGATTACTGACACAGAGAGAGTGGATCACAAAAGCCCGGCCCTTTCCGTGTGGCACGCCGTGAGCCGGTAGTGAGGGCTTTTCCGCTCGCCGATCGAGTCGGGCTGAAAATGCTGGATGCCGGTGGGAATGCTGTTGCAGCGGCGGGCGGGCTTCGCTTGCACGAATTCAACGACTACCGCGATGCTGGACCGCGCGCAGGAGATACGGCGGGCTCAGTCGCGAAAGGTCGATGCTATTCGTAGCCACATCGTGGAAGAAGGCGATCCGGTCACGTCATCGCTGCACAAAGCCGAGGATGGTGGATTACCGTGTCCATCCGATTTAAGCTCCTCGCCAAAGGTCAATGACTGCCAAAATATTTAACAACAGTATGAAAAAAGCATAAATGTTTTCTTTCGGTGCCGTAGCGGATCGTGTTGGAAATCGGCGGAGTAGCCTCCGGTAAATTGAGATTATCGGTTCATGCGGCGAGGTCAATCTGCTGATCGAGTGGCTTCGTAGGAAGCGTGTGCCAGCCGTCGATTTTCCGCATCGAGATCTGGCCGGACGCCATCAATGCCAGAACAGCATGGCCGCGGTTTCGGCCGAAGGCAGCACGGTCTGGGTTTTGATGCGCCGCTTGAACTCCTCGTGCAGCCGCTCGATCGCGTTTGTTGTTCTGGCGCTTTTCCACTGGCTCGGCGGCAGCCGGGTGAAGGCGAAGAGACGCTCGCCAGCCTCCTCCAGGCTGTCGGCCACCGCGCGGCATTTGAGCCGCCATTTGCGGATGAACGCCTTGCGGCGGATCTCGATCTCCTCTGGCGTGGCTGCGTAGATCATGTCGGTGTAATCGGCAGTGATCTCCTCGTGCAGGCGCTCGGGAGCATGCGCCAGCAGGTTGCGGTGCTTGTGGACGGTACATCTTTGAACCGGCACCCCGTCCCACAGCGCCGCAATCGCCCTGTCCAGTCCGGCCTCGCCGTCGACGATGAGGAACTCGGGCCGGCGAAGACCGCGCCCGACGAGATCGTCGAGGATGGCCCGCCAGGCCTCGGTCGTCTCGCCGCCCATGTTCTTGACGGCAAGCAGGATCTTCTGGCCGTCCGCGCGCACGCCGATGACCACGAGCAGCGAGATCGAGGTCGCTTTGCGGTCGAGCCTGACACGAACTACCGTCCCGTCGAGGATCAGGCGCACGATCGGCTCGTCCGCCAGCGAGCGGGAATTCCAGGCATCCCAGTCGGTTTGACCTTGCGCCAGGTGCGGCTGACGACGTCCTTGCCGATCGCGCCGCCGAACAGCGCGGCGAGCGCACGCCGCACGCGCCTGGTGTTCGTACCCGGCGAGATAAACAGAGGCGATCAGCGCGTCGGCGGCCATCGTGCGCCGCTGATAGGCGCGCAAGGCCTTGCTCTTCCACTCGGCCGTCTTGTCCTCGCCGGCCTCGAGGCGCGCCCGCGGAACCGTGATCTCGGTGGTGCCGAAGGTCCCCGTCAGCGTGCGCGTCCGGCTGCCGTGGCGGTGGCCGGCGACACCGGCGGTCTCATCACTGCGCGCCGCCGGCTGCCGGCCATACCGGGGCGGGGCAAGCACCGCTTCCAGCTCGGCCTCGAGCATCGTCTCGATGAAGCCGCGCACCCGCTCGCGCAGGCCAGCTTCGATCGGATCAAACCAGTTGTCGAAAAGATAGCTCGTCGCCTCATCCCCTAGCTAGCACTACTTTGGCAGGTTTTTAGCGGCGGGCGAGTTTTTGGAATTCCCAAGAGAGAGTTTGCGTGATTCATAGGAGGTCGGCTTGTGGAGGGCCGATCAATGGATGTGGACTGGCAAGCCGATCTCGA
>NZ_QZWZ01000112.1 GCF_003601975.1 Mesorhizobium waimense
GGCTTGGCCGCCTGCTCGGGCTCGGCCTGCTGCTGCTCGGCGGCGGGCTGCTCCTTGGCCTTTTTCTGCGGCTTGGCCGCCTGCTCGGGCTCGGCCTGCTGCTGCTCGGCGGCGGGCTGCTCCTTGGCCTTTTTCTGCGGCTTGGCCGCCTGCTCGGGCTCGGCCTGCTGCTGCTCGGCGGCGGGCTGCTCCTTGGTCTTTTTCTGCGGCTTGGCCGCCTGCTCGGGCTCGGCCTGTTCGGTCGTGGCTGCGCCTTCGGTCGGCTTCGATTTCCGGCCAGCCTGAACCTTCTTCACCTCCTCGATATCTTTGATCTCAGCTGGTTTGGCATCGGCATCGGCTTTCACCTCGCCTTCAAAGACCCTGACCGTATTGTTTTCCAGTTTGCCGGACTGCTCGGGCGTGTCGGTCTTGCTGACCTTGACGACAGGCACCTCCTGGTTCGTCTCCTTCTCGATGACATCAACATCTATGACCTTGTTGATCACCACGTTGTTCTGGATCGTCACGTCGCCGGCCGGCTCGGCCGCCTCGACAATGCGCACAAATTCCGGCTCGTCACGGATAACGACGACAGAAATGTCCGCAGCAAGGAATTCGCGGGTGGGGACAACGACCCAGTAAAAATCCGGCGTCGCGTCGAAGGTCACCTCGATTGAAATCAAATCCGGATCGCGGCGCGGCGGCAGCGGAGCCCAAATCATGTGCTCCCTGTCACGACGCCAACTCACCCATGCTGGCGCCCAACGAGTACCCGGAACCCAGTACCAGCCAATGTCGTCGGCATAGCCCCACCGGCCGAAATGGTACGTCGCCCAGCCGAATGGCTCGTCGGATACCCAGAGCCAGCCATACTGCTCGGTATAGACCCAGTGTCCAAGGGTATACGGACGCCAATCGTCAGGTACATCAACCGGCACGAAAACGGTCGCTCCGTGATACGAAACCCAATCACCATGGGAAGATAGGTCGTGGTAGAATGTGCTGATCGAAACTTCCGTGGCAGCCCTAGCCTCAGACACAAGCGACAATGGCGTAATCGGGTTGGGAATCTCGACGACCGTGAGCAGACAGGCGGTTACGCCGCCCAGCATCAGTCGGACCGTATTTGGGGCAAGGACGCGTTTCATCCTAGTTATCCTCCGAAACAGATCGCCCTTCATCTTACAAATTCGCCGGTTGTCGGATTGTTCCATCTCGCTAACTCTGTCGCACCCCACAACGGCTGCTCGGCATCGCAAGCGTTCCGAGCGCTCGCATGCTCCTTTTCGCCCAAAAACGTTGATCCGCGTAACGGACGTTAGCCCCGGCGGCTATCCATTCTGGCCAGCACGCGTGGCCGGGCGGTCGCTGGCGCCGCTTCAGCGCCGCTTCACCAGAAGCGGGGACTCCTTGCCGATGGGCGTCTATCATAGTCATAGTCGACGAGCGGCAACAGCATTGAGCGCCATCTCGGCGCGGCCAGCGCTCGTTCATCTACTCGATATTTCGAGTCGCAAACGGCTCAGCACGGTGACTGCCGACGATGCAGCTGCCAGCGAATGGAACCAGATAGGCTTTGCAGCGTCATAGAGCAGGTTTGGTGTCCAGGGAGTGACGTCGATGATCAGGCTCCTTCTTGTCGTCGCCGCGGCGCTCATCCTCGCCTCCGCCGGGACCGAGGCGGCCAAGCTGGACCTAGCCACGGTCAATCAGGCCCAATTCGCCGCCGGAGAACCGAAAGGCTTCAGCCCGGCCCTCCTGAAGGCACAGATCCTTTTGGATCGCGCCCGCTTCTCGCCGGGCCTCATCGACGGGCGCGTTTCAGAGAACTTCACCAAAGCGGTCCGGGCCTTTCAGTCGGCGAACGGTTTCCCATCCGATGGCAAGCTCACGCGGGAGACCTGGGACAAGCTGATGGCAACCTCCGCCAGCCCGGTCCTGGTTACCTATGAGCTGACGCGCAAAGATGTGCGCGGACCTTTTACCAAGCGTATTCCGGCGCGCCTCGAGAGGATGGCCCGCCTGCCGCGGCTTGGCTATCACGACGCGATGGAGAAGCTGGCAGAACGCTTCCATGTCAGCGAACAATTGCTCAGACGGCTCAATCCGGGCACCCGCTTCAAGAAGGTCGGCACGAAGTTGCTTGTGCCGGATGTTGGTCGGGCCGATCCTCCTACTGCCGTTGCCGGCGTCGAGGTCGACAAGGGCGCCCGCCTGGTGCGCGTGCTTGATCCCTCGGGAAAATGGCTCGCAGTCTTCCCGGCTTCCATCGGCAGCGACGAGAAGCCGGCGCCGAATGGCGAGGCGGAGATTAAACGCGTGGTGCATAACCCGACCTATCACTACGATCCCGACTTCGCTTTCAAGGGGGTCAAGTCCAAGCGGCCCTTCACCATTGCCGCCGGGCCGAACAATCCTGTGGGATCGATCTGGATCGACCTTTCCATCGAAAGCTACGGAATTCACGGCACGCCCGAACCTGGTAAGATCGGCACGACCTTCTCCCATGGCTGCATCAGGCTGACCAACTGGGATGCAGAAGACCTCGCCTCTATAGTGGAGAAGGGGACAAAAGTTACCTTCAAGGGCGAAACGGCGGCGGCTGGAGATAAGCAGCCTTAGTAGCTGCCGAGACAGGGTAAACCCGTCCAAGATCTGTGTCGTTAATGCTCGAGGCTAGCCTGCCTTCGCCTCGGCCTCAATTTCAGCGAGCTTCTCGTCGATTTCGTGCGGTTGGCCATGTTCCAGGCCAACGACGTCGTTTCTTGTCTCATTAAGCGCAACAATAATCTCGTCGAGCTTGGCGTGGATGGCCGAGGTGTCGCGATAGCCTTGGATCAGAACCACCCCGGTGATGATGATTGCGGCAACCGACAAGGCATAGGTGACGATGTTGGTCATCCCGAATGGTACAAGCAATGTGCAAAGGACCATGGCCGCCAAAACGAAATAGAACTCGGGAGGGCGCGCCAGAAAATCAGCGATGAGAAACAGGAACCGGTTCACCGGGAACCTCGCTGCCAGCGCCTGAAATCATCCAGTTTCCTCCCGCCCGATGAGCGCCGGCACGTCGGAATTCCCTATAGGCTTTCTGCCCGTCTAGGCGGCGCTCGTTTTCTGTCGTCTACGCTGGTCCGCCGCTCTGGCTAGCATAGCGATCTGACAAGTTCATCGTACATCTTGAGAGCCGAACTCCGCTTCACAGATTGAAGCATGCTCTGCTCTCGCGCCGCCCGTTTGAACGCTTGAAAGGCAACCTGAGGCTTGCAACCTCCCTCCCTCGCAGCAGCGAGGAGGCGAGCTGCCTCCTTGAATGTACGTTTTTCCTTGTTCTCCCATCGCCCGCCAAGGGCTTTCTCGGCTTCACAGATCGAAGAAACCTGCATCAAGCGCCCATCTGCAAATCGAATTCTGATTGGAAGAAAAGCACTCATCGGGGTCGTGTCCTCCGCGAAGAACGGCAGAACGCGAGCGTAGACAAATGGTTGCAATAGGCTTCGGCAGTCTGGGCGAGTGGGGATCGCCGCTTAGCAAATGGCGCGGCGAGGTTTTTCATTCAGCTATCAGCTTAGGCGGCTCGACAGCCGATCGGGGTGACGAGAGGCCGCCGAGCCTATGGGAGTCCCTCGCGTCGGTATTCGACTGGATCTCGCGCTATGTGAAATTCGGATGGTAGAGGGGATAGGAAGGAAAGCGCATCGGCCGGCGGGTATTTTCTGTCCCAATCGGCGAGAAGTTGCAGCCTCTTTGGAACAAGAGTTTTTTCTTTCCGTTGGGATAGGTGACACGGTTTGCGATCAACGCAGCTGAGGGGCGGGTCCGCTAAAACGGAGAATAGTATGAAAATCCAACTCACAACCGCTGCGGCCGGCTTGTTCATTCTTCTAGGGGTCGGCGCCGCCGCCGCCGAGGACATCATCATCCAACCCGAAGAGGACACTGTCATCCAGGAGTATGTGAAGAAGGAGCCCTTGGCATCCCTCAAGTTACCGGGTGTGGAACTCAACGTCGGCACCGCTCTGCCGGATACGGTTGAGCTTCGTGAAGTTCCCAATGTCAAATATCGTTACGTGGTGATCGACAACCGGACGGTTCTCGTGGACCCCGGCACGCGCAAGATCGTCAAGATCTATAACTGAGGTTTCATCATCGTCTCTTAGCCCCGCCTCCGGCGGGGCTGTTTTTAGCGGTGAGTACTTAGGCCGGTTCGCGATCGGTCGCGGTCTGGGTAACCAGCCGAGGCTACCAAGAGAGAGAACGGCGGGGGTTTGATGCATGACCTCTCTCTTTTATCGCCGAGTTCCTTTCCAGGCCGCCTGGCTTCCATGATGCAGACCTTAAGCAGCCATCAGCGACATTCCGCCTAGCGCGCTCCCCGCGCCCCGCGGCCGTCATGCGGGCCTTCTTCAGTGCTCCGCTGAGGTTGCGACGCCGACTGCTGGCTGAATATGGTTGCTGACGAGTTCGACGGACTAAGGGGGAGTAGCGTGCCTTCACTGGCAGGCTGCTCACCTGAACGATTCCTCCGTTGCTCACCAAGATGTTCCCCACGGCTGCGGCCGTTCAGTTGGCCATTGTCTTGACGGTCGCGACCGACGGCGACGCATCAAACACCATCGCGTGAGCCTTTTCCTTGCGCCATATCTTCACCCGGCGTT
>NZ_QZWZ01000113.1 GCF_003601975.1 Mesorhizobium waimense
TCGGCAGCTGCCATTCACCTCCACCGCCTCCAGGCCATGGCGGCGTGGAAGACCATGACCGGAACGCTCGCCTGAATTCTGCAGCAGCGGCCTTAATCCGATCTATCTCAGATAACGTGACAAGCCCCCCAACTGATATAGCCGGGATGGGCGTCCGGGATGCATGCGAGCCATTCATTGGGCTCACGTTTACGGACCTGTTTCTTTCCGTCGACGGTCCTGCGGTAAAGACGCTGGCCATAGGCATAGACGCTCGCGAAGCGAGGATTGTGCAGCGTGCGTACCCTCATCTTTCACGCAGCTTCTCAGCATGTTGTCAGTTCACCATCGAACCTCCTTCTGCTTGCTGCAGCACACTATGGATGGAAACTAGCTAAAACGACCGGGCCGCAGACGCCGCCCGATGAGGGCCTTGTATCGCCCGATGGCGATCTCGACCAGCGCGCGCTTACCATAGCCGGTGGTGGCCTGCCATTTCATTCGACCGTCTCTGCCGATTGTTGTGATATGCAGATCCCTTTGGCCGGGAGGTTCGGTGTCGGCGCGCTCGACCGCGTTAGCACGCGGCGGAATAACGATCACAGCGCCAGCGCTGTGGTTGATGACAGCGTCGTAGGTCGGCTTTCCATCATAGGCGCCGTCGGCGGTGAACTGTCCGACCGAGCGACTGATCTGGTCGAGCAACGGGGCCACCTGCGAGGCATCGCCTGTGTCCCATTCGGTCATCGCGCGGGCGATGATCTTGCCGCTATCGGCATCCAGAGCCAGATGGAGTTTGCGCCAACCGCGGCGGGATCTGGCGCCATGCTTCTCTTCAAGCCATTGGCCTGCGCCGTAAACCTGAAGGCCAGTGCTGTCGACAAGAACATGTACCGGGCCGTCCGGCGCAACCTGGCGATCATGCCGGCTGTTGACAGATCGCCATGTCCGCGCTCGCCGGCTCAGGGTGGTATGATCGGGGACGGAGAGATCCAGACCCATCAATTGCAGCACCGATCCCAGCAATCCTTCTGTCTGGCGCAGACGCAGCCCGAATACCAGGCCCAACGTCAAGGCGGCTTCGATCGCCAGATCGGAATAGCGGGGCTGCCCACCTCTTGTCTTGCGTCTTGGCGCTTGCCACGACACAAGGGCTTCCGGCGTCAGCCACAGGGTCAAGCTACCGCGTCGGCAGAGCCCCGCCTCATACTCTTGCCAGTTCGTCACCCTGCACTTCATCTTGCCGATGTGTTGGCGGCGGGGGCATTGTGTTTGAAAGGCATGGCTGCGACAGACCGATTAGTGAGCTTCCCGCCCGCCTACGCCAATGCGATTAATGATCCGCGCACCAACGTCCAACTGCTGTCGAGTTTGTCGGACCCGCGACACATTGTTTCGCCCTGGTTGCCGGCCGCACTCCGGGTCAAGTCATTGAACAAAACTCAGAAAATATTTCTACGGCACCCGCGGCGCAATCGGCATGACTTTTGAGAAGTCCTCTTCGTGAAACGCGACGTGGGGCGGCTCTGGTGTTTTGCCTGGAGGATTCGAATGGTCAGTAATAGCCAGAGTTTCTCGTTGCCACACCACGTCCAACGAGTGAGTTTCCAAAGACCGAACGAGATTCATGCAGCCGAGGTGTGGGAACTCATCGCGAAGTGCCCGCCACTGGACCGCAACTCCCTGTACTGCGAGCTCCTGCTCTGCACTGATTTCGCCGACACCTGCGTGCTCGCTGAGCATGCTGGGGCGGTGGTTGGGTGGATGTCGGCTTATCGGCGGCCGAGCGAGCCCTCGACGCTCTTTGTTTGGCAGATTGCCGTGCATCCTGAGATACGTAACGCAGGGGTGGGCAAGGGCCTGATCATCTCAGCCCTGAACAGGCCATGTTGCGAGAGCGTGACGCACATCAAGGCCACGGTCACGCTCAGCAACCGGGCGTCCATGTCGTTCTTCGCAGGTGTGGCGCGGAATCTACGCGCGCCAATCCGGCAGGCTCTGTGCTTCGACCGAGACATCCATTTTAAGGGACAGCAGGAGAGCGAGCATACGATAGCTATCGGCCCCATTGTACGCTCCATCAGCCCTGCAGGCATCCCCGCCGATCCGCCCCTACCCAACTTAGATAAGGAGGCAACGATGACTGACCAAAGTGCGCCGGATCGCGAGGAGGAATTTGCGATCTTCAACCATCTCGAGTCAGAAGTTCGCAGCTACGCCCGCAGTTTTCCCGTCGTTTTCGCGACGGCACGAGGGGCCCAGCTGTTTGCGCGCGATGGGACAGCCTATCTCGACTTTCTCATGGGTTGCTCGAGTTTAAATTATGGGCACAATCCCCCGGAGCTGAAGTCCGCGCTCGCAGATTACATTGCGAGTGACGGCATCACGCATGGCCTCGATCTCTATAACGAAGCCAAGGAGTCTTTTCTGCGAGAATTCCATGAGACGATCCTTAGGCCGCGACAACTAGACTACGTCGTACAGTTTCCGGGTCCGACCGGCGCCAACGCGGTCGAGGCTGCCCTCAAGCTAGCCCGCAAAATCACTGGGCGCTCCAACATCATAGCTTTCACCAACGGCTTTCATGGCGTGAGCCTCGGCGCTCTCTCATGCACCGGCAATCGTTACCACCGCGCAGCCGCCGGCCAGCTGCTCGGCGGCGTCACACGGCTACCCTATGATGGCTATCTTGGATCCAGTGTAGACACCGCCGACTACCTTGATCGCCTGCTCTCGGATCCCTCCAGCGGCGTGGACGCCCCGGCGGCGGTGATTGTCGAGACAGTTCAGGGCGAAGGCGGCCTGAACGTCGCCGGCACAGAGTGGCTGCAAAAGGTGGCGGCCATTGCGCGCAGGCACGGAGCTCTGCTGATCGTCGATGACATTCAGGCGGGTGTCGGCCGGACTGATGGATTCTTCAGCTTCGAAAAATCGGGGCTTCGTCCGGACATCGTCACGATGGCGAAATCGATATCGGGCTACGGCTTGCCTTTGGCCCTCGTCCTAATTGATCGAAAACTCGACAAGTGGGAACCGGGAGAGCACAACGGGACGTTCCGCGGTAATTGCCATGCTTTCGTCACCGCCCGGGCAGCCCTAGAGCACTTCTGGCGGACAGACAGCTTGGCAGCGTCTGTCAGGGAGAAAGGCAACCTGCTGAAAAGCCGCCTTGAGCAGATCGCGCAGAAGTACGACCCAAGCCGAGTGTCAATTAAGGGTCGTGGTATGATGCAAGGCATCGATCTCAAGTCTGGCGAGGTTGCGGGGCAGGTCATTAGTACCGCCTTCCAGAGGGGCCTCATTGTCGAGACCTCTGGTCCCAAAGACGAGGTCGTAAAGTGTCTGCCACCTCTTGTCATTGAGGAGGATCGGCTTAGCCAAGGCCTCGACATCCTCGAGGACGCTATCGATAGCGTAATCGGCGGCACAGTGAAAACGGCAGCGTAAGGGGCAAATCATGATCGTCAGGGATTTCAATGAGGAGAAACTGACAGCCCGGCGGGTCCAGACGCCGAGCTGGGAAAGCGTGCGGTTGCTCCTCAAGAACGATGGGATGGGCTTCTCCTTCCATATCACCACAATCCAGCCGGGCGCTCGCCTCAAGATGCATTATCGGAACCACCTTGAGGCGGTCTACTGTATTTCTGGAACGGGTTCCATCGAGGATCTCCAGGCGGATGCGGTCCATGTCGTGCGACCGGGCATCATTTACGCGCTCGACAAGCATGATGCTCACCTGCTGTGTGCCGAGACCGAATTGGTGTTGGCCTGCGTCTTCGACCCTCCGTTGACCGGCAGCGAGGTGCATGATGACACCGGCGCCTATCCTCTCGACCCCGAGGCGATCTGATGTCGTCACAGAGAAGGTTGATGAGCGTCGACATCGAGCGTATTCGGCTCTTCGCCTCTTCGCCGTCGCTCGTCATGCTAGGGCGTAGTGACGATTTAACTATTTGAGCCAGATTGCGATGGCGGCGAGTTTGACGAAGCCCATGAAGTTGGCGAGCAATTTGTCGTACCGGGTTGCGACGCGCCTGAACTGCTTGAGTTTGCTGAAGAAGCGCTCGATGCGGTTGCGCTCCTTGTAGAGATCGCGGTCGTATGGCCGCTGGGCCTTGCGGTTGCGCTTGGGCGGGATGACGACCTCTGCGCCCTGTTCAGTGATCCTGTCAACGAGGTGATCGGCGTCGTATCCCTTGTCGGCGATGGCGGCATCGGCGTCGATACCGTCGATCAGGTCGTGGGCCAAGGCGATGTCGTTGCGCTGGCCGGGGGTGCCGATCAGGCGGATGGGAAGGCCGAGCGCCTCGGTGGCGGCGTGGATCT
>NZ_QZWZ01000114.1 GCF_003601975.1 Mesorhizobium waimense
GAGGGACGCCAGCTCACGAAGGGGCAGCCATGGCAAATCGAACTCTCGGACGACCAGATCAACACACTGCGGGCGCGGACCGCTCGCACCAGGCGATCAAGGAAGAAGGCATCATGAAAACTTCGCTGATGCCAAGATGACAACAGCGCTCCTCGACCGTCTCACCCGCCATTGCGAGATCATCGAGACCGGAAACGAGTCCTGGCGCTTCAAGAACCGCGCCTGATCACCCCACCTAGTCGATCCGCGCTCGCCCGGGCTGCGCAACCCTGACCAGCTCCGCCCGGCGAGCGCTGACCATTGTGCCCTACGAAGGGGTCCCCTTTTGCGCGCCGATCCAGGGTCCCCCATTCCGTGCTGATTGACAGCCGGGACGCTCACACGGGCCTGGAACGCCGATTTCGACCTGGATGGCCGTGCCGATGGCGGCACCCGGCTGCAGGATCTTGCGACGGTCGAAAGGCGTGTCAATGCGAATCTGCCGTGGGCGTGATTGCACCGCGGGACCTGCGCGATGCGGCCGTCGAGCGCTTGACTGAGCGACACAAGCGCCGCTTTGATGGACAGACGACGTCGAGCAGGTGTGATGCCTCACGGCAGCATCAGGAGGACGATTGAGCTATGACCGACCGCGACGACTTCCTTGCCTGGGTCAAGACCGCGCTGTATGAGGCGGAGCTCGCGCTGCACAATGGCGACCCAGCCCCCAGGCGGGCTCTCTGGTCCCGCAACGAGCCCGTGAGCGTCCTGGGTGCGTGGCGCAACGCCCACGGCCAGCGAGAACTGGAGGAACTCTTCGCCGCTCTCGGTACGAGCTTCTCCGACTGCACGTCGTATGCATTCGAGCTGCTGTCCTACGACGTGGTGGGCGACATGGCCTATACCGCAGGCTTCGAGCACACCTCAGCCTCTGTCGATGGTCGGCCCCGCACCTACACGTTGCGCGTCACCCAGGTGTACCGACGCGAAGGTGGCGAATGGCGCGTGGTCCATCGCCACGGTGACACCGTGACTGAGTGACACAAGCGCCGCCGCAAAAACGACTTGTTGGACGTCCTCTGCGGCGGGCCAGCCCGGGACAAATCTGGGCGCGCATCCGCGGCTCATGAGACATCTTTTCTTCTGGCGACCGCTGACCATTGTGCCCTACGAAGGGGTCCCTTTTGCGCGCTGATCCAGGGTCCCCATTCCGTGCTGATTGACAGACCAGCGCCAGGCGTCCGCCCGGCTTTAGAACCCGCACGGTCTCGCGAAAGGCGGCATCCAGGTCCTTCCAGAAATAGACGACATGGACGCACAGCGCCTTGTCGAACACGGCGTCGGCAAAGGCAACGCACCGACCCGGCGATGGCGACCTCGACCCGCCGTGCTTTGACGAGTTCGCGGTTTCGTCGCACCGCAATCTCTGCCATGAGTTCGGACGGATCGACGCCGACAACGTGCCCGTTCGCGGCGTGCGCGGCCAGCCGGCCAGGCTGCGCCCATGACCACAGCCGATGTCGAGGACATGATCGCTCTCTTCGATGCTCAGCGCCTCGATGGCGTGCTTGTTCTCTGCCCATGTCTCGCGTGACATGATGAAGGCGATGAGCCGTCCGAGCAGCCCTCTTGCATGGCGCGCTTGTTCGGCGATGAAGCGCGGCCTACGCATCGGTACGCACCCGGCGCTGCGCCAGCAGCACCCCCGCAACATAGGCCGGGATTAAACCGAGCACCGCGGCCATGAAGCCGACAGTGAGCCGGTTTACGCCGGCGATGCAGCTTCCCGTAATGACAATACCGAGGCCGATCGGCAAGGTTGGCAGAACGTGCAGTAGGAGCGGCGCATACCCTGGTGAACAAGCCTCCCGAGAGCGACGGGTAACAGGCGCCGGCCAGTGACGGGCTCAAAAGTCCGCCGCCATGTTCAGGTGGGTAAAGCGGCCCGTTCTCGTATGGCGTGATCGCGTAGGTTAGGGCCTCGCCGTCAACGAAGCACACCAACTGGCTTCGGCGTGCCTAGTTCGGCTCAGCCAGGGGCGCCAGAGCGCGCCAGACGCTTCGGGCCTACGACAGCGGCTCAGCCGGAACGCGCGCTGGCGGGGCTCTAAGAGTGGAGGGACGGGCATTGTGTAAACGAGCGAGTGCTGGCATTGGCCGGCAGGAGTTTATCGAGCCGTTGATGCCAACCCTGTTGATGCTTCCGATTTCAGAAGGCGCTCCGCCAACTTCTTCAACACCACCCGATCAACCTTATCCGTGGCGCTGAGGGGCATCTCATCCAGCAAAAAAACGCTCTCCGGTGCCTTATAGCCAACGCTGGCGCGAGCGAAATGGATAAGCTCCTGCGGGGCTGGCTGCGCGGCGCCTGGCTTGAAAGTTACGAACGCGTGGACATTTTCGCCATGGACGGTGTCAGGGACCCCGACAACTCCGGCGATTGCCACTGCGGGATGCCGCATCAGGGCTTCCTCGACGTCCTGCGGGCTGATGTTCGAGCCATCGTGTACAATGATCTGTTTTCGCCGCCCGCAGAACCAAAGGTATCCGTCCTCGTCTATCTTCATCACATCGCCGGTGTCCAGCCAGCCATCCCTGATGGTGGCACGCGTTGCATCTGCATCACCCCAATAGCCGACCATGTTGCAAGGCGAGTTGATCCAGAGGCGCCCCTGAACGCCGGGAGGCAGTTCATTGCCGTTATCGTCGCGGATGGATATCTGGTAGCCGACAATCTGACGCCCGATCGAACCCGCTTTGTTGAGCCCGTCAGGAGGATTGATCGTGGCAACTCCAATTTCAGACATGCCGTACAGCTCATTGACGGACAAGCCGCTGAGCGCAGTAACTTCGAGCGCCAGCTCGAGCGGCACTTTATCGCCGCCGGCACAGAGCAGTCTGAATGACGAAAAGTCTTCGCGCCTGGCATTCTTCGCCCGAACCAACCCGAAGAGGACCGAGGGCAAAGCGATGAGTATGGTTGGGCGATGCTCGCGCAGCATCAACAGGAGCCCGGGTCCATCGCAGCTTGGCGGGACGACGACACGAGCGCCGGCTGCGAGTCCCATGAGGGCGTCCAGGAGCGCTCCGATGTGCGACATGGATCCGCTCAGCAGAACGATGTCGTCCGCCGCAGTTTGGCAGCCCTGTGCGAAGCTGGCAATCATATTGCCCAGACTTTCGAAACTATGGGTTACGCCCTTTGCCGGGCCGGTACTGCCCGAAGTGAAAAAGATAACCGCGGGATCAGTAGGCGCAGGCATAGGCGAAATTTCGGGCGCGATCGGGCTCTCCAAGAGCGTCGCGAAGTTTGAATGGCGATCGTGCTCGGAGCCGTAGTTGATGACCCCAAGTGGCAAGTCACGCGCGACACTGGAAGCGATGTCTTCCTGACGGTCAACATGGGCCAATAGCGCCCGAGCGCCGCTCGTCTTGAGTCCATGATCGATCTCGGGAGGCGTGTATCGGTAATTCAAGGGTACTGCCACGATCCCCGATTTGAGGCAGCCCAGGTAGTGAATCATCAGCGCAGCGCTATTGGGCATGAGCGACGCAATTCTATCGCCCGGCTTCAGCCCATAGGCCAGCAAGCCAGCGGAATAGCGTTTGCTGGCGCGCTCGAGTTCTTGCCAGCTCAAGCTGCCCTCGGGGCTAACAAGTGCCAGATCATCTGGCTTGCGTCTTAGCCCAACGTCGAGCAGACGTGGTACCCAGATTGGCTCGTCGTGCTTGGCTCGTGACTGAGGCACTTCGTTCCCGCCGCTGGATTGACGACCGTCGATGGTCCTCACTTGCTGAATTTGGATCGTGCACGGCCTAAGTTGTAGCCATATTAGCAGTCGCTCATTTAAGATTGAAGGCCTGGTTCACTCGACCTAACCGGAAAAACGGATGTGGGGCCCCCAGGGCGGCCAGGCAAGCGGCCATCCCGATCATGTCGCGCAGCCTGTGTCGCCAGAGCGCGCCAGACGCTTCGACGGCGTAGGAGAGCGGCAGCCAAAACGCGCGCTGGCAGGGCTCTAAGTGTGGAGGGGAAGGGCACCGAATTTGCGACTGCATCATCATATCAGGAAGAGGAGCCAAATGATGCGTCAAGATGGAACAACAGCGCGAAATACAGCAACACGGTACGTGCCGGAATGGCGCCTCAACAAGAGAACGTTTGAGGTTCCGTACCGTAACCGCTGTTCCGGACCCACATTGTCTTGCCTACAGGGCTTTGATCGAGCTCCTCCATGGGCGAGCGAGTGGATTGAAAGGCTTGCCACCCATATTAGGTAACCTTGTAGAGACGTAAATGGCAG
>NZ_QZWZ01000115.1 GCF_003601975.1 Mesorhizobium waimense
AAGTACGGTGTCTTCTACTCCGTCGTTGATCTCCAGGCCGCCATCAATCGCTTCATCACCGAGCACAATCAGCAATCCCAACCGTTCGTCTGGAGAGCCGACCCACACAAAATCATCGCTGCCGTCAGGCGCGGGCACCAAACGTTGGAATCAATCATAGGGACTAGTGCGTGCCGCCACGAGCGTGCTCATCGGCATATGCCCGAACATATTCCGGCGACACGAAGAACGCAGGAACGCATCGCGCAGATTCTGCTGGACTCCCGGATGGCGACCTTCGGACGGCGCATCTCGTACTACCATGCCCCCGACTCTATGCGGTACCTTTCGCAGACATACGCGGGCGAACAGAACCCGGCGGCGCCCGCATCAAATCAATGCCCAGTTTCGCTGACCTCGTGAATGGTCGGGCAGATCTCGACCAGCTTGTCGTAACGAACAATTCCCCGATCCTCTTTTCCGCACCAAGGCGATGGCAAACTCCCGACGCCTTGGTTTTCACGGCGTTTGATGCCGATTTCGAGAATTCGTCGGCAAAAGACGTGGATTCCCGCGAAATTCGTGAGGTGTTTGCCTGTATGCTACTTGCTAGGGAGGCGGCTGAGTGTCCTCCGGCGACTGATCGCGAGGAGAGGAACGATGAGCTTGAGCAATCTGGGAACCGAGCAACTCCGGGAGAAGGATCGAAACTTCGTCTTTCATCCGTCTACGCACTTAGCCAAGCACAGCCGCGGCGAGACGCCAAATCGGATCATGGCGAGAGCGGAAGGCGTCTACATCTGGGATACTGAAGGCCGAAAAAGCCTCGACGGTTTTGGCGGGCTCTATTGCGTCAATATGGGGTATGGCTGCACCGAGATAGCCGACGCAATTGCCCGGCAAGCACACGAGTTGCCGTTCGCGCATGTCTACGCCAGCCAGGGCACGGAGCCGGTTGCTCTCCTGGCGGAGGCGGTCGTCGAATATTTCGGCCAGAACATGCGAAGGGTCTATTTCGGTCTTTCCGGTTCCGACGCCAACGAAACCAACATCAAGCTGGTGTGGTACTACAATAACATTCTCGGCCGCCCTGAAAAGAAGAAGATAATCTCGCGACATCGCGGTTATCACGGTTCCGGGCTGGTCACCGGTAGCCTGACGGGCCTTCCGTTCTTTCACAAGTTTTTCGACCTGCCTTTGAGCCTGGTGCGCCATACAACGACACCACATTACTATCGCCAGGCGCATGAGGGCGAAACTGAGGAAGCCTTCTCCAAGCGATGTGCCGACGAACTTGAAACCCTTATTCTTGCTGAGGGCCCAGATACGGTTGCAGCCTTTATCGGAGAACCGGCACTTGGGACCGGCGGCATCGTTCCGCCTCCAAAGGGGTACTGGACGGCCATTCAAGAGGTGCTGGATAAGTACGATATCCTTCTGATCGCCGATGAAGTGGTTTGCGGTTTCGCGCGAACCGGTGAGAAATTCGGTTCCCACCTCTATGGCATGCGTCCGGATTTCGTCACCATCGCCAAGGGCTTGAGTTCCGCCTACCTCCCCATTTCCGGGTCGATTATCGGCGACCGCGTCTGGTCGGTCCTGGAAGAAGGAACGGAGAAGCACGGACCTCTCGGTCATGGCTGGACATATTCCGGTCATACGCTTTGCGCGGCGGCCGCACTTGCCAACATTCAAGTGCTTAAGGGAAGAAACATTCTGGAGCACGTCCGCGATGTCGGGCCCTATTGGCTTTCCCGTATGAAAGCCGAATTGGAGGGACATCCTATTGTCGGCGAAGTTCGCGGCATCGGAATCCTGTCTGCCGTAGAGCTGATGCGAGATCCCAAAGCGCGCGTACCGTTTGAGCCCGGACTTCAGGTGGGGGCGCGTGCCGCCGCTGCTCTGCTTGAGAATGGGGTCATCGGCCGGGCCATGCCGCATGGCGATATCCTCGGCTTTGCCCCGCCACTGATCATCACCAGGGACGAGGTGGACATCATCGTCGACGCCACCGCGAAATCGGTTGACACGGCGTTCCGCGCGCTAAAAGCCGAAGGCGCAGTATAATCTTTGCTGGCCCCCACCAGCTTTTTTTGCCGCGGCTGTCCGGTCCTCCCATTTGACCGCGGCCTTTGGGCGGCGAGCCCTGCCGGTGCACCTCCCCGCCGGCAGGGCGCATTTTTGAGACGTTGCAAGTCCACGTGGACTTGCAACCTGCAAGCAAGTTGCCGAAGACCCAAGGACAGACATGCAACCTGTCTTCGAAAGATTTCTGGAACGGCTTTGGGACAGCGTGGATGAGGTCGATTTCCACAGCGCTCTCGGCGATGTGGCCTCACAATTCGACCTGCTCGCCTTCGCCTACCTCTCGCTCCCGCCGCGCTCTAAGGACAAGCCCACGCTGATCTCGAACTATCCGGCGCCCTGGACAGCGCGCTATCTTGAGCACCGGTACCAGAGCGTCGATCCCGTCATAGTGCGCGCCCGCTGCGGCGGATACCCATTTCGATGGGGCTCCGCACTGCCGGGGGTTGAGCCATCAGAAGCCGAGCAGAGGGTCTTTGACGAAGCGGCGCAGTTCGGCATTTGCTGTGGTTTGACGATCCCGATTATGGATCACCGCGGCAATTTTGCGGCGATGACCTTTGCCGCTGACAAGCGCGATCCTGTATTTTTCCGCGTCGCGGAACGCTATGAAGACGATCTCCCATACGTTGCGACCTGTTTTCACATGTTTGTTCGACGAAAACTGTCCGCTGCCCGGATCGTCGACGGAGTGCCTTTGACGGCGCGCGAATACGAGTGCGCGCAATGGGTAGCACGTGGCAAGTCGGCCTGGGAGACGGGCTTCATTCTCGGGATCACACAGCGCACCGCCGAGTTTCATCTCGATAACGCCCGCAGGAAGCTCGGTGTAAAGACCAGAAGCCAGTTGGTTGCGCTTCTCATCGATTCGAAATCCTCGCATCGCTGATATTCCTACCTGTGCAACCGCACAGGCAGCGCAAGCGTAAAGCTTCGCCTCCAATACCGGTGAAATTTTCCCCGCGAGGAGGCTCTTGATGATCCAGCTGATTGCACCAGACTGTTACGAGGACTTTGCCGACGACCTGCATGCAATGCATCGCCTGCGCTACCGCGTCTTCAAGGAGAGGCTCGACTGGGCGGTACGAGGAAATGGCGGCTACGAGATCGATTCATTTGACGCGCTAAGGCCGCACTACCTGCTGATGCGCGGTTTCGACGGTTCTGTCGATGGGGGCGTGCGGCTCCTGCCCTCCACAGGCCCGACAATGCTTCGCGACACCTTTCCCGTGCTGTGGAGGGAAAGATGGCGCCCGACCACCCGAGCATATGGGAAAGCAGTCGCTTCGCGCTCGACATTCCCTCATCCACACCGAAGGGAGCGGGCGGCATTGCGATCGCCACTTACGAACTCTTCGCTGGCATGATCGAGTTAGGCCTCTCGCGCCACCTCAGCCATATCGTAACGGTCACCGACTTGCGCATGGAGCGCATCCTTCGTCGCGCCGGCTGGCCGCTTGAGCGAATCAGAGAGCCGCAAACCATTGGCGTTACCCGCGCCCTGGCAGGCTATCTCGAAGTCTCACCGCAGATGCTCCATGTGGTGCGGCAAAACGGCGGCATTGGCGGTCCAGTGCTGTGGGCGCCGGTGCTTGGCATGTGGCATGAGATTACGCGATGAAGGCGGGCAGGGGAGCACGATAATGCCCCTATCTGTCGCGCCAGATGCCGATCAGGACTGGCAGGATCACTCCTCCTATGGCTGCACCGCTCATTTGACGTTGCGTGGCTGGGCCTGGGAATTCTTGCATCGCAACTCGGCATTCCAGAGTGATCTGCTCGCTGCGCTCCAGCAGGCCCATAGACTGTCTCGCGGAGCCCTTATCGACGTTATCGCTTCGGCCGGCGATCTCTCGCGCTGGGGCGTTTTGTTTCGCTGAGCCTTACGGACGCAGTGCGGCCGTGTTCTGGTGTCCGCGCCGGTGCGCCCATGTACTGCCTGTCGTTGCGCAACAGTAATTACCCACCCTTTCGATGCGGCACGGTGCGTCGTCACTCGTCGTCGATGTCCGGGTACTGCGGGGGAGCCTTGCCGATCTTGCTGACGATCCTCTGGTAATTGGCATCGGGCTGCGCCTGCCC
>NZ_QZWZ01000116.1 GCF_003601975.1 Mesorhizobium waimense
GATCGGCATCCTCACTCATGGCGCGGCTGTGACCTTTATGACCCGCCTTAGCGCCGCCAGGCTTTGCCCTGTCCCGACGCGCCTTGCGATCGCTCGAAGGTGGCTTGGACGACGTGCGCGATGTCTTGTCCGGTCGCTGCATCCGCAGCACCAGATCGATCAACTCTTCCTTCGTCAGACGCTGCAAATCAGTGCGATCCATATCCCCATAGATTCAGGGATTCTTGCCCCTGACAAGGGCGTGAGTAATTACCACCAGACGTCGATATCCCGATCGCAAACCGCCGTGCCGCTTCTCGGGTCGACAGGCCTGCCTCTATCGCCTCGATAACACGCGTCCGCAAATCCAAGCTGTAAGCTCGTGCCATGCCGCTGCTCCTTCCGCAAATCACTTCGATCAGGGAATCAGAACAAGCCGTTCACTGCAAACAAACGACTCCGATTAAGGGAAAACCGCTCTAGACCATGAAACAGACTGCTTACCTTCTGGACCCCGAAACCACGATCTTTCGGGCTGTCGAGCTTCCGGCCGGAATCAGCTTCAAACCGATCTATGACCTGATCGGGTGCCGCTTGATCGAGGTCGTGCGCTTCGATGAACGGCATTCCCTATTCGTTGACGAGGAAGGGTTGCGCGACAGCTTGACGGCCTTCACCATCTTTGAAGGATACCCGCAGCCGCTGGCCGGCAAACTCGTTCTCGTCGGCGGTGACGGAAGCGAACCCTACCACTCTCCCCTGATAAGCCTTGAAGACGCTTCGGCGCATTTCAAGTGCTGCCGTCCGGTACTGGACCCGGTGTTTGCGACCCACGACGAGATGACGGCGGGAGGGCTGATCATCTCCGGCGCATTGATGGGCTTGCAGGTCAGGATTGACCGCCGTGCCCCGACCTTTGTCGAAGGAGAGGCATGATGAAAATCGCCATCGTGGAAAACCGAAGCCTCGTCATCGTGACAGGAACATTCGCCGCAAACATTGCGGCGAAGGACATCGAACACCAGTTCCATGCCCTCACCCACTTTCCAGACCGGCGCGCGAACGCAGAGCTTGACGAGCTGGCCCACCGACTAAACGAGTTTGCCGGCTACGTCACGAAACTGTGGGAGAGGGCGAGCGTCCCGAACCCGGAACCCGAGATCGAGGCTTTCACCCGCCGCCACGTCGAGTTGACGCGGCGCTATTGGGCGGCGGAAGCCCGCTGCATGAACTGGTTTATCACCGGACCGGCGCGCTTTCCCGTTGCCCGCAACGAAAAGCGGATGAAGATTTCCGATGCCCGCCGCGCCCATCTTGCCGCACATTCGGCATCGGCCCGAAAAGCTGTGAAGCGGAAAGCCTTTCCCCACGGCGCAGATGACGAGCCGATCCGCTCGGGCGATCCATCAGCTTTGCAACGGATCATGGCGAAGGTCGAGGACCTGGCCTTGTCGATCGACAAGATGAAGGCCGCGAACTCGATTATCCGGCGCATGGAGAAAGACGGCGCCGACGACGCGGCCATGATTGCCGCGATCGTCGCCCGGACCGGGCTTTCGGCAGAAGTGGCGGCACGCGGCGTCGTGCTGGCCGACTGGCAATGGAAACGCGGATTCGACACGGCCGGCAACCGTGCAGAAATCCGCCGCCTGCAATGGCGTCTGAAATCTCTGGCCCGGATGCATGAGCGCGGAACGCAAAGCCAAGAGATCGAAACACAGGCCGGAGCCGTCGAGATCAAGGAAAATGCCGATATTGCGCGCATTCAGTTGATCTTTCCCGGCAAACCCGACGAGGCGACGCGGCGGGCGCTCAAGGCCAATGGCTTCCGCTGGTCGCCGTCGCAAGGCGCGTGGCAGCGGCACTTGAACGAGGCGGGTAGATGGGCGGCCGAACGGGTGATGAAGGCGATCAGCGCTGAAGGTGCCGCATGAGTGCGGCCCCCTTCGGGCGTCCTGCCCGCCGCCATGTCACCGTATATGATACGCCGTCGCACCTTGGCGGAAGCTTTACCGTCTCGATTGTCGAGACGCTGGCCGGAAACGCGGTGAAAGTGCGCGTCTGGTACGGACGCGCGACCGCGCAAGGCTGGGCGGCATGGAAGGATTGGGACGGCTACTCGTTCCAGACCAACCGCGTCGCCCTTCACAAACGAGCGGATAATGCCGCTTTTCAAATAGCGCAGCGGCCGCGCCCATTGCCGGCGCGGCCGGTTGTCATCATCGAAATCACCGAGAGGAACGGCAATGAGCCGATACACTGTGGAGATCACAAACTGGACTGCAACGGATGCGCAAGGGACCATCGGTTACGATCCGCCGTTGCGAACCTTCTTGCCTGAGATAAGTTAGGCAAGGATGGCTAATGGCGCGAAGCTGCCCGGTTGCGATGATCTTCAAACTTGACTGAACCAGCGGGTCAGATACTTTTTGCTTCGTGCTTTGAGAATAAGCGGCGCCGGGCATCTTCGTCAGCCGCATGATAACCGACGACGGTTTGCACCCTCACGCCGAAGATAAGAAGAAACAGCACCAGCCCAGGCTGGCCGCGCTGCCGACATAACTTCCCAAACAAGAACCTGGCTGCCGCCTGCGATGGTGTGTGCGGTCCTGAACGCTTATGGAGAAGATCATGCGGTTTGCATTGGTGAACGACGTGCGGTGTGAAACCTCGCCTGGATTGATCGGTAGCTGCCCGGGCTGCTCGCAGCCGATGATTGCAAAGTGCGGGACGCAAAGAGTCTGGCATTGGGCGCATCGTGGTAACAGGAACTGCGATCCGTGGTGGGAGCCGGAAACCCCGTGGCATCGCGCATGGAAGGACCAATTTCCCTCGGGATGGCAGGAAGTGATCCGGCGCGACGAGGCAGGTGAGAAGCATATTGCGGATGTGATGACCGAAAATGGCTTGGTTATCGAGTTCCAACACTCACACCTGCCTGCGCGAGAGATGTCTGCACGCGAGGCGTTCCATCGGAATATGGTCTGGGTCGTGGACGGAACGAGGCTGAAGAGAGATCGATCCCGGTTTCTCGCAGCTCGAACCACTTTCAGGCCCACCTTGATGAAGGGCCTTTTCGTTGTGTTCTGGCCAAAGGAAGGCTTTCCTTCTGCGTGGCTTGACTGCGCTGTGCCGGTCTTCTTTGATTTCGAATGTTTCGGAACAGCAAACGAAGTGTCGGAGCAAAATCGCGACATACTCTGGTGCTTGTTGCCGGGGCGTGCCGAGGGGCACGCCGCAGTCTTGGCTGTTTCGCGGAGTACGTTCTTGGATGCGGCTCGGAAGCGAGCACAGATCATTCCTAGTCAAACAGTAATGGAAATGATCGCGGCCGACTTGAGGCGCGAGAGGGCGGTTGCCGAACTAAACGCGCGGCGTTGGGCCTATGCACACCCTCCGCGCCGGAAATGGTTCCGCCGGCGTCGCCAATCGAGATTCTAGGCGGCGGCTGACCCATCGCGAGTGGCACCGTAGCCAAGATTCAAACTGAGACACTTCCCCGCTCCAGGCCCGTATCGAACGGGCCAGGAACGGTGCGAGGGGAGCCCCCGACGGCCCCCTCC
>NZ_QZWZ01000117.1 GCF_003601975.1 Mesorhizobium waimense
GCTGGCAAAGGACTTCGAGCGATCAATCGAATCCGCACAGGCGTGGATCTACATCGCAAACATTCGCATGCTCACCCGAAGGCTCGCAAGGGCATGAAAACACGACGGTCATTCTGATTCAGACACTGAGGGCGGCCCGTCATCCGATATGCAACGGTACGAGGGTTAAGCCGGCTGGGCCGGCACAGAGCCTCATGCATAGGAGACGGGCCACATGGAACATACCCGATTTGTCGGTTTGGATATTCACAAAGAACGGATTTCAATCGCGGTGGCGGAGAACGGGCGCTCCGGCGCGGTGGAGTATCTTGGCGAGATTGCGAATGACCCTGATGCCATCAGCAAGCTGTGCGATCGTCTCGTGAAGTCCGGTAAACCGCTGGTGTTTTGCTATGAGGCCGGACCGTGCGGCTATGGCGTTTATCGCCAACTCACGCGCCTCGGTCACCGGTGCGACGTGGTGGAACCGTCACTGATTCCGAAGAAGCCCGGTGATCGCGTGAAGACGAACAGTCGCGATGCGACCATGCTTGCCCGCCTCCACCGGGCCGGAGAGCTGACGCCAGTCTGGGTGCCCGATGCCGATCATGAAGCCATGCGCGACATGATCCGGCTACGCAGCATCGTCCGACAAGTCGTGACGCGAGCGCGCCAACATCTTCAAGGATTTCTGCTGCGACACGGGCGCAAGCATGAGCGTGGGACGGCCTGGCGAATGGCTTTCCGGCGATGGCTTTCGACTTGGCTTTCGAACACCCCGCTCAGCAGATCGCATTTCAGGACTACGTCGACGCCGTCATGGATGCGGAACGGCGCCTGCAGCAAGCGGAGGCGAACCAGACGCCTCGATCGCGGATCCGTCTCACCTTGTCAGGGCGAAAGCCGAATGGCCGAGCTACTGACCGCGACCGTAGCTTTTATCAAAGTCGACTGATATTCAATTTTTCCTACATAAGTGACCGGTAATATAAGACATCCACTTGAAAAAGGAAATTGTTGCAACCGGCGTCGCACAGCAATTTAAAAGTCATGTTTTTTAACTGATGTTTAACTTGCCTGTTTAATTCATCCTAGTTACTTTTGCCGCGCGACCGGTGCCAGAGCGTTGCCGGCAGCAGGGAATAGTGTGCCGCTTTGCGAACGCAGGGTGTCGGCAACAACCCACCTGTCGGCTACTGAGCTACAAATCCAGTGAAAAAGCAGGTTACCTAAGGAAAGCCGAAGATGTTGCCGCATGCACGGGCAGACGATGTTGTGTTTGGAAGCGATCGGGCTGCTTTGCTTTCATATTCTCCTCGCCCCTCTTTAGACGACGGCAGCTAAAGGTGTCCGATGTGGTCAGAAGCGACGCCTACCGAGTTGCTCTCATGGATGCAGCCATGTCTCGGCGCCGATTTAGGGGCCTGGAGTTGTCTTAGCTCAGTTTTGTCGAAGCGCGGCCAGCACCTTCGAAAGCATGCCGCGCAATAATACACCACCAAGAAAATAGGATGAAGGTCAATGACGAAATCGAAACTGCTTCAACTCGACGATAGGCTTCGCGCCCAGCGTCAGCCTTTCGACCGACTCCCAATCATCGATGTGGGCCCGCTGCTGGATGGAAGCGACGCACGAACCGTGGCGAAGGAAATTCGATGGGCGCTGACCAATGCCGGTTTCATGTACATCAAGAACCACGGTTTGCCGGGGGACTTGGTGACGGAGACCTTTGCGCAGGCTCGCACGTTCTTTGACCTCCCGACCGACGAAAAGATGAAGTTGCACATTAGCAATTCCAGCGTCGCGTTACGCGGCTATATTGAATTCTTTGGCGAAAACACCGACCCGGCGAAAACCAAGGATCTAAAAGAGTGCTTCGACATCGGGCCCGAGCGGCCGAGTGTCGAAGGGCCGTTCTTTGGGCCCAACCAGTGGCCAGTCATGCTGTCCGGTTTCAGAGAGACCGTGTTGGCCTGTCACCAGGCTATGAAGGAGCTTTCGATGAGGATTCTGAGCGGAATAGCGCTCAGCCTTGATCTTCGATCAGATTTCTTCGAGCCGCGAATGAGGGATCCAATTACGATGCAACGCTTGCAACACTATCCGCCGCAGTCCGGAGTCGTGGACGAGAAGATCATCGGTATCGGCGCGCATACCGACTTTGGCAACCTGGCCATTCTCGCGCAAGATAGCGTAGGGGGGCTTCAGGTGATGAACCGGAATGGTGTCTGGGTCGAGGGCAGACCCATCCCTGGCACCTTCGTTGTCAACATCGGCGACCTCATGCAGAAGCTGACCAACGACCTCTATCTTGCCAACCTGCATCGGGTAGTGAACACCTCCGGACGGGAACGCTATTCGATACCGTTCTTCATCGATGCCGACCATGGCGCTGTTTTTGCGCCCCTGGAGAGCTGCGTCTCAGAGGCAAACCCGGCGCGACACCAGCCGATCACTTGCGGAGCGTATAAGTTCGGAAAATCTGTCGACACATTCCGACATTTGGGAAGACGCGACGCGTTTGGAGTGGCTCCGGGTCCAATAGCCACAACTGACCGATAGTGTTTTCTAACGAAATCAAGGGCGGCCGCTCGGTTGTGAGTTGTGAGCGTTCTCGACGCTTTCGGCTTTCGGATGCCTGGATTCTCTTCGTGCTCACGTGGCACTTGATGGGGTAAGCTGGGTATGGAGCGGCTTGGTCGAAAGTGCAGTTGGCCGACACATGCATTCACTTGCTCCCTCGGGCGTCGCTTCGCTCGGTTCGTTTCGCCCTCTTGTCTTGTAAGACCTTATGTCCTTTCTGGTTGCCGGCTGTGAGGTGGTTCGCCCTACACTGGCAGTGTTGAAACGAGGGTTGCTCGTCGAGCCTATCCTCATGCCAGGAGGACGAACCATGGAAGAATATAGCGATGAGATCATCACGCACGAAGGCGCTCGCCTGGGGTTGATCTCGGCCGATCGGGCGGCCACCGCCCTGGCAACATCGCGCCAGATCGCGGTCACGTCGCGACATCCTTGATAATCGTTCGCTCCTGCGCGAGAGCGCAAAGAACTCGGACGCGCAAGAATTGGATCGTCACCATATCTGGGGATACGACGATCCGTCGTTCGCCAGCAAAGCATCGTCGTGCAGGATGCGCGATGCTACATCTCCCGAGCCGGGTCGAATTATGGTAAAGTTGAAGTTCCAGAGGGGTTGAATGACATCAAGGCTGCTACCGTTGCGCGAGGAACGTCCGGTCTCCAGACCACGCGAGCATGGGGGACTCCTTGCAGGAGCAGCTTTAGGCGCCAACGCGATCTCGCAAAAGGATCGAGAATTCAGGCCTAGAGAGATCATCATCAAGCGCGGCGAGACCTTAGAGGCCGTTTGGAAAATCGGAAAATTGGGATTTCGGCGGAGGCTGGTTTGTGATTCAAGCTGTGGATGTGGACCGAACAGAGCCGTGGCCGGATGGCCAAGATCGCCAAGAAGACCAAGCGCTACC
>NZ_QZWZ01000118.1 GCF_003601975.1 Mesorhizobium waimense
CTGTTGATGGCTTTTCAAAAGCGCGTCTAAACGACGACAAGCGTTTGGTGCTTGTGGACGGAACAAAAAGGCGGCCTTTGCAGGCCGCCGAGTGTGGAGGATGTGTGCTTTAGAGCGAGGACGGGGCTTTTTCGATATCGCTGTGATCGGTCGGTGTTCGTTGCTGCTCCTGGATAAGTTCCTGGAGTTGGACGCCGTAGTGAGACCAGATGCTATCGGCGAGATCGTTGAGGAGCTCGAAGACAGCGAGCGCCTGTTCGGGTGTCCATTCGGGATTGATGAGGAAGTGGATACCACGACTGAGGCCGGACGGTTGAGGATCTGGTTTCATGCTGCGGGCACCTTTTCGCCGGAGGAGCGGCTGGTGCGTTTTTCGCGCTGTGCCTTTGATCGCTCGGCCGCTTCCTTGAAGCGGTAGGAATCGCCTTCGATGGAGATCACCTCGGATCGGTGCATGAGGCGGTCGACGAGGCTGACGACGCAGGCGGCATTGGGAAAGACCTCCGACCAATCAGCGAAGGGTCTGTTGGTGGTGATGATGGTTGAGCGTTTTTCGTAGCGCCGGCTGATGAGTTCGAACAGCAGGTCCGCATGACGGTTCGAGTAGGACAGATACCCGACCTCGTCGATCGCAAGAACGTCGGCGGCGGCGTAGTGGTGAAGGCGTCGGCGCAAGGCTGCGTCGCTGTCGAGGGCGGCGAGTTCGCCGAGCATCTCGCTGGCGGTTCGGAAGACGACGGTGTGACCGCAGATGAGCGCCTGGTGAGCGACATTGCGAGCAAGTGTCGATTTCCCGACGCCGTTGGGGCCGATAAAGACGATGTTGGCGGCATCGTTCATGAAGGACAGGGTCATCAGATCCTCGACGGCGGCGCGGTCGATGCGGCGAGGCCAGTGCCAGTCATAATCGGACAGTTGCTTGAAGTGGCCGAGCCTGGCGGCACGCGTGCGTCGCCGCATCGAACGGTCGGAGCGCTCCTCTTCTTCCCATTGAAGGACGGCGGCCAGCCAGTCCGCGTCAGCGATTTCGTCCCAATGGGTGATCAGGCCATTGAGGCGCAACGCCTTGGCCCGGTTGAGCAGGATGTCGGGATTATTCATCATCTTTGCCTCCAAGGGTCAGTTGGTCGTAGCTGTCGAGGCGATGCGGCCGTACCGTCGTATCCTTGCGCCGCACGTGTTCGGGCAGGCTCGTTTCGACCGGCGGCGGAGCACCGCGGGCGACCCGGCGGCGTTCCAGTGCGTCGCGAACCGACCTCGAATGGGAGGCGCCGGCATGCAAAGCTTCCTCGACGGCGGCCTGCAGTTCCTGCGCGCCGTACAGGTCAAGCAGTTTCAGCAACGCGTTTGTGATCGCACCGATATTGGAGCCACGCTCGGCGGCCCGGATCATCAGGGTCTGGCAGGGCCGGCACGGCGCGGGTCAGGCTGTTGAGGCCGCGATGCTGGCGCGCCTCGCGCTTGATTGCGACGAGTGCCTTGAGGTGCTGAGGGTCCTCGATCTGCTGGTCGCGATCATAGCTGCGACGGTGACTGGCGATCATCTTTGCGCCGTCGAAGACGCGGACCAGGCCGAGATCGGCGCGCACGCTGAGCGTGCGCCGGACATGAGCATGCGGTACCGAGTAATCGTTGAGGTCGAAGCGCACATAGGGCGTTTTGCCAACCTTGGCGGCGACCTGCTCCTCGACGGGGTATGGGTTGGCGGGCAGCGGCAGAAGCAGTGGCTGCTCTTGCGCAAACGCCTGGCGGACCGTCATCGTCCGGTCCTCGGGGCATGGCCGGTCGGCTGCCTGGTTGCGGCACCACTGTTCGGCCTGGGCGTTCAGATCGTCGAGATCGGTGAACTTGCGGGCGATGAAGAATGCTTCCCTTATATGCCGTATGGCGCGCTCGACGCGGCCTTTTTCGTTGCCCCGGGCAACCGCGACAGGACGTGGCTCGAACCGATAGAAGCCGGCGAAGGCAAGCAGCGTCGGATGGAAGCGGATCGCATCGCCCTGGCGCTCGAGCACCGCACTCTTGAGATTGTCGTAGAGCAGGACCCTGGGCAGCCCGCACCATGTGTTGAACGCGCCGACGTGACCGCGCAGGAAGTTTTCCATGCGCGCGTCGAGGAAGAAGCGCAGGTAGATGTCGCGTGAGTAAGAAAGCACCATCACGAACGCCATGAGCGGCCGGCGGGCGTTGCCGATCTCGATGTGACCGAAGTGGGCCCAGTCGACCTGTCCCTGCTCGCCCGGCAATGTGCGCAGCCGCAGGAACGCCTCGGCCGGCTTGCGGGGACGGTGCAGGGCGACCAGGTGCCGAAAGTGCGTCGGCAAGCCCCGGTAGCCGCGCTCGCGCACCATCGCATAAAGGCGGCTGGCGGTCAGCGAGGGGAACTTTTCCAGCGTCTGCTCAATGAATGGAAGATACGGGTCAATGATTGAGGCTCTCTGCAGCGGCTTGTGCCGGGGCAATCCCGCCTGGGCCAGAACGCGATGCACCGTCGTGTGATGGACATGCAATTGCCTGGCGATGGTGCCGCAGCGCCACTTCTCGGCGTGATACAGGCGCAGGATCTGCGCTTCCAGTTCGGGGCTGATGGTCATGATACGGGCTCTCCGTCTGCGTAGTCAGCTTCACGGGCATAACGAGGCCCCCGGCGACGCACGAAGCCGGTGCGAACGAACGGCGACAGTCGACAGTCGCAGCGCCGACAGCACGGCGTGGGCATGACCGATGTCGTCGCCCGCCCGGCGACGTCAGCAAAAGCAGCGACGACATCGTTCGAGGGACTGACCAGTAGTGAACCGGCAGGAGATGCAGGTGGAGAATGATGCGTCACTTTATTGTGCCGAGCCCGATATCGTCGGGCCCGGACCGCATGAGCCAGGCGTCCCCGGCGGCTGCGCTGATAACGTCGCCCCGCCTCGCGCACACTCTCGCGGCGGGCAGCACGGGCGCAGTCCTGGCCGCAGTAGCGCTGTCCCCCGGTCGCAGCTGCGGCAGATCGTTACCTGCGAACGGCAGCGGCCGCACAGAAAGAAGCGGCCCGTGAGCATCCGCGACGATCCTTTCGGAGCGCCGCTG
This sequence comes from Mesorhizobium waimense, assembly GCF_003601975.1. Lineage (GTDB taxonomy): Bacteria > Pseudomonadota > Alphaproteobacteria > Rhizobiales > Rhizobiaceae > Mesorhizobium > Mesorhizobium waimense. The sequence goes on from NZ_QZWZ01000118.1 coordinate 3,076, forward strand.
GGAGTTCGGGGAAAAGGTCGACGGAATGCGCTGACAATGCGATAATGCAGTCGCGCACCGTCAGTGGAGCGTGACACCGAGCCCGGACTTGCCAGTTGAGATCGGTGTTACGCCGGATTGTTTCTGCGGCGCTGATTACCCGCAGATCTACCACAAGGCACGCGCATGGCGGGGTACGTCGAAAGCCGCCTCAGGGCGGCTGGAGACGTGCCCCGCGTCTATCCCTTCAACCTCCCATGATCAGCACCGCGCCGCAAAGGCGGCCGCCCGCTACAGCGCTAGTTGAAGAGCGCGCGGGCGGCCGCCTTTGCTCTTCCAGCGCTTCAGATCTTGTCGTCGTTTATCAGCGGGTTTCGACCGTCTTCGACA
>NZ_QZWZ01000119.1 GCF_003601975.1 Mesorhizobium waimense
CTTCAAGCCGAATTCTGTCCGAAGCCGTGATGTCGATGCTGATACCAGTGCGCATCTCGCAATGTCGCATGCCGAAGCGATCCGGGGAATCCCAAAAAGGACTCTTCTGTTCCGATCAATCCACTAGGCGGCACAACATTGGTTCGGTACGCTTCGCCGGTCACCATCATCTTCCAGGCGATGCGCGCGATTTTGTTCGCCAACGCCACGGCGACGAGCTTCGGCGGCTTGCGCTTGAGGAGATCGAGGAGCCAGGGCGAGGAATTCCTGCCCGGTCCGTCGCGGACTCGTCGCAGGAGAGCGGTGGCGCCGGCCACCACTTCTCAAGGCTTCGTCGCCGGCGCGTGTAATCACGCCGAGCCGGACCTTGCCGGCTGTGGAGTGATCTTTCGGGGTCAGGGCCGATCCAGGCGGCAAAGTGCCGGCCTGATGGGCGTTGGCGTCTTCATCATCAGAAGCGATGCGCCGATCGGACCGACGCCGGGGATTTGCGCCAGACGGCGGCTGCATTCATCGGCCCGATGCCAGGCCATCAGCTTGGCGTCGACCTCTTCCAGCCGCGCTTGCAACTGCGCATACTCCGCGCCGTGGAGCGCGAACAGCTCCCGCGCCAGCTCCGGCAGCGTCTCATCGGCCGCGATGCGCTCGATCATGCATATTCCCTTAGCGGCAGTCAGCCCGAACTCGGCCGCATAACCGCGGATCGAACTGGCGAGTTGCGTGCGATTGCGGATCAGTCGCTCGCGCATACCGGCCAGCATCAGCGCAGTCTGGTGGGCGGCTGTCTTCACCGGTACGAAGCGCATCGTGGGCCGGCTCATCGCCTCGCACAGCGCTTCGGCATCAGCCGCATCGTTCTTGCCTCACTTGACGTATGGCTTGACGAACTGCGGCGGAATCAGTTTCACCTCGTGGCCGAACGACTGCAGTAGTCGCGCCCAATGGTGCGATCCGCCGCACGCCTCGATCGCAATCACCGTCGGCGGCGCTTTCTCGAAGAACGCTACCATCTCCTTGCGCCGAAGCTTCTTGCGCAGAACCGGGTCTTCAGCCGCGTTCACACCATGGAGCTGGAACACGTGCTTTGACGTATCCATGCCAATTCGAATAATCTGTTCCACGGACGGTCTCCTTTGCTTGAGATCTTCAACTACCTCATTCTGGCACATCGATGCCGTGCTGGGGGCCGTCCACACCAACACGACTACAAGCGCAATGGCACAACGACACTCTTCGCTGCCTCAACCTGCTGGACGGCACGGTCATCGCGCAGAACATGCAGCGCCCCGCCATCAGGAGTTCATCCGCTTCCTCAATCGCATCGAGCCCGAGGTGCCGGCGCCCAAGGCAATCCATATGATCCTCGACAATTAGCGGACGTCGAGCGGCTCGGCTACCGCTCGGGTTACTTTGCGAGCACCCTTATCAGCCAGGTAGGCAAGCTGAAGCTGCGGGTTTCGCGGGACCGTTTAGGGGCGCTTCTCCCCGGAATAGTTCGAGCGTTACTAGCGTTCGGGGCGCGCCCCTTGGCGCCCATTATTGCGGAAGGGTAAGTGCAAGGGTGTCGACCCGCAAGGTGAAGGCGATCACGGGAGAGCTGTGCGGCCACGCCTTCTCAGCTTCGTCGATTTCGGCCATCAGCAAGCGCCTGGACCAAAGACTGAAGGCCCTCCCAGCGCCAGCTTCAAGAGTAGTTTGCCCAATTCATCCCGACGCCCGCTACGAGAAGGTACGCAGGGCAGCACGGTCATGAGCCAGGCGGTGTGGATCGCGGTCGGCATCGACTGGGAGGCAAGGTGCCAGATCCTGGCCGTGGATAGGATGGCAAATCACGAGAGCCGCTCGGCTTGGATGACTTAGAGTCCTCTCTGATTGGGGTCGTTTTGGTCAAGATGCTCCTGCACTTTTTTCTGGACCGTTCCGTGGGTCACTCGCTTCTCTTCGCGGTCGGCGCTTGGGCCGCCGCATGATGGGGTCAGGAGAGCGAGGCGTCTCAATCTGTTTCACGACCTTGCCGCGCTTGGGCCGGCAGGTTCGGGACTCTCAACGAGATCGCCTCGCCCATCGTCCCCAGGGAACGATCCGGGCATCGCCCTTTCGGGCGAAGGCTTTGTTCGTGTTGCTTGCTCCTCGATCTGTCTCAGTTCACGCGGCCAGGTGAACAGGCTCCTTTCCAAAGCGGAACTCGGTCGCGTCGGCCCACATGCGATGCAGAATGACGGCCAGTTTGCGGGCGACCGCGACCCGGGCTCGTGCCATGCCGCGCCGCCTGGCGATGTTCATGCCCCATGCTCTGAGGCTCGACCACTTCTTCGATCGCACCAGCAGTGTGTGGGCCGCCTCATAAAGCGCGGTGCGTGCAAGTTCGTCGCCGCAGCGGCTGACCTTTCCCTGGATGTCGGTTTCGCCGGACTGGTAGCGTGCCGGCGTCAGTCCCAGATGCGCCCCCACCGCCTGCGACGAGCCGAACCGCTCAGGCCGGTCGATCGTGGCGCGGAAGGCGAGCGCGGTGATCGGCCCGACGCCCGGCGCGCTCTTCAGCCGCCGGCAGACTTCTTCATTGCGGACGATGTCGAGAACCTGCTTCGTCAGGCGGGCGAACTCTCTCAACATGACACCGAGGATTGCAAGCAGCGGCTCGACCATCGCCATCACCTCGGCGTCAGCGCCCGTCAACTCACGCACGCGGCCGGCAAACGCGCTGCGCGACGGCAGGCCCAGCTTGACGCCGGCCTCGCGCAGGATCGCCCGCACAACGTTCTCGATCGAACGCATCTCGTTCAGCACCGTGCGGCGGGCAACCAGCAGCGAACGCCACAGCCGGCACTGCCTGCTCTTGACATGCACCTGCCGATACCAGCCAGTGCGCATGATCTGCGCCAGCGCGCGGGCGTCATTGCGGTCGGTCTTGTTGGGCATCGTCTTCATCGCCGCGTTGGCCTGCCGCGTCTCGATGCAGGTCGCCGGCAAGCCTTCGGCGTGCAGTCCATCGTGAAGCCAGGCCGTCAGCGAGCACGCTTCCAGGCCGATCCGCTCAAGCGGCAAGCCGGTCCCCTTCAGCGCGTCACACAATGCCTGCGGATCGCTCAACGCTCTCGCCTCCTTCACGATCCGGCCAGTCTCGTCGACAATGCAAATAGAGGTCTCTTCCAAAGACACGTCCAGTCCGGCAAAGTACTTCATGGCTGCTCCTTCCAAATGTTTGTGGCGACTCACATCGACCACGTTTTCACATTTCGACAGGAGCAGCCGCCATCATCTGGCTCGGTCGAGACCCCAATCACCCCATCTGTATTGAAATTCAGGGATGAGCGTTTCTGCGGATGAGATTGCCGCCCATAGCGACAAGGATCATGGCGTGAGAGACGTCGATGCGCTTCTCGTAGTCGCGCACGAGGCGGCGCCATCTTGTCATCCAGCC
>NZ_QZWZ01000011.1 GCF_003601975.1 Mesorhizobium waimense
ATCGTCGGCAGCGGCATCAATGCCCTGGTCTGCGCGGCGATGCTTGGCGGCAAGGGTGCGAAGGTGCTCGTGCTCGAACGCAACGACCGCATCGGCGGCTGCATGCGCACCGAGGAGATCACGGCGCCCGGCTTCATCCATGACGTGATGGCGACGACTTTCGTCCTGTTCATCACCTCGCCGGCCTTTGCCGCTCTGGGCAAGGATCTGGCGCGGCATGGGCTGGAGTTCTGCCATACCGCGACGCCCACCGGTGTGCTGCGGCCGGACGGCAACCATGCCGTGCTCAGCACCGACCGCGCCGCCAACATCGCCGCGATCAACGCGATTGCGGCAGGCGACGGCGATCGTCACGGCAGCGATGTCGGTGGCATCGAGCGCAATGCCGGCCTGTTGTTCGGCCTGCTTGGCGGCGCCCTGTGGTCCTATCCGACGGCCAAAATGCTGGCTGGCGACGCCTGGCGGCGCGGCCCGCGCGGTCTTGCCGCCTTTTTCGGCGAGGCGCTGGTGTCGGCGCGCGGCTGGCTGGAAAGCACCTATCAATCCGACACCATCCGCGCGCTCTGGGCGCCCTGGGTGCTGCACGCCGGCCTTGGTCCGGAGGATGCGTTTTCCGGCCAGATCGCCAAGGTCATCGCCTTCGCGCTGGAGGCGGCCGGCGCGCCGATCGTCAAGGGCGGGGCCAGGAACCTGCTTTCGGCCTTCGAGGCGCTGATCGCCGAGCAAGGCGGCGTGATCTCTACAGAATCCGACGTTGACTCGATCATCCTTGACAGAGGCCGCGCCACCGGCGTGCGGCTGGCTTCGGGAGAGACGGTCCACGCAAGGAAGAGCGTCATCTGCTCGGTCACGCCGACCCAGCTCTACGGGCGGCTGCTCGGCAAGGATGCGCCGGAGGCTGCCACTGAAGCCGTGCAGAACTATCGCTATGGCAAGGGCAACTTCCAGATCCACTATGCCCTGAACAAGCCGCCCGCCTGGCGCGGCGGCGGGCTGGACAAAGTCGCGCTGTTGCACCTGACGCCGGGGCTCGATGGCGTCTCCAAAGCCTGCAACGAGGCGGTGCGCGGCCTTTTGCCGGAGGTGCCGACCATCTGCGTCGGCCAGCCGCACGCGCTCGATTCTTCGCGCTGTCCGGACGGCAAGGCGATCCTGTGGCTGCAACTGCCCGAGGCGCCGCGCCACATCAAGGGCGATGCCGCTGGCAAGCTACAGGTCCGGGCCGACGGGCAATGGACCGAAGCGCTGCGCGAGGCCTATGCCGATCGCGCCGAGGCGATCCTTGCCAACCATATCGACGGGTTCAGGGAGAGCGTCATCGCGCGGCGCGCCTATTCGCCGGCCGACCTCGAAGGGATGAACATCAACCTGGTCGGCGGCGATCCCTATGGCGGCTCCTCGACCATCGACCAGTCGTTCCTGTGGCGGCCGTTCAAGGCCAGCCGCAACCACCACACCGGCATCAAAAACCTCTACCACATCGGCGCCTCGACCCATCCCGGTGCCGGCCTCAGCGGCGGGTCCGGCTACCTGCTGGCAGGGAGGCTGTGATGGAACAGAGCGTCTCCGAAAAACGCCAGCGCATCTCGACCCTCGGCGAGATCGGCCTGCAGCAATTCGCGCCCTATCTGATGAACCGCATCATGGGTCGCTATAACGCCACCTTGCGTGAGGATTTCCGCAAGCAGGGCCTGACCATTCCGCAGGTGCGCACGCTGGCCGTGCTGTCTGTCGCCGACGGCGTCACGGTCAACGACCTCTCGGTCTACACGGTGATCGAGCAGTCGACGCTCAGCCGCACGCTCGACACGCTGGAAGGGCAGGGCCTGGTGCGGCGCGAGCAGGGCGTCACCGACAGCCGCTTCCGCCATGTGTTCCTGACCGAAGATGGCCGCGCCCTGTTCGCGCGCGCCTGGCCGGCCATGCATGACGCCTTCGAAGCCATGTTCGACGGCGTCGACGATGCCGAATATGCCGCGCTCATCGCCACGCTTTTGAAGATGCTGAAGAACATCCGCAAGCACGACATCTAGACCTACGCGCCGCCAGCGCCGGGCGGCAACGGAAGGAGTAGAAAAAATGGCCGAACGGTCTTTTGCCAAGGAAGTCGAAAAGCTGAGGCTCGGCGATGGCGAGGAGTTTGCCGGCGAGGGCATCCTCGCCATCACCAAGGCGCTGCTGCAATGCGGCGTCGGCTATGTCGGCGGCTATCAGGGCGCGCCGATCAGCCATCTGATGGACGTGCTGGCCGATGCGCAGGACATTCTGGGTGAACTCGGCGTACATTTCGAGGCGAGCGCCTCGGAAGCCACCGCCACCGCCATGCTGGCGGCCTCGGTGCATTATCCGATCCGCGGTGCCGCCACTTTCAAGTCGACCGTCGGCACCAATGTCGCCTCGGATGCACTGGCCAACCTCGCGTCGGGCGGGGTCACCGGCGGCGCGCTAATCATCGTCGGCGAAGACTATGGCGAGGGCTCCTCGATCATGCAGGAGCGCAGCCACGCCTTCGCCATGAAGAGCCAGGTCTGGCTGCTCGATCCGCGCCCCGATTTGCCGTCGATCGTCAAGGCGGTGGAAGACGGCTTCGAACTGTCGGAGGCCTCCAACACGCCGGTCATGCTGCAGGTCCGTATCCGCTGCTGCCATGTGCATGGTCATTTCATCGCCAAGGACAACAAGCGGCCGCCAATGTCGGTGGCCGATGCGCTCGACGCGCCGCGCCGCGACACAGGCCGCATCGTGCTGCCGCCCGCCTCCTTCCTGCATGAGAAGGAGAAGGTGCAAAAACGCTGGCCGGCGGCGGTCGCTTTCATCCGCAAGAACAGGATCAACGAGATCTTTGGATCGGACCATGGCTCGGTCGGCATCGTCATGCAGGGTGGCATGTACAATGCGGTCATCCGTGCGCTGCAGCGCCTCAACCTCGCCGACACCTATGGCGATACCGACGTGCCGCTCTATGTGCTCAACGCCGTCTATCCGCTGATCGACGACGAATTCCTGTCCTTCTGCGAGGGCAAGCAGGCCGTGCTGGTCGTCGAGGAAGGCCAGCCCAACTACATCGAGCAGGCTTTTGCCGCCATGCTGCACAAGGCCGGGCGCGGCACCAGGCTGGTCGGCAAGGAACATCTGCCGATGGCCGGCGAATATACCGGCCAGGTCATGCTCGACGGCATCGGCTCGTTCCTGCGCGCCGAGGCGCCGCATCTGCTGCCTGGCGAAGTGCGCGCGCCGAACAAATCAGGCGAAGGCGTCGACACCGCCGATTTGATCAATGTCGTTCCAGGACGACCGCCCGGTTTCTGCATCGGCTGCCCGGAGCGGCCGATCTTTGCCGCGACAAAGCTGGTCGAGCAGGAACTCGGCAAGCACCACATCGCCTCCGACATCGGCTGCCATCTGTTCTCGATCATGCCGCCCTTCGAGCTCGGCGCCACCACCATGGGCTACGGGCTGGGGCCGGCCTCGGCTTCGGCCTTCAATTCGCCCGATGCCAAGCGCCGCTCGATCTCCTTCGTCGGCGACGGCGGCTTCTGGCACAACGGCCTGACCTCGTCGATCGGCAATGCGGTGTTCAACAAGAACGACGGCGTCATCGTCATCGTCGACAATTTCTACTCGGCCGCCACCGGAGGCCAGGACATTCTTTCGTCCCGCGCCGGCAACAAGACCAAATCGACCAAGCATCCGATCACCGAAGCAGTGAAGGGCATGGGCGTCAAATGGCTGCGCCACATCGACCGCACCTATGATGTCGGCAAGATGCAGGCCACGTTGCGCGAGGCGCTAACCACCGAGGAAAAGGGGCCGAAGGTCATCGTCGCCTCGTCGGAATGCATGCTCAACCGCCAGCGCCGCGAGAAGCCGTTGGTCGACAAGGCGATCAAGGGCGGCGAGCGGGTGGTGAAGCCGAAATTCGGCGTCGACGAGGACATCTGCACCGGCGACCATGCCTGCATGCGGCTTTCCGGCTGCCCGTCACTGTCGGTGAAGTCGCTCGACGATCCGCTGCGCGACGATCCGGTCGCGCATATCGACCAGAACTGCGTCGGCTGCGGCAATTGCGGCGAGGTGGCGGATGCGGCGGTGCTCTGCCCATCCTTTTACCGCGCCGATGTCGTGCACAACCCAAACCGCTGGGATCGCTTCCTCGAAAGCACGCGCCGCGCGGTGATCGGCCTCCTCCAGCGGCGCCGCGAAAGCCGCCGTTTGATGTTCGCCGATGCTTGACCACAATGCCCCATTGCGCCCGAAGGCGGGCGCCCATGACGACGATCGCGTCATCAAGCTCGCGGTGCTGGCGGTCGGCGGCCAGGGCGGCGGCGTGCTGGCCGACTGGATCACCGACGTCGCCGAGCGCAATGGCTACGTCGCGCAGTCGACCTCGGTCGCCGGCGTTGCCCAGCGCACCGGCGCGACGATCTACTATGTCGAGATGGCCCGCGACACCGGCCGCCTGCCGGTCTTTGCGCTGTCGCCGTCGCAGGGCGACGTCGACATACTGATCGCCGCCGAGCTGATGGAGGCAGGCCGGGCTATCATCAGGGGCTTCGTCACGCCCGAGCGCACGACGCTGATCACCTCGTCGCACCGCATCGCCGCTGTGTCGGAAAAGATCGAGCCCGGCGACGGCCGCGCCTCGTCTGAGAAGGTGCACGCGACGGCAGAGGCCGCCGCCAAACGCTTCATCGCCTTCGACATGGAAAAGATCGCCGCTGACAACGGCACGATGATCTCGGCCAGCCTGCTCGGCGCGCTGGCTGGCTCTGGCGCGCTGCCGTTCACCCGCGAAAGCTACGAGCAGGCGATCGGCGCCGGCGGCCGTGGCGCGAAAGCCAGCCTCGCCGCCTTCGCCGCCGCCTATGATCGCGCGCGCGGCATTACCGGCGCTGCGCCCTCGGGCGAAATGGCCGAGATGCCGGCCGCTCCAGAAGCCGGTTCCGGCTTGGCGGCGAAGGTGAGCGGGCCGGAAAGTCTCTTGCAGGGCTGGCAGCAGCTGGCTGCTCGCATCGATGCTTTGCCGACGCCTGTGCGCGACATGGCGCTGCGCGGCCTGAAGAAAATCGTCGACTTTCAGGACATCGCCTATGGCGGCGAATATCTCGACCGTCTGGACAGGGCCGTCGCGCTGGATGATGCCGGGCATGGCTATGCGCTGTCGATCGCTGCGGCAAAGCATCTCGCCAACGCGATGTGCTACGACGACATGATCCGCGTCGCCGATCTCAAGACCCGTTCGACCCGCGACAGCCGTGTGCGCCGTGAGATCGGCGTCAAGGACGGAACTGTCCTGCAGGTGACCGAATATTTCCATCCGCGCATCGAGGAGTTCTGCGGCACGCTGCCGGCGGGGCTGGGCAGCTACATCGAAAGCCGGCCAAGACTCGCCGCCTTCCTCGACCGCCGCATCAACCGCGGCCGCCACATCCGCACCGACAGCTTTGCCGGCTTTACAGCGCTCTGGTTCATCGGCGGCCTGCGCCGCTGGCGGCGCCGCCTGCTGCGCCACAAGGTGGAGGCCGAGCATCTGGAGCGCTGGTATGACCTGGCACTCGGCAATGTGTCCGCTGACTACGCGCTCGCCGTCGAGATCCTGAACTGCCGCCGGCTGATCAAGGGTTATAGCGACACCCACACCCGCGCCCAGTCGAAATTCGATCGCGTGCTGTCAGCACTCGATTTGGTTCGGGGCCGGCCAGATGCCGCCGACTGGATAAGACGGCTGCGCGAAGCGGCTCTGAAGGACGAGAAGGGCGACATGCTCGACGGCGCTCTGAAGACCGTGGCGTCCTTGTAGCAACGGATCCTGCTGCCTCAAACTGATCGGCGAAATAGCTGGTGCCGCAGCCGCACCTCCCTTGCCGCCTGTGGTTCGCCCGCCCGGCTCGTGCTATCGTATTTCTGGGAGACGGCGGACGCGCCGTGAGCGCCCGAACGATCCCCATTGTGGGAGGAACCAATGGCTTACTACGTATTGCTGTCGAATTTCACAGATCAAGGTATCAAGAGCATCAAGGACACCCAGAAGCGTGCCGAGGCTTTCAAGGCGATGGCCAGCAAGAGCGGCGTCAAGGTTCACACGCTGTTGTGGACGCTTGGTCAGTATGACGTCGTGACGATTGCAGAAGCCGACGACGAGATTGCTGCCACCGCACTCGCCTTATCAATCGCATCGGTGGGCAACATCAGAACACAGACATTGAGGGCTTTCGACGCGGCAGATATGGCCAAGATCCTGGCAAAGATGGCCTGACCGCCACTGAGCTACCTGCGCAGGCGATTGAAGCCGGCCGCCGAGCCGAACGGCGGCAGGCCTGTCTGTTTTCCCTCAAGCGAAAACCCCGGCGCGTGGCCGGGGTTTTGGCGACCTCGCGAAGGCGCAGGCATTGTAGCTAGTTGTGGAGCCTCAACAGGTTGTCCTCGGTAAGACCGAGTCGGCTGATGGGTGGTTTTGAGCCGATACTGCCATGCGGTCTATGCCAATTGTAGCGGTGAAGCCATCGTGGCAGTTCGGCGGTGCGTTCGTCTGAGGTGTTGTAGGCGCGCGCATAGGCCCATTCGCGCAAGTTTGTCTGAATGAAGCGCTCGGCTTTCCCGTTGGTTCTGGGAGTATAAGGCTTGGTGAAGATCTGGCGCAGGCCGAGACGTTTGCAGGCTGCCCGGAAAGTCTTTGACCGGTAGCAGGAACCGTTGTCGGTCATTACCCGCTGCACTCGGAAACCGAGGCTGGCGTAATAAGCAACGGCGGCCCGAGGAAGGCGACAGCGCTCTGCTTGCGTTGGTCGGGCATGACCTGGACGAAAGCGACACGCGAAGCATCGTCGATGCAGACATGGACGAACTCCCAGCCGATGCCAAGGTGACGATTAACCATGCCAGTTTGTCGTCCGGTGATGCGATGTCCGACAGAGCCGATCCGGCCGAGCTTCTTGATATCAAGATGGATGAGCTCGCCGGGATGCTCCCGCTCATAGCGGCGCACGGGTTCTGGCTCCAAGGTGCTCAGCTTGTTCAAGCCCAGTCGGCGCAGAACACGGCTGACAGTCGCTGGCGAGACGCCGGCCTCAGCGGCGATCTGTTTGCCCGTCCAGCGCTGGCGGCGCCGTCGTTCGATGGTCTCGATAATCGCTGCAGGCGTCGGCTGGCGCAGCCGATGCGGCCGGGATGAGCGATCCTGCAACCCTGTCAAGCCTTCGCGGCGATATCGGTCGACCCACTTCCGAACCGTCCGCGGGCAGACGCCTGCGGCTTCGGCGACGGCCTGCGGCGTCTGCCCGCTCTCGACCTGCCTTACAATTCGCTCTCGACCGCGTGGCGTCAGCCGGGCATTCTTATGGACGTTCATCCGGTCCTCCGAGAATCACTGAAGCTTCGACAACCTCAGCTTTCCCGGTCTGGATCGGATGGACAACCTACTGAAAGCTCACAGCTAGTCCTGTCTTCGCCTGCGAGAGCAGCGGCCCAAATGACGAATATGTGATGGTCTCGTTCACCCGGCATTCAGCCCGTCCGATGGTATTTTCGTCGCGGGGGTGAACCATGGAGACCACAGTCATGCTCACCAAACACATCCTGCCTCTCGCATTGGCGGCTGGCACTTTGATGCTATCCGCCGCCGGCTCGCAGGCCATGCCGATGGCCAAGCCCACCGCCGCCTCGCTCCCCATAGAATCTGTCGGCTGGAGATGCGGTCCCCGCTGGCACGTCAACAGGTGGGGCAATTGCGTGCCGAACCGGTATGTAAGGATCCGGCCCATCCGCCATTGGCATCCCGGTTTCCGGTACCACCACCGCTGGCATGCAGGCTATTGGGCCTGGTAGGCGCTGAGCGGATTTCCGGAGGACGCCCGCGTCGGAAACGGCGCGAGCGCTGCGCAGGCTGTTCTCGAAAATGGCCGGAAATCAAGCTCGGAAAGTGCCGACACTAAGGGAGCGCCCCCAAAGTCCGCCATCTCTGTGCTATAGTGCAATTTCAACACGCACAGGAAGTATGTGCCGAACACGGGCTGGAGCCCTAAGTACCGCCGCGTTTCCATTACTGGATGACCCGCGAGGAGGATCAAGGATGTCCGACCGCACCCACGTAGGCCCTCTACAACTGGGCGAAACGGCGCCCAATTTCGTGCTCGACGCGATTACCCGCGAGGGCACAATCGCTATCGACGATTTCCGTGGCGAGAAACCAGTGCTGGTTGGGCTGTATCGAGGTCTCCATTGTCCTTTTTGCAGGCGTCATATCGCGACGATTTCGCTGCTCACCCCAGCCCTCAACGAGAAGGGCATCGAAAGCCTGACAGTGGTCAACACGCCCATCGAGCGGGCGCGCCTCTATCTCCGGTACCATCCGATGCTCGGCCTGCTCGCGGCATCCGATCCGAAGCGGACTTCACACCGCGCCTTTGGATTGCCGAATATGCAGATCACCGAAGACGAGAGCGCATGGCCGCAAAAGGTCTCAATGAGCGATGTGAAGGCGATGCGGGTCAACGTGCCGGGCGAAATGCCTGAGCCGATGGATCCGTTTGCCACGCTCGAATATCTGAACAAAAAAGACAATTACGGTATCACTGAAGCGGACCAGCAAATGATGGCGACCGGCGTGGGCCAGCTCATGGGCCAGTTCCTGCTCGACCGCAACGGCGTCGTTCGCTGGACGTTCTCCGAGGTTTTCGATGGCGGCTTGGGCGCCCACCCGAACTCTGAGGCGATGATGTCGGTCGCGTCGCATATTGGTCAGTAGCGGCGCAGTGCGCTGAGCGGGTGCACGGATAGCAGGTGTTATGCAAACCGTTAGTTCGAGCCGGGGTCGACGCGCTTCGGCGCGAACTTGGCTTGCCACTCCTCGAGGCTCATCCGCGTGTCGGTCGTAGGCGACCGGGCCGGTTTTCTGATGACCGTGGCAACCTCGGTCTTGTCTACGACGAGGCCGAGAAGCCGCGCCTTGCCCATTATGGCCGCAACACCGGCAGCGGGCAGCTTTTCCATGCGCTGACTGTCGCAGCTTCGATGGATTGCCTTTCGCGTCCGAGAAGCGTGAGCGACGACGCCGGATGTAATGGCACCAGACCAAGCTCAGAACGGCGAGCATTCAGATCGCGAAAGCTCGCCGCCGTTGATCGATGAATGATGTGGCGCGGCTGGCCATCGTCGGGATCGAGGACGGATAGGCCGTGCGGCGCGCTCATGGTGCGACCTCCTGAAGAGGCCGGGCAGCTTGACGACGCATAAGGGCGGACATATTTTTCCGGGCCATCCAAAGCCCCGAATTGAAATCCCCGAACCCCGCTGTGGCGCCAAGCCCCGGCGGGTTTCGTTTTATGCGGCGGTGCGGTCAGCCAGCTCTGACGTCGAGCGCAGCGGTCGCGACAGCTTCTGCTCGACCCAGCGGTCCAGCCCTTCGGGCGTGTAAAAAACCTCGCCGCCGAACTTGTGAAACTCAGGGCCGCCGCCCTTCAGGCGCAGGTTGCGCAACGTGACCGGGGCGCGATCCACACCGTGCTTGTCCTTCAGGTGCTTGGAAGCCGCAGTGGGCTTCGGGTACAGTTCAGCGCGCTACGGCGCTAACGGCAGCGTGACACTCCTGAAGCAGGACACGCTCTTCTTCGCGCTGCCTGCTCCTTCGCCTACCCATCCGTTCATTGAGACGGTGGACGGCAAGATGCTTGCCAAAGCGCCAAGAGAGCTCGCTGAACTGTTCGTCACCGTGCAGCACGATCATGACGATGGCCATACAGAACATCTCGTGTTGCCGCGCTGGCAGTTCGCCCTGCTCGTTAAGCGTGATCGCGAGGGCAAGCCGCCCCTCGACTTCGATGCCATTGAACAGCGCATCGCCCGCCCGGAGGAAATCTGATGGTGCAAGTCGGCGACATCGTCCTGCTTGGGTCAGGACTGCGCTATTGCGTGCTGGATTTTGTCGGCAATGCCAGCGGCACGCGCGACGCGAAGCTGATCCGCAAAAACAGCAATGGCACATTCACTCACTCCAGAAGGGCGCGGAATTTCTAGTCGCGGCAGAGACCCCTGTCTTCGAGACAGGCGAGGAAGTGCGGGTCGATGGCTTGAAGGGCACGTACATGAGCCGCGAAGCTGACGGCGATATCGCTCGTGTCATGCTGGAGCCGCGCAGACGGCAATTGTCGGGCGGCGGGTTCATTCAAATCGAGGCCGGTGTTGCTCGCGCCAGCTTCGCCCTGCTCGTCCTCGAAAATCGCAAACTTTTTTGAAGGAGAACCCCATGGTAAAAGTTCCTCTCGACCTGAATGAAGCTTTCGTTGATCGGCACGCTGAGACCGACCCGCTGACCGGTGCGCCTATCGCTGACCCTGTGCTTTCCGGCATGTCGAACGCCGTGAAGCTCGCTCGCGAGCAAGCGACGGTACTCGCCAACTTCGAAGCGGCCGCGCTCGCCGACAGGACCCAGACGCCAGAAGCGAATCTGCTGCGAATTGCCAATGCGGCGGGCAAGACAGGCAAGCGCGTCGCAGTGCAGCTTGACGCCGCTCGGACGAGGGCCAAGACGGAGATCGCCAATATCCAAAAGCGCACCGGCTCCCCGCCACCGCCGAAGGATAGCTTGGCGCTTGCCATGGAGGCCGAAATCAGGGCGCGCCTCGCCAACATGCTGCCCAAGGACCGCGCCGCCGCCATTGCCAAGGCAAAGGCTGAGAACAACGAAACCATCATCGCTGCTGTGTTGCGCGGGCCAGCTATGCTCGTCGGGATGGGTGAGGCGGAGCAAAATGCGATTAAGCACCACTATCGGATGCGCTTCCACGCGGCGGACTACGCTCGACTTGAGCGTTTGAACAAGGCCGTGGATGCCATGGAAAGGCCGGGCCGCCTGTTTGTCAGCCTTGTGCGCTCGGCGGAGGACTCGCCATCAGCAAGACTGGCCGCAATCAACACACGCGCGGTTGAAGAAGCCGCCGCTGCCCATGCGAGGGAGGCATGATCATGGACAAGCGCGCCCTGTTCCATGAAGACGGCAGCTTTGCCGCTCCCCGAACCGTCAAGCGCATCGAGAGCGTGCCGGAAAGTAACCGCGACTGGTATCTGCCGGAAGCCGGCAAAACGGATGGCCGCCACATCCTCAATCATCAGATTTGGAAAGAGGTCCGCGAGCCATACGAACGCGAAGTCGAGCGGCTTGAAAAAGCAATGGCTGATCTAAAGGCCAAGCACGAAACGGATGTTGAGCGCGAGAGGCAGGCGCGGAAGCGGGAGAAGATCGACTCAGCCCTGCATAGCACCTGCAAGGACGCTGGCATCCCCGATGGACTGATGGAGGGCGCTATCGCGCTGCTTTCGGAAGAAGCTACGTTCGAGGTTGACGAGAGCTATGAGTTCGGCGGCGGCGTGGTTGTCGCAACTCGCAACGGCACGCGGAGCACGGTGGAGGCTCTGGTTGAGAACTTCCTCGACAGCGACGAGGGCGCAGCGTTCCGCGGGAAACGCCGCGCCGCTCCGTCTGACAACTACTTCAGCAGTATGATTGCGGGCATGAAGCAGCCCCGGTAACGACAGTAAAATTCTGTCGAACATTTAACCCTTGAAATAACCTTCGACTCAGTGAAACATTCGCACTCCTTTTTTGGGGGTGCGAATCCATGTCCGATAACGATCTCGATCTTTTGCTCGACAAGATGGAAGACATTGCGAAGGCAGTGAACTCATTCAATTCCGAGTCTGTTCAACAAGCAGCCTTCGACTCACTGATTTCGGCGTTCATTGGTACGCTTGGGTCGCGCGCCGCAAAGTATCCAATCGATGAAGAGCCAGTAGTTGAGAATGGCCAAGTCACCGAGCAGGGTGGCAAGAAGGCGAAGCGGCCACAGCGCAAGCCAAGAACATCAGGAGCCAAGACTGATCGCAGCGGCGGTTTTGATGAAGCCACCCTGTTGAACGCGATCAAAAACGATGTTCGCTTCCAGACCTTTAGGAACAAAATCGTCGTCGGTTCCGCCAACAGGATTTAGCAGGTAAAGTTTGTCTCGTGGTACGCCGGGGAAGTTCCTATGACTTCGGGCAACATGATGCGCATTTTGAATGGACTGGGCGTGAGAATGAGTCCGCCTCAGGCGTCTGACGCGGTCACAGCAGCGAAGTCGGATTTCATTGCAACTACACCAGCGACAAAGCCTCAAACGTTTCGCTTGTCTGCCCCTGCACACGCTGCATTTGAGAAGTGGTTACTGAATGACACAGCAGCTGGCTGATTTCGCGGCGTTTCTCTCTGAGCAGAAATTGACGGAGCTTGATGAGGCAATCGCAATTATATGGTTTCTGACGCGAGACCCTGAGCAAGCAGGGGGCGTTAGCGTTCCTCAAATCGTAGAGGTGCTGGGAGCCTATCGGCTCCGATCAAACATCAACGCTTCTCGGCTCAGCATGAAATTGAGGGGCAATACGAACGTTGTTGCCGGGTCGAAAGGCCGTGGGACTTTCCGGATAAGGGCGTCCAGCGACCGTGTCTATGCTGAAAAGTTCGCCGACTTCCTTGATCCACGAACTGCTAAAGTCAGCGACAATCTCATATCAAACGAAATCTCGTTAGGCGCGCGCCGTCACTTGGAGCAAATCCGACGCGAAGCGAATGGCTCCTATGATCGAGGCTTTTACAATGGCTCAGCGGTGATGTGTCGGCGCTTAGTTGAGCTTCTTCTCGTGGAAGCCATAGTCAAAGCAGGGCATCTTGCCCAAATCATCGACTCAAAAAACGAGATAAAGGGCTTTGGCGATATCATAGGAGTCGCAAAGTCCAATCAGTACATTCGTCTCTCGCGGACCACGCCAGCCACAATCGAGAAAGTGAAAACCATTGGAGATGCGGCTGCTCATCATCGGTACTATACGACCACGAAGAAAGACCTCGATGAATTGAATCCAGGTCTGCGGCACGTGATCACGGAACTAGCCGCCCTGCAGGCTTGTAGCGCGCCGCCCGCACACTTGGGGCGACGCGCAAGGCTCTGCCGCTACAGGCGGCGGCTTTGGCCGCCTTTGCATGAAGATCAGTGAACTGAAACGTTTAAGTTCACGTCTTCAACACCATGTCGGCGCTTCCATGCTCTGAACTCACGGTTCATACGCCGGAGACGACGCTCATGGTGTGATGGCTTCTCATCTTCATAAAGGTCTAATCCGGGGGCGAAAAGCACTACACCGTTGTCGAGATCAACCCGGGCGACACGACCCCCGCACCCTGGAAGTTGGTCCACCACTCTCATCTGGTGCTCTCTGCGCCAACCGGCGTCAGAATCGCTTGTTTCGATGATGGTGATCGACTCCTCGTTTAGTGCATCGGCCGGAATAACCAGTTCGAGTGTCTGTTCTTTCATGATGCCAGTTCTCCATATGGTGCGTCGGAAGGACGGGGACCACAGCACGACGCACTGCAGCGGACCTGCAGGCCTTTTGGCACCTGCGCTTCCGCCCCAGTGTGTCCGAGAACTGAAGAACTGGAGAACGAGCTGGAATGCTCACCGACCATAGAACCAATAGTAGGTCACCGAGTCAAGCGACTGGCGACTTTCCTTATTTGTGGGGTAAGCGCAAATAAGGTTCTGCGAACGAACACGACGCAAGCTATTCTATTTGTTGGGAATTTTTGGTGCCGCTTAGGTGACTCGAACACCTGACCCCATCATTACGAATGATGTGCTCTACCAACTGAGCTAAAGCGGCCCGGGAAGCCGAGGCCTCCAAGATGGGCTGCGTGATAGACTCAACCCGTCAGGAATTCAAGATGGACGGCCGCGAATTCAAGTCAGGACAGGCATTTCGTTTTCGCGCTCCAAGCCAAACCCAAACTCCAGCCGTACGGATCTGCCACCTGCTCGGACGGCGGCGCGCGGGCAAGTTGTGCTCGAAGGCGCCGGGCGATCAGGCGAAATCTGTTGATTCTCTTGCTGAAAACCACCGAAATCGGCCCTGGATGCCTGCCCAGGGCAGAATGCGGGCGCTCGCTTGTTGATTGATTGGTCGCCTGCGGCTAACGATCATGGCAATGTGAGCGAACGTGCAGAGGGAATTCGCTTGGACCCGATCGAAAAAGCGATCCGGAACGCCTTCGACAAGGGCAATGCCGAGGACCGTGCGTTTCGCGAGCGGGTCTACCGCTCGGCCTTTGCCGCGCTGGACCGCGTGCTCCAGGCCAATCCGAACGTGACGGTGGAAGTCGCCATCAAGCGCCGCAAGGCGGTGCAGGCCAAGATCGCCGAGATCGAATCGGAATTCCTGCCGGCGGTTCCCGATATTGCCCTGCAGACGGAAACCGACGCAGCAGCGCCCGCCGTGGAGGCGCCGACGGTGGCTGCGGCAGAAGCCACGCCGTCGCCTGCTGTCGTCGTTGACGGGCCGGTCCAGCCGCCTGCATCCGACGCGCCAAGATCGCGCGTCCTGCCTGTCGTTCCCGACATCATGCCGGATGAGGTTCTTCCCAGTGCGCCGGCGCTCGATTCCCCCGCCACCCTCTCGACGGAGAGCGGCGAGGCCGAGGTCGCGCCGGACCGCGATGAGCGGCGCATCAGAGGGCGGCGCCTGCCGCTGACCGCGATCTTCCTTGGCGTGACGCTGCTCGCAGCAGCCGGCATCGGCCTCTATTTCGCCCAGCAAACCGGCGTGTTCAAGACGCCGGCCCAACTCGATACGGCCCCGCCCGAGGCGCCGCCGACGGTCGAGGACGACGATTTCACGCCGCCTGCCGGCTCGCCGGAAAAGGCCGACGAGGCCGAACAGGAGCGTGACTGGATCAACGTGTTTTCGCCTGCCGACCCGACTCATGTCGCGGCACCCTCCGATGCCAAGGCCGAGGTGATGGAGGACGACACCGGCTCGTTCCTGCGCATCCGTTCCGGCGCCTCGGGCTCGGCCATCGCCTTCGATGTCGGTCAGGGCGTGCTGGAAAAGCTTGCCGGCAAGCACGCGGTGTTCGACATCGTCGCCCGTTCCGAAGAGGGCAAGGAGACGCAGATCTCGGTCGATTGCAATTTCGGCGAACTCGGCGATTGCGGCCGCAAGCGCTATGCCGTCGGCAACGAGCGCAACGAGTATCTGTTCGACGTGCAATTCCCGAACAAGGCCCCCGGCGCCGCCGGCACGATCGCTATCAATTCCGATTTCGACAAGCAGGGCAAGTCGGTCGACATCTACGAGATCCGCGTCTCGATTGCGCAGTAAATCTCACGCATCGAGCAGCGCCTGCAGCGTTTCGATACGGTCGGCTTCCGCCGCCGGCTTGTCCCAGCGCAGCCGCGAAATGCGCGGAAAGCGCATGGCGACGCCCGATTTGTGCCGTGTCGAGCGGTTGAGCCCTTCGAACGCGACTTCCAGCACCAGCCCGTTCTTGCGGTCGGCGCGCACCGAACGCACCGGACCGAAGCGCTCGACGGTGTTGTCTCGGACATATTTGTCGATCTGCTTCAATTCCTCGTCGGTGAAGCCGAAATAGGCCTTGCCGACCGGCACCAGCTCTTCCGCGCCTTCCGGACCCGACCAGACGCCGAACGTATAGTCGGAATAGAAGCTCGAACGCTTGCCGTGGCCGCGCTGGGCGTACATCAGCACCGCGTCGACCGTGTGCGGATCGCGCTTCCACTTGAACCAAGGCCCCTTCGGCCGGCCGGCGAGATAGAGCGAATCCCAGCGCTTCAGCATCACCCCTTCGATAATCGGATGCGGCGGCGCCTGGCGCAGCTGTTCCAGGGCCTGCCAGTCCTCGAATGCGACCAGCGGTGAAAGATCGAAACGGCTGGGGTCGAGCGCGCCGACGAAGGTCTCGAGCCGGAGCCGTCGCTCGCGGAAGGGCAGCGCGCGCAAATCCTCGCCGCCGATTTGCAGCGCGTCGTAGCAGCGCATGAAGGCCGGGTATTGCTGCTGCATTTTCGGGGTGACGGTCTTGCGGTTCAGCCGCTGCTGCAGGTCGGAAAACGTGCCCGTCGCCGAGGGCTCGCCGACCAGCAACTCGCCATCGAGCGCGGCCGAAAAATGCATGGCCTCGGCGAGGTCGGGAAAGGCGCCGGAGACGTCGTCGCCGGTGCGCGAATAGAGCCGGCGCACACCGTCTTCGCAGACCGCCTGGACGCGGATGCCGTCCCATTTCCACTCCGCGGCATAGTCGGCCGGATCGAGTTTCTCGAGATCGCCGTCACCGATCGGGTTGGACAGCATCACCGGCCGGAACAGGGCCGACGCAGTCCTTTGCGGCTTTTCCGCCTTGCCCTCCAGCCAGGCGAACAGCGTGGTGTAGGGCGGTGTCAGCCCGTGCCACAGCTCCTCGATCTCGGCGACGTCGACCTTGCCGAACTCTGCCAGCGCCTGCTTCGCCAGCCGCGCCGAGACGCCGATGCGCAGGCCGCCGGTGACCAGCTTGATGATGGCGAAGCGGGCCGAGATGCCGGCGCTGTCGAGCAATCTGGCCAGCACCTTCGGTCCGTCGGAGCGACTCGCCGCCTGCAGTTTCGCCACCACCTCGCCGAGCGTCGGCTCCCGGTTCGGGATATGTCCGGGCGATTGCGGCCATACCAGCGAGACCGTCTCGGCGAGGTCGCCGACATAGTCGTAGGAATAACCGAACAGCACCGGGTCCATGCGCTCGACGACAAGCGCGCGCAGCATCGCCGGCTTGACCGCGGCGATGGAGAGATCGCCGGTGATCGCCGCCAGCGCCAGCCCGCGATCCGGATCCTCGACGCTGCGGAAATAGTCGATCAGCAACGTCAGCTTGCCGTTGCGCGACGGCGTCAGCACGAGACGGTCAAGAAGTTCGGCGAAGCGGTTCATGGCTCGGCCAATAGGGGAAGCTTGCGATCCTTCGCGCCCCCCTCTGTCCTGCCGGACATCTCCCCCACGAGGGGGGAGATTGGCAGGTTCGTTCTTGCCGAGAGCGCGGCGTCAGCGAATGTTTGACCCATCAATCGCCCTCGTCCTCATAGCCGACCAAATGCAGCGGCCGGGCCGCGATGCCCTCCAGCTCGCACCAGCGCACCAACGCCTCCTCGCGGCCATGCGTCACCCAGATTTCCGCCGCACCCGTCTCCTTGATGGTGGCAGTCAACTCGTCCCAGTCGGCATGGTCGGAGATGATCAGCGGCAGCTCGACGCCGCCTTGCTTGGCGCGCTGGCGGATGCGCATCCAGCCTGAGGCGAAGCAGGAGATCGGATCGGGAAAGCGCCGCGCCCAGCGGTCGGCGAAGGCCGAGGGCGGGCCGACGACGATGGCGCCGGCGAAATCCTCCTTGCCGCCGCTGTCGACCGTGGCCGGATCGAGCTGCCCGAGGTCGATGCCCTGGCTCTGGTAGTATTCGCTGAGCTTGGCCAGCGCGCCGTGGATATAGATCGGCTTTTCGTAGCCGGCGTCGCGCAGCAGCCGCATGACGCGCTGCGCCTTGCCGAGCGCATAGGCGCCGACCAGATGCGAGCGTTCGGGAAACTGCGCCGCCGATTTGAGCAGCCGGGCGATCTCGTCGGTATCCGGCGGGTGGCGAAACACCGGCAGGCCGAATGTCGCCTCGGTGATGAACACGTCGCAGCGGACCGGTTCGAACGCCGCGCAGGTGGCGTCCTTCTGGCGCTTGTAGTCGCCGGAGGCAACGACGCGCATTCCGAGATGCTCGACCGCGATCTGCGCCGAACCCAGAACATGGCCGGACGGATGAAAGGTGATCGAGACGCCGTTGAGCGCCATCGTCTCGCCAAGCGTTGCCGCCTGCACGGTCTCGGCAAAGCCCTCGCCGTAGCGCAGCTCCATGATGTCGAGCGTCTGCCTTGTGGCGAGCACGGAGCGATGGCCAGAGCGGGCATGGTCGGAATGGCCATGCGTGATCAGCGCACGGTTGACCGGCCGCACCGGGTCGATGAAGAAATCGCCGGGCGGGCAGTAAAGGCCTTCTGGCCGGGGATGGAGCAGGTCACTGGCGCGCATCCCGCCAAGATAGGGACTAATTCCGGCACGGGAAGCCTGTTGCAAGAGACTGCTGACTCGTCCTACAGCCATCCGCCGGTTGCTTCCACCGGCAGGATCCTTTCGCCATGAAACCGTTCCAGGCCTCGTCCGGCGACTTGACCGCCGACCGTCGCGCAGACTTCGCCGAGATGCTTTACGCCTCCGGCGAGCCGGCAGCCGCGGCCGAACTGTTGCTTGGCGCGCTGGAACTGGCGCCGCAATGGTCGGCCGGGTGGTTCCGCCTCGGCGAGATGCAGGAGACGGCGACCGCCCTCGACGACGCGGCGCGCGCCTGGACCATGGCGCTGACGCTGGAGCCGGCGGATCGGCTGGGCGCCGCACTGAAGCTGCAGCTGATCGGCAAGGCGCCGGCCGCCACCGCACCGCCCAGCGCCTTCGTCGAGATGCTGTTCGACCACTATGCCGAGAGCTTCGAGGATTCGCTGGTCGACAAGCTCGGCTACCGGCTGCCTGACTTTCTCGACCAGGCCATCCGGAGCGCAAGGCCGGGGCGTTTCCGGCTGGTCCTCGATCTCGGTTGCGGCACCGGCCTGATGGGGCAGAGGCTGCGGGCGATCGCCGACCGTCTGGAGGGTTACGACATCTCCGCCGCAATGCTGAAGCAGGCACGCGCCAAGGGCGTCTACGACCTGCTGGCCAAGGCGGATTTGCAGGATTTTGTCCATACCGGCCCGAAAGCCGATCTGGTGGTGGCGGCCGACGTGTTCATCTATGTCGGCGCGCTCGAGCGCGTGGTGCGTTCGATCGCCGGCCTGCTTGCCGGTGACGGGCTGTTTGCCTTCTCCGTCGAGACGCTGATGGACGAAGGCGGTTTCGCGCTGCAGCCGTCACGCCGCTACGCGCATTCGCGCGCCTATGTCAGCCACATTCTGGCCGCCAACGGCTTTTCGGTCCTGTCGATGGACCCGACCGTGATCCGGCTGGATCGCAGCCAGCCTGTCGAAGGGCTCGCCGTGGTGGCGGCGCTGCCGGCCAACACCTGACGTCTTTTCCTGTTTGAAAATGTGATTATGTTTTTTCGGTCCGCGCCTGCATCACTCGTGCCGGCTAGAGCAATTCCAGGAAAAGCGCGTAGCGGTTTTCCGTCCGGAATTGCGTCAAAATATGCGTGAAAATAGAAGGATAGAGCGGTTCTGCGTTTCCGTGAAACGGTGAACCGCTCTGGCGAAACGGCCTGATTTGTGGGCGAAGGCCATACTCGATACGGAGCAGATCCCATGCGCTGGAACTTGGTGGTTTTGGCATCTTGCCTGGCTATGGCCGGTTGCGTCGGCGGCAATTCGATGGCGGAACGCCAGGACGAAAATGTCCAGTCCGCGCTGCAATATGACAACGTGCCTTGCGATCAGTTGCTGGCGCAACGCAACGGGCTTGCGCAGCAACACAACCTTCCGACGACTGCAAAGCCGACCTTCTCCAATCCGGCGATGGGCTTCGGCCCGTTCACGCCCGACATGCGCTCCAAGGCCAAGCGCGATAGCGACCAGGCCAGCGGCAAGATCGACGCCATGAACCGGTCGATCGAGCGCCGCGACTGCGGCAAGCCGAAGAAGAAGGAAACCTTCGCCTTGCCTGGCGCCAAGACCGGTTGAAGGCGAAGCCTCAGTAACCCGCCTTGCGATCCACCAGGTTCTCGAGCTTTTCGCCGCGCTCGTAAGCCGCCATCTGCCGCAGCATGATCGGCACCAGGTGAACGGGGTCGGACGTCGCCGCCGCATGCGGCGTCACGAACACTTTCGAATGCGCCCATAGCGGGCTGGTCTTGGGCAGCGGCTCGACCTCGAACACGTCGAGGCTGGCTTCCTTCAGCGTGCCGTCCTCCAGCGCGCGCAAGATGTCGGCGTCCTTCTGCAGCCGTCCGCGCCCGGCATTGATCAACACCGCGCCGCCGAGGCCGTTGCGCTTCCTGAGCTCCTTCAGGAGATTGTAGTTGACGATGCCCTGTGTCTGGGCGGTCAGCGGCAAAAGCACCACCAGCATGTCCGTGGCGTTCAGGAACGGGATCAGCCCGGCATCTCCCGAATAGGTGGAAACGCCCTTCATAGCGTGCTCGCTGCGCGACCAGCCATTGACGGCAAAGCCGAGCGACAGCAGCACCGACGCCGCCGCGCGGCCGAGATTGCCGAGCCCCATGATGCCGACGGAAATGTCGCCGGCCGGCCGCTGCGGCGGCTCATGCCAGGTCTTCTTCTGCTGCTGCGCGCGGTAGAGCATGCCCTGGCGGTGATGGTCGAGCACCCGCCAGACAACGTACTCGGTCATGTATTGGGTCAGGTTGTCGGCGACGACCTTGACGATCGGCACGTCGGGCAGACCTGGATCGGCGAAGATGTGGTCGACACCGGCGCCGATCGAGAAGATGGCGCGCAGATTGGGCAGTTTCGACAGAAGGTTCGGCTTCTGCTTCCATACCACGGCATAAGTGATCGAGGGATCACTGGCCCCGTCCGGCTCGAGCACCACCTCGCGCTCGGCCGACAAAAGCTCGCGCCAGCGCTGCGGATGAAAGCCGGTGACGGCAAGCAGGATACGGCCTTTTTCCATTCGCGGATCTATCTTCCCTGTTACTCGCTGACGATGCCGGCCGGCGCTGTCTCGATCTTGAACGCGGCCGATATCAGCGCCCGAGTATAGTCGGTTTGCGGGTTTCCAAAAATCTGTTCGGAAGGCCCGGCTTCGACGATTTGGCCATTGCGCATGACGATGACGTCGTTGGCAAGCGCGCGGATGACTTTCAGATCGTGGCTGATGAACAGATAGGCAAGATCATGCTTGGCCTGCAGGCTGCGCAGGAGGTCGACGACCTGCGCCTGAACGCTCATGTCGAGCGCCGAGGTCGGTTCGTCCAGCATGACGAAGCGCGGGTTGAGCACCATGGCGCGCGCGATGGCGACGCGCTGGCGCTGGCCGCCTGAAAACTCGTGCGGGTAGCGGTTGCGGGTGGCCGGATCGAGGCCGACCTCCTTCAGCACATCGATGACGCGTTCGTCACGCTGGTCCGGCGACAGTTTCGGCTCGTGGATCTTCAAGCCTTCCTCGATGATCTCCGACACCGACATGCGCGGGCTGAGCGAGCCGAACGGATCCTGGAAAACGATCTGCAGCTCGCGCCTGAGCGGCCGCATGGCATTGAAGGACAATTGGTTGATGTCGCGGCCGTTGAACTGGATGGTTCCGGTCGACGAGATCATCCTGGCCAGCGCCAGGCCGAGCGTCGTCTTGCCCGAGCCGGATTCGCCGACGACGCCGAGCGTCTGGCCGGCGCGCACGGTGACGTCGATGCCGTCGACCGCCTTCACATTGTCGACGGTGCGGCGGAAGAAGCCCTTCTTGATCGGAAACCAGACTTTTATGTCGCTGCCCGTCATCACCGGCTTGGCGGCCGCGTTGGCGGCGGGCGGCTTGCCCTTCGGCTCGGCCGCCAGCAGATGCCTGGTATAGGCATGCTGCGGGTTGGCGAAGATCTCTTTGGTCGGCCCGGTCTCAACGATCTTGCCCTTGGTCATGACGCAGACCCGGTCGGCGATCTTCCTGACGATACCGAGATCGTGGGTGATGAACAGCATCGACATGCCCTTGCGACTCTTCAGCCCCGCCAGCAGTTCGAGAATCTGCGCCTGCACGGTGACGTCGAGCGCCGTCGTCGGCTCGTCGGCTATCAAAAGCTCGGGCTCGTTGGCCAAAGCCATGGCGATCATGACGCGCTGGCGCTGGCCGCCGGACAACTGATGCGGATAGGCGTCGAGCCGCTTCTGCGGCTCGCGGATGCCGACCTCGTTGAGCAGTTCCAGCGTGCGGGCGCGGGCCTGCCGGTCGCCGAGGCCCTGGTGCAGTTTCAGTACTTCGACGATCTGTTGCTCGATCGTGTGCAGCGGATTGAGCGAGGTCATCGGCTCCTGGAAGATCATGGTGATCTTGTTGCCGCGCACCTGGCGAAGCTGCTTCTCGCTCATGGCAAGCAGGTCGGCACCATGGAACAGGATCCTTCCCGACGGATGGCTGGCGCTCGGATAGGGCAGCAGCTTCAGCACCGACAGCGCCGAGACCGACTTGCCGGAACCGGACTCGCCGACCAGCGCCACCGTCTCGCCCTTGGCGATGTCGAAGGAGATGTGGTCGACGGCCATCGACTGGCTGCCGCCTTGCGCGAAGGCGACGCTGAGGTCGCGGACGGAAAGCAGGGCGTCGCTCATTTGAACGTCTTGCGCGGGTCGAAAGCGTCGCGCGTCGCCTCACCGACGAAGACCAGCAGCGACAGCATCAGCGAAATGACGACGAAGCCGGAAATGCCGAGCCACGGTGCGTTGAGGTTGCGCTGCGCCTGCTTCAGCAATTCACCGAGCGAGGCGGAGCCGGGCGGCAGGCCGAAGCCGAGATAGTCGAGCGAGGTCAGGGTCGAGATCGAACCGCTGAGCAGGAACGGCAGGAAGGTCAGCGTCGCCACCATGGCGTTGGGCAAGAGGTGGCGGAACATGATGGTGAGGTTGCGCACGCCGAGCGCGCGCGCCGCGTTGACATATTCGAAGTTGCGGGCGCGCAGGAACTCGGCCCTGACCACGCCGACCAGCGCCACCCAGGAGAACAAGAGCATCAGTCCGAGCAGGATGAAGAAGCCGGGCGGCAGGATGGCGGCGACGATGAGCAGCAGATAGAGGACCGGGATCGCCGACCAGATTTCGATGAAGCGCTGGAACAGAAGGTCGGTCCAGCCGCCGAAATAGCCTTGCACCGCGCCGGCTGCGACGCCGATCAGCGCCGAACCGAAGGTCAGGATCAGGCCGAACAGCACCGAGACCCTGAAACCGTAGATCACGCGCGCCAGCACGTCGCGCGCCTGATCGTCGGTGCCCAGCCAGTTCCAGTTGCCGACGATGCAATTGGGGTCGGCGGCTCCTTGCGGGTACTGGCTGCAACGCGTCTTGACGTCATATTGCCAGGAAGGCTTGGCGGGTGCCGCCTCCGGGATGGCGTTGTTGACGGTCTGGTAGGAGTAGCGCACCGGCGGCCAGATCATCCAGCCATTGGCGTTGATCTCGTCCTGGATGACCGGATCGCGATAATCGGTGACCGCATAGAAGCCGCCGAACTTTTCTTCCGGATAGGCGACCAGAACCGGAAACAGGATCTCGCCCTTGTAGGAAGCGATGATCGGTCTGTCGTTGGCGATCAATTCGGAAAACAGCGACAGCACGAACAGGAACAGGAAAATCCACAGCGACCAGTAGCCCCGCCGGTTGGCCCTGAAATTCTGCAGGCGCCGCTTGTTGAGCGGCGATAACCAGGGCCGGGCAATCCGTTCCGGCGCCGTGCCGGCAGCGGCCTCTGCCATCAGACGTCTCTCCGCTCGAAATCGATGCGCGGATCGACCCAGGTGTAGATCAGGTCCGACAACAGGCCGACGAACAGGCCAAGCAGCGAGAAGATGTAGAGGTTGGCGAACACCACAGGATAGTCACGCTCGACCACCGACCTGAAACCGAGCAGGCCGAGGCCGTCGAGGGAGAAGATGTTCTCGATCAGCAGCGAGCCGGTGAAGAAGGCCGAGATGAAGGCGCCCGGGAAACCGGCGATGACGATCAGCATGGCGTTGCGGAAGACATGGCCGTAGAGCACTTTCCGCTCCGACAACCCTTTGGCCCGCGCCGTCACCACATACTGCTTGCGGATCTCCTCGAGGAAGGAGTTCTTGGTCAAAAGCGTCGTCGTCGCGAAGGCCGACAGCACCAGCGCCGTCAGAGGCAAGGTCATGTGCC
Source organism: Mesorhizobium waimense (assembly GCF_003601975.1). Lineage (GTDB taxonomy): Bacteria > Pseudomonadota > Alphaproteobacteria > Rhizobiales > Rhizobiaceae > Mesorhizobium > Mesorhizobium waimense. The sequence continues at coordinate 23,722 of NZ_QZWZ01000011.1, forward strand.
AGAAATAGTCGACGATCTTGCCTGACCAGGACAGCTGATCCCAATTGTCGGAGGTGAGGCCGCGCAAGGGAAACCAGTCCCAGAAGGATCCGCCGGCAAACAGCACCATCAGCATGATGCCGAACAGGAAGCCGGGAATGGCATAGCCGACGATCACCACCCCGCTGGTCCAGACGTCAAAAGTCGAGCCGTCCTTGACTGCCTTGCGGATGCCGAGCGGGATCGAGATCAGATAGGACAAAAGCGTGATCCATAGCCCGATCGAGATCGACACCGGCATCTTTTCCAGGATCAGGTCGAGCACCGAGATGTCGCGGAAATAGCTGTCGCCGAAATCGAAGCGGGCATAGTTCCACAGCATCATGCCGAAACGTTCGAGCGGCGGCTTGTCGAAGCCGAACTGCTTTTCCAGCTTCTTGATGAATTCGGGGTCGAGCCCCTGCGCGCCTCGGTACTTCGAGCTGACGTCGCTGGCCACATCGACATTGCTGCCGCCGGCATCGCCACCGCCACCGCCGAGCCGGTCGCTGCCACCCTGATTGGTCAGCCTGGCGATGACCTGTTCGACCGGCCCGCCGGGCGCGAACTGGATGACGGCGAAGGATATCGCCATGATGCCGAACAGCGTCGGGATCATCAGAAGGATGCGGCGTAGAATATAGGCGCCCATCAGGCTGCCGGCCCTGCGCGAACTGGAATGTCAGGCTTTGCCAATTTTTGCCGCCTTGCCCTTGTCGAACCACCACAGCGCTTCGACCGGAAAGCCGAAATCGGGTTTCTGCTCGGGAAAGCCGAACATGTCCCAATAGGCGCTTCGGTGATTCGCCAGGAACCAACTAGGAATCCAATCGCGCCGCGCACGCAAGGCCCGATCGAGCGCCCGCATTGCAACGGTCAGGCTTTCGCGGTCCTTGGCGGCGCCGACCGCGTCGATCAGCGCGTCGACGGCCGGGCTCGATATGCCGGGAAGGTTGCGCGACCCGGACACTGTCGCCGTGCTGGAATGGAAGAAGATCTCGAGATCATCTCGGGTCGGTGTCGCCGAGAACGAGAAGGCGACCGAGATCAGGTCGAAATCGAAGGTCGACTGCCTGCGCTGGTATTGCGCTGGATCGACCAACCTTATCGTGGCGTCGATGCCGACTGCCCTCATATTGGCGATCCAGGGCGAATAGACCTTCACGAAGGTGTCGTCGTCGACGAGGAATTCAGCTGACAGCCGCCCGCCCTTGTCGTTGACGGCGAAATCGCCGGAACGTTTCCAGCCTGCCTCGGCGAGAAGTTTCGCAGCCTTCCCCAGCATCTTGCGGTCCCGCCCTGAACCGTCCGAGGCAGGCTGTGTCACCGCCTCGCCGAAGATCTCCGGCGGCAGCTTGTCACGCAGCGGCTCCAGCAGAGCGAGTTCTTGAGGCGAAGGCATGCCTTCGGCGCGATAATCCGACTTCTCGAAGCAGGATTGCGAGCGCTCGTAGGAACCGTAGAAGAAGTTGCGCCGCGTCCATTCGAAGTCGAAGCAGAGCGCGATCGCCTGCCGCACACGTGGGTCTCGAAACTGCTCGCGCCGCTGGTTGACGGCGGTGGCCTGCATGGAAGGGACTGTTTCAGCGGGAAATTCGTGCTTGACCACCTTGCCGGCGGTGAAGGCCGGAAAGTCATAGGCCGTCGCCCACACCCGCGAAGTGAACTCCTCCCGGTAGAGGATCTCACCCTTCTTGAAGGCCTCGAAACCGGCGGTGCGGTCCTGGTAGAACTCGATGCGAATGCGCTCGAAATTGTTCTGGCCGCGATTGACCGGGAGATCCTTGCCCCAATAGTCGGCGACGCGCTCATATTCGATCCACGACCCCGCCGACCACCGCCCGACCTTGTAGGCACCGCAGCCGAGCGGCGGGTTCAGTTGCGAGGAATCGAAGGGATTAGCGCTGTAGAAGGCCTTCGACAGGATCGGGAATTCGGCGACGTTCAGGATGGTGCGGGAGGAGTGCTTGCCGGAAAAGCTCAGCCTGAGCGTGCGCGGATCGACAGCGACCGCATCCTCGAGATGCGTAAGCGACAATGACAGGTCGGGATGACCCTTGTCCTTGAACAGCTTGAAGGTAAAGGCCGCGTCCTCGGCGGTCAGTGGCGTGCCATCATGGAAGCGCGCTTCGGGCCTAAACGAGAATTCGAAGCTCTTGCGGTCGTCCGAGATGGTCACGCCGTCGGCAATCAGGCCGTAGACGGCATCCGGTTCGTCCAGCGCCCTTGCCATCAGCGAATCGAAGCACATTCCCATGCGCGGTGGCGCGTCACCCTTCGGCGTAAAGGAATTCAGCGTGTTGAAGGTCTCCGTGTTCTGGTTGTAGCCCCAGTTGGGGGGCGAGAAGTTGAAGATGCCGCCTTGCGGCGCGTCGATGTTGACATAGTCGAAATGGGCGAAATCCGGTTTGTATTTGAGATCGCCGAAGGCCGACAGTCCGTGCACCTTGACGCCGGTCGGAATGGCGGCGAAGGAACGGCCGGGCAGCAATGCTGCCGCGCTGGCCGCGGCGCCGAGCGCCAGGACGTCGCGGCGGGAAAGCGTCGACATCAGTTGCTGCCCTTGTATTTCGCGGCCAGCGCCTTTTCCTTCTCAGGATCGATCCACCAAGAGTCGGTGTCCGCACCCCTGTAGCTCGGCTGCTTTGCCGGGATGCCGAACTTGTTCCAATAGGCGAGCCACACCACGGCCCGATAGTATTGCGGCACCACGTAGTAGTTCCACAACAGCACCCGATCGAGCGCGTGGGTGGCGGCGACGAGATCGTCGCGGTCGGTGGCGAAGATGATGCGGTCGACCAAGGCATCGACGACCGGATTCTTGATGCCGGAATAGTTGCGCGATCCCGGCGTATCGGCGGCTTTCGAGCTCCAGAAGTCGCGCTGCTCGTTCCCAGGTGATTCCGACTGCCCAAGCTGTCCGATGATGACGTCGTAATCGAAATTGTTGACGCGGTTGATGTACTGGGTCTGGTCGATCAGGCGCAGCGTGGCGTCGACGCCGATCTTGCGCAGATTGGCGATGTACGGGCTGGAGATGACTTGGTCCGTGTCGTTCGTGCCGAGGATCTCGAACTTGAACGGCTCGCCGGTCTTGGCGTTCATCATCTTGCCGCCCTTGATCACCCAACCGGCCTGCGCGAAAAGGTCGACCGCCTGCTTCAGATACTTCCGCTCGGCTTGCGGTGAATCATAGACCGGCAGCTTGAATTCCTGCGTGAAAAGTTCCGGCGGCAGCTTGTCGCGATACTTTTCCAGGATTTCCAGTTCCTTACCTTGCGGCAGGCCGCTCGAGGCCAACTCCGTACCCTGGAAATAGCTGCTGGTGCGGGTGTTGAAACCGTAGAACAGTGTGCGGTTCATCGTCTCGAAGTCGAAGGGGAAGGTCAGCGCGGCGCGCACCAGGCGATCCTGGAATAGCGGACGCCTCTGGTTGAGCATGAAAGCCTGCATCGGCTCGGGCGATGTGGTTTTGAATTCTTGTTTGATGACGTCGCCGGCCTTGACCGCCGGAAAATCATAGAATGTCTTCCAGCGCTTCGAACTGTTTTCCGGCTTGATGTCGTCGAATCCGCCCTTGGTGAAAGCCTGCCAGGCGGCGTTGTCGTCGAGGATATAGGTGAAGCGCTGGGTGTCGAAATTCTCGCGGCCGATCTTCACCGGCAGCTTGGCGCCCCAATAGTCGGGCACACGCTGCCAGACGATTTCCGAACCCGGCTTGAAGCTGGCGATCTTGTAGGCGGCGGAGCCGAGTGGCACTTCCAGCGTCGGTTTGGTGACGTCGCGCTTCTTGCCGTTGGCGTCGGTGCCTTCCCACCAGTGTTTGGGCAGCACGGCAAGATCGCCGAGGATTTTCGGCAGCTCGCGGTTGCCTTTCTGGTTGAAATGGAATTCGACCTCGCGGTCCGAGATCGCGACCGCATCGGTGACGTTCTCGAAATAGCGGCTGTATTGCGGGCTATTGGCCTTCAGCACCTGGAACGACCAGATCACGTCGTCGACGGTGATCGGCTGGCCGTCATGCCATTTTGCCCGCGGATCCAGCCGGTAGGTCGCCGAGGAATAATCGGCCGGGTATTTGTAGGCGTCGGCAATCAGCGGGTGGCTGACGCTGCCCTCGTCGGTCGCCTGATCCATCAGCGTGTCGTAGAGCAGGCCGCCTCCGAAGGGTACGAGGCCGGCGGCCGGCGACCCCTGCACGATATAGGGGTTGAAGCTGTCGAATGTGCCAAGCTGCACCGAATTGTAGGTGCCGCCCTTGGGCGCGTCGGGATTGACGTAGTCGTAGTGCTGGAAATTGTCGCCGTATTTGGACGGGCCGATCAGCGAGGAGGTGGTGCGCCATTCATCCGCATCGGCCGCCAGCATTCCGGCGGTCAGAACCATCGCCGCCAGCAACGACCTGAGAAGCGTTCGGCCAACCGTCATGCGTTCTCCTCTTCGCTATGCACGTCCACAGGCAATCTAGATCATTTGACGCCCGTGAAAACCGCAATGGGCGGCTTTGTCGCCGCATATGCGGTTTTCCTAACAGAAAAGCCGGGCTGAACCCGGCTTTTCTGTGAATGCCTGCATGACAAATTCGTTATTTGGCGGGCGCAGTACCTTCGGCCGGCTTGGCTGGCGCGGCCGGTGCCGCGCCTTCGGCTGGCTTAGCCGGCGCGGTCGCATCGGCGGCGCCTGGCGCCGGCAGCGGCTTCGGATTGTCGGACAGCGTGCGCAGATAGGCGATGACGTTGGCGCGGTCTTCATCCTTCGCCAGGCCGGCGAAACCCATTGCCGTGCCCTTCACGAACTTCTTCGGCGAAAGGAGGAAGTGGTTGAGGTTGTCGTAGGTCCACTTCTCGGCACCGCCCTTGGAGAAATCCTTCATGCCGGCCGAATAGGCAAAGCCCTCATGCTCGGCCACCGGGCGGTCGACAAGATCCCAAAGATCGGGGCCAACCTTGTTCGGACCGCCCTTTTCGCCGGTATGGCAAGCCTGGCATTTCTTGAACACGGCAGCGCCCGCTTCGGCATTGGCGGTGGCTAAAAGATCGGCGATCGGCTTGGCTTCCGCCGCCGGGCCAGCCGCTCCGCCTTCGGCGGACTCGGTCGCCTCGATCGCGAAGCCGGGCTTTTCGGGCGCGGGCGAAGCAAACAGCGCGTCGGAGACGATGCCGACGGAAAAGACGATGAAACAGGTGCCAAGGAATCCGGCGAGCAGCTTGTTGACTTCGTTGGAATCCATACGCCCCTTGCTCCCTTTTCCGGCGGACCGACCGTCCACTCCGTCCGTCGGTATCGTGGCCCGCCCTGCGGGGCGGTCAAATCGGGCGGAAACTAGGTCTTTTGCTCCGGCGTTGCAACACCTATAAGGGCGCTTCCAGTGAGACCTTTTGCCACTTTCCCATCCGCTTTTCCAACGCCCGCAACCTCGATGTCCACGCTCATCCTCATCCCGGCCCGCATGGCCTCGACCCGCCTGCCGGGCAAGCCGCTGGCCGACATTGCCGGCGCGCCGATGATCGTGCAGGTCGCCCGCCGCGCCGCCGAGGCCGGGCTTGGGCGGGTTGTGGTGGCGACGGATAGCGAAGCCGTGGCGGAAGCGGTGCATTCGCACGGTTTCGAGGCGGTGATGACCCGAGACGATCACCAATCCGGCTCCGACCGCATCTTCGAGGCGCTGACCGTCCTCGATCCCGACCGCAAGGTCGAAACCATCGTCAATGTCCAGGGCGATCTGCCGACGATCGAGCCTGAGATCATAGGCGCGGCGCTAAGGCCCTTCGAGGACCGATCGGTCGACATCGCCACGCTCGGCGTCGAGATCGTCCGCGACGAGGAAAAGACCAATCCGAACGTCGTCAAGATCGTCGGGTCGCCGCTGTCGGCGACGCGGCTCAGGGCGCTCTATTTCACCCGCGCTACCGCGCCCTGGGGCGAGGGGCCTCTGTATCATCACATCGGCCTTTACGCCTATCGGCGCTCGGCGCTTGAGCGCTTCGTTGCCCTGAAGCCGTCGCCGCTGGAGCGGCGCGAGCGGCTGGAGCAGTTGCGGGCGCTGGAGGACGGCATGCGCATCGACGCCGAGATCGTCCAGTCGCTGCCGCTCGGCGTCGACACGCCGGACGATCTCGAACGCGCCAGAGAAATCCTTTCAAACTGAGATTTGGGCATGCCTGAAAAGACCAACAGAATTTCCTTCCAGGGTGAACCGGGCGCCAATTCCGACACCGCCTCCCGCAACATGTTCCCGGCGATGGAGCCGTTGCCGTGCCCGACGTTCGAGGATGCCTTCAACGCGGTCGAGACCGGCAAGGCCGAACTCGCCATGATCCCGATCGAGAACACAATCGCCGGACGCGTCGCCGACATCCATCATCTCCTGCCGGAATCGAAGCTGCACATCGTCGGCGAATATTTCCTGCCGATCCACTTTCAGCTGATGGTGCTGCCGGGTGTGAAGCGCGAAGAGATCAAGACCGTGCACAGCCATATCCATGCGCTCGGTCAGTGCCGCAAATACATCCGCAAGAATGGCTGGAAGCCGGTGGTCGCCGGCGACACGGCGGGTTCGGCGAAGCTGATTTCCGAGGTCAAGAACCGCACCATGGCGTCGCTCGCCCCGGCACTGGCCGCGGAGCTCTACGGGCTCGACATCATCGAGAAGAATGTCGAGGACACCGACTCGAACGTGACCCGCTTCGTCGTGCTGACGAAGAACAAGCACTGGGCTGAGCGCCCGGCGCCGGACGTCAAGATGATGACGACCTTCATCTTCCGCGTCCGCAACGTGCCGGCCGCGCTCTACAAGGCCATGGGCGGCTTCGCCACCAACGGCATCAACATGACGAAGCTCGAGAGCTACCAGCTTGGCGCCTTCACCGCGACCCTGTTCTACGCCGATATCGAGGGCCATCCCGACGATCCGCTGGTCAAGCTGGCGCTCGACGAACTGCGCTTCTTCTCGCGCGAAATGCGCATCCTCGGCGTCTATCCGGCGAGCCAGTCGCGCGAGCAATGGAAGGTGGCCGACTAACTAACTCCTTCTTGAACGGGATCGCCCGCGGCCGGTGGATTGCGGACTCTCAACCCTTGCTGTCGAAGGCTCGATCCGAACCAATGAGCCGTGCGATCCTGTCGATCGTCGCACGCACCTCCGGTAATTTGCGATCATCGCCGTGCACCACCAGCCATTGTTCATGTGACAGTTGCTCGATCACATCATCGGTGCGAACCAGATCGTTGTGGGCGTCGCCAACAAAGCAGGGCAACACCACATGGCCGGCGCCGGCAAGCGCGAGGTCGAGGAGCGACCGCGGCTGAGTGACTTCGAAGCGTATTTGATCCCGTTTGTTGGCGCGCACCCAGATTGCCGATGGCGTGTTCACCGTCGCCGCGATCCAGTCAGCTTTTCGAACTGCAGTTGGATGCGCGTAGGGAGCAAATGCTACGGTCTTTGTCCTGCGAGCCGCGACTCCCGGCTCGGACGGCCTCCGGTTCCGAATCCCGATCAATGCCTCGCGCCTGCCTATGTTCTGCACCTCTTCAACGGCGCTGAAGACAATATTCCGGTCGCTCAACCCTAGTTTTTCAATGTTGCGTGCCAGGTACCAGGTCATCCAGGTGCCGGCGGACACACGGATGGGCGCCGACACGTTTCGTCGCGAGAACTCCCTGGCGATATCCAGGAACCGCTGCTCGATGGTCTCCGCCTGAGATGTCAGCGCCCGCCCTGCCGCCGTCAACGCATAGCCGGATGGCAGCCGGGAGAACAACTCGGCGCCCAGTGCTCGTTCAAGATCGACGATATGCCGGCTCAGCGTCGCCGCACTCTGATCAACGGTCTTCGCCGCGGACGAAAGGCTCCCATCGCGCGCGACCGCCAGAAAAATTCTCAAATCCGACCAGTCGATTTCCATTTCATTCATGCACTGCCCTCTCCATTTCTGCCGACTCCCATCTGAGGTCGATCTGGCGCCATATCAATACCGGGTGGCCTGCGGAGAACATGAATATGGCAACGAAAATTCACCTGGGATCGCGGATCGGCATGGGTTGCTGGGCAATCGGCGGCCACTTTTGGTCAGGAGAGACACCGGTCGGATATTCCGGCGCCGACGACAGCCAATCCGTGAAAACCATTCATGCGGCATGGGATGGTGGAATACGGCTCTTCGATACGTCGGCGGTGTATGGAGCCGGGCACTCGGAGGCGCTTTTGGGTGAGGCGCTCTCTGGCCGTTCGGAAGCAATCGTCGTGTCGAAATTCGGCCATTCCTTCGATCCGGTTTCCCGCCAGATGACGGGCGCAAGGTTCGACCCCGACTATGTGCGCTGGTCGGTTGCCGAGAGCCTCCGCCGACTGGGCCGAGATTGCATCGACGTGATGCTGCTTCACCTGAACGATCTTGCGATCGAAGATGCGGCACCCGCGTTCGAGGTCCTGGAGCAACTTGTCCAGGCTGGCGATATTCGAAGCTATGGCTGGAGCACCGACTTTCCGCCAAGCGTCGAGGTATTCGCCGATCGGAGCGGCTTTTCAACGGTCCAGCATGCGATGAATGTCTTCTTCGATGCACCGTCCATGTGCAAAACCGCATGTGACAACGGCTTGGCGCAGCTGATCCGCTCGCCGCTCGCCATGGGCGTGTTGACGGGGAAATTCTCAGACGGACGGACGGTTCCAGCAGACGATGTCAGGTCGGTTCCTGCGGATTGGCAGGTATATTTTGAAGCATCACGCGCCCGTTCCGACCTGACCAGGCAGATCGATGCGATCCGCGATCTGCTCACCGCTGGTGGGCGGACGCTCGGTCAGGGGGCCTTGTGCTGGCTGCTGTCGAAAGGTGGCGACATTCACCCCATCCCTGGCGCAAAGACACCCAGGCAGGCTGTCGAGAACGCCGCGGCCATGGAGTTTGGGCCGTTGCCGGAGAGCGTGATGGCCGAAATCGAAACCATTCTCCAAAGACCACCGGAAGGTGAGTTCCGCGCTCGATAGCTGCCGCCTCGTTGGGCTTTGCGATGACCGCTTTTGGGTCGAGCGCGGCCGTTCGCAGTGACTGGATCCTAGCTCCAGCCGAGCGGCACGTAGTCGATCTCCATGAAGGCTTCGACCTCCGGCACCCAACGGTCGCGGACGAAGGCGACATGATCAGGATGGTCGTTGTAGCGCGTATAGGCGGCCTGATCGGCGAACTCCATCGAAAAGCCGAAGCGGTGGTCGTTCTTGGGACTGACCTGCCGCAACTGCTCGAAATGGGTGACGCCCTTGATCGCGGTGAGGATCCTCTTGGCGTCGGCGAGGAACCTTTTTTCCTCCAGCGAATGCGGCGCATGCTTCAGCGTGAACACGACGGTATGACGGATCATTTTTCTGCTCCTACTGGCTATCGACCCAGGCGCGGATGAGGTGGTGGGCGATTGCCCCTTTCGGCGGCGTAACCAGGCCGCCCGCATGCTCGCGGGTCAGCATCAGACGCACCTCGTCACGATAGAACCAGCGGCAGTCTTCGAGCTCGTTGAGGTCGGCCTGGATATCGTCGTTGAGCGGTTCGCCGAAGCAGCCGATCATAAGCGAGTAGGGGAACGGCCAGGGCTGGCTGGCGTGGTAAACGACACGGCCAAGCCGGATGCCGGCCTCCTCCAGCGTTTCGCGGCGCACCGCCGCCTCGATCGTTTCGCCCGGCTCGATAAAGCCGGCGAGCGCCGAATACATGCCCGGCCCAAAATGCCGGCCGCGGCCGAGCAGGCATTTTTCCGGCGTCACCGTCAACATGATCGCCACCGGGTCGGTGCGCGGAAAATGCTCGGTCCCGCAGGCCGGGCAGTGCCGCTTGTAGCCGCCCGCCCGCATTTCGGATTCATGGCCGCATTTGCTGCAGAAGCGATGGCTGGCATGCCAGGCCAGCAAGGCCGCCCCTTGCGCCAGCGCGCCCGCCGCCGCCTCGTCGATCAGCCCCTGCATGTAGACCGAGCGGTAGTCGATGGCCTTGATCGTTTCGGGAAGCTGCTCGGGTTCGATCCCGACCGGAACGGCAAGCACCGGTCCGCTTTCGGAAAAACCGAGCAGGACACCTTGTGCAAGTAACGGCTGCAGCGGCCCGCTTTCGGCCACGTTGAACCATGGGTCGAAGGTACCGTCGTTCAGCTTCAGGTAAAGCCGGCCGCCATGCATCGGCAAAAGCCTTGCCGAAGGGTCGGCGAGCGCCTTTTCGACGGAATCGTCGGCGCGGTTCTCGGACTGCCGGTCGATCGTGTTGCCGGCAAAGCCGACGAACTGGCTCGGCTCGCGCAAGGGCGCGTCAAACAGGCGGAAGCTCATGCAGACTCAGAATTGCTCAGAATGGACTCGGGGGTCCGCTTTATAACGCCGCCTTGATCGTTTGGGCAAACCGGCGGATGTCGGACTTTTGGTAGGGCTCGCGCATGCCGTGCCCCCAGACCGGCCCCGGCCAGCCGGGATCGCCCTCCGAGCGCGCGATGACATGGACGTGCAGCTGACGCACGATATTGCCGAGCGCGCCGGTGTTGATCTTGGTGCAGCCAGTGGTTCTTTTCAGCGCCTGCGCCACCATGTTGGTTTCGAAAGTCAGCATCGCCTGGTCGAGCGGCGTCATGTCGTGGATTTCCTCCACGCCCGGCCGCTGCGGCACCAGGATCAGCCATGGCCAGCGCCGGTCGTTCATGACCCTGAGTTCGCACAGGCCAAGCCACATCAACTGCTCGCTGTCCGCCTCCAGCCTGGCGTCGAGCGTGAATCCGGCCTTGAGGCCCGGCAGCATTGGCGTTTTCCTCACTTTTTTTGGGCTTTGCAGCTTTTTTGACTGATGGACGCTAGAGCGGCTGCAAAGGGGCTGCAAGCGATTCATTGGCCGGTATTGCGGATTTGAAGGCTTGTCGGGCGAAGAACCTTCCGGGCCTCGTGGCGCCGATTCTCATGCGCCCTTGCATTTCATCGCCGAATTGCCGATATGGAACGCGGGAGGTTGGTGGTGGACGATCCACTCGCCAACCGGGTCAGGTCCGGAAGGAAGCAGCCCTAACGAGCCCGGAACGGGTCATTGTTCCAGCCTCCCGCCTCTTCGCCTTTTTTGTCGCACATTGACGGCGCCAAGCCGTGCGGGCGAAACTATGCGCAGGAATCGGCCGCCTTCCGTCGCGGTCCTGGGAGCTTTGACGGCAAATGAGCGAAGCCGGAAATTTGGGGACGGACAAGGCCGGCGCCTATCGCGTTTTGGCGCGCAAATACCGGCCTTCGAATTTCTCCGAGCTGATCGGCCAGGAGCCGATGGTCCGCACACTGACCAATGCCTTTGCCTGCGGCCGCATTGCCCAGGCCTGGATGCTGACCGGCGTGCGCGGTGTCGGCAAGACGACGACGGCGCGCATCCTGGCGCGTGCGCTCAACTACAAGACCGCCACCATTGACCAGCCATCGGTCGACCTTGCCGTTTTGGGCGAACATTGCCAGGCGATCATGGAAGGCCGCCATGTCGACGTCATCGAAATGGACGCCGCCTCGCACACGGGCATCGACGATATCAGGGACATCATCGAACGCGTCCGCTATGCGCCGGTCTCAGCCCGCTACAAGGTCTACATCATCGACGAAGTGCACATGCTCTCCACCCAGGCCTTCAACGGCCTGTTGAAGACGCTGGAAGAGCCGCCGCCGCACGTCAAATTCATCTTCGCCACCACCGAAATCCGCAAGGTGCCGATCACGGTGCTGTCGCGCTGTCAGCGCTTCGACCTCAGGCGCATCGACGCCGGTGCGCTGGTCGCGCATCTCTCGTCCATCGCCGGCAAGGAAGGCATTGCGGTCGACGACGACGCGCTGGCGATGATCGCTCGCGCCGCCGAAGGCTCGGCCCGCGATTCGCTTTCCATTCTCGACCAGGCGATCGCCCATGGCAGCGGCGCGGTCAGCGCCGAAGCGGTGCGGGCGATGCTTGGGCTGGCCGACCGCGCCCGCATCGTCGATTTGTTCGAGCTTGTCATGAAGGGCGACGTCGCGGCGGCACTGGCCGAATTCCGCAACCAATACGACACCGGCGCCGATCCGGCCGCGGTGCTGACCGATCTGGCTGAGTTCAACCATTTGGTCACCCGGCTGCGCTTCGTGCCGACCGCCCTCGATGACGCCTCGCTGTCCGAAGACGAGCGCCGGCGCGGCGCCGATTTCGCCGGGACGCTTTCGGTCCGGGTGCTGTCCAGGACATGGCAGATGCTGTTGAAAGGCATCCCCGAGGTGCAGTCGTCCAACCGGCCGGTGAGTGCCGCCGAGATGGTGCTGATCCGTCTCGCGCATGCCGCCGACCTGCCGACGCTGGACGAAGCGCTGAAGTCGCTGGAGGGTGCGGCACCGATTGCCAATGGGGCGCCGCGTTCGAATGGTGCCCCCGCAAATCCCGGCAGTGGCGGCGGTGCCAGCGCGGTGGCGCAGACACGCATGCCGACGACCGGCGGCGGTGCGCAGACCATGCGCCTGGTCGAGGCCGAGCCGATGCCCGCCGCTTTCGTGCCGGCGCCGGAACCGGTCGCCGAAGTGCCCGTGGTTCCGGTGAAATCGCTGGCCGATATCGCCGGCCTGGCCGACACGCATCGCGACATCGCCTTCAAGGTGCTGATCAAGCGTTGCGTGCGCCCGGTGCGCATCGAGCCCGGCCGCATCGACGTCAGCCTGACCGACGACGCGCCGAAGATGCTGCTCAACGACCTGACAACCAAGCTGCGCGCCTGGACCGGCCGCAACTGGCTGGTGTCGCTGTCGAAGGAAGCCGGCGGGCAGACAATGGCTGAAATGGAATCGACGAAGCGCGAAAACGCCTTTCTCGATGCCAAAAGCGATCCGTCCGTCGCCGCCATCCTGGCGCGCTTTCCCGGCGCCAAGATCATCGATGTGCGTATTCCCGACGCGCCGGAAGCCGACGACGCCGAGGCCGATCTGCCAGTCGATCCGGCGGCGGACGACGAAGAAAACTGAAAACAGAGGACCAAGCGATGAAAGATCTTCTCGGCCTGATGGGCAAGGCGAAGGAAATGCAGGCCAAGTTCCAGGCCATGCAGGACGAGATCGCCACGCTGGAAGCCACCGGCCAGGCCGGCGGCGGCCTTGTCGTCGTGACGCTGACCGGCAAGTTCGAGATGAAGTCGCTGAAAATCGATCCGTCGCTGTTCAAGGAGGACGAAGTCGAGATCCTCGAGGACCTGCTTCTCGCCGCCCACAATGACGCCAAAAATAAGGTCGAGCAGGTCATGCAGGAGAAGACCAAGGCGCTGACGGCAGGCTTGCCGATCCCGCCCGGAATGAAATTGCCGTTCTAAGCCGGCTCCGACCAGTTAATTGATTATGAACGGAAATTGGACGCCGGGGCTGTTGTTAGGACTTTCCCCGGCTTTGTTCACGCGGTCATTTCCGGCCATTCATAAAGTTTTACCTAAGCTGCACGAATGCTAATCCTTTAGCCATCTTTTTGCCGTTAAGAGTCTCATTCTTGCCACATCTCGGGGCGGGCTGGCAGCTGGAAATGAGGCATTTTTGTTGATCGCGACGCGATGGAAGACGCCGCTGCTGCTCAGCATCGTCACTTCTCCCCTGTTTCTGGCCGGTTGCAGCCAGACCACCACGCACGGCATGTCGGTCGCCAGCTTGACCAATGCCATCACGCCAAGCTTCCTCAGCACACGCGCCTACGGCCACACGCCGAAGGAGAAGGAGTGCCTGGAGCGGGCGATGTTCTTCGAGTCCAACCGGTCGAGCCGCGACGGCATGATCGCCGTCGGCACGGTGGTGATGAACCGGCTGCGCTCGGGCCAGCATGGCAACACCATCTGCGAAGTCGTCGGTGAAAAAGGCCAGTTCGCACCCGGCGTGATGACGCGGCCGATGAACTCCAAGGCGATGCCCGATGTCGAGCAAGCCGCCGAAGCCGTGCTCAAGGGCGAACGCAAGGCCAAGCTGAAGAACACGATGTTCTTCCACACCGCCGGCCTGCGCTTCCCCTACAAGAACATGCACTACACGATGGTCGCTGGCGGCAACGCCTTCTATGAGAAGCGCGGCCGCAACTGGAAGCCGCTGCCGGACGAGCCCCAGACGATGGTTGCCTCTGCGACGCCTCGGTCATCGGAGCCCGCCGCGCCGGTGCTTGTGGCTTCCGCGGAACCTTTGCCCGGTGTCAAAGCGACCACCGTCAAGCCGACGACTGCCAGGGCGACGGCCGACAAGACAGTTCCCGCCCAGGCAACTTATGTCACTGCAGCAGCGGTGGCGCAGCCGGCGAAATCCTCGCGCGTCGCTGCGGCGGCGAAATCCGCGCAGCCCAAGCAGACCGTTGTGGCGATGCAGGAGCCCATGCAGGAACCGGACGCTTCCCGTTTCGGCGGACCGGCACCCCAGCAGGTCATCACCTCGTTCCCGGCGCCGCAAGAGGCGGCGATGGGGTTCCAGTCGACGCCTGAGAACACCGATGCCGTCGGCGCGTTGATCGTCAGCCAGAGCCGACCACTCGAAGCCTACTGAGGACGGTCGGCGCTCAGGTCCTGGCTTGACCGCTTATGGCAGGATAGCCTGCGGGCGCGCGGCGCTGCGCTGTTCCAAAGCACGCGAAAAAACCCTAGATCAGTGCGATGTCCAAGCGAATCGCCGGTCCCGAGATCGAACGCCTGATCCAGCTCCTGGCCAAGGTGCCGGGGCTCGGCCCCCGTTCGGCAAGGCGCGCTGCCCTTCATCTCATCAAGAAGAAGGAGCAGCTTTTGTCGCCGCTCGCCGCCGCTATGGGCGAGGCCGCCGACAAGGTGCGCATCTGCACCACCTGCGGCAATGTCGACACCTCCGATCCCTGTATGATCTGCACCGATCCGCGCCGCGATGCTGCCACGCTGATCGTCGTCGAGGACGTCTCCGATCTCTGGGCGCTGGAGCGGGCAGCCGCCATGAACGTGCGCTACCACGTGCTCGGCGGCACGCTGTCGCCGCTCGACGGCATCGGCCCCGAACAGCTTAACATCCGCTCGCTGGTCGACCGCATCGCCGGCGGCGAGGTGAAGGAGGTCATCCTCGCCGTCAACGCCACCGTCGAGGGCCAGACGACAGCGCATTACCTGACCGACCAGCTGTCCGGCTTCGAGATCAAGGTGACGAGGCTGGCGCATGGCGTGCCGGTCGGCGGCGAGCTCGACTATCTCGACGAAGGCACGCTCGCGGCAGCACTACGCTCGCGGACGGCGTTTTGACGCAATTGGCGGGGAGGATCTGTGATGAGTGGTTTTCCTGAAACGATTGCACTCCGTCCCACTCCCCTCGGCAGGACAGAGCGGGGTGTGAAGCAACGCCAATCTCTAAAATTGGCACTGCTTTACGTCTTCGCAGCGCTGCTCGCGCTCCTCGCCACCTTCCCCGCCTCTGCCGCAAAAATCGACGACCAGTTCTATGCATGGCTGCAAAACGACCTCTGGCCCGAAGCCAAAGCCAAAGGCATCTCCAAGAAAACCTTCGACGAGGCCTTCATCGGCGTGAAACCGAACCTCAAGCTGCCCGACCTTGTCATGCCCGGCGAGAAGCCGACGACGCCGCAGAAGCAGCATCAGGCCGAGTTCGGTTCGCCCGGCGCCTATTTCGCCGAGAAGACCGTTCGCGCCGTCAGCGCAGGCGGGCGGACGCGCGAGGGCGCCAACGCAAGGGTGCTCGGATTGCTCGAGAAGCGCTACGGCGTGCCGGGCGAGGTGCTGCTGGCGATCTGGGGCCGCGAGAGCGGCTTCGGCGCGGCCAAGATGCCTTACGACGCCTTCGAGGTGCTCGGCACCAAGGCGTTCATGTCGACCAGGAAGGATTTCTTCCGCACCGAAGTGCTGGCGGCGCTTGAGATCGTCGAGCGTGGGCTCGCCCCCGTCAATGCCATGAAATCGTCCTGGGCGGGCGCGCTCGGCCAACCGCAATTCATGCCGACATCCTTCCTGAAACACGCCGTCGACTTCGACGGCGACGGCCGGCCCGACATCTGGAACTCGGCGCCTGACGTGCTGGCCTCGATCGCCAACTACCTCGTCCACTATGGCTGGGTGAGGAACCGCGGCTGGGGGTTCGAGGTGACGGTGCCGCAAAAAGTCTCCTGCTCGCTCGAAGGACCCGACCAGGGCAAGAAGATCTCAGAATGGGTGGCGATGGGCATCAGGCGCGTCGGCACGAAAGCCTTCCCGGCAAGCGAATTGAAGGCCGAGGGCTTTCTCCTTATGCCGGCCGGGCGCAGCGGCCCGGCCTTCATCGTCACGCCCAATTTCTACGTGCTGAAGGAATACAACACCAGCGACCTCTACGCCCTGTTCATCGGCCATGGCGCCGACCGCATCGCCCATGGCGACTCGAATTTTACCGGCAGTTGGGGGCCGGTCGGCGGCCTGCACAGATCCGACATCGCAGCCCTGCAGCGGGCACTTGAGGCCGAGGGCTACGATGTCGGCAGCGCCGACGGCCTGCCCGGCTTCAAGACACGCCGCTCGATCGGCAGCTGGCAGGCAAAGAACAACCGTGCCGCCACCTGCTTTCCGGACGCCGATCTGGTCGCCGTGCTGAAGTAGCCGAGACATTAGCAGTTTTTTCCTGATTGACGGCGTCAATTAGCCGGCTTTTACCTCGGCTCGCCGCAGCCCCGTCGTGGTCCAATACGTGTCTTGCAAATGCTCGTTGCCGGCTTGGGAGCCGCCGGATATGGTGTTGACCAATTGGACAAAAGCCACGACGCTAAAGGGTCATGGGGCTGTCGCTCGACCCCGAAAGAATTCTGCAATCCTGAGCCGGGAACTCAGGTCAACAAACCAACAAAACAGGGAACGACCACCATGATGATGGAAAAGTTTGCTCTCCGCTCACGCGCATTGCTTGCAGGTGCCGCACTGTCCGCGCTGCTCGTAGCGCCCGCTTTCGCCGTGACGCCTGCCGACACGCTGGTCGAAGGCTTCGCCATCGACGACATCATCTCCATGGATCCGGGCGAGGCGTTCGAACTGTCGACCGCGGAGGTCACCGGCAACACCTACGATCTCCTGGTCCGCCTCGACCTCAGCGACACCTCTAAGGTCAAAGGCGATCTCGCCGAAAGCTGGACCGTCTCCGACGACGGCCTGACCTACACCTTCAAGCTCAAGCCCGGCCTGAAATTCGCCTCCGGCAATCCGATCACGGCGGCCGATGTCGCCTATTCCTTCGAGCGTGCCGTCAAGCTGGACAAGAGCCCGGCCTTCATCATCAGCCAGTTCGGCATCAGCGGCGACAATGTCGCCGAGAAGGCCAAGGCCGTCGACGACACGACCTTCCAGTTCACCGTCGACAAGGCCTATGCGCCGAGCTTCGTGCTGAATTGCCTGTCGGCCACCGTTGCCTCGGTTGTCGATGCCAAGCTGGTCAAGGAACATGTCGCGGCGGTCACGCCGAGCGCCGATTACAAATGGGACAATGATTTCGGCAATGCCTGGCTGAAGACCGGCTACGCCGGGTCCGGCCAGTTCAAGCTGCGCGAATGGCGTGCCAACGAAGCCGTCGTCATGGAGCGCAATGACAATTACTTCGGCGAAAAGGCCAAGCTCGCCCGCGTCATCTATCGCAACATGAAGGAGAGCTCGGCGCAGCGCCTGGCGCTTGAGGCAGGCGACATCGACGTTGCCCGCAACCTCGAGCCCAACGATCTCGACGCCATCGCCAAGAATGCCGATCTGACCACCACCAGCGCGCCCAAGGGCACGGTCTATTACATCAGCCTCAACCAGAAAAACCCCAACCTCGCCAAGCCTGAGGTTCGCCAGGCGTTCAAATATCTGGTCGACTACGATGCTCTCGGCTCCACCATCCTCAAGGGCATTGGCGAGATCCACCAATCCTTCCTGCCCAAGGGCGTGCTCGGCGAACTGGACGAGAATCCGTTCAAGCTCGACGTCGCCAAGGCCAAGGAACTTCTGGCCAAGGCCGGCTTGCCCGACGGCTTCAGCGTAACGATGGACGTGCGCAGCAAACAGCCGGAGACAGGCATGGCCGAATCGATCCAGCAGACGCTGGGTCAGGTCGGCATCAAGCTGGAGATCATCCCCGGCGACGGCAAGCAGACGCTGACCAAATACCGCGCCCGCAACCACGACATCTATATCGGCCAGTGGGGCCAGGATTACTTCGATCCGAACTCCAACGCCCAGACCTTCGCCTCGAACCCCGACAACTCGGATGCAGGCAAGACCAAGACGCTCGCGTGGCGCAATGCCTGGGACATTCCGGACCTGACAAAGCAAACCGAAGCCGCCCTGCTCGAGAAGGATTCGGCCAAGCGCGCCGCGATGTACCAGGATCTGCAGAAGAAGATCCTCGACACCAGCCCCTTCGTTATCATCCACCAGCAGCTGGAAGTGGCTGGCCTGCGCAAGAACCTCAAGGGCTTTGCGCTCGGTCCGAGCTTCGACTCGAATTTCGTCGGACCGGTCTCCAAGGAGTGATCGCGGGCGGACGCGCTCAATGAGCGCAGCTGAAAACCAGGCGGCGGCAGGGCGCGGCAGCGCCCGTGCTGCCGCTGTCGCGTCATCGATCGGCCGCTTCCTGGTGATCGCGATAACGACCTATCTCGGTCTTCTCGCGGTGACCTTCTTCATCGGCCGCGTCATCCCGATCGATCCGGTGCTGGCGGTGCTCGGCGATCGGGCGCCGGCCAATGTGATCGAGCGCACGCGCCGCGAGATGGGGCTCGACCTGCCGCTGATCGAGCAGTTCTATATCTACGTGAAAAATGCCCTGAACGGCGATTTCGGCACCTCGGTGCTGACCACCAACCCGGTGATGACCGACATCCGTCGCGCCTTCCCGGCGACGATCGAACTGGCGACGCTCGGCACGCTGATCGGTTCCGTCATCGGCGTGCCATTAGGCGTTCTGGCGGCAGTACGGCGCGGCAGCCTCATCGACCAGATCGTGCGCATCATCGGCCTGATCGGTTATTCCGTGCCGATCTTCTGGCTGGGCCTGCTTTGCCTTGTCCTGTTTTACGCCAAGCTGCAGTGGGTGGCTTTCCCGGCACGGCTCGACGTCGTCTACGAATACACCTTCACACCGATCACCGGCTTCTATCTCCTCGACGCGGCGATGCAGGGGCAGTGGGATGTCTTTTACGACGCCTTTCGCCACATCATCCTGCCGGCCTCGCTGCTTGGCTATTTCTCGCTTGCCTATATCAGCCGCATGACGCGCTCCTTCATGCTGAACGAGCTTTCGCAGGAATACATCGTCGCCGCGCGCGCCAAGGGCCTGTCGGAACAGCGCATCATCTGGGCCCACGCACTGCGCAATGCCGCGGTGCCGATGGTCACGGTGATCGCGCTCTCCTATGCCGGGTTGCTCGAAGGCTCGGTGCTGACCGAGACGGTGTTCTCGTGGCCGGGCATCGGCCTCTACATCACCAATTCGCTGCAAAACGCCGACATGAATGCCGTGCTCGGCGGCACGATCGTCATCGGCTCGGTCTTCATCGCCATCAATCTTTTCTCCGACCTGCTCTACCGGGTGCTCGATCCAAGGACCAAGGCAGGATGAGCGCGGAAGCAATCCAGAGCCGGCGTGACTGGCTGCTCAGCGATCGGCCGGCCTCACGCATGCAGGCAAGGCTCGGCCGCGCCTATGTGGCCTGGCGGCGCTTTTCCGCCAACCGGCTGGCATTTGTCGGGCTGCTCATCATCATCGGGCTGCTGGTGGTCGCGGCTTTCGCCGACGTGCTGGCCCCCTATTCGCCGACCATTGGCGACCTCAAGGGCTCGCGGCTCTTGGCGCCAAGTGCCGCGCACTGGTTCGGCACCGACGATCTCGGCCGCGATATCTATTCGCGCATAATCTATGGCTCGCGCTGGACGCTCTACGTCGTCATTCTCGTCGCCATCATCGCGGCGCCCATCGGCCTCTTGGTCGGCACGGTCGCAGGCTATGCCGGCGGCTGGACCGATGCGATCCTGATGCGCATCACCGACATCTTCCTGGCATTCCCCAAGCTGATCCTGGCGCTTGCCTTCGTCGCCGCCCTTGGCCCCGGCATCGAGAACGCGGTGCTGGCCATCGCCATCACCTCGTGGCCACCCTATGCGCGCATAGCGCGCGCCGAAACGCTGACGGTGCGCAATTCCGATTACATCAAGGCAGTGCAATTGATGGGCGCCTCGCCGTTCCGCATCGTGCTGCGCCACATCATGCCGCTTTGCATCTCCTCGCTGATCATCCGGGTGACGCTCGACATGGCCGGCATCATCCTTACCGCCGCCGGCCTCGGCTTCCTCGGCCTCGGCGCGCAGCCGCCGCTGCCCGAGTGGGGCACGATGATCGCGTCCGGCCGCCGCTTCGTGCTCGACCAGTGGTGGGTAGCCGGTGCACCGGGCTTCGCCATCCTCATCGTCAGCCTCGGCTTCAACCTGCTCGGCGACGGCCTGCGCGATGCGCTCGATCCCCGGAGTGGTGAACAATGAGTGGTGACCAATGAGCACGCTTCTCGAGGTCGACGACCTGCGCGTCAACTTCCCGACCCGGACCGGCCTGGTCCAGGCGGTGCGCGGCGTTTCCTTCTCGCTTGGCCGCGAGCGGCTCGGCATCGTCGGCGAGAGCGGCTCCGGCAAGTCGCAGACCGGCCGTGCCATCATGGGCTTGACCCCACCGCAGGCCGAGGTGAAGGCGAAAAAGCTCGCCTTCGACGGCATCGATCTGCTGGCGGCGCCGGCCCGCCAGCGCCGGGCGCTGCGCGGCAAACGCATCGCCATGATCCTGCAAGATCCGAAATATTCGCTCGACCCGGTGATGAGCATCGGCCGCCAGATCGTCGAGACGCTGCGCACGCATGAGAAGGTCGGCAAGGCCGAGGCGCGTGACCGCGCGCTCGCCATGCTGGAGGCGGTGCAGATCCGCGACCCCGCCCGCGTCTTCGACCTGCATCCGCACGAGGTCTCGGGCGGCATGGGCCAGCGCGCCATGATCGCCATGATGCTGATCGCCGGACCCGAGATGATGATCGCCGACGAGCCGACCTCGGCGCTCGACGTCACCGTGCAGCTCGACGTGCTCGGCATCCTCGACAAGCTGGTCAGCGAACGCGGCATGGGACTGATCTTCATCTCGCATGATCTGCGCCTGGTCTCCTCCTTCTGCGACCGTGTCATCGTCATGTATGCCGGCAAGGTGGTCGAGCAGCTCAAGGCGTCGGAGCTCCGCGACGCCCAGCATCCCTATACGCGCGGCCTGCTCAATTGCATGCCCAGGATCGGCTTCGAACGCCACCCGCTGCCGGTTCTCGACCGCAAGCCGGAGTGGGCGGCATGAATGCCGCACTTTCCATC
Organism: Mesorhizobium waimense; assembly: GCF_003601975.1. Lineage (GTDB taxonomy): Bacteria > Pseudomonadota > Alphaproteobacteria > Rhizobiales > Rhizobiaceae > Mesorhizobium > Mesorhizobium waimense. The sequence continues at coordinate 45,070 of NZ_QZWZ01000011.1, forward strand.
GACGGACTGGAGGTGGTGTTCGACCGCTTTCGCGCGCTGAAGGGCGTCAGCCTCGAAGTCAAATCAGGCGACTCCTTCGGACTGGTCGGCGAGAGCGGTTCCGGCAAGTCGACGCTGCTGAAAGCCATCGCTGGTCTGGTGCCGGCCGCTTCGGGCAGCATCGCCGTCAACGGCAAGACGCTCGGCACGCGCCGTGACAAGGCCTTCTATCGCGAGGTCCAGATGGTCTTTCAGGATCCCTATGGCTCGCTGCATCCGCGCCAGACGGTCGACCGCCTGCTGCAGGAGCCGCTCGCCATCCACGGCTTTGCCGACGGCGAGAAGCGCATTCAGCGCGCGCTGGACGAGGTGGGCCTCGGAACCGGTTTCCGCTTCCGCTATGCGCATCAACTCTCCGGCGGCCAGCGCCAGCGCGTGGCGATCGCGCGGGCGCTCATCCTCGAACCCTCGATCCTGCTGCTCGACGAACCGACCTCGGCACTCGATGCCTCGGTGCAGGCGGAAGTGCTCAACCTGCTGGAGGAGATCCGGCGGCGGCGCAAGCTGACCTTCCTGATGGTCAGCCACGACCTCGCCATTGTCACCCATATGTGCGAGCGGCTGATGGTGATGCAGAACGGCGAAGCGGTGGAGAACCTCACGGCGAGCCAACTTATAGGGCATCGCGTGACCAAGGACTACACGCGCAACCTGCTCAGGGCGAGCGAAGGGTTCGTGAGAACGGCTTGAATTCGTTCTTCCTGCGCATCACCAACGGTATTCGGGGAGGTCCTATGGAGGAATGGAAGTTCGAAGACCCACCTAACGTCGCCGTGTTTTTGGATTAAGAGAATAGTTACCCGCGGCGACTGGATCGCATATGTGTCGCATGACGATGACGACGGCAGTTGGCAATTCCACAACGACGAAACTGGAACCGTCGATGAACGCGACATAATGATCGTCGGCTTGCAAAATGTGGTGCAGCGGGATGAAAGCATCCTGGCATTGGCCGACTTGCCAGAAGGCTGGCATGCCTGGCGCAGCTCAAAATCATCGCCTTGCCAGCGTGCCAAGTCGCGCCCTTCCTCTGCGACGGGAACGAATGACCCAGCAGAGCCTTAAGCGGGATCTTGCACCAATTCTCCGCTCTCCGAGACGGGAGGTTCTTCCCTGCCTTTCGGCTCCTTGATCCTGAACCACGTCACATAAAGCGCGGGCAGGAACAGAAGTGTGATTGCCGTGCCGGCGATGTGCGCGCCGCGATCACCCCGGTGAGCGAGGTTCTCGGCGCATAATCGGCCATCGCTACGGTCTCGGTGCGCACCATGACCGGCAGTTTCTTCTCGGCCGCCTCCTGCTTCTGGTAGCCGGCCAGCGGCATCGTTGCAAAGGCGAAAATGGCGCGACAGGTCGGGAATGACAAGGGCGAGGGAAAGGCGGCTGCGGGGCGGACGGTGTCGCGTTCCTGCACATGGGTCCCTCACCAGCCCGGACGCTCTTAAGACGAGCCGTCAAAGGCGATTGCGAAGATAGTCGATCCCTCGAAAATGGGAACCTTTTCGTACGCGTATCGGCGGATTGGTTATGAGCTGGCTGGCGCAGCCTTCGGGCACGCGGCGGCAGGCCCAATCGCCTGGCAATGCTGCCGACTTGAGGAAAACGTGAAATAAGGTCAGAAGAGGTCTGGAACAGCCAGCAACGAGAACGGGCGCCGGCCCGATGAGGGATGAAATGAAGAATTCAGCCATTTCCGAGCGCAAGAACCAGTCGATTTCGCGCGGCGTCGGCATGACCACGCAGATCTACGCCGACCGCGCCGAGAATTCGGAGATCTGGGACGTCGAGGGCCGCCGCTACATCGACTTCTCGTCGGGCATCGCCGTCGTCAACACTGGCCACCGCCACCCCAAGGTCATCGAGGCGGTCAAGGCGCAACTCGACCGCTTCACCCACACCTGCCACCAGGTTGTGCCCTATGAGAGTTATGTGCGCCTGGCCGAGCGGCTGAACGGCCTGCTGCCCGGCAAGTTCGACAAGAAGACGATTTTCGTCACCACCGGTGCCGAGGCGGTCGAGAACGCCATCAAGATCGCCCGCAACGCCACCGGGCGTCCGGCGGTCATCGCCTTTTCCGGCGGCTTCCATGGCCGCACCTTCATGGGCATGGCGCTGACCGGCAAGGTCGTGCCCTACAAGGTCGGCTTCGGCGCCATGCCGGCTGACGTCTTCCACGCGCCGTTCCCGGTGCCGCTACATGGCGTGTCCGTCGCCGATTCGCTGGCAGCGCTCGACCGGCTGTTCAAGGCCGATGTCGACCCGGCCCGCGTCGCCGCGATCATCCTCGAGCCCGTGCAGGGCGAGGGCGGTTTCTACGAAGCGCCACGCGATTTCATGGCGGCGCTGCGCAAGATCTGCGACCAGCACGGCATGCTGCTGATCGCCGACGAGGTGCAGACCGGCTTTGCCCGCACCGGCAAAATGTTCGCCATGGACCATCACGAGGTCGCCGCCGACATCACCACCATGGCCAAAAGCCTGGCCGGCGGCTTCCCGCTGGCGGCGGTCACTGGCCGCGCCGAACTCATGGATGCGCCGGGCCCCGGCGGTCTCGGCGGCACCTATGGCGGCAGCCCGATCGGCGTCGCCGCCGCGCTTGCCGTGCTCGACGTGATCGAGGAGGAAAAGCTCTGCGACCGCGCCAATGCGCTCGGCGCCCGGCTGAAGCAGCGGCTGCAGTCGTTCCGAGACGATGTGCCGGAGATCGTCGATATCAGAGGTCCGGGCTTCATGAACGCGGTCGAGTTCAACGATGTGAAGAAGGGCCTGCCGTCGGCCGAGATCGCCAATGCGGTCAGGCTGAAGGCACTGGACAAGGGCCTGATCCTGCTCACCTGCGGCGTCTACGGCAATGTCATCCGCTTCCTGTCGCCGATCACCATCCAGGACGGCGTCATGAACGAAGCGCTCGACATTCTGGAAAGCTCGATCCGCGAAGCGCGCGCCGCCTAACCAGCCGCTCGTGCAGGCTCATCCTGCTGGAAGGCGGCGAGCGCCGCCTTCAGTCCCTCGGGACCTGCCGCGACCGTCTGCGGCGTCGGCGAGAAGCCGGCGCCGAGCATCTTGCGGCCGAGCATGTGGTCGCCCGGTCGGTTGACCGATTCGATGCCGAGCAGCCGGTTGGCCGCATAATGGTAGATCGAGAACTTGTTCTCGTTGATATCACCCAGCACGACATGGCTGTCGCCGCCCGATGTCAGGCCGACCATCTGCAGCTTCATGTCGCCGATGTCCGACCAGAACCAGGGCACGGCGGAATAGGCGTCCGCATGGCCAAGCACGGTGCGCGCGGCAAGCCGCGCCTGGTCGGTGGCGTTCTGCACCGATTCCAGCCGCAAATCGGCGCCGGTGAACCAGTGCCGATAGGACGCAGCGTCGCCGATGGCGAGAATCTCGGGCATCGAGCTGCGCATCTGCTGGTCGACGCGGATGCCATTGGCGGTCGCGATGCCGGCCGCCTCGGCCAGTTCGACATTGGGCACCACGCCGATGCCGATGATGACCATCTGCGCCGGCAGTTGCTCGCCGCTGGAGGTCACGGCGCCCGACACATGGCCGTCTTCACCTTCGAGCCGATCTATGGTGGTGCTGGTGAGGATGCGCACGCCCATCGCTTCCAGCCGCTGCCGGACATGGCTGGCGATGACCGGCGCCACCGCCCGGCCAAGCAGCCGGTCGACGGCTTCGACCACCGTCACATTGCGGCCGGCAGCCCTCAGCGTCGCCGCGATCTCCAGCCCGATGAAGCCGCCGCCGAGGATGACGACATCCTCGCTTTGAGCACTGAGCGCGCGGATCAGCCGGGCGTCGGCGATCGAGCGCAGCGACAGCACGCCGGACAGATCCGAACCGGGCAGCTTGAGAATGCGCGGTCGCGAGCCGGTCGCCAGGATCAGCCGGTCGAAGCCGAGCGCGCCGCCGCCCGATATCTCCAGCCTGCGGGCACCGGCATCGATAGCGTCGATCCGGATGCCCGGCCGGTAGTCGATGGCGCTGCCCGAATAGAAGGCCTCGCCGCGCAACGGCTGCGGCTTTGCCTCCTGGTCCTTGATGAAGGTCTTCGACAGTGGCGGCTTGTGGTAGGGCAGCTCGTTTTCGTCGCCGATCAGGATAACCGGTCCATCAAAGCCCTCTTCGCGCAGGCTTGCGGCCGCCTGCACGCCCGCATGCCCCGCACCGACAATGACCACACCGTTCTTCATCGCAATCCTGCTTTTTCACTTCAATTCTAGGCTGTTACGCCAGGTGGCGATTGTCCGCCGCCGCCGCAAGAGCCGCGATCCGGGTCGCACCCGGAATGGTCGCCTGTCAATCGCTGTGTTTCTACCGGCATAAGAGCTTAAAGTTGACAGTGGTAGTTTAGAATAATTCTAAACTGTTGTTTCAATTGAATTTTCTTGGACCCGCCAGTTGACTTCCGACCCCTTCGCCGCTTTATGGAGGCTCGCGCGTCAGCGCATCCCTTTGATGTTTGGGCCTTGAACCCTTTCGATTGGAGGCATTTCGGTGTCTTTCTTCCGCGAACCGCGCAGTGGCGCGGCGTCTCTTGTGTCCTGCGGCATAGCTATGCCCTGGCACCGGTTGGCACGCACGCCTTTTCCTGAATTCCCAATGAACTGGAGAACGATGATGACAGCACGATATGGCGGCAGGCTGGCTGCGATCGGCGCTACGGCTCTATTGACGGCGGCGGTGTTCGTGCTGCCGGCCAAGGCGGAAACCGATGCCAAGGCGGTCATCAAGACCTATGCCGACATCGCGCTCGCCAAATATGAGGATTCGCTGACCACCGCGCAGGCCCTCGACAAGGCTGTCGACGCACTGCTCGCCAAGCCGTCCACCGATACGCTGAACGCCGCCCGCGAAGCCTGGAAGGCATCGCGCGTTCCCTACCAGCAGACCGAGGTCTACCGCTTCGGCAACAAGCTCGTCGACGACTGGGAGGGCAAGGTGAATTCCTGGCCGCTGGACGAAGGCCTGATCGACTATGTCGCCAAGAGCTACGGCACCGAGTCCGACACCAATTCGCTCTACACCGCCAATGTGATCGCCAACAAGGAGATCGAAATCAACGGCAAGAAGGTCGACGCTTCGAAGCTGTCGCCGGAATTCCTCTCCGGCACGCTGCAGGAGGCCGGCGGGGTCGAGGCCAATGTCGCGACCGGCTATCACGCCATTGAATTCCTGCTCTGGGGCCAGGACCTGCACGGCACCGGTCCGGGTGCCGGCGAGCGGCCTTACACCGACTATGACCTCGCCAACTGCACCGGCGGCAATTGCGACCGCCGCGCCGAATACCTGAAGTCGGCGAGCGACCTTCTGGTTTCCGACCTGCAGGATATGGTCAACGACTGGAAGGAAGACGGCGCCGCCCGCAAGAGCCTCGTCGACGGCGAGCCGAACACCGCAATCACAACGATCTTCACCGGCATGGGCTCGCTGTCCTATGGCGAACTGGCCGGCGAGCGCATGAAGCTCGGCCTGCTGCTGCACGATCCGGAAGAGGAGCACGACTGCTTCTCCGACAACACCTATAACTCGCATCTCTACGACGCCATCGGCATCCGCGCCGCCTATCTCGCCAGCTACACGCGCCTCGACGGCACCGTCGTTCAGGGGCCTTCGGTGCACGACATGGTCAAGGCGGCCGATCCGGCGATCGACAAGGAACTGTCGGACAAGCTCGACGTCTCCGTCGCCAAGATGGAGGCCATCAAGGCGCGTGCGCTGGCCGGCGAGGCGTATGACCAGCAGATCGCCGAAGGCAACACCGAAGGCAACGCCACGGTGCAGGCGGCGATCGACGCGCTGATCGACCAGACCAAGTCGATCGAACGCGCCGTCGGCTCGCTGAAGCTAAACACCATCGCCTTCGAGGGTTCCGACAGCCTCGACGCGCCGGACAAGGTGTTCAAGTAGGATCTAAAAAGTACCAGCCAAACGGCGCGGAAGCGCCGTCAGCCAGAGCAAACTATGCTGATCTGCCATTGCAACATTATCACTGAGAGGGAGATCGAGCAGTCGATCGTCGAGCTGCTGGACCAGGATCCCTGGCAGCTTATCGTGCCGGCAAAAGTCTATCATGCCATGCACAAGCGCGGCCGCTGTTGCGGCTGCTTCCCAAATGTGGTGGAAACGATCATTCGGGTAACCGAGAACTACCACGCCCGCTCGGAGGCGAGCGGCGTGGACATCGTTTCACACCTGGATCGCGTCAGAGGCCTGCGCGTCCAATACGGGAGCAGAACCCATGAAAGGCGAAAAGCAGATCATCGAGCGGCTTAACGAGGCTCTGTTTCTGGAGCTTGGGGCCGTCAATCAATATTGGGTGCATTTCCGGCTGCTCGAAGACTGGGGATACGCCAAGCTGGCAAAGAAGGAACGCGCCGAATCGATCGAGGAGATGCACCATGCCGACAAGCTCGTGGCCCGCATCATCTTCCTGGAAGGGCATCCGAACCTGCAGTCGGTGGCGCCGCTGCGCATCGGGCAGAACGTCAAGGAAGTGCTCGAATCCGATCTGGCCGGCGAATATGACGCGCGCACCGCCTACAAGCGCTCGCGCGAGATTTGCGAAGAAGCAGGCGACTACGTGTCGATGAAACTGTTCGAGGAATTGCTGTCCGACGAGGAAGGTCACATCGACTTCCTCGAGACGCAGCTCGACCTGCTTGCCTCGATCGGCGAGGAAAAATACGGCCAGCTCAACGCCGCATCGGCCGACGCGGCGGACTAAGGACATGCGGGAATGCGGCGCCCCGTAGAACTCTTGCGCCGCTTGCGGCGGGCCCAAGATCATGGCCCGCCGCCCCAGAAGCCCCCGCGATACCAGGTGTTTCGCGGGGCTTCGCTTGCAGTCGTGCTGACACTTTCGGCTTCGGCGCTGGCCGGCGCGCCGGAACCGGCCGGCCTCGCCACCAGCCGCACCGATCTGACGCCAAAGGATCAGGCCCGCGTCCTTGCCGTCACCCGGCCAACCACGGATTTTTCCAAGCCCGAGCCGTTCGAGCTGATGCAGGGCGGCGCCGGTACGTCGCGCAAGGACGCCAACCGCGACGCCTTCTCGCAATTTTCCGCCAATATCACCTTCGAGGAAGAAGGCACCTTCAAGCTCGGCAATGCCCTTTTCCGCAAGAACTGGGTGTCGTCGCCATCCTCGACCCAGGCTTCGGACGGGCTTGGACCGCTGTTCAATGAGCGCGCCTGCCAGAATTGCCATCTGAAGGACGGCCGCGGCCGTCCGCCGGAAGGCGACGTCGGCTCCACCTCGATGTTCCTGCGGCTGGCGCGCGATGCCAGCACCGCGGAAGAAAAGGCGGAGATCGCCGACCACAAGGTGCTCAATTTTCCTGACCCGGTCTACGGTGCGCAACTGCAGGACCTCGCCGTTCCCGGTCTGCGCGGCGAAGGCAGGATGCATGTCGCCTATCAGGAACAGACGGTGACGCTCGGCGACGGCAGCGTCGTTTTGCTGCGCAAGCCCAGCTATTCGGTCGATGGCCTGGCTTACGGGCCGCTCGACCCGCACACCACACTGTCGCCGCGCCTGACGCCGCCGATGATAGGCCTTGGCCTGATCGAGCAGATCGCGCCGGCCGATATCCTCGCCCATGCCGATCCGGACGACCGCGATGGCGACGGCATTTCCGGCAAGCCCAACATCGTGCGCGACGGCCTGAGCGGCCGACTAACGCTCGGTCGCTTCGGCTGGAAGGCGCAGACGCCGTCGATCCGCGAGCAGGCCGCGGACGCCTTCTCCGGCGACATCGGCATCTCGACGCCTGAGATGCCGAAGAGCGAAGGCGAATGCACCGCTGCCGAAGAAGCATGTCTTGTCATGCCGAACGGCGTGCAGCAGCGCCTCGGCCCGGTCGAGGCGCCCCCGCCAGTCATGGAGCTCGTCACCTTCTATTCGCAAAACCTTGCCGTGCCGGCGCGACGCGACCTCGACAAGCCTGGTGTGCTCGCCGGCAAGAAGCAGTTCTACGAGATGGGCTGCATTTCCTGCCACACGCCGAAATTCGTCACCCTTCGCGGCACGCCTAACAAGGCGCAGGCCTTCCAGTTGATCTGGCCGTATTCCGATTTTCTGCTGCACGACATGGGGCCTGATCTGGCCGACGGGCAGGCCGTGGGCGAGGCGACGGGCAGCGAATGGCGCACCCCGCCACTGTGGGGCATCGGCCTGACCCAGACGGTCAACGGCAACTCTTTCTTCCTTCATGACGGGCGCGCGCGCACGCTCGCCGAGGCTATCCTTTGGCATGGCGGCGAGGGCCGGAAGGCGCGCGACCGCTTTGCCGCCGCCAATGCGACCGACCGCGATGCGCTGGTCAAATTCCTGGGGTCACTCTGATGCTGAAGCGCTTCTTGCTTGCTCTCGTTCTTCCGCTGGCGATGTCCGGTGTTTCCCCGGCGTCGGCTGAGGTGAAGGCTACCGACGTAATAGGGCGCGCGATAGACGGCTTTGTCCGTCCCGCCTATGCCAGCCTGCATCGGCACACTGAAACCATGACCAAATCGATGCGCAATCTGTGCGATGCACCTTCGCAAAGTGCTCTCGATGCGGCGCGTGCCGAATATTCGGCAACGGTCGAGGCATGGTCGGAGGCCGAGATCATCGGCTTCGGGCCGATCAAGGAGAACAACCGGCTGGAACGCATGCACTACTGGCCGGACCGCAAGAGCATCGGCCTGAAGCAGGTGCAGGCGGCATTGGCCGGCAAGGACCCGATCGCCACCGATCCGGTACAATTGGCCGGCAAGAGCGTCGCCATGCAGGGGCTCGGCGCGCTTGAGTTCGTGCTCTATGGCGACGGCGCCGAAGCCCTCGCCGGCAACGATGAGCCCTATCGCTGTGCCTATGGCGCCGCTGTCGCCGGCAACATCGAAACCATGGCCGCCGACGTCGATGAGGCCTGGAACAAGCCCGATGGCTTTGCCGCACTCTGGGCCAATCCGGGACCGCAAAACCCGCTCTACCGCGACGGCACCGAGGCGGTGACCGAATTGGTGGGTGTCTTCATCAACGAGTTGGAAATGGTCCGCGACGTGCGGCTCAAAGGCTTCCTGGGTGGCAAGCCGGGCGGCGACAAGCCGAAACAGGCGATCTATTGGCGCTCGCAAAACACCGCCACGTCGCTGGCTGGAAATCTCACCGGCATGGATACGCTGTTTGAGGCCTCGCAACTTGGCGACGCGCTGCCGGAGGACGCACGCTGGATGGCCGAGTCGATCCATATCCAGCTGGTCAACGGCGTCGCCACCGCGAAGTCCGTGCAGGGCCCGATCGACAAGGCGCTCGTCGATCCGGCGCTGCGCGAAAAACTCGACCATTTCGCGTTGATCACCTCTAGCCTGACAACCCTGATCGGCACCAGGCTGACCGCCGAATTCGGCCTGACCGCCGGCTTTTCCTCGCTGGATGGGGATTGAGCATGAGGACGCCGCTGATCGACCGCCGTGATTTCCTCAAGGCCGCTGGCGCAGGCTTCATCGCTACGATGGCGCCTCAGGCCTGGGCAAACATGCTTGGCACGGATGCTGTCTTTGCCACCGCCTTCGTCAAGCGCGACGGCAGCTATGGCGCCGCCGTATTGTCCGAGGCCGGCAAGGTGTTGCACGCCATCGACCTGCCCGACCGTGGCCACGACGTCACCTTCGATCCGGTGTCGAAGCGCTCGGTGGTCTTCGCCAGGCAGCCCGGCACATTCGCCGTGGTCTTCGACCATAAAGGCCGCGACAAGCCGCTGACCATCGCCAGCATCACCGGCCGCCACTTCTTCGGCCATGGCGTATTCTCGACCGATGGGGCGCTGCTTTACGCCACCGAAAATGATTTCGACAACGCCGCCGGCGTCGTCGGCGTCTATGACGCGCGCGCAAAATTCAGCCGCGTCGGCGAGTTCCCGACCTACGGCATGGGACCGCACGAGCTCCTGCTGCTGGGCGACGGCAGGACGATCGCCGTCGCCAATGGCGGCATCGAGACGCATCCGGACTACGGCCGCGCCGAGCTCAACATCGCGACGATGAAGCCGTCCTATGTGCTGGTCGATCGCATCACCGGCGACCTCATCGAAAAGCACGAATTGCCGGCAGCACTACACCAGCTGTCGATCCGCCACATGGATGCCGATCCGTCCGGCACGGTCTGGTTCGGCTGCCAGTACCGGGGGCCGGGCACCGATCGTCCGCTGCTGGTCGGGCGAGCCGCGCGCGGCAAGGATCTGCAACTGCTCGACATGCCGCAGCACGTGCTGTCAGGCTTCAGGAACTATATCGGCTCGGTCGCCGCCAACCCCGCCGCCGGAACGGTCGCCGTCTCCTCGCCGGAAGGAAATTCGCTTGCCGTCATCGACGCCGCCAGCGGCCGTATCGTCGCCACCAGGGCGCTGGTCGAGGTCTGCGGCCTGGCGCCGGATGGCTCGGGCTTCATGGCGACGACGGGTGCCGGCGAGATCGTCGAAGGCAATGGCGCGACGCGCTCAGAGCCTGACTATGTCTGGGACAATCACATGCTGCGCATCAATCAGGTGGCATAGTGAGCGCCGCCCAAAGGTTGACGGATTAGGACCCTGGCCGAAGTGAAGCCGCTTAACAATTGTGCACCATCCCCCTTGCGGCGGCGGGCCAGGGCGGGCACAGGGAATTGTTTTTCAACCCTGGGCGTTAACCAGACACCATGAAGTTGCTTGCCATCGACTGTGCCGCCAGCCTCTGCGCCGCCTGCGTCTATGACGCGGCGACCGGCAGTGAGCTTGGCCGCCAGGTGCTCGATCTCGGCAAGGGCCATGCCGAGCACCTGATGGCGGTTATCGATGCGGCGTTGCAGGCCGCAGGGACCGGCTATCCCGACCTTGGCGCCATTGCCGTCTCCGTCGGCCCCGGTTCCTTCACCGGCCTGCGCGTCGGCGTGTCGGCGTCGCGCGGCCTGGCGCTGGCGCTGAAAATCCCGGCAATCGGCGTAACGACGCTGGAAGCACTGGCGGCGGAGGCTGCAGCGATGTTTCCGGGCCGGCCGGTCCTGGCCGCGCTCGATGCCGGACGCGACGAGATCCATGCTGCGCTGTATGATAAAGCGTCAGTTTTGACTTACGGTCCGGCAGTGACGACGCTTTCTCAGGCCGCCACCATGGCTGCGGACATGTCTGCGGCGCTCGCTGGTACGGCTGCCCCGCAAATTGCGGCATCGGCCGGCCTCGCCTTCGACATCGGCTCGAACGCGGCCACCGCCGATATCGCCGTCTATGCGAGGCTGGCCGCCATCAAGGGTGCAGGCGAAAAGCCGAAACCGCTTTACCTGCGCGGTGCCGACGCCAAGCCACAGGCGGGGTTCATTCTACCGAGGCAGGTCAGTTAATGCGCATTCCCTTCTTTCAGCCGCGCCGCAGGGACTATGCGCTCGAACCGCTGACGGTTGCCGACAGTCCCGCTGTCTCGGCGCTGCACCAGGAGGATTTTGTCCGGCCCTGGACCGACGGCGAATTTGCCTCGCTGCTCGAGCAGGACACGGTGTTCGGCTATGCCGCGCGCGAGACCGGACAGGGCTCCAAACCGCCGGTCGGCTTCGTGCTGGCGCGGCTGTCGGCGGGCGAAGGCGAGATCTTGACCGTTGCCGTCGCCCGCTCCCACCGCCGCCAGGGGCTTGGCTGGCAGTTGATGGATGCGGTCCTGCGCGAATTGCACGCGCAGCGCGCCGAGGCGCTTTTCCTCGAGGTCGACGAGACCAACGTCGCCGCCATTGCGCTCTACCGGCGGCTCGGCTTCCGTGAAGTCGGCAAGCGCGCCAACTACTACCGGTCGCCGGAGCACGGCCCGACCGGCGCGCTTGTCATGCGCCGCGATCTTCGCTAGCCAGAGTGCGGGCAGGGTCGGCGAATGATCAAGAAGTTCAGGATTTTCGTGGCGCTGGCCCTCGTCGTCGCCGTCTCGCTGATCTTCGTGCCGTTGCAGATCCTGTCGATGAAGACCGGGCTCTGGCCGGAGACGTTCATCCTGAAGATCTGGCACAGGGTGATCGCCAGGGCTCTGGGATTGCGCATCCACGTCAAGGGAACGCTCTCCAGCCAGCGTCCGCTGCTGGTTGCGTCAAACCACATCTCCTGGACCGACATTGTGGTGCTCGGCTCCATGGTAGATGTGAAGTTCATTGCCCGCGCCGATATGGAAGGCTGGCCGCTGATCGGCATGCTGTCGAAACTGCAGCGCACGGTCTTCATCGAGCGCGAGCGCAAGCGCACGTCAGGCGACCAGGCGAGTGAGATCGCCAGCCGCATGGCCAAGGGCGATGCCATGGTGCTGTTCGCCGAGGGCTCGACCGGCGACGGCAATCTGGTGCTGCCCTTCAAGAGCACGCTGTTCGGCGCTGCCTCGATGGCGATCGTGGAAGGCGCGGCCGAACAGGTGTTCATCCAGCCGGTGGCGATCGCCTATACGCGGCTGCACGGCGTGCCGCTCGGCCGCCGCCACCGTCCGATCGCCGCCTGGATCGGCGACGAGGATCTGATGCCGCATCTCAAGGTGCTGCTGGCCGAGGGTGCGCTCGACGTCGAAGTGCATTTCGGCGAGCCGATTGCCTTTGCCAAAGGCTCCAACCGCAAGGAGACGGCGAGATTGATGGAAGCCAGGGTGCACGAGATGGTGCAGGCGGCCCTCGCCGACCCGCGCCCGAGCCGGTAGGCTGAAAGCGCTAGGCCAGAATCGTCTGTTTTTTGTCACGGAAAGGCGTTAGAAGCCGCCCAATGGACTTGAACACGATAGAGCGCGACGACATCGGCCCTGCGGCTGACAGCGCACCTGCACCCGCTGGCACGGCGAAAAAAGTCTTCGTCAAGACTTATGGCTGCCAGATGAACGTCTACGATTCGCAGCGCATGACCGATGCGCTGGCCGCCGACGGCTATGTTGCGACCGATACCATCATCGAGGCCGATCTGGTCCTGCTCAACACCTGCCATATCCGCGAAAAGGCGGCGGAAAAGGTCTACTCCGAACTTGGCCGCATCCGCGATATGAAGGCCGAGCGCGCCGCGGCCGGCCGCGAACTGCTGATCGGCGTCGCCGGCTGCGTGGCGCAGGCCGAAGGCGCCGAAATCATCCGTCGCTCGCCCGCCGTCGATCTGGTCATCGGCCCGCAGACCTACCACCGGCTGCCCGACGTGCTGGCCAGGGTGCGCGGCGGTGAAAAGATCGTCGAGACCGAATACGCTGTCGAGGACAAGTTCGAGCATCTGCCGCAGCCGAAGCGCGCCGAGGTGATCAAACGCGGCGTCACCGCCTTCCTCACCGTGCAGGAGGGCTGCGACAAATTCTGCACCTTCTGCGTCGTGCCCTATACGCGCGGCTCCGAAGTGTCGCGCCCGGTGGCGCAGATCGTCGCCGAGGCCGAGCGCCTGGCCGAGGCCGGCGTGCGTGAGGTGACGCTGCTCGGCCAGAATGTCAACGCCTGGCACGGCCTGGGCGAGGACGGCGCCGAATGGGGCCTTGGCCGCCTGCTGTTCCGGCTGGCCGAAATCCCCGGGCTGGCGCGGCTGCGCTACACCACCAGCCATCCGCGCGACATGGACGACGAACTGATCGCTGCCCACCGCGACTTGCCCGCGCTGATGCCCTATCTGCACCTGCCGGTGCAATCGGGCTCGGACCGTATCCTCAAGACGATGAACCGCAGGCATACGGCAAGCGACTATCTGGCGCTGATCGAGCGTATCCGAGCGGCGCGCGGCGACATTGCGCTGTCCGGCGACTTCATTGTCGGCTTTCCCGGCGAGAGCGAAGCGGATTTCGAGGCGACGATGGAACTCGTGCGCCATGTCAACTATGCCTCGGCCTTCTCGTTCAAATATTCGCCGCGTCCGGGCACGCCGGGCGCCGAAATGGCCGATCACGTGCCGGAAGCCGTCAAGGACGAACGCCTGCAGCGCCTGCAGGCCCTGCTCCTGAAGCAGCAGCAGGACTTCGGCATGAGCCTGGTCGGCAGGACCATCGACACGCTGATCGAGAAGCCGGGCCGCCAGGCCGGTCAGAAGGTCGGCCGCTCGCCATGGCTGCAGCCGGTTATTGTTGATGAAAAGGCCGGCGAAATCGGTGACATTATCCAGGTGCGAATCACAAGGACGGGCTACAATAGCCTGTTCGCCGAATTGGCCTGACGGCCTCGGCAGATGAGGAGAGACGGTTGAGCGCTGCTGAACTGAAGAATCTGCCCCCGAGCCAGGCATCCGGGGCCTCTGACATGGCGCACATCGTTCTGACCTTCGACAACAACAAGCTTGCCAGCGCCCTGTACGGCCAGTTCGACGAGAATCTGGCGAGACTCGAGCAGAAGCTCGGCGTCGATATCCGCTCGCGCGGCAACCAGCTGACCATAAAAGGCTCGGCCTCGGCGGCCGAGCAGGCGCGCCGCGCCTTGGACAATCTCTACGGCATTCTCCAGAAAGGCGTCGATATCGGCCAGTCCGACGTCGACGGCGCCGTTCGCATGGCGATCGCCGCCGACGACCAGCTGACGCTGCCGACACTGGAACGCAAGGGCAAGATGTCCGCCGCCCAGATATCGACGCGCAAGAAGACCATCTATGCCCGCTCGCTCAACCAGGACGCCTATATGCGGGCGCTGGAGCGGTCCGAGCTTGTCTTCGGCATCGGCCCGGCCGGCACCGGCAAGACCTATCTGGCGGTGGCGCATGCGGCAATGCTGCTCGAGCGCGGCATGGTCGAACGCATCATCCTGTCGCGGCCAGCCGTCGAGGCCGGCGAGCGGCTGGGGTTCCTGCCCGGCGACATGAAGGAAAAGGTCGATCCCTATCTCAGACCGCTCTATGACGCGCTCTATGACATGATGCCGGCCGACAAGGTCGAGCGCGCCATTGCCGCCGAAGTGATCGAGATCGCGCCTTTAGCCTTCATGCGCGGCCGCACGCTGGCACATGCCGCGGTCATCCTCGACGAGGCGCAGAACACCACGCCGATGCAGATGAAGATGTTCCTCACCCGTCTCGGTGAGAACTCGCGCATGATCGTAACCGGCGATCCGACGCAGATCGACCTTCCCTCGAACACCAAATCGGGCCTGGTCGAAGCGCTGCGTGTCCTCGATGGCGTGGCGGGCGCGGTGACGGTTCGCTTCGGCGACGGCGACGTGGTTCGCCATCCGCTCGTGGCGGAAATCGTCAGGGCCTATGACCGCGATGCCAAGTTGGCGCGCGGCCTTGGCGCCGAGAACTGATGTGACGATGCGGGCTCATGCCTGAAGACATAAAACCTGGCGGCGGGGATCTTTCGGTTCCCGTCGATATCGATATTTCGATCGAGTCGGGCGACTGGCCCGATGAGGCGGCACTGAGGCGTCTGGTCGATCGCGCCGTGTCATCCGCCTTGGCCGAAACCGTCACCGACGGCCGTTCCGAGCTCAGCATCGTCTTTTCCGACGACGCCCATATCCGCACCCTGAACGCCGGCTGGCGCGGCAAGGACAAACCCACCAACGTCTTGTCTTTCCCGGCTTTTCCGTTTCCGAAAGGCGGTCCGCTGCCGCCGATGCTGGGCGACATCGTGCTGGCCGCCGAGACGGTCGCGAAGGAGGCGGGTCTGGAAGACAAGCCGCTGGAGAACCATATCACCCATCTCGTCATCCACGGCCTGCTGCACCTTCTGGGCTACGATCACGAGACCGACGCCGAGGCCGAGGAGATGGAAGCGATCGAGCGCTCAGCGCTTGCGAGGCTTGCCATTCCCGATCCCTACGCGTAACTAAAAAGATCAATTGACCGGACGACGATGAACGACAAACCAGAGACTGCCGCCCGCCCCGACGCCGGCAGTGCGACCAAGCCTTCCGAAACGACGGAAGAGGGCTCGAGTCCGAGTACCACGACCGGCAGCATCGCCAGCGAGCCATCGCCTGCCGGTCCTTCCCTGTTCGATCGCGTGCTTGGCCTGTTCAGGCAGCGCAACGGTACCAGCCTGCGCGAGGAAATTGCCGGCGCGCTTGCCGAGACGACCAGTGATGCCGGTGCCTTCTCGCCCGGCGAACGGGCGATGCTCAACAACATCCTGCGCCTGCGCGAGGTGCGCGTCGAGGACGTCATGGTGCCGCGCGCCGACATCGAGGCGGTCGAGATAACGACGACGCTAGGCGATCTTCTCGGCCTGTTCGAACAGTCCGGCCATTCGCGCATGCCTGTCTATTCCGAGACGCTCGACGATCCGCGTGGCATGGTCCATATCCGCGACGTGCTTGCCCACATCACCAAGGTCGCCCGCGTCAAGAAGGGCCGGACCAGCAGGAAAGCGCCGGCCACGACGCTGCTTGATCTCGCCCAGGTCGATCTCGCGCGCACCATCGGCGATCTCAACCTGATCCGCCCGGTGCTGTTCGTGCCGCCGTCCATGCTTGCCTCCGACCTCATGGGCCGGATGCAGACGACGCGCACCCAGATGGCGCTGGTCATCGACGAATATGGCGGCACCGACGGCCTCGCCTCGCTGGAAGACATCGTCGAGATGGTGGTCGGCGACATCGAGGACGAGCATGACGACGACGAGCCGATGATCACCCAGACCGGCGAAGGCGTGTTCATCGTCGACGGCAAGGCCGAGATCGACGAGGTCGCCAAGATGATCGGCGAGGATTTCGCCGCCGGCGAGCATGGCGAATATGTCGACACCATAGGCGGCATGATCTTCAACACGCTTGGCCGCGTGCCGGCCCGTGGCGAAGTGGTGCAGGCCATACCAGGCTTCGAGTTCCACGTGCTCGACGCCGATCCGCGCCGGGTCAAGCGCGTGCGCATCGTGCAGAGCCAGAAGGGCGAGCGCCGGCGCCGCGCCGCCCGCGCCGAACAGGCCTAAGCGCCGATCGATGTCGGTCGACGACCCGTTCAAGCACTCGACCATAGGTTCCGGCGTATTCTACAAGAACCCGCGGGCCGCGTTGAAATGGCTTGAGGCGGCCTTCGGCTTCGAGCCGAGCATGGTCGTCAGCGACGCCGACGGCAGGCTGGTCCATGCCGAGATGCGCTTCGGCGACGGCTACATAATTGTCGATTCCGAATGGGCCGACCATATCGCCAGCCCGGCCTCCGTCGGTGGCCGGAACACGCAATCGATCTATATCCGCCTCGCTGCCGGCCTGGACGCGCATTGCGAGCAGGCGAGGGCGGCCGGCGCCGACATCACCCAGGAGCCTGCCGACCAGTTTTATGGCGAACGGCTTTACCGGGCGCGCGATCCCGAAGGCCATGTCTGGACCTTCACCCAGCCCATTCGTGTCGTTCCCCGCCAAGAGGCTGAACGGCTCGGCGATCTGAAGATCGCGGGCTGGCACCGATAGCACTGAGATTGGCCGCTCCGGGTTTCTCGGCGCAAGCCCCGTTCCGATAAATCTGATAGATCTGCTGTCGTGATTCGCGCGACTGGAAGTGTGTATGCAGCGCCTGGCCGGCCGGATAATACTGCTTTGGGGTTGGCGCCGTGCGCTGGTGGCGTTTCTGGCCGGAGCATTGGCGGTTCTGGCCCAGGCGCCCTATGATTTCTTCGCCGTCTGCTTCGTCTCCTTCCCGCTCCTGGTCTGGCTCATCGACGGCGCGACCGGCGAGGCCTCCGACGGGTGGCTGAGGCGGCTCAGGCCCGCCTTCGCCATCGGCTGGTGGTTCGGTTTCGGCTATTTTCTTGCCGGCCTGTGGTGGATCGGCCAGGCACTGCTGGTCGAGGCCGACAGTTTCGCCTGGGCTCTGCCCTTCGCGGTGGTCGGAATCCCCTTTGCGCTCGCCTTCTTCTACGGCTTCGCCACGGTCGTCGCACGGCTCCTGTGGAGCAACGACATCGGCCGCATTGCCGCACTCGCCTTCGGTTTCGGCCTGGCGGAATGGTTGCGCGATTTCCTGTTCACCGGCTTTCCCTGGAATGCCGTCGGCTACGCGGCAATGCCGGTGCCGCTCTTGATGCAGAGCGTGTCGGTGACGGGCATGATCGGTATGAATGCGCTGGCCGTCTTCGTCTTTTCGCTGCCCGCGCTCGTTGCGGGGCGCCGGCACCTTCGCCTGGGTTTTGGGCTGCTTGTCCTGCTTGTCGCGGCCCATGTCGGCTTCGGCTATGTCAGGCTTGCCATGCCGGTCGAGCCGGCAACCCGCTCGATCGATGTCCGCATCGTTCAGCCGGATGTCGATCTCAGCGAAAAGTGGGACGCCTCGGTGCGCGACCGCATCTTCGCCACCTTGCTCGGCCTGTCGGCGAAGGCGCCGGAACCCGGCCATGCCAAGCCGCAACTGATCCTATGGCCGGAGACCTCGGTGCCGTTCCTGTTCACCGAGCGCCCGGACGCGCTGACCGCGCTGGGCGACATGCTTGGCGAAGGTCAGATGCTGATCGCCGGCGTCGTTCGCGAGGAGGGCGGCTCGGCGGCCGGTGCCGACAGCCGCTATTACAATTCCGTGGTGGCGATCAACGACAAGGGTGAGATCACGGACGCCGTCGACAAGGTCCATCTGGTGCCCTTCGGCGAGTATCTGCCTTTCGCCGGCCTGCTCGGCCGCTTCGGCATCGAACAACTCGTCGCCGGGCCGATGAATTTCGCCGCCGGCAACGAGCGGCATCCGATCACGCTGCCGGACGGTGTGCGGGCGCTTCCGTTCATTTGCTATGAAGTTATCTTTCCCGATCTGGTTGCAGTTGACGCTACGTCATCCGAGCTTATTGTGAATGTCACGAACGACGCTTGGTTCGGGGATACACCGGGTCCGTACCAGCACTTCAGGCAGGCTCAGATCCGGGCCGTGGAGAATGGTTTGCCTTTGTTGCGCGCGGCTAACAATGGCATTTCCGCCGTTGTCGACCCGCGCGGACGCATCGTCGACGCGCTCGCCGTCGACGCGCGTGGAGCTATCGACGTGCGAGTGCCGATATCTGGGCGAGCCCTCATTTCCGACGCCCAGCGGCGAATTAACGGATTGCTGATCATGTTCCTGTTCGCCCTGGGAGGGTTCACATTGAATGTAAGGCAACGGCTACGGGTGAATTGACAGCCGACACATTAGAAACTCATACTGTAAGTGCCTAAAATTTTCTCGAAGTCGGTTGGTGGTTCTGTTGGGGCAGTTGGCTCCGGCTTCGTTTGGGCAGGAAAAAATAGAAAAAGCCGGAAAAATTCGGCGAGGAGAAAATGACAGAAGAAAACAAGAAAAAGCCGAACCCGATCGACATCCATGTCGGAAGTCGCATCAGGCTCCGGCGCAATATGCTTGGAATGAGCCAGGAGAAGCTGGGTGAGAATCTCGGCATCACGTTTCAACAGATCCAAAAGTATGAAAAGGGCACGAACAGAGTGGGCGCCAGCCGCTTGCAGGCGATAGCCTCCATCCTCAGCGTGCCCGTTGCCTTCTTTTTCGAGGATGCCCCGGGTCAGGAGGCCGTGGGCAATCGTGGATTTGCCGAAGACGCGTCGATGGCTTTCGCCGTCGAATTCTGCGGCAGTCCGGAGGGGCTTCAACTCAACCGCGCCTTCGTCAAGATTGGCGACGTCAAGGTGCGCCGCAGGATCATAGATCTGGTGAAATCCCTTTCCACCGATGACGCCGACTGATCCAGAGGCTTGTGCCACCGGCTGCGCTGCCGTCGTTGGGCCAAGCCAACTGTGCTGACATTTCATGCCAGAACCGCGGCAGCGCTTGACGAGCGGCGCCCGGCACCGCTAACACGTGGCGCGCCAAAATCGGCAGCCTGCCGATTTTTTTCAAGAGGGGACACCCGTGACGCGGCAGAATTACTTCTTCACCTCGGAATCCGTTGCCGAGGGCCATCCCGACAAAGTTTGCGACCGTATCTCCGACGAAATCGTCGATCTGGTCTATCGCGAGGCCAAGAAGACCGGCATGGACCCCTGGAAGGTCCGTGTCGCCTGCGAGACTCTGGCGACAACGAATCGCGTCATCATCGCCGGTGAGGTCAGGGTTCCCGAGACGCTGCTGAAAAAGGACAAGGCCGGCAATATCCTGATGGACGCCGCCGGTCATCCGGTCGTCAATCCGGCAAAGTTCAAGTCGGTGGCCCGCAAGGCGATCCGCGAGATCGGCTATGAGCAGGCCGGTTTCCACTGGAAGACGGCAAGGATCGAGGTTCTTTTGCACGGCCAGTCGCCCGACATCGGCCAGGGCGTCGACAACGCCGCCGACCGGCAGGGCGAGGAAGGTGCCGGCGACCAGGGCATCATGTTCGGCTATGCCTGCCGCGAGACGCCGGACCTGATGCCGGCGCCGATCTACTACAGCCACAAGATTCTCGAACTGCTGGCCGCTGCGCGCCATGAAGGCAGCGGCGATGCCGGCAAGCTCGGGCCGGACGCCAAGAGCCAGGTCACCGTCCGCTATGTCGACGGCAAGGCAGCCGAGGCGACGCAGATCGTGCTGTCGACCCAGCACCTAGATTCGAGCTGGGATTCGAAGAAGGTCCGCAAGGTCGTCGAACCCTATATCCGCGAGGCGCTGGGCGATCTCAGGATCGCCGACGACTGCAACTGGTATATCAATCCGACCGGCAAGTTCGTCATTGGCGGGCCGGACGGCGACGCCGGCCTGACCGGCCGCAAGATCATCGTAGACACCTATGGCGGTGCCGCACCGCATGGCGGCGGCGCCTTCTCCGGCAAGGACACGACCAAGGTCGACCGCTCCGCCGCCTATGCGGCGCGCTACCTTGCCAAGAACGTGGTGGCGGCCAGGCTTGCCGACCGCTGCACCATCCAGCTGTCCTACGCCATCGGCGTCGCCCAGCCGCTGTCGGTCTATGTCGACCTGCACGGCACCGGAAAAGTCGAAGAGGGCAAGCTGGAGGGCGCGTTGCGCACCGTGATGGACCTGTCGCCGTCCGGCATCCGCCGCCACCTCGATCTTAACAAGCCGATCTATGCCAAGACCTCGTCCTATGGCCATTTCGGCCGCAAGGCGGGCCGCGACGGTTCCTTCTCCTGGGAGCGGACCGATCTCGCCAAGGCGCTCAAGGACGCGGTCGCCGCCTGACGGCGGCGCGACAGCTGTCCATGGATCCGACAGACAGGCCAAGCCGCGCGACCGAAGGGTTTTTCGGCCGCCGGCGCGGCAAGACCATTCGCCCGCAGCAGGCAGCGGCGCTGGAAAGCGGTCTTGGGACCTATGGTCTCGACCTCTCTGCCGAATCGCCGGCGGAATTGCGCAAGTTGTTCGAAGCGGATGTCTCAGTGGTTCGGCTGGAAATCGGCTTCGGCGGCGGCGAGCATTTGCTGCATCGCGCCACCGAAGCCCCGGCGACCGGCTTCATTGGCGTCGAGCCGTTCGTCAACGGCATGGCCAAGCTGATGAAGGCGGTGAACGAAAAGCCGCTCGCCAATCTGCGCGTCCATGACGATGACGCCACGCGCCTGCTCGACTGGCTGCCGCAAGCCTCGCTCGATGGCATCGATCTTCTCTATCCCGACCCCTGGCCGAAGAAAAAGCACTGGAAGCGGCGTTTCGTCGGTCCGTCCAATCTCGACCGTTTTGCCAGGGTGCTGAAATCAGGCGGAAAATTCCGCTTTGCTTCCGACATCGACAGCTATGTCAACTGGACGCTGCTCAACTGCCGGGCGCATGGCGCGTTCACATGGCAGGCTGGGGAGGCGGCCGACTGGCATCGGCCCTATGAGGGTTGGCCGGGAACGCGCTATGAGGCCAAGGCCATCCGCGAGGGCCGGCGGCCGGCCTACCTTACCTTCATCAGAAAATAGCTACGCGCAGGCGCCTTTTGCGTCAGGGGTCGTGCTCAGGCGCCAGGCGCCTGCTGCTCTCTCAGAAGCGGCCGATTCTGTCGAAGGCAGCCGGATTGATACCGAGATTGCGCAGGTCCCGATCGCGGGGCTTGCGGCCGGCCTGCACGGCATGCGAGGCAGCCGCCGCACTGCCGAATGCGGTAAAGAAGCCGCCGATGGCGGAAAACATCAGGCGATTGCTCATGGTCATTTCCTTTCGCGCGCCACCGCGCGCCGGTCATATTTGTGCAACGCAACATAGATAGGCACGCGACGCCGGCAAACACAGGTGGATTAACGCATAGGCACCATGCACCTGGTGCAACGCTGGCGCCGCTGCCGTGGCTTTTGCCCGCCCGGTACGGCGGACTTGAAACGCCGGCCGGGATCGTCTATATCAGCCTCAAATTCTTGGTCGGTATGACGAAGAGTGGGTCCACCCGGTCCCGCTCTTTTTTATTACCTGCCGGTCAACCACCAATCGAACGACAGGGATCGAATGACTGCAACGGCAAGCGAAGGCGACGACCGCATCATCCGCGAAAGCGGTATCGATGCGCGCATCGCGCTGATCGTGCAGCCGGTGCTGCGCGGGATCGGCTTTCGCCTCGTGCGGGTGCATCTGTCGGGCCAGAACGGGCTCACGCTGCAGATCATGGCCGAACGCGAGGACGGCACCATGACCGTCGAGGATTGCGAAGAGGTCAGCCGGGCCGTGTCGCCGGCGCTCGATGTCGATGATCCGATCGAAAAGGCGTATCATCTCGAAGTGTCGTCGCCGGGCATCGACCGGCCGCTGGTGCGCAAGTCGGACTTCGCGACATGGACCGGCCATCTGATCAAGATGGAGACCTCGGTCCTCGTCGCCGAACGCAAGCGCTTCAAGGGCAAGATCGCCGAAAGCGACGCCGATGGCGTGCTGATCGCGCGCGACAAGGCGGCCTATGGCGAGGAGCCGACGGTGCGCGTGCCTTATGATGCGATCGCCGACGCCCGGTTGGTGCTGACCGACGATCTCATCCGCGAGGCCCTGTCGAAGGACAACAGGGCGCGCAAGGAAGCAAAGAAGCGCCGCGGCGAACCAGAAGATGCGCCAGAGGGTGCTGAACTGGACGCCGAAGACGGAACCGAACAGGAAAGTTGATTGAGCTGCCGGACGAGAGGTTCGGCAACAAGCTCGGGAGAAAGACAATGGTTGTAAGCGCCAACAGACTCGAACTGCTGCAGATCGCCGACGCGGTCGCGCGTGAAAAGTCGATCGACAAGTCGATCGTCCTCGCCGCCATGGCCGATGCCATCCAGAAGGCGGCGCGCTCGCGCTATGGCCAGGAGACCAACATCCGCGCCGACATCAACGCCAACACCGGCGAGATGAAGCTGCAGCGTCTGATGGAAGTGGTCGAGAAGGTCGACGATTACGCCACGCAGATCGCCATCTCCTCGGCGCGCGAGCGCAACCCCGACGCCCAGCTTGGCGATTTCATCGCCGAACAGCTGCCGCCGATGGATTTCGGCCGCATCGCCGCCCAGTCTGCCAAACAGGTCATCGTGCAGAAGGTGCGCGAAGCCGAGCGCGACCGCCAGTATGACGAATACAAGGACCGCATCGGCGAGATCGTCAACGGCACCGTCAAGCGCGTCGAATACGGCAACGTCATCGTCGATCTCGGCCGTGGCGAGGCGATCATCCGCCGCGACGAGCTGATCCCGCGCGAGAACTACAAATATGGCGACCGCGTCCGCGCCTATGTCTACGACGTGCGCCGCGAGCAGCGCGGCCCGCAGATCTTCCTGTCGCGTACCCATCCGCAGTTCATGGCCAAGCTTTTCACCATGGAAGTGCCGGAAATCTACGACGGCATCATCGAGATCAAGTCGGTCGCCCGCGATCCGGGCTCGCGCGCCAAGATCGCCGTCATCTCGCGTGACTCGTCCATCGATCCGGTCGGTGCCTGCGTCGGCATGCGCGGCAGCCGCGTCCAGGCGGTAGTCGGCGAACTGCAGGGCGAGAAGATCGACATCATTCCGTGGTCGCCGTCGGCCGCTTCCTTCATCGTCAATGCGCTGCAGCCGGCCGAAGTCGCCAAGGTGGTGCTCGACGAGGATGCCGAGCGCATCGAGGTCGTGGTTCCGGACGACCAGCTGTCGCTGGCCATCGGCCGCCGCGGCCAGAACGTCCGTCTTGCCTCGCAGCTCACCGGCTGGGACATCGACATCCTGACCGAGCAGGAAGAGAGCGAGCGCCGCCAGAAGGAATTCGTCGAGCGTTCGGCGCTGTTCATGGAAGCCCTCGACGTCGACGAGATGGTCGGCCAGGTGCTTGCTTCCGAAGGTTTTACCAGCGTCGAGGAAGTGGCTTACGTCGATTCCGGCGAGATCGCCTCCATCGACGGCTTCGACGAGGACACCGCCTCGGAAATCCAGACCCGCGCCCGCGAGTATCTGGAGAAGATCGAGGCCGAGCACGACGACAAGCGCAAGGCGCTGGGCGTCGCGGACGAACTGCGCGAAATCCCCGGCATCACCACCGCCATGATGGTGACGCTCGGCGAGGATGGCGTGAAGACGATCGAGGATTTCGCCGGCTATGCCGCCGACGATCTGACCGGCTGGAAGGAACGCAAGGACGGCGAGACAAAGGTCTATCCCGGCGTGCTCGCCAACTACGGCGTTTCGCGCGCCGATGCCGAGCAGATGGTTCTGGCTGCCCGCCTCAAGGCGGGCTGGATCACCGAGGACGAGATTGTCGCGCAGGAAGTGCCGGCCGACGAAACCGTCGGTGCGTGAGGTGAAACCGCATCGCACAGAACCCGCCCTTGGACGAGATGAACGATCGCACCTGCATCGTCACCCGCAGGCAGGCCGAAACGGATGAACTGATCCGGTTCGTCGTCGGCCCGGATTCGGCCGTCGTTCCGGACATCAAGAGAAATCTGCCCGGCCGCGGTTGCTGGGTCAGCGCCGAGCGCCTACATGTCGACAAGGCAGCAGCGAAGAACCTGTTTGCCCGCGCCTTCAAGGCGCAGGTGACCGTTCCCGCCGACCTCGGCGGCATGGTCGACGGGCTGCTTTCCAGATCCGCTCTGGGCATGCTGGGCCTTGCCCGCAAGGCAGGCGCAATCGCGCTCGGTGCCACCAAGGTGGAGAGCGCTGTGCGCTCAGGGCTGGCGCTTTTCGTGCTCCACGCGACTGAAGCGTCCGACGATGGCGTGCGCAAGATCAGCCAGGCGCGGCGGGCAACCGTCCATCTCGGCGGCCCCGCCATCCTTGCCTACAAACTTTTCTCCGAGGCCGAGTTGAGCTTGGCATTGGGGGGTACAAATGTGATACATGCTGCCGTTCTCGCGCAAGACGCGGGCAGGGCGGTCCAGAGGCGCATGGTTGCGCTCGACCGGTATCGGGGCGGTTCCCCGGACGATCTGGCAATGCTTGCGGCCGTTGCTGACGAAGATGATGCCGCAGAGGATATGGAATGAGCGATACGAAATCGGGCGACGACAAGACGTTGAGCGTTACGCCGAAGAAGACCTTGACGCTGAAGCGGCCCGGTACCGAGCAGGGCGTCGTGCGCCAGAATTTCTCGCATGGCCGCACCAAGCAGGTCCAGGTCGAAATCAAGAAGCGCAAGTTTTCCATGCCCGGCGACAAGCCGGAGCCGGTGGCTGCGCCTGCGTCCGTGTTCACGCCGAAGCCGGCCGTTGCGGCTGCACCCGTCGTGCAGGAAGCGCCCAAGGCGCCGCCTCCGCCGCCGGTCGAGCGCAGCGGCATGGTGCTGAACGAATTGTCGCGTGGCGAGATGGAAGCCCGCCGCAGGGCTCTCGAAGGCTCCAAGGTCCGTGAGGTCGAAGACCGCCAGCGCGCCCAGGAAGAGGCCAAGCGCCGTGCCGAGGACGAAGAGCGCCGCAAGCGCGAACGCGAGGAATCCGCACGCCGCCAGGCCGAGGAAGAAGCACGGCTGCAGACCGAGGCCGAATCCCGGCGCCGCGCCGAGGAAGAGGCACGCCGCCGCGCGCCGGTGGCCGCCGAACTGGCGACAGTCGACGACGACGAGGACGTCAAGCCGAAGCGCACTGGCGCTGGCGCCCCCGTGCGCCGTCCGGTCACGCCAGAAGTGGCGCGCCCGGCCAAGCCCACCAAGGGCGAGGAAGACCGTCGTCGCGGCAAGCTGACCCTCAACACAGCGCTTTCCGACGAGGATGCGCGCGCCCGCTCGCTGTCGTCGATGCGTCGCCGCCAGGAAAAATTCAAGCGCGCGATGCACAATGAGCCGCGCGAGAAGGTTATGCGCGAAGTGATCTTGCCCGAAACCATCACCATCCAGGAACTGGCGCAGCGCATGTCCGAGCGCGCGGTCGATGTGGTTAAGTTCTTCATGAAGCAGGGCCAGATCATGAAGCCGGGCGACGTCATCGACGCCGACACGGCTGAACTGGTCGCCACCGAATTTGGCCATACGGTTCGCCGCGTCGCCGAGTCCGACATCGAGGAAGGCCTGTTCAACATCGCCGACAATGCCGAGGACCTCGTGACGCGTCCGCCTGTGGTGACCATCATGGGCCATGTCGACCACGGCAAGACCTCGCTGCTCGACGCCATCCGCAACGCCAACGTCGTCTCCGGCGAAGCTGGCGGCATCACCCAGCATATCGGTGCCTACCAGGTCGAGAAGAACGGTCAGAAGATCACCTTCATCGACACGCCCGGCCACGCCGCCTTCACGGCGATGCGTGCCCGTGGCGCCCAGGCGACCGACATCGCCGTGCTGGTGGTGGCGGCCGACGACAGCGTCATGCCGCAGACGATCGAATCGATCAGCCATGCCAAGGCGGCCGGTGTCCCGATCATCGTGGCCATCAACAAGATCGACAAGCATGATGCCGACCCTCAGAAGGTGCGTTCGGAATTGCTGCGCCACGAAGTCTTCGTCGAATCGATGGGCGGCGAGGTGCTGGACGTCGAAGTGTCGGCGACCAAGGGCACCAATCTCGACAAGCTGCTCGAAGCGATCCTGCTGCAGGCCGAAATCCTCGACCTGAAGGCCAATCCGGACCGCACCGCCGAAGGCGTCGTCATCGAAGCCCAGCTCGACAAGGGCCGCGGTCCCGTCGCCACCGTGCTGGTGCAGACCGGCACGCTGATGCCGGGCGACATCCTGGTTGCCGGCAACGAATGGGGCCGGGTGCGCGCGCTGGTCAACGACCGTGGCGAGCATGTCAAGGAAGCGCCGCCGGCGATGCCGGTCGAGGTGCTTGGCCTCCAGGGCACGCCGCAGGCTGGTGACCGCTTCGCCGTGGTCAACAACGAGGCCCGCGCCCGCGAGATCACCGAGTATCGTCAGCGCCTCGCGCGCGAGAAGGCGGTGGCCAAGCATGCCGGCCAGCGTGGCTCGCTCGAACAGATGATGTCGCAGTTGCAGACGAGCGGGCTGAAGGAATTCCCGCTGGTCATCAAGGGCGACGTGCAGGGTTCGATCGAAGCGATCAACGCCGCACTGGACAAGCTCGGCACCGACGAGGTGCGGGCACGCATCGTCCATGCCGGCGCCGGCGCCATTACCGAAAGCGACGTGTCGTTGGCGGAAACCTCGGGCGCCGCGATCATCGGCTTCAACGTCCGCGCCAATGTGCAGGCGCGCGCCGCAGCCGCGGCGGCAGGCATCGAGATCCGCTACTACTCGATCATCTACAATCTCGTGGATGACGTGAAGGCGGCGCTCTCCGGCCTGCTCTCGCCGGAACGTCGCGAAACCTTCATCGGCAATGCCGAGATCCTTGAGATCTTCGACATCACCAAGGTCGGCAAGATCGCCGGCTGCCGTGTCACCGAAGGCAAGGTCGAGCGTGGTGCGGGCGTGCGCCTGATCCGCGACAACGTCGTCATCCACGAAGGTACGCTGAAGACTCTGAAGCGCTTCAAGGACGAGGTTTCGGAAGTGCCGGGCGGCCAGGAGTGCGGCATGGCCTTCCAGAACTACGAGGACATGCGCGTCGGCGACGTCATCGAGTGCTTCCGCGTCGAGATGGTGACCCGGACGCTTTGAGTTCGTATACTGTCGATACGACCGGGCGGTGGTCGAAAGGCCGCCGTCCAAGCCGTATTGAGAAAGCCCTATTGAGACATGCGGTGCGGTCCCATCCCGCGCCTCACGATTTCAGGATCGAGAAAAATGCCCCGTTCAACCACATCAGGCCCATCCCAGCGCATGCTGCGCGTCGGCGAACAGGTGCGCCATGCCCTGTCCGAAACCCTGCAGCGCGGCGAGATCATCGATCCGCTGATCGAAAATGCCGTGGTCTCGGTGTCGGAAGTGCGCATGTCGCCCGACCTGAAGATCGCCACCGCTTTCGTGTCGCCGCTCGGTGTCAAGAACACCGATGCGGTGGTTGAGGCGCTCAACAAGCATGCGAAATTCGTTCGCGGCCGTGTCTCGGGCGCGCTGCGGCAGATGAAGTACATGCCGGAGTTCCGTTTCCGGCTCGATACGTCCTTCGATAACTTCGCCAGGATCAACGACCTCTTGAAATCGCCCGAAGTGGCGCGCGATCTCGACAACGACAAGGACGAGGACGAGGACGAGAAATAATGGGGCGTCGCGGCAAGAAGAAGGGCCGGCCGGTCTCCGGCTGGCTGGTGCTGGACAAGCCGGTCGGCATGGGATCGACCGAAGCCGTCTCCAAGATCAAGTGGCTGTTCCAGGCCGAAAAGGCCGGCCATGCCGGCACGCTCGATCCGCTTGCCTCCGGCATGCTGCCGATCGCGCTCGGCGAAGCCACCAAGACCGTGCCTTACGTTCAGGACGGCGCCAAGATCTATCGCTTCACCGTTGCCTGGGGTGACGAACGCTCGACTGACGACCTCGAAGGCCCGGTGACCAACAGCTCGGACAAGCGTCCGGCCGAGACCGAGGTGAGGGCGCTGCTGCCGAAATACACCGGTGTCATCATGCAGACGCCGCCGCAGTTCTCGGCCATCAAGATCGCCGGCGAGCGCGCCTACGATCTCGCCCGCGACGGCGAGACGGTCGATATACCGGCGCGGGAGATCGAGATCGGACGTTTGGAGGTCATCGAGCACAATGGTGAGCAGACCATTTTCGAAGTCGAATGCGGCAAGGGCACCTATGTACGCTCGCTGGCCCGCGACATGGGCCGCGACCTCGGCTGTTTCGGCCATATCGCCGAATTGCGCCGGGTCGAGGTCGAGCCGTTCACGCAGGAGGATTTCGTCACCATCGCCGAACTGGAGGCCGCCCGTTTCGGTGGTGAGGGCGATAAGGATCCGGACACGGCCGATGATGCATCCGACGCTGCCGACCTGCCGGTCGACTTCACGGCCATCGATGCGCTGCTGCTCGACACGTCAGCCGCGCTCGATTGCCTGCCGCAGGTCGCGATCAGCGACGATGCGGCGGTGAAAATCCGGCTCGGCAATCCGGTCATCATTCGCGGCCGCGACGCGCCTGTGGAGGCCGAGGAAGCCTGCGCCACGGCGCGCGGCAGGCTGGTTGCCATCGGCGCCATCGAACAGGGCATGTTCAAGCCCAAGCGGGTCTTTGCCGGGTGACGGCGCTCAGCTAGTTTCGGTTGGACATTGCGCTTGAGGGGGCACATGGCAAAGGCTGACACAGCAAAAAAGCGGGCGCCGCTGAAAACCCGGCGGCCGCCCGTCGGCGCTTCGCCGGGTACGCTGATCGCCGATCCGTCGGCGCGGCGCAGCGAACTCAGGCTGACCCTGATGTCACCCGAGAAATTCGAGACCATCGAAAATGCCAGCATTGATGACCTCAACACCCATTGCGACAGCTGGCCGGTCATCTGGCTGGATTGCACCGGCCTTGCCAACATCCCGCTGATCGAGGAGATCGGCCGCATTTTCAGCCTGCATCCGCTGGCGCTGGAGGACGTCGTCAACACCGGCCAGCGGCCGAAGGTGGATTTCTTCGAGGATCACGCCTTCGTCGTCGTGCGCATGATCGACGACGTCACGGCGCATCGCTACGAGCAGATCGCCGTCTTCTTCGGCAAGAATTTCGTCATCACCTTCCAGGAGCGCGAGGGCGACCCGTTCAATCCGGTGCGCAAGCGCATCGAAAGCTCGATGCCCAACCGGCTGCGCTCGCGTGGCGCCGACTATCTCGCCTATGCGCTGATCGACGCCATCGTCGACAGCTATTTCCCGCCGATCGAGGCGGCCGGCGAACAGGTCGACAGCATCGAGGACCAGATGCTGAACATGCCGCACAAGCACCAGATGCGGCAGCTGCACGAATTGCGCCGCGATGCCAATGTGCTGAAGGGCGTGCTGTGGCCGATGCGCGATGCGCTGGCGACGATGATCCGCAACGACGTGCCCTATGTGAAGGCCGAGACCAAGATCTTCCTCAACGACACGCTCGACCATTCGCTGCGGCTCATCGAACTGATCGAGACCCAGCGCGACATGCTGACCGGCCTGATCGAGATGCATCTGTCGCTCAGCCAGGCGCGCACCAACGACGTCATCTCCTATCTCACCATTGTCTCGGTGATCTTCATGCCGCTCACCTTCCTGGTCGGCGTCTGGGGGATGAACTTCGACCCTGACAGCTCGCCTTGGAACATGCCGGAGCTGAAGTCCCAATACGGCTATCCAGCTTCGCTGCTGTTCATGGCACTTGTTGCTGTCGGGCTTGTCGCCTTCTTCAAATGGAAGAAGTGGCTCTAAAGCCATTTCTGCCCGCGGAATTCTTGATTTTCGCAACAAAAGCCTGCGACAAGCCGGCTTGTGAATTAGGCTGGTGTTTTTGTCGGAATTGCCCTATATGCGCCGCAGCTTCGCGCCCTGACGCGTTGCTTGCACCGGCCCCTGCTGGACGACATCCCGGCTGAGGGCGTCCCGTTTCCTCAAACAGATAAGGAAAAACACGATGTCGATCACTGCTGAGCGCAAAAAGGAATTGATGGGTGAATTCGCTACCGCCAAGGGCGATACCGGGTCTCCGGAAGTCCAGGTGGCCATCCTTTCCGAGCGCATCAAGAACCTGACCGACCACTTCAAGGACCACAAGAAGGATAACCATTCCCGCCGTGGTCTGCTCGCTCTCGTCTCCCAGCGCCGCAGCCTGCTTGATTATCTCAAGCGCAAGGACGACGCGCGCTATCAGACGCTGATCGAGAAGCTCGGTCTGCGCCGCTGACGAATTGACCGGCGGGCTTTCTTCGGAGAGCCCGCCGGTCGCGCATTGGAGCATCGGGTCAAATCCAGTATTCCAATGCAGGAATGGAGCGCCGTGCGTCCCCCTTTGGACGCGCAAAAGGACGCTCCGAAAAATTTGAATTTGCGCGTGATGCTTCCCGAGATTTTCGGAGTTATGCGCAAGGCCGGTCGGATCGATTGGCCAGACCCGGTTTCGAAAGTGCAGAGGGCCATTCGGAACCGCCCATGGACGGTCATGGGGCAGGATTGCAGGATGCTCGTGCGGCCACCGTGCCGATTGACCGAGCTTCCCGTTGTCTTGCCCGTGGCTGCCCAAGAAAGGAAGCCAGGCAAGGGCTTACGCGCACCGTGAAACGGCGCGGCCCTTTCCGCATATAAAGGACAAGATATGTTCAATCACCACAAAGTGGAAATCGAATGGGGCGGCCGTCAGCTCGTCCTGGAGACCGGCAAGATCGCGCGTCAGGCTGACGGCGCGGTGCTGGCCACCTACGGCGAAACCAAGGTTCTCGCCACCGTCGTCTCGATGAAGGAGCCGAAGCCCGGCCTCGATTTCTTCCCGCTGACCGTCAACTACCAGGAAAAGACTTATGCCGCCGGCAAGATCCCGGGCGGCTATTTCAAGCGCGAAGGCCGTCCGAGCGAGAAGGAAACGCTGGTTTCCCGTCTGATCGACCGCCCGATCCGCCCGCTCTTCGCCGATGGCTACAAGAACGACACGCAGATCGTCGTCACCGTCGTCCAGCACGATCTCGAGAACGATCCGGACATCCTGTCAATCGTCGCCACCTCGGCCGCGCTGACGCTTTCCGGCGTCCCCTTCATGGGCCCGATCGGCGGCGCCCGCGTCGGCTACATCAATGGCGAATACGTGCTCAACCCGCATGTCGATGAGATGCAGGAATCCAAGCTTGACCTCATCGTCGCCGGCACCACCGATGCCGTGCTGATGGTCGAGTCCGAAGCCAAGGAACTCGGCGAAGACTTGATGCTCGGCGCCGTCATGTTCGGTCACAAGGGCTTCCAGCCGGTGATCGACGCGATCATCAAGCTGGCCGAAGTCGCCGCAAAGGACCCGCGCGACTTCACCGCGCCGGACTATTCGGCGCTTGAAGCCGAGATGCTGAAGATCGTCGGCGACGAACTCCGCGACGCCTACAAGATCACCGACAAGCAGAAGCGCTACGCCGCCGTCGACGCCGTCAAGGCGAAGGTCAAGGCCTCGTTCACCCCGGCCGAAGGCGAAGACGCCAAGTACACCTCCGAGCAGATCGGCAGCGTTTTCAAGGAGCTCCAGGCCAAGGTCGTGCGCTGGAACATCCTCGACACCGGCTCGCGCATCGATGGCCGCGACCTGAAGACGGTCCGCAAGATCGTCTCGGAAGTCGGCGTTCTGCCGCGCACCCATGGTTCGGCGCTGTTCACCCGCGGCGAGACCCAAGCATTGGTCGTCGCCACGCTGGGCACCGGCGAGGACGAGCAGTATGTCGATTCGCTGACCGGCATGTACAAGGAGAAGTTCCTCCTTCACTACAACTTCCCTCCCTATTCGGTTGGTGAAACCGGGCGCATGGGTTCGCCGGGCCGCCGCGAAATCGGCCACGGCAAGCTCGCCTGGCGCGCTATCCGCCCGATGCTGCCGACCGCTGACCAGTTCCCCTACACGCTGCGCGTCGTTTCGGAGATCACCGAGTCCAACGGTTCGTCGTCGATGGCCACCGTCTGCGGCACCTCGCTGGCGCTGATGGATGCCGGCGTTCCGCTGGCGAAGCCCGTCGCCGGCATTGCCATGGGCCTGATCAAGGAAGGCGGGCGCTTCGCGGTGCTCTCCGACATCCTTGGCGACGAGGATCACCTCGGCGACATGGACTTCAAGGTCGCCGGCACCGCCAACGGCATCACCTCGCTGCAGATGGACATCAAGATCGACGGCATCACCGAGGAGATCATGCAGATCGCGCTCGGCCAGGCCAAGGACGGTCGTTTGCACATCCTCGGCGAGATGGCTCATGCGCTGTCCGGCGCGCGCGCCGAGCTCGGTGAGTTCGCGCCGCGCATCGAGGTCATGCACATCCCGACCGACAAGATCCGCGACGTCATCGGCTCCGGCGGCAAGGTCATCCGCGAGATCGTCGAAAAGACCGGCGCCAAGATCAACATCGAGGATGACGGCACGGTCAAGATCGCTTCGTCCAACGCCAAGGAGATCGAGGCGGCGAAGAAGTGGATCCACACCATCGTCGCCGAGCCGGAAGTCGGCGAGATCTACGAAGGTACGGTCGTCAAGACCGCCGACTTCGGCGCTTTCGTCAACTTCTTCGGTCCGCGTGACGGCCTTGTCCACATCTCGCAGCTTGCCAACGATCGTGTCGCCAAGACCTCCGACGTCGTCAAGGAAGGCGACAAGGTCTGGGTCAAGCTGATGGGCTTCGACGAGCGCGGCAAGGTTCGCCTGTCGATGAAGGTCGTCGACCAGGCCACCGGCAAGGAAATCGTCCGCGACAAGAAGTCCGAAGGCGAAGAAAACGCCGCCTGAACGGCCTGGCGATCGAATTGAAGCGGGCGCGGCTTAAGTCGCGCCCGTTTTCTTTTTACAAGGCACCAGAATGGCCGCAGAACCGCTGAAGACGCTATTCCATCCCTATGAGGTCGACGCCGTCGCCCTGCCGCGAAAGGGCGGTCGTGTCCTTTTTCTCGGTGCGGAGCCCGGTTTCCGCTTGCCTTCGGGATTCGATGCAGAGCTTCACCTCGTGCAGGGCTTCCGGCCGCATTTCCGCGCCTTGCAGGCATCGGGCTTCAATGTCACGCCGCAAGCCGAAGGTGACGGCTTCGACGCCGCACTGGTGCTTGCCGGGCGTCATCGCGGGCAAAGCGAATTGCGCATTGCCGAGGCGATCGAACGTGTCGCGGCGGGCGGATTGATCGTCGTCGCCGGCGGCAAGGAGGACGGCATCGCCAGCCTGCGCAAGCGCATCGACGAGTTTGCGCCGCTTGATGGCCATCTGCCGAAACATCACGGCATCGCCTTCTGGTTCGCCCGACCGGCCGATAGCAGCGCCGCGTCGGCGCTGCGCGCCGCCAATCCAGACCTTGTGGTGGAAAATCGCTTTCGCACCGCGCCCGGCATGTTCTCCTTCGACAAGGTCGACGCCGGTTCCAGATTGCTGGTGGAAAACCTTCCCAACGACTTGCGTGGCATCATAGCCGATTTCTGCGCCGGCTGGGGCTATGTGGCGGCGGAGGTGGCAGCACGCTCGCCAGGCCTATCGGGGCTCGATCTCTACGAGGCGGACTTCGCCTCGCTGGAAGCAGCGAAGGGCAACATCGGCAACACGGCAGCCGAGACGCGCTTCTTCTGGACCGACCTGCTCAGCGAGCCGGTCGAACGCCGCTATGACGCGATTGTCATGAACCCGCCCTTTCACCGCAGCCGGGCGGCCGAGCCGGAGATCGGTGCCGGCATGATCCAAGCAGCGGCCAAGGCGCTGAAGCTGGGCGGCAGGCTGTTCATGGTGGCGAACCGGCAGCTTCCCTACGAGCCGGTTCTGGCGAAGGCGTTTTCAAGCCATGCGGAGATTGCCCGCGACGGCATGTTCAAGGTTTTCTCGGCGCGCCGGTGACGGGCAGGTTTTGGCTTAATGCACGCTGACGATGCGCGCTTCGCTCTTGACGTGGATGAGCTGCGCCTCGGGCCCGATCTTGAGCGGCGCCGGCCGGCCGAACAGATAGCCTTGCACCACCTCGCAGCCGGCCGCCCTGAGCAGCGTCGCCTGGCTCTCGGTTTCGACACCTTCCGCGATGATGCCGACGCCGAGCGCCCGCGAGAGCCCGACAATGGTCGAGACGACGGCGCCCGAATTGGAATCCGTGTCGATGCGGCTGACGAAGGAACGGTCGATCTTAAGCTTGCCGAACGAGAAATCGATCAGGTAGCTCAGATTGGAGTAGCCGGTGCCGAAATCGTCGACGGCGACCGAGATGCCCATGTCGGCGAGTTCCCGCAGGATGATGGCGGCGCGTTCTCGGTCCTGCATCATCGCCGTCTCGGTGACTTCCAGCTCCAGCCGTGACGGCTTGATGCCGGTGCTTGCCATCGTCTCGCGCACGATGCCGACGAAATCCTTGGTCATGAACTGGACCGGCGAGATGTTGACGGCGACGAAGCAGTCCTCGGGCAGATGGCGGGCGTCGTTGCACGCCTTGCGCAACACCCACTCGCCGATCGGGTTGATCATGCCGGTTTCTTCCGCGATCGGGATGAACTCCATCGGCGGGATCATGCCGCGTTCCGGGTGCTTCCAGCGGATCAGCGCCTCGTAGCCGATGATGCGGCCGCTCGGCAGGTCGAGCTGCGGCTGGTAGTGGAGATCGAAATCGCCCCGCTCGAATGCGGTATGCAGCTCGGATTCGATCCATTGCCGATGGTCGGCGACCCGACCCATGTCGGCATGGAAGACCGACCAGTTGCCCACCCCTCCGGCGCGTGCGTTCTGCAGCGCCAGGTTGGAGCGGCGAAGCACCAGGACAGGATCGACGCCATCCTTCGGCATCGCCACGATGCCGACCGACAGGCTGACCGATTGCAGATGGGTATCGAGCTGGTAGGGCTCCACCATCTCGTCGATGAGCTTCTCGATGATCCGTTCCACGGATCCCTTGATCTCGCGATCCGGCAACAGCACCGCGAACTCGCCGGCGCCGATGCGCCCGATCACCGAACCTTCCGGCATGCTGGTCTTCAATCGCTGGGAAAAGGCGCGGATAAGCTCGTCGCCGTGGCTGTAGCCGATGGCGTCGTTGATCTGCTTGAAACGGTCGATGTCGATGTCGATGAGAAAGACCGGTTCGCCGCTGCGGATCGTCGCCGACGCCGCGTCCGCGATCTTGCCGACCATGGCTGGGCGCGTCAGCAGGCCGGTCAGCTTGTCGAAATTGGTTTCGTTGAAGACGTAATCCGCCGATTCATCGACGCCGGCGAAGAAGGACAGCGCGGCGCCTGCGGCGGCCAGCGCGCAAAGCGTGGCCATGACGGCGACCATCGTCGAGGCCGGCATGCCGGCAAGGCCGTCGCCGAAACCGAACTTCAGGCCCCAGATACCGAGGATGAAACTGCCCATGCCCGAGCTGGCAATGGTGATCAGCCGGAACAACGGTGTGCGCTTCGGGTTGCTGACAGCAGGCATGCGGGTCCCTAAGTTACGGGACTTCTAGCGGATATCCCCTTAAAATGGGTTTCCGCCATTGCGTCCAATTTTACCGGACAGGAATTATTCTTCCGATCGCAGACTATTCCCGACCATCGCTCTGCTTCAGCTCATCGAGCGTCGGCATGGAAACGATGTGATAGCCGGAATCGACATAGTGGATTTCGCCGGTGACGCCGGAAGACAGATCGGACAGCAGGTACAGCGCTGAACCGCCGACCTCGTCGATGGTCACAGTGCGGCGCAGCGGCGAATTGCGCTGCTGGTAGGAAAACATGTGGCGCGCGTCCGAAATCCCGGCGCCGGCCAGTGTGCGGACCGGTCCCGCCGATATGCCATTCACCCTGATACCGCGCGGACCGTAGTCGTTGGCGAGATAGCGCACGCTGGCCTCAAGCCCGGCTTTGGCGACGCCCATCACATTGTAGTTCGGCATGACCCGCACCGAGCCGGCATAGGTCAGCGTGATCATCGAGCCGCCATCCTTCATCAGCGCGGCGGCGTGCCGGGCGATCTCGGTGAAGGAATAGCAGGAGATGACCATGGTGCGGACGAAATTGTCACGGCTGGTGTCGGCATAAAGGCCCTTCAGCTCGTTCTTGTCGGAAAAGCCGATGGCATGGACGACGAAGTCGAGACCGCCCCATTCCTTGCCGAGCGTCTCGAAGGTGGCGGCGACCGAAGCGCTGTCCTCGACATCGCAGGGCACGACCAGCGCCGCGCCAAGCCGGTCGGCGAGCGGCCTGACCCGGCGGCCAAAGGCATCGCCCTGATAGGTGAAGGCGAGTTCGGCACCGTGCTCGGACAATTTCTGGGCGATGCCCCAGGCGATCGAATGATCGTTGGCGACACCCATGACAAGCCCGCGCTTGCCCTTCATCAATCCGTCCATTGCTGGCAATCCTTATGCGGAATAGCGCTGGAAAATCAGCGTTGCGTTGGTGCCACCGAAACCGAACGAATTGGACAAAACGGTATCGATCCTGGCGTTGTCGATGCGCTTGCGTACGATCGGCATGCCTTCGAATTCCGGATCGAGTTCTTCGATATGGGCGCTTTCGCCGATGAAGCCGCCCTGCATCATCAGGATCGAGTAGATCGATTCCTGCACGCCGGCCGCGCCCAGCGAATGGCCGGTCAGCGACTTGGTCGAGGTGATGAAAGGCATCTTGTCGCCGAACACTTCGCGGATGGCGCCCATCTCCTTGGAATCGCCGACCGGCGTCGAGGTGCCGTGCGTGTTGATGTAGTCGACCGGCGAGGAAACCGTGGCCAGCGCCTGGCGCATGCAGCGCACCGCCCCTTCGCCCGAGGGCGCCACCATGTCGTAGCCATCCGAGGTCGCGCCGTAGCCGACGATCTCGGCATAGATCTTGGCGCCGCGCGCCTTGGCGTGCTCGAGCTCTTCCAGCACCAGCACGCCGGCGCCGCCGGCAATGACGAAACCGTCGCGATTGACGTCATAGGCGCGTGAAGCGGCCGACGCCCTTTCGTTGAACTTCGACGACATGGCGCCCATGGCGTCGAACAGGTCCGACATCGTCCAGTCGAGATCCTCGTGGCCGCCGGCAAAGACCATGTCCTGCTTGCCCCACTGGATCAGCTCGTAGCCATTGCCGATGCAGTGCGCCGAGGTCGAGCAGGCAGACGAGATCGAATAGTTGACGCCGTGGATCTTGAACCAGGTGGCTAAAGTCGCCGACGCGGTCGACGACATCGCCTTCGGCACCGCGAACGGGCCGATGCGCTTGGGGCTGCCGTTCTTGAGCGTCGTTTCGGCCGCCTCGACGATGGTGCGCGTCGATGGTCCGCCCGAGCCCATGACGATGCCGGTGCGCTCATTGGTGATGTCGCTCTCGCCAAGGCCGGCGTCCGCGATCGCCTGGTCCATGGCGACGTGGTTCCAGGCCGCGCCTTGCGACAGGAAGCGCATGGCGCGCCGGTCGATAATCGCCGACGGGTCGAGCGACGGCGCACCCCAGACCTGACAGCGGAAGCCATGTTCGGCGAAAGAATCCGAGAAGCTGATGCCGGACTTGGCATCATGGAGCGAGGCCTGCACCTCATTGGCATTGTTGCCGATCGACGACACGATGCCGAGGCCTGTCACTACGACCCGTCTCATGGGCTGCTCCTTCCAAAGTGTCCGGTGGCGATCAGGCGACCGCCGACTGCTTTGACAGACCCACTTTCAGGTCCGTTGCCGCGTATATGGGTTCGCCATCCGCCTTGAGCCAGCCATCGGCGATGCCGAGCACCAGCCGGCCGCGCATCACGCGCTTGAAATCGATGCCGTACTCGACCTTCTTGACCGACGGCGTCACCATGCCTTTGAATTTGACCTCACCGGTCGACAGCGCCATCCCCTTGCCGGGCTCACCGAGCCAGCCGAGGTAGAAGCCAGTCAACTGCCACATCGCATCGAGGCCGAGGCAGCCCGGCATGATCGGGTTGCCGATGAAATGGCAGGCGAAAAACCACAGGTCCGGCTTGATGTCGAATTCGGCGCGGATGAAGCCCTTGTCGAATGCGCCGCCGGTTTCGCTGATCTCGGTGATGCGGTCGAACATCAGCATCGGCGGATAGGGCAGCTGCGCATTTCCCGGTCCGAACAGCTCGCCGCGGGCGCAGGCAAGCAGTTCCTCGTAATCGTAGCTGGACTTCGAACCTGCCATCAATTTCGTCCCCGTGATCGTCCTGGGCGGCAGGGCGCCCTTTGTCGTTGGTTTCCTAACACAGTCTGTTTATGGCCGGAAACCGGCGTCTGCGCTTAACCCGCCCGCCTGCCGGGGTCAATGCGCACCGGGATATCTGCGCGCATGTTGCTCTATTGATCGAATTCGGCCGACAGAATATATGTCAGGAGCTGTCCAGTTTCGGCCGATGCCGTTTTTTCGCCATTCTGGGCGGGTTTTTGGGGCCGAACCGCGAGTTTCGACGGATAGGATGGATCAGGGCTGCCGGAAGGATAATGTCGCTGTGGACAAGCGGGTTCGCGAAGCCGGTCTAAGGCCGACACGCCAGCGTATCGCGCTGGCCGATCTGCTGTTCGCCAAGGGCGATCGCCATCTATCGGCCGAGGAACTGCACGAAGAGGCGATCGCCGCCGGCGTGCCGGTCTCGCTTGCCACCGTCTACAATGCCCTTCACCAGTTTACCCAGGCGGGCCTGCTGCGCATCCTGGCCGTCGAGGGCTCGAAGACCTATTTCGACACCAACACCTCCGATCACCATCATTTCTATATCGAAGGCGAAAACCGCATCTTCGACATCGCCAGCGGTCCGGTGACGGTTTCCAACCTGCCCGACCCACCGGAAGGCATGGAGATCGCCAACGTCGACATCGTGGTGAGGCTGCGCCCGAAACGCCGCGATTGATCCGCGCTCGATGAGACCAGTCGATCTGGTAGTCCGGCTCGAATGGGTTGCCGTTGCAGGGGTTGCGCTCGTTTTCTACGCGATGGCCGGTGTCTCATGGTGGCTGTTTGCCTTGCTCATCCTGGCTCCTGACCTGTCGATGCTGGGCTATTTCGCCGGGCCACGCGTCGGCGCCGTCGCCTCTCTGCACATTCTGATTGTCCCGCTGCCGCTGGCGCTTGCCGGATACGTCTTTGCCAATCCGATGGCGACCGCGATTGCTCTGACCTGGATCACCCACATCGCCGTCGACCGCGCGCTGGGTTACGGCCTCAAACTCTCGAGCGGTTTTCAGGACACCCATCTCGGCCGCATCGGCCGCTAGACCACCGGTTTTGCTACGCTGACCTACGGTTCGGATAAGATCATGGTCCAGACAAGCAACCTCAGTTCTTGACGTGTTCGCCCGGATAGGCGCCCCAGACGACCGATTGGGGGAGCCAGCCGGTGTGGCCGTCGAAGGTCATCTCGCACCACTGGCCGTCGCAGGTCTTGATCGACCCCATGACGCCCGGCTCGATGATGGCCACCACGCCGGCGTCCTTGTCCTTGTCGTCAAGCAGGTTGATTCGGCCGCCCTTGCCGCGCTGCCAAGGCGCGACGATCGCCGTGCGGCGGCCCGACAGCAGCGACTGGTTGATCCAGCCTTCCGAACCGTCGGCATCGCGCACGCGGCGCCAGGTATCGAATTCCTGGATGATTTCCATCGGCAGCCCGGCCTTCATGTACATCCAGTTGACGGAGTAGTTGGCGCCGGGGCCGACGCGCGCGTTGACGCGCCCCGATTTCAGGCTGACGAAACGCGGCAGCGGCAGGCCGCTCGGCCCGAGCGTGATCGTCTGCGCCGGGGCCGCGGCGCTCTGCGCCACCGTTTGCGGGGGACAAAGGAGGGCGCCGAGGACTGCTGCGCTGAAGGCCAGGCGGAGCGACGCGAAACCAGACACTTTCATTCCTTTCGGCGCTTGCCCGTCGGCACCGGCGCCCCTTTTTCTTTGTCTTCGGCGGCACCGCTTGTTACAGAGTGGCAGGCACCGCGACCGGCTCCGATTTTCGCCTGTCTTGGTTAAAGAGGTCTCAACGAGATCGGGTTCGAGGAAACAATGGCAGGCAAGAAAAGGCCCCTCGTCGTCATCACGCGCAAGCTGCCCGACCCTGTCGAAACCCGCATGCGCGAACTGTTCGACGCCCGGCTGAATGTCGAGGACAGGCCGATGACACAGCCTGAGCTGGTCGCGGCGATCAAGGAGGCCGACGTCCTGGTGCCGACGATTACCGACAATATCGACGCGGCGCTGATCGCCCAGGCCGGCGACAATCTCAAGCTGATCGCCAATTTCGGCAACGGCGTCGACAAGATCGATGTGGAGGCGGCGGCCAAGAAGGGCATCACCGTCACCAACACGCCGAACGTGCTGACCGAGGATACGGCCGACATGACCATGGCGCTGATGCTGGCGGTGCCGCGGCGCCTGGCGGAAGGCGCCAACGTGCTGACCGGCGACAAGAAATGGGCCGGCTGGTCGCCGACCTGGATGCTCGGCCGGCGCATCTGGGGCAAGCGGCTCGGCATTGTCGGCATGGGCCGCATCGGCACCGCCGTCGCCAGGCGCGCCAAGGCCTTCGGCCTGTCGATCCACTATCACAACCGCCACCGCGTGCTGCCGGCCGTGGAAGACGAGTTGGAGGCGACCTATTGGGAAAGCCTAGACCAGATGCTGGCCCGCATGGACATCATCTCGGTCAATTGCCCGTCGACGCCGGCGACCTTCCACCTGCTGTCGGCGCGAAGGCTGGCGCTGATGCAACCGTCGGCTTACATCGTCAACACCGCGCGCGGCGACATCATCGACGAGGAATCGCTGATCAAGCTGATCCATGACGGCAAGATCGCTGGCGCTGCGCTCGACGTCTACGAGCACGAGCCGGCGCTGAACTCGAAATTGCTGAAA
The DNA here is from genome assembly GCF_003601975.1 of Mesorhizobium waimense. GTDB lineage: Bacteria > Pseudomonadota > Alphaproteobacteria > Rhizobiales > Rhizobiaceae > Mesorhizobium > Mesorhizobium waimense. Next base: position 86,631 of record NZ_QZWZ01000011.1, read on the forward strand.
CTCGCCGGCAAGGGCAAGGTCGTTCTCTTGCCGCATATGGGCTCGGCGACGCTCGAGGGCCGCATCGACATGGGCGAGAAGGTGATCATCAACATCCGCGCCTTCTTCGACGGCCATCGCCCGCCGGACCGTGTGTTGCCGCTGCGAACATAGATCGCGGTCAGTCGGCGATGGCGAGCGCGCCGTCGCCGGCGACCGTCACCGTGCTTCCGCGATAGGTCTCGAAGACATCGCGCCCGAGCCGCAGCGCCATCGGCGTCTCCCAGCCCATTTCCCTGGCCACGATCAGCCCAAGCAGCAGGATCGCGTCCGGCTCGTGCAGCACGATCGCCGCCGGCGCGTGGCAGTTGTGGACGAGTTCCAGCAGCACGGCGGATGCCGAGGACGAGCCGATCGTGCCCGGCAGGAACAGCACGCGCCCCGCTAGGTTCTGCCCATGCTGCGGATGGCGGACGTCGGCGATGCGGCCGGTCTTCGGATCGACGCCGCCCCAGAAGCTGATCGGCGCCGTCAGCACCAGCGCCTCGCCTTCGCCGGCCTGGCCCGGCACCAGAATCTCGGCCATCGCGCTCATGCGGCGATATCCGTAAATGTGGGCTTACCGAGCACCGCGCTTTCGACGCAGTCCGTCAGCGAGCCGTAAAGCACGGCGTAACCGGTATTGCCCGGTGCGTAGTGGGCGAATTTTCCCGAATTGGTCATCAGTATGCCACCCTCGAGCTCGGGCATGATCGGCGTCACCACCACACAGGTGTCGGCGACGATGATCACTCCGCTTGCTTCGAGCCTCTTGCGACGGCCGGTCTGTTCAAGGCTTGAAAGGACATGGCGTCCGGTGCAGGCATAAACTGGCACGCTCAGCCGCCGTCCGCCGATAAGTCGCTCCAGCATATCGAACTCGGCGAGCGACAGATGCGGGCTGCCGATCGCCACCGCATCGATGGCTTTCGGCCTGGTTGCCGTCGACAGGCCCGCGCGCGCCCTAGCCGCCATCTCCGGCGTGACGCGGATCACCGTTTCCGGCGCCGCACCTGCCAGGATGATTTCGGCGTCGGGCGCCTCGGGCGTCACGCCGGCAATGTGGAAAAGGCCAACCGCGCCGGATGAGGCGGCGGCGGCGCCGAACGCCTTCAGCGCGTCTTCACCGGGATGGCTCGGCACGCCGATGACGACACCGACGGTGTTGCCGACCTCGCGGCCATAGAGGCTGCCCAGCACCGGCCAGGCGATCTCGGAGCCAAGGAAAGGCGCCGAGAGCCCCGCGACATCGAACACCAGCCGTGCCCGCCGGTTCTCGGTGCGGTGCAAGCCGTAGTCCGGTGCGCGGCCCGATATCGCGCAAGCGATGTCGAGGAAGTCGCCGTAGCGGTTGGTGCGCGCACCCAGCACCGAATTGCAGAACACAACGGCGTTGGATTCGCCCCAAGCGACATCGCTTCCCAGTGCCGGCCGGTGCCCGGCCTGGTAGGGCGCGCAGGTCCAGCTCTGCTCGCAGCCGAGCTTGCGGTAGGCCTCCATCATCCGCCGCGCCATGCCGCGCGCCGGCTCTTCGAGGCGGATGCGCGAGCAGCCCATCAGGTCGAGAGCCCCGACATTGAGCGTCGAGCGAACACAAACCCGGGCACCGCCCTCGACCAGCTTTTCGGCGAACAGCGTGCCGGAATCGCCGTGATAGAGCGCCCCGTCTATATGCGCGGAGGCGATCGGGATCAGCCGCGGCGCACCGAGCAGGCGGGCGCTGTCGGCGACGATGCGCATCGCCATCGCCGCGCCGTCCTTGCCGGAGGCGATGGCCTGTTCGTCCGGACTGAGGGCGAGGCTCACGAAAGCACCTTGCGCATTGTGATCGAAGTCGGCCGGTCATAACCCGTATGCGCCGTGCGTCCGGTTTCGCGAAAGCCGAGCCGGGAGAAGGCGGCGTGATTTGCGCTGAGCTCGATGCGTGTCTGCAACTCGATGGCGTTCTTGCCACGGCTCAGCGCCAGATGCTCGGCGGCCAGCATCAGCCGCCTGCCGACGCCTTGCCCCTGAAGACCCGGCTCGACGGCGAGCTTGCCGACATAGAAATCATCAGCCCGCTCCAGGACGAAGATGCAGCCGACGATTTGGCGGGCCTCTAGCGCCAAAAAACCCGTCTCCTGCCGGGCCTTGTCCTTCAGCCTTTCGGCGGTCAGCAGATGCGCCGAGGATGGCGGATCGATGATGCCGTCCATGTAGGCGAAGGCGCGCAGGATAAGCGTGAGCAACTCGTCCCAGCGCTCGAAATCGGGCGCAAGCTGCGTAACGAGAACACCTGTGGACTGGTCCATCTGGTCCATGCGGTCAGCTTCTCTTGTAGCGGATGGTGTCGAAGCGCGCCGACAGCGCATCGTAAAGCAGCAGACGCCCGACCAGCGGTTCACCAATGCCGGTGATCAGCTTGATCGCCTCCATCGCCTGCAGCGTACCGATGACGCCGGTCAGCGCGCCGACCACGCCGGCCACGGCGCAGGACGGCACCAGGCCCGGCGGCGGTATCTCCGGGAAAAGATCGCGGTAGCCCGGATTCGGCCTGCCGTCCGCGCCGGTCTCGAACGGCTTCAGCACCGTCAGCGAACCGTCGAAGCGGCCGACGGCGGCGTGCACCAGCGCCCGTTTTTCCGCCGCGCAGGCGTCGGCAACCGCGTAGCGCGTTTCGAAATTGTCGGAGCCATCGACGACCATGTCGTAGCGGGCGACAAGCGCAGGGGCGTTGTCAGTCGTCAGCCTGAGCCTGTGCAGTTCCACCGCGACATTGGGGTTGATGCGCGCGATGGCCACCTTGGCGCTGTCGGTTTTCGCCATGCCGATCGTATCTGTGTCATGGATCACCTGCCGTTGCAGGTTGGACAGAGAGACATCGTCGTCGTCGACGATGCCGAGCGTGCCGACGCCGGCGGCGGCGAGATATTCCAGCACCGGCGCACCCAGTCCACCGGCGCCAATGACCAGCACGCGCGCCCGCTTCAGCCTCTGCTGGCCAGCGCCGCCGATTTCGGGCAGCACGATGTGGCGGGCATAGCGCTCGAGTTCTTCGTCGGTGAGGGCGGCGGTGGTCATTGCCGGACCTTATAGCGGCCGGAAAATCTTGTCAGGGTCCTTCGGTTGGCCCAACCGTGCCGTGATCGACCGTCAGGAACTGCGCACGTCCAGCGAGACTGGAAAACAGCGCCGCATCGGTTCCGGTCATGAAGGCCTGACAGTTGAGTTCTTCCAGGATCGAGAACAGTGCCGCGCGCCGGCCGCTGTCGAGATGCGCCGCGATCTCGTCGAGCAGCAGGATCGGCGTCATGCCCGACATCTCACCGGTCAGCCTTGCATGCGAAAGCACGATGCCGACCAGCAGCGCCTTCTGCTCGCCGGTCGAGCAAAGTTCGGCCGGCATCGCCTTGGGCCGGTGCCGCACGACGAGGTCGCAACGGTGCGGCCCTTCCAGCGTGCGCCCCGCGGCGCGGTCGCGGTCGCGGCCGCCGGCAAGTGCGGCCCGGAAACGCTCCTCGACATCGACGGCAGGCGTCGTGGCCACCTGCTCCTCCAATTCGCCGGAGAGGCCAATGTCTGCCTGCGGGAATGGGCCGCTATCGGGCAGCCTGTCGATCATGGCGGCGAGCAGGCGCACCAGCTCAGCCCTGGCAGCGGCAATCGCCACGCCGGTCTCGGCCATCTGCGTCTCGATCGCATCGAACCAGGCGCCGTCGCGCGATCCTTCCGTAAGCAAACGGTTACGGCCGCGCATGGCCTTTTCATAGTCGAGCGCGCGCTGGCCATGACCGGGGTCGATCGCCAGCACCAGCCGGTCGAGAAAGCGCCGGCGGTCGGCGGCCGGTCCCGGGAACAGGCCGTCCATCGCCGGTGTCAGCCAGACGACGCGCAGCCATTCCAGCATGTCCTCGGCCGATCGTGCCGGCGCGCCATTGATCCGCACCCGTCTGCCGCCTTCGCCGGCATTGTCGCCACCCGCAATGCCGGTGCCAATTTCAACCTCGCCTTCCGCCCCTTCGATCCGGGCGTGCAGGGCAAAGCCGCCATCGCCGCCTTCGCGCGCCACGTCGGCATAAGGCGCGCGGCGCAGGCCGCGGCCCGGCGTTAGCAGTGAAACCGCTTCCAGGAGATTGGTCTTGCCGGCGCCATTGTCGCCGGAAAGCACCACGGCGCCTGGCGCTAGGTCGATCGACAGAGCCGCATAGTTACGGAAGTTGGTAAGTGTTAACTTACTTATATGAGTTTGCTTTTGAGACTGTTTGGCGGTCACGGCAGCAAAATGGCGTACCGGTCTCCACCCCCCTCGATGAGGCGGAGATGTCCGGCAGGACGAAGAAGGGTGATTTCTCGCATAGGCCTCGTTCGGGCCTACACCCGCATCGGCATCAGCACGTAAAGCGCGGTTTCGTCGGCCATGTCGTGGATCAGCGTCGGCGAGCCGGCATCCGCCAGCATGAATTTCGCTTCCGTACCGGTGAGCTGGGCTGCGACGTCGAGCAGATACTTGGCATTGAACCCGATCTCGATCGGATCGGACGAATAGTCCGCCGCCAGTTCCTCGGTGGCGCTGCCCGAATCCGGATTGTTGACGGCAAGCGTGACCTGGCCTTCGGTGATCGAAAGCTTCACCGCCCGGCCGCGCTCCGAAGATATGGTCGACACGCGATCGACGGCGGCGGCGAAAGTCTGGCGGTCGATGATCAGCTTCTTGTCGTTGCCGGTCGGAATGACGCGCTGGTAGTCCGGGAAGGTGCCGTCGATCAGCTTCGAGGTCAGAACGACGCTGCCGATGGTGAAGCGGATCTTGGTATCCGACAATTCGGTGGTCACGGCGACATCTGGATCATCGACCAGCTTCTGCAGCTCGCTGACCGTCTTGCGTGGGATGATGATGCCGGGCATGCCCTCGGAGCCTGCCGGCGCGTCGATCTCGGCGCGCGCCAGGCGATGGCCGTCGGTGGCGACCGAGCGCAGCTTCAGCTTGCCGCCGGCCTCATGCGTGTGCAGGTAGATGCCATTCAGATAGTAGCGCGTCTCTTCGGTCGAGATGGCGAACTGCGTCTTGTCGATCAGGCCCTTCAAGCCGACCGAATCGAGCCGGAAGATATGCGAGAAGGAGCCGGCCGAGAGTTCCGGGAAATCGGACTGCGGCAGGCACTGCAGACGGAAACTCGAACGGCCCGACGTCACCGTCATGGCGTTGCCGTCCTCGTCGGTCTTCAGCATCACCTCCGCTCCGTCGGCGAGCTTGCGCACGATATCGTAGAGCAGATGCGCCGGAACCGTCGTCGCCCCGCCGCGCTCGACCTTGGCGGGCGTGGCTTCGGTCACCTCGAGGTCGAGGTCGGTCGCCTTCATTTCAAGGCTGGCGCCTTCTGCGCTGAGCAGCACGTTGGACAGGATCGGTATGGTGTTGCGTCGTTCGACCACGCGGTGAACGTGGTTGAGCGACTTCAGGAGATTTGACCGTTCCAGGATAACACGCATGACGAAACAGGCTCGCTTGAATGGATGAGCGGGTCTCCGGCTGGCGGCGCCCCGCGAAAGGTCTGAACAGGCTCAGAATCTGCGTAAGCTGACAGGAAAAAGCCTGCAAACGCAAGCCCGCGCCACCGGTTCAGGCCGGTTACGCGGGCTTTCTGGGGATAAAGCCGGCACAGCGCGCCAGCCGGCGTTTCCCATCCGATCAAGCCTGGTCGTTGATCAGCCTTCTCAGCAGTTCCAGTTCCTGCGCCAGCGTGTTGTCGTTGCCGGAAAGATCCTCGATCTTGCGCACGGCATGCAGCACGGTGGTGTGGTCGCGTCCGCCGAAACGCCGCCCGATCTCCGGCAGCGACCGCGGTGTCATCACCTTGGACAGGTACATGGCGACCTGCCGCGGCTTGACGATGGTGCGCGTGCGCCGGTTGGAAAGAAGCTCGGTCTTCGACACATTGTAGTGGCGCGCCACGATGCGCTGGATATCCTCGATGCGCACCCGCTTCGGCTCGCCCGAACGATAGATATGGCCAAGGATCTCGTCGATGCGATCGATGCTGATCTGCGGTTCGAAGGATTGGCGGAACAGAAGCTGGTTGAAGGCGCCTTCGAGTTCGCGCCCGCTGCCGGTCACTGTGCGAGCGACGTGGTTGAGGATCTCCTCCGAAATGTCGAGCGAGGCGTCATCGACCTTGGCGGTGGCAAGACGCAGCTTGAGCATGCCGATCCGCATGGCGAAGTCGGGCGCCGACATTTCGAGCGCGACGCCGCCATTGAGGCGAGAGCGCACGCGTGGCTCCAGCGATTCCAGCTCCGACGGCGGCCGGTCGGCGGCAACCACCACCTGCTTGGCGCTGTCGAGCAGCATGTTGATCAGATGGCAGAATTCATGCTGGATCGACTTGCCCTGCAGGAACTGCATGTCGTCGATGATCAGGAGGTCGATGTCGCGCAGCTGTTCCTTCAGCGTCAGCGCATTGTTGTCGCGGATCGCCGTGGCGAAGCGCCACATGAAATACTCGGCCGTCAAATAGACGACGCGCGACTTCGGATTGTGCCGCAGGGATTCGGCCGCGATCGCCTGCAAAAGGTGGGTCTTGCCGAGCCCGACCGTCGCATGAAGGAAGAGCGGATTGAAACGCACCGCGCTCGACTGCGATTCCGCCACCGCCTTGGCGGCGGCGAAGGCCACCCGGTTCGACGGGCCTTCGATGAAGGAGCCGAAGGTGTAGCGTGGGTCGAGCGGCGAACCCAGCACATTGTGCCGGTATTCGGCCTCGATGGGCGTGCCCGGGCGTGGCGCCGGCGCCCGTTCCACCCTGCCTGGTCCAGCAGTGCCGGCGGCCAGCGTCGTCTGCGTCTGCCTGGTCATCTTGCGCGCCGGAACAGCCTCCGGCTCGACCCCGTTGCGTCCCTGGCGCGTGGCGGTGCGCACGACGATCTCGATCTTGAGGATTTCGGGATCCTCGTGCTTCCACAGCTCCGCGATAAGGTCGAGATAATGGCCGTTGATCCAGGACCGCAGGAAGGCCGTCGGCACGGAAATGCGCACAATGCCACGGGATGCTTCGGCAACCTTCATGCGGCCGAACCAGCTTGAATAGACCTCGACACCCAGACGTGCCTTCAGCTGGGTCTTGACGCGCTCGAACTTCTGTTCCGCGTCGCTCGAAGCCGCCATGCCGTCCCCTCCGACAAGTGTTGCTGGGAATGGGAGTTCGCTGGTTAGCTCCCTTTCGATTCCGCTCTGCATGATCGAGTTCCTTGTCCTTTTGTACCCTTTTTCCGCCGGGGATGCGCCTCCTGCATCCATGTTTCCGGCGACCGTATCTTCGTTGCGACACCACCGCCGCCGCAGGCAGGTAAATGTCGCCTCGTCACAAAGGGACCGGTGCCGGCTCTTGCAAGCCGGGCCGTTCTCGACACACCAGGCAATGCGATGCCATCCGGCGAAAACGCCGGCACCATCGACCTGCCATGTACAGTTACGCCAGTCCCCTACCGCCTCGAAAAGACAAATCGAACCCGTTCGCGGAATTGATCCACGTCATGAATTCTGCCATTTTGTGCTGGCCGATTCAGGCTGGGTTGAGAGCCAAGAGCCCGTCCCTTCGATGGAGGGACATTACCGAAATCGCTGTGGATAGGGCAAGGCCACGACTAACGGATTTTTAACGAATCTGGCTAGCGGAGACGGGTTCGGAGCAGATGCCGCAACGGCACATTTTGATAAAGCCATTGTGATTCAAACCCTTTTCCGGCGAATATGAAAACGGCCACACGGCGCGAAATTTTCTGAAATAATTCTCTTGACAGCAACTTGTCCCCCATCGCCCGGACGCGATGTGAACAAGCTGTGGATCACCATCTGTAAGTATTTGAAAAATATCAGGAATTTGTGTCAGCCGAAATTATAGACCCTGCCGCTTTCGGCATAACCGAGTATCACCGCGCATGTATATGCCGGCAAACCATTCCGGACTTTGAAATCCAAGCCAGACGCGCTTTGCGGGCGTTCTTTTTAAGTACTTGCCGGCAAACGAAAAAACCCGGCGGGATCCGCCGGGTTTGAACAAGCCAAGTTTTAGTTAAATGTAATATTAGGCCGACAGCACCTTGAGGCGGTGGGCCAGGCGCGACACTTTGCGGGATGCCGTATTCTTGTGCAGCACGCCCTTGGTCGCGGCGCGCATCAATTCCGGCTCGGCGGCCTTGAACGCGACCAGCGCGGCGGCCTTGTCGCCGGCGGCCAGCGCCTCTTCGACCTGACGGACATAGGTGCGGACACGCGAGCGCCGGTTCTTGTTGATCGCCGCGCGGCGGGCGATCTTGCGCGTTGCCTTTTTGGCCGAGGAGGTATTGGCCATGATGCCTCTCTTCTGATCTGGTGGGCGCATGCGGATGCCGCAGGGCGCAAAAAACAAACGGGCAGCCAAAGGCCGCCTCGGTTGGAGCGGCTTATAGTTCAGCTTTTCCGGCGCGTCAACGCCGCCCGGCCTTCTTTTTAACCCGCCTAGCGGTTGGTGAAATTCGGCTTCCGCTTCTCGGCAAAGGCGGCCATGCCTTCCTTCTGGTCGTCGAGCGCAAACAGCGAGTGAAACAGGCGCCGTTCGAAGCGAAGCCCTTCGGCAAGGGTCGTCTCATAGGCGCGGTTGACCGCCTCCTTGGTCATCATCACCGACGGCAGCGAAAACTCGGCGATCTTGCCCGCTGCCTTCAGCGCTTCCTCGACAAGGTCGCCGGCGGGCACCACGCGCGATACCAGGCCGCAGCGCTCGGCTTCCGCCGCATCCATCATCCGCCCGGTCAGGCACATGTCCATCGCCTTCGACTTGCCGACGAAGCGGGTCAGCCGCTGCGATCCGCCCATGCCGGGCATGACGCCGAGCGTGATCTCGGGCTGGCCGAACTTGGCATTGTCGGCAGCAATGATGAAATCGCACATCATCGCCAACTCGCAGCCGCCGCCGAGCGCATAGCCGGCAACCGCGGCGATGACAGGCTTTCGCGTGCGCGCAAGTTCCTCCCAGCCGACGAAGAAGTCCTGCACATAGGCGTCGACGAAGGCGATCGCCTGCATTTCCTTGATGTCGGCGCCCGCCGCGAAGGCCTTCTCGGAACCGGTGATGACCATGGCGCCGATCGCGGCATCGGCGCCAAACCCGTTCACGGCCGCCACCACCTCCGCCATGACCTGGGAATTCAGCGCGTTGAGCGCCTTGGGCCGGTTCAGCGTGATCAGCCCGACCTTGCCGCGCGTTTCCACGATGATGGTTTCATAGGCCATGGCTTCGCCTCCTCGTTCCTGCCGATTGATGTCGACTGGTCCTAGCTTACCGCTGACAGGTCCGGCAATAGAAGGTCGAGCGCCCGCTTTGCACGATGCGCTCGATGTGGCCGCCGCAGCCCGGCGTGGAGCATGGCTCGCCTTCCCGGTCGTAGACCGCGAAGGAATGCTGGAAATAGCCCAGCGAGCCGTCTGTCTGCACATAGTCGCGCAGCGACGATCCGCCGGCGGCGATTGCATCGGCGATGACCGAACGGATCGCCCCGGCCAGGCGTTCGCTCTGCGCTGCCGCCTTCTTTCCGGCCTTGGCGATCGTGCCTGATTCACGCAGCGGCGACAGGCCGGCGCGCCACAGCGCCTCCGACACGTAGATATTTCCGAGCCCGGCGATCAGCCGCTGGTCGAGAAGCGCTGCCTTCAACGGCGATCGGCGGCCTTCGAGCAGCGAGGCGAGCAGAACGCCGTCCAGCGTATTGCCGGTCGGCTCGACACCCAGCCCGGCCAGCATCGGATGCGTGTCGGGCGTCCCTTCGGCAAACAGCATGAAACCGAAGCGGCGTGGGTCGTTGAAGATCACGCGGGAGCGCGCACCGCCGGCCGAGACCACATCGAACACGACATGATCGTGCGCAGCACTTTTCGAGCGCTCGTGATGGAATACACCCGGTATCTCGCTGCCGTCTGGTGTCTCGATGCGGAACGAGCCCGACATGCCGAGATGGCAGATCAGGACCGGACCGCCCTCCACATGGATGGTGAGATATTTGGCCCGCCGGCCGAGTGCCGTGATGGTCTTGCCGGTCAGCCGCGCGGAGAAATTCTCGGGAAATGGAAACCTGAGATCGGGCCGGCGCGCTTCGACGCCAACGAGGCGGGCGCCTTCCAGAACCGGTTGCAGGCCGCGCCGGACCGTTTCGACCTCAGGTAATTCGGGCATGGCCGCCTATCGTCGCATAGAAAGAAGTGCCGTGACGGCCGCGCGCCAGCCGCAGATGCTCGGCGACGGTCTCGCCAATGTCGGCAAAGGTCGTTCTGAGCCCGATGTCGCCGCCCTTCAACCCCGGTCCGACGCCGATCACCGGAATGCGCTCGCGCGTGTGGTCGGTGCCGCGCCATGTCGGGTCGTTGCCGTGGTCGGCGGTGAGGATGAGCAGGTCGCCTTGCTTCAGTTTGGCAAGCGCCTCGGGCAGGCGCCGGTCGAAGGCTTCGAGTGCGGCCGCATAGCCGGCGACGTCGCGGCGATGGCCGAACTCGGTGTCGAAATCGACGAAATTGGCAAACGCCAGATCGCCGTCGCCGGCGTCGTCCATCGCACCCAGCGCCTTGTCGAACATCGCCATGTTGCCGGCGGCCTTGCGCACTTCGGAGATGCCGCGATGCGCGAAGATGTCGCCGATCTTGCCGACCGCGATAACCTTGCTTCCGCGTTGCGTCAGCCGGTCGAGCAGCGTTGGTTCCGGCGGCGGCACCGCATAGTCGCGGCGGTTGTAGGTGCGCTCGAAGGTGGCGACGGTTTCCCCGACAAAAGGCCGTGCGATCACCCGGCCGATGTTCAGCGGATCGACCAGCCTGCGCACCACCTTGCAGAACTCGTAGAGCCGCTCCAGTCCGAAATGCACTTCGTGCGCGGCAATCTGCAGCACGGAGTCGACCGACGTGTAGCAGATCGGCTGGCCGGAGCGGATATGCTCCTCGCCGAACCGCTCGATGATCTCGATGCCCGCCGCATGGCAATCGCCGAGAATGCCGGGCACCTTTCCTTCGCGGATCATCGCCTGCGTCAGCTCGGCGGGAAAAGCCGGCACCGTCTGAGGGAAATAGCCCCAGTCGAAGCGCACCGGCAGGCCGGCGATTTCCCAATGACCGGAGGGCGTGTCCTTGCCGCTCGAGACCTCCTGCGCTGCGCCATGAATGGCCGTGGCAAGCGGGATCGTGTCGCCGCCGAACCGAAAACCGGTCGCGGTTTCCGCCGCGCGGGCAAGCCCGAGCGAGACCATGTTCGGCACCGCGAGCGGCCCCTTGCGCAGGCCTTCGCGATCCGCGCGGCCCTGCGCGCAGGCCAAGGCGATGTGTCCGAACGTATCGGCGCCGGTATCGCCATAGCGTTCGGCATCGGCGGCGCCGCCGATGCCGAAGGAATCGAGAACGAAGAGGAAAGCGCGTGCCATCGAATGGGATCGTGTTGCCTGACTGCGGTCCCAGACATAGGGTTCCGCATCGCCATTGGCAATTCGGAAACCAAACGGCAACGGCTTGGACGCGATAGTCGGGGCGAGACCGGATGCCGAAGCGGGCAGGGCGAGGATGAGACATGGTGGCGCATTTTCGGCAAGGCCCGCCTTGAGGGCATGCGTGGCCGCGTTTGCGTTGTTGGCCGCATCATGGCCGAATGCGGCGCGTGCCGACTGGCGCGATGACATTGGCACGTTCCGCATCGGCATCGTCGCCGAACCCGGTGCCGGCAACACCGTTCCGGGCCTGGCGCTGCTGACGGACGCCTATACCAAGGCGCTCGGCATGAAGGTGGAGTTTGTCGTCGCCCGCGACTACGCGGCGCTGATCGAGGCGCAGGCAAGCGGCCGGATCGAATACGCGGTCTATTCGGCGACGGCCTACGCCACCGCCGCGCAACGCTGCGGCTGCGTCGAACCGCTCGTGGCGCCGGTCGATGCGGATGGCGCCATCGGCATCCGCTCCGTCCTCGTGACGCGCGACGGCAAGGTTCCGGAACTTGCGGCCATGACGTCACACCGCATCGCGATGGCGCCTTCCGACAGCATCGGTGGTTCTCTGTTGCCGTTAGCCGGGCTCAAGGCGGATGGCGTCGAGCTCAGCGAGGATGCGCCATATCTTGTGCACGCCGCTTCGGCCGCCGCGGCCGAAACAATGCTGATCGACGGCCAGGCCGATGCCCTGTTCGGTTGGGTGGAAGCCATGGCGGACGGCCAGCCGGCGATCCCGGGTGACCAACTGGCTGATCCAGACGGCCAACCGGCCGAACCGGTCGGCACAGTGGCGAGGCTTGAGGCGGCAGGTCTTTTGAAGAGCCAACTTCAGGTCGTATGGACGTCCGGCTTGCTCAGATACGGCCCGCATGCCGTCCGCAGCGACCTCGATCCCGAGGCCAAGCGCCGGCTTACCGTGTTCCTCACCAACCTCAAGTCGATAACGCCTGATGTCTACGATCTGCTTGAGGCGGCGCACTCCGGCGGATTCGTCGTCGCTGATCGGAAGGACTATGCGATGGCCGCTGCCATCGTGCAGTTTGTGTCAGGCAAAACAGCCAGCAACGATCCTTGACGACCGGGCTGCGAGCCCGCTCAGCAGTCGCTGCAGGGGATCGTCGTGCTGCGACGGGGGCGCAGGTAATAGGTCTCGCCCATCGATATCTTGTTGAAGGCCGAGGTCAACCCTAGCCGCTGCTGGCCGTCCGGCGACCAGGTGATGACCGGCTCGTAGGCAAGATCGCTTTCGACACGAATAAGAAAAGTGCCTGCAACTTTCAGCGTGGCGGGAATTGTGGTGGCGGTGTCCTTGGTGGCATCGACGGCCGACGTACCATCGACCAGCTTGCGCGACCACACGACCTTCACCTCCGCATCGGTCGTGACCTCTATCGCCGTGATGATGATCTTCGGCGTCGAGCGGTTATAGGGCTGCAAGGTCGATGTACCGATCTGCATGATTGCATCGAGATCCGCTTTGGTGATCGTATTTTGCTGCGTGACGAGATCCGCCACCATGCTGCCGATGCGGCTGACCTTCTTGCTGGTTTCGATAGCCTGCGAAGCTTCCATGGTCACGAAGTACATGACGAGCAGCACAGGTACGATGAAGGCGAACTCGATGGCCGCGACGCCGCGGCGATCGGCGTAGAGCCGCATCGCTCTCGTCCAGACTGCTGAAATCCCCCGGTGCGCCCCCGCACGAAACATGCCTTTACCCCCGTTTTGCCAAAGCAAGCCTGCAAGTCTCAGTTGTCGAACGGCTCGTTCTGCCAGGTCACTGAAGCGAAATGCAGCGTGTTGCCGTCCTTGAGATTGGCCATCGACTTGGCCATGAAATCGGTCATGACAGGCCATTTGTAGAACACCCGCAGCATGTTCCTCGATTCCGCCAGGCCGGGAGTGACAGCGAAGCTCGTCGCATTCGTGCCGTGCTTCAGCACGATCTCGCCGTCCACGATCTTGAAGCTCGCCGTGGCGGCGTCGGCAAAGGTCGGATACTCGCGCAAATCCACCAGCAGTCCCGGGCAGGTCTTGGCGACCATGATCTCAAGCCTGCTGCAGATGAGGTCCCGCAACTTGGTCCCGGCTACGTCGGCCGGCCTCAACTGGCCGGTGCGCAGCTGGCGGGCGACGTCGTCCGTGGCGTTGGCCATCACTTCCTGTCCGGCAAACGAGATGCAACTCTCGAGGATGGCAAAGACGAGAAGGGCGAACGGCAGGGCAAGCATGGCGAATTCTATTGCGGTGCTGCCGCGCCTGTCGCCAAGGAAACGGGAGCGGAACCATGGCCGCCTGGCGCTGCGATTGCCGTCTTCGGGTGCCGGATCCCTGCTCATGTCCTGTTCCTGCCGATGCTTGTGCGGTGTCGGCGGGCACATTAGCCAAGACCCATTGAAACCCGGTTTGGATGACCGCTAAATTCGTCGAGACGGCCTTAACCGGCCGCTAACCGTGGCGCCAAGTGCCGACAGCCCGGGGGCTCAGTGGCCGGCGCTCATCTCGGCCTCCGAGGCCTTCTCGCTCTCGCTCTTGTAGGAGCTTTCGCAATAGGGCGTGCAGGACATGGTCTGAATTTCGGAGCGCCTGTAGATTCTGACCGAAGACGCGTCCTGCCGCACGACCGTGACTTGCTCGTCGATGATCGGGCTGCCGTCCTGGTCTAGGACAACCAGGTTGGTGACGCCAAATCCCTTGCCGGTCAGAACGATTGTCGAGGCATCCTGAACGGCGGCGTCGGCGATCGCTGGGTTGCCGACGACGATGGTGTCGGCGGCACGCGACAACTTGACGATCTTTGCCTGGTTCATCGTGACTTCGATACCGGATCCGGCCCTGGCCGGCATGACGAAGGCAGAGGCGGCGAGAAGCGCGGCAACTGCAAATGACGATCTCGACCCGGTCATTGAGACGCTCCAAGGCGGCAAACTGTTCAACGGAACATGAACGAGATTGGTGAACCAACAGTTAAACCTGAGGCCGGTCGCGACAAGGATTGGTGTACCCGATGCACGATGCAATACAGCCTGCACTGTTTTAGCAATACTGAAGCTTCGCCAATCTCCGCGCTTTCCCAGCGTTTAGCTCACGGTTAACCACACAACGGGTTCGCTGCCGGAAAGGAATCGGTAAGCCTGTTTATTAAGCCGATCGAAAGGGCTTCTCCCTAGATTGGCAGCATCCGATCAACCGGCAAGAGAAGTTGACGGAAGTGCTGTAACACGTGGAGTAGGAGCTCTCGAATGTCTAACCTGATCGCACGTTTTGTGAAGGACGAATCCGGCGCGACCGCCATCGAATATGGTCTGATCGCTGCTCTCATCGCGCTCGCCATCATGGTCGGCGCCGGCGCCCTTGGCAATGCTCTGAACGAGAAGTTCGGCGACATCGCCGATGAAATCAACGGCTCGTAATACCGAAGCAACCTGGTTGCTTTCAAATAAGGGCCGCCTTACTGGCGGCCCTTTACTTTATGGTGTCTGCGTTTTGCGATGTCCGGCGCTTTTGAAGTCCCGGCCTCATCAATCGTTAATCGAACATGCCTAGGCTGCTGCCAGGTACATTTTGACCACAGGCGCCGCGCCCATGCTTGAAGCCCTGATCTTCGTCGTCTTTCCGTTTTGCATGCTTTTCGCCGCGATCTCCGACACATTGTCGATGACGATCGCCAATCGCGTGCCGGTGCTGCTTGTGGCTGTCTTTGCCCTGGTCGCGCCGCTGACCGGCATGGATTGGTCAACCTATGGCTGGCATTTCGCCGCCGGTGGTCTGGTACTGGCCGTGACGTTCGGTTTGTTTGCGCTCGGCGGCATGGGAGGCGGCGATGCAAAGCTGCTGGCCGCCACAGCTATCTGGATGGGGCTCAACATTCACCTCGTCCAATACCTCGTGGCCTCGACAATCATCGGCGGCCTGTTGACGATCGCCATCCTCGTCTACAGGAAATCGCCGTTGGCCGCCTATACGGGCCACAACCCGTTCCTGCGCCATTTCGCCGACGAGACGTCCGGCATCCCCTACGGCATCGCGCTTGGCATTGGCGGACTGCTCACCTATCCGGACTCGCCGCTGATGGTGTGGGCACTGGCAAGGCTGGCGGCTTAGCCAGCTTTTCAGCTTTCGCTTTCCAAGAGGCGGCCCCGGCCGCCTTTTTCGTGCGCTGGCGGCAATTCGTTCTAATTTATGTAAACCTTAAATTAATCACGATCGTAAGCATTACATTAACCTTGTTTTGACGATTGCGGCTGCAAAGTCCCCCCTGGCTAGGTGGTTTGCCAAAGGCGAGGGTTCGGACAGATGCCAGCATCCCGACTGATCATTCTGAGCGTGGCGGTGGCCGCGGCGGGTGGTGCAGGATATGTGGCGAAGAACATGGTGGCGACTCCGCCGCCTCGGGTCATCGCCGATTCTCCGCAGGCGCCGGCCATCGCGTTGCAGGACGTGCTTGTCCTGTCTGGCGATGTCGCCATGGGCAGCCCGCTGGAAAACAACATCAGCTGGGAGTCGTGGCCGTCGAACGGCGTCAATGCCAATTTCATCACCCGCGCCGCGGAACCCGATGCCGTGGAGAAGCTGAAGGGCTCCGTTGCCCGCATGGCGATGTACACCGGCGAGCCGCTGCGGCGCTCCAAGCTGATCGGCGAAGGTCAGAGTTTCATGTCGTCGATCCTACCCTCCGGCATGCGCGCCGTTGCAACCGCGATATCGGCCGACACGTCCGCAGGTGGCTTTATCCTGCCCAATGACTTCGTCGACGTCATCATGACCCGCCGCTCCGATACCGGCAGCGGCGGCAGCGGATTCACCACCGAGACCATCCTGAAGAATATCCGCGTTCTGGCGATCGACCAGACCATCCAGGAGGACGAGGAAGGCAAGAAGACCAGGGTCGGCCAGACGGCCACGCTGGAGCTGACGCCACAGCAGGCCGAGATCATTACGGTCGCCCAGCAGATGGCGGATCGCCTGACCCTGGCGCTGCGGTCGATCACGGACAATCAGGAAAAGCATGTGGGCGAGGCTGACTATCTCGTTTCCGGCAACGGCCGGCGCGGAACGGTGCGGTTGATCAAGTCGGGCGAAGTTTCCGAAGTGGGAGCAAGGAAATGAGGCTAAACGGAAAACTGCCGTTCGCGATGGCGGTGGCAATTGGCCTGTTCCTGGCCGGTACGAGCGCGCCTGGCCTTGTCGAAGCGAAGGCTGCGAACAAGACTGCCGGCGTGACGGCGTCCGTTGCCACTCAGCGCGTCAAGCTTGGCCTCAACAAATCGGTGGTCATCGACCTGCCGAGCGACGCCTATGACATCCTCGTCGCCAACCCCTCGGTGGCCGATGCGGTGACCCGCACGGCACGGCGAATCTATCTGTTCGGCAAGGCGGTCGGCGAGACCAACATCTTCGTCTTCGGCCCCAATGGCGAGCAGATCGTCAGCCTGGACCTGGCGGTCGAGCGCGATGTCGCCGGATTGGAGGACTATCTCAAGCGGTTCATTCCGTCGTCCGAGATCAAGGTCGAACTGCTCAACGACAATGTCGTTTTGACCGGAAGCGTCGATACCCCGCTCGACGCCAAGCGCGCGGTCGACCTGGCGACCATCTTCGTGTCCGGCGGTGAGGCGACGACGGGACAGTATTCACAGACCGCCGCCGGTGGTTCCGCCAATGGCGGCGTCGACATCAACAATCCGGACGCCGAGCGCCGCGTCTCGAAGATCGTCAACCTGCTGCAGATCATCGGCGATGATCAGGTGACGCTCAAGGTGACCGTTGCCGAAGTCAGCCGCTCGGTGATGAAGCAGCTTGGCGTCAATATGATGGGAAGCGGTGGCAGCAACGGCATCAGCTATGGCGCCATCAGCGACAATTTCACTGGCCTCGGCAAGTCGCTTTCGCATTCGGGGGTCAATTTCGCTACCAATGAATTGCAGGGCTACATCAACGCGATGGAGCAGTCGGGCGTCATGAAAACGCTCGCCGAGCCAACCCTGACCGCCGTCTCCGGCGAGAAGGCGACCTTCAGGGTCGGCGGCGAATACAACATAGTGCAAAATCAATCCGCGCCAGACAGCACCGGCGGGATTACCTATACGACGGAAAAGATCGAATACGGCATCGGGCTTGAATTCCAGCCGGTGGTGCTGTCGCCTGGACGTATCAGTCTGAAAGTAAGGACGTCGGTTTCGGAACCGACGACGGAAGGATCGGTATCGCTGTCCGGCGGCGTGTCCGCCCCGGGCATGAATGTACTATCGCTTCGCAAGCGCCTTGCCGACACGACGGTTGAACTGCCTTCCGGCGGGTCGATGATGATCGCCGGCCTCGTCCGTGATGACATCAGGCAGGCGGTAAACGGCTTGCCCGGACTGACGAAGATTCCGGTGCTCGGAGCCCTTTTCCGCAGCCGGGACTTCGTCCGCAACGAGAGC
The DNA here is from genome assembly GCF_003601975.1 of Mesorhizobium waimense. Lineage (GTDB taxonomy): Bacteria > Pseudomonadota > Alphaproteobacteria > Rhizobiales > Rhizobiaceae > Mesorhizobium > Mesorhizobium waimense. Next base: position 104,546 of record NZ_QZWZ01000011.1, read on the forward strand.
GAGCTGGTCATCATCATAACGCCCTATCTGGCGCGGCCGGTGGCGCGCAACGAACTCGCCAAGCCGGACGACAATTTCAACGCGCCGAGCGATGGCGCCGGCATGTTCCTTGGCCGCGTCAATCGCGTCTACGGCACCATGCAGACCGACAAGCCCAACGGCCGCTATCACGGCGTTGTCGGCTTTATCTACAAGTGAGCGGGGAAGCGGACATGTTCCAGTCAGCATCGAAGGCCATGATGATCACCGCCGCAGCGTCCGGCCGCAAGCGGATCCACCGGACGGTCGTTCCGGTCCTGGCGGTCATGCTCGCCGCATCGCTTGCCGGCTGCGCCAACCTCAAGCGCGACAGCGTCACGGTCGGCTCGATTCCCGACGACTATCGCACCAACCATCCGATCATGATCGCCGAGAAGAACCAGAAGATCGATCTTCCGGTCGGGGCCGGCGACCGCGGCATGACCGGCTCACAGCGGGACACGCTTCTGGGCTTTCTGGACGGTTATGACCGGAGCGCGGCTCCGGCGCTGACGATCGCAATCCCCGTCGGCTCGGCCAACGAGATCGCGGCGGCCGCGGCGGGGCGCGATTTCGCCAGGTTGGCGGTCGCCAGCGGCATCAAGCGTAACCGGATCGTCATGACGTCCTATCAGTCCGTTTCTGCCGAGGCATCGGCGCCAGTGCGCGTCGCCTACATTTCGGTGAAAGCCCAGACCGACAAATGCGGACGCTGGCCCGACGATATGCTGCAGACGTCGGAAAACAAGCACTATGCCAATTTCGGCTGTTCGTATCAAAACAACCTTGCCGCTCAGATGGCCAATCCGGCCGATCTGCTTGGCCCGCGCAAGCAATCCGATATCGACGCGGAGAATCGCAGCGCGGTGATCGACGTCTATCGCCAGAGGGGCATCTCGGATGAGTTCCTCGGCAATTCGGAAGTGAACTACTAGTGTGGCGAACCCAGGAATTCGCGCCGGCTTGGGAGAGTTCGACGCAAAACCGATGAAATCGAGCGTGGTTTTTGAATTCATCTGCCTGGGCGCTGACGTCGCCAGAAGGGCAAGAATTTTTGGATACCCACACTCGGTCGCGCAAGTCAGGGAAAGAGCATTACGATGACCAATCTTGCCTATGACACGCCCGCAGACGGCGGCGACGTATCGCAACAGGATATCGCCGCAATGCAGGCCCTGAGGCCGGTCCCGCGCATCTCTATCCAGGCATTCTGCGAGACCGAGGGCGTCGCCAGTCCGGTCAAGCTCGCCGGTGAGGACCGCCGCATGGCGAAGGCGCATCTGAAGGTCCATATGGGAGGCATCGCCACGGCGATCGAGTTCTATCAGTCGGCGCCGACGCCGAACCTGATCCTGCTTGAATCGCGCAGCGAGCCCAAGCAGTTGTTGGAGCAGCTTGGCCAGCTTTCCGAATATTGCGACCCGACCTCGAAGGTCGTGGTGATCGGCCACTACAATGATGTCGGCCTCTACCGCGAACTCATCCGTTCGGGTATTTCCGAATATGTCATCGCGCCGGTGTCGATGACCGACATCGTCAGCGTGGTTTCGTCGATCTTCGTCGATCCGGAGGCCGAGCCGATCGGCCGTTCGATCGCCTTCATCGGCGCCAAGGGCGGCGTCGGCTCCTCGACCATTGCCCACAATGTCGCCTGGGCGATGTCGACGCTGTTCAAGTCCGAAGTGGTCGTGGCCGATCTCGATCTTGCTTTCGGCACGGCCAACATCAACTTCGATCAGGATCCGGTACAGGGCATCGCCGAAGCTGTGTTTTCGCCCGAGCGCGTCGATGAGGTCTATCTGGACCGGTTGCTGGCGCAATGCGCCGAGCACCTGTCGCTTTTGGCGGCTCCGTCGACGCTCGAGCGGGTCTACGATTTCGATCCCGACGCTTTTTCGCAGCTGATCGACACGGCCCAGCGCAGTGCACCGCTGCTGGTGCTCGATATCCCGCACGTCTGGACGGGATGGGCCAAGAGCACTCTCATCAAGGCTGACGAGATCGTCATTACCGCGACGCCGGAACTGGCCAATCTGCGCAACACCAAGAATATGATGGACATGCTCAAACGGCTTCGCCCGAACGATCCGCCGCCAAGGCTGATCATCAATCAAGCAGGCGTGCCCAAGCGTCCCGAGATCGGGTCGTCGGATTTTGCCGAGCCGCTCGGCATCACGCCGATGGCGGTCATCCCATTCGAACCGCTCCTGTTTGGAAACGCGGCCAACAACGGGCGCATGCTTGGCGAGATGGATGCCAAGAGCCCGATCGTCGGCCTGGTCAATGAGATCGCCCATGTGCTGACCGGGCGCAGCGAAATCAAGGCCAAGAAGAAGGCAGGTCTTGGCATGCTCCTGGGCAAGCTCTCGCGCAACAAGAAGTGACGCTCAAGCAGCGGAATTGGTAGTCGATCATGTTTGGTAAGAGAGGCTCAGACGACGGCAACCGGTTCAATCCGGAATTCCGTCAGCCGGCACCAGCGCCGGCAGCGCCCGTGCCCGCGGACACGGCGGTTCTCGCGCGGCCGGCCTCTGCACCGCCGCAGCCTGGTGCCGCCGTTGCCCCACCCGCCCGACGCCCGGTCGAGCCGCCGCCGCTGGCGCCGCCGCCGAAGAAGGTCCAGCGCGAGCGCAGCGAAAGCTATTACGACACCAAGAGCCAGGTCTTTTCCGCGCTCATCGATACGATCGACCTATCGCAGCTTGCCAAGCTCGATCCCGAAAGCGCGCGCGAGGAAATCCGCGACATCGTCAACGACATCATTGCGATCAAGAATTTCGCGATGTCGATCGCCGAGCAGGAGGAGCTGCTCGAGGATATCTGCAACGACGTGCTCGGCTACGGTCCGCTGGAGCCATTGCTCGCCCGCGACGACATCGCCGACATCATGGTCAACGGCTCCAAGAACGTCTACATCGAAGTCAACGGCAAGGTCGAACAGACCGGCATCCGCTTCCGTGACAACCAGCAGCTGCTCAACATTTGCCAGCGCATCGTCAGCCAGGTTGGCCGCCGCGTCGACGAGTCCAGCCCGATCTGCGATGCCCGCCTGCCCGACGGCTCCCGTGTCAACGTCATTGCGCCGCCGCTCTCCATCGACGGCACCGCGCTCACCATCCGCAAGTTCAAGAAGGACAAGCTCACGCTCGACCAGTTGGTCAAGTTCGGCGCCATCTCGCCGCAAGGCGCCGAAGTCCTCAAGATCATCGGCCGTGTCCGCTGCAATATCGTCATCTCGGGCGGCACCGGCTCGGGCAAGACGACGCTGCTCAATTGCCTGACCAACTACATCGACCGCGAGGAACGCGTCATCACCTGCGAAGACTCGGCCGAGTTGCAATTGCAGCAGCCGCATGTGGTTCGCCTCGAAACCCGCCCGCCCAATCTCGAGGGTGAGGGCGAGGTGACCATGCGCGATCTGGTCAAGAACTGCCTGCGCATGCGGCCCGAGCGGATCATCGTCGGCGAAGTGCGCGGACCGGAGGTCTTCGATCTGCTGCAGGCGATGAACACCGGTCACGACGGTTCGATGGGAACCATCCACTCGAACAGCCCTCGCGAATGCCTGAACCGTATCGAATCGATGATCGCCATGGGCGGCTACTCGCTGCCGCAGAAGACAGTGCGCGAAATCGTCGTCGGCTCCATCGACGTGATCATACAGGCGGCCCGCCTGCGCGACGGTTCACGCCGCATCACCCACATCACCGAAGTGATCGGCATGGAAGGTGACGTCATCATCACGCAGGACCTCGTCCTCTACAACATCAAGGGCGAGGACGCGAACGGCAGGCTGCTGGGCGAGCACGTCTCGACCGGCATCGGCCGGCCGCATTTTTGGGATCGCGCCCGCTACTATGGCGAGGAACAGCGCCTCGCCACTGCGCTCGAGGCCATGGAGAAACGCGCTGACTGACGCATCTGGAGGCGTAGGGGTCCTGGTCGATGTTCGGAATTGACACCACAGTACTGGCGTTTGTTGTGCTGGCCGGCTTCAGCGCCGGCGCGGTCGCCTATGCTTTCCTGTTCACCCGGATCAGCAACGAGAAGCAGGTCGGCAAGCGGCTCGAGACCATCAAGACCGCCGAAACCGATCGTTCCGTCGTCAAGGCCTCGCGTGATCGTGTCGCCGAAGCAACCAAGCGGCGAAAGTCCGTCCAGGATTCGCTGAAGCAGCTCGACGAAAAACAGAAATCCAACGATCGCAACGTCAAGAAGCCGCCGCTGAAGGCGCAGATCCGTCAAGCCGGCATGCAGATATCCATCGAGCGCTTCTACATCTACTCGGCCGTCTGCGGTATCGTTCTCACGGTTCTCGCCTATATGGCCGGTGCGCCTTTGCTGATCCTTCCGGGTGCTTTGCTGGCCGGCGCCTTCGGCCTGCCGCGCTGGTTCGTCTCGTTTCGCCGCGGTCGGCGCGTCAAGGCATTCCTCGCCGAGTTTCCGAACGCGCTCGACATCATCGTGCGTGCGGTCAAGTCGGGCCTGCCGCTCAACGATGCCATCCGCCTGATCGCCAGCGAATCTCCGGAACCGGTAAAGACCGAGTTTCGCCGTATCATCGATTCGCAGCAGATGGGCATGTCGATCCCCGATGCGGCGATCCGCATGGCCGAAACCATGCCTTGCCCGGAGGCGGGCTTCTTCGGCATCGTGATCCAGATACAGTCGCAGGCCGGCGGCAATCTTTCCGAGGCGCTGGGCAACCTTTCGCGCGTGCTGCGCGATCGCAAAAAGATGAAGGCCAAGGTGCAGGCGCTTTCGATGGAGGCCAAGGCCTCCGCGGTCATCATCGGCGCCTTGCCTTTCGTGGTCGCCTTCCTCGTCTACCTGTCGAGCCCGAACTACATCATGCCGCTCTTCACCACCAGCACTGGCAACCTGATCATCGGCTGTTCACTGGTCTGGATGTCGATCGGCATCATGGTGATGCGCAAGATGATGAACTTCGATGTCTAGAGCATGATCCGAAAAGTGGTCCCGGTTTTCGAAGATCATGCTCGAACAAAAAGATAGAAACCAATGACCGATCAAGTCGTCAAATCCCTGACCGATCCTGCCTTTCTGATCGCGCTCCTGGTCGGCATTGCCGTGTTTGCGACCGTCTTCACGCTCTTGCCAGCCCTAGGCGGCAATCAGCTCAAGTCGCGCATGAAATCCGTGGCGCTCGAGCGTGACGAATTGCGCGCCAAGCAGCGCACGCGGCTGGCCAGCGAAGCCGATCGCCGCCGCACGGGACTGCGCGAGGAACAGTCGATCGGCATGCGCAACATCGTCGATCGGCTGGATCTGAAGCGCGCCCTGGCCGATGAGAGCACATTGCAGAAGCTCAAGGTGGCGGGTTTTCGCGGTCAGAATCCGCTGACGCGCTTTCTGTTCTTCCGCCTTGTCCTGCCCTTCGTCGGTTTCGCGCTGGCGGCTTTTTACGTTTTCATGCTCGGCGGACTGCCCCTGCAGCCGCCTTTCATCAAGTTGTTCGTCTGTGTTGTCGTCGCCTATGGCGGCTTCTATGCACCGATCCTCTACGTCAATAACCGCGCCGCCAAACGCAAACAGTCGATCCAGATGGCGTGGCCGGACGCACTCGACCTGATGCTGATCTGCGTCGAGTCCGGCATGTCCGTGGAGGCCGCCCTGCGCAAGGTTGCCGACGAGATCGGCGCGCAGTCGGTGGCGCTGGCCGAGGAGTTTGTGCTCACCAACGCCGAGCTCTCCTATCTGCAGGAGCGCAAGGTGGCCTATGAGAACCTCGCCAGCCGCACCGGCCTGGAATCGGTCAAGTCGGTGTCGCAGGCACTGGTCCAGGCCGAGCGCTACGGCACGCCGGTCGCGCATGCGCTGCGCGTTCTGGCCGGCGAAAGCCGCGACATGCGCATGAACGCGGCCGAGAAGAAGGCAGCAGCCTTGCCGCCCAAGCTCACCGTGCCGATGATCCTGTTCTTCCTACCGGTGTTGTTCGCCATCATCCTCGGCCCGGCCGGCATCCAGGTCAGCCAGCGCGGCGTCTTCGGCGATCAGCACAAGGCGAGCGAGTAACGCCAAGATCCGGCTCACATATACGCGAAAGCCGCGCTGCGTATGCCGCGCGGCTTTTGTCTTTGGCGAGATTGCAGGATTCGATGCGCAAGCCGTGCCGTCAGTTGGTGGCGGGCTTGTCCTTGTCCTGATCCTTGAGCTGGCTCCAGGCGTTCTGCTGCGCAAGCATCTGGCGCAGATAGGCCACATTGGCTTGCGCCTGCTCGGGCGAGAGCTCCTGCGAGGCGATCTTCTCGGCCTCGTCGAAGCGGCCCTGCAGGCCGACGACCAAAGCCAGGTTCTGCCGGACCCGGCTGTCGGCGTTGGGCTGTTCGGCGGCCGAGCGCATATAGGTTTCTGCCGTGCGCAGATCGCCTTCCAGCACGTAGGACATGCCGAGATTGGACAGGATCGAGGGTTCGTTCGGCTTGAGGTCGAGCGCCCTGCGGTAATTCTGGCGCGCTTCGTCCTTCTGCCCCAACTGGTCGAGAATGGCGGCTTCCGCCGAGACCAGCCGCCAGTCCGGATATTCCGGCGTCTGTGCGCGGCGCACCGCATCGAGCGCCGGCTCGAACTGCCCGTTGGCGGCCAGCGCCTTGCCATAGGCGGCAAGCACGTCGCGGTCCTTGGGGTAGGCAATCGCCAGCTTGCGCATGACGGCGAGCGACTGGTCGGCATCGCCATCCATCTGCAGTGCCGCCGCATAGTTCGTGGCGATGCGTTTGTCGTTGGGATTCTTGGCGTAGGATTCGCCGAGCGCTATCGTTGCGTTGTGCAGTTCGCCGGCGGCCATGGTCTCCAGTGGTTTGTTGCTGGAGCGAGAAATCGAGCCGGTGGTGAATTTGCTGGTTCCGCAGCCGGCAACGCTCGCCGCCAGCGCTGCCATGAACACCGTTGTGATCAGCCGTTTGCCCGTGGCTCTCATCGTGCGGTTGGTCGGCATCGGCAGCGGGCCTCCATTCAAGCGCGGCCTTTGCGCGGCCGTCTTCCCTCTCGAAGAAATATTCTGTTAACCCTAATGGACGGTTAACAAGGGTGCCGGGTGCGCCGTGCTTCCAGCGCTCGCCATTGCGCGAACGCCCGGTCCGACCTATCAAATCACTCTTTTGGGAGTTGCCGCGGGCGGGATATGCTGAACGTCGTACTCGTCGTTCCGGACGATCGTGAAAAGACCTGGCGGGATTTTCACGAGATTGCCGCCGCCGCCGGGCGGCAGGGCGTGAAAATCCACCTTGTGCGTCATCGGCGCACGCAACAGCTCGGCCTTTTGTCGCTCTGGTTTCGCCCCACGGTTTCGATGGCGCTTGTCGGGCGAACGGACCGCAAGCTTCTTCCCGGGCAATTTCTGTCGGGCCGGCGCCTCGACAAGATCGAAGAATACCAGGCTCTCGAGGATGCTGGGACTCCGGTACCGAAATGGACGGAGGTCAAGCCTGATACCAGGCTCGACCCCAATGAATGGGGTCCCTATGTCGTTGAAAAGCCCTCGCGAGGCTGGTTGGGCGCCAACGTCAAGGTGAGAAAGACCTCGCGTGTGCAGTACGCCCACCCGTCGTCCTATCCGTCCGATCACCTCGGCGCCAACGCGCCGATGATCGTTCAGCAGTTCGTTTACACGGGCGAGTGGCCGGTGAGCTATCGGCTTGTTTCCGTTTTCGGCGAAATTGTCCTTTGTTACAGGCAGACCACCAGACGCGGAACGCCGTTGCGGACCCGTTGGGGGTTCGATGAAGGCGGTGTGGCAATCGTCTCGAACACCAGGCAGATGGAGATCGTGCTCGACGCGGACCCGGAAATGATCGACGTGGCCTCTCGAAGCCACCGGGCGGCCTTTCCGGACATTCCAATTCTTCACTTCGATCTGGGAAGGGATGCTGAAACCGGCAGGATCCACATCTTTGAATGCCACCCTTTCATACCGCGTTGGCTGTTCTCGAGCGACAGGACATTGTCGGCCCAGGCCGACAATCGGGTCGACTTCGACAGTCAGTTCGACGCGATGCAGGGGATCGCGCGGGCCATCGTTCGCAAGGCAACCGAACTTCTGTGAACGTGCTGCACGGGGCGCGCGAATTGCCGTTGGAATTTTTCGGCGCCCCTGTCACTGGATTAGCGGATAGCGACTCAAGTCGGAGATCATCGAATGCCTGTCGAACTTGTCGAACGCACATTGCAGGCCGCCTTGCCGGTTCATCTGGTGGCAAAGGGCGGTCTGGAGGCAGCAGGTCTCGCGTCGTCGTCGATCGCCTGGGCCAAGGCCAACGGTTTCTCCGGCGAGGCCGGCAGGACGCTTGTCGTTCCCGGCGAGAACGGCGCGCTTGCCGGTGCGTTGTTCGGCACCGGCGACGGCGAGGGCACGCTTGCAGTTGGTGCCTTGGCACGGGCTTTGCCGGAAGGCGACTGGTATTTTGCCTCCGAGCCCGCGGAGCCCGAACTCGCGGCCATTGCGCTGGCGCTCGGCGGCTATGTCTTTACCCGCTACGGCAAGAAGTCAGGCAAGGCGCTGCGCCTCATCTTGCCACCCGGCGCCGATGCGGCGCATGTCGGCCGCATCGTCGACGGCGTTTTCCTGACGCGCGATCTGGTCAACACGCCGACCAGCGACATGGGCCCCGACCACTTGGAGGTGGCCGTTCACATGCTGGCCGCGAAACACAGGGCCGAAGTGTCGGTGACGAGGGGCGACGACCTGCTCACTCAGAACTTCCCCATGATCCATGCGGTCGGTCGCGCATCATCCGATGCGCCGCGCCTGATCGACATGAGATGGGGACCGGAGGGGGCGCCGAAGGTGACGCTGGTCGGCAAGGGCGTCTGCTTCGATACCGGCGGGCTCGATATCAAGCCGTCGTCGGGCATGCTGCTGATGAAGAAGGACATGGGCGGCGCCGCCAATGTGCTCGGCCTCGCATCGATGATCATGGCCGCCGGGCTGAACGTCCGTCTGCGCGTATTAATCCCGGCGGTCGAGAATTCGATTGCCGGCAACGCTTTCCGGCCAGGTGATGTGCTGACCAGCCGCAAGGGCATCACCGTCGAGATCGGCAACACCGACGCCGAGGGGCGGCTGGTGCTGGCGGATGCGCTGGCATTGGCCGATGATGAGCAGCCCGAGCTGCTGGTCGACATGGCGACGCTGACCGGGGCCGCGCGTGTCGCGCTCGGTCCCGACCTGCCGCCTTTCTACACCGGCGACGAGGCACTGGCCGACGATCTGGCGGCAGCTTCCGTCGCGGTCGAGGACCCGCTGTGGCGCATGCCGCTGTGGCGGCCCTATGACGCAAGACTGTCGTCGAAGATCGCAGACGTCAACAACGTCACCACGGACGGTTTTGCCGGCTCGATTACCGCCGCACTTTTCCTTAAGCGCTTCGTCGAAAAGACTCACTGTTGGGCGCATTTCGACATCTTCGCCTGGAATCCGTCCGATCGCCCTTACGGCGTCGCCGGCGGCGAGGCGCAAGGCATTCGTGCGCTGGAGCGGATCATCTCGGCACGTTATGGCTGATGCCAACGCGATCTCGCGACTGAAACGGAACCGAAACAATTTGCCGTCATGCTGGGCGGATGTCGATCTCGATGCGCCCGAGCCAGGCCATGCGACTGTGGCAGCAGGTGATGCTGTCGCAGGTGCGCGACGGCGCGCCCGATCTCACCATGCGCCAGACGGCGATCCTGTTCACCATCTATCTCGACCCGCCGCCGCACACGGTGCGCGGGCTGGCCGCAAGGCTCAACGTCACCAAGCCGGTCATCACCCGCGCGCTCGACACGATGGGCGCGCTGAAGCTGGTGTCGCGCCATCGCGACGAACTCGACAAGCGCAACGTCCTGATCAGGCGTACGGTCGAGGGCGCGCTCTTTGTCGAGCGCTTCGGCGATGGTATCGTTGCCCGGGCTCATGAACTTCCTATCTGACCAATTGTCGATTTGCCCAATTTACCGATTAAAACGAGTTGCCGATTTTGACCGCCAGGGATGCCCGCCTTCACGCTTTTCGTGCCGATCTCGCCGATGCGCGGCTGAAAGGCGAAGTTTCCGCCGATCGTTTCGTCGCCGGCCGGCCGGCGCGGATTGCGGTTTCAGTGGCCGATATCCGCAAGGCGCCCAGCCTGGATGCCGGTATCAACACGCAAGCCCTGTTCGGTGACGATGTCCTCGTCTTCGAAAACAAAGATGGCTGGGCCTGGATCCAGATGGAGCGTGACGGCTATGTCGGTTACGTCGCCGATGCGGCGCTCGGCGGACGGGAGCACGCACCCACTCACATCGTCTCGGTGCCGCGCACATTTCTCTACCCGGGGCCGGACCTGCGGTTTCCGCTGAGCGGTCAGCTTTCGATGGGATCGATGGTGACGGTTACGGGCGGTGCCGAAACGCGCGGCACGCACTATGCACTGCTGGCCTCCGGCGAAGCTCTTATCTCCGGCCACCTGCGGCCCATGGCCGAAACTGCCACCGACTATGTATCGGTTGCGGAAGCTTTTCTCGGCACGCCCTATCTCTGGGGCGGCGCCTCCGGCTTCGGCATCGACTGTTCCGGCCTCGTGCAACTGGCGATGCGCATGGCAGGTCAGGACGTGCTGCGCGATTCCGATATGCAGGTGGCGACCATTGGCGAACCGCTCGACCGCGACCCGGATTTCAGCGGGCTGCGTCGCGGCGACCTCGTCTTCTGGAAGGGCCATGTCGCCATCATGACCGACGCCGACACCATGATCCACGCCAATGGCCACACCATGCTGGTGTCGCGCGAAGGGCTGAAGCACGCCATCGCCCGCATCGGCTATCTCTATGGCGGCCCGACAGGGTTCCGGCGGCCTTAGACGGCGCCGCGATCACCTTTTGTTCCGATTCTGCTTGGCGATCGCGCGCCGTCGCGCTACCTCTGGCGCGTGACAGAGCAGCCGCGCCTTGCCGAACAGAATGCCGCCGTCGTCCTGCCCGAGCCATTCGTCAGATGGTTCGCGCAAAAAGGCTGGTCGCCGCGTGCCCACCAGATCGAGTTGCTGGCGAGGGCACAAGCCGGGCAGTCGGTGTTGTTGATCGCCCCAACCGGGGCCGGCAAGACGCTGGCCGGCTTCATGCCGTCCCTGACGGAACTCGCCGATCGTGCAAGGCGAAAACCGGGCCAGGCGCATCGCGGCATCCATACGCTTTACATCTCGCCGCTGAAGGCCCTAGCCGTCGACATCGAACGCAATCTCGGCAAGCCGGTGGAAGAGATCGGCCTGCCCGTCACCATAGAGACACGCACCGGCGACACGCCTTCGCACAAGCGCCAGCGGCAGAAGCTGGTGCCGCCCGACATTCTGCTGACCACGCCCGAGCAATTGGCGCTGCTGATCGCGGCACCCGATGCCAGGCGTTTCTTCGAGGATCTGCGCTATGTCGTGCTCGACGAACTGCACTCGCTGGTGATCTCGAAGCGCGGGCACCTGCTGGCGCTCGGGCTGGCGCGGCTGCGCAACTATGTGCCAGGCCTGCAGACGATCGGATTGTCGGCCACAGTGGCGGAGCCCGACGAGTTGCGGCGCTGGCTGGTCGCGCAGAACCCACCCAAAGGCTCAAAGAGTCCGGCCATGGCCCGGGTGATCACTGTCACCGGTGGCGCCAAGCCTGATATCTCCATTCTCGATTCACAAGAGCGCGTGCCGTGGTCAGGTCACTCGGCCCGCTATGCCATTCCCGAGATCTACGAGGCGATCAAAAAGCACCGCACGACGCTTTTGTTCGTCAACACCCGCAGCCAGGCCGAACTGCTGTTCCAGGAACTGTGGCGGGCGAACGAGGATTCGTTGCCGATCGCGCTCCATCACGGCTCGCTCGATGTCGGCCAGCGCCGGCGCGTCGAGAAGGCGATGGGCGAGAACGCGTTGCGCGCCATCGTCGCCACCTCGACGCTCGATCTCGGCATCGACTGGGGCGATGTCGATCTGGTCGTGCATGTCGGCGCACCGAAGGGCGCCAGCCGGCTGGCGCAGCGCATTGGTCGCGCCAACCACCGCATGGACGAGCCTTCCAAGGCGATCCTGATCCCGGCCAACCGCTTCGAGGTGCTGGAATGCCGCGCCGCCCTCGACGCCAACTATCTCGGCGCGCAGGACACGCCGCCGCTGATCAAGGGTGCGCTCGATGTGCTGTCGCAGCATGTGCTGGGTGTCGCCTGCGGCGCGCCTTTCGATGCCGATCTTCTGTTCGAGGAGGTGCGCGGTGCAGCACCCTATGCGGCCCTGGAGCGCGAGACTTTTGACCGCGTCGTGGATTTCGTCGCCACCGGCGGCTACGCGCTGAAGAACTATGAGCGCTACGCCCGCATCCGCAAGACGGTCGACGGGCTATGGCGCGTTTCGCATCCGCGCGTCGCGCAGCAATACCGGCTGAATGTCGGCACCATCGTCGAGATGCCCGAACTCAACGTCCGCTATGTCAGGCAGGGGCGCGGCATGGCCGCGCGCGGCGGGCCGGTGCTCGGCAAGATAGAGGAGTATTTCGCCGAAACGTTGCGCCCTGGCGACAATTTCCTGTTCGCCGGCAAGGTGCTTCGCTTCGAAGGCATCCGCGAGAACGAGTGCGTCGTCTCCAGCGGCGTCGGCGCCAACATCATCGTGCCGTCCTATGCAGGCGGCAAGTTTCCACTGTCGACCTATCTCGCCGAACAGGTGCGCGGCATGTTGGCCGACAGCGACCGCTGGCAGGCGCTGCCCGAGCAGGTCGCCGACTGGCTCAGGCTTCAGAAGGAAAAGTCAGTGCTGCCGAAGCGCGGCGACCTGCTGGTCGAGACCTTTCCGCGCGGCAACCGCCACTACATGGTCGCCTATCCGTTCGAAGGCCGGCTGGCGCATCAGACGCTCGGCATGCTTTTGACGCGGCGGCTGGAGCGGGCGGCCGCCCGGCCGCTCGGCTTCGTCGCCACCGACTATTCGCTGGCCGTCTGGGCGTTGGACGACATGGCGTCTTTGTTCAAGGCGAAAAAACCGTCATTGGCGGCGCTGTTCGATGAGGACATGCTGGGCGACGACCTCGAAGCCTGGCTGAACGACAGCTGGATGCTGAAGCGCACCTTCCGCACCTGCGCGGTGATCGCCGGATTGATCGAGAAGCGCTATCCCGGGCAGGAGAAGAGCGGCCGTCAGGTGACCGTGTCGGCCGACCTGATCTACGACGTGCTGCGCAGCCACGAGCCGGACCATATTCTGCTGCAGGCGACGCGCACCGATGCGTCAGCCGGACTGCTCGATGTCAGCAGACTTGCCGAGATGCTCTCGCGCGTGCGCGGCCGAATCGTGCATAAGCATCTCGACCAGATTTCGCCGCTGGCGATACCGGTCATGCTGGAGATCGGCAAGGAACCGGTCAATGGCGGCGCCAACGAGACGCTGCTGATGGAAGCCGCCGATCTGGTCGAGGAGGCCATGGGCCGAAGGTGAACTGAGAGATGGGGGCATGAATTTCTCGCTGGCGCGCACGTCGCTGATGGCCGAGGCTGATCTGGTCGGCATCGCTGGCGAACGCGCCGTCTGCGATCCGCGTGGCGTGCTCTATTTTCCCGAGCTCCGGCTGCTGGCGGTGTCCGACCTGCATCTGGAAAAAGGCTCGTCCTATGCCCGGCGCGGCGCCCTGATCCCGCCCTATGACACCGGCGCCACCTTGCTTCGGCTGCAGGCGGTGATCGCCGACTATCAGCCGGCGATCGTCATCAGCTTGGGAGACTCCTTCCATGACGGCGGCGGCGCCGAGCGCATGCATTCGAGTTTTCGCGAGCGGCTGGAAGCGCTGATATCAGGCCGCGACTGGTTCTGGGTTGCCGGCAACCATGATCCGGAAGCGCCGGCCGATCTACCTGGCGAGACCGTGCGCGAACTCGCCATCGGCTCGCTGCTGTTCCGGCATGAGCCTTCAAAGGTGCGAACCGAAGGCGAGATCGCGGGACATCTGCACCCATGCGCCCGCATCGTCCAGCGCGGCCGCTCGGTGCGGCGGCGCTGCTTTGCCGGCGACGGCGGCCGCATGATCATGCCGGCCTTCGGCGCCTATACCGGCTCGCTCAACGTGCTCGACCGCGCCTATGCCGGCCTGTTCCGCCGCGAGACGCTGATGGCCTACATGCTCGGCGCCGAACGCATCTTTGCCATTTCCGGCTCGATGCTGAGACCCGGCTGAACCTTACCGTCCATAGTACAAAGTGACCGTGTGCTTCGCTTCGGCGAAGAACAGCCAGCGCTCGACCAGCATGCCGGCGAACTGGACGGTTGCGGCCAGTACGCAGACCACTGCCGCAAAGGGCTTGGGCAGAACAAAGGCAGCGGCAAGCAGCAGGACAGGCAAAGCGAAGGCCGAAACCTGCGTGATCAGCCGCAGCTTTGCGCCGTGCTTGCGCGCGATGCGAAAACCCATTTCCTTGAGCAGATAGTTTTCCTCGGTGTGTGGCCATTCCAGCGACCGCACTGTGCCGCCGGCAAGTCCTGTCGCGGTATTGGCGTTGGTCGGGATTTCCTGCCGGTCATTGTAGCGCCAGGTCGCCAGCTTCCAGCCCCAGCCGAGCAATGTGACAAGCAACGATGCTACCAGCACGGTTCTCATGCCAACGCCGAAGCCTTGCAGCAGCGCGTTCAGCAGCGTGCTGCCGGTCATCGCCGAGAAGATCAGATAACCGGGTAACGTGTAACGGCTGTGCCACTGGGCGATCGGCTTCAGCGAGGCATAGATCATGCCGGTGGTGCAGACGGTGACGACCGCGCCGATGGCCGCCAGCAATCCGGCAATGGCCACCCAGCTACCGGTGCGGGCGAAAAACACCCAGCTAATGCCGAACAACCCCGCCGGAATGAAGGTCAGGACCGACGCCACGCCTTCGCGCGACAGCCAGGAACTGCGCCATTGCGAGAAGGCGCGCCAGGCGCGCTCGGGTCGGCCGAGATGGCCGGTCGACGACAGCAGGCCAGCGGCGATCAGGCCGAGCGCCAACCCCATGCCGATGAGCCCGAGCCAGAAATCAGGCGGGATGAATCCCAATCCGCCGAGCACGCCTAGCAGCGCCAGCAGGCCGTAACCGGCGCCCGTGGCGGTGGTGAAGAAGACGACGGAAAAGGCTGGATGCATCGGGTCAGTTCGAAAGCATGCGGTCGACCCAGCCGAGGAAACCGCCTTCGGCCCGCACCGGTTCGAGCGCGGGTGCGGCCACCGATGCGGCGCGTTGGGTGTGGGCACGCGGCGGCAGATACTTGTTGGTCGGGTGATAGCCCATCTCCGGCATCAGGTCGACGCCGCCGCGCTCCGCCACCAGTTGCGACACAGCCGAAGAGGGATCGCCGAGATCGCCGAAATGCCGGGCGCTGGTTGGGCAAGCGGCGACGCAGGCCGGCACGCGGTCTTCCTCGGCCAGATTGTCGTTGTAGATGCGGTCGACGCAGAGCGTGCATTTCTTCATCACGCCGACATCGGTGTCGAATTCGCGCGCGCCATAGGGGCAGGCCCAGCTGCACAATTTGCAGCCGATGCACTTGTCCTCGTCGATCAGCACGATGCCGTCGGAGGCGCGTTTGTAGGAGGCCCCCGTCGGGCAGACGGTGACGCAGGCCGGCGTCTCGCAATGCAGGCAGGAGCGCGGAAAATTCACCGTGCGGCCGCCCATCTCGGTGGTGTGCTCGTAGCTGTGCACGCGGTTGAACCAGACGCCGTCGACATTGCCGCCATAGGGGTCGATGTCGGTCAGCGGCGCCATATGGCCGCCGGTGTTCCACTCCTTACAGGCGGTGACGCAGGCCTGGCAGCCGACGCAGGTGTCGAGGTCGATGACCAGACCGAGCCTTTTGTCGGTATGGGCGGGAAGGCAGGTCATTCGGTGGCTTCCCTGTTCCTGCGGAATTCCACGCCGAAGCTGAGCTTGTCGGGTGCGGGCTCGAAACGTGGCGGTTGGTGAAAACGCTCGAACTGCGGCTCGGTGAAGCCGGCTTCTTGCGCCATGCATTTGGCGATGCGCACCCTCAGGTCGAACCATGCCGCCTGTCCTGTGACCGGGTCGGAATTCGAATAGCGCTTGCCGTTCGCATCGGCCGATGTCTGGTCGCCGATGATATGGTTGAGCAGGAAGCCGCGATTGCTCTCGGCGGCGTCGTCCTTCAGCCCCCAACTGCCGCGCCGCTTGCCGATGGCGTTCCAGGTCCAGACCGTATCCGCGTTGACGCCGTCGACCAGTTTGATCTGTCCCTTCACACGACCGTTGATGCTCTCGATCCAAACCCAGTCGTCATCGGCAAGCCCGAGGCCGGCCGCGGTCTGGTGGTGCACGAACAGCCGGTTCTGGCTGGTGATCTGCCTCAGCCACGCATTCTGCGAACCCCAGGAATGGTACATGTGCATCGGCCGCTGCGTCAGCGCATGCAGCGGATATTTTTGCAGGTCGACGGCTGCTTCCTCGAACGGCGCGTACCAGAACGGCAGCGGGTCCATATAGGTCTCGATGCGGCTGCGCTCGGCTTCCGGCGGCTGCACCCGTCCATGGCCGCGTGCCGCAAGCCGGAAGCGCTGCATCGGCTCGGAATAGAGCTGGAAGACGATTGGCTCGGCCTTCGGGATGAAGCCCATCTGCTCCGCGAAGCCGAGATAGGAGCGGTTGGCCATCTTGTAGTAGCGCTGGTCGGCGGAAAAGTCGTGGTGCCAGAAGCCGCCATTGTCGATGTAGCGCTGCAACTGATCGGGATTAACCGCGCCGCTGCCGATCGCCGTCCCGTCCTTGCCACGCCAGCCGGCCAGCGGCCCGATGCCGGGCGTGCGTTCGTGATTGACGATATAGTCGGCATAGCCGCGGTATTTGGCCGAGCCGTCGTCGTCGACGAAACCGGGCAGGCCGAGCCGCGCGCCGAGCTCGATCAGCACCGACTGGAACGGCCTGACGTCGCGATCAGGCTCGACGACCGGATGGCGGATGGCGTCGCCCGGTCCGTCGGCGTGGCTGATCGGCCGGTCGAGCAGGCTGATGCAGTCGTGCCTTTCGAGATAGGTCGTATCGGGCAGCACCAGATCGGCGAACGGCACCGTCTCGGAATAATAGGCGTCGGAATAGATGATGAAGGGGATCTTGTAGTTGCCGGCCTCGTCCGCGTCGGTCAGCATGGCGATCGTCTCGACGGTGTTCATCGAGGAATTCCAGGCCATGTTCGACATGTACATCATCAGCGTGTCGATTCGGTAGGGATCGCCGGCCCAGGCGTTGCGGATGACGGTGTGCATGAGGCCGTGCGCGGCCAAAGGCGCGTCCCAGGAATAGGCCTTGTCGATACGGATGGGGGTGCCGGCCTCGTCGACCAGCAGATCGTCCGGCCCGCAGACGAAGCCGAGCGGCATGCCCTCGAGCGGCGTCATCGGCTGCACATTCTTGCCCGCCGGCTTCGGCCCCGGCGGCGTCGGGCGGGGATAGGGCGGCTTGAAGCGGAATCCGCCGGGAACATCCACCGTGCCGAGAAGCACTTGCAGCAGATGAATGGCGCGGCAGCTGTGAAAACCGTTCGAATGGGCCGAGATGCCACGCATGGCGTGCATCGACACCGGCCGGCCCTTGATCGTTTCATGCCGACGGCCGGCCCAATCGGTCCAGGCCACCGGCAATTCGATCGTCTGTTCGAAAGCGACATGCGCCAATTCGGCGGTGATTCTGCGGATCGTGTCGGCGGGAATTCCGCAGCGCTCGGCGACCGCGTCAGGCGAATAGCTTTCATCGAGATAACGGTCGGCGACGAGTTGGAACACCGGCACGCAGCGGCGGCCATCGATGGTGAAACTGCCGGTCAGCGCCGGCTTTGCATTTGGGTCGGCGGCGTTGATCGGCGTCTTCGCCACCCGGTCCCAGGCCAGCGGATTGCCCTTGTCATCGCGCACGAACAGGCCGTCGTCGGCTGCACCGGGCTCCTGGATGACGAGGGTGTGGGCGTTGGTGTAGCGCAGCAGGTAATCGAGGTCGACGCGGCCGGCCTTCATGAGCTCGTGGATGAGGGCGAACACGAACAGGCCGTCCGTGCCCGGCCTGATGCCGATCCAGTCATCGGCAATCGCATTGTAACCGGTGCGGCACGGATTGATCGAGACCACCTTGGCGCCGCGCGCCTTGAGCTTGCCCAGGCCGATCTTGATCGGATTGGAATCGTGATCCTCGGCGACGCCGAACAGCATGAAGTATTTGGTGTTGTCCCAGTCGGGTTCGCCGAACTCCCAGAACGAGCCGCCGATCGTGTAGAGACCGCCGGCCGCCATGTTGACCGAACAGAATCCGCCATGAGCAGCGAAATTCGGCGTGCCGAACTGGCTCGCCCACCAGCCGGTCAGCGATTGCGACTGGTCGCGCCCGGTGAAGAAGGCAAGCTTTTTGGGATCGGTCCGGCGGATCGCCGAAAGCCGCTCCGTCGCGATCGAGAAGGCTTCCTCCCATTCGATCTCGCGGAATTCGCCCGAGCCGCGCGGGCCGGTGCGCAGCAGCGGCTTCTTCAGCCGCGCCGGGCTGTAGTGTTGCATGATGCCGGAGCTGCCTTTGCCGCAGATCACGCCGCGATTGACCGGATGGTCCTTGTTGCCGTTGATGTAGCGGACCTTGCCGTCCTTGATGTGGACGTCGATACCGCAGCGACAGGCGCACATATAGCAGGTGGTCTTGGCGATCCTGTCGGATACGCTTGGCGAAGTGTCGACGCCGTCGCCCTCGTCGGGTGCGCGCGTGTCGGCCAGCGGCCGTTGCGACGGTGCGCAATTGGCGCCGCGCGGCGCTCCGTGGCTCATGATCCGAGAACGCTCTTGCCGCTCGCCGTCTTGGCTTTCGTCTTCGGTCCGGGGCCGCGCATGTAGTGCTGTTCGGGGTGGTAGCGCTCGCCGGCGAACTGCCGCCTTAGCCGGCGGGTCCAGTGCGCGAACAGCGATTTGAAGCGCCCGATCAATTTCCCAACCCTGCGGCGGTGCCGCCAATTTTTTCAAACTCCCGCAAAAACTTAGAACAAAGCAATTGATCTGTCTAACAACCAGGTCTTGTAATTCCGATCGAATTTGCTTCTTAGTTGCTCATGACCCTGGACCAGTTGCGCATCTTCGTCGCCGTCGCCGAGCGCGGCCACATGACCAAGGCGGCAGAGCTTTTGGGCATCTCCCAGTCGGCGGCATCGGCCGCCATCCGCGCACTCGAACAACAACATGGCGTCCAGCTGTTCAACCGGGTCGGCCGCAACATCGAGCTGGCGCAGACCGGTCGCCGGTTCCTGCCCGAGGCCAAGGCCGTCCTCGAACGGGCGGCCGCCGCAAGCAACGTTCTCGAGGATGTCTCGCAGACCGTCACCGGCTCGCTTTCGATCGCCGCCAGCCAGACCATCGCCAGCTATTGGCTGCCGCGCCGGCTGGCCTCCTTCC
The DNA here is from genome assembly GCF_003601975.1 of Mesorhizobium waimense. Taxonomy (GTDB): domain Bacteria; phylum Pseudomonadota; class Alphaproteobacteria; order Rhizobiales; family Rhizobiaceae; genus Mesorhizobium; species Mesorhizobium waimense. The sequence continues at coordinate 123,965 of NZ_QZWZ01000011.1, forward strand.
ACGAGGCGTACCCTGCCGTCAGGCTGAGCGTCACCATCGGCAACACCAGGCAGGTCGAGACGCATGTTTTGGACGGCACGGCGGATTTCGGCCTGGTCGAGGGGCGCACCGAATCCGACATCCTGCGACGCGCCAAGGTCGACATCGACAGGCTGATGCTGGTCGTCGCCATCTCGCATCCGGAGATTGTCGAAATCGCGCCGGGCCGTCCCGACATCAGGGGGCTGCGCTGGATCATCCGCGAGGGCGGTTCCGGCACGCTCGAGGTGCTCGAGGATCTGGCGCGCCGCGAGGGGATTTCACTCGCCGAGCTGCAGATATTCCTGGTGCTGCCGAGCAACGAGGCGATCCGCCAGGCCGTCGAGGCCGGCGCCGGCGCCACCATCATTTCCGAACTCGTCGTCGCCGGCGCGATTGCCGAAGGCAGCCTGCGCTCGGTGCCGATCGACCTGCCGAAGCGTGACTTCGCCATCATCACCCACCGCGACCGGCAGGCCAGCCTCGCCCAGATGGCATTGAAGGCGCATCTGAGCGCGAAGCCCATGGCGTCAGCGTAACAGGATCAACCGAACTTCCGCTGGGCGTCCAACGCCAGCCCAAGCCCGACGGAGCCGAACATGTCGCCTTCGATGACGGAGGCCTGCGGCACCAGTTCCAGGATCTGCCGCCTCGCCAGCGGGATTGCCGTCGATCCGCCAGTCAGGAACACGGCGGTGATGTCGGTAGCCTTTACACCGGCGTCGCTGATGGTCTGGCCGACCGTCGCGGTCACCCGCTCGATGTCGCCAGCGATCGTCGCTTCAAGGCCTGCCCGCGTGATCTCGGCGGCGAAGCGCGCGCCGGGAAGCGGGACCTGCACGCCGGCTGAAGGCTGGTCCGTCAGCGCGATCTTGGCCTTTTCGACCAGACCTGCCAGCGCATGTCCGTAGCGATGCTCCACGATATGGATGAAGCGGTCGACCAGGTCGGCGCGCTCCGCCTCGAAGCGGATCTGTCTGAGATGCGTCATCGCCCTGGCGGTGTAGACGAGGTTGATGCGCTGCCATGTCGCCAGGTCGATGAAATAGCTGGCCGGCAAATTGCGTTTGCCGTCCTTGGTCGGCGTCAGATAGCCGAGCTGCGGCATCACATGGGCGATGCTCAGCAGCCGGTCGAAATCGGTGCCGCCGATATGAATGCCCCGGTTTGCCAGGATGTCGTCCTTGCGGTCGGTCGAGCGGGCGCGCTCGGGCGAGACTCGCACGATCGAAAAGTCCGACGTGCCGCCGCCCATGTCGACGATCAGCGCCAGTTCCTCGCGCGTGACCTTCTGTTCGTAGTCGAGAGCAGCGGCGATCGGCTCGAACTGGAAGGCAATATGCTTGAAGCCCTGGATGCGCGCTGCGTTTTCAAGCTCACCTTGCGCCTTCGCGTCGGCTTCCGCGTCGTCGTCGACGAACTGCACCGGACGCCCAAGCACCACGCTTTCAACGGGCGCCTGGGCATCTTCCTCCAGCCGCTTCTTCAGATGGCCGACGAATAGCCCGACGATCTCCATGAAGCCGATCGAGCGCGCCTTGATGCGCGTCTTCTCATGCACCAGCGAACTGCCGAGCACGCTCTTCAGCGAACGCATCAGGCGGCCTTCGATGCTGTCGGTATAGTCGGCGATGGCCCGGCGCCCGAAATAGGTGTGGTTGTCGTCGAAGTTGAAGAACACAGCACTTGGCAGCGTCACCTGACCGTCCTCCAGCGCAACCAGCTGCGGCTGCCCGTCGCGAATCACGCCGACGGTGGAATTGGACGTGCCGAAGTCGATACCGCCGAATGCTGGTCGCATCGCAGTTTCCTGTCGTTTTTCTGGGGCAGCGGGGTGGCGCCTTGTCAGCTGCGCCAATGTCCGGGTGACCGGACCTTCTGCCGAACCGGATTGTGATGTGCGCTTGCTGCGCCGGGAGGCGGCGGTCTAGCGCATGAGGTCGCAAAGGGGAACAGGCTTTCGCGAGGAAATCTAGTCTTTGCGGAAGATCAGCCTTCCAAGCCAGCCGGTCAGCATGGCGAGTGACACGGCGAAGACGCCGTAGAGGAAGGAATAGTCGTGCGCGACGCGGAAGATCGACTGTTCGAAACCGGATTTGCGGATTTCGAGCTGGGCCGAGCTTTCCTTGATGAACATGCCGCTCTTGAACAGGAAGGCGCGGGCCTTGTGGGTGCCGACCGGGACATTGGGCGCCAGCCTGACGGTGGCGCGAAACAGGTTCTGCGACAGAAACTGCACGCCGCCGACATTCTCGCTGTAGAGGCCGGTCGCCGTCTTGCGGTCCCTCAGCGCTGCCGTGAACTCTTCGATCGTCGCCGGGCTGTCGGTCACGTCGGCTGGCTTCATATAGAGATTGGAGGCGCCGAGCGACAGCTGCTTGTAGCTGTTGGGATCGGTGACGTCCTGCAGCGGGCGCGTGGTTGCCACCGAATAGGACACCGGCACGTTCTCGAACGTCTCCGATTCCAGATTGATCCAGACGCCGAGCAACCTGTCCTTGCGCCGCACGACCACCGGCCGTGGCGGGCCTTCGAGCACTACGATCACGTCGTAACGTCCCTGGCGCGCGACGAGCGGATCGGCATTTTCCAGCGAACCGAAGATGGTGAGGTCGGCGCCTGAAAACCCCGCGGTGATCGAAACGGCGTCGGTCGACAGCCCGATCTGGATGCTTTCGGGCGGCGGCGTCTGCGCCACCGCCGGCAATGCGGCTGCGGCGAGCGACAGGAAAGCAGCGGCTGCGAACGCTTTCAGGCCCGCCATCAGTTCAGGCCCGCGGCGGACAGCGAATAAAGATTGGGCGGCGTGACGAACAGATCGATGGCAAGCCGGATGGCGACCGCCAGCACCAGCATTGCCAGCAGCGCCCGCAACTGCTCGCCGCGCAGCTTCTGGCCGGCCTTGGCGCCATATTGCGCGCCGGCGACGCCGCCCGCCATCAGCAGGAAGGCGAGCATGACATCGACCGTCTGGTTGGTGGTGGCGTGGACCAGCGTGGTGTAGGCCGAGGTGAAGATGATCTGGAACAGCGAGGTGCCGATGACGACATTGGTAGGCACCTTCAGCAGATAGATCAGCGCCGGCACCATGATGAAGCCGCCGCCGACGCCCATGATCGACGACAGGAAGCCGATGCCGGCGCCGAGCCCGAGCACCGGGATGACGCTGACGAACAGTTTCGAGGCGCGAAAGCGCATCTTCAGCGGCAGCCTGTGGATCCAGTTATGCTGGCCGGATTTCTTCAGCACTGGAGCGGCGCCGCTGCGGGTGGCGCGCAGCGCGTTGACGCTCTCGATCAGCATGAGACCGCCGACGGTGCCGAGCAGCACGACATAGAGCAGCGAGATGAACAGGTCGAGCTGCCCCAGCCGACGCAAAAGCGCAAAGACAAAGATGCCGCCGGTCGAGCCGACAATGCCGCCGGCAAGCAGCACCCCGCCGAGTTTGAAGTCGAGCGTGCCGCGCTTCATGTGCGACAGCGCTCCGGAAAAGGAGGAGGCGATGACCTGGTTGGCGCCGGTGGCGACCGCGATCGCCGGCGGAATGTTGTAGAAGATCAGCAGCGGCGTAATGAGAAAGCCGCCGCCCACCCCGAACATGCCCGACAGAAAGCCAACCGCCGCCCCCATGGCCAGCAGTACGAAGACGTTGACGGAAATTTCCGCGATCGGGAGATAGATGCCCACCCGTCAGTCTCGATCAGTTTGCCTGTCGGCGATTGCAGCCGTTCGCGGGCAGTGTCGCACCGAAAAGCCAATTTTGTCTTGCGCCGGCGGCGCGGCCGGGTCAAACCCATGCCGCGCCGCCGAAACAAAAAACATCTCAATCAGTTAACAGGCAAATGTGTGGCAAGGGCGTCGCGGAAGCGACGCATATGCCGTTATTTGCGCGCCAGCAGCGCCTTGACCAGATCCGCGTCGATTTCGCCGGTCGCCTTCATCTTGTTGTCGGTCTGGAAGGCCATGATCGCATCTTTGGTCTTCTGGCCCATCACACCGTCGGCGCCACCGGCCTCGTAGCCGTTCTTGTTGAGGATGAGCTGGATGTTCTTGACCGCCTTCTCCATGTCGATGCTGGCGGTCGTCTGTGGCGTGCCGTCCTGCCAGGATTCGGGGACGTCGGCCGAATTGGCCGCCTGGTCGAGCGGCTTTGCCTTCCACAGTTCGGTAGCGGCGCGCGCCCGCTCCAACTGCTCGGGCCGCAGCGCATTGGCGATCTCGTCGCGCTTGGCGGCAGCGTCCTTGTCGCCGGTCTTGGCGACGAGCGCGAACCATTTGTAGGATTCCTCGAGGTTCTGCTTCATGCCGACGCCCTTGGCGGCGAGGATGGCCAGATTGAACTGGCTGTCCTTGACGCCGAGGTCGGCCGCCGCCTGGAACCAGTGCGCCGCCGATTCATTGTCGGTCACGCCGTCCGCCGCCATGGCGAACAGCACGGCCAGATTGTGCATGGCGCTGGCATTGCCCTGCGCTGCAGCCATCTGGTACCAGGTCTTCGCCTTCTTGATGTCGCGCGCGACGCCGATACCCTTCTCGTAAAAATTGCCGATGCGGTATTCCGCCGGCGCGAAACCGAGTTCGGCCGATTTTTCGTACCATTTGGCGGCTGCCGCCATGTCCTCCTTGACGCCGCGCGACTCGGCAAAGCGCGAGCCGACTTCGAACAGCGCCTTGGCATCGCCGCCGGCGGCCGCATCGCGCAGCGCCTGCGGGCCGGCATCGGCCGGAATGTCGATCTTGGCCGCGGCTGCAGCCGTGGCGGTATTGGCGGGAGGAACGGCACCCGTGGTGTCCTGGGCCGGGATCGGTGCGACCGGCGTGGCAGCCATTGGCTGATTGTCCGCATCCGTCGGTTCCGCGGCCGCAGGCGCCGATGCCGCAGCGGTTGGCTCCGCCTGATCGGAAGGCGCCGCAGAGGTCATGGGGGCGGGCGCCGGCTCGGAAACGGCATCCATGGGCATATCGTCGGCTGATGGCGGGGCGGAGGCGGGTTGCGCCAGCACGTCGTCCTTGACTGCCGGCTCGGAAGGCTCCGCTTGTCTGACGACACGGGCCGGCGCGTCCTGCGCCATGGCCTCTGCCTTCGGCTCGCTTGTGGCATTGACCGATGCGGTTTCCACCGGCTGCGGGGCGGTGATCGGCGCAATTTCGTTGCTGGCCACCGGGGCAGGATCGGAGAAGAAGGCCTTGCCCAGCTGCAGGCCGGCCAGCGCCAGCATGATCGCGGCGGCCGCCATCAGGATCGGCTTGCGCCGCGCCTTGAGCAGGTCGCCGATCCTGAGCGCCTTGACCGGTCCGCTCATCGTCGACTGGCGCTTCAAAGCGTCGGCTTCGGCGGCGGCGGCTTGCGCGGCGCGCCTGGCAGCGGCGATGAAGTCCGACTTTGCCGCGTCGCCCTCGCTGCGCTTGACCGGCTGGCCGCGCTCGTCGCGCACGCGCTTCATGATGGCATTGAGGTCGGGTGCACCGGAGCCTGGCTCAAGTGGCCGGTTGGCAAGCTTCGGGTCGAGCGGCTCGTCGAGATCGACGCTCGGCACGTCGACATCGGGCGCCGAACCGGCAAGCGGCGGCATGTCCGCGTCTTTCTTGCCCCTGAAGGCGCGGGCCAGTCCGCCGAACATCGATTTCTTGCGGCCAGTCGTGTCGTTCTTTTCGGTGATCGTGTTAGAGCCGAGCGCCGCCATGGCGGCGGCGGCTGCGGCTTCGGCCGGCGAGCGCGGGGCCGGTTCGCCACTCACGACCGGTTCGCCACGCATGACCGGTTCGTTGCGCAAGATGGCGGCGGCGCGGCCATCGAGGTCGGCCATGTCTCCGGTCAGCGGCAGCGGTTGATCGATGTCCATCGACGGTGCGTCCTGCACCGCGATCTTGGAGCCGCGTCCGACCCGCTTGCTTGTTGGCTGCGGGTCCACGAGTTCGCTGACGGCCTCCATCGGTTCGCTGGTCTCCAGCGAGCCAAGACGATCGACGATCTTGAGCAGGGTGTCGTGGATGGCCTCGAAGGTGCGTGAATTGCGCTCGTCCGAACGGCGTGTCAGGGATTCGAGTGTCTTCAGGTCCTGGGCGAGGCCGCTGACGGCCGCCGTGTTGGCACTCGTATCGGCCATCGAGCGCACCGCGCTTTCGGCCGCCTCGCGCGCGGCGCTGAGGATCGAATCGCGGGTTCCGGCCAGCGACTTCTCAATCTCGTTGAGGCGCGGGCTGATGTCCTCGAATTCCGGCAGCGGCGTGCCGGGCTTGGTCAGGTGCGCCGAAAGGCCGGAAACCTGCGCCTCCAGGCTGCGGATCAGTGCCGGGTCGATGCCGGCGACCTGCGCGGCGGACGATTCCAGCCGGCTTGAAATGTCTTCGAGCCGGCTCTCCAGGCCACGGATCGCCGCTTCGTTGGCGGGATCGGGAACGCGTGTCTCCAGGCGCTTGGCCAAAGCGGTGAAGCGGGCATCGATGGCGTCCATAATGCCGGCGCTGTCGGCTTGCGGCATGCGCTGGTCCAGCCTGTCGGCAACTTCCTCCAGCCGCCGCTCGAGATCGCGAAACAGCATGTTGCCCTGTTCGATCGCGTCGCCCTGGCGGCGTTCCATGATCCCTGACAGCGCGTCGAAGCGCTGTTCCAGGCCCTGGAAGATATAGTCGGCGTCCGGCATGGCCGGCGCGCGGTCTATTCTGTCGGCGATGAGCGCGATCTGCTTGCCGAGCCGCTCCATCGCCTGTTCCGGCAGGTTGGCGCGGCCGGCCAGTTCGTCGACACGGCTCGACAGCATGTTGAGGCGGTCGATGACTTCGCCGCTTGGCTGCGCCTGCGTGACCTCTTCGATCTGCTGCGCCAGCGAGGCGATCCGCCTCTCGATGCGCTCGAAGGGCTCGGCATCGAAGGCGTTGGCCTGCGCGGCGACGGTCGAGGCGACGATGGCGCGCGAAATCTCGTCCAGCCGCTCGTCGATCATGCCGAACGTGTCGCTGCTGCGATTGCTCTGCTGGCTGACGAAATGGTCGACGGCGCCGGCAAGCGTGCGGACCTTTTCCTCAAGCGACCGCAGCGACAGCGATTCCGGTAGATTGTTGACCGCACTGCTGATCTGCTCGAGCCGCTCGGTCAACGCCGAAAGGCCGGCTCCATCGGAGCGCTTGCGCTGATCGGCGTCGACGCGGTCCTCGAAAGCGCTCCAGCGACGGTCGAAATCGTCCCAGCGGCGGTCGACCGCCTGCACGCTCTCCTCGCGCGCCAGCGTGTCGAGTGCCGCCTTGACCTGCTCCACCTCGAGCCGCAGCATGTTGACGCTTCTGTCGTCGCTCTTTTCGGCCAGCGTCTGGATGGCGCCCGAAAGCCGCTCGAATTCGACGCCGAGTTCGGCGCTGCTCTTGCCCGCCTGGCCGCCCGATTGCCCGCTTGCCTGGAAGGCCCGCTCGATGTCCTGGCGCAGCGCGTCGAATTCGCGCTTCAGCCCGGCGGTCATCTGGTGGCGCAGTTCCTCGCGCAAGCCGCGCAATTCGCCGGCGATCTTGCCGACCACGGCGACGCTGTCCTCCTGGCCGCGCACGCGGTCGATGTCGCGCGCTATCGCCTGGTAGTTCTGGTCGAAGGCGGGTGCTGCCGGCGCCGGGCTCTTTGGCCGCGGCGCGGGCTGTGGGTCCTCGTACCAGCGCTGCTGGTTATAGGGCTGGGCGCTGGCGTAGCGCGGTTCGGCTGTGGGTCGGCGCGGTTCGAAACGTTCGGCCGCCGTATCCTCGCGCGTCCGCTCCAGCCGCTGTTCCAGCGTTTCGAGCGAGCGGTTCAGCTGCTCGAGCGTGGTGGTCGGCTTGCGCTGCCTGCCGGCATTGAGTGTATCGAGATAGGACCGCTTGCTGTTCATCGATGCGCCCGTGTTCAGAATGGCCGGCTCGTGACCGGATTCCCCAAAGTCCTGCCGGCAACGAAGACGACCGCGCGGTTCTGCTGCGGTGGAAGACGAGCCTCCCGGGTTTTCACCCGCGCTTCGAAAAACCGTGAAAAATTCGCTACAGGATAAACACGGCTGACCGACATGCGCACATTTCACCCAACGTGGTAAACAACGCGTTAACCAAGCTTAAGAAGTTGCAACATCCTTGACGGGCTGCCCGTCGGGTGCGGCATAAAGTTCTGGCCTGAGAACGCCCTTGCGTCATGAGGCGGCTATCGGTATAGCATTGACGTAAACGTAAACGGTGCGCAGATCCCGCCTTTTGCGATTTGTTTTGTTGAAACCACGACTGGAAGCATGCCCCCGCTTCCACTCAGGCGACGCAAGGTCCCGGACCGCGATGCCACCAGACGGGGAAAGCCAGTGACCATGAAACTTGTTTCGCCCGGCGAAGCCGCGGCCAATACCAATGACATACCGAATGATGCCGGCGAGGATCTTGTCCGCATCGGCGAGATGGCCAAGAAATACGGCGTGACGCTGCGCACCTTGCGCTTCTACGAGGACAAGGGCCTTCTCAATCCGCAGCGCGACGGTTCGACCCGTCTCTACACGCGCCGCGACAGGGCCCGGCTGAAGCTGATCCTGCTCGGCCGCAAGGTCGGGTTCTCGCTGCGCGACGTCAAGCAGATGATGGATCTCTACGATCCGACCGGCTCCAATACCAAGCAGCTGCGGCTGGCGCTGGACAAGTCAGAAAAGCAGCTTACCCGCCTGCAGAAGCAGCGCGCACTCATCGAGGACGCCATCAACGAGCTCAGCGGCTCGATGGCCGCCGTGCGCCAGATGCTCGCCGAGCGTTCGGCGCCGCAAGCCAGCGCCGCGAGCTGATCCGCCGGCATTAGGCAAACCGCCTGTTGACCAATAAGAGCCGCGCGGCCCGTGCCGCGCGGCTCTTTGCGTTGCTCCCACACGAAGAGATGCGTCCGCCGCGCTGGCGTCCTTGACGCCGGGCCGCTACCGTCTGGATGCGTGGTGCCAGGGAAAATTTGTCGCGACGTCAAAAATTGACGTTTACGCAAACGTCAATTTTTGTTATCCGGGCTTCAACATTGGTCCGTCTGCCGCGCACGGCACGATTTTGGGCCAAGACCGCATGGTGGAGGAAACGCATGCCGATCTACAGGGCGCCGGTCCAGGACACGCTGTTCGTTCTCAACGACGTGCTGGGCTACCAGCGCTATTCCAATCTTCCCGGGTTTTCAGACGCGACGCCCGACGTGGTCGAGGCGATCCTCGCCGAGGGCGCCAAGCTCGCCGAAAATGTGATGCACCCGCTGAACCGTGTCGGCGACATGGAAGGCTGCGTGCGCCATGACGACGGCTCGGTGACGACGCCGAAAGGTTTCAAGCAAGCCTTCGATCAGTATCGCGAGGGCGGCTGGATGGGGTTGGCCGCGCCGGTCGAGTTCGGCGGCCAGGGCCTTCCCTATGCGGTGCATACCGCGGTTGCCGAATATATGGTCTCCGCCAATATGGCGCTGATGATGTATCCCGGCCTGACGCAAGGGGCGATCGCGGCCATCATCACCCATGGCACCGACGAGCAGAAGGCGACATGGCTGCCGAAGCTGGTCGAGGGCGCCTGGACCGGCACCATGAACCTGACCGAGCCACATTGCGGCACCGATCTCGGTCTGCTGCGCACCAAGGCCGTGCCGAATGGCAACGGCACCTACAAGATTTCCGGCCAGAAGATCTTTATCTCGGCCGGCGAGCACGACATGGCGGGCAACATCGTCCATCTCGTGCTGGCCCGCATCGAAGGCGCGCCGGAGGGGGTAAAGGGCATTTCGCTGTTCATCGTGCCGAAGCTCAAGCTCGATGCGTCGGGCAATCCCGGCGAGAAGAACACGCTCTCCTGCGGCTCGATCGAGGAGAAGATGGGCATCCACGGCAATTCGACCTGCGTCATGAATTATGACGAGGCGGAAGGCACGTTGCTCGGCGAGGCCAATGGCGGCCTGAAGGCCATGTTCACGATGATGAACGAGGCGCGTCTCGGCGTCGGCCTGCAAGGGCTTTCGCTGTCGGAGATCGCCTACCAGAACGCCGTGTCCTATGCCAAGGACCGCCTGCAGGGCCGTTCGCTGTCTGGCGCCAAGGCGCCGGACAAGAAGGCCGACCCGATCATCGTCCATCCCGATATCCGCCGCTCGCTGATGACCATGAAGGCCTTCAACGAAGCCGGCCGCGCGCTGGCGCTGTGGACGGCGATCAAGTCCGACATCGCCCACCGCTCCGGCGACGACAAGGATCGCCAGTCGGCGGACGATTACACCAGCCTGCTGACGCCGGTGGTCAAGGGCGTACTCACCGACAAGGGCTTCGACCATGCCGTCATGGCGCAGCAGGTGTTCGGCGGCCACGGCTATATCGAAGAGCATGGCATGAGCCAGTTCGTGCGCGATGCCCGCATCGCCATGATCTATGAAGGCGCCAATGGCATCCAGGCGCTCGACCTCGTCGGCCGCAAGCTCGCCCTGAACGGCGGCCGCGCCGTGCAGGCCTTCTTCAAGGAAGTCGGCGAGTTCTGCGAGGAGAACCGCGCTGAGGAGAAGATGGCGCCCTTCACCAAGGCGCTGAAGAAGGGCCTCAACGATCTGCAGGCGGCGACCATGTGGCTGGTGCAGAACGGCATGGCCAGGCCCGACAATGCCGGTGCCGCCTCGACCGACTACATGCATCTCTTCGGCCTGGTGGCGCTGGGCTACATGTGGGCGCAGATGGCCAAGGCGGCCGGGGTGAAACTGGCTGACGGCGCCAACGGTTCGGCGTCCTTCTACGACAACAAGCTGGTGACAGCGCGCTTCTTCATGGAGCGGATCATGCCGGAGACCTCGGCACATCTCGCCCGCATTTCCAGTGGCGCGGACACGCTAATGGCGCTGCCGGCGGAAGCGTTCTAGGTTTGGCGGGCCGGTACAGCCGGCCCACAATTGTCGGAACGCGGAGGAAATCGTGGCGACAAATCCAGCCGAAGTTCTTGGCCTGCCGAAGCCCGCCTGGGCGGCGGACGAGGTCGGCATGCTCTACGATATGGCGCACCGCTTCATGTCGGAAGAGATCGCGCCGCGCTACGACGAGTTCGAGAAGAACGAGATGGTCGACCGCGAGAGCTGGCTGAAGGCAGGTGCGGCCGGTCTGCTCTGCGCCTCGATGCCGGAGGAATATGGTGGCTCCGGCGGCACCTTCGCGCATGAGAGCGCCATCATCGAGGCGATCGGCCATGTCGGCGTCGACGGTTTCGGTATCGGCCTGCACAATTCGATCGTCGCCCCCTACATCCTCCACTACGGCTCGGAGGAGCAGAAGAAGAAGTGGCTGCCGAAGCTGGCGACCGGCGAGTTGATCGGCGCCATCGCCATGACCGAGCCGGGCGCCGGCTCGGACCTGCAGGGCGTCAAGACGCGCGCCGAAAAGGACGGCAACCAGTACAGGATCAACGGTTCGAAGACCTTCATCACCAACGGCCAGCTCGCCAACTTCGTCATCGTCGTCACCAAGACCGATCCGGCCAAGGGCGCCAAGGGCACCTCGCTGATCGTCGTCGAGACCGACGAGGTCGATGGCTTCGAGCGCGGCCGCAACCTCGACAAGATCGGGCTCAAGGCCAACGACACGTCGGAGCTGTTCTTCAACGACATGCGCGTGCCGACCTCCAACCTGCTCGGCCATGAGGAAGGGCAAGGCTTCATCCAACTGATGCAGCAATTGCCGCAGGAGCGGCTGCAGATCGGCACCGGGGCGATCGCCATGATCGAGCGCGCGCTGACGCTGACCATCGACTACGTCAAGGAGCGCAAGGCCTTCGGCAAGGCCATCATCGACTTTCAGAACACTCAGTTCAAGCTGGCCGAGCTGAAGACAGAGGCGACCATCGGCCGAGTCTTCTACAATGACTGTGTTGCCCGTCACGTCGCCGGCGGCCTCGATCCGGTGACCGCCTCGATGGCCAAATACTGGCTCTCCGACCTGCAGGGCAAAGTCGTCGACGAATGCCTTCAATTGCATGGCGGCTATGGCTACATGAATGAATATCCGATCGCCCGCATGTACCGCGACGCCCGCGTCCAGCGCATCTACGGCGGCACCAACGAGATCATGAAATTGCTGATCGGACGCTCTCTCTGAGCAGCTTTCAGCGAACCCAAGGAGCATGAAAATGGCCGAAGCTTATGTCTACGATGCCGTGCGCACGCCGCGCGGCAAGGGCAAGAAGGATGGCTCGCTGCACGAAGTGCCGGCGGTAAGACTCGGCGCCAAGGTGCTGGAGGCGCTGCGCGACCGCAACGGGCTCGACACCGGCGCTGTCGACGACATCATCTTCGGTTGCGTCGATCCGGTCGGCGAGGCGGGTTCCGTTATTCCGCGTGCCGCCGCTTTCGAGGCCGGCTACGACACCAAGGCACCTGGCATGCAGATCTCGCGTTTCTGCGCTTCCGGTCTCGACGCCATCAATTTCGGCGCCGCCAAGATCGCGCAGGGCGCCGACGAGATCGTCATTGCCGGCGGCGTCGAATCGATGTCGCGCGTCGGCATGGGCGCCTCCGGTGGTGCTTGGTTCATGGATCCTTCCGTCGGCCTGCCGGGCTGGTTCGTGCCGCAAGGCATCTCGGCCGACCTGATCGCCACCAAATACGGCTTTTCACGTGACGACGTCGACGCCTATGCGGTCGAGAGCCAGAAGCGCGCCGCCAAATCCTGGGCCGACGGCCGCTTCAAGAATTCGGTGATCCCGATCAAGGACCAGAACGGGCTCACCATCCTCGACCATGACGAGCACATGCGACCCTCGACCGACATGCAGTCGCTGGCCTCGCTCAACCCGTCCTTCGTTATGCCAGGCGAGATGGGCGGCTTTGACGCCGTCGCGGTGCAGAAGCACCCCGAGGTCGAAGAGGTCAACCACGTCCACCATGCCGGCAATTCGTCCGGCATCGTCGACGGCGCCGCTGCGGTGCTGCTTGGCTCCAGGAAGGCCGGCAAGACGATGGGGCTGAAGCCGCGCGCGCGCATCCGCGCCTTCGCCAACATCGGCTCCGAGCCGGTGCTGATGCTGACCGGCCCGGTCGACGTCACCGAGAAGCTTTTGCAGCGCGCCAAGATGAAGCTGTCGGACATCGACCTGTTCGAGCTCAACGAGGCCTTCGCCTCGGTGGTGCTGCGCTACATGCAGGCCTTCGACATCTCGCACGACAAGATCAACGTCAATGGTGGCGCGATCGCCATGGGCCATCCGCTCGGTGCCACCGGCGCGATGATCTTCGGCACCGTGCTGGACGAGCTGGAGCGCCGCGACCTCAACACCGCGCTGGTGACGCTGTGCATCGGCGCCGGCATGGGCACCGCAACCATCATCGAACGCGTCTGATTTTCGGCCGGAAGGAGAAAGACATGACCTACACAAACTTCACGGTTGACACCGACACCGACGGCATTGCCCTGGTCACCTGGGATATGCCCGATCGCTCGATGAACGTCTTCACCGAAGAGGTGATGAACGAACTCGACAGGATCATCGACCAGGTGGTGGCCGATGCCGGCATCAAGGGCGCGGTGATCACCTCGGGCAAGGACAGCTTCTCGGGCGGCGCCGACCTGACCATGCTGCAGAAGATGCTGACGGTCTTTGCCAAGGAGAAGTCCAAGGATCCGGAGAAGGCGGCCAGGCTGCTGTTCGACAATGCCGGCCGCATGACCGGCCTGTTCCGCAAGCTGGAAATGTCGGGCAAACCCTGGGTGTCGGCGATCAACGGCACCTGCATGGGCGGCGCCTTCGAACTGTCGCTGGCCTGCCATGGCCGCGTCGCCGCTGACTCGGACAAGGTCAAGATGGCCCTACCGGAAGTCAAGGTGGGCATCTTCCCTGGCGCCGGCGGCACCCAGCGCGTGCCGCGGCTGACCGACCAGCAGCAAGCGCTACAGATGCTCACCACCGGCCAGACGCTGTCGCCGCAGAAGGCGAAGTCGATGGGCCTGATCCATGAGATCGCCGAACCCGAGAACCTTGTCGAGACCGCCAAGGCGATGATCAGGAACGGCCTGAAGGCCGTCCAGCCGTGGGACGAGAAGGGTTTCAAGCTGCCCGGCGGCCAGATCTACTCGCCGGCCGGCTTCAACCTGTGGCCGCCGGCCATCGCCATCCTGCGTCGCGAGACCTATGGCAATTATCCGGCCGCGGCTGCGATCCTGAAATGCGTCTATGAAGGCCTGCTGGTGCCTTTTGACACCGGCCTGCGCATCGAGCAGCGCTATTTCACCGAGGTCATGCAGAGCAAGGAAGCGGCGGCGATGATCCGCTCGCTGTTCGTGTCGCTGCAGGAGCTGAACAAGGGCGCCCGCCGCCCGGCCGCCGTGCCGGAGACGAAGTTCAAGAAGATCGGCATTCTCGGCGCTGGCTTCATGGGCGCCGGCATTGCCTATGTCACCGCCAAGGCCGGCATTCCCGTGGTGCTGCTCGACCGCGACATGGAGTCCGCTGCCAAGGGCAAGGCGCATTCCGAGAGCCTGGTGTCGGACCAGGTGAAGAAGGGCCGGGCCAAGCCCGAGGAGAAGGACAAGCTCCTGTCGCTGATCACACCGACAGCCGACTATGCCGACCTCGCCGGCTGCGACCTCGTGGTCGAGGCAGTCTTTGAGGATTCGGCCGTCAAGAAGGCCGCCACCGAACAGGCGGAAGCCGTGCTGAAGCCGGTGGCGATCTTCGCTTCGAACACTTCGACCATCCCGATCACCGCGCTGGCCAAGAATTCGGCCCGGGCGAAGAATTTCATCGGCATCCACTTCTTCTCGCCGGTCGACAAGATGATGCTGGTCGAGATCATCCTCGGCAAGAAGACCGGCGACAAGGCTTTGGCCACCGCGATCGACTTCGTGCGCGCCATCAAGAAGACGCCGATTGTCGTCAACGACACGCGCGGCTTCTACGTCAACCGCTGCGTGCTGCGCTACATGTCGGAAGCCTACAAGATGCTGATCGAGGGCGTCCCGGCGCCGATGATCGAGAACGCGGCAAAGGCCGCCGGCATGCCGGTCGGCCCCCTGGCGCTGACCGACGAAACGGCGATCGACCTTGCCCAGAAGATCATGAAGCAGACCATCAGGGATCTCGGCGACAAGGCGGTCGACCCCAAGCAGATGGCACTGATCAACACGCTGGTCGACACCCATGGCCGCGCCGGCCGCAAGAACGGCAAGGGCTTCTACGACTATCCGGCGAAGCCGGCCAAGAAGAAGCTGTGGCCTGGCCTTAAGGACCTCTTCCCGCAACTCAGGCCGGAAAAGGTCGATTATGAGGAGCTGCAGCAGCGCCTGCTGGTCACCATCGCCCTGGAGGCCGCAAGGGTGATGGAGGAGGGCATCGTCACCGATCCGCGCGAGGCCGATGTCGGCTCGATCCTCGCCTTCGGCTTCGCGCCCTTCACTGGCGGCGCGCTGTCCTACATCGACGGCATCGGCGCCAAGCAGTTCGTCAAGATCGCCAAGGGGCTGCAGAAGAAATACGGCGCCGAGTTCAAGGCGCCCAAGCTGCTGCTCGACATGGCCGAGAAGGGCGAGACCTTCTACGGGCGTTTCGACCCCTATGCCAAGGGCGAGGTGAAGAAGGCCGCCTGATCCGCGGATATGTATGTCTGGGCGCGTATGGCGCGCATGATGGCCACGGCGTCTCGCCGTGGCCCTTACCAGTTGGGCGGCGAGAGTCGGTTGGCGTTTCGCTGCCTGCCGACCGACATCGACTTCAACAGCCATCTCAACAATGCGCGCTACATGATGCTGGCCGACCTCGGCCGCATCGACATATTCCTGCGCGCCGGCCTGATCGCACTGGCGCGCAAGAATGGCTGGGCGCCGATGATCGGCGGGCTGCAATCGACCTATGTACGCGAGATCCGGTTGTGGCGGCACTTCGAAGTGGTGTCCTCGATCGAGACTTGGGAAGGCACCCAGGTCATTGGCAAGCACCGTTTCGTGCTCGACAATGGCGAAACGGCTGCGCTGATCATGACCACGGGCGGCGTTTACGATCGTCGCGGTCGCCGCTTTCTCGACATTGACGAGGTTGTGGCTGCGCTTGGCCGTTCTGCTCAACCACGCCCACCCAGCGAGGCCGAGCGGATGTTCATGGCCTCCCATCAGGGCCTGCGCGGCCTGGCCAAGGGACCGGCCTGATCAGGCTGGCCGCGCGTGCCGCGAGCCCGCGCGGCGCTGCCGCTTTGTTGATGATCCGCCACCTCGCGGGTGGACAATCGAGCGGTTGCGGACTAGAAAGGAAAGGTATTTTTTCCTGTTCCGGAGGAGAGCAAAGTGCTCTCGCATGACCGCGTCTGGGCTGCCATCGATGCTCTCGCCGAGCGCTATTCGCTGTCGGCCTCGGGCCTGGCAAGGCGCGCGGGGCTCGATTCGACCGCCTTCAACAAATCCAAGCGGCTGTCCTCGGATGGGCGCCCGCGCTGGCCCTCGACCGAATCGCTGGCCAAGATCATCGAGGCGACGGGTGCTTCGCTCGACGAATTCACCGGTCTGGTCGAAGGTCGCGACAAGACCGGCCTCGCGCCGGCGCAGCGGTCTTCGGTGCCGCTGCTCGGCTTCGCCCAGGCCGGCGCCGGCGGCTTCTTCGACGATGCCGGCTTTCCAGCGGGCCAGGGCTGGGATCTGGTCGAGCTGCCTGCCCAAGCGACCGAAACCTCCTATGCGCTGCAGATCCAGGGCGATTCCATGCTGCCGCTTTACCGAAATGGCGATGTGCTGATCGTCGAGCCGGGCGCCGCCACCCGCAAGGGCGACCGTGTCGTCGTCAAGACCAATGCCGGCGAGGTGATGGCCAAGGTGCTGGATCGCCAAACGGCGAAGTCGATCGTGCTGATCTCGCTCAATCCCGAGCATCCGGATCGCGATATCCCGATGCGCGACGTCGAATGGGTGGCGCGGATCGTCTGGGCTAGCCAGTAGGTGCGGCTGTTCCACCTCGCCATAGCCGCCCTGGCGGTCCCGGCGATGGCGGCCCTGGTCGTCACCGGCGGCCGTACCGTGCAGCGTGGCGAAGGCAGCGGCACCGTCACAGTCGATCAGATACAAGCGGACGACGACGCCGCGCCTCAAGAGCCGGCCACCTCGGCCATTCCCGGGCCGCAGCCGATAAAGCCGGCACCCCATTCCAGGTCGATCGATCCCGAAACGGTGGCGCCGCCGCCGCTCACCCCCGAAGAGCTTCAGCGGGTCGAGCCGCGCGCGCCGTTGAGCGACCTTGCGCTGGCCGGCCCGCCCAAGCCGCCCAAGCTGAAAATGCCCGACGACTGGAACGGCACAAAGCTGTTCCAGCCGGTGGCGTCAGCCGCCGGCGTGATCGAGGCGAAGGGCTATTCGGTGGCACTTTCGGGTGTCGATGTCGTCAGGCAGGACGAGACCTGCACCGATGACGGCAAGGACTGGGCCTGCGGCATCCGGGCGCGCACGGCGTTCCGGGCCTTCCTGCGCGGCCGGGCGGTGGTTTGCACGGTGCCGCCCGAGAGCGGCCGCGACCTGATCACCGCGGAATGCCGCATAGGCAAGCAGGATGTGGGGCAATGGCTGGTCGAGAACGGCTGGGCCCGAGCCGCTGAGGGCGGCCCCTATGCCGAGGCCGGCGAGAAGGCGCGCGCGGCAAAAAAGGGCATTTACGGAGCTGCGCCGATCCTTTCCGGCCTGCCGCCGGTTCCGCCGGCGCCGAACCCCGCGCCCCAGGCGCCGGGCTCGATACTGCAGGAAGAGGACGGTGTTCTTACGCCGCCAGCTGACCAGCCAGCGCCCGCTCAATGAGCACGCGCGTCTCGGCAATGCCGTAGAGCGCGGCGAAGGAGCCGAAGCGCGGCCCGCGCTCCTGGCCGATCAGCACCTGGTAGATCATCTGGAAGAAGGCAACGGAAACGCCGGGACCACCTTCCGGGCTCTGCTTGGAATGGTCCTGGTAGCGCTCGATCCGGCGCGCGACGTTGAGCGCGGCGTTCTGGATCGCCTCGCCATCGGCGCCGGACGGCAGCGCCGCCAGCGCCTCCGAAAGTTTGCCCAGCGCCTCGCGCTCGACCGCGTCGGCGGCCCGGTAGATCTTGGCCGGCTTGACGAAATCGTCGAAGTAGCGGATCGCATAGCCCGTCAGCCTGTCGAGTTCGGGATGCGTCTTGGGGGTCACGCCCGGCGCGTGGCGCGAGATGAAGCCCCACAGCACGTCCTTGTTCTGGGCGTTGGAGGCGCTGACCAGATTGAGCAGCAGCGAGAACGGCACTGGTAGGTCGATTGCCGGCGGGTTGCCGTCATGCATGTGCCAGGCCGGGTTGCCCAGCCGCTCCTTCCAGTCCTGCCGGGGATAGGCGGCGAGGAAAGTGTAGTACTCATCCACGGCCCGCGGGATGACATCGAAATAGAGTTTCTTGGCCTGCCGCGGCCGCTGGTACATGTAAAGCCCGAGGCTTTCCGTCGGCGCATAGGCCAGCCACTGATCGATGGTGATGCCGTTGCCCTTCGACTTCGAGATCTTCTGGCCGTTCTCATCCAGGAACAGTTCGTAGACGAAATGCTCCGGCGCCCGTCCGCCCAGAATGTTGCAGATGCGGTCGTAGACCACCGCATTCGTCTGGTGGTCCTTGCCGAACATCTCGAAATCGACGCCGAGGGCCGCCCAGCGCATGCCGAAGTCGGGCTTCCATTGCAGCTTCACATTGCCGCCCCTGATCGACAGCGTGGTTTCGGTGCCCTCGTCGTCGAAGGTGATGGTGCCCGCCTTGGCGTCGACATGCTTCATCGGCACGTAAAGCACGCGGCCGCTCTTCGGCGAGATCGGCAGGAACGGGCTGTAGGTAGCCTGGCGCTCCGGCCCGAGCGTCGGCAGCATCACCGCCATGATCTCGTCATAGCGTTCGGCCGCGCGCAGCAGCACCGCGTCGAAACGGCCGGCCTTGTAATATTGCGTCGCGCTGGCGAACTCGTAGTCGAATCCGAACGTGTCGAGGAAGCGGCAAAGCATCACATTGTTGTGGTCGGCGAAGCTCGCATAGTCGCCGCCAAACGGATTGGGCACCGACGACAGCGGCATATGCAGATAAGGCTCGAGTGCTGCGCGATCCGGCACGCTGTCGGGGATCTTGCGCATGCCGTCCATGTCGTCGGAGAAGCACAAGAGCTTGGTCTTGACCGCGTCCCTGGTCAGCACGCGGAAGGCATGGCGCACCATCGAGGTGCGCGCGACCTCGCCAAAGGTGCCGATATGCGGCAGGCCCGACGGTCCGTAGCCGGTCTCGAACAGCACGGTCTCCGCAAAGTCCGTGTTCTTGTAGCGCTCGATGATCTTTTTGGCTTCCTCGAACGGCCAGGCCTTGCTTTCGGCCGCCGCCACGAGCATCTCGGGATTGAGATCGATGATGTTTGATCCCGCCATGTCTTATGTGTCCACGTCGTGTGCCGGCTTCGCGGCAGGAAAGATTCAACCGGTCTCTAGGCGCGACTGGCCGGAGCGTCAACGATTGCGGCCGTTTTTCCTTGCGGCGCCCGCCTTGCGTTCCTACCTTCGGGCCGTTCTCAAGGAGTTCATGAATGCCTTTGCTGACGACGCATGAAGCCCTGATCTACCTAATGGTCATCACTTCGGCTTCCGACCGCGACATGACCGACGTCGAGCTGGCCCGCATCGGCGACGTCGTCCGCTCATGGCCGGTGTTTCAGGATTTCAAGCACGACAGGCTGATCGGCGTCGCCCAAGCCTGCCAGAAGAGCCTGCACGACAAGGAAGGGCTGGAAGGCGTGCTCGCGCATGTTGCCGAGGCGCTGCCCGAGCGGCTGCGCGACACCGCCTACGCCGCCGCCTTCGAGGTCGCCGCAGTCGATCTCGAAATGCGCGTGGAGGAAGTGCGGGTGCTGCAACTCGTCCGCCTCAAGCTCGATCTCGACACGCTGACCGTCGCCGCAATCGCACGCGCCGCGAAGGCGCGCCTGCGTACCCTCACCTGAATATCGGCAGTCCCTAGAAGAAACTGACCGGGAAATAGCGCAGATAGAATTCGGCGAAGGTGCCTTTCACGGATATCTCCTGCAGCGCGTAGTCCATGGCCGCGGCCAGCGCCGGATCGCCGGCCCTGATGGCGATGGCCATGCCCGATCCCAGATATTCAGGCGCCAGATACGGCCCGCCGGCGAAACGGCAGCAGCCCGCCGCATCCGTGCCGCCCAGCCAGAAGGCAAAGCGCATGCCGTCGCCGAAGGCGGCGTCGATCTTGCCGGCCTTTAGTTCGCCGTAGAGCGCCTCCGGGCTGTCGAGGGGGACGACCTGGACCGTGCCGAAATAGGCGCGCAGCATGCGCTCATGCGCCGAACCGGCCATCACGCCGACGCGCTTGCTGCGCAACTTGTCGAAGATCGGCTCCGCGAAGGCCGTTGTCTTCGGCATGATGAAGCGCGCCGGAAACTGCAGATAGGATCGCGAAAAGGCGTATTTGGATCGGCTCTCCGGCGTGGCGGCGATGCCGGCAATGATGGCCTCGCCTTCGCCTTTCTGCAGCGCTGCATCGAGCTCGCCCCAGGGCAGCGCCTGGATCTGGCACTTTTCAGCGATGCCGAGTTCGGCGCAGATCGCCCGTGCCAGATCGACATGGAAGCCGGACAGCCGGCCGGCACCATCGAGAAAGTTGAACGGCGGAAAATCGGTGGTGGTGAGGAATCTGAGCCGCGGCAGTGCGGAAAGGTCGGGCTTCGGCAGCCGCTCCTTGGCGTCCCACAGCACCGGCACCTGCGGCTCGGCGGCGCGCGCCGCGCCGGCAAACGATTGCGCCCCGACCAGCATCGATACCAGGGCGATGAGTATCCACCGCAATGTCACAATAGAACTCCGCCCGTCATGCTTTCGGCTTTTCGTACGAAAATGGCGCAGGCACAATGGTTTTTGATTTCAACTTGCTGATTTAAGCGTATGATTTAGTGGGTTTGCAAATAGCAGCGCGGCGCCGCCGAAAGGGAGGCATTCGCCGGCGTCACGAAAGCGGTGCAGCTTTGCAATCCGGGGTTGATGGCGAAGCGCATGTCGGGCATCTACCATCGATCTCTCTGAGGCGACAGGCAACATGGGGTAGATGTTGCGATGGGTCATTTCGATCGCACACTGGAATACATCGATCAGCTGCAGCACGCCAACACGGCGGCCGCGGTCTGTGAAAGGCTGCTTGGCGTCACGTCGAACTTCGGCCTGACGGCGCTGATGGCGGGAACCGTTCCACAGCCAGGCACGCCGCGCGGCCAGCAGAAGGACCACGTGCTGCTGTGCGACTGGCCGGGCGAATGGCTGGAGCGCTACGTGGCGCGCAACTATGTCGATCATGACCCCGTCGTCAGCCACATGAAGCAGCTTCAGGCGCCGTTCCAGTGGAGCGAAGCGTCCGAAAGCATCCGCATCGACAAGAGCAGCGGCGAAGTGATGGGCGACGCCAGGGAGTTCAAGCTGCGCGACGGCCTGGCCTTCCCGCTGATTACCCTCGACGGCCTGATCGTCATGGTGTCGCTGGGCGGCGAGGCCGTCGAACTTTCAGAGGCCGAGTTCGGAATCGTGTCGCTGGTGTCGACCTATGCGATCGGCCGCGCCATGCAAATCCACACGATGGCGGGCAAGACCATCGATCACATTGAATTGACGCCGCGCGAGCGCGAATGCTTGCAATGGGCCGCCGTCGGCAAGTCCGAGTGGGAGATATCTCAAATTCTAGGCATCTCGGAGCACACGTCGGAGAAACATCTCCTTAACGCCAAAAGCAAACTTGGTGCCGTCAATCGGGTGCAGGCGGTCGCGGAAGCGATTAGGCGCGGCTATATTAGTTAGTTCGGCCGCGCCGGCCTAGAAATTCTTGCCTACGTGATCGCGTAATTTTTTCGGGAAAGCCCGGCCGTATCTTCCTCTTGAAACCAGGAGACGGCTAATGCTTTTTTCCCTCACCACACAGGAATTGATGGATCGTCCCGACCTATGGGAGGCCGTCCATCGTTTACGCTACAGGATCTTCGTCGAGGAAATGGGGTGGAGCGATCTTCAGCGCCCCGATGGCCTCGAGATCGACCAGTTCGACCATGACGAGGCGGTGCACCAGGTCGTCATCCGCAACGGCGAACTCGCCGGCTATCAGCGGATGCTGCCGACGACGCGGGCACATCTTCTGACCGAAGTGCTGGCGGACCTCTATGAAGGGACGCCGCCCTCGGGGCCGAATGTCTGGGAACTGACCCGCTATGCGGTGGCGCCGGGCTTTCGTGACGGCAAGCGCGGTGTGTCGACCGTCGGCACCGAGCTGATCGCC
The DNA here is from genome assembly GCF_003601975.1 of Mesorhizobium waimense. Classification (GTDB taxonomy): domain Bacteria; phylum Pseudomonadota; class Alphaproteobacteria; order Rhizobiales; family Rhizobiaceae; genus Mesorhizobium; species Mesorhizobium waimense. Next base: position 146,229 of record NZ_QZWZ01000011.1, read on the forward strand.
GGCTTCGTCGAATGGGGGTTGCCGCGCAACGTCAACAAGGTCATCATCGAATTCGAGCCGATGTGGGTCCTGCGGGCGCTGCAGCTGCACTTCCTGGCGACGCCGCTCGGCTACCAGCGCACCTACGGCAACCAGCAGGTCGTCGCCACGCTGCTCACCTTCAACCAACATACACTCGATGTCGTGCGTTCGCGCCGCAATCATCACGCGCCGGTGCTGGCCAGGGGATACCCCGACAGGCTCGGAATGAAACAGGCCTCGTGAGATTGGAGACCCGCCATGAATACCCACCCGCAACCCGAATTGCGCGGCCATGCGCTGATCGTCACGGTTTCCTCGGACGATGGCCGGCCCGTACTCGACAGGCGCGCTTATGCGAGCCTGGCCAAGACCTTCCACGAGGCCGCCGTCGATGATGACGTCCGCGTCGTGGTGCTGCGCGGCCTGGCAGGCTGCTTCTGCCTCGGCGGCGACTTTTCCGAATTCCTCGACGCCACCAAGCATCAGCAGCTGATCGCCGCGGTCACCGACATGTTCCGCACCCTGGCGACCTTTCCCAAGCCGGTACTTGCCTGCGTGGACGGCGATGCCGTCGGCGTCGGCTGCACCATCCTGTTCCATTGCGACATGGTGATCGCTTCAAGTGGCAGCACGTTCCGGGTGCCGTTTGTCGATTTCGGCCTGGTGCCGGACGCGGCAACCAGCATCCTGGCACCTCAGAAGCTGGGCTATGCCGGCGCCTTCCGCTTCTTCTGCCTGGGCGACACGCTTCATGCCGAAGACGCCAAGGCGCTCGGCCTGGTCGGCGAGATCGTGGCAAACGGCGGTGCCGAGGAAGCGGCTCTTCTCAGGGCAAGGCAGCTCGCCAAGAAGCCGGTCGCGGCACTCCTGCAGACGCGCGGCCTGCTCAAGGGCGACACCAACGTGCTGTGCGACCGCATCGACCAGGAGATATCGCTGTTCCAGCAGGCGCTGCAGGACGACACCACCCTGAAGCGGCTGCAGCGGATTGCCCGGCTGGCGGCATAAAGGCGCCTGGCCAGTAAGTAGATCGTCGCCGAAATGGGCCGATCCGGAGGAAGGCTAAAGCGTGTAGCGGTTTTCCGTCCGGAATTGCGTAAAAACAAAGAGTTAGAGAGGTTCAGCGATTCTATCAATCGCTGAACCTCTCTAGGCGCGTTTTTCCAGACCCGCTATTTTTCCAGGCCAGTCATTTCTCCAGGAATGATGGCCCTTCGCCGATGATCTTCTTGTCTTCCTTGCCGACAACATCGAGATCGCGACCGTCATAGGGCAGCGACAATAGGATGCGCCGGATGACGGCCAGCCGCGCCCGTCGCTTGTCGTTGGCCCGCACGATGATCCAGGGCGCGAATTCCTTGTGCGTGCGCTCGACCATGAGGTCGCGCGCCTTGGTGTAGTCGTCCCATTTGCCGATGCCGGCGGTATCGATCGGCGAGAACTTCCAGTTCTTCAAGGGACTGTAGCGACGGTCGTGGAACCGTTCGAGCTGCGTCTCCCGGCCGATGTTCAGCCAAAACTTGAAGAAATGGATGCCCTCATTGCAGATCATCCGCTCGAAATGCGGCGTCTCGTCGAGGAATTTCTCGTGCTGCTCGGGGGTGCAGAAGCCCATGACCGGCTCGACACCGCCGCGGTTGTACCAGGAGCGGTCGAAGGTGACGAACTCTCCTGAAGTGGGGAAGTGGTCGACGTAGCGCTGGTAGTACCACTGTCCAACCTCGGTCGGGGTTGGCTTGGTCAGCGCCACGTTGCGCGCGGTGCGCGGGTTCATGTATTGGCGCAGCACGAAGATCGTGCCGCCCTTGCCGGCGGCATCGCGTCCCTCGAACAGCGCCATCACCCGCTTGCCGGTCGCCTGCAGCCAGGCCTGCGCCTTGACCAGCTCGATCTGCAGCTTCTCGAGCGTCTCGTCATATTCGGCGCCCTTCATTTTCTTGTCATAGGGGTAGCCGCCCGCGGTCAGCTTGTTGTCCTCAATCCAGTCCGGAAGCACGGGATCCTCGATGTCGAACTCCCGCTCCTTGCCGTCGATCTTGATCTTCAGCGGACCCTGTGCCGGTGGCGGGGCGGGACTTTCCTTGGGTTTTTTCATCGAGACGAACCTTTTCAGCTTGCGGACTCATGCTATGGGGAGCCTCAAATCCGGTCCAGCGGAAGTTTTCCAGCGACCGGAGCAGGGCACGGGACGCGCGAATGGCTGACATCGGCGCAGAGCGGCAAACGATGGCGCAGGCTGTCACGGCACGGCTGTGGAACGGCCGCTGGCTGCTGGCCGCCGGCTTCGTTGCGGTGCTCGCCGTCTATGGCTTTGCCGGCATGTCGGCCTATGTCGTTCTGGCGGCGCTGGCGCTGCTGCTTGCGGCGGCGCTGTTGCCTTCCGGTTCTGCGCGTCACTCCGCCGAAGATGCGGCGGCGATCGAGGCGAGCGGGCTGCAGCGGCTTTCCGGGGAATATCTCGCCGCCGCCGTTGCAGACCCGCTGATCATCTTCGACCGCACCGCCACCATCGTTCACGCCAACGCGGCCGCTTTCGCCGCCTTCGGCGGCATCGCGCCGGGCATGACGCTGTCGCTGAAATTCCGCGCCCCCGAAATGCAGGCCTTGCTGGATGGCGTGCTCTCGGGGACCGTGGCGTCGGATGTCGTCGACTACACCGAAAAGCTGCCGGTCGAGCGGGCCTACCGGGTCAGTGCGTCCTCGGTCGGCCATGCCACCGATCTCTATGTGCTGGTGTTCAAGGACCAGAGCGAGGCGCGCCGGATCGACCGGATGCGCGCCGACTTCATCGCCAATGCCAGCCACGAGCTGCGCACCCCGCTTGCCTCGATATCCGGCTTCATCGAAACGCTGAGGGGGCCGGCCCGTGGCGATCCGGCGGCGCGCGACCAGTTCCTGCAGATCATGCAGAACCAGACCGGCCGCATGGCGCGCCTGATCGACGATCTCCTGTCGCTGTCGCGGCTGGAGATGAAGCCCTATCTGAAGCCCGGAACCGAGGTCGATCTGCGCCAGACCATCGACAGCGTCATCGACTCGCTTGGGCCGCTTACCCGGGAAACCGGCGTCGTCATCGAACGCGATTTCGTCGAGGGGCCGCTCGACGTGCCGGGAGATCGTGACGAGCTCTTCCAGGTCTTTGAAAACCTATTGGAGAACGCCTGCAAGTACGGGCAGTCGGGTGGGCGCGTCACGGTGTCGATCGCCCGCACCGAGACCGGCCCCGAAGCCGGCATTGATGTGACCATCAGGGACTACGGCCCCGGCATTCCCGAAGAGCATATCCCGCGCATCACCGAGCGCTTCTACCGGGTCGATGTCGAGAACAGCCGCACCCAGAAAGGCACGGGCCTGGGACTGTCGATCGTCAAGCACATCCTGACACGCCACAACGCCAGGCTGTCGATCAAGTCGGAAGTCGGCAAGGGCGCGGCGTTCTCGGTTCATTTGCCGGCGCGCTAAGGCTGTACTATTTACTAACTGGCCGTTTCTTCTTTCTGTCATCCGGCGCGCGTATCAGCATAGGATTCGAGGAAACGACTCGAGCCAGAAGATTCCGGGGAAGGCATTTCGTCCATGCAGTCCGTGCATATCGTCAGCGCCTATGACGAAGAGCTGAAATACCTGTCGAAGCGGATCGCTGCGATGGGTGGGCATGCCGAACGCATGGTCGAGCAGGCGATCACCGCCTTGGTCAATGCCGATCCCGGTCTCGCCCAGAAGGTCATCCGAGATGACGTCGTCCTCGATGAAGGACAGCGCGAGATCGACGACAAGGCGATCGTCATCATCGCCAAGCGCCAGCCGATGGCGACGGATTTGCGCGAGATCGTCGGCGCGATCCGCATCTCCGCCGACATCGAGCGCGTCGGCGACCTCGGCAAGAACGTCGCCAAGCGGGTGGTGGCCGTCACCGACGGGCGCCAGCCGACCAGCCTGTTCCGCGGCCTCGAGGCCCTGGCTGACCTGGCGTTGACGCAGCTCAAGGAAGTGCTCGACGTCTACGCCTCGCGCTCGGTCGAGAACATCGGCTTCGTCCGCGATCGCGACGACCAGATCGACGCCATGTACACCTCGCTGTTTCGCGAACTCCTGACCTACATGATGGAAGATCCACGCAACATCACGCCCTGTACGCATCTGCTGTTCTGCGCCAAGAACATCGAGCGCATCGGTGACCACGCCACCAACATCGCCGAGACCATCTACTACATCGTCACCGGCGACCAGATGGCGGCCGAGCGGCCGAAGGGCGACAAGACGGACAAGATTGTCCTTCCCAGCGCCGTTCCGGCTAAGTGAACGACGTCCCCTCGAACCCCCGGCTAATTTAGGCTAAGCTTCCCCGAACGTATCTGATCCTGACCCGAGGCCATGCCTCGAGGAGGTAGCGATGGAAAACGTTCGGAACCTGACCGCGGCCCCGCTGGCGACATCCGGCATCATCGCATCCAGCGTCTATACCGCCGGCCGGCGCATCGCCGACATTCCGATCGAGGAGGCCGGCGAATGGGCGGCCAAGCCCGGCCACGTCGTCTGGATCGGGCTCCTCGAACCGGACCGCAACCTTTTGCTGCGCGTCCAGGCGCAATTCCATTTGCATGAGCTGGCGATCGAGGATGCCGAACATCCGCACCAGCGGCCGAAGATCGAGCAATATGGCGACGCCCTGTTCATCGTCGCCCGCACCGCCCAGCTGATCGATGGCCGCGTCACCTTCGGCGAGACGCATCTGTTCGTCGGCGCCGGCTACATCGTCAGCGTCAGGCACGGCCCGTCGACCTCCTATGCCGCCGTTCGCCAGCACTGGGAAAGCTGCCCGCATTCATTGGCCAAGGGCGAGGATTTCGTCCTCTATGCCATTCTCGACTTCATCGTCGACAACTACATGCCGGTGCTCGAGCAGATCGACGACGAAGTCGAAGCGATCGAGGACAGGGTGCTGCTGCAGCCGATGACCGGCCCCGATATCGAGCGGCTCTATATGCTGCGCCGCGATCTGTTGCGCCTGCGCAATGCAGCTCTTCCCCTGGTGGAGGTCTGCCGCCGGCTGACCAGCGCCGAGTTGCCGCAGATCCATGCCGCCATGCACCCGCTGTTTCGCGACGTCACCGATCATATCCGCACCGTCCAGGAGAAGATCGACAGCTTGCGGGAAGTTCTGGCCTTCGCCTTCGAGGCCAGCCTGCTGGTTGGCCAGAGCCAGGAAACGGCGAACACCAAGAAGCTCGCCTCATGGGCTGCCATCCTGGCGGTGCCGACGGCGCTCGCCGGCATCTATGGCATGAATTTCAACGACATGCCGGAACTGAAGATGGAATACGGCTATCCGGTCGTGCTGGGGGCGATCGCGCTGATCTGCTCGTTCCTGTACTGGCGGTTCAGGAAGAACGGCTGGCTGTGAAGGAGTGAGTAGCGAGTAGTCAGTAGTGATCGGTGCCTGCGGCGCTCGTCGACTATTCCCTCACGACTACTCACTATTCACGCCGCTCAGCGGCTCCGCCGCCGCTCCGCCGCCGGCTGGAACGCCACCCTTGCGTGATACTTGCAGTAGGGGCCGGTTTCGGCGGCATCGTTGCCGCAGAAGTTGAAGTCTTCCGACAGCGGATCGCCATTCGGCCATTTGCAGGTGCGCTCGGTCAGTTCGACCAGTTGCAGGTGCCGGGAAATCGGTACGACGACGTTCTCGACCGGGCGGATGTAGTGGCGCGCCACCGGTACGGCATCGAACTGCACTTGCAGCGCGTTTGCGCCGATCGAGGTGGTGACGTGGCGCTGCGTGCTTGCGGCGCGCGACACCGACTTTTGGACGGATGATCCCTGCACTGCCTTCTTCTGGCGCGCGGGGTTGGCCGTCGCGCGTCCGCGGCCCGACAGCTTCAGGCGATGCACCTTGCCGATGACCGCGTTGCGGCTGACGCCCCCGAGCTGTGCGGCAATCTGGCTGGCGCTCAGCCCCTCCGACCACAGTTTCCTGAGAAGTTCTACCCGCTCGTCAGTCCAGTTCATGAGACCGCGCTCCTGCTTAAGCGTGCGGCGGTCGGAATCCTTTCCCGTCCCGGCTCTCGCCGGGCAGACAACACCACATATACCGGGTGATTGGGTCCGCCGCACGAAATCTAGTTATTTCTCGACTACAAATACCTCATGCGCTGACTCGCTGACAAGAGTCCCAAAGGCAACACGAATCAGTTTTTAGGGTTTTCCCCAACTTGCCCGGTCGCTGATGAGCCGGTGTCCTGTCGGAGGGCGTGCCGCGCGCCTATGCGCGACGTTTTCGTTGACTTCATGGCCGAAAAACACGATAAGCCGCGAAGGCCGCCGCTTTGGCGGCTTTTTTGATTTTCCGGTACCGGAGACGCATATAATGAGCGGTTCGGCGCTTTACGAGACCTTTGCCCGCGCACCCCTGGCCTTCGACCACGGGGAGGGGACTTGGCTGTTCACCGACAAGGGCGAGCGATATCTCGATTTTGCCGGCGGCATCGCGGTCAATTCGCTCGGCCACAGCCATCCGCATCTGGTCGCCGCGCTCACCGAACAGGCGGGCAAGCTGTGGCACGTCTCCAATCTCTATGAGATACCGGCGCAGAGGCGGCTGGGTGAACGCCTGGCGGACGCCACCTTCGCCGACAAGGTGTTCTTCACCAATTCCGGCGCCGAGGCGCTGGAATGCGCCATCAAGACGGCGCGGCGCTACCAGTTCGTCAAGGGTAATCCCGAACGCTTCCGCGTCATCACCTTCGAAGGCGCCTTCCACGGCCGCACGCTGGCGACCATCGCCGCCGGCGGCCAGTACAAATACCTCGAAGGCTTCGGCCCCAAGGTCGAGGGCTTCGACCAGGTCGGTTTCGACGACATCGAGGCGGCCGAAAAGGCGATCACATCGGAGACCGCCGCCATCCTGATCGAGCCAGTGCAGGGAGAGGGCGGCATACGCCCGGTGCCGACGCAATCCTTGAAGCGGTTGCGGCAGCTTTGCGACCAGCACGGCCTGCTCCTGATCTTCGACGAGGTCCAGTGCGGCATCGGCCGCACGGGAAAGCTGTTCGCGCATGAATGGACGGGTGTGACGCCCGACATCATGGCGATCGCCAAGGGTATCGGCGGCGGTTTCCCGTTGGGCGCCTGCCTCGCCACCGACGAAGCCGCGGTCGGCATGACCGCCGGCGTTCACGGCACCACCTTCGGCGGCAATCCGCTGGCGATGGCGGTCGGCAACGCCGTGCTCGACGTGGTGTTGGAGGACGGTTTCCTCGAGGATGTGCAGCGCAAGGCGCTGCTCCTGAAACAGGGGCTGGCCGGCGTCGCCGACGAATTCCCCGATGTCATCGAGGGCATCAGGGGAACCGGCCTCATGCTCGGCCTGAAATGCGTGATGCCCAACACCAAGGTGAACATGGCGCTGCGCGACCAGCATTTCCTGGCGGTTCCGGCCGGCGACAACGTCGTCCGCCTTTTGCCGCCGCTCACCGTCACCGACGCCGAGATCAGCGAGGCGCTCGACCGCATCCGCGCCGGCGCCAAGGGCCTGGCCGACGCCATCGCCGCGGCCGCCGCGAAGTAATCCTGGAACCATTCCCGATGAGCGTTCGCCACTTCACCGACCTGTCCGCCGTTTCCGAAGGCGACCTGCGCTTCATGCTGGACGATGCGGTGGTGCGAAAGGCCAGGCTGAAGGCCGGCGAGCGGACCAAGCCGCTCGAGGGCAAAGTGCTGGCGATGATCTTCGACAAACCGTCGACGCGCACGCGCGTATCCTTCGACGTCGGCATGCGCCAGCTCGGCGGCGAAACCATCATGCTGACCGGGACCGAGATGCAGCTTGGCCGCTCCGAGACCATCGCCGACACGGCCAAGGTTCTGTCGCGCTATGTCGACGCCATCATGATCCGCACCACCTCGCATGAGCGCCTGCTCGAACTGACCGAGAACGCCACCGTTCCGGTCATCAACGGGCTGACCGACGACACCCATCCCTGTCAGCTGATGGCCGACATCATGACCTTCGAGGAGCATCGCGGTCCGGTGGCCGGCAAGACCATTGCCTGGACCGGCGACGGCAACAATGTCTTGCATTCGCTGCTCGAAGCCTCCGCACGCTTCCGCTTTAACCTCAATGTCGCAGTGCCGGAAGGCAGCGAGCCGGACGAGAAGCATGTCGACTGGTCGAAGGCGCATGGCGGCAAGCTGAGCTTCACCCGCTCGCCCGAGGAAGCCGTCCATCAGGCCGATTGCATCGTCACCGACTGCTGGGTGTCGATGGGCCAGGAGCATCGTGCCCGCGGCCACAACGTTTTCCTGCCCTACCAGGTCAATGCCGCGTTGATGGCCAAGGCAAAGCCCGACGCGCTGTTCATGCACTGCCTGCCGGCGCATCGCGGCGAGGAGGTCACCGACGAGGTGATCGACGGGCCGCATTCGGTGGTGTTCGACGAAGCCGAGAACCGGCTGCACGCCCAGAAGGCGGTTTTGGCCTGGTGCCTGGGCGCTTGATCTCCGGAGGTGTGATGCCTATCTGCGGGCCATCACGCAAATTGAGCGCGTTTCGGTGCATGTGCCCCTCCGGGCCGCATGGCCGCGCGCCGGAGCTTTGTCATGTTGGAAACCCGTCAAGTGACTGAACACCACCCTCAACTCGGCGAATTCGGTTATGCCGGCGACGATCACGTCGTGCCGTTCGAGGTCGCCCCGCTCGACGTACGCGGCCGCACCGTCCAGCTCGGACCGATGCTCGACGCCATCCTTGGCCGCCACGAGTATCCCGAGCCGGTGGCCCGCTTGCTGGCGGAAGCCTGCGTGCTGACGGTACTGCTCGGCACCTCGCTCAAATTCGAGGGCAAGTTCATCCTGCAGACCCGCACCGACGGGCCGGTCGACATGCTGGTGGCGGATTTTTCGACGCCATCCGCATTGCGGGCCTATGCACGCTTCGATCCCGACCGGCTCGAGGCGCTGACGGCCGCCGGCGAAATCTCGCAACAGACGCTGCTCGGCAACGGCGTGCTGGCGCTGACCATCGACCAGGGCGCGCACACACAGCGCTATCAGGGCATCGTTCAACTCGACGGCGAGACGCTGGAAGAGGCCGCGCGCACCTATTTCCGCCAGTCGGAGCAGATCCCGACCGATCTCAGGCTTTCCGTTGCCAAGCTGGTAACGCCGGGCATCGGTGGTCCCCGCGAGCAATGGCGCGCCGGCGGCCTGTTGGCGCAGTTCCTGCCGCAGTCGCCGGAGCGTATGCGCGTGCCGGACATTTCCGGCGGCGACGGCGATCCGCGCGATGAGGTCCATGACCCGGTCGACAATTCCTGGCAGGAGTTGCTGGCCTTGCTCGGCACCATCGAGCCGACCGAGCTGATCGATCCGACCGTCGGCGCCGAACGGCTGCTCTTCCGGCTGTTCCACGAGCACGGCGTCCGTGTCTTCGGCGGCGTGCCGGTGGCCGACCAGTGTTCCTGCTCGCGCGAGAAGATCCTCGGCATCCTCGAAGGCTTTTCGGCGCAGGAGATCAAGGACAGCACCGAGGATGGCGGCATCCATGTCGCCTGCGAATTCTGCTCGACGCAGTACGACTTCGACCCGGCGGAGTTCGGCTCGGCTCAATGACGTAGTTCCTTCTCCCCGTTTACGGGGAGAAGGTGCCGGCAGCCGGATGAGGGGCAGCGCTGCCGTCCGAAGCCTAATATTTCTGTCCTAATTCACCGTCCTTCGCGTGCCCGGCAGATCGAGCGAGAAGGCGGGGATGGCGATGTCGAACGTCTCGCCCCGCTTGTTGCGCATCGTGTAATGGCCGACCATGATGCCTGATGGCGTCGAGAGCGGGCAGCCGGACGTATATTGGTAACTGTCGCCGGGGTTGAGTTCGGGCTGGTCGCCGACGACTCCTGCCCCGCGCACCTCCTCGACCCGGCCGGTGCCATCGGTGATGTGCCAATAGCGCGACATCAGCTGCACGAACTCGTCCGACTGGTTGTCGATGGTCACCTGGTAGCCCCAGACATAGCGGTTCTCCGACGGATCCGAGCGATCCTCGAGATAGAACGGCCTGACCTGCACTTCAATGTTGCGCGTAATGGCGCGGTACATGAGCTACTCCAAACAGCCTTGGCGGAAGTTTCATTGCGCTCTTTGACTAGGTCAACGGAGCGCGGCGCCTGTCTCTTCCGTCTTTCAGCGCACCTGCCGCCAAACAATGTCATTTAAGTGACACATGACAATGATGGTGTGCGCGGACCGTGCCGGGCGACTCAAGCGCTCTGTCGACCTGTTCAAAACGGCCCTCTTCCGGCCGGCTTTTCCGGAGTGACCAGATCTCGATGGAACTGATCGTCATAGCCGCCGCCCTGCTTTCGACAGCCCTCATTCTTTCAAATCTCGCCAGCATCCTGCTTGCGGCCATCCGGCTGAAGCGGCCGCCCGGGCTTGCGCGGCCTGCCGGCAAGGTGCCGCCGGTGTCGATCGTCATCCCCTCGCGCGGCGTCGAGCCGTTCACCGAGGAGACGCTTGCCCGCGCCTTCTCGCTCGACTGGCCGCGCTACGAATTGATCTTCTGCGTCGCCCACGCCGACGATCCGGTGGTCAAGCTGATAAACAGGGCGATCGTCCGGTTTTCGAAAGTGCCGGCCCGGCTGCTGGTCGGCGACGACCGCGTCAGCGCCAATCCGAAGCTCAACAATTGCGTCAAGGGCTGGGAAGCGGCGCGCCACCACTGGGTCATCCTTGCCGATTCCAACGTGCTGATGCCGAGGGACTATGTCCAGCACCTGATGGCGGCGTGGCGGCCGAACACCGGCCTGGTCTGCTCGACACCGATCGGCTCGCGGCCCGATGGCTTCTGGGCCGAGGTCGAATGCGCCTTCCTCAACACGCTACAGGCGCGCTGGCAGTATACCGGCGAGGCGCTCGGCCTGGGCTTTGCCCAGGGCAAGAGCATGCTTTGGAAGAAGCCTGTGCTCGACGCCAATGGCGGCATCCGCGCGCTTGCCGCCGAGATCGCAGAGGACGCCGCCGCGACCAAGCTGGTCAACGGGCTGGGCCTGCGCGTCAATCTTGTCGCTTCGCCCTTCGAGCAGCCGCTGGGTGAGCGCCGTCTCGGCGAAATCTGGTCGCGCCAGGCCCGCTGGGCCCGCCTGCGCCGCGTCACCTTTCCGCTGTTCTTCGCCCCCGAAATCCTGACCGGCGTGGCCGTGCCGCTGGCACTGGCGCTGGTCGCTGCGGCCGGCGCCGGCCTCAGCCTGCCGCTCACCGCGCTCTGCGTCCTGGCGCTCGCCTATGCGCCGGAATGTGCGTTGGCATGGGCCAAGGGCTGGTATCTGTCGCCACGCACCATCCCGGCGATGATGGTGCGTGACCTGATGCTGCCGGCGATCTGGGCGCGCGGCTGGCTCGGCGGCGCCGTCGACTGGCGCGGCAATGCGATGACCATCCGCACCAAGGCGATGACCGAACTGGAAGAGGGCGCCTAAGCAACGCTCAGGCGTTTGTCCATTCGCAGTCTGGGCCCTTTATTTGGCGGATTTCAGCGCCTGCTCGACATCGGCGAGCAGATCGTCCGCATCCTCAAGTCCGACCGAAAGCCTCAGCGTGCCCGGACCGATGCCGAGCTCGGCGCGTGCCTCGTCGCTGAGGTTCTTGTGCGTCGTCGTCGCCGGATGGGTTATCAGGCTTTTGGCGTCGCCGAGATTGTTGGAGATCAGCACGATGTCTAAAGCGTTCTGGAAGGCGAAGGCCGCCTGCTTGCCGCCCTTGACGTCCAGACAGATCAGCGTCGAGCCGCCCGTCATCTGCTTTCTGACGATATCGGCCTGCGGGTGATCGGCCCGGCCTGGATAGATGACGCGGGCGATTTCCGGGCGTTCGGCGAGGAAGTCGGCGATCTTGCCGGCGCTTTCCGTCTGCTGGCGCACCCGCAATGGCAGCGTCTCCAGGCCCTTGAGCAGTGTCCAGGCGTTGAACGGCGACAGGCTCGGGCCGGTGTGGCGGAAATAGTCGTGCAAATTCTCGTCGATCCACTTCTTGTCCGACAGGATGACGCCGCCGAGACAGCGGCCCTGGCCGTCAATGTGTTTGGTCGCCGAATAGACGACGATGTGGGCGCCAAGCTGCAAGGGCTTCTGCTGCAAGGGCGTGGCGAAGACATTATCGACGATCAGCCTGGCGCCGATCGAATTGGCAAGCGAAGCGACGGCGGCGATGTCGACCACTTCCAGCGTCGGATTGGTCGGGCTTTCGAGGAAGAACAGCTTGGTGTTCGGCTTGACCGCCTTTTCCCAGTTGGCGATGTCGGTGCCGTCGACCAGCGTCGCCTCGATGCCGTATTTCGGTGCCAGCGTCTCGACCACCCAGCGGCAGGAGCCGAACAGCGCGCGCGCCGCCACGATGTGGTCGCCGGCCCTGGCGCTGCACAGAAGGGCGGCCGTCACCGCCGCCATGCCGGAGGCCGTGGCGCGCGCGTCCTCCGCACCTTCCAGCGCGCACATGCGCTTTTCGAACATGTCGACGGTCGGGTTGGCATAGCGCGAATAGATGAAGCCCGGCTCCTCGCCCTTGAAGCGGGCTTCCGCCGCCTGTGCCGTCTCGTAGACATAGCCCTGGGTGAGATACATCGCCTCGGAGGTCTCGCCGAAGCCGGAACGCAAGGTCCCGCCATGCACGAGTGCCGTCTGAGGTTTCCAGTCGCGCTTCTTGGTCATTGCTCTGTCCCAAACACAAAAAAACCGGCCGCGAAAGTCGCAACCGGTCCATACGGCCTTGCGGCCAACGGTCCTTTAGCGACTTATTTAACGTGGCTGCAAGCCGACCGGCCAAATCACCACGGGATAACGACCCTTTAGACCCGCACCGCGCTTGCGTCAATTGCCGGCATGATTAAGAGGTTTGTACCAGCGGCCTTGAAGCGGAGCCAGCCTTTGCGGCAGACAGGCATTCTTCCCGATCAGGACATTTCCGCGCTTTTCCAATCGGGCGCGCTGAAGTCGCCGCGCGCTCTCGACGCCGACCAGATCCAGCCTGCCAGCCTCGATCTCAGGCTTGGCGACAAGGCTTTCCGCGTGCGCGCCTCCTTCCTGCCTGGCCCCGATCATTTGGTGGTCGACAAGCTCGACCGGCTGAAGCTACATGAGATCAACCTCGCCGAGGGGTCGGTGCTGGAAACCGGCTGCGTCTACATCGTGCCGCTACTCGAAAGCCTGGCGCTTCCGGCCAACGTGTCGGCTTCGGCCAACCCGAAGAGCTCGACCGGGCGGCTCGATATCTTCACCCGCGTTATGACCGATCGCGGCCATGAGTTCGACAAGATCGCTGCCGGCTATCATGGCCCGCTCTATCTCGAGGTCAGCCCGCGCACCTTCCCGATCGTCGTGCGCGCCGGCTCGCGGCTGTCGCAGATCCGTTTCCGCACTGGCAACGCGCTGCTGTCGGAAAGCGAATTGCGCGACCTGCACCATGCCGAGATGCTGGTGGCCACCGAGCCGCCCAACATTTCCGGCGGCGGCATTGCACTGTCGATCGATCTCGACGGCGACAAGGACGGGCTGGTCGGCTATCGCGGCAAGCACCACACCGGCCTGATCGATGTCGACAAGCGCGCCGCGCAGGATGTCGTCGATTTCTGGGAGCCGCTCTACAAGAGCGGCGCTGGCGAACTGGTGCTCGATCCGGACGAGTTCTACATACTGGTGTCCCGCGAGGCCGTGCATGTGCCGCCGCTCTACGCCGCCGAGATGACGCCTTTCGACCCGCTGGTCGGCGAATTCCGCGTCCACTATGCCGGCTTCTTCGACCCGGGCTTCGGCCATTCGGCGGCCGGCGGCACCGGCAGTCGGGCGGTGCTCGAAGTGCGCAGCCACGAGGTGCCCTTCATCCTCGATCACGGCCAGATCGTCGGGCGGCTGGTCTACGAGCACATGCTGAAACGGCCGCAGGCGCTTTACGGCACCGATCTCGGCTCGAACTACCAGGCACAGGGCCTGAAACTGTCCAAGCATTTCCGCGCCGCGCGCTGATCTTTCCGCCACTGCCAGACCGCGCTTGCCTGACCGGGCGCGCCATGCTTGGCTGTGCCTCGACCCGTCAAGGTGACGGAAATAAGGGGAAGACCATGCAAATCTCGAGATGGATCCTGTCGGCAGCCGCGGCTGCCATGCTGACGCTCGGCACCGGTTCGATGTCGGTGCAGGCAGCGGAGAAACTGAAGATCGGCACCGAAGGCGCCTATCCGCCGTTCAACACCATCACCCCGGACGGCAAGGTCGTCGGCTTCGACGTCGACATCGCCGATGCGCTGTGCGCGCAGATGAAGGTCGAATGCGAAATCGTCACCCAGGACTGGGACGGCATCATTCCAGCCCTCCAGGCCAAGAAGTTCGACGCCATCATTGCGTCGATGAGCATCACCGAGGAGCGCAAGAAGCAGGTCGCCTTCACCAACAAATACTATACGACGCCGCTTGCGCTCGTCGCGCCGAAGGACAGCGATCTCACCTCCACCGACCCGGCCGCCCTTGCCGGCAAGACGGTGGGTGCCCAGGCATCGACCACCCAGGCCGATTTCGCCCAGGACGTCTACGGCAAGGCCGGCGCCGAGGCCAAGCTCTATCCGACCCAGGAAGAGGCGATCACCGACTTGCAGAACGGCCGCCTCGACGCCGTCATCTCGGACAAGTTCGTGCTGGTCGACTGGATGAAGAAGGCGAGCGACGGCTGCTGCAAGATGGTCGGCGACGTCAAGGGCACCGAGACGCAAGCCGGCATCGCGGTGCGCCTGGACGACACCGCACTGCGCGACAAGCTCAACGCGGCCATAGACGCCATTGTAGCCGACGGCACCTACAAGAAGATCCAGGCCAAATATTTCGACTTCGATATTTATTGAGGTCTGAGGCGCTTCTTGCCTTCTCCCCTTGTGGGAGAAGGCGGCCGAGCGAAGCGAGGTCGGGATGAGGGGTGTTCCAGAAAACACCAACGTCTCATTCCGTCCAGCACCCCTCATCTGTCTCGGCGCTGCGCGCCGATCCACCTTCTCCCACAGGGAGAAGGAGAAGGTTGGCGCCTAAAGCGCCTTCACCGCCACCTTCACCGGCTTTTCGATCTCCAGCGGGTTGCGCAGCGGCAGGCCGAAATCCCCGGCCTCGATCTCGAAAACGTCGCCGGCTTCGGTCCGGATGCCGTCGGCGAAGGACAGCGTCGCCGTGCCGAACATGTGCACATGCACGTCGCCCGGCTGGCGGAAGGCCGAATATTTGAAGTGGTGGTGCTCGAGGTTGGCGATGGTGTGCGACATGTTCGCCTCGCCCGACAGGAACGGCTTTTCCCAAAGCAGCTTGCCGTCGCGAACGATGCGCGACGAACCTTTGACGTCTGACGGCAGGTCGCCGATCAGGATTTCCGGCCCGAACGAGGCATTGCGCAGCTTGGAGTGGGCGAGGAAAAGGTAATTCACGCGCTCGGTGACATGGTCGGAAAACTCGTTCGACAGGGTGAAGCCGACGCGGAACGGCGCGCCGTCGTCGCCGATGACGTAGATGCCGGCGATCTCCGGCTCCTCGCCAGCATCCTGCGCGAAGGCGGGCGACATCAGCGCTGCGCCCGGTGCCACTGCCATGGTGCCATTGCCCTTGTAGAACCATTCCGGCTGCACGCCGGTCTGGCCCTTCGCCGGCTTGCCGCCTTCCAGTCCCATGCGGAACATCTTCATGGAATCGGTGAGTTGCTCCTCGCCATCCGAATTGAGCTTCTTGTGCATGGAATCGCGGGTCGCCGCCGAGCCGAGATGGGTGAGCCCCGTGCCGGTGAGATGCAGATGCGCGGGATCGGGATGGTTGATCGGCGACAGCAGCCGCCCCTTCTTGTAGGCGGCGTCGAGATCGACGGCCTCACCAAAACCCTTGCGCTCGATCAGCGCGGCGAGCCCGGTGCCGGTGCGCGCGGCCTCCATCGCCAGGGAATAGACGCTGCGGGCGCCGTTGATGATCCGGGTCTTGCCGCCGATGCGGGCAACGACGCGGATCGTCTCGGCGTCGTCGAGGATCTGGGAGATCAGCATGATGTACCCTCTCTCTGGTGCCTTGGCCCGGCCGCCTGCATGGCAAACCCTGACCTGCGCGGCTCGGAACCAATCCGCGCCACGGGTGAAATTCTTCGTCCGGATTGCGCTCGCAGGCCTGGTCCCTCAGGGGACTTCTGTGCATCGGCGGGTTGCCGACGGCCGCGATGTGACCCGTATGCCTTCCTGGTTGCCTCGCCCTTAACCCTTGTTCTTGTTGTAGACGTCGAAGACCACGGCGCCGAGCAGCACCAGGCCTTTCACGACCTGTTGCCAGTCGACATTGACGCCCATGATCGACATGCCGTTGTTCATGACGCCCATGATGAAGCCGCCGACCACCGCGCCGATCACCTGGCCGACGCCACCCATGGCCGACGCGCCACCGATGAACACCGCGGCGATGACGTCGAGCTCGCTGCCGAGGCCCGCCGCCGGAACCGCCTGTCCGAGGCGCGCCGCGATGATCAGGCCGCCAAGCGCCGACAGCACGCCCATATTGACGAACACCATCAGGGTCAGCCGTTCGGTCTTGATGCCCGACAGCTGCGCCGCCTTGGCATTGCCGCCCATTGCGTAGATGCGGCGGCCGATCGTCATGCGTTTGGTGACGAAGACGAACAGCGCGATCAGCACGCCCATCACCATGAGTACGATCGGCAGGCCCCTGTAGCTGGCGAACTGGTAGACCAGAAACAGCGCCAGCGCGCTGGTCACCAGGGTCTTGACGACGAACAGCGGGAAGGGCTCGGCTTCATAGCCATGCTGCTCGCGCGTGCGCCGCGCCCTGAGCCCGAAATAGGCGTAGGCGAGCACGGCGATGAGGCCGATCACGAGCGTCGTCATGTGCAGCGTCAGGCCGCTGCCGACGATGGTCTTGCCGGCCGCATTCACCGTCGGCGGGATCAGCACCAAGGGGCCGATCAAGTCCGGAATGAAGCCGGAGCTGAGCGCCTTGAAGCCAACCGGAAGCGGTCCCACGGAAGACCCGCCACCCAGCAGCGCCTGGCAGATGCCGCGGAAGATCAGCATTCCCGCCAGCGTGACGATGAAGCTCGGTATTCGGTGATAGGCAATCCAGTAGCCCTGTGCCGCGCCGATGCCGCCGCCGATGATCAGGCAGATGATCGACACAACCAGTGGATTGCTGAAGGGGCCGAGTGGCCAGATGACCATCATCATCGCCGCCAGCGCGCCGATGAAACCGGCGACGGAGCCGACGCTGAGGTCGATATGGCCGGAGACGATCACCAGGAGCATGCCCAGCGCCATCACGATGATGAAGCTGTTCTGCTGGACCAAATTGCTCAGGTTCACCGGCTTGAACAGCGTGCCTGAGGTGGTGAACTGGAAGAACACCATGATGGCGATCAGCGCCAGGATCAGGCCGTATTCGCGCAGATTGGTGATCAGCGCCGAGACGGCAACGCGCGACCCTGGCTGTACATCTTCGGCGACGCCGCTTTTCGGCGCGGGAGCGCTTTCGGTGCTCATGAGGCTTTTCCTTCTCCCCGAACGATGGCGCGCATGATCTTTTCCTGGCTGGCGTCGCTCGCCGCCATTTCGCCGACCATGCGCCCTTCATTCATGACGTAGATGCGGTCGGTGATGCCGAGCAGTTCGGGCATCTCCGACGAGATGACGATGATCGCCTTACCCTCGGAGGCGAGGCGGGCGATGATGGTGTAGATTTCATACTTGGCGCCGACGTCGATGCCGCGCGTCGGCTCGTCGAGGATCAGCACCTCCGGATTGGCGAACAGCCACTTCGACAGCACCACCTTCTGTTGATTGCCGCCCGATAGATTGCCGGTCATCTGATAGACGCTGGACGAGCGGATGTTGGTCTTGGCCTTGTAGTCGTTGGCGACGGCGAGTTCGCGCAAATCGTCGATCACAGCGTGGCGCGACACACCGCCAAGGTTGGCCAGCGTGATGTTGTGCTTGATATGATCGATCAGGTTGAGACCGTAGGTCTTGCGGTCCTCGGTGACGTAGGCAATGCCATGGTCCACCGCCTTGCTCACCGAGGAGACATCGATCGGCTTGCCCTTGAGCAGCACCTCGCCGGTGATGTGGCGGCCATACGACTTGCCGAACAGGCTCATGGCGAATTCTGTGCGTCCGGCGCCCATCAGCCCGGCGATACCCACCACCTCGCCCTTGCGCACGTCGATATCGATGCCCTTGATCACTTGCCGCTCGGCATGGATCGGGTGATAGACCGACCAGTTCTTCACCTGGAGCACGGTCTCGCCGATCTTCGGCTCGCGCGGCGGATAGCGGTCGTCGAGCGAGCGGCCGACCATCGAGGTGATGATGCGGTCTTCCGAGATGTCTTTCTTGGCAAGTGTTTCGATGGTGCGCCCGTCACGGATGATGGTGACCTTGTCGGCGACGCGGTTCACTTCGTTGAGCTTGTGCGAAATCAGGATCGAGGTGATGCCTTGCTGCTTGAATTCGAGCAGCAGGTCGAGCAGCGCCTGGCTGTCCTTTTCGGACAGGCTCGCCGTCGGCTCGTCGAGGATCAGCAACTTCACTTCCTTGCTGAGCGCCTTGGCGATTTCGACCAGCTGCTGCTTGCCGACGCCGATATTGGTGATCAGCGTCTTGGGGTCCTCCTTAAGGCCCACCTTCTTGAGCAAGGCGCTGGTGCGCGTCTCGTTGGCATTCCAGTCGATAACGCCGAATTTGGCGTGTTCGTTGCCGAGGAAAATGTTCTCCGCGATCGACAGCATCGGCACCAGCGCAAGTTCCTGGTGGATGATGACGATGCCTTTATGTTCGCTGTCGTGAATGCCTTTGAAATGGCATTCCTCGCCACGGTAGACGATCGCGCCGTCATAGGTGCCGGATGCATAGACGCCCGACAGCACCTTCATCAGCGTCGATTTGCCGGCGCCGTTCTCGCCGACCACGGCATGGATCTCGCCTTCCTCGACGCTGAGGTTGACGTTCGACAGCGCCTTCACGCCGGGGAACGTCTTGGTGATGTCGCGCATCTCCAAAATCGTCGAGGCCATCAGGAATACCGCTCCTCCGAGGTCCGGAACAATGCCGGGGGGCTAGTATGCGAATTTTGGATTCGCCGCGCTAGCAAAAAGGGGCCCCGCTGTACGCGGGACCCCTGGCTTTGTAACCGAGATTACTTCAGCTCTTCGGCCTTGATGTAGCCGGAGTCGACCACCAGCGCCTGGTAGTTCGACTTGTCGACATCATGCGGGGTCAGCAGGATCGAAGGAACAACCTTGACGTCGTTGTTGTAGGTCTTTTCATCGAGGCCTTCCGGCTTGCCGCCCGAGAGCACCTTGTCGACGAGTTCGACGGTGGCCTTGGCCAGTTCGCGGGTGTCCTTGAACACGGTCGAGTACTGCTCGCCCGAGATGATCAGCTTGACAGAGGCGGTCTCGGCATCCTGGCCGGTGACGATCGGCCAGGGCTGAGCGTCCGTGCCGTAACCGACGGCGCGCAGCGAGGCGGTGATGCCGCGCGACAGGCCGTCATAGGGCGACAGAACGCCATCGACGCGGCTGCCGTCGGAGTAGTTGGCGGAAAGCAGATTGTCCATGCGCGCCTGGGCGGTGGCGGCGAGCCAACGCAGTGTGCCGACCTTGTCCATGCCGGTCTGGCCGGACTTGATCTTGATCGAGCCGTCGTCGATCAGCGGCTGCAGGACGGAGATTGCGCCGTCGTAGAAGAAGAAGGCGTTGTTGTCGTCGGGCGAACCGCCGAACAGTTCGACGTTCCACGGCTTGGTGTTCGGGAAGCGCTCCTTGAGGCCCTTGACCAGCGAATTCGCCTGGATGACGCCGACGCCGAAATTGTCGAAGGTGGTGTAGTAGTCGACATTGGCCGTCTTCTTGATCAGGCGGTCATAGGCGACGACGACGACGCCCGCGTCAGCGGCCTTCTGCAGCGCGTCCGACAGCGTGGTGCCGTCGATCGAGGCGATGATCAGCGCCTTCGGGCCCTTGGTGATTTCGTTTTCCAACTGGCTGAGCTGGTTCGGAATGTCGTCCTGCGCGTATTGCAGGTCGACCGTGTAGCCGAGAGCCTCGAGCTGGGACTTCACGGCATCGCCGTCATTGATCCAGCGCTGCGAAGTCTTGGTCGGCATCAGCACGCCGACCAGGCCTTCGCCTGCATGCGCAGGCAGCGTCATGGCCGCGATGCCAAGGGCCGCCACGGCGGCCAGTGTCTTGATGATTTTCACAGTAACTCTCCCTGGTTGATGGACGCGACACCTCGGGGCTTCGCGGGCCGCGCAGTCGAGCAGAAGCGCAAGCGCGCTGCTGTCGTCTATCGATCTCCGGTATCCTCCCAATCGGCCCCGGGACGCTGATTTTCAATCGATACGATTTTCCTCGTCATCGACTGGCACGCCCCAGGACGCGCGAAGGGTGTGTCCCTTTGACATAACTGTCAAATGCGATCTTTGATGATTGCTATACCGAAACTGATATATGATTGAAAACAGATCGATCCTTCGACGGGAACAGGCGACAATCATGGCGGCATTGCGCAATCCTTCTGGAATTTCCGGTAGTTACGACGAGCAGCCGGGCGACGGCGAAACGCTGCTGCGCAGCGGCTTGAGCCTGCGCCATATGCGCATGATCGCAGCACTTGACGATCACGGCCGGGTGAGTGCAGCCGCGCAGGTGATGAACATCTCGCAGCCCGCCGCCTCGCGCATGATCGCCGAGATGGAGGCGGTGCTCGACGTCAAACTGTGCGAAAGGCTGCCGCGCGGCATCACGCTGACGCCCTATGGCAAGGCGCTGGCCAGGCGCGCGCGCTCGATCCTGCTCGAGATGCGCGAGGCCGACCGCGAGATATCCGAGCTCAAGGCGGGCAAGGGCGGTTCGGTGTTCCTCGGCGCGGTGACTGCGCCGGCGATCGAACTGGCGGTGCCGGCGATCCGCGAGATCCGCCGCATCTATCCGCGCATCGAGATCACCATGCAGGTCGAGACCTCCAATGTGCTGGCGCGCGAGCTGATCGCCTCACGCCACGATTTCATCATCGCGCGCATCCCCGACGACCTCAATCCGCGCCTGTTCGAATCGCGCGTCATCGGCGTCGAAAAAGCCTGCCTGATCGTGCGCCGCGGCCACCCGCTGAGCATGGGCAAGGCGGTGCGGCTTGAGGACACCGCCGCCTATGACTGGGTCTTCCAGTCGGGCGGCTCGCCGCTGCGCCAGGCGATGGAAAGCAATTTCCTGAACCGCAACATCGCGCTGCCGGACCGCATCCTCAACACCAGCTCGCTGCTCTTGACCCTGGTGATGGTGGCGCAGTCCGACGCTATCGCTCCGGTGTCGATCCAGGTCGCCAAATTCATCCAGAGCCCGGAGGGACTGGCCGGCGCCATCGATGTCGTCCAGACCGAGTTCGACATCGAGGTCAGGCCCTACAGCCTGATCACGGTGAAGAACCGCGTGCTGTCGCCGGCGGCGAAGATGCTGCACGATTTCATCCTGAGGGAAGTTGGCTAAACCCTGCGGCGGATGGCCGTAGTCCTTCAACGTTTCCCAAACCCGTACAACAGATGAGAGCGGTGATGCCTTCTGCGCCAAAGACTGGAGCAAGGGGCGGGGATCGAGCTCGCGCTAGTGTAACAGAACCGATCGGCAGGTTGATCAGCACTGCCTTATGTTAACCATCTTGATGCTAGCGTTGGCGTCGCGAGACGAACGCGAGATCACAAGATGGATAAAGACCTGACGCCCGCACGGATGTTGATGACCAGGGCGATTGGGCTCTTCGCCGCCGTCCTGATGGCGCTACCCGCGAACGCGGAGACCGTGAGCGGCAATCCCGGTGGCCAGATCGTGAACTTCGCTTTGCATGTCGCCGAACTGCGCGCCGCCGAGGAGCCAGTGAGCTTTGACGGGGCGTGCGACAGCGCCTGCACGCTCTACCTGTCCCTGCCCGCCGAGCAGCTTTGCGTTTCCCTGCATGCATCCTTTGGCTTCCATCTGCCCTATGGCGTCGGCGCTCGGCAGAATGTGGTAGCCGCCAACTACCTGATCTCGCAATACCCCGATTGGGTGCGGCAATGGATCGAGGAGCATGGCGGCCTGTCGCACACCATGATGCGGATGGGAGCCGAAGAGGCGGCAAAGCACCTGCCCCTGTGTGGAGTGCTGGCGTGAACGTGGTCGCAGTGGCGCTGTTAGCCTTCGGACGCTGGAGCGGGTAGCGGGAATCGAACCCGCGCGTTCAGCTTGGGAAGCTGGATGTGACGCTTATATTTCAGTGGCTTAGCTGTAAAACGAGCTGATTTTCGACCGGAAATTATCCAATGAAATCAACGGCGCTGTAAAACCGTTGAGCGCCGTCCCTGTGTATCGCCCATGCCTAAACTTGGGCAGCGGAGACGCTATTCAGTCCACGGCCCGCCCGGCGGCCACCGGCCGGTGTGCGGTCCTTCAGTCAGAAGTGGTGCCAGGAATACCCGTAGGCCATCGATGACGGTAGCGAAGTCGTCGGGCGCCGCCATCACGCGCTCCCGTGTCAGGAAAGCCCGCCACTGACCGCTCTTTGCAGCTGCGAAGTCAGCGCTCAGTCCTGCCGGTATCTCGGCCGGCCAGGCCGTTTGGCGTCGCTCGAACGTTCGTCTGATCGCGGAGGATAGAACGCCCCCTTCAAAGCTGAAGGTCCTCGCGATCATCCACAGGTCGTAGAAGTCCTTCATGCGGCTATTGGCGACGCCCAGGCTTGCCAGGGCCTCAAACTTTTCCGCAACGACCGTCTCCGGCGGGTAGGCGCGGAGGCGGGGCGGTGGCGAGTCGAGCAGGGTCGGGTATTCAAGCTCGATTGGGGCCGGCGTCACTACGTCACCGAAGCCGACGTCGACCTGAATGGGCACGCGTGCGCCGGCAATCGTCGCGGCAGTCCTGACACGAACGCCGGCATACTCCGCGTCATTGCGGATAGGCTCGGCAGTAAGGCCAGCGACATCGAACTCGACGCCGTCATCCTGCACAGGTGTCGAGCAGATCGCTCGGAAGCACTCGACCATTGCGGCGACACCCGCATCGCCGCTTCCGAGAAGATCCAGGTCGCGCGTTGGGCGGAAGGGGTTGTCGAGCCAGGCCGCAAACAGCATCGCGCCCTTCAGGAGAAAGTGTTCGCGTTCGGTAGAAATGCTGAGCCTGTAAAGTAGCCGCTCGAGCGCATACCGTGTCAGCAGCAACTGGAAGTCGGACCGCTCCTCGCGAGCACGGTCGAGCAGGCGGGCTCTGACCGAGGCGCCAACGTTGCGAAGCTCACGCGCCATCGGCGACCGTTGCCTCGACATATGGGCGCATCACCGACCAGACCCGGCCAGACTGGGCGAATTTCCACAGTTGATCCGGCGTGACCTGGCGCGTCCTCAGCCCCTCTCGGAGCCCCTCGAGCGCGATGTCGAGTCCGATCTTGTTGCGGTAGCGAAAGCAGTCCACGATGGCTTTCGCGGGCTCGAATACTGGCACGTCGATGCCTTCGATGCGGTGCCGTTTGATGCCTTCCGTGAGGGCACGGCCGCTGAAGCGGACAAAACGGATGGGGGGATAGTCGACTTTCGGTTTCCAGCCCGTTCGGTCAATGGCCATCCAGATGGCTGAGGGCATCTGCAGCGTCAGATCATGGAATTGCAGCGCTGAGGTGAGGCAGACCACCCCTTTGGGAACCAGCGCCGAAGCTTCGGCGATTGAACGGCGCGCGTCTGGCATGGCTTCTGCCAGTTGGTAGAGTCCGCGCGCGGGCCGCACGACCTCGCCCTCGCGAACCAGGCGGGCCATTGTCTCCGGACTCACTCCCACTGTGGTCAGGTCGCGCAGACGGATCAGACTGCCGTCCTGCAGCAGTGCACGGGCTTGATCGCGTTGTGTAGGCTTGTGTGACATATCCTCGACGTCTAGGCGTAATAGCAGAGGTTATATCACATACCATTGCTCTCCGAAATGACCTTTATCGTCTGTGAGAGCCAATTCAAGAGCGGTATCCAGGAGCTGTTAAAGCCGGAAGTGCAGTTGTGGTTCGCTGCCGACATCTTACGCGCCCTGCGGTCCGCCCAAGGCTCTCTGGAGGACAAAATGGAGCGGGTAGAGGGAATCGAACCCTCGCGTTCAGCTTGGGAAGCTGACAAGCTACCATTACATCATACCCGCGCAGCAGCCTCGTTATCACGACGGTATGGCCTCGGGCAATCGCAAAGCGGTGCTCGAGCCGGCGCATCATGATCAGGCGCCGCCGGGGCAGGTAGATCACAGCATAGTCGTCAGAATAGGCCCGCTTCCAGCCCAGTTCCTCGAAGAAGGGGATGCGGTTGTCGCCGGCCGTCAGCAGCGCCCAGCCTATGGCGTATTTCTTGATCTGGGCCTCGAGCAGGGGCTTGCCGTCGCTTTGGCCCGTCTCGTCATCGGTTTTTGTGAATCCGCTGAGGAACAGCTGGTCCGTCCTCCCGTCGATGTAGGTCCTGATGCCGTGAAAGATCAACGCGCCGCCGAAATTGTAGGAGTTCAGCACATTGCCCGACAGATGATGGCTTTCGGCGAATGTCAGCGCCCCGCTTGCCGACGTCTTCGGGCCGGCGCGATCTGATAGGCGCTGCCGAGCAGCAAGACCGCGCCGATCAGCAAAACAGCTGACGCCCCGCAGATCGCATGGAAGCGCCTGGCAAAGAATTCTTCCAGCGCGTCGCGCTTTTCCGCCAGCCATGCGGTTGCCGAAAGCGAGGGGTATTGCCGTGCGATCTCGACCGCGATCACCACCGGAACCAGCATTACGGCGTGTCGCGCGGTGTTTTTCTCCATCTCCACCAAAAGCCTGGCTCCCGCTATTCGATTGGAAATAGCGGCAATTGGTTAGAAAACAGATAAGTGGGATCGACCGAGGTCGTCGGCCGGCCGCCTTGATGCCGGGCGGCCAAGTGCGTATCTCTGGACCTGCAGCCCGAATCGGGCAGGCGAACGTGGAGAGATAGGCCTTGTCCGCCCTGACGCGCTTTCTCGGTGACTCGCCCCTCAGGGTGCTCGTCAAGCTGCTTGTCGTATCGTTCCTGGTCGGCTTGGTGATGAATGCTTTCGGCTGGTCGCCGATGGATGTGCTCTACGGCATTCGCAAATTCTTCATCGATCTCTGGAATCTCGGCTTCCACGCCATCGACCGCTTCCTCGGCTATATCCTGCTGGGCGCCGCGATCGTCGTGCCGGCCTTTATCCTGCTCAGGATCGCCAACTACCGGAAGTAGAGCATGATCCCAAAAAGTGGGAACCGTTTCTTGCTTCGCCTCGGTTCGGAAAAGCTCATGCTCAGACAAGAAGGTCGTCAGGCATAGTTTGACGCCACCTCGAACAGGATGGCGTGGCGCGCGGCAAGTGCCGCGATGTCGGTCGAATAGCCGCCGCCGATGACGCCGCAGAGCGGAATTCCCAGCGCGCGGAAATGACCGATCACCATCGCGTCGCGAGCGCGCAGGCCGTCATCGGTGAGTGAGAGCCTGCCAAGCCGGTCCTCGGCATGGGCGTCGACGCCTGCATTGTAGAAGACGATGTCCCAGCGCGCTTGCGCGGAAAGCTCCGGCAGGATGCTACCCAGCCGTTCCAGATAGGCAGCGTCGCCGGTGCCATCCGGCAGAGCGATGTCGAGGTCTGAAGCGATCTTGCGCGCCGGATAGTTGCGATCGCCATGCATGGAAAAGGTGAAGGCGCGTGGTTCATCTTTCAAAATGTCCGCCGTGCCGTCGCCTTGATGCACGTCGAGATCGACGATCAGGATGTTTTGAGCGGCACCTTCGGCCAGCAGCACCAGCGAGGCGACGGCGACGTCGTTGAAGGTGCAGAAGCCGGCGCCTTGCGCGCGCCGCGCATGATGGCTGCCACCGGCGGCGTTGCAGGCGATGCCGTGCTGCAGAGCAAGCCGCGCCGCCAGCACCGTACCGCCAGTGGCGAGCTGGGCTCTCAGCGAAACGCGGGGACCGACCGGGAAGCCGATTTCCCGCTCGATTTTTTCGGGAACTTCGCAGGCCAGCACCTGCTCGACATAGTCAGGCGCATGCGCAAGCTTCAGCCAGGATGCCGGCGCCGGGTCGGGCAAGTTCGCCGTATCCGGGCGCGCCAGCCCGCGCGAATGCAGGGCTTCCATCAGCAGCGGATACTTGCTCATCGGGAAGCGGTGGTTGACGGCAAAGCCGGCGTCGTAGTCGGGGTGATGGACGATCTGCAGCGACATGATGTGGGGCGGCCTGCGCCAGTGCTGGAATTCGGTTGGCCGCCATTGGTTGGCGATTGCGTGGCATCGCGAAACTGGGGCACATCGTCTGTCCGATCAAGCCGCAATCAGCAAGGCAGCAATCCTTTGGATGCGACCCAAGCCAACGCCAGAGCCTTCGTCGTCACCAACCGCTCGGTGCTCGCCATCGCGGTGCCGATGACACTTGCCTAT
This sequence comes from Mesorhizobium waimense, assembly GCF_003601975.1. Taxonomy (GTDB): domain Bacteria; phylum Pseudomonadota; class Alphaproteobacteria; order Rhizobiales; family Rhizobiaceae; genus Mesorhizobium; species Mesorhizobium waimense. Next base: position 172,729 of record NZ_QZWZ01000011.1, read on the forward strand.
TTGACGACGCCGTTGCTCGGCATCGTCGATACCGCGGTGATCGGGCAGTTCGGTGACGCAGCCCTGCTCGGCGGCCTGGCGGCAGGCGCGCTGGTCTTCGACGTCGTCTTCACCACCTTCAATTTCCTGCGCTCCGGCACCACCGGCCTCGTCGCCCAGGCTTTTGGACGCGGCGACGATCTGGAGGAGCAGGCGGTATTTTGGCGCGCTGTGCTGATCGCGGTCGTCGCCGGCATCGCATTTGCAGCACTTGCGCCATTGATCGCCATTGCCGGGCAAAAGTTCATGGGCGCAGAACCGCGCGTCAGCGAGGCAATGGCCGTCTACATCCGCATCAGATTGCTCGCAGCACCGTTCTCGCTGATCAACTACGCCATTCTGGGTTACGTGCTCGGGCGCGGCGAAGGCGGGCTGGGATTGATGCTGCAGGCGGTGCTGAATGGCATCAACATCGTTCTCTGCATCCTGCTCGGACTGGAACTCGGCTGGGGCGTCACAGGTGTCGCATGGGCGACCGTCACCGGCGAGTTCCTTGCCATGCTGCTTGGGCTGACCATCGTCGTCAGGCGGTTCCGGGCCGCGCCCCGGCTGCCCCGCCATCGCATCCTCGACATGACGGCCTTCCGGCACATGCTGTCGCTCAACCGCGACATCATGATCCGCTCGTTCTCGCTGCTCGCCGCCTTCGCGCTGTTTACCCGCCAGGGTGCGCAGTTCGGCACGGTGACGCTGGCCGCCAACGCCGTGCTGATGAACTTCTTCCTCATCGCCGGCTACTTCCTCGACGGTTTCGCCACTGCCGCCGAACAGCTTGCGGGACGGGCCATCGGCGCGCGCGCCGCCGCGCCTTTCCACCGGGCGGTGCGGCTGACCCTGTTTTGGGGTTTTGGGCTGGCGGGAGCGGCGACGCTTGTCCTGCTCACCGGCGGCGCCGGTCTGGTCGCCCTGGTCACCACGTCGCAGGATGTTCGCACCGTCGCCGATAGCTACCTGCCCTGGGCTGCCTTCACCGCGCTCAGCGGCGTGCTGGCCTTCCAGATGGACGGTGTCTTCATCGGCGCCACCTGGTCGCGCGACATGCGCAACATGATGCTGCTGTCGTTTCTCGCCTTCAGCGCCGCGCTGTTCACGCTCGCGCCCACCTTCGGCAACAACGGCCTGTGGGCGTCGCTGCACGTCTTCCTGCTGGTGCGCGGCTTCAGCCTGCTGGCGATTTTGCGGCTGCGCGTGCGAACCGCCTTTTAGAGCGGCTTCGACGCCCATTTGTCGAGGCTGATGTCGCGCAACGCCCGGATCGATGTGAGCCGTTCTCTGTCGGCAACACGGACCATGCCGGAAAGAATGCGGCCGGGCAGCGCTGGCCCGGCATAGATCATGCTGGTGTAGAGCTGGACGAGATCGGCGCCGGCGCGGATCTTCTCCAGTGCCGTCTCGGCCGAATCGACGCCGCCGACGCCGATGATGGTGCGGTCCGGCCCGAGCAGTTTGCGCATCTTCGCCAGCACGATGGTCGAGCGCTCGAACAGCGGCTTTCCCGAAAGCCCGCCGGCCTCGCCGGCGACACTGGCGCTGCGCAGCGCCGGCCGTGAAATGGTGGTGTTGGAGACGATGACGCCGTCCAGCCGCTTTTCGGTGACCTCGGCTGCGATGTCCTCCAGCTCGGCCTCGACAAGGTCCGGCGCGATCTTGAGGAAGATGGGCGGCTGCGCTGTGGCCGCCCTACGCGCGGCTATGACCCGAGACAAAAGTTCACCGAGTTGCTCGCGCGCCTGCATGTTGCGCAGGCCCGGCGTGTTCGGCGAGGAGATGTTGACCGTCAGATAGCTGGCGTATTGGGCAAACCGGGCCACGCCGCGTTCGTAGTCGCCGATGCGGTCGGCGCTGTCCTTGTTGGCGCCTATGTTGACGCCGACGATGCCACCACGGCCCTTGCGCGCGGCAAGGCGCTTTTCGGCGGCCTCATGGCCCTCATTGTTGAAGCCCAGCCGGTTGATCACCGCTTCATCCGCCGTCAGCCTGAAGATACGCGGCTTGGGGTTGCCCGCCTGCGGCAGCGGCGTCACGGTACCGACCTCGGCGAAGCCGAAGCCGAGGCCAAGCAGCGCGTCCGGCACCTCAGCATTCTTGTCGTAGCCCGCGGCCATGCCGAGCGGATTCGGGAAATCGATCCCGCAAACACTGACTTTCAGTCGTTTATCTCGCGGCGGCCGTCCGGCTACCGGCAGGCCGCATCTCAGCGCGGCGATCGACAGCCCGTGGGCTGCTTCCGGATCGAACGTGAACAGCAGCTTCTGGCCGATCCGGTCGAGCACGCTCATTTGGCCTCCAGCGCCGGGAATTGGTGCAGGCCGTCGGTGCCGAGCGGCAGCGGACGGACCCAGATTACCGCCTCGAGATCCAGCGGGGCGTAGAGGTGCGGGAACAGCGCACCACCGCGCGACACCTCGTATTTCAGCGCGTCGCCGAGCCGGCTGCCGTCGATTGCGATCAGCAGCAGGTCGGCCTGGCCGGCGAAGTGCCTGGCCGCCGTCTCCCGCACCTGACCGGCGGTAGAGAAATGGATGAAGCCGTCGGCGACGTCGATCGCAGCACCTGTGAAGCGGCCGTTTTTCTCGGCCTCGCGCCACAGGGCTTCGGGCGCGATCTTGTAGATAATCTGAGACATGGCTGCGCTATAGTCCGAACCGATCATGCGGGGAAGGGCAACTCTTCCCCATTTACGGCGCAAACCTGTGATAAGGTGCGCATACTGGCTCGTGGAGGTTGAACATGCGTCTGCAGTACATACTGATCCCCGCCGCACTGGTATCGCTGATCGCGGCGTCGGCCTGGTCCGAGGAGACCGACCGCTACAAACTGGAAAAATCCACCAATGGCTATGTCCGCATGGATACGCAGACCGGCGCCATGTCGATCTGCGAGGAGCGCGCCGGCCAACTGGTGTGCAAGATGGCGGCCGACGAACGCGCCGCCTTCCAGGACGAGGTCGACCGCCTGCAGACTTCGATGAAGGCCATGGACGAGCGCGTCACCAGGCTTGAGAACTCGCTGTCCGCCCGCCTCGAATCCAAGCTGCCCAGCGAAGAGGATTTCAACAAGACGATGAGCTATATGGAGCGCTTCCTGCGTGGCTTCATGGGCATCGTCAAGGATATGGAAAAGGACGACGGCGCCCAGCTCAACTCGCAGAAGACCTGAGCTGCGCCTGTGGAAAAATGCGTGTCAGGCCTTTGCCGCTTGAAAACAGGGCGCATCGCCGCATAATCGTTCCGGTCCCGTAAAAGCAGTCAATCATCAGCGGGATTTGGGGAGGACCATTTGCCGTCGGGCTACACGTTCGTCATCGCCGACGACCATCCGCTTTTCCGCGGCGCCCTGAAAGAGGCGCTTGCCGGCATTGGCGATGTCGCCGCCATTCACGAAGCCGGCGATTTCGAGAGCGCCAAGGCGCTGGTCGTGGCCAATGAAGATGTCGACATGGTGCTGCTCGACCTGTCGATGCCAGGCGCCAGCGGCCTGTCCGGCCTGATCTCGCTGCGCGGCGTTCACCCGGCGGTGCCGCTGGTGGTGGTGTCGGCGCATGACGACCCGGTGACGATCCGGCGCGCCCTCGACCTCGGCGCCTCGGGCTTCATCTCCAAGTCGGCCAGCATGGAGGAGATCCGCGGCGCCGTGCAGTCGGTGTTGGCCGGCGACATAGCGGCGCCTATCGGCATCGATCTCGGTGTCGAACGCGATCCCGAGATTTCGGACCTGATCAAGCGCCTGCAGGCGCTGACGCCGCAGCAGACGCGCGTGCTCGGCATGCTGGCGGAAGGACTGTTGAACAAGCAGATCGCCTACGAACTCGGCGTCTCCGAGGCCACGATCAAGGCGCATGTCTCGGCCATCCTGCAGAAGCTCGGCGTCGACAGCCGCACCCAGGCGGTTATCCAACTGGCCAAGATCGGCGCCGATCCGTTGCAGGCTACAGGCTGACCCTTGGATACGGGTCGAATTATTCGGCCGCTGAGGCCAGCGGCCCGACCCTGGCCATCATCGAACGCAGCACAGCCGGTTTTAGCGGCTTGTTAATCACCGGCACATCAAGCCCGCCGGCAGCAGTGCGGACCTCTCTGGAGCGGTCGGCCGTGACCAGGACGGCCGGTAAATCATGGCCGTGAATCGACCGCAACGTCTCGATGGCATCCAGTCCGGTGCCGCCGTCGAGATGATAGTCCGCAAGCACGATATCCGGCCGACCCATGCCGGATGCCGCCTCGACACCCGTGACGGTGTCGACGCTGCAGCCCCAGCCCTCGAGCAGCAGCCGCATCCCGTCGAGGATGCGGGCGTCGTTGTCGATGCAGAGAACACGCAGTCCAGCCAGCGAGTTTGTCGCGCGCACCGGCGTCTTCGCCTCGATCTCGCGCCGGGGCGCCTCGGCCGCCACCACCGGCAGGATCACGGAAAAGTGCGTGCCCTTGCCCGGGTTGGAAAATATCCGGATTTCGAGCCTCAGCACGCGAGCGATACGGTCGACGATGGAGAGGCCGAGGCCGAGGCCTTCGGCTTCGCGCGCGCCTTCGTCGAGCCGGGTGAATTCGTGGAACACCGTGTTCAGCTTGTCGCCGGCGATGCCGATGCCGGTGTCGATCACCTGGATTTCGGCCAGTTCCCCGCGCCGCCGCACGCCGACCAGGATGCGCCCGTGGCGGGTGTATTTGATGGCGTTGGAGATGAGGTTCTGGATCAGCCGGCGCAAAAGGTTGCGGTCGGTCATCACGCAGAGCGACGACGGCATAATGGTCAGCTCAAGCTTCTTTTCGGCGGCGAGCGGCCGGAAATCGTTGCCGATCTGGCGGAGCAGCCCGTCCAGGCTGAAGGCGGTGTCGTCCGGCTTCATTGCACCTGCATCAAGGCGGGAAATGTCGAGCACCGCGCCCAGAATGGTCTCGACCGATTCCAGTGAGGATTCGATGTTGACCGCCGCCCTGCCTGCCGGGCCCTTGCCGGCCTTTTCGATCAGCGACGAGCAATAGAGCCGGGCGGCATTCAGCGGCTGCAGGATGTCATGGCCGGCGGCGGCGAGGAAGCGCGTCTTGCCGAGATTGGCCTCCTCGGCCAGCATCTGCGCCTGCGCCAGCTCCTCATTGACGCGGGTCAGTTCGATGGTGCGCGTCTTGACCCGCTGCTCCAGCGATTCATTGGCTCGCTTCAGCGCCAGATCCTGTTCGACGCGCCCGGAGATGTCGGCATAGGTGGCGACGATGCCGCCGTCCGGCATCGGGTTGGAACGCAGCTCAAGGATGCGGCCACTGGTCTTCAACTCCATCTGCCACGGGCTGACGAAGCTGGTCAGGCGGTTCAGCATCGCCACCCGCTGGTCGGACGGAATGTCGCCGCGCTGCGCGAGGTGATGCAGGATGCGGTCGAGCGAGACGCCGACTTGGCCCATCTCGTCGGGCAGGTCGAACAGCGCCCGGTACTGGCGATTCCAGCAGATCAGGCGGAAATCCCGGTCGAAGACGGTAATGCCCTGTTCCATCTGGTCGAGCGCGATCTGCAGCAGGTCGCGGTTGTGCTGCAGCGCCTCGGTGGCGTCGTCGAGCAGGCGGAAGGTATCCTTGGATTCGCGGTCGTTGCGCCGGAACAACAGCGACAGGATCAGCCGCGCCGAGGAGGAACCGACGGCGCTCGCCAGCAATTGCTCGGAAAAGCGGATGACGTCCATGCTCGCCTGCTCGTTGCCTAGCAGCGTGGTGCCGTTGGTCTTTTCGAACGACTGGAAGGAGCGCTCGGTGCGCTCGACGCCGAGATAGCGCGAGATCGTGTCCTTGAGGTCATTGACGGTGATGGCGGTGCGGAAGCGGCGCAGGCTGGGCATCGGGCCGGCCTCGCGCGGCACGAAGATCGCCGCCTGGATGCGTTCCAGCGGCACCGATGCGCGCGACAGCGAACCCAGGACAAAGAACACCGCGTTGATCGACAGGCTCCACAGGACGCCATGGTTCAACGGTTCGGCGACGGTGCCGAACAGCGCCTGCGGCCGTAGCGCCTCGAAGCCGAACAGGCCGTGGACGATGATGTCGGCATCCGGCGCGGCGAGCGAGGGCAAAAGCAGCGTGTAGCCCCAGCAGAGGATGCCGGCGACCATGCCAAGTGCTGCACCCCTGCCATTGGCTCCGCGCCAGATCAGCCCGCCGATCAGCGCCGGCGCGAACTGGGCGATGGCCGCGAACGACATCAGGCCGATGGAGGAGAGCCGCGCATTGTTGGTGCTCTCGCGATAGTAGAGGAAGGCGATGAACAGCATGACGAAGATTGCGCCGCGCCGCACATTGAGGATCAGCGACGACCAGTCTTCGCTTTCGGACGTCGTGGTCTTGAGCAGGCGGCGCACGAACAGCGGGATGACAAGGTCGTTGGAAATCATGATCGACAGCGCAACGCTTTCGACGATGACCATAGCCGTCGCCGCCGACAGACCGCCGATGAAGGCGGCCATGGCCAGCACATCATGGCCGCTGAACAGAGGCAGCGCCAGCACATAGAGGTCGCTGCTCGTCCTGGTCCCGACCAGCGACAGGCCGGCAAAGGCGATAGGCAGCACGAATAGGTTGATCGCGACAAGGTAGAGCGGAAACACCCAGGTCGCGGTGCGAAGTTCAGCCTCGCCGCGGTTCTCGACGATGGTGACGTAGAACTGGCGCGGCAGCATGATGATGGCAAAGCCGCTGAGGCCGGTCAGCACCAGCCAGGTGGCCAAGGAGGTGTTATAGCCCATCGCCTGCCGCACCTCGCCATTCTCAGCGAGCTTGTCGAACATGTCGCCCGGTCCGCCGAAGATCAGGAAGGTGACCATCAGGCCGATCGCCAGGAAGGCGGCGAGCTTGACCACGGTTTCCACCGCCACCGCCAGCACCAGCCCATCCTGATGCTCGGTGGCGTCGGCATGGCGGGTGCCGAACAGCACAGCAAACAGCGCCAAAAGCATGGCGACGACCAGCGAGATGTCGCTGACGAAGGGATCGAAGGAAGGCGGCGATCCCGTGTAGTGCTCGACCATCAGGCTGACCGAGCCGGAGATCGCCTTCAATTGCAGCGCGATGTAGGGCACCGCGCCGATCGTCGCGATCAGCGTGGCGATCGCCGCGACGGTGAAGCTCTTGCCGTAGCGGGCGCCGAGGAAGTCGGCGATCGAGGTGATCTTCTCGGTCTTGGCCAGCCTGACGATGCGGTTGAGCAGCGGAAAGCCGAACACGAACACCAGCACCGGGCCGGTATAGATGCCGAGGAATTCGAGGCCGCGTTCGGAGGACAGGCCGACCGAGCCGAAGAAGGTCCAGGAGGTGCAGTAGATGGCGAGGCTGAGCGCATAGATGAACGGACGGGCGCGGTCCGGCCCTGCCGAGCGCCGGTCGCCAAGGCTGGCGATGACGAACAGCAGCGTCACATAGGCGATGGCGATGATGACGATGAACCAGCCCTGCACGGTCCGAAATTCCTCCCGGCACAGACGCAATCACAGCTTGGAGGTCGAGTCCATCGCGGCTTTCGGCGCATGGCTATCAGGTCTGTCGGACATTTGGCCGCTGACTCAGGGGAAGGAGAAAGCAGCTGCTTTCGCGCTTTGCTTCTGTTGCAACCAAGGGTTTTTGTTATGGTGGGCGTGGGCCGGCGCCGAAGGGATGGTGGAGGCGGCGCGCGGCCATGGCAAGGAGGGTCGAATGCTGAAAGAATTCCAGGAATTCATTTCAAAGGGCAATGTCATGGACTTGGCCGTCGGTGTCATCATCGGCGCCGCCTTCGGCAAGATCGTTGATTCCCTTGTCAACGACATCATCATGCCTTTCATCGGCGCACTCGGCGGTGTCGATTTTTCGAACTACTTCTTCGCCCTGTCGTCCAACGTGCATTCAACCAACCTTGTCGATGCGCGCAAGGAAGGCGCGGTGTTCGCCTACGGGAATTTCATCACCGTGGCGCTGAACTTCATCATCCTCGCTTTCATCATCTTCCTGATGGTCAAGGCGGTGAACAATATGCGCAGGCGGCTAGAGAAAGAGAAGCCGGCAGCACCCGCCGCTCCACCGCCCGCCGATGTCGCTTTGCTCACCGAAATTCGCGATCTGCTCGCCAGGAAATAGGCGACTGCAGATTCTTGGACCAAGACCCCGGCCGCTCGCGGCCGGGGTTTTCTGTTTTCGCTTCTGGTAAAACGCGCTAGCACTCGCTGGCATCAAAACGGACTTATCCATGACCCTGATCCAGACCCTGCGCGCCGAAGCCCGCGCCGCGCCCGAAAGCGGCATCGTCGCCGTCGTCAAACACGGCCGCCTGCGCGACGGCCTGATCCCGCTCTGGGCCGGCGAGGGCGATCTGCCGACGCCTGCCTTCATCAGCGACGCCGCTGCCCGCGGACTGGCCGCCGGCGAGACCTTCTACACCTGGCAGAAGGGCATTCCGGAGCTCAGGCAGGCGCTCGCCCGCTACTACGACAGGCATTTCGGCAAAAGCTTCGGCGAGGAAGAATTCATCGTCACCGCCTCCGGCATGCATGCCATCCAACTGGCCATCGACGCCGTCGCCGGCAGTGGCGATGAGGTCATCTATCTGTCGCCGGCCTGGCCGAACTTCGCCGCCGCCGCTGGTGTCGCCGGCGCCGTTCCGGTGGCGGTCACGCTCGACCAGTCCGGCAATGGCTGGTCCTGCGATGTAGACAAGATCGCAGCCGCGATCACGCCAAGGACCAAGGCGCTGTTCGTCAACACGCCGTCCAACCCGACCGGCTGGACCGCCGACCGGGAGACGCTGCAGGCGATCCTCGACCTCGCCCGCGAAAGAGGCATCTGGATCATCGCCGACGAGATTTATGCGTTGTTCCACTACGGCCACGGCCGTGCGCCGTCCTTCCTCGACATCGCGACGGCGGAAGACCGCATCCTGTTCGTCAACAGTTTTTCCAAGAACTGGGCGATGACCGGCTGGCGCGTCGGCTGGATCAAGACCCATCCCGCATTGCAGCAGGTGTTCGAGAACCTGATCCAGTATTCGACCTCGGGCGTAGCCCAGTTCATGCAGCGCGGCGCCGTCGCGGCGCTCGACGAGGGTGATACCTTTATAGTTGAGCAGGTGGAGCGGGCGCACGCGGCGCGCGATCTGGTCTGCGGCATCCTTGGCGAAACCGGCAAGGCGCGCTTCACCGTGCCGCAAGGCGCGTTCTACCTGTTCTTCACGGTCGACGGCATCACCGATTCCCGAACCGCCGCTTTCGACATCGTCGACCAGGCCAATGTCGGCCTGGCGCCCGGCACCGCATTCGGCCCCGGCGGCGAAGCCTTCCTCAGGTTATGTTTCCACCGCCGCCTCGACCAACTCGAGGAAGCCGCGCACCGGCTGGCGAAATGGATGAAGACCGTTTGATCCGCCCTGAAGCCGGATTGAAACTCGCTTCGGCGAGTCAGCTGGCGTGGCTTTCGACAACCGGAGCGCAGCGGACATTCAAGTCCGTGAGCACCGGGAGCGGAGAAAGCTGCGGCAGATGGCCGTCGGAGTAGGGTTTCAAACGGCTTCAGCCGCCTGACTTCGGCACCAGCAACGGTATAATCCGGTCGCTCTTGGCGACCGCAGGCCGGCCGGCCGCGCCATAGGGGATGCCGAGCGCATCCCAGGTCTCGACCAGTGCGTCCTGCAGTTCAGCGATCAATTGATCGGAGTGGAACGGCGTCGGCGTGATGCGCAGCCGCTCGGTGCCGCGTGGCACGGTCGGATAGTTGATCGGCTGGATATAGATGCCGTGTACGCCGAGCAGGCGGTCGCTGGCCATCTTGCAGAGCTCGGGATCGCCGACCAGCAACGGCACGATATGGGTCGGCGAGTCCATCACCGGCAGGCCGGCGGCGCCGAGGATCTCCTTGGTCCGCGACGCCTGGCGCTGCTGCGCGTCGCGCTCGGCCTGCGAGCGCTTGAGATGGCGGATCGAGGTGGTTGCGGCCGCGGCGATCGCCGGCGGCAGCGCCGTGGTGAAGATGAAGCCCGGCGCATAGGAGCGCACGGCGTCGATGACAGCACTTGTGCCGGTGATATAGCCGCCGAGCGTGCCGAATGCCTTGGCTAAAGTGCCTTCGATGATGTCGATGCGATCGGCCAGCCCCTCGCGCTCGGTGATGCCGCCGCCGCGCGGTCCGTACATGCCGACGGCATGCACCTCGTCGATATAGGTCATGGCGTTGTAGCGCTCGGCGAGTTCGACGATCTGCTTGATCGGCGCGATGTCGCCATCCATCGAATAGACGCTTTCGAAGACGATCAGCTTGGCGCGCTCGCGGCCGGCCGCCTGCAACAGGCTTTCGAGATGCGCGACGTCATTGTGGCGGAAGATCTTCTTTTCGGCGCCCGAGCGCCGCACGCCTTCGATCATCGAGGCGTGGTTCAGCTCGTCCGAGATGATCAGGCAATTGGGCAGCAGCCGCGCGATGGTCGAGATCGAGGCCTCGTTGGAGACGAAGCCCGAGGTGAAGACCAACGCCGCTTCCTTGTCGTGCAGGTCGGCCAGTTCCAGTTCCAGTTCGACCAGCGGGTTGCTGGTGCCGGAGATGTTGCGGGTGCCGCCGGCGCCCGAGCCCATCTTGCCGGCCGCGTTCTGAAAGGAGGCGATGACGTCCGGATGCTGGCCCATGCCGAGATAGTCGTTGGAGCACCAGACGGTGATTTCCTGGGCGCGGCCGTTGGAACGCCAGATGGCGCGCGGGAATTTGCCCACGATGCGCTCGAGGTCGGCGAAAACGCGATAGCGCCGCTCGGCATGGAGCTGGTCGATCGCTTCCTCGAAGAACCGCTGGTAGTTCATGTCGACTTCCCAAGTTTTGCGCGGGATCATAATCATTGCCCCCTTTGGCGTCCACCGGACCTTTTTGGTCAAAATGCCACGCCCCGAACCTGTTCCTAACGACCACGGTTCGTGGCCTATTCCCTTGATGTGGATCAATTTTGTTTCGGTATCATGCCACGGGCCGGAGCGACTGTTACCGATTTAACATTGAGGGTTTTAATGGCCTTGCGGCAGGCTTTCCAGTAAGGCGCTTGTTGAGACAGTTTCCGATAAATCAGAAGGTGCGAGGATTCGGGATGACGGTTTTGGTAACGGGCGGTGCCGGCTATATCGGCAGCCACATGGTCTGGGAGCTTTTGGATGCGGGCGAGAGCGTGGTCGTGCTCGACCGGCTTTCGACCGGCTTCGAATGGGCGGTGGCGCCCGAGGCGAAGCTCGTCGTCGGCGATGTCGCCGACAAGGAGCTGGTCGGTTCGATCATAAGAGACAACCATGTCGACGCCATCATCCATTTCGCCGGCTCGATCGTGGTGCCCGAATCGGTCGCCGATCCGCTCGGCTATTACGAGAACAACACCTGCAAGACACGCACGCTGATCGAGACCGCGGTGCGCGAAGGCGTGCCCAATTTCATCTTTTCCTCGACCGCCGCCGTCTATGGCGGCGCCGGGCTGGAGCCGGTGCGCGAGGATGCCCGCCTGGCGCCGGTATCGCCCTACGGCCTGTCCAAGCTGATGAGCGAATGGATGCTGCGCGATGCGGCGATCGCGCATGGGCTGCGCTATACGGCGCTGCGCTACTTCAACGTCGCCGGCGCCGACCCCAAGGGCCGTACCGGCCAGTCGACGCCGGGCGCCACGCATCTGATCAAGGTCGCCTGCGAGACGGCGCTCGGCAGGCGGCCCTTCATGCAGGTGTTCGGCACCGACTATTCCACCCCGGATGGTACCTGCATGCGCGATTACATCCATGTCAGCGATCTGGCGGCGGCGCATCGCCTGGCGCTGCAGCGGCTGCGCGAAGGGGGTGCCAGCCTCGTCGCCAATTGCGGCTACAGCCATGGCTATTCGGTGCTCGAAGTCATCGACAGCGTGCGCCGCGCCTTTGGCCATGATTTCGAGGTGAAGATGGGGGACCGTCGGCCAGGCGACGCCGCCGCCATAGTCGCCAATTCGGAGCTTGCGCGTGCGGAACTCGGTTGGACGCCGCAGCGCGACGACCTCGACCTGATCGTCGCCGATGCGCTCGCCTGGGAGCGCATCCTGAGCAGCAAGAACTCGGCGCGCGGCTGAAGTCCGCCGGCCCTTCACCAATGGGCTCGTCCCGCGCTCGCTAAAGCGCTATTGAAGGGCTTCGCGGCAGAGCGTGGAGGCGCTTTGGCCGTTGAGACTTGGGGGGCGGCATGAAAATACTGGTGCTTGGTGCGGGTGTGGTTGGCACGGCAGCCGCCTACTATCTGGCCAGCGACGGCCACGAGGTGACGGTGATCGAACGCCATCCGGCGCCGGCGCGCGGCACCAGCCAGTCGAATGCCGGTCTGGTGTCGCCGGGCGACGCCACGGCCTGGGCCTCGCCCGCGGCGCTGAAAACGTTCCTGCGCGCGCTCTACAACCACGATCTCGGCATCAAGGTGCGGCTGCGCTTCGATCCGTATTTCCTGGCGTGGAGCATGCGTTTCCTGCGCCAGTGCACGGTATCGCGCCTGCGTGCCAACAGTCAGGTCAAATTGCGCCTGGCGCTCTACTCCCGCGACTGCATCAACGCGCTCTCGGCCGAGACCGGCATCCACTATGACGAGCGCAAGAAGGGCATCCTCTATTTCTTCCGCTCGCAGCACAGCCTCGATACCGGCACCGACAATTATCGCTTCCTCGCCAAACATGGCCTGCCGATCGAGATCGTCGGCCGCGACCGCCTGATCGAGCTCGAGCCCGGCCTTGCCGATGCGAAGGACAAGATTGCTGGCGGTGTCTATTCGCCGATCGACCAGACCGGCGATTCCCGGCAATTCGTCGAAAGACTCGCCGCCCACGCCGCCGAAAAGCTCGGCGTGAAGTTTCTCTACGGCACGACGGTCGAGGGTCTCGACGTCGAAGGCGGCCATGTGCGTGCGGTGATGACGTCGGCGGGGCCGGTCGCCGGCGATGCGGTCGTCATCTCGATGGGGCCGGAAAGCGGCCTGCTTGGCCGCCGCTACGGCATCGACCTGCCGGTCTATCCAGTGAAGGGCTACACCGCGACCATTCCCCTGGAGGACGAGAGCAAGGGGCCGACCATGGGCGGCGCCGACGAGGACCAGCTGATCGGCTACTCCCGGCTCGGCAACCGGCTGCGGCTTGCCTCCACGGCCGAATTCACCGGCTTCGACCGCACGTTTCGTCCCAGAGACTTCGCCGCCATGTTCAGGACCGGCAAGGAGCTTTTCCCAGGCGCCTTCGACGAGAAAAAGGCCGAACTCTGGGCGGGTCTCAGGCCGATGATGCCGAATTCGGTGCCGGTCATCGGTCAGGCACGCTACACGAACCTCTATCTCGACACCGGTCACGGCCATGTCGGCTGGACCATGGCCTGCGGCTCCGGCAAATTCCTTGCCGACATCGTCGCCGGCCGCAAGCCGGAGATCGACCCGCAAGGGCTGGTCTACAGGAACTGAGCGATGTCGGGTCCGCAAGTCGCCATCGATCTCGGCCGCATCGAGCGCAATGCCCGCACCATCGTCGAGCGCTGCGCGCTCTCCGGCATCAAGGTCTTTGGCGTCACCAAGGGCACCTGCGGCATGCCGCAGGTGGCGCGCGCCATGCTGCGCGGCGGTGTTTCCGGCATTGCCGAATCGCGCTTTGAGAACATCCGCCGGCTGCGCGACAGCGGCATCAATGCGCCGATCATGCTGCTGCGCAGCCCGCCGGTCGCCCGCGTCGAGGAGGTGGTGCGCAGCGTCGACATCAGCCTGCAATCCGAACTCACCATCATCCGCGAGATAGCGCGCATCGCCGAGCGCATGGGCCGTGTTCACGACATCATGCTGATGATCGATCTCGGTGATCTCAGAGAAGGCATCTGGCCGAACGACCTGGTGCCCACGGTCGAACAGATCCTGGAAATGAAGGGCGTGCGCATCGCCGGCATCGGCACCAATCTCGGCTGTTTCGGCGCCATCATGCCGACGGAAGAGAATCTCGGCCAACTCGTCGCCCACGCCTACAAGACCGAGCGCCTGTCCGGCAAAAGCCTCGACTGGATCTCGGGCGGCGCTTCGTCGTCGCTGCCGCTGCTGCTTGAGGGACGGCTGCCCGCCGGCATCAACAATCTCAGGGTCGGCGAGGCGATCCTGCAAGGCGGCGTCGAAACCTTCCGCGACACACCCTGGGACGAACTCGAACCCGATGCCTGCCGCCTGACCAGCGACATCATCGAGGTCAAGCTGAAGCCGTCGCGGCCGATCGGCCAGTCCGGCTATGATGCCTTCGGCAACCAGCCGGTCTTCCCCGATGTGGGCGACAGGCTGCGCGCCATCGCCAATATCGGCCGCGAGGACGTGCTGGTCGAGGGGCTGGTGCCGATCACCAAGGGCATGCGCGTGCTCGGCGCCTCCAGCGATCATCTGCTGCTCGACGTGGCCGATGCCGATCCGCCGCCCGCCGTCGGCGACCGCGTCGCCTTCCACATGAGCTACGGCGCCATGCTGATGGCGATGACTTCAGAATATGTCGAAAAGGCCCCGATGCACGACGTCGAGGACTATTCCGGCCGCAAGATGGTGTCGATCTCGGCCGAGCCGGCGGCGGCCGGCATCCTGGCACGCGAGGCGACCGGCGCCCGGCTGGAGGCGATGAATTTCGACGTCGTCGAGCTCGCCGATGTCGAGCGGCCTCCGTCCGGCCTGATCCGGCTGACCGTCGGCGCCGATCGTCGGATCGCCCACAAGGCCTTGGCGGCGACCGCGCGGGCGACACACTCTTTCGGCCTGATCTGGATCGATTCCATCGCCGCACTGATGCCGGAGGATGAAGAGGGCATCGACCTGCCGGAGGTCTCCGTGCTGGCGCGGACGCTCGGCCTTGACCACAAGCCGGGCGCCATGCAGCCGCAGCTGTCGCCGGAAAACGTCGTCATCGTCGGCCTGCGCCATGCCGATCCGGCCGAGGCGCGGGTGCTGAACGATTCGCGCGTTTCCGCCTTCACCATGACCGACGTCGACGCCATGGGCATGCGCGACGTGATGCGCGAGGCCATCCACATCGCCTCCTCCGGCACGCAAGGTTTTCACGTTAGTTATGCGCCTGCTGTCACCGAATTCACTGGCTGGGCGGCAGGTTCCGGCGGCATCACCGTGCGCGAGACGCATCAGGCGATGGAGACGATCGCGCTCTCCGGCGGGTTGCTGTCGATGGATGTTTCCGGGCTGACAGCCGAACTGGAGCCGAGGCTGGCGACGGAAACGATCAACTTCGTCATGTCGGCCTTCGGCAAGCGGATACTCTGATCAGCTAGCATCGACTGCTGTGCGCCACGAGCGCGCATAGTCGGCCCAGGCTGGATCGGCCGGTGGCTCGGTCTTTTCGCCCTTGTTCCCCGCGGCCGCACGATCCGTCGCTAAAAGAGCGGCGCCGATGCTGGTGCCGGTTGCCGCTTCCGAGGCAATGACGGGTCGCGCCGTCGAGGCGGCGAGCATGCGGGTGAAAAGCCGGTTGCGGGCGAAGGGTCCCTCGACGATCGCGGGACCATCGCCGCCGATTAGGCCCAGACAAGTCGCCGTCATCAGCGCCAGATAGAAGGACACGGCGACGAAGCGTTGGCCTTCGGCGATGTCCTCAGCCGCGAGCCATTGCGCGGCGTGATGCGGAAAGGGCCCCGAGCCTTGCTGGGTCGAGGGCAGTAGCAATGTCTTGCGTGCCAGCACGGCGGCGACATCGGCGTCGCTCCAGTCCTGCGGCTTGCCGTCGGTCAGAAGCGAAAACTCGCGTCCGCCCATGAAGCGCGCCGAAGGCACGGGATCGCCGAGCGCGTTGACATTGACCAGCGTGTCGCGCCCCGCATCGAGCGTCACCTTGTTGCCGCCGACCGCCATCGACACCACCCAGGTGCCGGTCGAGACGACCGAGAAGGGTGGCCGATCGGCGATGAGATGCGGCAGCAGCGAGGCATTGGAATCGTGCAGTCCGCAAAACACCGGCGTTTGCGGGTCAAGTCCGGTCTGCCGGGCGAGTGCCGGCAGGATTGGTCCCAAACGGTCCTTCGCCGGCCGCACCGGCGCCATCAGCCGGCGCCAGTCCATCCGGTCGACCAGCGACGAGAAATCGGCCTTCCACGGGTGCCACAGGTCGGTGTGGCAGCCGAGCGATGTCACCTCGTTGGCGGCAACGCCGGTCAGCCGCAAGGCCCAGTACTGCGGGTACATGAGGATCGCGGCGGCTCGGGCGAATTCGCCCGCAAAGCGCTTCTGCTGCCAGAACAGCTGCGCTCCAATGTTGAGGCCGGCCGGCAGGCGCGGCGTCCCTGTTTCGGCAAAGGGCGGACGGATCGCGTCATAGTCGCCGGCAAGCGCGTCCGGTCCGGCGAATTCATAGTCGAGCACCGGCAGCGCCAGGCCGCCGGTAGCATCGACCAGCACCGCCGTCGCACCATGGGTGGTGATCGATATTGCGTCGATGCGCTGCTCGCGATGGATCGCGGCAAGGCTGTCGAGGATGAAGGTCCACAGGGTTTCGACATCGTGGTGCGGGTAGGGGCCGTCGGTGGCAGCCGCATTGGCGACGCGGCGTAGGGTGGTCTCGCGCATGGTCGCGAGATCGACCAGCGCCACCTTGGCGTTGGTCTTGCCGATATCGATGACGGCGACGTGGCGGATCATGCCATATGGAACATGGTTTCCAGCGGCACCGCCACCGGCTCGTTGTCGGCCTTGGTTTCCATGACATCGGCCATATGCGCCCACCAGCGCTGCATCACCGGATGCCCGGGCAGGTCGGCCATGCCGTGGCCGTCCTGCCGCCACAGCACACCGAACAGGATGTTGGTCTCCTCGTCGAGATGGATCGAATAGTCGGACACCCCGGCCTGTTTCAGCAGCGCGACCAGCGACGGCCAGATCTCGTCATGGCGCCGTTTGTACTCGGCCTTCATGCCGGGGTTGAGCTTCATCTTGAAGGCGTATTTCTCGGGCATCAGGCGAAGCGCCCCCCGCGCAGCCGTCGCCAGACGATCGGCAGCGCAATCACGATGATCAGCAGCAGACCGATGAAGATCGACATGACGATGCCCGGCACGTTGAGCAGGCCTAGGCCGAAGGTCACCAGCCCCATGATGAAGGCGGCAAGCACGACGCCCAAAATGCTGCCGGCGCCGCCGAGGATGCTGACGCCACCGAGCACCACCATGGTGATGGCCTCCAGCTCGTAGCCCTGCGCAATCGACGGCCGGGTCGAGCCAAGCCGCGAGGTTATCAGCACTGCGGCGATGCCCGACATCAGCCCGGTCAGGCAGAACAGGATGAACTTGATACGGTCGACGCGGACGCCGGAAAACTGCGCCGCCACCGGATTGTTGCCGATGGCGAAGACCCGCCGGCCAAAGCTCGTCCGGTGCAGCACGAACCAGTAGATGACGGCGGCCACGAGGAACAGTGTCAGCTCGAACGACACCACCCACCAGACATAGCCCTGGCCGAAAAAGGCGAAGCTCGCCGGATAGCCCTTGTAGGCCCGGTCGCCGAGCACGATAAAGGCGATGCCGCGAAACAGGCTCATCGTGCCGATGGTGACGACGATGGACGGCAGGCCGAGCTTGGTGACGAGCAGCCCGTTGAAGGCGCCGCAGCCGAGCCCGACGGCGATGCCGATCAGGACAAGCACCGGCGCGCCGGCGCCGGCCTGCACCGCCATGCCCATCATGGTCGAGGCGAGCGCGATGATGGCGGCCACCGACAGGTCGATCTCGCCCGAAATGATCAGCAGCGCCATGGCCAGCGCGATCAGCGCTTTTTCGGTGAAGTTGAAGGTCAGGTCCGACAGCGACCACGGATCGAGGAAATAGGGCGAGGCAAAACTGTTGACGGCAAAGATCGCGACCGCGACGACGATCAGCAGCGCCTCCCACGAGAAGATCGCTGAAGAGAGCGGCTTGTCGAGCCGGTCCGGGATATGGCGCGGGGCAGGGGTATCGGTCATGCCGCTTCCGCCTTTCTGAGGATGATGCGGCCCTGCCGGCGCTCGCCGCGCGCATTGAGCACCACGGCCAGGATGATGGCGCTGCCCGAGATCGCCATCTGCCAGAAGGGCGAGATGTTGATGACCGGCAGCGCGTTGGAGATGATGCCGAGGAACAGCGCGCCGAGCACCGCGCCGCCGACCGAGCCGATGCCGCCGGCAATCGAGATGCCGCCGATGACGCAGGCGGCGATGATGTTGAGCTCATAGCCGTTGGCAACCTCGACCGAGGCGATGACGTAACGCGAGATCCACAGATAGCCGGCGAGCCCGCCGACCATGCCGGAGATGCAAAAGACGATGAACTTGGTGCGGCCGACATCGATGCCGGCATAGACCGACGCGGTCGGATTGACGCCGATGGCATAGATCGAGCGGCCGAGCGCCGTGCGCGTCATCACCAGGAAGAACAGCGCGATGACCAGAAGCGCGATCCACGACAGCACAGGAATGCCGAGAAAGGCCGTGCGCTGAAAATTGATGAAATCGGCGCTCATCTGGTCGGCATTGACCCAGGCACCGCCGGAGATGACGAAGGTGGCGCCGCGATAGATTGTGAGCGTGCCGAGCGTCACCACGATGGATGGGATATTCAGCCGCCACACCAGCAGGCCGTTGATCGCGCCGAGCACCAGGCCGACGAGGAGTGCGATGACAATCAGCAGCGGGATCGGGATTGCCGGATGCGCGGCGTTCAGCATCGCCACGACCATACCGGTGAAGCAGAGGTTGGAGGCCATCGACAGGTCGATCGAGCGGGTCAGGATCACCACCATCTGGCCGAGCGCCAGGATCATCAGGATCGAGGTGTCGTTGAACACCTGGCGCAGATTGGCCGGGTTGGCAAAGCCCGGGAAGCGCGTCGAGATCAGCCCGATCAGCACTGCGATGGCCGCAAGCAGCCAGACTTCGCGATATTTGACGACGTTTTTCATGCCGCGATCCCCGCCGCCGTCCTGACCAGCGTCTCGGCGTCGAGCCCTTTGTTGTCATGCACCGCCGCGATGCGGCCTTCGCGCATGACGACGACACGGTCGGACATGCCGAGGATTTCGGGCAGTTCCGACGACACCATGATCACCGACAGGCCCTGCGCCACCAGTTCGGCCATGAAGCCATGCACGGCGGCCTTGGAGCCGATATCGATGCCCTTGGTAGGCTCGTCGAGGATGATCACCTTGGGCGCCGTTGCCAGCCATTTGGCGATGACGATCTTCTGCTGGTTGCCGCCGGAAAGCGTGCCGACATCCTGGCTGAGCGAGGAGGCACGCAAGTCCAGCCGCTCGGTATAGGAGCGCGCCAGCGCGAACTCCTCCGCCAGGCGAAGCATGCCGGATTTGGACGTGCGCTTGAGCGAGGGCAGCGAGACATTCTGGAAGATCGGCAGGCCGATCACCACGCCCTGCTTGCCGCGCTCCTCCGGCACATAGACGATGCCGGCCTCGATCGAGTCAGCCGCCGACTTCGGCGCGATTGTCTTTCCCTCGAGCGTGATCGTGCCCTTGCTGGTGCGCGTGATGCCCGATATCGCCTGCATCACCTCGCTGCGGCCGGCGCCGACAAGGCCGTAGAAGCCCAATATCTCGCCCTTGCGCAACTCGAAGCCGATGTCGTCGAACTCGGTCGGATGCGACAGGCCGGCGACCGACAGCACCGGCGCGCCAATGTTGGCTTGGCGCTGCGGAAAAATGTGGTCGACGTTGCGGCCGACCATCATGCGCACGATCTGGCCCTGGTCGGCGTCCTTGAGCAGGCCTGCGCCGACCATCTCACCATCGCGGAACACGGTGTATCGATCGGCGATGCGGTAGATCTCGTCGAACTTGTGGCTGATGAACAGGACCGCCTTGCCCTCGCTCTTGAGGAATTCGATGAGCAGAAAAAGCTCCTCGATCTCCTTCATCGAAAGTGCCGCCGTCGGCTCGTCCATAATGACGATGCGCGCATCGATCGACATGGCGCGGGCCACGGCGACCAGATGCTTGTTGGCGATGCCGAGATCCTTCAGCCGCGCGTCGGCATCGATATGGCCGGCGCGCATCGTGTCGAGAACCTCGCGGGCGTTCTTGCGCATCGTGCGCCAGTCGATGGTGCCGAAGCGGGTGCGCGGCGCATGGCCTAGAAAGATGTTTTCGGCGACCGACAGGTCGTCGAACAGCACTGTTTCCTGGTGGATGGCGGTGATGCCATGGCCGAAGGCGGCGTGCGCACTGTGCAAGGCAACGGCCGCGCCGTCGATGCTGATGGTGCCGGCGTCTGGCTGGTAGATGCCGGTCATGATCTTGACCAGCGTCGACTTGCCGGCGCCATTCTCGCCGATAAGCGCCGTCACTTGCCCGGGATAGAGCGACAGGCTGACATCATGCAGCGCGCGTACGCCAGGAAAACTCTTGGAGATGCCTGAAAGCGTCAGGCGCGGGGCGGAGGGCTCGGACGGGTCCGAGGGCTCGGGCCGTTCCGTCTCCATTTTGTGTTGGGCTGTCGTGTCCATATCCGTATCAGGCCCTGAAGCTAAAGCAATTCCAGGAAAAGTGCGAAGCGGTTTTCCGTCCGGAATTGCGTAAAAACAAATACTTAGAGCGGGTCGGCGCTTCTATCAAAAGCTGAACCGCTCTAGGTTCGTTGGAGATGCGGCGGGACGTGAGCCCCGCCGCATCTCCTTGAAGGGCGCCAGGATCAATAGATCTTGGAGAACTTCTCGATGTTGGTCTTGTCGAACTGGAAGGGCGGAGCCATCGCAGCCGAGTTGGTGTCGTCGAGCGTCACCTTGCCGACGCGGCCGATCGACAGCGTCGCACCAGGCTTGGCCTCTTCCTTCTTCACCGCCAGATCATGGGCGAGATAGATGGCCGAGTAGCCGAGATCGATCGGGTTCCACAGCGCGACCGCCTGGCTGGAGCCGTTGTCGATGAACTTCTTGAACTCGGAAGGCAGCGCGAGACCGGTGACATTGACCTTGCCGATGAGGCCCTCGTCCGTCACCACCTGGGCGGCGGCAACGACGCCGACCGTGGTCGGGGCGATGATCGCCTTGAGGTTCGGGTAGGACTTCAGCAGGCCCTTGGCTTCGTCGGTGCTCTTGGCCGAGTCGTCATCGCCATAGACGGTGGCGACGAGGTTGATCTTGGGAAACTTCTCCGGCAGGATTTTCTTGGCCGCTTCGATCCAGGCATTCTGGTTGGTCGCGGTGGAGGAGGCCGAGAGAATCGCGACGTCGCCGCCTTCCGGCAGATAGTCGGCGGCGAGCTTGATGATGGTCTCGCCGATCAGGCCGGTGTCGGACGGGTTGAGGTGAAGCTGGCGGCCTTCGGGAGCGACGCCCGAATCCCACGAGATCACGGTGATGCCGCGTTCCATCGCCTTCTTCAGCGCCGGCACCAGCGCGTCGGCATCGTTGGCCGAAATCGCGATTGCATTGACCTTCTGGGCGATCAGCGAATTGACCACTTCGATCTGCGCTTCGGCGGTTGCCTTGGTCGGTCCGGTATAGATGACCTCGACATCGCCCAGCTCCTTGGCCGCCTCTTCGGCACCCTTGTTGGCGGCGTCGAAGAAGCCGTTGCCGAGCGACTTCACCACCAGCGCGATCTTGACGTTTTCAGCATAGGCGGCATTCACGAACATGGCGGCGGAAAAGACCGCCGTAACCATCAATTTCTTCAGAAAGCTCATCGAATATCCTCCCTTGAGCGTTGCATTCCATCGCCGCTGCGGGCGTGAGTTGGTCTCAGGCCTGCAGCGAAGATTCTTCCTTGTTGCTTGCCGGCTTGCGGGCGACGATCAGCGTCACCCCGGCGGTTTCCAGCATCTTGGCTTCGCGGTCCTCGATGCCGTCGTCGGTGATCACCGTGGCGATGCGCGTGAGGCCGCACAGGATCAGGCTGGAGCGCATGCGGAACTTCGAGGAATCGACCAGCACCACCAGCTCGTCGGCCTGGTCGATCAGCTTCTGCTCCGCCTGGATCAGCAGCGGGTCGCCTTCCATCAGCCCCAGGGGCCCCAGCCCTTGCGCGCCCATGAACATGCGGCGCGCATAGAAGTTGCGCGTCACGTCATTGTCGAAGGGCGACAGGATGATGTTCTGCTCGCGGTAGATGGTGCCGCCCGACAGCATCACCGTGTTCTTGGAATGCCTGAGCAGGTGCTCGGCGATCGGGAAGGAATTGGTGAAGATCGGCATGCGGCGGCCGGTCAGGAAATGCACCATCTGGAAGGTGGTGGTGCCGCCATTGATGATGATCGGCTCGCCGTCCTTGCAGAGCTCGACCGCTTCGCGGGCGATCGCCCGCTTCTGCTGGGCATTGAGCGTCTCGTTGACGGAAAACGGCCGGCCGGCAAGGCCGATGAACTGCGGCGGCGAGATCGCCTCGGCGCCGCCGCGCACCCGGCGCAGGCGTTTTTGCACATGCAGGGCCGCGATATCGCGCCGGATCGTCGCCTCGGACGAGTCCGTCAGGTCGACCATCTCCTGCACCGTCACCACAGGTTTTTCCTGGACGGCGGACAGAATGATCCTGTGGCGCTCTTTCTCGTGCATGGTTCCTCCCTGCTTGAGCATCTAGGCACTCAAAACGCGCAGTGTCAATCATTTCCAATCATATATTTTCATTGTGCAGTGCAATATGATCGATATTGATCGTTTGTGATTGACAATCGCGCCGCTTCCGTAGACATTTGGCCAAGATCGACCGCACTGTTCGCGCGTCTCACGGGAGGATATTCAAATGCTCGACAAGCGCTCCGGCTCGCGCCTTGCCAATCTGTGGGATGACGCCAAGGCGGCGTCGATGAGCGAGCCGGAACGCCTCGTCTATCGCTCCAACACGCTCGGTTCCGACAAGCGCGTCACCAATTATGGCGGCGGCAACACCTCGTCCAAGATCTGGCAGAAGGACCCGCTGACCGGCGAAAGCGTCGAAGTCTTGTGGGTGAAGGGCTCGGGCGGCGACAGCGCTTCGATCAAGCTCGACGGCTTCGCCACGCTCTACATGGATAAACTGCGCGCGCTGAAGGGCCTCTATCGCGGCCTAGCGCATGAGGACGAGATGGTCGGCTTCTTGCCGCATTGCACCTTCAACCTCAATCCGCGCGCGGCCTCCATCGACACGCCGCTGCACGCTTTCGTGCCCAAGCCCTTTGTCGACCATATGCATCCCGACGCTATCATCGCCATTGCCGCGGCCAAGGATTCCAAGGCGCTGACCAAGGAAATCTTCGGCGACGCCATCGGCTGGCTGCCATGGAAGCGGCCGGGCTTCGAACTCGGCCTGTGGCTGGAGAAATTCTGCCTCGAACATCCCACCGCCAAGGGCGTCATCCTCGAAAGCCACGGCCTGTTCACCTGGGGCGACACGCCGAAGGAATGCTACGAGACGACGATCGCGGTGATCAACCAGGCGATGGAGTGGTTCGAGCGTCGGTCAGAAGGCGTGGCGATCTTCGGTGGCGAGGTGGTGAAGTCACTCGACGCCACCGCACGCCGCGCCATCGCCGCAAAGCTGATGCCGCGGATCCGTGGCCTGATCTCGCAGAAGAGCCACAAGCTCGGCCATTTCGACGATTCCGCCGCCGTGCTCGAATTCGTCAATTCCAGGGATTTGCGGCCGCTGGCAGCACTCGGTACCTCCTGCCCGGACCATTTCCTGCGCACCAAGATCCGGCCGCTGGTCATCGAGTTCGATCCCGCAAATCCAGATGTCGATGCCGTCATCGCCCGTCTCGCCGACGACATTGCTGCCTATCGTGTTGGCTACCAGGCCTATTACGACAGCTGCAAGCATGCGGATTCGCCCGCCATTCGCGATCCCAATGCTGTCGTCTATCTGATGCCGGGCGTCGGCATGTTCACCTTCGCCGGCGACAAGGCGACCGCCCGCATCTCGGGCGAGTTCTACGTCAACGCCATCAATGTCATGCGCGGCGCCTCGACGGTGTCGTCCTATGTCGGCTTACCCGCACAGGAAGCCTTCGACATCGAATACTGGCTGCTCGAGGATTTGAAGCTGCAGCGCATGCCGAAACCGAAAGCCTTGGCCGGCCAGATTGCGCTGGTCACCGGCGGCGCCGGCGGCATCGGCCGCGCCACCGCCAACCGCCTGCTGCGCGAAGGCGCCTGCGTGGTGCTGGCCGATATCGACGAGACGGCACTCGCCGGCGCCAATGAGGAACTGGCCAAGGCCTACGGCAAGGATTTCGTGCGCCCGGTGCTGATCAACGTCACGTCGGAGGACCAGGTGGTCTCGGGCTTCGCCGAGACTGCGGTCGAGTTCGGCGGCATCGACATTCTGGTGTCCAACGCAGGTCTCGCCTCGTCTGCGCCCATCGAGGAGACGACGCTGGAGCTGTGGAACAAGAACATGGACATCCTGTCCACCGGCTATTTCCTCGTGTCGCGGGAAGCCTTCCGGCTGTTCCGGGTCCAGAAGATCGGCGGCAACGTCGTCTTCGTCGCCTCCAAGAACGGCCTTGCCGCCTCGCCCAATGCGGCTGCCTATTGCACCGCCAAGGCGGCCGAAATCCATCTCGCGCGCTGCCTGGCACTGGAGGGCGCGGAGGCGCAGATACGGGTCAATGTCGTCAATCCGGATGCCGTGCTGCGCGGCTCGAAGATCTGGACCGGCGAGTGGAAGGAACAGCGCGCCGCCGCCTACAAGATGTCGACCGACGATCTGGAAGAGCACTACCGCTCGCGCTCGATGCTGAAGCGCTCGGTCTTCCCGGAAGATATCGCCGAAGCGATCTATTTCTTCGCTTCCGATATGTCGGCCAAATCGACCGGCAACATCATCAATGTCGACGCGGGCAACGCCCAGAGCTTTACGCGCTAGTCGAGAGGCCGCCGACGCCTGAGCGCTTCTCTTCTACCCGTCTCTATACGGGGAGAAGGTGCCGGCAGGCGGATGAGGGGCAGCGCCGACCGAACACATATGGGAGGGAACCACAGTGTCCGAATCCATCATCTCGGCCGATGTCGTCGAGAAAGACAACGTCGCGCGCAAGGCTGACCTCGAGCGCGACTACGCCTCGCTCGGCGAACGCCTCGACCGTCGTGGCATCGCAATCGACGCTATCCGCGACAAGGTGGAAAAATTCACTGTCGCAATCCCGTCCTGGGGCGTCGGCACCGGCGGCACCCGCTTTGCCCGCTTTCCCGGCGCCGGCGAGCCACGCGACATCTTCGACAAGATCGAGGACTGCGCCGTCATCCGCCAACTGACGCAGGCGACCCCCACCGTCTCGCTGCACATCCCGTGGGACAAGGCCGATCCGAACCGGCTGAAGCAGGCGGCCTCACGTTTTGGCTTAGGCTTCGACGCCATGAATTCCAACACCTTCTCGGACGCGCAGGACCAGAAGCTTTCCTACAAATTCGGCTCGCTGTCGCATGCCGACGCCGGCACGCGCCGCCAGGCGGTCGAGCACAATCTCGAATGCATCGAGATCGGCAGGACGCTGGGTTCGAAAGCGCTGACGGTGTGGATCGGCGACGGCTCGAATTTCCCCGGTCAGGTCAATTTCGCCAGGGCTTTCGAGCGCTATCTCGACGCCATGAAGGACATCTATGCCGGGCTGCCGGATGACTGGAAGCTGTTCACCGAACACAAGATGTATGAGCCGGCCTTCTATTCGACGGTCGTGCAGGACTGGGGCACCAACTACATGATCGCCAAGGAGCTCGGCGACAAGGCCTTCTGCCTGGTCGATCTCGGCCATCATGCGCCCAACGTCAACATCGAGATGATCGTGTCGCGGCTGATCCAGTTCAAGAAACTCGGCGGCTTCCATTTCAACGATTCCAAATACGGCGATGATGACCTGGACGCCGGCTCGATCGACCCCTACCGGCTGTTCCTGGTCTTCAACGAACTGGTCGATGCCGAGCTTTCCGGCGCTGAAGGTTTTCATCCGGCCCACATGCTGGACCAGAGCCACAATGTCACTGACCCGATCGAAAGCCTGATGCTGTCGGCGGTCGAGGTGCAGCGCGCCTATGCGCAAGCGCTGCTGGTCGATCGCAAGGCACTGGAAGGGTGCCAGGACAGCAATGACGCCCTGATGGCGACGCAGACGCTGAAAACGGCCTACCGCACTGATGTCGAGCCGATACTTGCCATGGCGCGCCTGAAGACCGGCGGCGCCATCGATCCGGTCGCTGCTTATCGTGCCGCCGGCTACCGAGCCAAGGTCGCCGCGGAACGGCCGGCGGTCGCCGGCGGAAGCGGTGGGATTGTCTGAGGCTGATCTAAGTGGATAATTAGTCCAGGTCTGCACCGCCCCTCATCCGCCTGCCGGCACCTTCTCCCCGTAAACGGGGAGAAGCCCGCTAACCGCCGCTGTGGCGCTCTTTGCAACACAGGCGATTGGCGAAATCGTCGATGAAAGCATCCATCTCCCCGTCTACGGGGAGAAGTGCCCGGCAGGGGCGGTGAGGGGCGGCGCCCACGCTGGATGGGTATCCCCACGGAGAAGAGAGTCGGGTGAACGATCACCAACCCGTGTCCGCCTTCATTGTCAGTAGACTCTCCCGCCCCAAGCGGCTCTTCTAGGCGCACCCCACGCTCCGGAGCCCGCCTTGCATTTCACCCGCCGAACGCTGATTGCTGTCAGCCTGTCCTTCAGCCTTGCCTTCGCGTTGCCCTTGCCGGTCTTCGCCGCTTCGCCTGCGCCGGCGAAGGGCGAACACGGCATGGTGGTCACGGCCCAGCATCTGGCATCCGAAGTCGGCGTCGAGGTGCTGAAGAAGGGCGGCAACGCCGTCGATGCGGCGGTCGCCGTTGGCTATGCGCTGGCCGTGGTGTACCCCAACGCCGGCAATATCGGCGGCGGCGGCTTCATGACCATCCGCTTCAAGGACGGCCGCTCGACCTTCCTCGATTTCCGCGAGCGTGCGCCGCTGGCCGCGACCAAGACCATGTATCTCGACAAGGACGGCAAGCCGGTGAAGGGCGCCAGCCTCGACGGCCACCTTGCCGTCGGCGTGCCGGGCTCGGTCGCCGGCTTCGAGGCTGCGCGCGAAAAATACGGCACGCTGTCGCGGCAGGACCTGATGGCGCCGGCGATTGCCTATGCCAAGGACGGATTCGTCCTCGATCAGGGCGATGCCGGCTTTTTTGCCCGCTACGCAGACCGGCTGGCGAAGGATCCAGCGGCGGCCGCCATCTTCCTGAAACCGGACGGCAAGCCCTACGGCTTTGGCGAGCGGCTGGTGCAGCCAGACCTCGCCGCCTCGCTGTCTGCGATCGCCGAGAAGGGCCCCGACGCCTTCTACAAGGGGGCCATCGCCGACGCCATCGTCAAGGCAAGCAGCGCCAAGGGCGGCATCCTGGCCAAGCCGGATTTCGAGCAATACGCGGTGCGCGAGTTGAAGCCGGTGACTTGTTCTTATCGCGGCTACGAGATCATTTCCTCGCCGCCGCCGAGTTCGGGCGGCGTCATCATCTGCGAGATACTCAACGTGCTGGAGGGCTACCCGCTGTCCTATCTCGGCGCGGGTTCAGCCGAGACGGTCCATGCCATGGTCGAGGCCATGCGTTACGCCTATGTCGACCGCAACTCGGCCCTCGGCGATCCCGATTTCGTCGACAACCCGGTCGAAAAACTCCTCGACAAGGCCTACGCGAAAGAAATCCGCGACAAGATCGATCCGTTCCGGGCCGGCGTGTCGCAGGACCTGATGCCGAAGGGTTTTGGCGAGAGCAAGGAGACGACGCATTATTCGATCATCGACAATGACGGCAATGCCGTCGCGGTCACCTACACGCTGAACGACTCCTTCGGCGCCGGCGTCGTCGCCGATGGCACCGGCATCCTGCTAAACAACGAGATGGATGACTTCACCCAGAAGCCGGGCGTGCCCAACCTCTACGGCCTAGTCCAGGGCGAAGCCAACGCCATCCAGCCGAAGAAGACGCCGCTATCGTCGATGAGCCCGACCGTGGTGGCCAAGGACGGCAAGCCGTTCATGGTCATCGGCAGCCCCGGCGGCTCGCGCATCATCACCATCACGCTGGAGGCGATCGTCAATGTCATCGACCACGGCATGAACATCCAGGAGGCGATCGACGCGCCGCGCATCCATCATCAGTGGCTGCCCGACACGGTCTATGTCGAGCCGTTCGGGCTGTCGCCCGACACCGAGAAACTGCTGGCCGGCATGGGCTATCATCTCGACCTCGGCGATACGATTTGGGGCCAGGCGGCCGGCATCCTGGTCGGCGGCAAGAGCCTGGCGGAAATCGAGAAAGACGGCGGCGCCCGCTACAATGGCGCCATCGACAGCCGCGCCGTATCCGGCGAGGCGCTCGGCTATTAGAGCCTTTCAGGTTTTGACGGAAGCATATCCGGCGTTGTTGAAGTAGTTTGAGCATTCGTCGGGTTCTATGGTGGCGACGAGGTGTCCGATGTGTCGCCAGGTATCGGCGATGGTTCGCTTCTGT
>NZ_QZWZ01000120.1 GCF_003601975.1 Mesorhizobium waimense
TGTCGATGGCGGTTGAGAACCGCGTATAGATGGCGCCGAGAGGGAATTGATGCGGAATTCGGCTCGGAGTGGTGCTGAATGACGCTGATGATCTGATTTGGTTGGGGATGAGAGCGCGGGATGCACCGACAGGAGCCCGGAGGGCGACTGAGGCGCATCCCGCGCTGCGTCCGCGCATGCTACATGTGCGGAGCGCCGCAATCAGACATCGACCCACTACCACGTAAACTCGATGTCCTATCCCAACGGCCCGTGTGAGGGGACTTGCAGGTCCCCGGGCACTGATGCCGACTGGTTCACGGTATGCGCCAGCATAATGGCATTGGCGCATTCCGTCGAGCTTTTCCCCGCAATCCCGACGGCGTTCCGAGAGGTTCGCCGCCGCAATGCAAACCGGTCGTTTCTTTCTCTGCGCACGGTGCCGCTCACAGGTCTTGCTTTGCCGGCATTGCGATCGGGGTCAGCGCTTCTGTGGTTCTGACTGCGCCCATGAAGCCCGCCGTGACAGTCTGCGTGCGGCGGGGCTGCGCTACCAGAACACCCGCCGGGGCCGCTTTGCCCACGCCGACCGCTCCCGCCGATATCGCCAGCGCTGCAAAAACAACGTGACGCATCAGTCTGCACCTTGTCTGCCGGATGGTTCACGACTGAACGCGCCCCTGATCGACGGCACCGTCGCACTGGACGACGTCACCGCTGAAGCGGTGCCATCGATCCCTCCGGCTCCGTGCTGCCGGCGCTGCAGTTGTCGGCTGCCGCCGTTCTTTCGCGGCGGCTTCGTGCGTCGCCGAGGGGCCTATGTCCGTCAACACGACTATGGAGACCCAACCGATGACCATATCCGCCGAGAAGGAAGCGATGATCCTGCGCCTGTACCACGTTGAGAGGTGGCGCTGTGGAACGATCGCAACGCAATTGCATTGCCACCATACGACGGTCTTCCGGGTTCTGAAGGAGGCCGGTCTGCCCCGCCACAGGCCGGTGATACGTCCCGCCGAGGTCGACCAGTATCTGCCGTTCGTCCAGCGGACGCTTGAGACATATCCAGACCTGACCGCCAGCCGCCTGTACGGGATGGTGCAGGAGCGCGGCTACAAGGGCTCGTCCTCCCACTTCCGGCATATGATCGCGCTCCACCGTCCGCGCAAGGCTGCGGAAGCATTCCTGCGTCTGCGCACCCTGCCGGGCGAGCAAGGCCAGGTCGACTGGGCGCATTTTGGTCACATCGAAATCGGCAAGGCTCGCCGCCCGCTGATGGCCTTCGTCATGGTGTTGTCCTACTCGCGCGACATCTATCTGCGCTTCTTTCTTGATGCCCGCATGGAAAACTTCCTGCGCGGCCACGCCGGTGCGTTCAACGCCTGGAATGGTTTGCCCAGGGTGCTGCTCTATGACAACCTTAAGAGCGCTGTGCTTGAGCGTCACGGCGATGCCATCCGGTTCCATCCGACACTTCTGGCCTTCGCGGGCCATTATCGCTTCGAGCCCCGTCCCGCCGCCGTGGCGCGGGGCAACGAAAAGGGCCGCGTCGAGCGCGCCATTCGCCACATCCGGGAAGCCTTCTTCATCGCCCGCAAGTTCAAGGACCTCGACGATCTGAATGCCCAGGCCGAACAATGGTGCCGCAACCAGGCCGCCGACCGGCCATGCCCCGAGGACCGGACGATGACGGTTCGTCAGGTGTTTGCGCAGGAGCAGCCCATGCTTCTGCCATTGCCCACCAACCCGTACCCCATCGAGGAGCAGATCGCCGCGAAGGTCGGAAAGACACCCTATGTCCGCTTCGACCTGAACGATTACTCGGTTCCCCATACTCATGTCCGGCGCACGCTCACCGTGCGCGCCGATCTCGCCCAGGTCCGGATATTCGATGCCGCCACGATGATCGCCAGCCACCGCCGCAGCTACGACCGGGGCCAGCAGATCGAAGACCCCCGGCACCTCAAGGCGCTCGTCGCCGTCAAGCGCGAAGCGCGCCAGCATCGGGGCCTCAACAGTTTGACGCGCGCCGTGCCGGCCTGCCAGAAACTGATGATCCACGCCGCCGAGCGCGGCGCCAATATCGGCGCGATCACCAATGCCATGCTCAAACTGCTCGACCTCTACGGCGCCACCGAACTCCAGGCCGCCGTCGAAGATGCCTTGCAGGCCGGGGCCTCTCATTCGAGATCGGTTCACGTCGCGCTCGAACGCCGCCGGATCGCGCGTGGCGCTCCACCGCCGGTCGAAACAAGGCTGCCGGAGCATGTCCGCAAAAAGGATACGGTCGTACAGCCCCACAAGCTCGACCGTTACGATCAACTCACTTGCGCAGGCAACGACGATGAATAATCCCGGCATCCTGTTCAACCGCGCCAGGGCGCTGCGCCTCAATGGCCTGATCGCCCACTGGGACGAAATCGCCGACGCGCCGTGGCTGGCCGCCGTGCTTCAATGGGAGGAAGAAGAGCGCTCCGACCGCTCATTGCGGCGACGCATGCGCGCCGCCAGGCTTGGCCACTTCAGGCAACTGGCCGATTACGACTGGAAATGGCCGCGTCGTATCGATCGCGCCGCCATCGAGGAACTGATGACGCTGTCCTTCGTCAAGGAGGCCGCCAACATCGTCCTTATCGGCCCTAACGGCGTCGGCAAGTCCACGCTCGCTCTTAACGTCGCCTACCAGGCGCTGGTCGCCGGCCATTCGGTCCTCTTCCGCACCGCCAGCGAAATGCTCGGCGAGCTCGCCGCCATCGACAGCGATTCCATGCTCCGCCGAAAGCTGCAGTACTATGCGGCGCCCGATATCCTGGTCATCGACGAGGTCGGATATCTCTCCTATTCCAACCGTCATGCCGATCTGCTGTTCGATCTCATCAGCCGCCGATACGAGAAACGCTCGACCATCGTCACCACCAACAAGCCCTTCGCGCAATGGTCGGAGGTCTTCCCCAATGCCGCCTGCGTCGTCAGTCTGGTCGATCGCCTTTTGCACCATTGTGAGGTCATTCCCATCGAAGGCGATTCTTACCGCTTCAAGGAAGCCTCCGAGCGCTCGAAGGCGCAGCGTCAACAACGCACCAGCCACCCCGCTGACGAAAAGGAGCCTGCAGCATGACCGGAAATCCTCATCAGCCGTCCGGTCTCGGGCGTGGAATCCAGTTCATCGTCAATGCCGAATGGACACCCGAGCAAGCAGCCGCCGTCTTCGAACTCCTCGACGATCTGCGAGACTGCATCTGGAGCCGTTACGCTCCCCACATCCAGCAGTTTGTCCGTCACCAACAAGCCCCTGACGATCAGCACCCTTCCAGCGACGAGCAGACAGGGCAAAAGCCCCATCCTCTCGATCCCTCCTGGTAAAAAATACAAAGCGGCCCCATCGGGCCGCTTTCTC
>NZ_QZWZ01000121.1 GCF_003601975.1 Mesorhizobium waimense
TTCACCGCGAAGCATACCGAGGCTCCAACAGGCTTGAGCGCGGTGCTCAGGGTTAGGTATGCCGTTCTTATCGCGTCAGAGGAGTAGCAATAAAATGGCGTCGGAACTGCCGTAGCGATTGTGTCGATACTTACGCGCTCCATATGCAGGGCCTGATGGTAATAGGCCAGCTGTTTCAAGTTAGTGTCGCCCCAGTTCCTCGTAGCGGTATTCAAACGTCTCGGGATCGAAGTCGAGCCAGCGGATGGTGACGCCGCGCTCCTCGGCTGCGATCACCCATGGACCGACGTTGCCGTCATGGTCCATGCGCCTGAGCACGATCTCATCGCCGGACCTCCATTAAACGGACAACCATGCGAGAGAAGTAAAAGATCAGAGAAGTACTGTTGGGCCCAAAGACGATCTCGTTTGGCGAAGCCGCGCCGAGCAATCTGCGACAGCTGACGAGCAATCTGCGACAGCTGAATGGGCGTCGCCCATATACGATCGCTCTCATGAGAGGTGCGGAGGACTCCGCTCTTGTTGGCGCAACTTCTTAGCATGACCTCACTCATGCGTTCAATCACACGCGCAGCGATCTGTGATCCGCCTGGCGCGTCTAAATAGACTCGCGATCTGCCCCCGTCAGTCAGCGCGAGCGACGGAAAGGCGGCACGCACAATTTCAATATCCCACCCCTGAGAAGTCATGGCACGCTCCTTTCGTCCTGCGGCGCTGTACGTCAGTGACGATCAGCTAATCGTTATTTGGATCAACGCCGCACATGGGTGACGCAAAGCATTGTCATGCCTACTTCCCTCACCTTTTTAAGCGCCCTGCGATCTCAAACTTATCGTGGGCTCACGCTCACATCACGAATAATCGCGGTGCACACTTCGCCAGGGTCGTCACCTCCACGACGCGACGGGCCGGATTTGCTTTGGCCGGGGGCCGGACGTGTTGGTCCGCGTTGCACCAGGTGGCGCCGCGTCTCGAGTAGTAAACCCCTTCACTGCCGCGCACTGATGCCAAGTGGGGTACTCTTCTCAAGCTAACCGTTACGTTCGTGCTCTTCGCCACCGACTGATTTACTCAGCCGGCTAACGTGTGCCTAACCTCAAATACGATCGTAATTTATATAATGTTCCGGCTTGATAAATGGGGTTGCGTTTGATGCAATCCAAGATATCAAATCGATAACTGTCATCCCACGACGGTTCAGCATCATCTCAAATGAGCCATCTTTCGCAATTCCAGGGATATAGTTGCACTCTAGAAACCATACTTCCGATGTGTCTGTCACCCGAAAATCTAGTCTCGCCATGTTATATATGTCTATTGATGACACGATTCTTTCCGCGATGGTCTGGACACGCCCGTAAACCTCATTGTCTGAGTCGACCACAGTCTTTTTCGCTATGTGGTCAGAATATTTTTGGTCTCGACCACAGAATTGCATCTCCGCGTCAAGCTTTACCACCGGAAGGGGAATTACCGCAGAAGAACTGACTAAGCACCCACAGGTATATTCGTCACCGGGAATGAACTCCTGAAACAGAGCGGCGCTATCATACGTGAAGATTGTGCCTAGTAGCGACTCGATCTCGGCTGCGGACCCCGCGGGGTCGCGAAAAAGCCCACAAAATAGCGATGAGCCGAGAGAATTCGGCTTTACAACAATTGGACCCCGACTCAGCTTGACAGCTTCAATCGCTTCCGAAACCCCCCTAGGCTTTACGAGTGTTGTCTTTGGTACCCGAACCACCTCATTCGGCAGTAGCGCCGAAACAAATGCTGACATGGCGTATTTATTCATGGTTAATGATGCTACGTGTGGGTCGCCGAACGTGC
Source organism: Mesorhizobium waimense (assembly GCF_003601975.1). Classification (GTDB taxonomy): domain Bacteria; phylum Pseudomonadota; class Alphaproteobacteria; order Rhizobiales; family Rhizobiaceae; genus Mesorhizobium; species Mesorhizobium waimense. The sequence goes on from NZ_QZWZ01000121.1 coordinate 1,831, forward strand.
CCGTTACGCCTGAAAGCGCCGCGAGCGTCTGAATCCCTCCATCCTCACCAAACTGTCCGTGTAACAAATTTACGATGTACTCCGCATTAGATGCGATAGAATCTAGAACCGATGCCAGCTTCCTGCCGGGCATCGTGCTATTCTCGGCAATGCACCGATGTATATCGTTCGTAGTCGAAGCACGGTCAACTGGAATTGTTCGGATAAGCCCGTCGTATCGACTAATATGATATAAGCGTTTGACAGAAAACGGCCGCGCGACGACCGGCAGTGCGAGATATGACGAGATGACATTTATCAACGATGTGATAGACCCGTCATATTCAGTAGAAACCCCGCCGAATAAGAACGACACTTTCAGAGACATGCATGTTTTCCTTTGTCGGGGCGCGCTACCGAACTGCGCCAATGCTAATTTAACAGCTGAGGTATGTGGGAATGGGCACCAAATTTCGAAGTTGCATCAATCCCCGCTCTGAGTGTTTCCACCGGCGAAAGTCACAGGTCCCTCCCGACAGGTGGTTCGGCGGTTCGCGAGGTCGCTAGCAATGCCCCGATTGGGGGGCAGGGCGCCCGCTTTTGTTCCCATGACAATTGTCTCCGCGTGGACTGCAAAACGGCCATCCGATAAGTCTGCTTTCCGCAATTTCGGCCTGAGCCGAGCTTGGTGAACGTATCACCGTCAGCGACTTGCGAGTTTTAAGTTTGTGTGAATTCTTGTTGCACTATCCATAGCAAATGTTGAATTGAGCTGGCGCCCGTTATTAGAAGACTTCGTCCGAAGCACCGGCCAAGCGATAACTAACCCATCTTCAGGGTGCGAAGGCGTGTTGGTCTAAGGTTTGTTGAGATTCAGGATTCCGCCTGAGATTGGATTGTGATTGAACTAAACCGCTGTCACGGTAACTGATGCGCGGGTCTGGCCTGAGGAGGCCCCTGTCTGAGAAGATTTGGTGTCGAGCCAACCTTCCAGACAGGAGAACCCCAGATGGCCCAGATAAGCCCTCTGCGTCAGCGGATGATTGAAGATCTGACGATCCGCAATTTGTCACCGGAGACCCAGCGATCCTACGTGCATCACGTGGCGAAGTTCAGTCGATTTTTTGGACGATCACCCGATCAACTGGGATACGAAGAGGTGCGCGCCTATCAGGCCCACTTGGTGGGCCGAAGGGTCTCGTGGGGCGCGTTGAACCAGACCGTTTGCGCCTTGCGTTTCTTCTACGGCGTGACGCTGGGTCGATCTGACCTGCCTGAGCGGATCGCTTACTGGGGATTGCAAGCACGCGTTGGATTTGGGCGGAATGCTCGGGTGCCTCTGTTGATGGCTTTTCAAAAGCGCGTCTAAACGACGACAAGCGTTTGGTGCTTGTGGACGGAACAAAAAGGCGGCCTTTGCAGGCCGCCGAGTGTGGAGGATGTGTGCTTTAGAGCGAGGACGGGGC
>NZ_QZWZ01000122.1 GCF_003601975.1 Mesorhizobium waimense
TTCCTCGACTGCGACCGCTCCTATCGTGGACCCTTTTGGTATGGTTGGATGCGTCATGCGCCAGAGCAGGAAACCTGTCTCCGGGGCGGCGACTTCTGCCAGCGTCTCGCCGAAGAGATCGCTAATCGTACCGAGGCGCTGGCCCTTGATGACCGGATCACCCGGCTCGGCGTCAGCGTGGAACTCGCCATCAACCGGGCAGTCAATCCAGAGATACTCATCACATGGAATTCGGGCGTTCAGGAACGGTGCGAGGGGCGCATCAATGATTCCGAGCGTCCGGGCGATGTTGAGCACCCCTTCGAGGTGGAAGGAGATTGAACCCTCATCCAGAAGTCCATTGGCGCCAGCTTCCGACATTATAGCAAGCCGATTGTGACGGGCAAAGGCCGTGGGGGCCCGACCCGGTTTTTCCATATGTATAACCGGTAGACCCATGACTATCTCGGCGTCGAAGCACATGGCCATCTGCCTTCCTAAAGCGTCGAGCTCGACATTGTGGGTGCGCTGGAAGATTGAGAATTTTGAGACGTTCTCTCGCAGGTCCCCGCCGTGCATGTCGACGTAGCAATCAGCACCTGCGCACCATTCGTTCATGATCGAATCGCACAGGGCTTCGGAGAAACTCCCTTCCCTATCGCCCGGGAAAGTGAAATTGATGTTTCGGCCATCAATAGGGCAGACGAGTTCGGTATATTTGTAGAACGCCGGCTGGTTTATCAATGGAATGATAGAGACCGAACCCTGGATCGTCTCCGGATCTATCATCCGTTGCAAGCGAACAGCGGCTTCGATGCTGGATACCTCATTGACGTGAATTCCCGCCGATACGCATAGCCGCGGACCAGGCCTTCTGCCGCGAATTTCACAAAGTGGCCAGCTGTAGTCCGCCAGACGAGAATTGTCGAAGCGCAAATGCCCTCGAAAAATGCCAGGTTTCCCGTAAGCACAGCTATCATTTGAAGGACTGATTTCCATCGTCTTAATCTACCGGTCTGATGATCGAGTTTCTTCTGGCCAGCTGCGCTGCAATTCCGATGCTGGCTCCGTGGCGGGTCGGTTACTGCTTCTTGCCCGCTTCGAGAAAACCATGACAGCAAAACGCAACCGGTCCCGTCATACGGACCCTGTCGCCTTCTAGAAGCTCAATCTCGAGCTTGCCGGCCGGAAGGTGAACGGCGATCTTCTTCGACGTGACGAGGCCTCGTTTAAGTGCTGCATAAGCGGAAACGCAGGCGCCGGTGCCACATGCCCTGGTTACTATACCTTGCCGTTCCCAGACCTCGAGCCGAAGGGTCTGTCCGTCGAGGATCTGAGCAGCGCCCACGTTGACTCCCTCTGGGAAGAGAGGATCATTGTGTACCGCTGGCGCATAGCGACCCATGTCGACGCTATCGAGTTGATCGACAAAGAAGACCGCATGCGGGTTGCCGATGAAGAGCGCGGCTCCATCGGAGAGCGGACCGCTTTCGACGGGCAGGTGGAGCGTATCAACCTCGCGCGACAGTGGAACCTTGCGCCAGTCCATGCTGATCGGTCCGAGTGTGACGCTGACCTCCAGTGGCCCTGCCCTGCGGCAGAGAACAATGCCCCCAGCCAACTCCATCACCACTTCGTCCTTGCCGGATTCTTCCAGCAGCAGATACGCCATGCAGCGCGTGGCATTGCCGCATGCCCCAACTTCCTTGCCGTCGATGTTGAAGATCCTCATAGCCGCGTAGGCGCCAGAGCGGAGCCCCTCATCCGAGGCTCGTTCAATTGTCAGCAGCTGCTCGCCGCCGACGCCGATATTGGTGCTGCAGATACGTACTATGTCGTCGGCATCCAGGGTTTTGTTACCGTCTCGCCGGTCGAGAATAACAAAATAGTTCTCCAGCCCATGCATCTTGATGAATGGCCACTGCAGAGGCAACTCGATCGGAGAAGGTAGCGAAAGAAGGTCTGTGTGCTTCATATCTCTTTCCATTCATGTCTGGAGATCTGTGGCAGAGAAGAGGGACGACCCTTGCCACTCCGTCTCCTCCTCGAGCGTCAGCAACGCTTCAGTGGTCAGCCTGCGCCGGATCACCCGGAACCGATCCCCGTCGACAAGAACTTCAGCTGCGAGATCACGCGCATTGTAGGTTGATGCCATCGAAGCGCCGTAGGCGCCGGCACATCCAAAAGCCAGGCGATCACCGGATCGAAGTGGGGCCAGACCTCCATAGGTGCCGAAGATGTCTGAACTCTCGCAAACCGGACCGGCAATCTGATAGGTGTGGGAGCCGTGCCGAACCTGCTGCACAGAAAAAACGGGATGAACGGCCCCATACATTGCGGGGCGCATCAGGTCATTCATACCGGCGTCGACAATGGCGGTAAGCCGGTCGGCGGTCTGCTTTATGTAAAGCACTTCTGTTACGAGAATCCCGGCCCGCCCCACCAACCAACGTCCTGGTTCGACCGTCAGCTCGCAATCGAGACCCCCAACCGTCTCTCGCACGATCGTCGCGTATTCGCCCAAGTCCGGCCCGCTGCCCAAATCGTAAGGGATGCCGATGCCGCCGCCAAGATCAAGGCGACGAACGGGCATGCCTCGCGATCGCAACCCTCTCACCAGTTCAGCAACACGAGCATACGCAGCACGATAAGGCGACAGATCCAGAATCTGCGAACCGATATGCACCGCAAGGCCGACCGGATCGAGCTCTGGCGCTGCGAAGGCTTTCGCATAAAGGGCCGGTATGTCTTCGAAGGGGATACCGAACTTGTCATGCTTCTTGCCGGTGCTGATTTTGGCATGAGTCCCGGCGTCCACATCTGGATTGACCCGAAGAGCAACTGCCGCACGTACGCCCAGTGCGCCCGCCACCTCAATGACAGCGTCGAGTTCGGCTTCAGATTCGATGTTGATCTGGTGGATACCCACCTCCAATGCGCTGGCGATCTCGGAACGCCTCTTGCCAACGCCTGAGAAAATGATCTTCGATGCGGGGGCACCGGCCGATACCGCGCGTTCCAGTTCGCCGCCCGACACAATATCCATGCCGCATCCTAACTCCGCCAACAGTGCAAGGACGGACAAGTTTCCGTTTGCCTTCACCGCGAAGCATACCGAGGCTCCAACAGGCTTGAGCGCGGTGCTCAGGGTTAGGTATGCCGTTCTTATCGCGTCAGAGGAGTAGCAATAAAATGGCGTCGGAACTGCCGTAGCGATTGTGTCGA
>NZ_QZWZ01000123.1 GCF_003601975.1 Mesorhizobium waimense
AGCGACGTACCGGTTGATGGCCTCCTGAAGATCGACCACCGAACGGAAGACGCCGCGCTTGAGCCGCTGGCGGGTCAGCTTGGCGAAGAAGCCTTCAACGGCATTGAGCCACGAGCAGGATGTCGGGACAAAGTGGAAGGTGAAGCGCTTGTGTGGCGGTCGAGCCAGGCGCGGACCTTCGAGTGCTTGTGAGCCGCATAGTTGTCGAGGATGACGTGCACGGCTTTATCCACTGGCACCTGGGCTTCAATGGTGTTCAGGAAGCGGATGAACTCCTGATGCCGGTGACGCTGCATGTCGCGCCCCAATGACGGTGCCATCGAGCACGTTCAGGGCGGCAAACAGCGTGGTGGTGCCATGGCGATTGTAGTCGTGCGTCATGGTCCCGAGGCGGCCCTTCTTGAGCGGCAGTCCGGGTTGGGTGCGGTCGAGCGCCTGGATCTGGCTCTTCTCATCAACAGAGAGAACGATGGCATGAGCGGGTGGATCGACGTAGAGCCCGACCACGTCTCTGAGCTTCTCGCCAAACTTGGGATCGTTGGAGAGCTTGAACTGGCGATAGCGATGCGGCTGGAGACCATGGGCTCGCCAGATGCGCCGTACGGCACTGGCGCTGATGCCACTCTCCCTAGCCATCATGGCGGCAGTCCAGTGGGTTGCCTCGACCGGTGGGTCAGAAAGCGTCAGGTTGACTACCCGCTCGGCCATATCAGGGCCAAGCGGCTTGATCCGGGAGTGTGTTTCGGCGTGGAATAAGGACCCTGTTTCAGGGGTGATCGGCATCCAAAAAGAACCCCTGTAACGCAGGGGCTTCAGACTGCCTCCGATCTTAATCGGAGGCATTTTTTTGGATGTTGGTTGTGGAGACGATTGCGAAGATACGCCGGCTGTCGCTGGTCCAGGGGAAGTCGATCAAGGAGATCTGCCGCGAGTTGCGCATCTCGCGGAAGGTAGTGCGCAAGGTGCTCCGCTCCGACGCGACGGAGTTCCGTTACGAGCGCGAGCACCAGCCGATGCCGAAGATCGGTCCCTGGAGGAACGAGCTCGACCGCCTTCTTGCGGCCAACCACGGCAAGGTGGCCCGCGAACGGCTGACGCTGATCCGGATTTACGAAGAGCTTCGCGAGCGGGGATATGACGGCAGCTACGACGCCGTCCGCCGATACGCGAAGAGCCGGGCGAAGGCGCAGGGGTCGGCGACGGCGGACGCCTATGTGCCGCTGTTCTTCGCGCCGGGCGAGGTCTACCAGTTCGACTGGAGCCACGAGATCGTCCTGATCAACGGCGTGACAGTGACCGTGAATGTCGCCCATGTCCGGCTCTGCCACAGCCGCATGATGTTCGTCGGGGCCCATCCGCGGGAGACGCAGGAGATGGTGTTCGACGCCCATGACAGGGCCTTCGCCTTCTTCGGGGGCGCCTGCACGCGCGGCATCTACGACAACATGAAGACGGCGGTGGAAACGATCTTCGTTGGCAAGGACCGCCAATACAATCGCCGCTTCCTGCAGATGTGCAGCCATTATCTGGTGCAGCCGGTCGCCTGCACGCCGGCATCGGGCTGGGAGAAGGGTCAGGTCGAGAACCAGGTCGGGCTGGTGCGCGAGCGCTTCTTCACGCCCAGGCTGCGCTTCAAGACCTATGAGGAGCTGAACGCCTGGCTGCAGGACAAGTGCGTCGCCTGCGCCAAGGCGCATCGTCACGTCGAGCAACCGGAACGAACGATCTGGAACGTGTTCGAGGAGGAGCGTTCAAGCTGGTTGAATACCGCGGTTCCTTCGACGGGTTCCATACGGTGCCGGCCTCGGTGTCGAAGACCTGCATGGTGCGCTTCGACAACAACAAATACTCGGTCCTGTCGACGGCCGTCGGCCGCCCGGTCGAGATCCATGCCTATGCCGACAGGATCGTCATCCGCCAGGACGGCGTGGTCGTCGCCGAACACGCCCGCTCCTTCGGGCGCGGCGACACGATCTACGATCCCTGGCATTACATGCCGGTCCTTGCCCGCAAGCCCGGTGCACTGCGCAACGGCGCGCCCTTCCAGGGCTGGGTTCTGCCGTCGGCGATGGAGCGTATCCGACGCAGATTGAAGGCGGCGCATGAAGGCGACCGGCAGGTGGTGTCGATCCTGGCTGCGGTGTTGACCGACGGCATCGATGCCGTGGAGGCGGCCTGTCAGGAAGCGCTCGATCAGAACGTCTGCTCCGCCGCCGTCATCATCAACATCCTGGCGCGGCGGCGCGATCCGGCGCCGGCCGTCACCATTCTCACCCCGGACGCACTTCGCCTGCAACACGAGCCGCAGGCCGACTGCGCCCGCTACGACAGCCTCAGGAGGGCAAGCTGATGGAACGCACGCAGGTTCTGGAACTGATGGGGACGCTGAAGCTCTACGGGATGCGCGGCGCCTAATGACGAGGTCATGGCGACAGGTATCAAGCGCCAGCACGAGCCGCCGAGGATCGTCGGCGATCTGCTGTCGGCCGAGATCGCCGAGAAGCAGGCTCGCTCCATCAAATACCAGCTCACCGTCGCCAAGCTGCCGATCGCCAAGGACATCGATGAGTTCGACTTCGACGGCACGCCGGTCAACGAGGTGCTGGTCCGGGACCTTGCCAACGGCACCTTCGTCGCCGACCAGCGCAACGCCGTGCTCATCGGCGGCACCGGAACCGGCAAGTCGCATCTGGCAATCGCCATTGCCCGCGCCCTGATCCGCAATGGCTCACGTGGCCGCTTCTTCAACGTCGTCGATATCGTCAACCGGCTCGAGACCGAGCACCGCGGCGGCAAGCAGGGCCGTATCGCCGATTACCTCACCCGGCTCGACTTCGTCGTGCTCGATGAACTCGGCTATCTGCCGTTCGCGCAAGCTGGCGGGCAATTGCTCTTCCACCTGATCAGCAGGCTCTACGAACGGACCTCGATCATCGTCACCACCAACCTGGCCTTCGGTGAATGGCCGGCCGTCTTCGGCGATCCAAACATCAGAGGCCGCCGCCATTCTCGACCGGGTGGTGTCTCATTTGACGGTGATCGACCCGCGTCACGGCCTTGCGGGCCAGCGTCTGGAGCTGGTTTCGTCCCGTTCTGCGCGCGGTCCG
>NZ_QZWZ01000124.1 GCF_003601975.1 Mesorhizobium waimense
GTAACCGGTGTTCTGCCCCCACATTGCCCGCTGTCGCCTGATCTGTGATCGAGTTTCCATGGACGAGCGACAAGGAGTTTCTCCATGGACACTACATTGGAGGTTCTCACGACCCGGCGGAACCGACATGAGGCTCATCGCCGATGGCCTGACGACATCAAGGCCAGGATTGTTTCGGAGAGCTTGCGTCCGGGCGTGACGGTGAACAAAGTCGCGGAACGCTATGGCTTGAAGGCCAACCACCTGTCGTCCTGGCGAACACTGGCGCGGCAGGGCAAGCTGGTCTTGCCTGAGCCGGAAGACGCAGTCGAATTCGCGGCCATGGTTGTCGAGATTCCCGCGCCGGAGCCGCCAGCCGCCAAGCAGACCTCCCGCGCCGAGATTGTCGTCGGTTCTGTCACAATCCGTCTTGAGGAAGGGGCGTCTGCTGCCCGGATCGCCGCCATCGCGCGTGCCTTGGCGGCGGCGACATGATCTTTCCATCGAACCGCGTGCGGATCATGGTGGCGACCAAACCTGTAGACTTCCGCAAGGGGCATGACGGATTGGCGGCGCTGGTGAAGAACGAGCTGCACAAGGACCCGTTCACCGGAACGGTCTTCGTGTTCCGGTCGCGCAAGGCAGACCGGCTGAAGCTGATCTACTGGGATGGCTCCGGTATCGTCCTGGCCTACAAGAGGCTGGAAGAGCACACCTTCACCTGGCCCGGTATCAAGGATGGACTGATGACGCTGACCCACGCCCAGTTCGAAGCCCTGTTTGCGGGCCTCGATTGGCGGCGGGTTCATGCCGTCCAGACAAGAGCGCCGGAGACTATCGAATAGCTGTGGCACGATGACTCAGGACGGCCAATTCCAAAAGCAAATCGGCGTGGGATTTGGTAGGTTCTGGCCATGCTTGATACCGCCGATCTTCCTGATGATGTTGCTGCCCTGAAGGCGATGCTGATTGCGGCGCAGGCACGCGAGGCAGGCAAAGACGCCCAGATTGCTCGCAGGGATGAGCGGATCGAACGGCTTGAGAAGCTAGTTGCGGCCTTCAAGCAGGCAGCCTTCGGGCGCAAGTCCGAGAAGACCGATCCCGACCAATTCGATCTAGCACTGGAAGACCTGGAAACGGCCATGGCAGCGATCCATGCCGAGGATGACGCCGAGGTTCCTGCTGGAAACAGGATTACCAAGCCACGCGCGATCAATCGCGGCTCTCTTCCAAAACATCTTCCCCGTGTCGAAGAGATCGTCGAGCCGGAAAGCCTAGTCTGCGCCTGCGGCGGTTGCTTGCATTGCATCGGCGAGGATGTCTCCGAGCGGCTTGATGTGGTCCCGGCACAGTTCCGCGTCATCGTCACGCATCGCCCCAAATATGCGTGCCGTGCCTGCACCGACGGCGTCGTTCAGGCTCCAGCTCCACCACGGCTGATCCAGGCAGGGCTGCCCACGGAGGCAACAGTGGCCCATGTGCTGGTTTCCAAATATGCCGATCATCTTCCCCTTTATCGGCAGGCCCAAATCATGAGCCGCCAAGGCATCGATCTCGACCGCTCCACGCTCGCCGACTGGGTCGGCCGGGCCGCTTTCGAATTGCGTCCCGTCTTCGATGCTCTAATTGCCGACCTGAAGCGCTCGACCAAGCTTTTCATGGACGAGACCCGTGCACCGGTGCTTGATCCCGGCTCGCGCAAAACCAAGACCGGATACTTCTGGGCGCTGGCGCGGGATGATGGGCCGTGGGGCGGCGGTGCTCCCCCAGGTGTCGCCTTCACCTATGCGCCCGGTCGCGGGGGCATTCATGCCGAACGGATATTGCAGGGCTTCTCCGGCATCCTGCAGGTCGATGGCTACGCCGGATACAACAGGCTGATCGCACCTGACCGAGTCGGCACGGACATCCGGCTTGCCTATTGCTGGGCACACGCCCGTCGCAAGCTAGTGGAGATCACTCGCAACGGATCAGCACCGATTGCCGAGGACGGCGTTAACCGGATCGGAGAGCTTTATCGGATTGAGGCTGAACTGCGTGGCCTTGATCCGCAGGCTCGTCTTGCCAGGCGGCAGGAACGGTCAGCGCCGCTGATTGCCGACATGCGGACTTGGCTTCTCCATCACCGCGCCCGTGTCGCGACCAAATCTCCGGTTGGAGAGGCTTTGGCCTACATCGCCAAATACTGGGACGGTTTGAAGCTCTTCCTGACCGACGGCCGCATCGAGATCGATAACAACAGCGTCGAGCGAACCATCCGGCCGATAGCCCTCAATCGGAAGAATGCACTTTTTGCCGGGCACGACACTGGGGCAGAGAACTGGGCAACCATCGCCTCGCTCATCGAGACCTGCAAGCTCAATACCGTCGAGCCGTTTGCGTATTTGACGGGTATCCTCACCGCCATCGTCAACGGCCACAAGCAAAGCCAGATCGATGACCTATTGCCGTGGAATTGGATGAACAAAGCAGCCCAAATTTAGCGGCCTTTTTGGTTTGAAGGGCCGAATCTACCTGTTCTCCGCCGCTCAATGACGGGGTCATGAGGCCGAACAATTATGGTGCGTTTGCTCTGGTAAGTCCTGCCGAGATCAGAAACAATTTCAATTTCGCAAGCGACCTTGGATGGGGCAACGATGGAAACCTTGATGGTTGCATTCGCGAGCCACACTTGCGGCATCGAATTTGCCTCCATCATTCGCAGAACCGCGCCCCGATAATATTCCTCTGACGCAGCGATGATGCGGCTGTCAGGAGTCTCAGTCGCGTCCCTCAGGTTGAGCTGAAGTTCGTCTTCGCCGAGAAGTTCGAGGAGCGCAACGTACTGGCCCAGAGACCAGTAACCATCGTGATCATTGTACCGGCTTACAAATGTTCCGAGGATGTCGTGGCAAATCCCTTTGAACTGGCTTCTTCTGGACATCTGCAATCTAACTCTCTTGCCGCCGATCGGAGGATATACGAGCACTTCCCGATAGCAACGGCTCTGCCATTTACGTCTCTACAAGGTTACCTAATATGGGTGGCAAGCCTTTCAATCCACTCGCTCGCCCATGGAGGAGCTCGATCAAAGCCCTGTAGGCAAGACAATGTGGGTCCGGAACAGCGGTTAC
>NZ_QZWZ01000125.1 GCF_003601975.1 Mesorhizobium waimense
GCTGGCAAAGGACTTCGAGCGATCAATCGAATCCGCACAGGCGTGGATCTACATCGCAAACATTCGCATGCTCACCCGAAGGCTCGCAAGGGCATGAAAACACGACGGTCATTCTGATTCAGACACTCAGACCGTGGATGCCGCAACAACCGACGGAAAGCAAAAAATGTCACCCTGACGACAGTTCCACATTGACCCTCCTCATATAAACTCAACTGGCGGTGCTGCTTGAGCAACGCGCAGCGCAGCACCGCTTCCCCCGGCAGGCCCTCGCGGCCGGTCCCCTTGACCCCATGCCGGCGCAGGTCCCGCGTTACCAGGTTCAACAGATCGCGATGCTCGTCCAGCCACTGCGACATCGCGCTGAGCTCACGGCCGATCTCGTGTTCGGCGAAAAGATCAAATATACTTGCCTGGACGGTGCGTTCTTGGCGCAATGTCGGCTCCGGCGGTTGCGGGTTTGTCTTTAGAATCAGTCGCTTGAAACTAAATCGTACGTGAAACCGCCGGGCTTTGCCCGTCGAAATACTGAAATTAGTCCAATAATATCAGCAATTTACCGTTCGTGGACGGGCACTAGTCTAGACTTAGTCTAGCATTGTGGCGAGGATCGTCAGCAATGGCTCGACCAGCGGCATGACAACCGGATCTGTACGGGCCAACTCGCGCACACGACCGGCGAAGGCGGTTCGCGACGGCGTGCCCAGCTTGTGCCGGCCTCCCGCAGGATCGCCCGGACCACGTTCTCGATGGCGCGCATTTCGTTCAGCACCGTGCGGCGGGCGACGAGGAGGGAACGCCAGAGACGGCACTGCCTGCTCTTCACATGCACCTGTCGATACCAGCCGGTGCGCATGATCTGCGCCAGCGCGCGGGCGTCATTCCGATCCGTCTTGTTCGGCATCGTCTTCATCGCGGCATTGGCCTGCCGGGTCTCGATGCAGATGGCCGGCAGGCCATCGGCGCATATCCCGTCGTGAAGCCAGGCCGTCAGCGAACACGCTTCCAACCCGATCCGCTCCAGCGGCAGATCGACTTTCCGCAGCGCTTCGCTCAACGCCTGCGGCTCGCTCGCCGCACGCGCCTCCTTCACGATCCGCCCGGCCTCGTCGACCACGCAAATCGCGGTCTCTTCCAAAGACACGTCCAGTCCGGCAAAATACTTCATGGCTGCTCCCTCCTGATGTTTGTGGCGATCTACATCGACCACGTTCTCACATCCCGACAGGAGCAGCCGCCCTCATTTCAGCTCGGGGCTGATCCCAATCACCCCATCTGTAGAAAATGCCTCTTGGGGATGGGTTGCGATCGTGATTCACTGTTGCCGAAGGAACTCGGGGGCTGAATCGTGCGCGGTGGCGACAATCGAACTGGCGAACTGTTCAGCTATGTTGATCTCGAGGCGCGGGTTCGACGGGCCGCTTGCCGACGAGGGCTTCCGGCAGGCGGTACTCGTGGGCAACTGTTGCGCGGCTCGAAGTGGCATTCGCGCCATTACGAAAAACGCAAAATTGGGCGCGCAAGTGTATCACGCAACCTGCGACGCGCACGGGCGTAAAGAATGGCTAGAGATCTTACCCGAAGAACTGGGTGCAGCTTTGCATCACACAGGCGAAGGGGATCGTGACCGCTTTGTTTCGTCGTCTATCGCAACGCCGACGCTCTGCAACGCAGTGACGGGCTTTTTGCCCGTCACTGCCGCCGCCCTTTTGATAGCAAGTCCGATCGATGGTCGTCCATTCATTTGCGAATGATCACCAAGAACGGCGATAAACGTACCCCGACCGCTTCTGCGTTCTTCCGCACCCGAAAACTGCTGATCCATGAGATCGCACTGTGTCTCAATGAACAATATACATTTCCAGACAACTGATCAATAATTGTTGCAGAAATGTTTAAAGACATTAAGAAAAAGTTCATTAATTCCTCCTTGATTTATTCGAATCGCTATGCGAATACCTACCTAACAAGCCAGAGCATTAAACGACTCGAACATGGGGGGGCGTCATGGGTAATACTGTGTCCGTTTCAGAACTTGAATCATACTTCGGTGAAGACTATATCCACTTCGGAGACGTGGTAAATCCACCGGAAACAAGCGACAGGGATGCGGGAGTAATTTGGACTCACCTATCGCTAGAACAAGGCAGCTCAGTACTTGAACTTGGATGCGGCTATGGGCGGATTGCCAACCGGTTGGGTGAAAAAGGAGCGCGGGTAGTCGGACTTGATATCTCGCCGATCTTGCTAGCAAAAGCCGAAGCGGATGCAGCTGAGCGCAATGTAAATGTTGAGTATCTTCTGGGCGACATGCGATCACTTCCCTGGCGAGATCGATTTGATGCGGCCTTTCTGTGGTACACTACTTTTGGATATTTCGATGATGTGGACAACGAGACGGTTCTTTGTGAAGTCGCTTCTTCACTTCGAAAAGGCGGACGTCTTCTAATCGATCACGCCAATCGCTTCGCCTTCTTGCGCCACAAATCGCCTATCTACATTGTGCAGCGTAACGACGACCTAAGAATCGATATAATGAGCAATGATGTGCTAAGCGATCGTCGGAACCTCGAAAGGATTATCGTCCGCGATGGATGCGTTAGACGAACGCACCTGTCTTTCAGACAGTATGGGTTTTCTGAATACGTTCGCATGTTGCGAAGCGCGGGGTTCGGGGCTGTTGAGGCTTATGGGGAGGAAGGTGGAGCGTTTACATCCGATAGTTCGCGGCTCATGGTTGTCGCGTACAAATAATACTAACGGTGCTCCTCTATACGCATTTGGATTATCCATCGTTAGGCGTCGATTTTTTTGCCAAATCGCGGGGAGAATAGCAGTTGTTCGGGCGTTTTCAGAAGTAAGGTGAGATTGTCTTAAAATAATGCAGAGGCTAATCATCCGATTTTTCAATCGTCATTATCAAGACAGGAGAAATGCTAGTGCCCGCATTCAGTCAAGAAGAATATCGCGCACGCACGACCCGCCTGCGCCAGCAGATGGCCGAGCGTGGTATCGACGCACTGCTTGTCTTGAATGAAGGGAATATGAACTAT
>NZ_QZWZ01000126.1 GCF_003601975.1 Mesorhizobium waimense
AAGAACACAGCGAGCACGACCGCGAATATCGAAGCGACGAACCACGGTTTGTGAACCAGGATCTCGGATTCGACTGTGTCCTGATAGAGCATGAGCAGCCTCTTAAAGAAAAAAGCGACCAAGGCCAGCCTTGGTCGCTAGCAATTCACCACTTATTTTTCGACGGATCGATCAACTCCGTACCATTTGATCATTATCTTGGAGAGCCTGCCATCATCCCTCATCTTCTGGATGGCCTCGGCGATTTTGTCGCTGAATTCCTTGTCGCCACGCAGAATTGCAATAGCCGACGGCGCGAAGAATAAGGGCTCTTCCAGTTCCTTCAATGGATAGCCGGCTTTGATCGCATTGCGTAGATCCGATCGATTCGCGAGGACGGCATCAAGACGAACACCATCGCCGAGCCGAAGGTCGTCAAGGGCGACATTGTCGGTCGCATAGGTCCTCACCTTGCCCGGCGTGAACTGGAATTTTATTGGCTGAGCGTCGGACTGACCGCTGACTACCCAATCCTGTGTTAAAGTGTGATTGGCATAGGACTCGGCAACTGTGCTTGCCGTGACACCAAGCACCCTACCCTCGAGATCAGACGTCTTGGTCGCTTTGCTATCCTTGTGAACGGCCGCGACCACCGCTCCGTAGGCGTACACGGCCGGGAAGCCAAGTTTTTCGGCGCGGGCTTTGGTTGGGGCCATTTCACCCATAGCCATGTCCCAACGGTCCTCCCACTTGCCTGAGGTGATGATATCCCAGGCTGGTGTAACGAATTCAATCTTCACGCTAAGATCTTCTGCGATGGCCTTGGCCACGTCCACGTCGGAACCATCGAGCTCATGCTTGTCATTCAAGAATGAAAGCGTCCCCCAGTCCGTCCCGGCTGCGACCCTTAGCGTTTTGGTTGCGAGCACGTGATACGGCACCGGCGGTGGCCTCAGTAGACGCAGCCATGGACGCAGCCGCGAGCGAGGCTGCGGCTGCTAAAATTGTCATAAGCTTGTTCAAGTGATCCTCCCTTGCAATTTGGTCGTTGGAGCGGGCCCTTCCCGCATCCGAGACGTGGATTGGAGCCACGTTTTAAGCAGCGGCAGGGCCCATTTCCGCGTGCCGTCGCAATGCTCACCCTGTGCCGTCGGCCAAGAGTTGGCAAGAATTGTATCGATATCGCGGTCATCTCGAATTTAGATGGTCCGCCAGCCTCCCGTAAACCGAATCGTTGGGAATAGCCTTCATGATCTGACGGACTGGTTCAAAGCGCGGCGTGACTATCGTCGCGATGGAGTCCACCGGGGTCTATCGGATCCCAGCCTACGAGATTCTTGAGCAGCGCGGGTTCGAGGTCATTTTAGTCAATGCGCGTTACGCCAAGAACGTGCCCGGGGCGCAAGACAGATCCGATGCCCGCATGGCTGCGCCAGCTCCATTCCTACGGTCTGTTACGCGGCAGCTTCCGCCCTGCTGCCGAGATCGCAACCCAACGCGCCCATCAGGGTCAGCGGGAGCGGCTCGTGGAATACGCAGCCGCGCATATCCAGCACATGCAAAAGGCTCTGATGGAGGTGAACCTGCAACTTCATCACGTTGTCTCCGACATCACCGGCGCGACCGGGATGCGGATCATCCGAGCGATTGCAGCGGGCGAGCGCAATCCCGACGTTTTGGCGGCTTACCGCGATGTGCGCTGTCATTCCTCTATCGAGACGATCCTCGCTGCACTGGTGGGAAACGACCGGGACGAACATGTCTTCGCCCTGACCCAGTCGTTGGAGCTCTACCGACACCTACCAGGCCAAGATGCTCGACTGCGACCTCACGCTGGAATCCTTGATAGCAAAGCTGACCGACGAAGAGGCCAAGCCGGTCGGCAAGCTATCCAGGCCACGAGTGAAGACCAAGCAGGTCAACACACCGTCATTCGATGTCGGGGCTGCTGACCGAGATCCATGGGCTGGGTCTGTCCCTCGCATTGAAGCTAATGGGCTAGGGCGTGGCCGAGCGCCAAGCACTTCACCTGCTGGCTGTGTCTCACGCCCGGTAATAAAATCTCCGGCGGCAAGGTGCTCTCTTCGCGCACGCGGAGATCATTCAGGCGAGCAGCAGCCCTGTTACGGTTGGCCGCCACGACCATTGGGCGAAGCGATACGGCGCTCGGTGCCTTTTATCGTCGGCTGTCCTCTCGTGCCGGCAAGGCGAAGGCCGTGACGGTGACCTACAGGGACCCGGGTGCCGAGCGCTATGAGGAACAGCATCGCAGCCGTCTCACCCACAGCACCGACGACATCGCCGTTCTTGCCGCGTTTGCGTCGGTCTTGCTCGCCGCGGTTCCTGGTCCCGCCGTTCCGTGGAAGGGCCGCCGGCATGGCCCGCGCAAGGATCGGCGATGGGTCGCCACGCTCACCCACAAGCCGATCGAGAAGATCGTCGGCTTCGCCAAGGCGAACGGCATCGGCTGCGCCAGAGCTATCTCCGCATCGCCGAGCGGGCCGCCATCACAGTTGGAGGCTACATCCACGCGCACCAGTTCAAGCGCGCCAACCACGAACTCAAATTCCGGCGCACCCGGCTGGGCCGCCTGATCAGCAATGTCGGACGCGGGGTCGATGGCGCGATCCTGCCCTGAAGGAATGCTTCGCGACGCTGCGCGCCCTTGCCGTCAAGATCCGCTCTTCCAGAACCAGCGACAGCCCGGGCAGAAGGTCTATTCCCTCCACGCGCCCGAAGTCGAAGGCATCGGCAACGCGAGTCGACGTCGAAGTTTGTATTGGAGATTGCTCGCACTCAGATTCGAACTCGGGGGTGATCGTCAGCTTGCACCCGCTCGAACTTTCGGTCGACGGTCACTCCACGGTCTGGCCTCCTCGAGATCGCGTGCGACACGGACTAAGGCTTGTTGAGATTCAGGATTGAACGAAGCCGCTGACGCGGCATTTTGTGGGTCGGTTTGCGTGTGAGGCTTCTGTTTTGAAGGATTGCGGCTGTTGAAGCGCAATCTTGAGAACAGGAGCAATGAGATGGCCGAGTTGAGCC
>NZ_QZWZ01000127.1 GCF_003601975.1 Mesorhizobium waimense
CTGCGGCGCGGCAATCAGCCTGGGAACAGCGTCAATCTGGAAGGGAGCGTCGCCAGGGGCGTCACGGAGGGAGGGCGTAGCCCGACCGGAGGGACGTTCCTGGCGACGGCGCGAACCCACATAGGGGTTCACGCCGTCTGGTGATCGCGATGTGTCGGGTGCATTTCTTCTTCCCGCTCAAAGGAAGAATGAATGCCCGGCAGACACATCACGGATCAACAATCGAGGCTCTATATGCAAAATCGCCAGAAGCACAGTGTCCCTGTCGCAGCCGCCAAATCAGGTTTCAGCCCATCGACTGGTTATCGGATCGAAGCAGACCCCCGTCCACCGAGCGAGAAGAAGGTCAAACACGAACGCCGCCGGCCTGATCCATTGGAAGGGATATTCACCGAAGAGGTGGTTCCCATGCTGCAAAGCGCTCCCGGCTTGCGCCCTGTCGGCATTCTTCGGGAGCTTTGCAAGCGTCATCCCGAACTCGGTTCTGGTATTCGCCGCACACTTGAGCGCCGGATCCGCACATGGCGCGCGAGCCATGGCGAAGATCAGGAGGTCATATTCCGGCAGGTTCATGAGCCGGGACGCATGGGGCTGTCGGATTTTACCCATGCGCCGGGCCTCAAGGTCACGATCGCCGGCGTGATCTTCGATTATCTGCTCTATCACTTCCGGCTTGCATACAGTGGCTTCGAGCATGCCGAGATTGTCGAAGGCGGCGAGAGTTTTGCCGCGCTGACAAGTGGCTTGCAGAATGCCCTTTGGTCTCTCGGCGGAGCACCGCGCGATGACCGCACTGACAGCCTTTCGGCTGCATTCCGCAATCTCAATGCCGATGCCGCCCAGGATATGACGGATCGGTATGAAGCGCTTTGTGTCCATTATGGCATGAAGGCCAGCCGCAACAATCGCGGCGTCGCCCACGAGAACGGCGCCGTCGAAGGATCCCATGGCGATCTGAAGCGGGAACTGGAGGATGCTCTTCTCCTGCGCGGAACGCGTGACTTTGCCGACGTCACCAGTTTTGCCGCCTTCATCGACGAGGTTGTCGGCCAGCGCAACGCCCGTCGGGCCAGGGAGATCGCCATTGAGCGCGAAAGCCTGCTGGCGCTGCCGCGCAAGCGCCAGCCAGAAGGCGAAGACGAGATCGTCTACGTCACCAGCAGCGGAGGTTTTACCCTTCGCCGGGTCTTCTACACCGTTCCTTCACGGCTGATCGGACATCGCCTGCGCGCACGGCTCTTCAAGGAGCATATCGAACTGTTCCTCGGCGGTACCTTCCTGATGACATTGCCGCGCGTCAGAGGCCAGCTCGGCCCCGTCCAGCATGTCGTGAACTATCATCACGTCATTCATTCGCTGCGCCAGAAGCCGGGGGCTTTGCCCAGACTCGGCTATCGCGATCAGCTCTTCCCCAGAGATGCCTATCGCAATCTCTACCATGCCGCCATGGAGGCGCTGCCGGAACGCGATGCCTGCCGTCTGACGGTGGGAACTGCTGAGCCTCGCCCATGAGCGCAATGTCGAGGCTGCACTCGCTCACGCCATCCAGGGCGAGCTCGATGCGGGAACCTTGCCGACGCTTGACGACATGCGCGCCCGGTTCGCGCCGAACCCGGCCTGTGTTCCGCAGGTTAGCGTCAATCTGGGTAAGCTGGTCGATTACGACCGGCTTATCGGCACCCGCGTGGAGGTCACGGCATGAGCCCCAACAATCCTGTCGATACCGCACGCCTGTCCCTTATGCTGACCGATCTGCGGTTACCGGGCATCTCCAGGGCCTGGCACACCTTCGCCGAGCGGGCTGACACCGAAGGCTGGCCGGCCTCCCGGCTGCTTTCGGCGCTTGCGGAGTTCGAGGTCGCCGAACGCGAAACGCGGCGTATGCAGCGCCACCTCACTGAAGCGCGTCTTCCTCCGGGCAAAACCCTCGATACCTTCGACTTCACGGCTGTGCCCATGGTCTCGAAGGCCCGGGTCATGGCATTGGTCGCAGGAGATGTCTGGTTGAAGAACGGCGCCAATCTGATGCTGTTTGGCGGGCCAGGCGGCGGAAAATCGCATCTGGCGGCCGCCATCGGCGCCGGGCTGATCGAGAATGGGTGGCGTGTGCTGTACACCCGGACCACCGACCTCGTTCAGAAACTGCAGGCCGCCCGCCGCAATCTCGATCTCGAAGGGGCCATCGCAAAGCTCGACAAGTATCATCTGCTGGTGCTCGACGACATGGCCTATGTGAGCAAGGATCAAGCCGAAACCAGTGTGCTCTTTGAGCTGATCAGTGCGCGATACGAGCGCCGCTCGCTTCTCATCACCGCAAATCAGCCCTTCGGTGAATGGGACAAGGTCTTTCCAGATAAGGCCATGACGTTGGCCGCCATTGACAGACTGGTTCATCACGCGACGATCTTCGAGATGAACGTCGAGAGCTACAGGCGCAAAACCGCAATATCCCGTTTGACGGAAAACAGCGACGGCGCGACGGCAACGCTGGCCTCAGCCCCCGCTGATTGACGCGCCGCGACAGACAAACGTCAACATAGATTGTCGCGCAAATGAAGGTCGGCCTCCCGCTTCAAACGGAGGCCGGCTTTCTTGCTGGGATCACAGCACCCGCGACAAACATCTCTCATCCAGATTGCCGCTCCGCGACAATCTAAAAGCCGGCCTCATCGACGCGCCGCGACAATGACGAAAAATACCCCTTGCAACTCACTGATCCACAGTCCATCTTCACCAAATCGCGACCACCTGACCCTTCATCCTGATCGTCGCGCTTCCCATCCAAATTGTCGCGCCACA
>NZ_QZWZ01000128.1 GCF_003601975.1 Mesorhizobium waimense
GCTGGCAAAGGACTTCGAGCGATCAATCGAATCCGCACAGGCGTGGATCTACATCGCAAACATTCGCATGCTCACCCGAAGGCTCGCAAGGGCATGAAAACACGACGGTCATTCTGATTCAGACACTAAAAGATATCGTGCCTTGGCCAGGCGATCTCCTCCAACGGCAATATAGCCGCAGATGCCGAGCAGCGCCCTCTCCTCTTCCCGGCTGGTTCTGGCGCGGTCGCCGCTGCCACCGCCTATCTCGTGCAGGGCTTTGCCGAACTCAGCATAGGCTGTCTTTTGCGCCCCAATCAGTGCTCGCAGAAAGCTGGACGGCTTTTGGTCTCAGCTCGGACGCTCAGCGCCGTTGCCGTCATCGACGAGGCGACGACTGCGTTGCCGGACTGGAGGAGCAAGGCGCGGCGGTCGATCCTAGACATCGCAAGCTCTCCCATTTGCTTTGATGGCGATCAGGCCAGTGGCGTGAAACCATCAAAGCGTAACACGACGGTTTGCGCATTCGTGTCAGGATCAACAGACCCAAGCAGCCGAGAACCAGTGCGGCTGGGCGATGCGTAGCGCCTGCATCTCGGATATGATGCCGTGCCCGACGAACACTCCGACGGAGGCTTGGATTTGAGGGCGGACGTGTCGCGACTGGCTCGCTTCCACTGAGCGTGAAGGCAATGCGGAGGATGGCGCCAGCCACAAGCCTGCGCTCGGCCGCCATCCTACGGCCGGCGCTGGCGACGTCGGCTCCACGGGCCGAAGTGACGCCCCCCCTGCTGCAGCGAGCAGTTCGCCGATCGCGGGCCACCTCAGGCTAGGTCGGCGAGTTGCTAACGTAGTCTACCCAACTGCTCGATATCGACGGCCACCTCAAGAACAATCTCTGACCACGCCCACCTTTACCTGCCCCAGCCCCCACCAACGCCAGCCGGGCGGCCACACATCGCGCTAAACTACGGACGAAGAACGAAAATCGACGATCTTGGGAGGTGCAGGAAAAACCCACACCTCGCGAAAAATGGGAATAACCTATTGGAATAACACAACCGCCACAGCCCGCACCTCGCGGCCTTTTATCTAGCCATCTTATTCGGTTGTGTTTGGCGATACTTTGTGGCCATCGTCGTTTCTCCTCTAGGAGGCAATAATATACGAATCTATGCTCTGCGCTACGATTCCGCTCTTGGGCGTCGAGTTCCGATGCGCCGTGCAATCTTCCGCGCTCTGCGACGGGGTGTTTTGGCTGCACGAATGCAGCGCTCGAACCGTCGTGGCGCACTTTTCCATCGGACTGACGGAGCATCGTCACAGGCAATCGAGCGCGGTCCGGCCGTCTCGCGATCGGCGCGGCCGCAGGCAGGATAATTTGCGTTCCGTCGTTCCTGGTCTGCATCGGTCCTCATCCGCCGAGGCGGATCTCCTTAGCTCAGATGGCATCCGTCAGCGTACCGGCGCCATGCGTTTCAATTGCCGCCGCACCGCTCATCGATGCGCTCCCAGCAGCTTGTGGTCCTTGACCTGCGCACGCCGGGCGGCGTCGGCCCCGCTCGCGGCCAGATCGCCGACGTAGAACGTGCCATCGCTCCACATGGCGTGCATGATCACCGCCAGCTTGCGCGCTACCGCGACGCAGGCCTTGCGGTGGCAGGAGCGTTTGGCGATCTCCTTGCCCCAGCTTTTGACCTTGTCCTTGCCCTTGAAGCGCGTCATCAGGCCTGACGCCGCCTCGTAAAGTGCGCCGCACGTCCGCGTCGCCGGCCTTCGAGATGCGGCCCTGAACGTCGATCGAAGCGCCTGACTGCCAGCGCCGCCAGGTTAGCCCGAAGTAGGCGGCGACGTCGCGCGAGCGGCGAAAGCGCGTGGGATCGTCGATCGCCGTCATGAACGAGAGCGTCATCACCGGACCGACGCCGGGGATGGCCATGAAGGGCCGGCATGGCTCGCTACGCGCCACCATTTTGACGACGAGATCGTACAGTCGGCAATATTGTTTCTAACGCGCCGCGCACCGCCAGCATCGCGTCCAATAGTTCGCTCGGCAGCGGATCGTCCGCCACCGCCTGGCGCACCGCCCACTCGAACGCCCCGCATCCGTCCTTACCCAAGCGGGTGCCGAACGACTTCAGCGAGTGCCGAATGGCGTTCTCTAAATCGAGGAACTTGGCTTTCAGATTGCGAGATACTTGGCCGATCTTTGGTCGGAGTTCGCCGATCGGCGGGACTCAGATAAGATGGGCAGGAAAATGAAGGCCGCCCGAACATGGTTTCTGCAGAGCTTGTCGAAGCACGCGAGTTTGCGACCCGGCTGCGCGAAAATCTGCCGGCTCGTATCGACGCTGCCGCTTTAGGGGTTTGGTCCAAAGCGCCATTCCAATTGCTGTGCGCACGCGAAGCGCTGATCTGGCGGAGCGAAGAGCTGGCGCGCAATGCATGCAGTGCTCTTGAACGCGAGGACCTGAGCGTCGCCGCCCTTTTGACCCGAGCGCTTACCGAGAATGCTGCCCTGGTGTGGAAACTCTGGGAGATTCTCGATGCGCGGCACACCCATTCACCGCAAGACCTGAACGATCTGCTGATACGGCTGCTCGTAGGCTCACGCAAATGGCCCGATGGGCCACAGGCCGTACAAATCCTGAGCTGTATCGACCGCATGGACAAAGCCGTACCGGTAATTACCCACCCTTTCGATGCGGCACGGTGCGTCGTCACTCGTCGTCGATGTCCGGGTACTGCGGGGGAGCCTTGCCGATCTTGCTGACGATCCTCTGGTAATTGGCATCGGGCTGCGCCTGCC
>NZ_QZWZ01000129.1 GCF_003601975.1 Mesorhizobium waimense
CGCCCGAAGTGCGCAGGTTGGTGAACGAAGCGCTCATGAAGTATTTCGAGATGACTCGAGACTCACTCCTGGCCGGGATAGAGCTCGCCGAGAAGGCACTTTCGCTTAGCCCCGACAATGCCCGTGCCAAGCGGACGCTCTCGATCTTGATCTCCATGGGCGTGGCTTTTGGCGCGTTGTCTCGGGAGCAGGGTCAAATCGAGCATGCGCTGGCACTTGCGGAAGATGCGGTGAGGGCGGTGCCGGACGACGAGATTGCCCGGTGCATCCTGTCTTTTGCTCTCGAAAGCGCCGGCCGTATCGACGAGGCGATCGCCGAATGCCGGCATGCGATTAGTCTCAACCCAAGCTATCCCAGCGGCCACGGTGATATTTCGATGCTCTTCGCTTTGCGCGGTCAGCTCAGCGAAGCCATGCGCGAGGCCAACGAGGCGATCCGGCTCGGAACGCATGACGTCATCGACTTCTGGCGTCACCACGGCCTGGTTGTGGCGCTGTTCGCCGCTGGTGACGATCGGCGGGCGCTCGAAGTCGCCCGCAAGGTGGTCAGGACCAAGCCGGGCTTCGTTCGTGGCGCCCTTTATTGGGCCGCGGCCGCGTCGGCGACCGGTAACAACGAAGAGGCTTCCCGGGCCATCCATCATTGCCTGTCACAGCTTCCACATCTCAATCTGGGCAATGTCTGCCCTGGCTTTTTGCCGCGCTATATGAAGGACCATCATCATTCCCGGCTGCTTGAAATGCTGTCGAGAGCAGGTCTTCCGAGTTCCTAAATCCTCCAAGCGCAGCCGGTCGTGCCGACGCGCATTGGCTCGAATGAATTGAGCGTCATCGAGAATCCATCGGGGGAGGGAGGCCTCGCGCCTCAGTCCTTGGCGCGCTCCACATAGGCACCGTCGGCCGTCATCACCACCACGCGCGTGCCGGCGCTGATGTGCGGCGGCACCGCCGTGCGCACGCCGTTGGACAGCATTGCCGGCTTGTAGGACGAAGACGCCGTCTGGCCCTTGGTCACCGGTTCGGTCTCGACCACCTCGAAGGTGGCGCGCTGCGGCAGCACCAGCGAGATCGCGATGCCATTGAACTGCGAGACCTGCACCGGCATGCCTTCCTGCAGGTAGGGCGCGGCGTCGCCGACCACGCTCTCCGACACCGCCACCTGGTCGTAGGTTTCCGGATTCATGAAATGATAGCCTTCGCCGTCGGCGTAAAGGAACGTGTGCTCGCGCTCCTCGACATAGGCGCGCTCGACCTGCTCGGTGGTCCGGTAGCGCTCGGAAACCTTCACCCCGTCGCCGATGCGGCGCATGTCGAGCTGGGTCACGGGCGTACCCTTGCCAGGGTGGATGTTTTCGGCAAAGAGGATCACATAGAGCTTGCCGTCCTTATCGACGACGTTGCCTTTGCGTAGGGAACTGGCGATGACCTTCACCACGGGGAACAATCCTAAAGTTTGTTGGCCTGAAAGAGCCGATTGGCACAAATCGGCCGCGAGAGCCGTCCGCTGCGGCCTAGCGCATCTTGGCCCGAACCGCCAGCCCCCAGTGCACGTCCATTGCCGATGAGCCTGGCCCGATGATCACCGCTTCGCCTTGGTGGACGCCCGACGTCCACGCCGACCGCCGGCCGCGGCTGATCCAGCGCAACGCGATCGCAGCCTCCATGCGCGACTGGTTCGCGCGGCGCGACTTCATCGAAGTCACCACCGCGGCGCTGCAGGTTTCGCCCGGCAATGAGGCGCATCTGTCGGCCTTTGCCACCGAGGCGATCGGGCCGGATGCCATACGCTCGCCGCTCTATCTCCACACCTCGCCGGAATTCGCCTGCAAGAAGTTGTTGGCCGCCGGCGAGCAGCGCATCTTCAGCCTGGGCGCAGTCTGGCGCAACCGCGAGCGTGGCCCCTTGCACCATCCCGAATTCACCATGCTCGAATGGTACCGGGTCGGCGAGACCTATGAGAGCCTGATGGCCGACTGTGCCGCGCTGCTGGCGCTGGCGGCCGAGCGTGCCTGTGCAAAAACCTTCCGCTTTCGCGGCCGTGAGGCCGACCCGTTCGTCGAGCCGGAGCGCCTGAGCGTCGCCGACGCTTTTTCGCGTTATGCCGGCATCGACCTGCTCGCTACCGTGGCCGCCGACGGCAGCACCGACCGCGAAGCGCTGCAGGCGGCGCTGGTCCAGGCCGGGCTACGCACGGCCGAAGATGACAACTGGGCCGACCTGTTCAGCCGGGTGATGGTGGAAAAGGTCGAGCCGGAGCTGGGGCAGGGGCGGGCCACCATTCTTTACGGCTATCCGATCTCGGAGGCCGCGCTCGCCCGGCCGAGCGCAGATGATTCCCGCGTCGCCGAACGCTTCGAGCTCTATTGCTGCGGCGTCGAGCTCGCCAATGCTTTTGGCGAACTCACCGATCCGGCAGAGCAGCGGCGGCGCTTTGCCGCCGAAATGGACGAGAAGGAGCGCGTCTATGGCGAGCGCTATCCGCTGGACGAGGATTTTCTCTCGGCTCTCGCCATCATGCCGCAGGCGAGCGGTTCGGCCCTGGGCTTCGACCGGCTGGTCATGCTCGCCACCGGCGCGCTCAGGATCGACGACGTGATCTGGACGCCTCTCGCCTGAAGAACGCCGTAGGTTCGGCGTCCTTCTGCTAGTCATCTGAATCTAAATTTCGTGGCATAAGGATTGTTCCGCCTTCTGGCAGAAGCGTTTGACGGAGGCGAGAATGTCGTCTGCGGACTTGGTCCATCGATATGGCTTGGGGTTCTCGTTGTGGCG
>NZ_QZWZ01000012.1 GCF_003601975.1 Mesorhizobium waimense
GTGGGGACTCGACCGGGCTTTCTCGTCGCGACCTAGCGGACGCTGGCGACCGCGTCCTCGCGGCCGTCGTTGATCGTCACCCAAACGCCCGAATTCTCCGTCGATTGGCGCTTTAGGTAGGTGTAGTCGGTGTCGGTCCAGGCCAGCACCTTGAGCTGCAGATTGTCGAGGATGAACTCGCCGAGGCTGGTGCGCACGGTGAGCACCGCATGGCCGTCACCGTTCGGCTGGCGCGCCACCGTCATCAGGAGATCGCCGGCCGGGACGCCGGCATCCATCAGCTCGCGGCGCTTCTCCAGCGCGTAGTCCTCGCAGTCGCCAAAGCCACTGTCGGGATAGGACCAGACCTCTTCCTTGCCCCACATTTCCATGTCGGTGCGCGGCGTGATCCTGGTGTTGACCGAATTGTTGATACTGACGATCTTCGCCCAGAGCTTGCGGGTCAGTTCGATCGGTGCCTGCTTCGGCGTCCTTTCGGTGCATTCCCCTGGAAGCTTCTGGCAGAACTCGTAGTG
Source organism: Mesorhizobium waimense (assembly GCF_003601975.1). Lineage (GTDB taxonomy): Bacteria > Pseudomonadota > Alphaproteobacteria > Rhizobiales > Rhizobiaceae > Mesorhizobium > Mesorhizobium waimense. The sequence continues at coordinate 516 of NZ_QZWZ01000012.1, forward strand.
GCCGACCGGCTGCGTGGTGCGGCCGCCCGTGTGCATGAAAACCGGCCCTGCATAGGCTGTAGCCAAAGCGGAAAGCTGCATCGCCATTGCCATGAGCAACAGCTCGCCCCTCGTCTTCTTCATTGTTTTAGTCTCCCCGTTTGAGGAGACATTGTCACAGGCGGATTTATTTGACGCAAAAACCCGAAGTAGACATTGAGTAAAACGCCAATAGAATAAACATAAAATTTGAATTAGCTTGATCTAAAATTGCTCTGACCTTCTCCGAGGCCAGATTTTGTCAGCGTGGCGCGGTGTCTCAGTGCGGGTCAGGCACTGGTCATTTTGGCCGCGGGCGTCAGTGCGAACAACAAAAAACCGGCCGCAAATGGGCCGGTTCAATGGTCTGGCGTATCGCCGTCCGTCAGGAGCGTGGCGCGTTGAATTCGGAGTCCAGGGTTTCCGGACGCTGGATGACGGCGAATTCGACGGCGACGCCGTCCTCGAAGTGACGCACCACCTGGCCGCGCATCGTGCCCAGCATGACCTGGATGCCGATCGCCGGCTTGACGTCGATCTCGATTGCCGCGCCCGACAGCGACAGGTCGATGATGCGGCATTGGTATTGGCGTCCGTCGGTAAGCTGGAGCACGCTCATCGGATTGCGCGGCGCGACGCGCTCGTGGCGGCGGTCTTCCGGCAGGTCGAGCTCGTGCTTGTTGGCGAGCCAGGTCAGCTGCGCGGCGAGCTTGTCCTTCTTGCGCTCCGAGGCAATGACCGTCATCGCGAAGCCGTCCTGCGAGGTGCGGGTGACGACGCCTTCGATGCGGCCGATGTGGTCGATATAGGCGATGACTTTTTCGCCGGGCATGCCGATGCGCTCGGTGCGCAACGCGACATTGCCAGGCGACATGTCGATCACCTGGCACGGGTGCTCGGTGCGGTCTTCCAGCATGAAGCGCCCATAGATCTTGACCTGGACGCGCTGAAAGTTACGCCTTTCGGCGCGGGACGGCGCGTAGTCGACCGCCGCTGACCTCATGACTGCCTACACCCCGTTGGCATTCCGCGCGTCGATGCGAGGAATTTCACCCGGAAAAGTACAGCCATGCAGGTTAACAAAGAAGAAAAGTCCGTCGTCAGCCTTAAGATACGACTTCAGATTTGAACTATTCCCCACGCCCGCCGTCGAACACCACGAGATGGCGGATGCGGCGCGCGCGGCCGAGCGCCGAAATCGTTTCGGGCGGGTCGTATTCGGACGGAACGAGCGAGGGAACGCTGATCGCCGGCCGGTTCTTCAGGAACATCGGCTCCTTGTCCGGATCGACGACTCGGATCGAATCGATCAGTGCATCGGTGATCGGATCGGCACCCAGCCAGAACGGCCTTTCGGCGGCGCTGATGACGCCCAGGCAGCGCGGACTTTCGACGCCGCCGTCGAGCGGCAGGGCAAGCAGTTCGAATTTGTTGGAACGGCCGTTGCGGCTGAACCCCTCATAGGTGATGAGCACCACCGACTTCTGGTCGAAGACGCCGTGAACCAGCCGCGCAACGAGCCGCTGGTCCTTCTCGCGCCACAGGGAGGGGAAGGAGAACCCCTTGAGTTCGCGGCCATATCCGGCGCAAAGCCTGGTGCCGGCAAGCCGGAACACCGCTTCGCCGCGCGTATCCCTTTCGAGGATGAACGTGTCGGCAAGCAGCGATTTGATGTCGGCGGGCTCCACTTCCGAACGCTTCGGGGCGGGGCGCCCATCACGCAGCCGGTTCCAATAATGGAACAGCGTGATTGATCCGTTCTGGTTCATTTTGTGCTCTTCCGCGCAATCTGTCTTTTCATGTCCCATCGGCGAACAGACAGGGCGCCCTCCGATGACTACATGCGTTGCGTTGCAGGATGCGTGCCAGCATCGTTAACACTTGTTCACGGGTCGGGACCGTTAAGGTTAACAAGTGGTTTACGTTGCTGTCCGACGGTCGCTGTGGCACATAAAAACCACTCCAAAAACGGTCGTTTCGCAACGATCGGCAGCACTTCAGTCAAGAGTTCAGGGGAGCAGGGGACTCGACCAGCCGTTCAAGGGGGGACCTTGAACGGCTTCTTTTTTGATTCGCGCCGGATGATTCGTTCCGGCGATTCGCCGTTGATGCTCCGTCCGCCCAATGATCACCGCGTGATCACTCCTTTGACTGCGGCGCGGTCGCATTCCTGCCCTGTACGGCCGCTATGCGGATGGCCTGCCCGGGCAGCGCCAGCTCCAGCGCTGGCATCGGCCGGTCGAAACGTTCGGTGAATGGCCACAACGCCCCCCCCGGCAGCCATCGTGGCAACATGTCCGTGCGAAACCAGCAAGGGCAGCAGCATCAATGCCCAGCATGAGCCGACGCACCAGACGCCATGCGTCAAGCATTGATGTAAAAGTAAAGTCTCCGTTGCTTTAGAAATATTTTGCTATGTGAGTAATTTCACAGGCCGAAGGGAATCGATCAGTTAGTATGGCTGCGGACACCAGACAAGCATCGAAAAATGCTTGTAATGCCGCCGAATTTTCAAATTCGAAATAAGTGGACGCCTCCACAAAACAATCGTCGAACACGGTCCCGGCATCTGCTTCGGCAAGGCGGCCGGAATCGACCCGGTCCGCCATGGTTGGCGTCCGCCCTTAGCAGTGCAAAGCAGCTTGAAACCATAGACGGGAGGACATCATGGCCAATCAGGACATCGCAGAAACCATCGCGTCGGTCGGCTACGCGAAGGTCATCGTAATGCTGACCCCGGCTGGGCTCGGGCTCGGTCTTGCCGCGGCGCGAGGTGGCGTCGACAGTTCAGCGTCTCGCGCCGCCGAAGCGCAATTGCAGGATCACTTTATCGTCCCCAGCGAAGCACAGCAGGAAAGCCTGGCGCTCGACGCCCGGGCTTCCGCCAGCCGCAGCTTCCGGCGCGCCGTGGATCCGGCCACGCGCCGTATGCGCGTCTATCCTCATCTGGGCCTCGCCACGGGCTTTGTCGATGCAGCCGGCATGGCTGCCCTCGAGACGAGCCCGACTGCGGGGAGCATCGTCAAGGCCCCGGAACTGAGCCTCATCCGGCCGACGAGCATCAGGCCGGCACGGCCCAGGAAAACGCTGAGCTGGGGGCTGCGCCGGCTGGGCGTGGAGGATATGTGGAATGCAGGGTTCGACGGCAAGGGTGTCGTCGTTGGCCATCTCGATACGGGCATCGACGGCGACCATCCGTCGCTCAAGGGGGCCATCTTCGATTTCGCCGAGTTCGATCTTGCAGGCGACAAGGTTCCCGACGCCAAGCCGCATGACAGCGACGAGCACGGCACCCACACGGCCGGCACCATAGTCGGACGGGCGGGAGAGAAGGGTGCCTTCGGCGTTGCGCCGGGAGCGCAGATCGCCAGCGCCATGGTGATCGAAGGCGGCCAGGTGATCGACCGTATTTTGTCCGGGATGGATTGGATCATCGAAAAGAAGTGTCCCATTCTCAGCATGTCGCTGGGCTTGCGGGGCTTTACGCCCGCATTCCAGCAGATCATCAATGCGCTGCGTGCTGGCGGCGTGCTGCCGGTTTTCGCGGTCGGCAATGAAGGGCCGCTGACCAGCCGTTCCCCGGGCAATTATGACAATGTCCTTTCCGTCGGGGCGATGGATCAGGCGGACGCGGTGGCGTCGTTCTCGAGCAGTCAGAAATTCGACCGGCCGGCGGATCCGCTGGTACCCGATCTGGTGGCGCCTGGGGTCGGGATCCTGTCCTGCATCCCAGGCGGAAAGTTTGCCGAAATGGACGGCACGTCCATGGCGACGCCGCATGTCGCGGGGCTGGCGGTGCTGCTCAAGCAGGCAAAGCCGGCAGCGAGCATCGACCAGATCGAGCAGGCGATCATCGGCTCCTGCACATTGCCGGTGGGCATGCAGAAGGCACGCGGCAACCGAGGGCTGCCCGACTTGCGGCGCGCCTTCCAGTTGCTGACGGGTTCGCCTTTGCCAGTGAAAGGCCCGGCAGTCGCAGTGGCTTCGCGGCGGAAGGTTTCGAAAGCAAAGCCGGTCACCAGACACGCGACCAAATCGACCGGCAAGAAAGTTGCTGCTGCCAGAATCTAGACCTTTGCGCGTCCCAAATGATGCGCGGTGCTGCAGTGTGGTAATCCGAAATTCGCATCATCCAAAAAGGGCTGCGAATTTCGGATTCATAGCCGTCGAAGCCGAAACCTGCCGCCTGTCATTTGCGAAATCGGGCCTATATATTGCCGCAGCGAAACCGGAGGCTGGCAAGATGGCCGATGAAAAGGCATCTCAGGATTGGAGCCCGGCGGCGATCAAAGACGAGTTGCAACGTCAGGCGCGCTCGGGCAAGCCGGTGAGTGCGCAGGTTTTCTTCAACGACGACGTCGCCGGCGCAGCATTGCCGGAGACCGTTTCGCGCGTGATCGAGCAGGCCGAAAAAAGCGTGGGAAAGCCTGGCGCGGTGACATTGGGAAAGGTCCGTCCTTCGGCCAACTCCGCATCCGTGAGCGGAGATCCCGACGCCATAGGCGCCATGCTCGAGAGCGCCGAGGTCAAGACCGTATTGCCGAATGTCGTCGACGACATCTTGCCGAAACCGGTCAAGCGAGAGTTGCGCTAGGGCTTCAAGCAGCAACCTGGCGGCGCCCAAGCCTCCCGTGAAAACTGGCGTGCCCGCGGCCATCTGGCCGAGTGGAGGTTCTCGTGGTGCTCGGCAGGGAGGTTTGTCCTGCGGGTGCATTGCGGAGAGAAAAATTCCCACTCAGACCCGCTTTGCTCTAAATGCTCTACATCCGAATCCCTGGAACAGATGTGAATGAGCGAGCCGGCAAGCCCTTCCGAAATCGAACAGCAGGACGAGGCCCCGGAGCCGCGCCGCGAGCCGGTGTTCAACCTGCCGCCCGTGGTGCTGGCGGTGATCGGCATCTGCGTCGCCGTCCATCTGATCCGCGTCTACGGGCTCACCGACGACCAGGATTTTGCCCTGCTGGTGCGGACCGCCTTCGTGCCGATCCGCTATTCCGGCCAGTTCGATCTCGATGTCTACGCGTTCACCAGCCCTTTCACCTATGCCTTCCTGCATGGCGGCTTCGCGCATCTGGCCATCAACATGGTGTGGCTCGCGGCTTTCGGCTCGCCGCTGGCGAACCGGTTCGGCACGTTCTGGTTCTCGCTGTTCTTCGCCGCGACCGGACTGGCGGCGGTGGTGCTGTTTTGGGCCGTGCATCCGCTCGGCCAGGCGCCTCTGGTTGGCGCTTCGGGCGCCATTTCAGGCATGATGGGGGCCGCGGCGCGCTTTGGGTTCCGCATCGACCGCTCTTCGGGCAAGGCCGCCTTTGCCGGTGCGCCGCTGCCGATCGCGGAGGTGCTGCGCTCGCGCGGCGTCATGACTTTTCTCGGCGTCTGGATGGTGATCAATCTCGTCACCGGCCTTATCGGCTTTGCGCCCGGCGTTGACAGCCAGATCGCCTGGGAAGCTCATATTGGCGGCTTTGTCGCCGGCTTCTTCGGCGTGCGCCTTTTCGATCGGCGCCAGCAGGACGTCCACGTAGACGAAGATGACCGCCGCACTTGAAATGCAACCAATCACGGCGCACCATGTTCACCGGAACGTGAATGCCGGTCAGGGCAGGAACCGGCAAGCAAAAGCTGAGGAGGACGCCATGACTGTTAAGGCAATTCTCGAGAAGAAAGGCCATGACGTGTTGACGCTCGGGCCGAACGAAAAGCTGAGCGAAGCTATTCGTATCCTGACCGAACACAGGATTGGCGCGCTGGTCATCACCAATGGCGATCACAAGATCGTCGGCATTCTTTCCGAACGCGACATCGTACGGGTGATCGCCAGGGAAGGAGCGGCAGCACTTGAAATCCCGGTGCGCTCGGCGATGACGCCCAAGGTGAAGATCTGCAATGAGAACCACACCGTCAACGAGGTCATGGAAATCATGACCAAGGGCCGCTTCCGTCATCTGCCGGTGGAACGAGACGGCCTGCTCTACGGCATCGTGTCGATCGGCGACGTGGTCAAACGGCGCATCGAGGACGTCGAGCGCGAGGCCGAGGAAATCAGGGCCTATATCGCCACCGCCTGAGCGGTGAAGGGAAACCGCCGGCCGGAGAAGCCGACCGGCGGAGCCATACGCTACCTGTTGTCGAGTTCGGCGCGGACGAGTTCGAGCCCACGCCGGGTGATGCGGTAGGGACCGCCGCCCGACGAGGAAACCGCCTTTTTCCGTTTCAATTTTCGAAACAGGTCGAGACCGACGCCCGGATAATGCCAGCCGTCGCGGGTCAGGCATTTGACGGAGGCGATGCGCCTTTTCTCGTTCTTTTGGATTTCGATGCGCCCGCCCTGCGCGAGCAGGTGCAGGACGCTGTGGCATTTTTTGATTTGGCGCGCGAAATATCCATGTGAGAGTTTCCGGGAAAAACACAAAAGGCCGCCGCCGCGAGCATGTCGCGGCACGGGGTTTCAGGTTTTCTGCCCTGCCTCGCTACGAGGTCAGGGCCTTACCGGGACTGAGCGTAAGTGGACATCCACTCTCCATTGGGATGAGTGGCCTATAGGCGAAAACGGCTGAAAAGGCCAGCCTGCGGGCTTTGCGCTTGTCTCTTTTGGCGGTTTGCACTAGCGAAGTTGCACATCAAAATATGCGTTTGCGCATATTCCATAGTTCCAATTGCAGGCTCCCATGACCATCATCGATACCCGCACGCCCGACGCCAAACGCCTGATCCCCGGCGCCACCGGCGACTGGGAAATCATCATCGGCCTCGAGGTGCATGCTCAGGTCACTTCGGAGGCAAAACTGTTTTCCGGCGCCTCGACGGTGTTCGGTGCCGCGCCCAATGCCAATGTCAGCCTGGTCGACGCGGCGATGCCGGGCATGCTGCCGGTCATCAACGAGGAATGCGTCAAGCAGGCGATCCGCACAGGCCTGGGCCTCAAGGCCGAGATCAACCACAAGTCTGTCTTCGACCGTAAGAATTATTTCTACCCGGACCTGCCGCAGGGCTACCAGATCTCGCAGTTCAAGCAGCCGATCGTCGGCGAGGGCAAGGTGATCGTCTCGGTCGGCCCTGACAGGCAGGGCGAGTTCGAGGACATCGAGGTCGGCATCGAGCGCCTGCACCTGGAGCAGGATGCCGGCAAGTCGATGCACGACCAGCATCCGACCATGTCCTATGTCGACCTCAACCGCTCGGGCGTGGCGCTGATGGAGATCGTCTCCAAGCCCGACATGCGCTCGGCGGACGAGGCCAAGGCCTATGTCACCAAGCTGCGCACCATTGTGCGCTATCTCGGCACCTGCGACGGCAATATGGACGAAGGCTCGATGCGCGCCGACGTCAACGTCTCGGTGCGCAAGCCCGGCGGCGAATTCGGCACGCGCTGCGAGATCAAGAACGTCAACTCGATCCGCTTCATCGGCCAGGCTATCGATTACGAGGCACGCCGGCAGATCGCCATCCTCGAGGATGGCGGCAAGATCGACCAGGAGACACGGCTGTTCGATCCCAACAAGGGCGAGACGCGCTCGATGCGCTCCAAGGAAGAAGCGCATGACTATCGCTATTTCCCCGATCCCGACCTGCTGCCACTGGAATTCGACCAGGCCTATGTCGACGCCTTGGCGAAAGACCTGCCGGAACTGCCCGACGACAAGAAGACGCGGCTGATCGCTTCGCTGGGGCTGTCGACCTACGACGCCTCGATCCTGGTATCGGAAAAGCCAATTGCCGACTATTTCGAGCAGGTGGCCGCGGGGCGCGACGGCAAGCTCGCCGCCAACTGGGTCATCAACGATTTTTTGGGCGCCCTCAACAAGGCCGGCAAAGATATTGAAAACGCTCCGGTTTCGCCCGATCAGCTGGGTGCCGTCATTGATCTCATCAAGGAAGGCACCATCTCCGGCAAGATCGCCAAGGACCTGTTCGAGATCGTCTGGAACGAGGGCGGCGATCCACGCCAGCTGGTCGAAAGCCGCGGCATGAAACAGGTCACCGACACTGGCGCCATCGAGAAGGCGGTCGATGACGTCATCGCCGCCAATCCGGACAAGGTCGAGCAGGCGCGGGCCAAGCCTACCATGGCCGGCTGGTTCGTCGGCCAGGTGATGAAGGCGACCGGCGGCAAGGCCAACCCGCAGGCGGTCAACGATCTCGTCAAGGCCAAGCTCGGCATCGAGTAGGGCAATGTTCATCCGCACCGCCAGCGAGCGCGATCTTGCCGCGGTGCGGGCCTTGTTGGTCGAGACGTGGCATGCCACCTACGACGCCATCTATGGCGTCGCACGGGTCACCGAAATCACCGACGACTGGCACTCGATCGCGTCGCTGAAGGCGCGGCTGACGCGGCCGAATTCCGAATTCCTGGTGGCCGATGACGGCAAGCGTATCGGCGGCATGGCCTTCGCCGCTGCCACCACGGAGCCGAAAGTCATCCTGTTGAACCAGCTCTACGTGCGTCCGTCCTGCCAGCGGCAGGGAATTGGCCGGGCGCTGCTCGACGAGGTCGAGGCCAGCTTTCCCGAAGCGCATACGCTGCGCCTCGAAGTGGAGGAAGCAAACGTCGCGGCAATCACCTTCTACCGCGCGCAGGGGTTTTCGTCCGTCGGCAAAACCGCTGATTGCGGCGGCGGTTCGGGATTGCCGGCGTTGATCTTCGAGAAGACGATCGGATAGGGCCGACCGCAAAAGCGCTGGTTGCGAAGGCCTTCCGAATCAGGCGGAAGGAATCTCCACATTGTCGATCAGCCTGGTCTTGCCGAGCCAGGCGGCGGCGAGCAGGCGACCGTCGCGGCCGCTCCGCCAGGGGGCTAAAGTCAGGTTTTCGCGCGCGGCAATGTAGTCGACCCGCTGGAAGCCCGCTTCGACAAGGGCGCGTCCGGCCTCATCCGTCGCGCCGGCTTCATCGGCGCCGGCCGCGAGCGCTGTCGCTGTCCGGCGCAGGATCGCGTTGAGTTTTCGCGCGACTTCCAGCTCGGCTTCGCCGAGATAGGCGTTGCGCGACGACATGGCGAGGCCATGCGCGTCGCGCACCGTCGGCGCGCCGATGATTTGCACCGGCAGGTCGAGGTCGCGGCATAGCTGCCTGACGACGCAAAGCTGCTGATAATCCTTTTCGCCGAAGATCGCATAGTCGGGCAAGGCTTGCAGGAAGAGCTTGGCGACGACCGTGGCGACGCCGTCGAAGAAGCTCGGCCTGAAGTCCGATTCGAGACCTGACGAGGGGCCGCCGACCGAGATTTTTGTCGCGAAGCCGGTTGGGTACATCCCGGCAACATCAGGCGTGAAAGCCAGATGCGCGCCGGCTTCCGCCAGCCGCTCGAGATCGCGGGCCAACTGGCGCGGGTATTTGTCGAGGTCTTCGGTGGGGGCGAACTGCGTCGGATTGACGAAGATCGAGACGAGGCAGCGATCGGCCTTTTCGAGCGCGATCCTGACCAGCGAGATGTGGCCGTCATGCAGTGCGCCCATGGTCGGGACCATGGCGATGCGCAGGCCGTCCTGCCGCCAGGCGCGGATTTGTGCGCGCAGGGCGACGACATTGTCGACGACGATCGGCCGGCTCATGCCTTGTCCTTGCCTGAGGTGGACGGGAAGACGTGATCCGGGCCGGGAAATGCGCGGCTGCGCACCTCGGCCGCATAACGGGCCGCCGCATCGGAGACGACACCGCGCAGTTCGGCATATTCCTTGACGAATTTCGGCACGCGGTCGACGGTCAGGCCGACCATGTCGTCGATGACCAGGATCTGGCCGTCGCAGTCGGCGCTGGCGCCGATGCCGATGGTCGGAATGGAGAGGCGCCGCGTGAGCTCGGTGGCGACGGTCTCGACCGTACCCTCGATGACGAGCGAGAACGCGCCGGCTTTTTCCACCGCCTCGCCGTCGCGAAACAGGGCCACCATATTCTCCTCGGTCCGACCCTTGATCTTGTAGCCGCCATCCTTTTCCACCGATTGCGGCTGCAGGCCGATGTGGCCCATGACTGGGATGCCGGCGGCGACAATTGCCGCGATCTGTTCTGCGACATCGATGCCGCCTTCCAGCTTGACCGCCTGACAGCCGGTCTCGTCGATGACCCGCCGTGCCGAGGCTAAGGCCTGCGCCGCTGAAGTCTCATAGCTGCCGGCCGGCATGTCGACCACCACGCAGGCTTTGGCCGAGCCGCGCATCACCGCTTGCCCGTGGGCAATCATCATTTCCAGCGAGGCGCCGAGCGTGGTCTTGTGGCCGTGCAGGACCATGGCGACGCTGTCGCCGACCAGGAGCAGGTCGACATGGTCGTCGAGCAGGCGGGCGACGGGGTAGGTATAGGCGGTCAGGCAGACGATCGGCACGCCGCGCTTGCGGCGGCGAATGTCGTCAGGGCCAATCCGGACATCGGCGGACATTTCTGGGGCCAATCCTCACCTCCCTCAGCCGGCACCGGGCCGGGCGCCCGCTGCCGGGCGAGCCGAGCTTTAGAAAGACAAGCAGTGCTTGGCAAGCCGAGCTTCCGCCAACCGTGCGGCTGCATCGATTTAGCGCACGGCCCATTTGCGTCGCCCGCGCGGCAAAACCCTTGCCTTCGCGAAGGCCTGACGCCATAAGCAGGAAACAGGCGCCGCCGCTGCCGCCGCGAGGATCTGGATGAAAACTTTCCTTCTGCAGTTTTTCACCTGGTGGAACAGCCAGACACTGGGAACCCGCTTCCACACCTGGCGTCACGGCAAGCAGGTCGGGCAGGACGAAGCCGGCAACGTCTACTACGAGGGCGGTGTCGATTCGGAAGGCCGTACCCGCCGCTGGGTCATTTACCGCGACTATTCGGAAGCCTCAGCCATCCCGCCGGGCTGGCACGGCTGGATCCATCACCGCGTCGATACCGCGCCGCCGAGCGAGGACTACCGGCCGCGCGAGTGGCAGAAGCCGCACCAGCCGAACCTCACCGGCAGTGCGGCTGCCTACAGGCCGAAGGGTTCGGTGCTGACCAACCAGCATCGCCCGCAAGTGACCGGCGACTACGACGCCTGGACGCCTGGTTCGTAATCGGCCATCACCGCGCCGATCGGTCCTTTGTCGCCACAATTGACGTTTAGCTGCTTGCTGATCTGAAAACGGCGACTAGCCTTGGCGATCGAAAGAATCACCCGGGCGCAACCACCGGTATCCTTGCATGAGCATCTTCAGCCGAATCTCGATGGGCGGACTGACGGCAGCCGCTCTTGCCGCCTGCACGACGACGTTTGCCGCCGCGCAGACGCCGGCAGCGCCTGTAGCGCCGGCGGTGGCCGAGCGCATCACCAATCCCGTCGCCGAATTCGCCGGCATCGACAAGATCACTGGCCGCATCATCACCTTCGATGTTTATATCGACGAGACTGTGCAGTTCGGCGCTCTGCAGGTGACGCCGCGCATCTGCTATTCGCGGCCGGAGACCGAAGAGCCGAAGACCGATTCCTTCGTCGAGGTCGACGAGATCACGCTGGACCGTAAGATCCGCCGCATCTTCACCGGCTGGATGTTCGCCGAAAGCCCCGGCCTGAACGCCGTGGAGCACGCCGTCTACGACGTCTGGCTGAAGGCCTGCAAGCAGAAGTCGGACGTACCGCCACCCGACGCGGCCAAGAGTGGCGCACCACAGGTCGATACGTCCAAGCCCAAGGCCGCCGCCGCTCCGGCCACGACCGAGCCGGACACCGACAGCACCAACTGATCCCCCATAGCAAGATCCGGGAGGAACCGCTTTGCTTGCCACACGTTGGCAACGAACGACCGCGCAACGTTGCGCATGGAGGATCTTGCGATGTCAGCAACCAAGCACATGACGGTCAGCAAGAAGGTATTGCTGGACCTTGAAAAGGGGTTTTGGAGCGGCGATGCGGCCTATTATGCCGCCAATGCCGATGCCGAATGCCTCGTGGCCTTTCCTGAGATGGCGCAAGCGATCAGCAACGCTGATCTGGCTAAAACCGCCAGCAAACCAAACCGCTGGCGCGATCTCGAGATCGACGTGAAGGGCATGGTCGAGCCGGGCAGCGACATCGTCATGCTGACCTATGAGGCCCACGCCACACGAGAGAACGGCGAAGCCTATGCGGCCTTGGTCAGCACCGGCTATGTGCATCGCGCCGACGGCTGGGAGATGATGTTCCATTCTCAGACGCCGATGGAGACTTCGAAAGGCTGACGAGACAGCCATCAGGGAAAAAAGATCGCCTCGCCCTTCAGTGCGTCGGCCAACATCTTTTCATACTTGCCGCGCGGCACGTCGACAGCGCCGAAGCGTTTGAGGTGATCGGTGGTGAATTGCGTATCAAGCAGCGCGAAGCGGCGCGCCTTCAACCGTTCGACGAGAAAATAAAGGCAGGTCTTGGACGCGTCCGTCTCCTTGGCGAACATGCTCTCGCCGAAGAACACGCGGCCCAGCGAGACGCCGTAGAGGCCGCCGACCAGCCGCTCCTCGCGCCACGCCTCGACCGAATGGCAATGGCCCAGCCGATGCAACTCGACATAGGCTTCACGGATCGGCGCGTTGATCCAGGTCGAGCGGCGCTCCTCGCGCTTTTCGGCGCAGCCGTCGATCGTCGCCTCGAAATCGAAGTCGAAGCGAATGTCGAACGGATGTTTGCGGATCGTCTTCTTCAGGCTCTTCGGCGTGTGGAAGCTGTCGAGCGGAATGATGCCACGCGTCTCCGGCCGCACCCAGAACACTTCAGGGTCGCTGGCGCTTTCGGCCATCGGAAACACGCCGGACGCATAGGCCTTCAGCAAAAGGTCGGTCGGGATGCGATAGCCGGGCGCGTAGGGGCGGGTCATCGCGACATTATAACTTACGAGTTCGCGACCTCATCACCCTTGGCCAGGTATTTCTCCAGCCAGTGGATGTCGTAGTCGCCATTGGCGATATCGGCATTGCCGACCAGGTCGCGGAACAGCGGCAGCGTCGTCTTGATGCCGTCGACGACGAATTCGTCGAGAGCGCGGCGCAGCCGCATCATGCATTCGACGCGGTTGCGGCCGTGCACGATCAGCTTGCCGATCAGGCTGTCGTAGTAGGGCGGGATCTTGTAGCCGGAATAGACGCCGGAATCGACACGGATGCCGAGCCCGCCAGGCGTGTGGAAATGGGTGATCGTGCCGGGCGAGGGCGTGAAGGTGCGCGGGTCCTCGGCATTGATGCGGCATTCGATGGCGTGGCCATTGAACTTGATGTCCTCCTGGCGCACCGAAAGCCCGCCGCCGGATGCGACGCGGATCTGCTCATGCACGAGGTCGATACCGGTGATCGCCTCGGTCACCGGGTGCTCGACCTGCAGGCGGGTGTTCATCTCGATGAAGTAGAACTCGCCGTTCTCGTAGAGGAATTCGATGGTGCCGGCGCCGGAATAGCCGAGATCGGCGACGGCGCTGGCGCAGATGCCGCCGATGCGTGCACGCTCCTCGGCATTGAGTGCCGGGGAATTGGCTTCTTCCCAGACCTTCTGGTGGCGGCGCTGCAAGGAACAGTCGCGCTCGCCGAAATGGACGCCGCGGCCGGCGCCGTCGCCGAACACCTGCAATTCGATATGGCGCGGCTTTTCCAGGTACTTCTCGATGTAGACAGCGTCGTCGCCGAAGGCGGCACCCGCTTCCGAGCGCGCCGTCTGCAGCGCGACCTCGAGATCGGCCTCGGTGCGCGCCACCTTCATGCCGCGCCCTCCGCCGCCGGCCGACGCCTTGATGATCACGGGATAGCCGATCCCCGCGGCAATGCGCTTGGCTTCCTTCTCTTCCGTGACCGCGCCGTCGGAGCCGGGCACGACCGGGATGCCGAGACGCTTTGCGGTGCGCTTAGCTTCGATCTTGTCGCCCATGATGCGGATATGATCGCCCGACGGGCCGATGAAGGTGATGTTGTGGGCGGCGAGGATGTCGGCGAATTTGGCGTTCTCCGACAGGAAGCCATAGCCCGGATGCACGGCATCGGCGCCGGTGATCTCGCAGGCGGCGACAATCTGGTGGATGTTGAGATAGCTGTCGCGCGATGGCGGCGGGCCGATGCAGACGCTCTCGTCGGCGAGCCTGACATGCATGGCGTCGGCGTCGGCGGTCGAATGCACCACCACCGTCTGGATGCCGAGCTCCTTGCAGGCGCGCAGCACCCGGAGGGCGATTTCGCCGCGATTGGCGATGAGGATCTTCTGGAACATTTTTGTCTGTTCCCGGCTCTACTCGATCACGACGAGCGGCATGCCGTATTCGACCGGCTGGGCATCTTCGAACAGGATGGCCGTCACCGTGCCGGCGCGGGGCGATGGGATCTGGTTCATCGTCTTCATCGCTTCGATGATCAAAAGCGTCTGGCCTTCCTTGACCTTCTGGCCGATCTCGATGAATGCCTTGGCGTCGGGCGAAGGCGCCAGGTAGGCGGTGCCGACCATGGGCGAAGGGACAGCGTTCTTGGACACGTCGGCGGTAGCCGGCGCCGCAGCGCCCGCAGCCGGCTGCGCTGCCGCGGGGGCATAGCTGGCCTGGGGTGCCGCGATCGCATGCACGGCGGGTGCCTGCCGCGACACGCGCACCTTCAGATCGCCCAGCTCGACCTCGATCTCGGTGAGGTTGGTGTCGTTCAGTATGCCCGCCAGGTCGCGGATCAGCTGCTGGTCAACACCGGTCTTTTTTATTGACATTTTCGAGCCTTCTGTTTGTTGGCCGGTCACAGGCGTGCCGCCAGCGCCTGCAGCGCGAGCGTGTAGCCGAGCGGCCCGAATCCGCAGATCATGCCGACGGCGACCGGCGAGACCATGGAGACGTGGCGGAACGGTTCGCGCGCGTGGATGTTGGAAAGATGCACTTCGGCGACGGGCAGCGGCGCTATCGAGCGGATCGCATCGTGGATGGCAATCGAGGTGTGGCTGTAGGCGCCCGGATTGATGACGATGCCGGCTGCCTTGTCGCCGGCTTCCTGGATCCAGTCGACGAGGTCGCCCTCATGGTTCGACTGACGGAAATCGATCTCGAGACCAAGTTCTGCACCCGCCTGCTTGCAGTCGTCGGCGATGGCGGCAAGCGTCTTTCCGCCATAGATCCCCGGCTCGCGCTTGCCGAGCGCGTTGAGATTGGGACCGTTCAGAACGAAAACCGTTTTCAAGAATGCCGACCTTTCCCGGCGCCGGCCTCAGCCGGCGCGCTGGGCCCTCTATAATGGGCATAGACGCCTGCGAAAAGAGCGCAAGTGCGTTCTTTTGCTGTCCACAGCAGGCGGGAAACCGCCTGCTGCCATAGATCAGAGCGCGGCCTTCGCTGCCTCGATCTTTTCGGCCAGAACGTCTTGCCCGAGCGCCCCGAACACAACCTCGTTGCCGACCACATACGAAGGCGTCCCGGTGATCGCGAGCTTGGTGGCGAGATCGTAGGTCTTGGAAATCGCCTCGTGGATGCTTGGGTCCTTCATCTTCTCGCGAAGCGCTGCTTCGTCGGCGCCGAGCGACAGCGCAACCTTGATGGCCGTGGCCTCGGTGGCGCGACCCGGGCCGCCGAGCAGGGCGTTGTGGAATTCGCCGTACTTCTCCGGCTTCATCAGGTGGAAGGCCATTGAGACGACGCTGGCCTTCTGCGAATCCGGACCCAGGATCGGGAATTCCTTGAGCACGAAGCGCAGGTCCGGCTCGGCTTTCGTCAGCGCCTGCATGTCGTCGATGGCGCGTTTGCAGAAGCCGCAATTGTAATCGTAGAACTCGACGATCGTTACCTTGCCGTTCGGATTGCCGACGACGCCGTCGAAGGTGGAGTTGAAGATCTCGTCCTTGGCGTTCTTGATGACGCCGAGCGCAGCGATCCGCTGTTCTTCCTTCTGCTTGGCTTCGAGCGCGTCCTGCACTTCGAGCAGTACCTCAGGATTCTTCAGCAGATAGTCGCGGATGATGCCCTCGACCTCGGCCCGGTCGATCTTGGTGTCCGAGGACGCTACCTGCACGACCTGCGCCGTATCGGCCTTGGCCGCCTGCGGGCTGCCGGCGACGAAGCCGAAAGCCAGCATGGCAAGAGCGGCCGCCACTCCCGTCGTGCCGAGCAGAATTGCCTTGTTCATCATCCCTTATCCTCTTGCCTTGTTCCGTCCGCTTTTGTCGCAGTATGCTGCCGGAAGGTTCACTTCTTGATTTTGCCTGATGGCGCGTAGTTTATGATATCCTGAGCGCGAAGCCATCCCGGCTCGCCGCGCTTCAATTTCTGCTGCGCGCGCATGGCGAAGATTTTCGCATTTTTGTAGTCGCCGGAATAGAAACGACCTTCGGCGGTCGCGAGTTCGGCCGCCGGAATGTTGCCGAGCTCGCCATAGGCCTGGGCCAGATAGCGATAGCCCTCGGCGTTTTCCCGGTCGCGTCCAAGACCATTGTTGATCTGCACCACAGCCTTCTTCAGCGATTTGGGTGTGCCGACCGCCATCAGCGCCTGGCCATAGGAGACCGGCAGCAGCCCGGACCGCGCCGGATCGAGGCTGACTGCCTTGGCGTAGGCGTCCGCTGCATCCTTCGGCTTGTTCGCCTTCATCAGGATGTCGCCGCGCAGTTCCTGGAAATAGGGGTTTTTCGGCTGTTCCTTGATCAGCGCATTGGTCTTGGCGAGGCTTGCGGCCAGATTGCCGTAGAGATAGGCCAGTTGCGCCTCGCCATAGCGTGAGGCAAGGCTGCCTGGACTCTTGCGCATCAGCCGCGTCGCGGCGGCCTGACCGCCCATATAGGCGGCGATCTTGACGCGCATCATGTCGTGGCGCTGCTGCAGCGCCGGCGGATCGACCTTGTCGACATAGGGGCTCTGCTTGACCAGCACTTCGAGATTGGCAATGCGCTCCTGCGGCATCGGATGGCTGATCCG
Source organism: Mesorhizobium waimense (assembly GCF_003601975.1). Lineage (GTDB taxonomy): Bacteria > Pseudomonadota > Alphaproteobacteria > Rhizobiales > Rhizobiaceae > Mesorhizobium > Mesorhizobium waimense. The sequence goes on from NZ_QZWZ01000012.1 coordinate 17,355, forward strand.
GTAGGGATCGACCTGCGCGCCAGACAGGGACAGCGCGCTCTGGAAGCGGCCGAAGGTCTTCAGCATGCCCATACCGGACTGGCCGGTGGCGTTGAGATAGGTGATCGCCGAGCGGTCGGCGGTCGTCTCTTCGGTGCGCTGATAGGCAAGGATGCTGCGCTGCGCCATCTCGCCGCCGCCGGCCGCGACACCCATGCCGGCGCCGGCAAGGCCGCGGCTGTTGGTGGTGGCACCGGCAACGATGGCGCCGGCGCCAAGCAGGGTGGCGATGATCGCCATCGTCTTGGCGCGCTCAAGCTGCTCGCGCAATTTCTGCTGGTGGCCCCCGGCGATATGGCCGGCCTCATGGGCGATGACGCCGATGATCTCGTTGGGCGTTTCGGCCATCATCAGCGCGCCGGTATTGATGAACAGCCGGCGCCCGGTGACGAAGGCGTTGAAACTCTGATCGTTGACCAGGATGATGTTGACGCCGTCATTGGCGAGACCGGCCGCCTTGAAGATCGGCCGCGCATAGTCGCGCACCAACGCCTCGATCTCGGCATCGCGCACCACCGGCACGTTCTGCGCGAAGGCGCTGACCGAGCCGGAGACCGCGATGGCGGCGGCAAGCAAAAGCGTCGCGAAGCCGCGCGCGGTCCTCCCAAGGGAAGATATGGAAAACGTCGATCTGGGTCGGCTCAACATGACAGGTCCACTGGTAGACGAGCGGGCGAAAGATGAAAAGTCGGCACCGAAAACTTCCTGCGCTTGTGATCCCCACACCAATCGGGCATTTGTGCGGCCAAAAGGGCCTGCAGCTTTGACCGGGACCGATCCCGGTGTGATGGATTTGAAGATGGTCGTTTCACTTTCGCGCCGCGGCGAGGTCGAGCCGTTCCATGCGATGGACATATTGGCCGAGGCCAACCGGCTGAAGGCGACGGGCGTGCCGGTGGTGTCGATGGCGGTCGGGCAGCCATCCGACCCGGCGCCTGTGGGGGTAAGGGAAGCTGCAGCGAAAGCGCTGAAGCTCGGCCGCATCGGCTATACTGATGCGCTGGGCCTTGCCGACCTGCGCAAGGCGATCGCCGGGCACTATGGCGACCACTACGGGATCGATATCCCGCCCGGCCGCATCGCCGTTACCACCGGGTCCTCGGCCGCCTTCAACCTGGCCTTCCTGGCGATGTTCGACCCGGGCGACCGCGTCGCCATCGCGGCGCCCGGCTATCCCGCTTACCGCAACATCATGGCCGCGCTTGGCATCGAAATCGTCGAGATCGAGCTCGGCACTGACGCCTATCTGCATGCCGAGCACCTGATGATCGCGCATGCCGAAAAGCCGCTGAAGGGTGTGCTGTTCGCCAGCCCGGCCAATCCGACCGGCGCGGTCATTCCCGCCGACGAGCTGTCGGCGCTGGTGAGAACGGCCGAAGAGCTTGATATCGCGGTGATTTCCGACGAGATCTATCACCGGCTGGCCTATGCGGCGCCCGACACGACGGCGCTGGCCTACGGCTCAGGCGTGACGGTCATAAACTCGTTTTCGAAATACTATTGCATGACTGGCTGGCGCATCGGCTGGATGGTGCTGCCGGAAGAGCTGGTGCGGCCGGTCGAGCGTATTGCCCAGAGCCTCTACATCTCGCCGCCGGAGCTGTCGCAGATAGCGGCCATCGAGGCGTTCAAGGCGACGCAGGAGCTGGAGGCGGTGAAGGCGCGCTATGCCTGGAACCGCGAACTTCTGATGAAGCGCCTGCCGGAACTCGGTTTTCCGCTGGCTGCACCCATGGACGGCGCCTTCTACGCCTTCTGCGATGTCACCAGGCATACCAATGACAGCATGGCCTTTGCGCGAAAAATGCTGGCCGAGGCGCATGTGGCGGCAACGCCCGGCCGCGACTTCGATCCGCTCGCCGGACACCGGACCATGCGCTTTTCCTATGCCGGCAGCCATGACGAAATGATCGAGGCGTTGGCGCGCATCGAGCGCTGGCTGAAGTAACGGGGACATCATGCCGGAACTCGAACGGGCGCTTGCGGAAGTCGCCGCCGAAATGGCGGAGCGCACGGATCGCGGCGATGTCGCCAGCTATATCCCGCAGCTCGGCAAGGTCGATCCGAAGAAATTCGGCATTGCCGCCGTCACCAATGGCGGCCGTGTGCTGGTGGCCGGCGATGCCGATCAAGCGTTTTCCATCCAGAGCATTTCCAAGGTGTTCACGCTGACGCTGGCGCTCGGCAATGTCGGCGATGCGCTGTGGCAGCGCGTCGGGCGCGAGCCGTCGGGCAATCCGTTCAACTCGATCGTCCAGCTCGAGCATGAGAACGGCATTCCGCGCAATCCGTTCATCAATGCGGGCGCCATCGTCGTCTCCGACATCCTGCTCGCCGGCCACCAGCCGCGCGAGGCGATCGGCGAGATCCTGCGCTTCATCCAGTTTCTGGCGGATGACGAAACCATCATCATCGATCGCGAGGTCGCAGCCTCCGAGCGCGCCACCGGCTTTCGCAACTTCGCTTTGGCCAACTACATGAAATCCTTCGGCAATCTTCACCATGCGCCGGAGCTGGCGCTGGGCGTCTATTTCCACCATTGCGCCATCGCCATGAGCTGTCGGCAACTGGCGATGGCCGGCCGCTTCCTTGCCAATGGCGGCAAGAACCCGGCGACCGGGCATTCGGTGGTGTCGGCCGAGCGGGCGCGCCGCATCGGCGCGATGATGCTGACCTGCGGCCATTATGACGGATCCGGCGACTTTGCTTTCCGTGTCGGTATTCCGGGCAAAAGCGGCGTGGGCGGCGGCATATTAGGGATCGTGCCGGGCGTCGCATCGCTCGCCGTCTGGTCGCCGGGCCTCAACGCCAATGGCAATTCCAAGCTGGGATCGATCGCGCTGGAGAGGCTGGCGAAGATGATGAACTGGTCGATCTTTGCGCCATAGGACTTACTGATATTCAGGTGAGGCCGGCCTGCGAATGGCGGCTTCCTGCGCTTCCGGTGCTCATGTACTTTAAGTACGCTCCGCTCCGGTTCTCGGAAACCATCATTCTCGGCTCGGCCTGACCTGAATCTCAGCAAGTCCTTACGCCGCGGCGGCATTGGCAAAAAAATCCCGCGCCGTCTCTGAACGGCGCGGGATTTTGTCAGAAGCCTATCTTAATCGGCTGAAAAGCTTAGAAAAAGCCTTTCCGTTGCCACCAGCCAGCGCGCTTCGGCTTTTCCTCGACCTTTGCCTCTTCGGCGACGGTCGACGAGACCACCGGCACCACCGGGGCATCGATCGCGACGGGCTTGCGCCGGGTCGGGCGGGCGTTGGCAGGCGTTTCCTCCTCGGCAGCCGGGGCGCCCGGTACAGGCGCAGGCGTCGCCGCCTCGGCCGGTGCAGCATCCTCGGCAGGTTCCTCGGCTACCGTCTCGGCGGTAACCTCTGCTGCTGCCTTCTTGGACCTTGATGCGCGCTTCTTCTTCGGCTTCTCGGCGCTCGGCACGTCGTCATTGGCGGCAGAGGGAAGCTCCTCCGCCGCTACCGCCGCGACAGTCTCGGCCACGGACTCGATTGCCGCGGCTTCGCTTGCCGGCACATCGGCTTCGACGCCATCGGCGGTCTCGCCCGCCTCGGCTCCGTCCTCGCCGTCCTCGCGGCGATTGCGCTTGCCGCCGCGCTTGCCGCGCCGACGCTTCTTGCCCTGACCGTCGTCCGATGCGTCCACTGCGACGGCGCCGACCGGCGCTTCGCCGCCCTCGGAGGTCGTTTCATCCGCTGCGACAGCGGCGTCGGTATCCGCCGGCGCCGAGACGATTGCACCTTCCGCGGGAGCGCCGTGCTCGCGATCACCGTGTTCGCGATCGCGATCCTTGCCGCCACGCCGTCTGCGGCGCTTGCGGCGCTTGCGGTCGCGGCCTTCGCCGTCCTCGACTGATCTCGGCTGTTGCTGCTGGGGTTGGCGCGGCTGCTCCGCCTGGACCGAAACCTCGTCCTCCTCCTCGACGACGATTTCGTCTTCGGGCTCCTCCGGCTCGACATAGGTCGGCAGGGTACGCACTTCGACGAAGCCCTCCGGCTTTTCGGCCAGTGCGCCGCGGAAGATCGCATAATGCTGCGCGCCGACCGCGTCGTCAGCTTCGATCGTGATGGTCAGGCCGAAGCGGCTTTCGAGCTCGACCAGCGTGCCACGCTTGTGGTTGAGCACGTAGAGCGCGGTCGCCGCCGGGGTCCGCACCGTGATGTGGCTGCGCGAATCCTTGAGCAGGAACTCCTCGATCGCCCGAACCACCATCAGCGCCACCGAGGAATCGGAGCGGACATGGCCGGTGCCGCCGCAATGCGAGCAGGGCTTCATGGTCGATTCCAGCACGCTGGCGCGGATGCGCTGGCGCGACATCTCCATCAGGCCGAAATGCGAGATGCGGCCGACCTGGATGCGGGCGCGGTCGTTCTTGAGGTGATCCTTCAGACGCTTCTCGACGGAGCGGTTGTTGCGGTTCTCCTCCATGTCGATGAAGTCGATGACGATCAGGCCGGCCAGGTCGCGCAGCCTGAGTTGGCGGGCGACTTCCTCGGCCGCTTCAAGATTGGTGTGAAGTGCCGTGTCCTCGATCGAGTGCTCCTTGGTGGAGCGGCCCGAATTGACGTCGATGGCAACCAGCGCTTCGGTCTGGTTGATGATGATGTAGCCGCCGCTCTTCAGTGTTACCTGCGGCTGCAGCATGCGGTCGAGCTGCGCCTCGATGCCGTTGCGTACGAAGATCGGCGTCGTGTCGCGGAACGGCTGGACCACCTTGGCGTGGCTCGGCATCAGCATGCGCATGAAGTCCTTGGCCTCGCGATAACCTTCCTCGCCGGAGACCAGGATCTCGTCGATGTCCTTGTTGTAGAGGTCGCGCACCGAGCGCTTGATCAGGCTGCCTTCCTCGTAGACCAGGGCAGGGGCCGTGGACTGCAGCGTCAGATTGCGGACGTTTTCCCACAGCCGCATCAGATATTCGTAGTCGCGCTTGATCTCGGCCTTGGTGCGGCTCTCGCCGGCCGTGCGCAGGATGACGCCCATGCCTTGCGGCACTTCGAGATCGGCGACGACTTCCTTCAGCCGCTTGCGGTCCTGCGCGTTGGTGATCTTGCGCGAAATGCCGCCGCCGCGCGCCGTATTGGGCATCAGCACCGAATAGCGGCCGGCAAGCGACAGATAGGTGGTGAGAGCCGCGCCCTTGTTGCCGCGCTCTTCCTTGACGACCTGCACCAGCAGAATCTGGCGGCGCTTGATGACTTCCTGGATCTTGTACTGGCGGCGCACCGGCTTGCGGCGGTTGCGCACTTCTTCCAGCGCATCCTCGGCGCCGACCGATTCGACTTCGTGATCGTCTGGATGCGAGGACTGCACCTCTTCCAGCATGCCACGATCGTTGTCGCTGGACGAGGCTTCGCCAGTTGCGTCAGAGGAGGTCGTTTCCGGCTGCGGGGCAGCTTCGGAAATCACATCGGCTTCGACACTTGCGGCGATCGATGTTGGGCCGCTTCCGGAAGTGTCTTCGGACACTTCGCTATCGCCGTGATCGGCGGCTTCGTCGTCGTGCCCGGCCGTTTCCGGCGAGGTGTCGGCATTTTCAGGCGTGGAAAGGGCTTCGTCAGCGGCGTCTTCGGCAATTGCATCGCCGACCGTGTCGCCATGTTCGCCACTGTCATCGGAATCGGCAGCACCGGCGTCGCGCTTGGGTTCACCGCGCTCGCGGCCTTTGCCGCCGCGCCGGCGTCCGCGTCGGCCGCGATCGCGGCTCTGGCGGTCTTCGCCTTCATTGTCCTCGTCCTCTTCGTCCTGGGCTTCCTGCGCTTCGGCGCGCAGCAGGGCCTGACGATCGGCGACCGGGATCTGGTAGTAGTCGGGGTGTATTTCACTGAAGGCAAGGAAACCGTGACGGTTGCCGCCGTATTCGACGAAGGCTGCCTGAAGGGAGGGTTCGACGCGCGTTACGCGGGCGAGATAGATGTTTCCTTTGAGCTGCTTCTTGTCCTGTGATTCAAAGTCGAATTCTTCGATACGGTTACCGCGAACGACGACAACGCGTGTTTCCTCCGGGTGGGAGGCGTCTATCAGCATTTTGTTGGGCATTATTTCGTTTCCCCCCGGCAGCCGTCAGCCGCAGCTTGCGAGGCAAGGCCTGCTGCTGCGTGTCTGGAGTGTGGGTGCCGGATAATTGAACGTCCGCCGGCCGCCGCTTGAGCGCCATGGCGGTGCCGCCCGCAGCCATAATGGCGCGGTTTGATGCGGACCTTTCCATGATTGCGCTTGAAGCCATCGTCACCAGCAGAACTTTTTGAACCAAAGCCCGGAAAGACCGGACCAGCTTGTTTGCTCATACAGAGCCGGCGCGGGACAAACCCGGCCGTTTTCCTCACGCAGGCGTTTCCCCCGCCACGGGCGCGCACCTGCGAAATTCATCGCGATCACCTGAAGCCTTTTCGCTGGAAGCGAAAGGAGCCGCTTTTCATCTGACCTGTAGCAGGAAGCTGCGGAGGAAGCGGTTCCAGGATTGCAGTGATCCACCATCGCTTTTATGATTTGGCGGCATGGAAGGCAACCCCGATTTAGGATGCCGGCAAAAAGCGGTTCCCTTGGGGAAGCACAGGCTCCAATTCCTTGTCCGCAAAGGCTTGGTTAACCTTCTCTGGATACCAATCGTTAATCGAGTCCGCAGCCTAACCGGCACTTCGACGAAACGACCCGGCGCCTGGCGCCAAACCGGGAGCGACTGGAAAGAAATGGGACTGGCAGGCACAGCAAACAAGGGTCACGGCGCTGCGGGGCCTTTGCTGCATTCCGTCTGCGCCCTTTTGCTGATGGCGGCTTTCCTTGCTTTCTCTGCCGTTTCCCATGCCACTGAGGCGCCGCTCGGCGCCACCGGCTACAAGATGGCGGGCGATGCCACCAAGATGCGCATCGTCATGAATTTCGACCGCGAGCCCGACATCAAATGGTTCCTGCTACGCGGTCCCAATCGCCTGGTCGTCGATCTGCCGCGCACCAGGTTCGCCATCAATGCCAGGGACGTGAAGGCCCGCGGCCTGGTCAAGGCCGTGCGCTACGGCGATCTCGGCCAGGGATCGCGGCTGATCCTCACCGGCAAGGGGCCGTTTTCGGTCGACAAGCTCGACGTGCTCAAGAACGACGACGGCAAGGGCTACCGAATCGCCATCGACATGTCGGCGGCCTCGGCGCGGGAGTTCGACGCCGCTTTAGCCAACCAGGCGCTGACCACCGGTTCGACGGTTTCGACCGACAAGGGCTCCAGGGTCGGCACTGGGCCGATCTCCAATCCGGGCCACCGCTTCACGGTCGTCATCGATCCCGGCCATGGCGGCATCGACGGCGGCGCCGAGGGCCTCCACGGCACCATCGAAAAGACCGTCACGCTGGCTTTCGCCACCGAATTGCGCGAAAGGCTCGCTGCGGTCGGCAGCTACGACGTGTTCATGACGCGCGACAAGGACGAATTCCTGCGGCTGGACGACCGGGTGCGCATCGCCCGCCAGCACGAGGCCGACCTGCTGATCTCGATCCATGCCGACACGATCAGCGTCAAGGGCATTCGCGGTGCTACCGTATACACCGTGTCGGACAAGGCCTCCGACCCAGAGGCGCAGGCGCTGGCCGATCGTGAAAACCTCTCCGACCAGTTTGCCGGCATGGAGATCAAGGACGACAACAAGGAAGTCACCGACATCCTGATCGACCTGATCCGCCGCGAGACGCACAACTTCTCGATGAGCTTTGCCCACACGCTCGTCGGCCAGCTCTCGACCAGTGTCGGCCTCATCAACAATCCGCAGCGTTCAGCCGGCTTCAAGGTGCTGAAGGCGCCCGACGTGCCTTCGGTGCTGGTCGAACTCGGCTATCTGTCGAACGCGAAGGACGAGGCGCAACTGCTGGATGCCGACTGGCGCAGCAAGGCAGCGCAGAGCATTACCAACGCCGTCGCATTGTTCGCCTCGGCCAAGATGGGGACGGGAGCCGGGGGCTGATATGACCGCTGCCGCCTGCAACCAGAGGCAGCGTTGCACGACGACAACACCCAGCGCTATTATTTCCCGCACGGGAAGCCGAAGTCCCAGCGTTGCCGTATTTTGTCCACATGATGGCGACATGGGTTTTCCATTGCGGATTGGGACCATCCCGGAAGCTTGCGCGGAAGGCGGCTTCGTTTAGGAAATTCCCGGACCACGGACTGGAGCGGGCATGATTCGTCTCATCGGCTATTTCTTTGGCATCGGCACGACGCTGGCCCTTCTGGTGGCGGCGGGCGTGGCGATCTATATCGGCCATCTGTCGAAGGACCTGCCCGACTACGAAGTGCTGGCCAAATACGAGCCGCCGGTGACGACGCGCATCCATGCGTCCGACGGATCGCTGATGGCCGAATATGCACGCGAACGGCGCCTCTATCTGCCGATCCAGGCGGTTCCGGATCGCGTCAAGGCGGCTTTCCTGTCGGCCGAGGACAAGAATTTCTACAACCATCCGGGTATCGACGTGACCGGCCTCGGCCGCGCGATCATCGTCAACTTGCAGAATGCCGGCTCGGGCAGGCGCCAGGTCGGTGCCTCGACGATCACCCAGCAGGTGGCGAAGAACTTCCTGCTCACCTCGGACCAGACCTACGAGCGCAAGATCAAGGAGATGATCCTGGCCTTCCGCATCGAGCAGGCCTATTCGAAAGACCGCATTCTCGAACTCTATCTCAACGAGATCTTTTTCGGTTTTGGCGCCTATGGCGTTGCCGGTGCCGCACTCACCTATTTCGACAAATCGGTGAATGAGCTGACGGTTGCGGAAGCGGCCTATCTGGCCTCGCTGCCGAAGGGTCCCAACAACTACCATCCCTTCAAACATGCCGACCGCGCGCTCGAGCGCCGCAACTGGGTCATCGACCAGATGGTCGAGAACGGCTACGTGACGCGCGAAGAGGGCGACAAGGCCAAGGCCGAGCCGCTCGGCGTCACGCCGCGCCGCAACGGCACCTATCTGTTCGCCGGCGAGTATTTCACCGAGGAAGTGCGCCGCCAGATCATCTCCCGCTATGGCGAGAATGCGCTCTACGAAGGCGGCCTGTCCGTCCGCACGACGCTCGATCCGAAGATCCAGCTCATCGCCCGCAAGGCAATGCAGAACGGGTTGCTGAAGTACGATACGCTGCGCGGCTATCGCGGGCCGGTGAAGAATATCGACGTCTCCGGCGACTGGGGCGTGCCGCTCGGTAACGTCAAGGGGCTGGAAGACGTGCCGGAATGGTCTTTGGCCGTCGTGCTCGACAGTTCCGAGACCGGCCTCACCATCGGCATGCAACCGGCGCGCCAGGTTTCCGGCGACATCGTCAAGGAACGCGTCGAAGGCACGGTCAGCAAGGACGACATGGGCTTTGCCATGCGCCATGTGGTCGACGGCAAGACCGTCAAGGCCAAGTCACCGGCCGACGTGCTCAAGCCCGGCGACGTCATTTACGTGCAAAAGAACGAAGGATCCGACAGCGCCTACAGCCTGCGCCAGGTTCCGGAAGTGGAAGGCGGCCTGGTCGCCATGGATCCGCACACCGGCCGAGTGCTGGCAATGGTCGGCGGCTTCTCCTATGCGCAGTCTGAATTCAACCGGGCCACCCAGGCGATGCGCCAGCCGGGCTCTTCATTCAAGCCGATCGTCTATTCGGCGGCGCTCGACAATGGTTACACGCCGGCCTCGGTGATCATGGACGGTCCGATCACCATCCAGAGCGGCAACACGACATGGACGCCGAAGAACTATGACGGCACCGCGGCCGGTCCGGCGACCTTGCGTTCCGGCATCGAAAAATCGCGCAACCTGATGACGGTGCGGCTCGCCAACGACATGGGCATGAAACTGGTCGTGGAATATGCCGAGCGCTTCGGTGTTTATGATCATCTGGCGGCGTATCTGCCGATGGCGCTGGGCTCCGGCGAGACGACGGTGATGCGCATGGTGTCGGCCTATTCGATCATGGCCAATGGCGGCAAGTCGATCAAACCCTCGCTCATCGACCGCATCCAGGACCGCTACGGCAAGACCGTGTTCAAGCAGGATGAGCGCGGCTGCGAAGGCTGCAACGCCAACGAATGGAAGAACCAGCCCGAGCCGGAACTGGTCGACAATGCCGAGCAGGTGCTCGATCCAATGACCGCCTATCAGATCACCTCGATGATGGAAGGCGTCGTGCAGCGCGGCACCGGCGCCACCATCGCTGAGCTTGGCCGTCATATCGCCGGCAAGACCGGCACGACGAACGACGAGAAGGACGCCTGGTTCATCGGCTATACGCCGAACCTCGTTGTCGGCCTCTATATGGGCTACGACACGCCGCGCGGCCTTGGCAAAGGCGCGACCGGTGGCGGTCTGGCGGCGCCGATCTTCAAGGACTTCATGCGCGTGGCGCTGGACGGCACACCCAATGTCGACTTCCAGGTACCGGATGGCATGAAGCTGATCGCCATCAACCGCAAGACCGGCATGAAGGCAGGTGAAGGCGAAGCGGGCACCATCATCGAAGCCTTCAAGCCCGGCACTGGTCCGGCCGACAGCTATTGGGTGATCGGCATGGGTGCCGACGGTTCCAACGGCGCCGGCGGCGCGCTGTCGCCGCAAGCCACGCAGGCCATCCAGTCGGGCGGCGGCGGCCTTTACTGAACGATTTTGACATCGAAGCGGGCTGGCGTTCGAGCCAGCCCATTTTCCTTTACAGGCGTCGGTGCCGTCCCTATGTATCGCGCCGACTAAAGCCATTTTCAGCAACAGGATCGAACAGCCAGCATGCGCGCGGAAACGCAGAACATTGTCGACGAGATCAGGCAGGCGATAACCCTGCTGAGGAGGCATCTTTGACTGGGACCAAGCCATAAAGCGGCTTGAGTACCTGAATGTGCGGGCCGAAGATTCCAGCCTCTGGAACGAGCCGCTGGAAGCACAGAAGCTGATGCGGGAGCGTCAGGGCCTCGAGGAAGGCATCGCGGCGGTCAAGGGACTGACCCAGGCGCTGGAAGACAATATCGGGCTGATCGAGCTTGGCGAGGAAGAGGGCGACGAGGGCGTCATCGCCGAGGCCGAAGCGTCATTGCGCTCGATGCAAGGCGAGGCGAAGGCCCGCCAGGTCGAGACGCTGCTGTCGGGCGAGGCGGACGCCAACGACACCTATCTCGAAATCCATGCCGGCGCCGGCGGCACCGAGAGCCAGGACTGGGCCTCGATGCTCCTGCGCATGTACACGCGCTGGGCGGAACGGCGCCGCTTCAAGGTCGAAGTGCTGGAAGTGCACGACGGCGAAGAGGCCGGCATCAAATCCGCCACGCTGCTGATCAAAGGCCACAACGCCTATGGCTGGATGAAGACGGAATCCGGCGTCCACCGCCTGGTGCGCATTTCGCCCTACGACAGCAATGCGCGCCGCCACACCTCCTTCGCCAGCGTCTGGGTCTATCCGGTCATCGACGACACGATCGAGATCGATGTTTCGGAATCCGATGTCCGCATCGACACCTATCGTTCGTCCGGCTCGGGCGGCCAGCACGTCAACACGACCGATTCCGCGGTTCGCATCACCCATATCGCTACCGGCATCGCGGTGGCCTGCCAGGCGGAGCGCTCGCAGCACAAGAACAAGGCCAAGGCCTGGGAGATGCTGCGCTCGCGCCTCTACGAGGAAGAGCTGAAGAAGCGCGAAGCGGTGGCTAATGCCACGGAGGCGTCGAAGAGCGACATCGGCTGGGGCCACCAGATCCGCTCCTATGTGCTGCAGCCCTACCAACTGGTGAAGGATCTGCGCACCGGCGTCGAGAGCACCAGCCCGTCGAGCGTGCTCGACGGCGATCTCGACGATTTCATGGAAGCTTCGCTGTCCCAGCGCATCGAGGGCGGGGCGGGCGAAGCGGTGGCGGACCTGGATTAGGTAGGGCATGCTGAGATTCAGGTGATGCGGGCCTGCGAACGATGGGTTCCTGCGCTTCCGGTACTCAAGTACCCAAAAGTACGCTCCGTTCCGGTTCTCGGAATCCACCGTTCTCGACTCGGCCTGACCTGAATCTCAACACGCCCTGGGCGCGATCGAGATCAAGTTGGAGAGAGGAGGAGCCGGTGACGAAGCCGAGCCGTAAGCTTGTCGGAAAATGCTTTTGCGGCGCCGTTCGCTACGAGGTGGCGGATGAGTTCGTCTATGCCGCGAACTGCCATTGCTCGAACTGCCGGCGTACCACGGGCTCGGCCTTCAAGCCTTTCGCCGGCATCGAGCGCGAGAAGTTCCGCCTGACAACAGGCGACGACAGGCTGCTGATCTTCGGCGAGGAGAGCGGCCACGATGCACATTGCGGGCACTGCGGCTCGCTGCTCTATTCGGTGGTGCGCGAAGGCGCTTACGTCCATGTCGCCATGGGAACTCTGGTGGACGATCCGAGCATCCGCCCGACGGCCCACATCTTCGTCGGTTCCAAGGCGAAATGGTTCACAGTCACCGACGACCTGCCGCAGTATAAGGGGCATGTGACCTAAGCATCCGCAAACGGATAGCTAGGCTTCCGAGGCGGATAGCTCGGTCTCCGCAGGCGGATAGCTTCGCGACGGCCGGCGCGTAGTGGAACCAGCGGCTGCGTATTTCGTTGAGTGCTGGCCGCAGGTCGCGTTAACCGCTCGTTAACCAAGCCGGCGCACCATTTCGGATGGCAGATGTCGGCGCTGGGCTGCGGCACTGTGCGCTCAGCAATTCCTTGCGCCGACCAAGGAATCAGCCCAGCATTCGGGCTGAGGGACCAAAAGCATTTATGGCCGGACGCGGCATATCTGCGACCTGACGATCCGGCCACTGGGAAGACACGTTCTGGGAACGGGCAAGCGAAACGCTTGGGGCTCGTTTGAAAGGAACATTTCCATGTCTGCTGCCACAATTCGATCGGCCGCTGCCGTTCAACCGGCTGGCCGACTTCTGTGTTCCCTGTTCGCGACCGGCGCGATCGCAGTGCTGACGGCGCCTGCTTTCGCGCACGATGCCAAGCCCACCGCGGCGCTGCCGCAAGGCTGGAGCTATCCGTTCGCCTGCTGTGCGAACTACGATTGCCGTACCACGCATTCGGGCGAAGTGTTGGAAAGGCCCGAGGGCTACGTGATCGCCGGCACGGGCGAGGTTGTTCCCATGAGCGACAAGCGCGTCAAGGACAGTCCTGACGGCGATTTCCACTGGTGTGCGCACCAGGCTGGGCTCGACGCCGGCAAGACGATCTGCCTGTTCGTGCCGCCACGCTCTTACTGATGTAAGTCGCGCCCCGGATCGGCGCGAGGACGTGCCTTTGGGTTTGGCTTGGGTGCGGCAGGTAGTGCAAGCCTGCCGACAGGCGGTTGTCAGGAACGCTTCTTTATGTTGCCTTCGCGGGGACGGCGGGCAACGGAGAGGAACTCGTTCATGATCATCAAGGGAAGCTGCCACTGCAAAGCTACGACATTCGAGGTTTCGCAAGCGCCTGAGACCGTAACGCAATGCACATGCTCCTTCTGCTCCAAGCGCGGCTCGCTCTGGGCCTACTATGTTCCCTCGCAATTCAAGCTCACCAGCCTGCCTGAAAACGTCTCGTTCTACCGCTGGGGATCGAAAACCATAAAGCACGGGTTTTGCGCAATTTGCGGTTGCGGCACCTTCACCGAGACGCCGGACTGGTCGAGCGGCGAGCCGGATTTCGACAATCCGAAGATCAGTGTGAATTCGCGCCTGTTTGACGAGTTCGACCTCGACAAGGTCGAGGTGGTCGTCATCGACGGCAGGAACCTCTGGTAAACGGTCTCGAACAGCTTGCGCGGCGGCGCGCAATCGCGCCTGGAAAAGCCTTGGCCGGCGCTTTCCCCGTTCCGCTTTTCGCCGTATTTCATGTTACAAGTCCGGGCGAAGGGCTTGTATGCGCGGCTGCAACGGCTGCGGTTTGAAGAGGGACGATCCTATGAGAAAGACTGTGCTCGTCGTCGTGGCGACGGCTGTGCTCGTGAGCGCTTGCACCACAACCGATCCGTACACCGGGGAGCAGAAGGTCTCCAACACGGCAGCCGGCGCCGGCCTTGGCGCGCTGGCCGGTGCGGGCATCGGCCTGCTTGCCGGCGGCAATGACCGCCGCAACGCGCTGATCGGTGCCGGCATCGGCGCGCTTGCCGGCGGCGCCGTCGGCGCCACCATGGACCAGAACGAGGCGGAGCTGCGCCGCCAGCTCCAGGGCACCGGCGTCAGCGTCACCCGCACCGGTGACCAGATCATCCTCAACATGCCGTCCGACATCACCTTCAACGTCGACCAGGATGCCGTGAAGCCGGGCTTCTATCAGGTGCTGAATTCGGTGGCGCTGGTGCTGAACAAGTTCCGCCAGACCACGGTCGACGTGTTCGGCCACACCGATTCCACCGGTGGCGACGAACACAATTTCGATCTGTCGCAGCGCCGCGCGCTGGCGGTCGCCAACTATCTGTCCGGGCAGGGCGTCGATTCGCGCCGTTTCGCCGTCACCGGCTTCGGCAAGACCCGCCCGATCGCGTCCAACGCGACAACGGCCGGCCGCGCCCAGAACCGGCGCGTCGAGATCCAGCTCTCGCCGCTCACTTGAGCAGAGCGATTTTGAACATGAAAACGGCCCCGCAAGGGGCCGTTTTTGTTTGTCGTGCTGGTACCGTTGGCTGGGATCGAACGTGGACGATCAGACCTTGGCGACGATCCGCATGAAGGCCGGCATGTCGTCGCCGAAGCCGACGGTGGCGTCATTGTCTTCCTGGCGGTGGCGGGCAGGGCGGTTGGTGTCGCGCTGCGGCCTCGAATCGCCACGTTCCGGCGTGCGGCTCTCGTTTCGGTCGGCCTTGCGCTCGGTGTTTTCCGAACGGATCGCTTCCTTGCGCGCGCGCCGCTCGCCGATGTCGGCGACCGTAGCCTCGGCCGCGACTGGCTGTTCATCGTGCGCCGCTTCTGGTGGCGCTGCTTCGCTGGGCTTGGCATGGCGCTCGCGTGGTTTGCGTTCGCCCTTGTCCTTGCGGTCTTCGTCCTTGCGGCCAGCGCGGCGTGGCGCGCCACGGCCACGGCGGGGTGCTTCGTCCTCGCCCTCGCTGGCGACGACTGTCGACAGGTCGCCGTCATGCCACTCGATCTTGTTGCCGATCAGCCGTTCGATGGCGTCGATGTATTTGGTGTCCGACTTGGTGGCGATGGTGAAGGATTTGCCCGAGCGCCCGGCGCGGCCGGTGCGGCCGATACGGTGGACATAGTCCTCGGCATGGATCGGCACGTCGTAGTTGAAGACGTGGCTGACGTCGGGAATGTCGAGGCCGCGCGCGGCGACGTCCGAAGCGACGAGGTAGCGCAGCTTGCCGTCACGGAAATTGGCCAACATCTGCATGCGGGCCCGCTGGTCCATGTCGCCATGGAGGGCGCCGGCGTCGAAATCATACTTCAACAGCGAGCGGAACAGTTCCGACACCTCGACCTTGCGGTTGCAGAAGATGATGGCGTTCTTCAGTTCGGCGTCTTCGGCCTTCATCAAATTGCGCAACGTCTCGCGCTTGTCCCAGGGCTTTGAGCCGGACTTCACCAGGCGCTGGATAATGCTGGTGGCGGTTGAGGCTGCCTTGGAAACCTCGACTCGCACCGGCGCATGTAGGAATTTTTCGGTGAGCTTGGTGATCTCAGGCGGCATCGTCGCCGAGAAGAACAGCGTCTGCCGGGTGAACGGGATCATCTCGCAAATGCGCTCGATGTCGGGGATGAAGCCCATGTCGAGCATGCGGTCGGCCTCGTCGATGACGAGGATCTCGACGCCGTTGAGCAAGAGCTTGCCGCGCTCGCGATGGTCGAGCAGACGGCCGGGCGTCGCGATCAGCACGTCGGCGCCGCGCTCCAGCTTCTTGTCCTGTTCGTCGAAGGAGACGCCGCCGATCAAGAGCGCGATGTTGAGCTTGTGGTTCTTGCCGTATCTGATGAAATTCTCCTCCACCTGCGCGGCGAGTTCGCGCGTCGGTTCGAGGATCAACGTGCGCGGCATGCGGGCGCGGGCGCGGCCTTTTTCGAGGCGGGTCAGCATCGGCAACACGAAGGATGCCGTCTTGCCGGTGCCTGTCTGGGCGATGCCCAAAATATCCTTGCCGAGCAAGGCATGCGGGATAGCGCCGGCCTGGATCGGAGTCGGCTGCGTGTAGCCGGCATCGGTGACTGCGGAAAGGACCTTCGGCGACAGGCCGAGGTCCGAAAAAGTCAACGCTTCTTGAGCGGTCTGGGTGTCTGAGGACAAGTCTTGCTGTCTTTGGCTGGTTCGGGGAAGCGCAACGGCATCCGTCGCGGCAAGCGCTGCGCGCCTGCAAGATTGGTAATGCGATTAGGCGCAAGCCCGCGATTTGTCAACAGAAACGGGCGGGAATGCTACGATTGTGAAGTTGTAACCTTAATCGCGATGCTTAATCGAGGTCGCCATCGTTGCGCCGGCTCAATAGCGGAACTGCTCCGCCAGGATGCGCTCGTTCCACGAATGATTGGGATCAAACAGCAATGTTGCTGTCGCCGTCGGCGATTCCCGCACCGTGACCGACGCCACTGCCTTCACCTCGGTATGGTCGGCGGCGGCGTTCACCGGCCGCTTTTCGGGCTCCAGAATGTCGAAGCGAACCGTCGCCTTGTTGGAGAGCAGCGCGCCACGCCAGCGACGCGGGCGGAACGGGCTGACCGGGGTCAGCGCCAGAAGCGGCGCGTCGAGCGGCAGGATCGGCCCGTGCGCGGACAGATTGTAGGCGGTCGAGCCGGCGGGCGTGGCGATCATGACGCCGTCGCAGTTCAATTCCTCCAGCCGAACCTGCTCGTCGACGGTGATGCGGATTTTGGCCGTCTGGTAGGATTGCCGCCACAGGGCAACCTCGTTGATGGCGAGAGCCGAAACCGTTTCGCCCGCATGGGTGAGCGCCAGCATCTCCAGCGGACGGATCGTTTCGGCGACGGCCGCCGCGATGCGCTCGACGAGGCCGCCAGCGCGGTACTCGTTCATCAGGAAGCCGATGGTGCCACGGTTCATGCCGTAGACTTTCTTTCCCGTGCTCATCGTGTCGCGCAGGGTCTGCAGCAGGAAGCCGTCGCCGCCGAGTGCCACGACAATCTCGGCGTCTTCGACTGAAGACTGGCCATAGCGAGCCGACAGGTTTTCCAGCGCCGCCTTGGCGTCGGCTGTGTCGGAGGAAACGAAGGCGAGACGGCTGGCGGCTTTGCTCATGGTTCCCCGATGACGACCGATTGGCGGCGACCGGTTTGCCGGGCCGCGCCTGCGCCGGGGTAGCATGGGCCACCCGCATCTGCAAAGGGAGGCCGGGCCTCGATGCGGCACCGGGAGATCACCGCTCGCGCTTCGTGTCGCGGAACAAGGGAATGTGATGGTTAAGACGGGACTTAAGCTCTCGTAAAGCCGGATCGTTCATGTTAGCCGGCAGTGGATGGGCGGCGTGGGGGCCAGCAAGTCGAGACCTGTCTATTGCCGGTGACCCGAATGATCATCGTCTTCCTGATGCTGGGAAGCTTCGCGCTCGTGTTTTCCGAACTGGTGCGCCAGTCCGAAGAAATGAGCATCCGGCCTCAGCCCGCCGCCTCGCGCTGCGGCGATGCAGTTGGCACGCCCTGTCCGCAAAAGGCGCTGTAGGTTCGCAAATCCGGTGATCATTGGCGCCGGAGACGAAGGAAGCGATGGGCAGTCTCGATTTGTCCGTCGTTCTCACTCCCAGGGCAGAATTTTGCTGCGCCATTTCTGATTTGTGAAATTGGTCGATCCGCTGGCCGATGAGCTCGCCCAGCGTTATCGCTTCCGATCGTTATCTGCGTGCCGTCCTCTTGCTGGCTGCCGTTGGCAGAGGCTATGGGAGCCACGTGGGTTGTAGTACGCAAAAAGGTCGCTAAGACCAGTCAGCGAACGATCGACTGTGATTTCAGCGAGCGTTTCTCCACGGCGGCAATAGGGGATCTCAATTTGATGCAGCGTAGATCTGAGCCCAAGGCAGAAAAGCTTGACGATATCCACCCCCGTTCCCTCGAACCCATCACGGTGCAAGAGAGATACATAACCCCTCTCTTTTCGCTGCCTCGAAAGCTGCCGGCTACGGCATGGCAAGGCCATATTCCCTTCTTGTTCGTACTATTCAAAAATTTGAAGCCTTCCAGCTACGTTGACCTTGGTGTCCACTATGGTGCCAGTCTGATTGCTGCCGCCACTGCCGCGCAAACCTATGATCTTAAAACAGAACTATGGGGAGTGGACACCTGGCAAGGTGACGCCCATGCCGGCGATTATGAAGGCGACCAAATATACGCCGACCTTCTGGCGTTCGTAGACGGATGTTTCGATGGCGTCCATTTGCTTCGGTCAACGTTCGATCAGGCGAGAGAGAAGTTTACCGAGAGGCCCGTGGATATGCTTCATATTGACGGACTGCATACATATGAGGGGGTCAAACACGATTACGAAAACTGGCTGCCGGTCATGAGCGATAGAGGAGTAATCCTGTTTCATGACACCGCCGGACGCGATCGGGGCTTTGGTGTCTGGCGCCTCTGGGAGGAACTGAAACCAAGATTTCCTTCGTTGGAATTTATTCACTCGCACGGCTTAGGTGTGCTCTTTGTCGGGGCCAACAGCCTGACGGACCCTTACCTCAAAAAGCTTGTCGAGGACCGGTCCCTGTTCGATGCCTACCGGTCGACAGTTACCCAGGTGGCAGATTTGCTGTCAGTTCGCGTTGCCTTCCAAGATTCGGAATTTGAGCTCAGGTCAAATCCTTCGGCTGGAGGAGATACGAGGACGCAATTGGCCGGCGTTCAGGAGGCGGTACAGCGTTACAAGAACCAATTGATGACGGTAAGAAGGCAGCATGACCGCCTTACGCGTCGGAAATCCATCAAGCCTTTGAAGTATTTGAAGAGACTTATCGGGGGATAGTTACGTGGCTGGTGACGGATTTTTACAGAGGTATTATTTAAGCAATGGCGGTAAAGTGCTCCACAAATGGTTTCATTACTTTGACGTTTACGAACGTCATTTCGAACGCTTCAGAGACATGTCGCCAAAGGTTCTTGAGATTGGCGTTTCTGGGGGTGGCTCGCTTCAGATGTGGAAGGCGTATTTTGGCCAAGGCGCACAGATTGTCGGCATTGATATCGACCCCGAGTGCAAGAAACACGAGGGAGACGGCATAGACATCTTCATCGGCAGCCAGGATGACCCGGCACTGATCGATCATGTTGTCGCCAAATACACAGATTTCGACATTGTGATCGATGACGGCAGTCATATCATGCGCCACGTCATGAAGAGCTTCGAACTCCTCTACGATAAGGTAAAGCCCCATGGCGTCTATCTGGTAGAGGATCTTCACACCGCCTATGAGGGCGAGTATGAGGGAGGTCTAAAGCGCGCTGGAACATTCATCGAGTTCGTCAAAGACAAGATCGACGACCTGAATGCGACATATACTGGTGGCGGGGTGCCGGTCAGCGACTTTACCCGATCCACCGACTGTATTGCCATTTATGACAGCATTGTTGTTTTTGAGAAGAAACCGCAGGGTCGCCGGCAGGCTGCCATCACATCCTCAATGGCACTCGTGCAGCCGGTCAGGGTGAAATCGCTCCGGAAGGTTCTTCAAAGCTTTCGCGGTCACCGTTCAGCCAAATGATTGACACCCGCACACCACCTAGGGCGGCGAGTAGAGGAAGTGCTGTGACAGTCGATTTTGAGACGAAATGCTACGAGAATGACTGGGAGATCGTCCTCAAACCGGCCTATCTTCGCGCTGTGGTGGATCGCTGCGTTTATCCATTTTCAAAGAGGCGCGTGATCATCAACAACGTCTCTGACCGCGCGGCCGTCGAAGCCGCGGCCAGAGCAACGATCGAAGCCGGCGCGCTGGATGAATATCTGTTCGCAGAAGACCATGCGGATGCGGCACTGTCGTTCTTCGACATCGACAAGGCGTCATTCGGTCGGGGCTACGTCTACTCGATCTGCGAATTGGTTGGGCTATATGCCAGCAATGCCGACTATCTGCTTCACTTCGCCAGCGACTCCTATCCAAAGCGCCGACACAATTGGATCGAACCGGCCATCGACCTCATGCAGTCACGTGACGATCTCGTTACGGCCAACCTGTGTTGGAACGATAGATACAAGGAGGCCAAAGCCGAGAGCTTCGATACGGCCGGCGACTTCCTGATCGGCTTTGGTTTTTCCGATCAATGCTATCTGGCGAAGCTCTCCGTGTTCAGGGCGACGATCTATGGCGAGCGCAACCCTGCTTCGGAACGCTACCCAGACTATGCCGATGAGCTGTTCGAAAAGCGCGTCGACGCCTACATGCGCAATCACGGTGCCAAACGGCTGACCCATCGGAGCCAGAGCTACGTCCATCGGAACATTCCGAAGGGCGGGCTAAAGAGGGTCTGGCGCGGGATGCGACCACTCGCGTGAGTACAGGCGCTTAGCCGCGCGCGTTGTGGCCGAAGAAGCGCCGGCTGGCTTTTTTCCAACTCCAGCTGATCCGTTTCAGCCACAAGTGACGAGCCGAGCCCGCGACGGAGCTTTGGAACGCGCCGTTCTGGCTTCCCTGTTCAACGATCGGCCGCTCGAACCAGAGCATTTCAATGCCCAGCTTCTCATCGATATGTTCAATCTGATGATCGATCGGCTTTGACAGCTTGTGCTCGGCCAACCAATCGAGCCGGGCTTTGGCGACCGAGCGCGTGATCAGATATGAATCGGCGCAGCGCGCATGCAGCCCCGGGTAGAGTCTCTGGCCCTTCCGCAACTTCCATCGAGGTACATAATAATTGCTGCCGCTACCGAGATAGACGACAGCCTTTCGGTCCGGGCTGCCGAACTCGGCAATGCACTCGCCTAGCTTGCCTACGAAGTCGGCGTCGAGAAACACATCATCCTCAAACACCAGGCAAAACGGCTTGTCCGTTTCGAGAAACTCCCGCCATATGCCGACCTGCTTCAGTGCAAGCGAGACTTCGGACGGCAGCAATTTGTCCGATCCAACAAAGGATGTCCTGGTTTCCTCCGTGATATCCGCAACGTCCCAATCGAGAAAGAAATGGACTGGCACGCCGCGCCGGCCAAACTCCTTCAGAATATGGCGCTCCCGGTCTTCGTAACCTCGCTTGACATGGCATACGCGGACAAAGACCTGATCGGATGGAAACTCTTGCATTGTGCGTCTGTAGTGTTGCAGGCCTCGAAAATCCATAGGCGCGCCATTCATCGGCAGTCGATACCGACAGTGGATCAGGAATCGCTGGCGATCCTGTTCTGAGCGCCACCGAGGTAGGTTTCCCAGACATAGTCGCGCAACAGTTCACGATGCTGCGGTGTGCGGTGGTGCCTGGTCTTTTGGTCGGCGTAGGAAGAGCCTCCGACATGAAAGAAAGCGGCGTCAAACATCTGATGATGCTCACTGCGTTCGCCAGCCAGCACGACAGCAGCGGGTTCTTCGACCGCAGCTGAAATGTCTGCTTCCGTCAGATGCGAATAGAGCGGCAGCCAGTTGCCGCCGCCGGTGTCCAAGCCGAGTTCCATACGCGGCCCGAAATCCAGATCCAGTCCCTCGACGGCCGCGAAGCGGAAGAAGCAGAAGCCTCCCCAAAGATGCCATTTGGGATCGTCTTTGCTTGGCTTGTAGCGGAAATTCTCGTTGGCAGGCAGCTTGAGACCATAAACGACCTTTCCTTCCATCCGCGCGGGAATGTCGAAGGGTGCGACCGGGAAGCAATCGTGATCGATGTATCCAAACAATTCTGGCCGAAGGTGCCTGACGATATTGTCAAACACCCAGGTCAATGCCGTCCCATGCGAACGCGACCAATGGCGCTCGCGGCGGTTGGGCAAGCCGAGATAAGGTACGCCTCTTGCCGAGCAGATGCGTTCAATCGATTTTCTCGCCGCTTCGTCGGACGAATTGTCTATGACCACGAGCGATAATCCTGGCGAATGGATCTGCCATGCCCTGGTCAAGGCATCGATGACCCAAGGCGTGTTGAAGGCGATGGTGAAGCAAAACCTGGACAATCCGGATTCTTGCAAACGGCGCGAGAATTCCCGTCCGCGGCTGGCTCCCTTGGCCTGATAGAATTGATACGACAGCTTGTCGCGGATGGATTTCGCCTTGCCGACGAAGCTGCTGGCATTGATCGCATCGACGGTTCTCTTCAGAATTTTGCGTGCCATCGCCTATTCTCATTTCCGAAGCGGACGCGCGCGCAGGGCTTTGGCCGGCCGAGTTCCTGACATAGCGTCTAGCACCTATGCCGGGCCTAACAAGCGTCTTTCGGTTGGGAGAGCGTGCTTGTGTCCCACGGTCTTTCATGCGCGCGCTGCGGCTACAAGGTGCCAATGGTCGCTCGCCCCACGGATCCGCATCGTCGCCCGACAGACTCTCGTTCAAAAAGATATTGACTGTATGTTTAGTCATGATTATCTCTGATGGCGAGAACTGAGTTGGTCAGCCGGCGTTCGCCGGTGAATGGCCACCAAAAAAGGGGAACATCTTGACAGCCATCCGGCCCGCCGTGGAGGCGAAGGGCGTCAGCAGGATTTTTCAGGGAGCCGGCCAGGACGCGGTCAGAGCGCTCGACAGTGTCTCCGTTTCGATCCGCGAGAATGAATTCTTCACCTTGCTCGGTCCCTCAGGCTGCGGAAAGACCACGCTGCTCAGGCTGATCGCCGGCTTCGACTATCCGACCGACGGCGAAATCCTGTTGCACGGCCAGGACATCGCACCGCTGCCGCCATTCAAGCGGCCGGTCAACACAGTGTTCCAGTCCTATGCCTTGTTCCCGCACATGACAGTGGCCGAGAACATTGGCTTCGGCCTCAAGATGCTGGGCAAGCCGAAGGCCGAGATTGCTGCCCGTGTCGATGCGATGCTCAAACTCGTCCACATGCAGGAGCAGAGGAACCGCCGCACCAGCCAGATCTCCGGCGGCCAGCAGCAGCGCGTTGCGCTGGCGCGGGCCTTGGCGCCGCAACCGAAAGTGCTGCTGCTCGACGAACCGCTGTCGGCGCTCGACTACAAGCTACGCAAGGAAATGCAGATCGAGTTGAAGCGGCTGCAGCACGAAACCGGCATCACCTTCATCTTCGTCACCCACGACCAGGAAGAAGCGCTGACCATGTCGGACCGCATCGCTGTGATGTCGTCGGGCAACATCCTGCAGGTCGGCACGCCCTGGGATGTCTACGACCGCCCGGCCGAGCGTTTCGTCGCTGACTTCATCGGCGAGACGAACTTTTTGACTGGCACCATCGAGAGTGCAGGGAACGGCCATGCGCGGATCGTCTTGAGTTCGGGCGCGAGGGTCTACGCAGCCGCTGCCAAAGACTTTCAGCCGGGTAGCACGGCGACGCTGATGGTGCGGCCGGAGCATGCCAAGCTCGTCAAGGGTGCCGGCGACCTGGCCGGCACGATCGAGACCATCGTCTATTTCGGTACCGACACGCACATCCATGTCCGGCTGGACGGCGGCGAGGCCTTCATCGTGCGCCAGCAGAACTCGCGCTGCGCCAGTTGCGGATTCGAGCGGGGCGACAAGGTCGGCATTTCGATCGGCGATGAAGTCGCGCAGCTGTTGAAGGACTAGGGCCGATGGCGAGCGCGAAAGAGATCGCCGACAAGGCCGAACGCGACGATATCAGGTCACGCTGGCTGCTTTCCGCTCCGGCGCTGCTGATCGTGTTCCTCGCGGCGCTTGGGCCACTGCTGATCGTGGTCGTCTATTCCTTCCTGACGCCCGGCAATTACGGCGACGTGAAGTGGCAGTTCTCGACCGACGCCTGGGTGAGCGTGCTGCTCGAGCGTGACGTCTTCGACGACACGCTGTCGCTCGCCAGCGCGCATCTGTCGATCTTCTGGCGCTCGGTATCGCTTTCGGCCATGACCACGGTCCTGACGCTGATCTTCGGCTTTCCGACCGCCTATTTCATCGCAACGCGGCCCGAACACCGCCGCGATATCTGGCTGTTCCTGATCACCATCCCGTTCTGGACGAACCTTCTGATCCGCACCTTCGCTATGCAGGAGGTGCTGCGCAATGACGGCCTCATCAATTGGGTGTTGCAAGCGCTTGGCATCACCGGCCATCCGGTCCAGCTCATGTACACCAACTTCGCCGTGCTCGCCGGCATGGTCTATGTATTCCTGCCGCTGATGGTGCTGCCGCTCTATGCCAGCATGGAAAAGATCGACTTCCGCCTGGTCGAGGCGGGCTACGACCTCTATGCGACGCGGCTGCAGGTGCTGCGGCGCATCATCGTGCCGCTGGTCACGCCGGGCATCGTCGCTGGCTCGATCCTCGTCTTCATTCCCTCGCTCGGCGCCTATGTGACGCCACGCGTGCTGGGCGGCGGCACCAGTCTGATGATCGGCAATCTGATCGAGCTGCAATTCGGCCAGGGCCGGAACTGGCCGCTCGGTGCGGCGCTGTCGATCGCGCTGATGGCGATCGTCATGATCGCGCTGCTGTTCTACGTCCGCAACACAACCAGATCGGATGGCAGCCATGGCTGACCGCTTCGACGTCCGGCGGCAGACTGGCTTCGCCTCGATGGCGATGCTGTGTTTCTTCCTGCTCTATCTGCCGATCGCCACGCTTGTCGTCTACGCCTTCAACGACAACGAGTCGCTCGCGATCTGGAAGGGCTTTTCGCTGCGCTGGTTCCACGCCGCCTGGAACAATTCGCTGGTGATCGAATCCTCGATCCGCTCGTTCGAGATCGCTGCAATCGCGGCAATCCTGGCGACGATCTCGGCAACGATGGCGGCGCTGGCGACGACCCGGACCAAGCCTTACCGGGGACTGACTTTCAAATACGCCTTCATCAACCAGCCGCTGATGGTGCCGGAGATCGTCACCGCGGTGGCGCTGCTGATCGTGTTTTCGCGCATCAAGATCTGGACCGGCTATTCGGGCCTCGGCTACCTGATCTTGGCCCACACCGCTTTCTGCGTGCCGTTCGCCTATCTGCCGATCCGGGCGCGGCTCGAAAGCATGGATCTGTCGCTCGAGACCGCGGCCGCCGATCTCTATGCGACCAAATGGCAGACCTTCCGGCACGTGACCTTGCCGCTGCTTTGGCCGGGCATCCTGGCGGGGCTGATGCTCGCCTTCGTCGTCTCGCTGGACGACGTCGTCATCACCGAATTCGTCAAATCGGGCGGCCAGGACACGCTGCCGACCTTCATGCTCGGCCAGATCCGCCGCGGCGTTACACCCGAGATCAACGCGATCTCGACGGTCTTCCTGGCGCTGTCGATCGGCATCGTCACGGCATTCTTCTTCATCAGCAGGAAACGGACCTGAGGCCGCATCGCCGACGGTCCCAACAATGGGAGCAAGAAGCATGAACTGGAAACTGACCGCGACGGCCGTCGGGCTGTCGCTGCTGACTGCCACGGGCGCGGCCCGCGCCGACGGCGAGCTCAACATCTACAATTGGGGCAACTACACAAGCCCCGACCTGATCAAGAAATTCGAGGCGACCTACAAGGTCAAAGTCACCGTCACCGACTTCGATTCCAACGACACAGCACTTGCCAAGATCCGCCAGGGTGGCGCCGGCTTCGACATCGTCGTGCCGTCGGCAAGTGTCGTTCCGATCTGGATCAGCGAAGGGCTGCTGCTGGAGACCGATCCCAACACAATGGAGAACTTCAAGAACGTCGATCCGAAGTGGGTCGATGTGCCGTTCGACCCGGGCCGCAAATACACCGTGCCATGGCAGTGGGGCACGACCGGCATGTCGGTGAACAAATCGGTCTATTCCGGCGATCCTAACACGTCGGCGATCTTCCTCGATCCGCCGGCCGAACTGGTCGGCAAGATCAATGTCGTGCCCGAGATGGGTGACATCATGTACCTCGCCATCTCCTATGAGGGCGGCGAGTACTGCACCGACGACAAGCAGGTGCTGAAGAAAGTGCGCGACAAGCTGGTCGAGGCCAAGGCGAAGTGGCTGTCCTTCGACTATGGCGCCGTCGACGGGTTGGGCAAGGGCGACATCGCGGCCGGCGTCAACTGGAACGGCATTTCGTTGCGCCAGCGGCTGCAGAACGACAAGATCGTCTACGGCTATCCGAAGGAAGGCTATCCAATCTGGATGGACAATGTCGCGGTCCTCAAGGACGCCAAGAATGTCGAGAACGCAAAGCTGTTCCAGAACTTCATCATGGATCCCGAGAACGCGGCCTTGATCTCGGCCTTCGCCCGCTATGCCAATGGTATCAAGGGGTCTGAAGCCTTTATGCCGGCCGACATGAAGGGCGCGCCGGAGGTGGATGTTCCGGCCGAATTCGCCGCCAAGGGCAAGTTCATGCCGACCTGTTCGCCGGATGTGCAGGCGCTCTACACGAAAATCTGGACCGATCTGCAGAAGTAGCCCGATCCGGGGTTTTCCCGCGCCGCGAGATGCGGCGCGGCCATCTCTCGACCATCAAGCCAAAAGGCGATCCCGGCGATCGCAGGAGACTTCCATGACCGATCTCGACCTTTGCTACATGCCGGCCAGCGAGGCGTTGCGGCAGTTCAAGGCGAAGACGCTTTCGCCCGTCGAACTGATGCAGGCGACCATCGATCGCGCCGAGGCGACGAAGGCGACGATCAACTGTTTTACCTTCACGCATTTCGACGAGGCGATAGATCTGGCCAAAAAGGCCGAGGCCAAATACGCCAAGGGCGCCCGGACCGGAGCGCTCGAAGGCCTGCCGATCGGCATCAAGGACGAGAGCTACATCAAGGGCAAGCCGACATCGCATGGCTCGCTGCTGACCAAGGACGCCATCGGCGAGCATACGTCGACGATGAACGAGCGCGTCATCAAGGCGGGCGGAATCGTGCATGCACGCACGGCGACGCCCGAATTCAGCTGCGCCGGAGTTACCTGGTCGAGACGATGGGGCGTCACGCGCAATCCGTGGAATCCGGATTTCACGCCGGGCGGTTCGTCCGGCGGTGCTGCGGCAACGCTGGCCTCGGGCACATCGTCGATCGCCACCGGGTCGGACATTGCCGGGTCGATCCGCATTCCGGCATCGGCCTGCGGTCTCGTCGGCTTCAAGCCGCCCTACGGGCGCAATCCCGACGAGCCGCCGTTCAATCTTGATTTCTACTGCCATACGGGGCCGCTGGCACGGAACGTGAAAGACGCAATCCTGCTGCAGAATGTCATGGCTGGGCCGAGCCCGCTTGATATCGCAACGCTTCGTCCGAAACTGCGGCTACCGCTCGACTACAAGCCGATCAAGGGCTGGAAGATCGGTTTCTCGATGGACCTCGGCTCTTTCGAGGTCGATGCCGATGTGCACAGGAACACGCTTGCCGCATGCGATGTGTTCCAGTCGCTCGGCGCCACCGTCGAGGAAGTCGACCTGGGCTGGGGCGACGAGGTGCTTAAGGCCGGCATCGCCTATCTCGAGCATCTCTTCGGCGCCTCGCTGGCGCAGCTGCTCGAGGAGCACGGCGAAGACATGACGAGCTATGCGCGGCAGTTCGCCGAGGACGGTCAAAGGTCGAAGGCGACGGACTATGTCGGAACCCTGGAGGTGGCTGCCCGGATGTACCAGACATTAGGCCCGTTGCTGGAAAAGTACGATGTGTTGATCTGCCCGACGAACGCTCTTCCCGCGGTGCCGGCGGAGTTCGACCACACCAGGGACAGTGTCGAGATCAATGGGAAACAGGTCAACCCGTCGCTTGGCTGGGTCATGACGACGCCGTTCAACATGATGAGCCGCTGTCCGGTTCTGTCCATGCCAACGGGCAGGGCGGCGAATGGCGTGCCGACGGGCATCCAGATTGTCGGTCGTACCTATTGCGACGCAGATGTGTTCCGGGCGGCGCTCGCCTATGAAACGGCTCGGGGACAATGGTATGAGAGTGCCGGGACACGCCCGTCGCTTTGATATCTGGACGCGGGCCGCAAGGTCGAAAAGGCCGGATGAGAATGGCAGAACGCAAGGCAACCGCGATAGCGGAGAAGCGCAAGGTTGAGGGCAGGGGGTCGGCGAACGATGCCGCTCCCAAGGACCGCCGGCGTGAGCGCGGCGAGGCGAGCGTTCAGCGCATCATCGACGCCACGATCGACCTCATCGCCGAGGAAGGCCTGGCGAGCGTCACCATGCAGCGCATCGCCGAGCATGTGGGCTCCTCCAACGCGCTGGTGGTGTTCCACTTTCGCAGCAAGGAGAACCTGTTCCGGGCCGTGCTGCAGTATCTCAGCGACCGGTACGACGAATTGTGGGCGACGCTGGTGCGCGCGCCCGGCCTGTCGCCGGTCGAGCGGCTGATGGGCGCGGTAGAATGCGCGCAGCGATTTGCGCGACAGCATCCGAAATGGGTTTCGGTCTTTGTCGTCTTCTCCAGCGACCGCAAGAGCATGCAGATCTACAACGAGATCGGCCTGCCCAGCGATCTCAGCTACAATGCCGAGGCACGCGATCTGCTGATCGAAATCAAGCACAGTGGCGGCTACACCGATGTCGACCCGAACACGCTGGCTGAAAGCCTCAACTATCTCGTCCATGGCGCATGGTTCTGGGATCACCTCAACCCGCCGGCGGGCCAATCCGATGTGCTGCGCAAGACGATGCTGATGCTGCTGCATCAGGCGTTTCCGCGCCATTTCGATTTGGCGTGACGGATCGGGTTGCGGCCGCCTATCGGGCCTGCAACAGGTGGCAGCCGGCTTGGCGCTTTTGAGCGAGATATTCGTCGATCAGTTGGCGGTAGCGGACCTTGCCGAAGCTCGGGAAATGACCGCCATGGACAACCGAGGCGTCGAGGTCACGCATGCCGAGCAGTGTTTCGACATAGTCGTCGACCAGCGAATGATAGACGTCGTCGATCAGCGGGCCGTCATAGATGATGTCGCCGGACAGCAGGATGCCGGTCTTCTTCTCGTAGAGCGCGATGCCGCCGGGCGAATGGCCGGGCGTGTGGATCACCTCGAAGGCACGGTCGCCGAGATCGACGACATCGCCTTGTTCGAGCAGGCGACCGGCCGGCGCCGGCAGGATTTTGTAGCGTGCCGTGTCCCAGCCTTGTGGCATGCCATCGAACATCTCGTCGGTGGCATAGCGGTCGGCCACGGTCCATTCGTTGCGCGGATCGGCGAGGATTTCTGCTTCGGCCCGATGCACGCAGCGGTCGGGAAACTCATGGTGGCAGCCGATATGGTCGAAATGCGTGTGGCTGGCGACGCAGGTCAGCTTTCTCTCCGTCACCAGCGGCACATGGCGCCTGAGGCTGAAATGGCCGAGGCCGGTGTCGAACAGAAGGTCGCGATCGCGGCCGCGCACGTGCCAGATGTTGCAGCGGAAGAACGGTTTGATCCAGGGTTCATGGATCAGCGTGATGCCGTCGCCCATGCGGACGGTTTCGTACCAGTCGGGGGCGTCGATGACCGGAAGCGTGCCCATCATTCAGTCCGTCAGCAGGATGATGTCGCCAGCGTTGCACGAAACCGCGATGGTGTCGCCCGGCTGGACGGCCGCCGAAGCCGGAGCCTTGGCGATGAACTGCAGCGTTGGGTCTTCGACTGAAGAGGCCAGGATCCGTTTGAAACTGCCCTGGAAGACAACATCGCGCACCTTTGCTGAGCCGAGCGCAACCGCACCTCCAGTTGCGCCAAGGACCAAATGCTCCGGCCGGATGGCGAGAGCGACTTTCGCGCCGGGCTGCGGGGCGCCGGGCAGCGAAATCGGACCTGCTGATGTTGCGACCGTCACCGTCCCGCTCTTCGCCTCCGTCACGGTTCCGGACAGGATCGTGCTTTCGCCCATGAAGGTAGCGGAAAAGCGCGTCGCCGGCCGCGCATAGACGCGCTCGGGCGGACCTTCATCCTCGATGCGACCGTCATTCATGACCACGCAGTGGTCGGCCAGCGCCATCGCCTCTTCCTGGTCGTGGGTGACATGGATGAAGGCGGTGCCGACGCGCTTCTGGATCGCTTTCAGTTCATCCTGCATCTGCCGGCGCAGCTTCAGGTCGAGCGCGCCGAGCGGCTCGTCGAGCAGAAGCACGGCCGGTTCGATCACCAGCGCACGCGCCAATGCCACGCGCTGCCGCTGGCCGCCGGAAAGCTGATGCGGCTTCTTGTCGAAGGCGGCCGCCAGCCCGACCAGCGCCAGCGCTTCGCGCGCCTTGGCCGCGCGTCTCGCGCCGTCGACGCCTTGCATGCGCAGGCCGAAGCCGACATTGGCGCCGACGGTCATATGCGGAAACAGCGCATAGTCCTGGAACACCGTCGTCGTCGGCCGCTTCGCCGGCGGCACCGATGTGCAGTCCTCGCCGCGGATGAACACCTTGCCTTCGCTGGGTGTGACGAAGCCGCCGAGGATGGAGAGCAACGTCGTCTTGCCGGAGCCGGAGGGTCCGAGCAGGATGGTGTAGCTGCCGGGCTCGATCTGCAGCGAGACGTTCTTCAGCACCACTTGCTGGCCGAAGCGATGCGAGACAGAGCTTATATCGACCAGGGATGCGCTCATGCCGGCGTTCTCCGCAGCAATGTCAGTTCGAACAGCACCACCAGCACGATGGAGACGGCGAAGACCAGTGAACCGACGGCGTTGGTCTTGGGATTGAGACCGGAGCGCAGCAGGTTCCAGATTTCCACCGGCAGCGTCGTGTCGAAGCGGGTCAGCAGGAAGGAGATGACGAATTCGTCCCAGGAGAAGGTCATCGACAGGAAGAAGCCGGCGAAGATCGCCGGCGCCATGACCGGCACGGTGATCAGCAACAGCACCTTCCACTCGGGCGCGCCGAGGTCGCGCGCGGCACGCTCGATGTTGATCTGGTGATCGCCCATCTGGCTGTAGATGATGGCAAAGCAGAGCGGCAGGTTGATCACGACATGGCCGATGCCGGCCGCCAGCAGCGATTTCGGCAAGCCGGCCCAGTTGAACAGCACCAACAGCCCCATGCCGATGATGAGATAGCTGACGGTGAGCGGCAGAGTGATCAGCCCGCGCAGCAGCGTCGAGGACGGCAAAGTGAAGCGCGCGAACCCCCAGGCGGAGAGGAAGCCCAGCGTGACGGCGGCAGCTGAGGAGAGGATTGCCACAGCAAGCGAATTCACCAGCGCCGAGGTCAGCCGCGTGTCGGAGAGGACGGCCTGATACCAGCGCAGTGACGGGCCGGTGAAAGGCGGGATCGGAAACGATGTCGCCTGCAGCGAAAACAACACCAGCACGATGACCGGCAGGAAGATGAAGCCGTAGACGGCGAGGGCATAGAGCCAGGCGGCGATGCGGACAATCCGGCGCATCTCAGGCCCGCTCGATCTTCAGCCAGCGCGCGCAGGCGAGATAGGCGACGGTGACGACAGCCATCAGGATGATCGACAGCGCCGACGCCAGCGGGAAATCGCCGCGCCGACCGATCTGCATCATCACGAGCTGCGGCATCAAAAGCTCGTTGTTGCCGCCAAGAATCTGCGGCGTGATGTAGTCGCCGATGCAGAGCACGAAGGTGAGGAAGGCGCCGACCATGATGCCGGGCAGCGTCAGCGGCAGCACGACATGCAGGAAGGTTCGCACCGGCCCGGCGCCGAGATCGGCTGCGGCCTTGCGATAGCTTGGGCTGAGCTGCTTCAGATTGGCGAAGATCGTCAGCGTCAAAAGCATGACGAAGAAATGCACGAAGCCGGTGACGGTGGCGAAACGCGTGTTGGCGAGCTGCAGCGGCTCGCCGACCAGGCCGAGGCCGGTCAGCGTCCGGTTGATAACGCCATTCTGCGCCAGCACCAGCAGCCAGGAGTAGGAACGCACGACATAGGAGGTCCAGAACGGCAGCACGGCCAGCATCAGCGCCAGCCGCTGCCAGCGTTCGGGCACTTGTTCGGCGAGGATCCAGGCGAAGGGGTAGGCGAGCAGCACCGAGACCACGGTGACGATGGCCGTCACCTGCAGCGAGTTCACCATCGCCCGCCAATAGGACGGATCGGTGAAGAACTGGCTGTAGTTGGCCAAAGTGAAGCCGCCGCCGTCATGCGCCGTGAGGCTCGAAAACCCCATGGCTATGAAGGGCAGGACGAAGAACAGCAATGTCCAGCCGAGCGCCGGCGTGACCAGCGCCCAGGGCAGGGCACGACCCGCCCTGGGCAGGGCACGCCCGCTGTTGGTGACAGTGCTCATCTCCGCCAGCCGATCACTGCGCCTGCAGCATTTCGGTCCAGACGTCCTGCATCTTCTTGTCGAGATCGGCATTCGGCGCCGGATAGGACTGGGCGCGGGCGAGGAAGTCCGGCTGCTCGTCAAAGCGCAGGGTCTTCTTCTGGTCGTCGGTCAGTGCTGCCTTGGTGTTCGACGGCATGCCCCAATAGCATGAGGAGGTGGCAAGGCGCGCCTGGCCTTCCGGGCTCATAATGTACTGGATGAACTTCAGCGCCATGTCCTTGTTCTTGGAATCCTTGAACATGGTGAGCGACTGCGACCACAGCACCGCGCCTTCCTTGGGGATGGAGAAATCCAGCGCCGGGTTTTCCTTGGCGAGGCCCGCCGTCACCCATTCGCCGCCGCCGACCAATATGTCGACCTCGCCGGTGGCCAAAGCGGTCTGGCTGGCGGTGACTTCACCGACCAGCTTGGCATTGGCTTTCATCTTGAGAAGCTCGGCCTTGATGGCGGGCAGGTCAGCCTCGGTGAGTTCGGCCGTCTTCTTGCCGATTGCCAAGGCGGCCATGCCGATGACCGGCAAATAGTAGTCGTAGATGGCTATCTTGCCTTTGTATTTGTCGCTGGTGAGCGCGGCCAGAGACTGCATGTCGGCCGGATCGACCTTGGTCTTGTTGAAGCCGATCGTGTTGTAGCCGAACTTTTCGGTGATGCCGTAGCGCTTGCCGCCGACGACCGTCGAGCCGTCCATCTTCACCTGCGGGAACAGGTCGGCCAGCGGCAGCTTGTCTTCCGGCAAGGGCTCGAACAGGCCCTTTTCGACGCCGCGCGGCACGTCGATGCTATCGATCACCATCACGTCCCAGTCGCCGGGCTGCGATTGTTCGACGATGGCGAGACCGGCGCCGGTGCCTTCGAATTCCTTGACGTTGACCTTGACGCCGTTGGCCTCCTCGAAAGGCTGCAGCAACGCCGGGTCGGCATGGTCGCACCAGATCAGCGCGTTGAGATCGGCGGCCTGAGCGCTGCCGGCAGCGAGCAGCAATGCCGTGGCGGCACAAGCGGTGCGCAAATGGCGCTTCAGGATGGAAAGCGGATTCGTGGTCTGTGCGGACATCGAGTGTTCTCCCTTGCCTTTGTGGCTTCTTGCAAAAAATTGAACCAATTCTAAAATTGAGTCAATTCTGTTTTTATGGCAAGAGGCTTTCATGAGCGGATTGCGGGCAAGGCAAAAGGCGGATCGGCACCGCCGCATCATCGAGGCGGCGGCAGCACTGTTCCGCGAGGCCGGCTATGAGGGCGCCAAGATCGAGGCCATCGCCGCGCAGGCCGAAGTCTCGATCGGCACGATCTACAATTACTATCAGAACAAGGGCGACATCCTCGGCGCCATCGTCTCGATGGAGGTCAACGAGGTGCTCAATGCCGGGCGCGGCGTGGTCGCTAATCCGCCGGCCAATGTCGGCGATGCGCTGGATACACTGATCGGCATCTATGTCGAGCATTCGCTGCATTATCTCAGCAAGGAGATGTGGCGGCAGGCGATGGCGATCTCGACGCAACTGCCCGACAGTCCGTTCGGCCAGGCCTATACCGGGCTCGACCGGGCGCTGACCGAGCAAATCCGCGCACTGATCGCCCGACTGCAGGCGCTCGGCCTGGTGCGACGTGATATTGACGGGCCGGCACTCGGCGAACTGGTCTTCAACAACATGAACATGATGTTCATCGAGTTCGTGAAGCGCGACGAGGCGAAGATACCGGAACTGCGGGCGGCGATACGGAGGCAGAACCGGATTTTGGTGGCGGCGATTGGGGTGTGAATCACGTCGACCACGATCGGCGTCAAGTGGCCAAGCATGCTCTCACCGGGGAGAAACTCAAGCTTTCGCTAATATGTGGGGGCAGCAAGGCTCAGCGAACGCCTGCAAAGCAGCGCTGCTAACTCAGAGCAGCAGGTGAATTGCCAGAAGCTCGATGATCAGCAAAACGGCGCACACCGCGCCCCCAAGGGCATAGCCCCGCCAATACTGGCGAACATCCTGATCGGTTTGGAATGCTTCTACCCAGAGGCCTACAGGGACGCTAAGGCAAATAGGCATCGGCATCGTAGCTGGCACGATTGTAGCAGGCGCTAAAGCAGGTCGACCCGACATGCAGGCGGCCCTCTCGACCGGGAAGAAGCCGGCATATTAGTCTTCGCTAACTAGTGGCGCAACAAGCTTGCCGGCTAGATCGAAGAACGATGGTACCGAACAGCGCTCGCACGTTCCTGCCGGGCCGCACTACGGCTCTTTGCTTAGGAATGTGTCTGAGAGCGGCGGTTTCGGAGGGGTAAAATATGATCAAGATGCTCTTCGAATATGGGAGGGCGCGCAATGGGAATACTTCGACCACAACCCAAGCCCAAAAGGGTCTACCCAAAAAGCGACCGTTTCGAAGAAAACGGCCGGATTGCCGCGATCTTGCTCGTCATTGCTGCCGCGACTGTCGCAATCTCTGTCATACGCATGTTGCCCCTTTAGATCGTCTCGCAGCAGGCCGCGATCGAGACGGGCGGCGCGCTCAATACGGATCAGTGGGAACAGCACTTGTCGGATCGATCGAAGCCGCAGTGTTGCCGAGCGCATCGGAAGGCCCTCCCTTCAGGGTCGTGAATTCCAACATGTCTGTCAGCGCTCCGCCACCAAAGCGAGGATTTCGGGGGCCGGGGTGACATGTGCGTGCGGTCTGCAGAAAGCAGGGTCAATCGCCCGATAGCCTAGCAGGCTGGCGAGTGGCGCCAGGATTGCGAGCGCCACCCGTTGAATCGCGGGTGGAGGCTGCGTGAAGACGATCACGTCGGCAAATTCCCTGGCGATGACTGCCGCCTGAAGCAGGAAGGGTCTTCCTTTCCAATCCACCCGACCGGCATTGGCGAGGCCGAAGAGCATGCCGATCAGCAGCTCGAAGCGGTTCGGGTCGATGTGGTCCGCGCCGTGCGCGCGTTCGATTTCGATCAGGACGTGTGCCTCGTCGGTCTTGCAGCTGTTCCACCAATCGTGCACCACGCCTGCCTCCACCGTCGCGGATTGGCCGGGTCCCAGAGAAAACGTCTTCCCGGCAATGGAGGCGTCGATCCGGCCGCTCAGGACGGTAAACCGTTCAATCATGTTCGGATGGAAGTGCTCGCCCACGACCGCGGCTCCCGGCCGAGCGGTCAAATGAACGATGCCTGGTCCCTGGCCGCGGTCTTCGGTGCCACGCAGGATCACGGCAAATTCGCCGGTCACCTTGTTCTCGTAGACGTCTCCACAACGTGACATGGATCATCTCGTATTTCAGGAATGCAGGCATCGAAAACAAGAGATTGACGTTCTAGCTGCGAACTGGTGCCCCCGGACGGAATCGAACCGCCGACCTTCGGTTTACAAAACCGCTGCTCTACCAGCTGAGCTACAAGGGCACGGCGCTCCGGTAGCATATTTCGTGCGCCAGTAAAGTCAAAACTCCATTCATGGTTGCTAATGGACCCTGTCGAGGCGG
This sequence comes from Mesorhizobium waimense, assembly GCF_003601975.1. GTDB lineage: Bacteria > Pseudomonadota > Alphaproteobacteria > Rhizobiales > Rhizobiaceae > Mesorhizobium > Mesorhizobium waimense. Next base: position 53,052 of record NZ_QZWZ01000012.1, read on the forward strand.
CAGGGCAGGCATGCTGAAAACCGCCAATTCGTTTCCTACATATGATTGAGGTGCAATCGCCTTAGCGAGGGTGTCGCATGATCAGATTCGTCATCATTCTTCCGCTTGTCGTGGTGGCCTTTCTTCTCCTGGTCAGGCTTATCAAGGATGTGAAGAACGCCAAAATCGACTGGACCGGCGTCACCACCATCATCGCCTTCATCGCTCTGGCCTTCTGGCTGCGCCATATCACCGGCATGGGCTGAAGCCTGTTCTGACAGGCTGCCGGCCGGCGCGGTTTACCGGCCGCGATCAGGCTTGCTTCCTGTTGCTGCAGATCCAGGGTCAGAACGACGTTTTTCAGGCGGTCGAAAAAATCCTTCAAAATCCGTCGAACCTCTTCCCGGCTCGCTGCGACTGACGATCAAGAGGCGGATGGATCGCCTCTCCTACGAAACCAGGAGATCGTCATGTTCAAGCGCACACTCGTTTCCGGCCTGATCGCCACCACCGTCGCCGCCGCCACGCTGGCCGGCACCGTCCAGCCCTCGGCCGCCCACAGCCATCGTCACCACCGCGAAATCGGCATCGGCATCGCCGCCGGCGTCGGCGGGTTCGTCCTTGGCAGCCTGCTCGCCCAGAGCCGCGCCCGGTCTATGTCGAGGACTATGGCGACTCGCGACACGTCCGCCGCTGCCTCGCCCGCTATGCCAGCTACGACCCGTACTCCGACACCTATGTCGGCTATGACGGCTACCGCCATTACTGCCGGCTCTGAGAGGAGGTGAACCGCTTCAGGCAACTGGAAGAAGGGGCCTCCTGCGTGGCCCTTTTTTCCGCTGGCTGCGGGGCTCGGCTCTTGTTGGATTGGTCGACTGCCAATGTCGGCGCCGCCTGCGACTGGCGGTGTACAGCGATTTTCCGAACGTTTAATCTCCCCTCCACGGCCAACGGAGAGGAGGGGTCCTTGGACGAACAGGATCCGAAGGAAGACCAGATCGAGCCCGTTTTTCGCAACGGCACGGTCACCACCGTCGGCATCCTGCTGGCGTTTTCGCTGGGCTTCATCACCCATTGGGCCGCCAACCCGATCCCTTGGCAGTTCCACCATTTGCTCGCCGTGGTGCCGATCCTGATCGGCATCGCGTTGCAGATGCGGGCGCTGTCCATGCTGCTCGATGTCCAGTCGCTGCAAAGGCGCATCTACGAGCGCGCCAACCGCATCTTCATCGCGGGCCTCATCTTCACCGCAAGCGGCGTCGGGCTCGCGATCCTGCTCGATGTCTTCGAGGTTGCGGGCAAGAGCGCGCTGCCGAGCGGCTAGTGAGCCGCTACTGCCCCTTGGCTGTCCTGGCAGATGTCGCACCATTCGGCGCCGACCAGGCTCGCCATGCGCTCGACGCCTATTCTCACCGCAGCATTGGTTGCGCCGGCCGCCGGCACGACCTCGTCAAAGGCGCGCAGCGACACGTCGCAATAGACCGGCAGCGGCGAGGCGAGGCCGAAGGGGCAGACGCCGCCGACCGGGTGGCCGGTGATATCCGCCACCTGTTCGGCATCGAGCATGCGCGGCTTGCCGCCGAAGGCATCGCGCGTCTTGCGGTTGTCTATGCGCGCATCACCGCGCGCGATGACCAGCAGAACCCGGTCGCCGACGCGCATGCAGATGGTCTTGGCGATTTGCCCCGGCTCGACGCCATGCGCCTCGGCCGCGAGGGCCACGGTCGCCGAGCTTGTCGGCGTTTCGATGACCTCGATGTCGGGGGCATGTTCGGCGAAGAAGGCTTTGACGGACTGGAGGCTCATTCTCTTCAGGCGGGGACTGTAGATTTTGGAAGGTTGGTGCAGACTTGGCCGTCACCGGCCGCGTGTCAAGGCGAGCGCGCGGCGGTGATGTCAAAGAGTGATCCCGATGCATCGGCGCTGCCTTGCGAAGAAGGGTTCGAAAGGCCGCCGATCATCCTGGTGATTTCCGTCGCGGCCTCGCGCACCAACGGCCCGATTTCGGCCAGCCGCTCCTGCGTTACTCGCACCGTCGGCCCCGACACCGAAACGCCGCCGATCGGCTCGCCGAACTCGTTGAAGATGGCGGCGGCGACGCAGCGCATGCCGGGATGACGCTCCTCGTCATCGACCGACCAGCCGCGCAGCTTGATCCTCACCAAATCGTGGGCCAGCGCCGAGATGTCGGACAGCGTGTTTTCGGTAAAACGCTCCAGCCCCGCCTTGCGCAGGATGGCGCCGACACGCTCGGGTTCCAGATGCGCCAGTACCGCCTTGCCGATGCCCGAGGCATGAAAGGAGCTGCGCGTGCCCGGCCGGAAGAAGGCGCGGATCGCCTGATGCGTCTCGACCTGGCTGACGAAGACGACGCAATCGTCCTCGGCGACGCCGAGATTGGCGGTTTCGCCTGTCTTTTCCATCAATTCCTGCATGACGATGCGGGCGCGGTCGACCAGCTTGCGCCGACGCAGGAACGCCGCGCCCATGCGATAGGTCTCGACGCCGATCGACCACAACTGGTCAGTGCTCTCGAACTCGACCATGCCGTGGTTCTGCAGCGTCGTCAGCATGCGGTAGGTGGTGGAAGCCGCTAGGCCGGAACTGGCGGCGATCTCGCTCAGTGACAGGCCGCTGCCCTCGGCAACGATGGCCAGGATGCGCAGCGCCCGGTCGAGCGACTGCACCGAAGCGGCCTCGGCGGGGCCGTTGAAGGCGCGGGGACGGCCGCGCTGGCGTTTTTCGGTCGTTTCCATGGCGCCATTCTCGCCGATTTCGCCAAACAAGCAATGAAAAAGTTTTTCATTCGTTTGTATGGTTGAATTCTGGAAAACCGAAAACTCAATGAAATCAGTTTACAGTCGTCGTTTTCTAGAAATGAAAAAATATTCTGAAAAAATTGAAAAATGGTGGGAACGCTGCCATCCTTGGCCATCAACACATTTGCGGAGGCTGGACATGGCCAGGATGCGCGCTGTCGATGCAGCGGTTCTCGTTCTCGAAAAGGAAGGCATTTCTTGTGCCTTCGGCGTGCCGGGCGCGGCGATCAACCCGTTCTATTCGGCGTTGAAGGCGAGGGGCACCGTCCGCCATATCCTGGCACGCCATGTCGAGGCAGCCTCGCACATGGCCGAAGGCTATACACGGACCAAGGCCGGCAATATCGGCCTGTGCATCGGCACTTCGGGCCCGGCCGGAACCGACATGATCACCGGGCTCTATTCGGCGGCGGCCGACTCCATCCCGATCCTGTGCATCACCGGCCAGGCGCCACGCGCACGGCTTAACAAGGAGGATTTCCAGGCGGTCGACATCGCCGCGATCGCAGCGCCCGTCGCCAAATGGGCGGTCACCGTCATGGAGCCCTATCTTGTGCCGATGGCGCTGCAGAAAGCGTTTCATCTGATGCGCTCGTCGCGGCCGGGGCCGGTGCTGATCGACCTTCCGGTCGACGTGCAACTGGCAGAGATCGAGTTCGACATCGACGCCTACGAGCCGCTTGCCGCGTTCAAGCCGGCAATGACGCGCGCCCAGGCCGAAAAGGCGCTGGCGATGCTCAATGCGGCGGAAAAGCCGCTGATCGTCGCCGGCGGCGGCATCATCAATGCCGATGCCTCCGATCTCTTGATCGAATTCGCCGAGATCACCGGCGTGCCGGTCATCCCGACGCTGATGGGCTGGGGCACGATCCCCGACGACCACCGGCTGATGGCCGGCATGTGCGGGCTGCAGACGTCGCATCGCTACGGCAATGCGACCATGCTGGAGGCCGACTTCGTCTTCGGCATCGGCAACCGCTGGGCCAATCGCCATACCGGTTCGGTCGACGTCTACACCAAGGGCAAGAAGTTCATCCATGTCGATATCGAGCCTACCCAGATAGGCCGTGTCTTCGCGCCGGACCTCGGCGTCGTCTCGGATGCGGGTGCCGCGCTGAAGATGCTGCTCGACGTCGCCACCGAATGGCGCACGGCCGGCAAGCTGCGCGACTGGTCGGGCTGGGCGAAAGAATGCCAGCAGCGCAAGAAGACGATGAAGCGCAAGACGCATTTCGAGCAGGTGCCGCTGAAGCCGCAGCGCGTCTACGAGGAGATGAACAAGGCCTTTGGCCGCGACACGACCTATGTCACCACGATTGGCCTGTCGCAGATCGCCGGCGCGCAGTTCCTGCATGTCTACAAGCCGCGCAACTGGATCAATTGCGGCCAGGCCGGACCGCTCGGCTGGACGCTGCCGGCAGCACTCGGCGTGCGCGCCGCCGATCCCGACCGCACCATCGTGGCGCTGTCCGGCGACTACGACTTCCAGTTCATGATCGAAGAACTGGCGGTCGGCGCGCAGCACAAGCTGCCCTACATCCATGTCGTGGTGAACAATGCCTATCTCGGCCTGATCCGCCAGGCGCAGCGCGGCTTCGCGATGGATTTCGAGGTCAGCCTCGCCTTCGAGAACGTCAACCGTGCCGGCGATCCGGAAGCCGGTTACGGTGTCGACCACGTTGCCGTCGCCGAGGCGATGGGCTGCAAGGCGGTTAGGGTGAGGAAGCCGGAGGAGTTCGCCGGCGCCTTCAAGCAGGCGCAGCGGCTGATGAAGGAGCACCAGGTTCCGGTCGTACTCGAATTCATCCTCGAGCGCGTCACCAACATTTCCATGGGCACGGAAATCGACAAGATCACCGAATTCGAGGAGCTTGCCGAAAGCCATGAGGATGCGCCGACGGCCATCGTGATGCTTGATTAGGCCGGGCGGGAACAAGGAGAAAAAGAATGCCGCGTTTTTCAGCCAATCTGTCGATGCTCTTTGGCGAGCATGATTTCCTCGACCGCTTCGATGCGGCCGCCCGCGCCGGCTTCAAGGGGGTCGAATATATCGGGCCCTATGACCATGCGCCCGAGGTGGTTGCCGCGCGGCTGAAGAAGAACGGCCTCAGCCAGGTGCTGTTCAACCTGCCGGCCGGCGACTGGGGCAAGGGTGAGCGCGGCATCGCCGTGCTGCCGGATCGGGTGCCGGAATTCCGGCAGGGCGTCGCCAAGGCGATCAGCTATGCGCATGCGCTCGGCTGCGAGCAGATCAACTGCCTCGCCGGCATCGCGCCGCAAGGTGCGGATCGCTCCGTGCTGGAGAACGTCATTGCCGAGAACCTGGCCTTCGCGGCCGAGAAGCTGGAGCAGGCCGGCATCCGGCTGCTGATCGAGCCGATCAACACGCGCGATATTCCCGGCTTTTTCCTCACCAATTCCGACCAGGCGCTGGCGCTGATCGACCGCATCGGCTCAAAAAACCTGTTCCTGCAATACGACATCTATCACATGCAGATCATGGAGGGGGATCTCGCCCGTACCATCGAGGCAAACCTTGGCCGCATCGCGCATATCCAGCTTGCGGACAATCCCGGCCGACACGAGCCGGGGACGGGCGAGATCAACTATCCCTTCCTCTACGAGCATATCGACCGCATCGGCTATTCCGGCTGGATCGGCGCCGAATACAAGCCGAAGGCCGGGACGGAGGCTGGATTGGGGTGGTTCAGGGAGCTGGCCGGGCAGGGGAGCGCGGCGGCGTAGCTGCCAGGGTGTAAACGAGGAGAACAACAATGGAAACCATTGGCTTCATCGGCCTCGGCATCATGGGCGCACCGATGGCGGGGCACCTCTTGGATGCCGGCTACAAGGTCGTCGCCAGCGATCATCGCTCGAAACCACCAGCCGATCTGGCCGCGAAAGGACTGAAAATCGTCACCGGCCATGACGCCGTCGCGAAAGCGGCCGACATCGTCATCCTGATGGTTCCCGACACACCGCAGGTGGCTGACGTGCTGTTCGGCGAGAGCGGTGTCGCGTCCGGTCTAAGCAAGGGCAAGCTGGTCATCGACATGAGTTCGATCTCGCCGATCGCGACCAAGGAGTTCGCGAAGAAGATCAACGATCTCGGCTGCGACTATCTCGACGCGCCGGTGTCGGGCGGCGAGGTCGGTGCCAAGGCGGCGTCGCTGACTATCATGGTCGGTGGCGAGGACAAGGCCTTCGAGCGCGCCAGGCCCGTGTTCGAAAAGATGGGCAAGAACATCACTTTGGTCGGACCGAACGGAGTGGGACAGACCACCAAGGTCGCCAACCAGATTGTTGTCGCATTGACCATTGAAGCCGTCGCCGAAGCGCTTGTTTTTGCATCAAAAGCTGGTGCTGATCCGGCCAAGGTCAGGCAGGCGCTGATGGGCGGGCTGGCGGCCTCGCGCATTCTCGAAGTGCATGGCGAGCGCATGGTCAAGCGCACCTTCGCGCCGGGTTTTCGAATTGAGCTGCACCAGAAGGATCTGAACCTGGCGCTGGAAGGCGCCAAGGCGCTCGGTGTGGCGCTGCCCAACACCTCGACCACGCAGCAATTGTTCAACTCTTGCGCAGCCAATGGCGGGGCGAAAGAGGATCACTCGGCGCTGGTTCGCGCGCTGGAGCGGATGGCGAGGCATGAGGTTGGGTGAGGTGAATTAGTCGGCAAAGGCTTCGATAGGCCGACCTCGTTCGACAGCATAGCGAATGAGATCGGCAAGGCGCTTCAGAAAATTTTTGGATTCCTCCGAAATTCCTTCAACTCGCCCAAGCGCCTCAACTTGCTTGGTCAAGGAAGGGAAGGATTCGATTTGAAGCGTCGCGTCCTCATAGAAATCTTCGAATTGCAGAACGAATTCAAACGCGTTTTGGCTCGCGATTGACACGATTTCATGGTGCGCAGAGGGACCTATCGATACATATCGATCGATATGCCCATTTGAATCAAGAACAGCAAAATCCAATGACATGCCTTGCGCCCTATTTGCCGTGCGCGAACCACCGTTGCGCCGCATAAAGGCTCACCGCAGCGGCATTCGACACGTTGAGCGATCTGATCGCGCCGGGCATGTCGAGGCGGGCCAGCGTCGTCACCGTCTCGCGCGTCTTCTGGCGCAGGCCCTTGCCTTCGGCGCCCAGCACCAGCGCGATCTTGTCGCCGGCAAAGCTGGTTTCAAGTTCCGCTGGCCCGTCGGAATCGAGGCCGATGGTCTGGAAGCCGGCTTCGTGCAGTTGTCCCAGCGCGTCGGCCAGGTTCTTCACTTCGATCTGGTCGATATGCTCAAGCGCGCCGGAGGCCGATTTCGCCAGCACGCCGGATTCCTGCGGGCTGTGGCGGGCCGTGGTGATCAGCGCGCCGGCGCCGAAGGCGACCGCCGAGCGCAGGATCGCGCCGACATTGTGGGGGTCGGTGACCTGGTCGAGCACCAGCACTAGGCTGGTCTCGCCAAGCGCGTCGAGGCGCTTCGGCTTCAGCGGTTCGGCTTCGATCAGCACGCCCTGATGCACGGCGTCGGAACCTGTGACCCTGTCGATCTCCTTCGGTTCGACCAGTTCGGCCTTGAACGGCAAAGCGGCGAGATCGGCGATCGCCAGCCGCTCGGCGGCATTGCGCGTCACCAGCATCTTTCTGATCCGCCGGCGCGGATTGTCGAGGGCCGCCCGCACCGTGTGCAGGCCGTAGAGCCTGACCAGCCCGTCGGTCGCGTTCTCGCCGGGCGGTACCGGCTGGCGCGGCCGGAAAGCTGGAGCGCCGCCTGCCTTCTCGTCGCGGTGGGCGCGACGCAGCTTGGCGTAATGGGTGTCTTTCGGGGTCTTGGGCTTGTTATCGTTGCTCATGGCCGGCTTCTATAGCCGTGTCGCCGGGCCATGGATACTGGCAGAAAGCCGGCTTGCCAGGCAGGCTGTCAAATTCAGCGCATTTTGCCGAGAGGTTGCGGTTGACACCCAAAGGCCTTGCCGCCATAAGGCGCTTCGCTGATTTCGGACAAACTTTGGTTTCGACCCTGATCGGCGAGAATGCCTCGTTGCAAGGCTTCGACGGCAGGCTGGAGAGGTGCCCGAGTGGTTAAAGGGGACGGACTGTAAATCCGTTGGCTTAGCCTACGTTGGTTCGAATCCAACCCTCTCCACCACTGCCAGCCCGTAAGCCTTGAGACGATGCGGGTATAGCTCAGTGGTAGAGCAGCAGCCTTCCAAGCTGAATATGCGGGTTCGATTCCCGCTACCCGCTCCAGATTTCCAACGGCATGATCATGAACACCGAAGCGCTGCACGCCGCGGCGGTATTGTTGCAGGCCTCGGGTCGGGCGCTGGATGCAACCAGATGCAAGGGACGGCTATGGCGATTGAATCAAAAGAGCTTGCGGTCACCTACTATCCCATCCCGAAAAGCGGCAGCAGCAGCGTCAAATATGCGCTGATGGCGCTGGGCGGGAAGGACACCGATTTTCCCGACCCGGATAACGAAGTTCACAGCCATCTGCCGACAAATCATGTCGATCCCTTCCGCCCGCTTCGCGACGCACATAAGCGCCGGTTCACCATCGTGCGCGATCCGCTGGAGCGGCTCCTTTCGGCCTATTCCAACAGGATCCGCGATGCCCGGGTGATGGCCAGACCGTCGGCGCAGAAAGACAAGCTCGAACGCTTCGGCATCCCGGTCGATCCGGATCTCGATACCTTCATCCTCAACGTCGAAAAATACTGCGCGTCTTCGTGGGAGGTCCGCTTCCACGTGGCATCGTTGCGCTATTTCACCGGCGGCAGCCTGTTCCAGTTCGAGCGGGTCTTCCGGTTCGAGCGCATGGACGAGGTCGGGGCGTTTCTATCCTCGCTCGGCGGGCGGGCCCTGGATCTGCCCCGGCTGCAGGCGGCTGCCACGAAGCTCGGGCCATCGGACATGTCGCCTGAGGCGCTCGCCAAGGCAATGCGGTTCTGTCGCTACGACTATGGCTTTCTGGTCGATTATTACGATGCACGGAAATGGGGAGGCATTCCCGAAGGCGATGCCGGCGAGCCGTCGACGCTGCATGTTTTCGGCGATCCGGCGGTCTGGCGCGACGGTCGCCTCATTGTCCCCAGGACGCCGCGGAACTTCTTGCACTTCATGTCCAAGCGCCCGCTGGTCGAACGGGATGCGGTCGCGGGTTTCCAGGATCTTTGAAGCGAACCTGCGGGTCAGGCCCGAGGGTATGCCCGTGGGTGTAGTGCGTCAGGCGACGACGGTCAGCCGGCGCTTGCGCTCGTCGAGCGACACGATGGCGAGACCGCTTGCCACCACCAGCAGGATGCCGCTGACGGCAAGAGCATTGGGAAACTGCCCGAAGACCAGCAGGCCGGAGATTACCGCCCAGACGGTGAAGCAATAGTAGAACGGCGCGACCGCGCTCGTCGGCCCGACGCGATAGGCCATGAAGATGAAGAAATGGCCGAAGATCAGGAAGAAACCCGCCCCCGCGATCAGCGTCAGGTGACGGGCTTCGGGCATCACCCATGGCTCGGAAACCAGATGTGCTGCGCCGGCGCCGACCAGCACCACAAGGACCGCGGACATGGCGACGATCATCCCCGGCACGTCGGCCCCGATCTTGCGGCCGGCGAGATCGCGCGCGGCCGACAGTGCCGCATTGCCGAGCGCCAGCAAGGCGTAGACCGATATCCCCTGCATCGTCGGCTGCGCCACCATGACCGCGCCGATGAAGCCGAGCCCGATCAGCGCCATGCGCGCGCCGCCGATCCGTTCGCCGAACAGGATCGAAGAGCCGACCAGCATCAGCAGCGGGGTGATCTGCCCGAGCGCGGTGGAATCGGCGATCTGCATGTTGGCCAGCGCCACCACGTAGCAAAGGATCGCGGCCAGTTCGAGAAGGTTTCTGCGCAGCACTCGTCTGTCGAGGATCAGCGGCACCTGCTTGCCATAGCCAAGCAGCAGCAACAGGGGCATTCCCCACAGGCTAGCGGCGACGCCGCGCAGAAGCAGCACCTCGTAGGACGGCAGCCCTGAGGTCGCGAGCTTCATCATCGTGTCATTGACCAGGTAGAACCCGGTCGAAACGACCATGAACAGCGGGCCGCGGATGTTTGTGGGTATGAACTGCATCGATCGACCAAATCAGACCGATGCAGCGGCGGCAATGGGCCAGGCTGGCGCTGCAGATCCGGCAAGAGCAGGGGGGATTGCGCCGCTGGCGGGCTCGGCTCCTGCCTATTTCATTTCCCGGCTGGCGTTCCTATATCCGCGCCACATCCCCCGAAAATCGGATCGCAGGTTCGGACCGAGTGAGAGAGCGCTCAGCCACAAGGCACTTGTGTTTTGCAGCCGTAGTCGCTAATCGCCCCGCATTCGACTGAACTGAAGGTCCAGGCCGTCCAAGGAAAGAGACTATGGCAAAAGGTAAATTCGAGCGCACTAAGCCTCATGTGAACATCGGCACGATCGGCCACGTCGATCATGGCAAGACGTCGCTGACGGCGGCGATCACGAAGTATTTTGGCGAATACAAGCGCTATGACCAGATCGATGCAGCACCGGAAGAAAAGGCTCGCGGCATCACCATCTCGACGGCGCACGTCGAATACGAGACGGCCAACCGCCACTATGCCCACGTCGATTGCCCCGGCCACGCCGACTATGTGAAGAACATGATCACCGGTGCCGCGCAGATGGACGGTGCGATCCTGGTCGTGTCGGCTGCCGACGGCCCGATGCCGCAGACCCGCGAGCACATCCTGCTTGCCCGTCAGGTCGGCGTTCCGTCGATCGTTGTGTTCCTGAACAAGGTTGACCAGGTCGACGACGCCGAGCTGCTCGAACTGGTCGAGCTCGAGGTTCGCGAGCTTTTGACCAAGAACGAATTCCCCGGCGACGACATTCCGATCGTCAAGGGTTCGGCGCTGGCTGCTCTGGAGGATTCGGACAAGAAGATCGGCGAGGACGCGATCCGCGAGCTGATGGCTCAGGTCGACGCCTACATCCCGACGCCGGTTCGTCCGCTGGACAAGCCGTTCCTGATGCCGATCGAAGACGTGTTCTCGATCTCGGGCCGCGGCACGGTCGTCACCGGCCGCGTCGAGCGCGGCGTGGTCAAGGTCGGCGAGGAACTGGAAATCGTCGGCATCCGTCCGACCACCAAGACGACCTGCACGGGCGTCGAGATGTTCCGCAAGCTGCTCGACCAGGGCCAGGCTGGCGACAACATCGGCGCGCTGCTGCGCGGCGTTGATCGTGAAGGCGTCGAGCGCGGCCAGGTCCTGGCCAAGCCGGGCACGGTGAAGCCGCACAAGAAGTTCGTGGCCGAAGCCTACATCCTGACCAAGGACGAGGGTGGCCGTCACACGCCGTTCTTCACCAACTACCGTCCGCAGTTCTACTTCCGCACGACGGACGTGACCGGCATCGTGTCGCTGCCGGAAGGCACCGAAATGGTGATGCCCGGCGACAACATCACGGTCGATGTCGAGCTGATCGTGCCGATCGCCATGGAAGAGAAGCTGCGCTTCGCCATCCGTGAAGGCGGCCGCACCGTCGGTGCCGGCATCGTCGTCACCATCAAGGAATAATCGACGCCGGCCCTAGCCGGATCGACAAGGAAAGGGCGGTCCTCGGGCCGCCCTTTTTTGTACCGACGTGTCGCCGGCCGGTCGCCGATTATCCGTGTTGTTTCAAAGCTGTTGCAAGCGCCGCTGCCGCAACTAGTATAGGTTGCATTGGGGAAGCTTGCCGACACAGTGGTTCCAGGGCATCGTTTGAACAATCAGGCGTGGTGGTCGCTGGGGCTGGTTTGCCTGGTGTCTCTGTTTGTCATGGGGCATGCCGCGTTAGCGGCGGATGCGAGAGAATCCGATCTTGGCCCGCCGATGCGGTTTGTTGTCGCGCGCAGCAATGCGCCGGGTTGCGAGCCGACCTGTCCCGAGTGGATCTCGGCGGAAGGCACGATCGAAGCCGGCACGCCGGCGCTACTCAAGCGCGCGCTTAAGAAGCTTGGCGGCCGCAAGCTGCCCGTTATCGTCGATTCTCCCGGCGGCAATGTCGATGCGGCGCTGGCGCTTGGCCGGCTGATCCGCAAGAACAAGCTCGATATCGCCGTCGGCAAGACCCGGTTCGAGGGCTGCCTGCCGGATGAGAAGGACTGCACCGACAATGACGGCAAGGGCGCCCGCTATTTCGGCACCGCCTATGCCGACGGCTCCATTTGCAATTCCGCCTGTCCGCTGATGTTTTCCGGCGGGGTCCGCCGTGTGGTCGGGCAATGGGCCTTTCTCGGCGTCCACCAGATCACGACCACCTACGTCAAGACGAAATTGCTCTACCGGACCACCTATCGCGTGGTGAAGGGTAAGAAGAAGGTCATCAACACCAAGGTCATCAACACCAAGGTCGTCAGCCGAAAGAACGCCGGCAGCTACAAGACCTACGAGATGAGCAAGGCGGTCGAGAAGAGGCTGGCGGCCTATCTTAAGGAGATGGGCGTCGGCCAGGGCGTGCTCACGACGATGAAGAACACGCCCACCAGCGGCATCCACCAGTTGGTCCCAGAAAATATGCTGCGGATGAACCTCGTCACCAGCCTGGATTCCGTCGACCTGTTCACCGCCGGGCCCATATGCCGCGCGAATCCGCTGCCCGCGAACTGCCGGGAGATACCGAACAAACCCGCGATGCCGACTGTCGAAGCCCCGACGGCCGAGTCAGAGCCTGCCCAACCCGAGATCGCGCAGCGCGAAGAGGATATGCGCTTTGTCGTGGTTCGTGGCAGCAATCTGCTTTGCGACCCTGACTGCCCGGAATGGATTTCGGCCGAAGGCACGATTACGGCCCGGACGTCGGAGAGGCTGCGCCAGTTGCTCGACACGCTTGGCGACCGGCGATTGCCCGTGGTGATCAGCTCGCCCGGAGGCGACGTGCTCGGCGCGCTGGCGGCAGGACGGCTGATCCGCGACCGAAAGCTCGACGTCGCCGTTGCCCGTACCGAATTCGTTGGCTGCGAACCGGGAGAGGCGGATTGTGCGGCCGAAGACGGCGTCCATGCCGGGCTGACCATTGACGCCGGAGGCGAGTGCAATTCGGCCTGCGCGATCATGCTTGCCGGTGGCGTCAGACGGCTTGTCGGTTCCCAGGCGCGGCTCAGCGTGCATTCGTTGGGGCTGGAGCAGAAGGTCAAGGGCTACCTTGAGGATATGGCGATCGGCTCCGGTCTGTTCTCGACGATGCAGTCCGTTTTGCATTCAAGCCACAGGCAGCTCGAACCCGAGATGATGCTGAAGGTCGGGCTGACGACTGAGCCCCAATCGGTGGACGCGCTAACCGGTGCCACGGTCTGCAAATCGTCGCCGAAACCTGACAACTGCCGCATGGTGCCGTCGCCCAACGCACAAGCCGACGCACCCACCCGCCTGTAGCGCGACGGTGTCCGGACTGGCCATCGAGGCAGGTTGAGCCATGCTCGATATTGCCGCTATCGTCACCGTAGCAATCGAGAGGCGAGGATCGATATGAGCAAGGACATCCCGACATTGTTCGAATGGGCCGGCGGCGCTGAGGCGCTGAACCGGCTGACGCAGACTTTCTACGACAAAGTGGCGTTGGATCCGGTGGTCGGTCCGGTGTTCAAGCACATGTCGCCGGACCATCCAGCCCATGTCGCGGCCTTCATCGGCGAGGTTTTCGGCGGCCCGAAGACCTACAGCGAACAGCATGGCGGCCATCGCGAGATGGTGATGCATCATCTTGGCAAGCATCTGAGCGAAGAGCAGCGCCGCCGCTGGATCAATCTGCTGGCCGACGCCGCCGACGAGGTCGGCCTGCCGGACGATCCTGAGTTCCGGTCAGCCTTCATGGGCTATGTCGAATGGGGGTCGCGGCTGGCGAAGATGAATTCCAACCTCGGCGAGACCTGCGATCCCGCGACCGAGCCGATGCCTGCCTGGGGCTGGGGCGTGCCCGGCGGGCCGTACAAGCCGCCGGCCGGAAACTAAGCGGGAAACCGGATCCGCCCCGGAAGGTGCGGAATTCCTGCAAATTTCCGCAGAAGTGACGCCGCAAAGAGGTGGGATGTTCATGGCGTCCGCAACTGTTGACGACCTCTTTGATGCTGTTTGCCCATCTGCCGTCTGGTTACATTCTGGGACGCTTCGCGCAACGACGCTGGCGTATGACGTCGGGTATCATGATTGCCGCGATGATCGGCAGCGTCATCCCCGACATCGACATGCTGTACTTCCACCTCGTCGATGGCAGACGGACGCACCACCACGCCTACATTACGCATTGGCCATTGTTCTGGGCAGCGACCGGGATATTCAGCCTGTCACTGGCCAGATGGCTTGGTTGGCCGTATCTGCCACTCATCGGCGTCTTCTTTGCAGGCACCATGTTGCACATGGTCCTCGACACAGTGGCGTCGCCGATCCGGTGGCTGATGCCATTTGATTGCCACGCATTCGAACTCGTGACCGTGGCCGCGTATGGCAACTGGGTCGTGAGCTTCGTCTTGACTTTCGCGCTCGAACTTCTCATTTGCGCGTGGGCCTTATGCCTGGCGTCGGTGCGATCGTCGCCTCGGGTCGGCGCGTCTCAAAAGGGCACTTGAGTTCTCATCCGCTTTGTGAAATAGCAGCCCGCGATACGGGCATAGCTCAGTTGGTAGAGCGGCGGTCTCCAAAACCGCAGGTCGTAGGTTCGAGCCCTGCTGCCCGTGCCATTTCCCGAAATGGCCAAATTCGATGTCTTGTTTGATGTCTTGGCACGCCTCGCATTTGAAAACCGGCGACAGGCTTGCCATATTAGCGCGATTGGGGCATAAGGCGCTCATAGCCGGGACGGAACGACTGGATGGTTCCGATGCGGCGTTTGGCCATAAAGCGGACACTTGCCACTTGCGTGGATCAAGAATCGGTTTTATGTAGACGAAACAGACACGCGACGCGTGGAGCTGGGAAGCCGGCTTTACGCGTCCGATTTGCATGGGCGAAATGGTTGCGCTGATTCGGCGCCGACATGAAGCCCAGGCGGCACGTCCCGGCCTGCGGGATCATCCAGGAGACCCGGCCAACGGGTCTTGAAGACAGAGCGGCATATGGCTTCGAAAACCACAAATCCTTTCGTCTTTCTCCAGCAGGTTCGCGCCGAGACCGCCAAGGTGACTTGGCCGTCGCGGCGGGAGACGATGATCTCGACGGTGATGGTGCTGGTGTTCGCGGTCATCGCGATGATCTTTTTCTTCACCGCCGATGTGGCCATGGGCTACGCGATCGAGTGGATTCTGGGGCTTGGACGTTAAGTCCGGCGATTACGGAGAAGTCGTGAAATGACTGCGCGGTGGTACATCGTCCACGCCTATTCGAACTTTGAAAAGAAGGTCGCCGAGGACATTGAGAACAAGGCCAAGCAGAAGGGCCTGTCCGCGGATATCGAACAGATCGTGGTGCCGACCGAGAAGGTCGTCGAGATCCGCCGCGGCCGCAAGGTCGACGCCGAGCGCAAGTTCTTTCCGGGCTATGTGCTGTTGAAGGCCAATTTGACCGACGCGGTGTTTTCGCTGGTCAAGAACACGCCGAAGGTCACCGGTTTCCTCGGTGACTCCAAGCCGGTGCCGATCACCGAGGCCGAGGCGCAGCGCATCCTGAACCAAGTGCAGGAAGGCGTTGAGCGGCCGAAGCCGTCGGTCACCTTCGAGATCGGCGAAGCGATCCGCGTTTCGGACGGTCCGTTCGCGTCGTTCAACGGTTTCGTCCAGGAAGTGGACGAGGAGCGGGCGCGGCTCAAGGTGGAAGTTTCGATCTTCGGGCGCGCCGTGCCTGTCGATCTGGAATTCGGACAGGTCGAAAAGGGCTGATCCGAAATCCCTGGCGCCTGATGGCGGCGGGGAGGCGGCGCGGAATTTCGCGCGGCCATGAACGGGTGGGAGGCGAATGTGGCTTAGCCGGCCGCGGGAACCGCACCACCAGACTGCAACCGCCGGTGTTCCCCGATAGTGGGGCCGGCATGAGAAAAGGCAGGAAGAGAGATGGCTAAGAAAGTTGCAGGCCAGCTCAAGCTCCAGGTTGCCGCGGGCTCGGCTACGCCGTCGCCCCCGATCGGCCCGGCGCTTGGTCAGCGCGGCATCAACATCATGGAGTTCTGCAAGGCGTTCAACGCGCAGACCCAGGAAATGGAAAAGGGATCACCGATACCGGTGGTCATCACCTACTACCAGGACAAGTCGTTCACCTTCGTGATGAAGACGCCGCCGGTGAGCTACTTCCTGAAGAAGGCCGCGAACCTCAAGTCGGGCTCGAAGGAGCCGGGCAAGGTCAAGGCCGGCACGATCGGCCGCGACAAGGTGCGCGCCATCGCCGAGCAGAAGATGAAGGACCTGAACGCGAACGACGTCGAAGCCGCCATGCGCATGGTCGAAGGCTCCGCCCGTTCGATGGGCCTGGAAGTGGTGGGCTGAGATCATGGCAAAGATTGCAAAGCGTGTATCGAAGACCCGCGAAGGCATCGACCCCAACAAGGCCTACGCCCTGGGTGAAGCGCTGAAGCTGCTCAAGGACCGTTCTTCGGTCAAGTTCGACGAGACCATCGAGGTCGCGATGAACCTCGGCGTCGATCCGCGCCATGCCGACCAGATGGTCCGTGGCGTGGTCAATTTGCCGAACGGCACCGGCCGCTCGGTCCGCGTCGCCGTGTTCGCACGTGGCGACAAGGCCGAGGAAGCCAAGGCCGCCGGCGCCGATATCGTTGGCGCCGAGGATCTGGTCGAGATCGTCCAGAAGGGCACGATCGACTTCGATCGCTGCATCGCCACGCCGGATATGATGCCGCTGGTCGGTCGTCTGGGTAAGGTGCTCGGCCCGCGCGGCATGATGCCGAACCCGAAGGTCGGCACCGTGACCACCGATGTCGCCGCCGCCGTCAAGGCGTCGAAGGGTGGCGCGGTCGAGTTCCGCGTCGAGAAGGCCGGTATCGTCCAGGCCGGCGTCGGCAAGGTCTCGTTCGACGTCAAGGCGCTGGAAGAGAATGTGCGGGCCTTCGCCGATGCGGTGACCAAGGCCAAGCCGACTGGCGCCAAGGGCAACTACGTCAAGAAGGTGTCGGTCACCTCGACGATGGGCCCGGGCCTCAAGCTCGACGTCTCGACGCTCGCAGCGTCCTGATACGAACATTTGGATCTGCCGCTAAACGGCTGATCCGCAAGTGAATTCCGGGCCTCCGACCTGTCGGTGGCCCGGTACCGGAAGTCGAGAGGCTTCCGGACATCCTGTCCGAGATTGCAGGCGGCCCAAAAGCCTTAATTCATGTGGGCCTGCATGAGACGGGTGAAGACCCGACAACGGAGCGATTGCTCCAATGAAAGGTTCGAACCGTGTTTGCCTTTTGTCTGCGCATCGCCCGGCTTGCCGGTTGGTGTGGCGAAAGGGGGCAGGATCCTCGAGCGTCGTTCGGGAGATCCGTTACTGGATGGCCCGGCCGGCAAAAGGCAACCCGACGCCTGTCCTCGTGAATGGGAATGTTCCCGTTAACAGGATTGGGGTCAACTGGAGATAGGCAGTGGACAGAGCGGAAAAACGCGAACTCGTCACGGGCCTGAATGATGCGTTTACGAGCGCTGGTTCAGTCGTCGTGGCCCACTACGCCGGTATCACCGTCGCGCAAATGAACGACCTTCGGTCGAAAATGCGCGCTGCCGGTGGCACCGTCAAAGTCGCGAAGAACCGTCTCGCCAAAATCGCTCTTCAGGGCACGGACTCCGCATCGATCATCGACCTGTTCAAGGGACAGACGCTGATCGCCTATTCGGAGGATCCGATTGCGGCGCCGAAGGTCGCGTCCGATTTCGCCAAGGGGAATGACAAGTTGATCATTCTCGGCGGCGCAATGGGCACCACCTCGCTCAACGCCGACGGTGTGAAGGCACTCGCCACACTTCCGTCGCTCGACGAGCTGCGCGCCAGGCTGGTTGGCATGATCGCCACGCCGGCAACCCGGATCGCCCAGATCGTCAATGCGCCAGCGGCTTCGGTCGCGCGCGTCATCGACGCTTACGCCCGGAAGGACGAGGCGGCATGAGGCCGTTCCTCGCTATCACAAACACACGTTCGAACCTTATGAAGGAATATTCAAATGGCTGATCTCGCAAAGATCGTAGACGACCTTTCGAAGCTGACCGTCCTCGAGGCGGCCGAGCTGTCGAAACTTCTCGAAGAAAAGTGGGGCGTTTCGGCTGCCGCTCCGGTTGCGGTTGCCGCTGCCGGCGGTGCTGCCGCCGCTGCTGCTCCGGTCGAGGAAAAGACGGAATTCGACGTCGTCCTCACCGAGGCAGGCGCCCAGAAGATCAACGTCATCAAGGAAGTCCGCGCCATCACCGGTCTTGGCCTCAAGGAAGCCAAGGACCTGGTCGAGGCGGCTCCGAAGCCGGTCAAGGAAGGCGTTTCCAAGGCCGACGCTGACAAGTTCAAGGCCCAGCTGGAAGCAGCCGGCGCCAAGGTCGACCTGAAGTAAGCGTTGAATACCGGCGGGCGGCCTCGCGCCGTCCGCCACTCCCTTGGCGTGAAGGGAGGCTGCGTAACGCGAGACGTATGAGAACCTCTTTCCTGAGGGCCGAAACCGGCCTTCAGGAAACGGGTTTTCTCCCGTTCTAGCCCGGCCGCCGACAGGTGGCGGGATAACAGACAGGGGCTGCCGCCAAGGCGGTCCGGAATGCAAGGCGAGCCGCGGCGAGGCTCGTCCCGAGTTTAGAGCTAAGGAGCGACGATGGCCCAGACCCAGACTTTCAATGGCCGCAGACGCGTACGCAAGTTCTTCGGAAAGATCCCGGAAGTTGCGGAGATGCCGAACCTGATCGAGGTTCAAAAGGCATCCTATGACCAGTTCCTGATGGTGGACGAACCCAAGGGCGGGCGTCCGGACGAGGGACTGCAGGCCGTTTTCAAGTCGGTCTTCCCGATTTCCGATTTTTCCGGCTCCTCGATGCTGGAGTTCGTGAAGTACGAGTTCGAAGGACCGAAATTCGACGTTGACGAATGCCGTCAGCGCGACCTGACCTATGCCGCGCCGCTGAAGGTGACGCTGCGCCTCATCGTGTTCGATATCGACGAAGATACCGGCGCGAAGTCGATCAAGGACATCAAGGAGCAGGACGTCTACATGGGCGACATGCCGCTCATGACCTTGAACGGCACCTTCATCGTAAACGGCACCGAGCGCGTCATCGTCTCGCAGATGCACCGTTCGCCGGGCGTCTTCTTCGACCATGACAAGGGCAAGTCGCACTCGTCGGGCAAGCTTCTGTTTGCCGCGCGCGTCATCCCCTATCGCGGCTCGTGGCTCGACATCGAGTTCGACAGCAAGGACGTCGTGCACGCCCGTATCGACCGCCGCCGCAAGATCCCGGTGACGTCGCTGCTGATGGCGCTCGGCATGGACGGCGAAGAGATCCTGTCGACCTTCTACAACAAGATCACCTACAAGCGCGCCGGCGACCACTGGCGCATTCCGTTCAACGTCGAGCGTTTCCGCGGCCTCAAGGCCGTCGGCGACCTGGTCGATGCCGACACCGGCGAGATCGTCGTCGAGCAAGGCAAGAAGATCACCGCCCGCCAGGCCCGCCAGCTCGGCGAAAAGGGTCTGAAGGCGATCAAGGCGACCGACGAGGACCTGCTTGGCAATTATCTGGCCGAGGACATCGTCAACTACGGCACCGGCGAGATCTTCCTCGAAGCCGGCGACGAGATCGACGAGAAGACGCTGAAGGTGCTGCTCGGCACCGGCGAGCATGAGATCCAGGTTCTCGACATCGACCACGTCAATGTCGGCGCCTATATCCGCAACACGCTCAACGTCGACAAGAACGAGAGCCGCCAGGACGCGCTGTTCGACATCTACCGTGTCATGCGCCCGGGCGAGCCGCCGACGCTCGAGACCGCCGAAGCAATGTTCAACTCGCTGTTCTTCGACAGCGAGCGCTACGACCTGTCGGCCGTCGGCCGCGTCAAGATGAACATGCGCCTCGAGCTCAAGGCCGAGGACACCGTGCGCGTGCTGCGCAAGGACGACATCCTGGCCGTGGTCAGGACGCTGGTCGAACTGCGCGACGGCAAGGGCGAGATCGACGACATCGACAATCTCGGCAACCGCCGCGTGCGCTCGGTAGGCGAGCTGATGGAGAACCAGTACCGCGTCGGCCTGCTGCGCATGGAGCGCGCGATCAAGGAACGCATGTCCTCGATCGAAATCGACACGGTGATGCCGCAGGACCTGATCAACGCCAAGCCGGCGGCTGCTGCCGTGCGCGAGTTCTTCGGTTCCTCGCAGCTGTCGCAGTTCATGGACCAGACCAACCCGCTGTCGGAGATCACCCACAAGCGTCGTCTCTCGGCGCTTGGACCGGGCGGTCTGACCCGCGAGCGCGCCGGCTTCGAGGTGCGCGATGTGCACCCGACGCATTACGGCCGCATCTGCCCGATCGAGACGCCGGAAGGCCCGAATATCGGTCTGATCAATTCGCTGGCGACCTTCGCGCGCGTCAACAAGTACGGCTTCATCGAGAGCCCGTACCGCAAGATCGTCAGCGGCAAGCTGACCAACGAGGTCGTCTATCTGTCGGCGATGGAAGAGGCCAAGCACCATGTCGCGCAGGCTAATGCCGAGCTCGACAAGAATGGCGGTTTCGTCGACGAGTTCGTCATTTGCCGTAACGCCGGCGAAGTGATGATGGCGCCGCGCGAAAACGTCGACCTGATGGACGTGTCGCCGAAGCAGATGGTTTCTGTGGCCGCGGCCCTGATCCCGTTCCTCGAGAACGACGACGCCAACCGCGCGCTGATGGGCTCGAACATGCAGCGTCAGGCCGTGCCGCTGGTGCGCGCCGAAGCGCCGTTCGTCGGCACCGGCATGGAGCCGATCGTTGCCCGTGACTCAGGCGCCGCCATCGGCGCTCGCCGCGGCGGCATCGTCGACCAGGTGGACGCGACGCGTATCGTCATCCGCGCCACGGAAGATCTCGATCCCGGCAAGTCCGGCGTCGACATCTACCGGCTGATGAAGTTCCAGCGTTCGAACCAGAACACCTGCATCAACCAGCGTCCGCTGGTGCGCATGGGCGACCGCGTCAACAAGGGCGACATCATCGCCGACGGTCCGTCGACCGAGCTCGGCGATCTGGCGCTCGGCCGCAACGTGCTGGTCGCGTTCATGCCGTGGAACGGCTACAACTACGAGGACTCGATCCTGCTCTCCGAGCGCATCGTGGCCGACGACGTCTTCACCTCGATCCACATCGAGGAGTTCGAGGTCATGGCGCGCGACACCAAGCTCGGGCCGGAGGAAATCACGCGCGACATTCCGAACGTTTCGGAAGAAGCGCTGAAGAACCTCGACGAGGCCGGCATCGTCTATATCGGCGCGGAAGTGCAGCCGGGCGACATCCTGGTCGGCAAGATCACGCCGAAGGGCGAAAGCCCGATGACGCCGGAAGAAAAGCTGCTGCGCGCCATCTTCGGCGAGAAGGCCTCGGACGTTCGCGACACCTCCATGCGCATGCCTCCGGGCACGTTCGGCACCGTCGTCGAAGTTCGCGTCTTCAACCGCCACGGCGTGGAGAAGGACGAACGCGCCATGGCGATCGAGCGCGAGGAGATCGAGCGCCTGGCCAAGGACCGCGACGACGAGCAGGCGATCCTCGACCGCAACGTCTATTCGCGCCTGTCTGACATGCTTGTCGGCAAGGATGCGATTGCCGGGCCGAAGGGCTTCAAGAAGGGCTCGAAGCTGTCGAAGGATACTCTCGACGAGTATCCGCGTTCGCAGTGGTGGCAGTTCGCGGTGGAGAACGAAAAGCTCCAGAGCGAACTGGAAGCGCTGCGCGGCCAGTACGACGATTCCAAGAAGGCGCTCGAGCAGCGCTTCATGGACAAGGTCGAGAAGGTGCAGCGCGGTGACGAAATGCCTCCGGGCGTGATGAAGATGGTCAAGGTCTTCGTGGCCGTGAAGCGCAAGATGCAGCCCGGCGACAAGATGGCCGGCCGGCACGGCAACAAGGGTGTCGTGTCGCGGATCGTTCCGGTCGAGGACATGCCGTTCCTCGAGGACGGCACGCATGCCGATATCGTGCTCAACCCGCTGGGTGTGCCGAGCCGCATGAATGTCGGCCAGATCCTGGAAACGCATCTGGGCTGGGCTTGCGCCGGCATGGGCAAGAAGATCGGCGAGCTGATCGACGCGTACAAGGCGGGCGGTGACATCAAGCCGCTGCGCAAGACGCTCGAGAGCTTCATGCCGGCCAATGACCGCAACGAGCCGGTCCGCGAGTATGACGACGAGAGCGTTGTTCGCCTCAGCGAGCAGATGCGCCGCGGCGTCTCCATCGCGACGCCGGTGTTCGATGGCGCGCATGAGGCCGACATCAACGTCATGCTGGAGCAGGCGGGCCTGCACACCAGCGGCCAGTCGCAGCTCTATGACGGACGTACCGGCGAGCCGTTCGATCGCAAGGTGACGATGGGCTACATCTACATGCTCAAGCTTCACCACCTGGTGGACGACAAGATCCACGCGCGTTCGATCGGACCGTACTCGCTCGTCACGCAGCAGCCGCTGGGCGGCAAGGCGCAGTTCGGCGGCCAGCGCTTCGGCGAAATGGAGGTCTGGGCGCTCGAAGCATACGGCGCCGCCTACACGCTGCAGGAGATGCTGACGGTGAAGTCTGACGACGTCGCCGGCCGTACCAAGGTCTACGAGGCGATCGTCAGAGGCGACGACACGTTCGAGGCCGGCATTCCCGAGAGCTTCAACGTTCTCGTCAAGGAAATGCGGTCTCTCGGCCTCAATGTCGAGCTGGAAAACACCAAGCTCGACGACAACCATGTCCGGCTGCCCGACGCGGCCGAGTAAGGCAAATGGCGTGCCGCGGAAACCTGCGGCGCGCCTATCGAATTCTTCGGCCGGTGGGCCGACCACTCAGCGGGCATTCGGCCCGCGCTAGATGCAAGGGGTTTTCGAGGACCCCGAAAAGGAGAACGGCATGAACCAAGAGGTCATGAATCTCTTCAATCCCCAGGCGCCGGCGCAGGTGTTCGATTCCATCCGGATTTCGCTCGCCAGCCCTGAGAAGATTCTGTCCTGGTCGTTCGGCGAGATCAAGAAGCCGGAGACCATCAACTACCGCACCTTCAAGCCGGAGCGCGACGGCCTGTTCTGCGCGCGCATCTTTGGCCCGATCAAGGACTACGAGTGCCTGTGCGGCAAGTACAAGCGCATGAAGTACAAGGGCGTCATCTGTGAGAAGTGCGGCGTCGAAGTCACGCTGTCGCGCGTTCGTCGCGAGCGCATGGGCCATATCGAGCTCGCCGCGCCCGTCGCCCATATCTGGTTCCTGAAGTCGCTGCCGTCGCGCATCGGCACGCTGCTCGACATGACCCTGAAGGACATCGAGCGCGTCCTCTACTTCGAGAACTACATCGTCACCGAGCCAGGCCTCACCGCGCTGAAGGAGCACCAGCTGCTCAGCGAAGAAGAGTACATGATCGCCGTTGACGAATATGGCGAGGATTCGTTCACCGCCATGATCGGCGCCGAGGCCATTCATGACCTTCTCGCCGGCATGGACCTGGAGAAGATCGCCGGTGACCTGCGTTCGGAGCTGGCTTCGACCACCTCCGAGCTCAAGCAGAAGAAGTATCTGAAGCGGCTCAAGGTCGTCGAGAACTTCATGGAGTCCGGCAACCGTCCGGAATGGATGATCATGAAGGTGGTTCCGGTGATCCCGCCGGACCTGCGCCCGCTCGTCCCGCTGGACGGCGGACGCTTCGCCACGTCCGACCTCAACGACCTCTATCGCCGCGTCATCAACCGCAACAACCGCCTGAAGCGGCTGATCGAGCTGCGTGCGCCCGGCATCATCGTGCGCAATGAAAAGCGCATGCTGCAGGAAGCCGTCGACGCGCTGTTCGACAACGGCCGCCGCGGCCGCGTCATCACCGGCGCCAACAAGCGGCCGCTGAAGTCGCTGTCCGACATGCTGAAGGGCAAGCAGGGCCGGTTCCGCCAGAACCTGCTCGGCAAGCGCGTCGACTATTCGGGCCGCTCGGTCATCGTGACCGGTCCGGAGCTCAAGCTGCACCAGTGCGGCCTGCCGAAGAAGATGGCGCTCGAACTGTTCAAGCCGTTCATCTACGCCCGCCTTGACGCCAAGGGTTTCTCCTCGACCGTCAAGCAGGCCAAGAAGCTGGTCGAGAAGGAGCGTCCGGAGGTCTGGGATATCCTCGACGAGGTCATCCGCGAGCATCCGGTGCTGCTGAACCGCGCCCCGACGCTGCACCGCCTCGGCATCCAGGCGTTCGAGCCGATCCTGATCGAAGGCAAGGCGATCCAGCTGCATCCGCTGGTCTGCACGGCCTTCAACGCCGACTTCGACGGCGACCAGATGGCCGTTCACGTGCCGCTGTCACTGGAAGCGCAGCTTGAAGCCCGCGTGCTGATGATGTCGACCAACAACATCCTGCACCCGGCTTCCGGCGCGCCGATCATCGTGCCGTCGCAGGACATGGTTCTCGGTCTCTACTACCTCTCGATCGTGAACCAGAACGAGCCGGGCGAGGGCATGGTGTTTGCCGACATGGGCGAACTCCAGCACGCTCTGGAAACCAAAGCGGTGACGCTGCACGCCAAGATCAAGGGTCGCTTCCGCACGGTCGACGCCGAAGGCAAGGTCGTGTCGAAGATCCACGACACCACGCCTGGCCGCATGATCATCGGCGAGCTTCTGCCGAAGAACGTCAACGTGCCTTACGAGACAGCCAACCAGGAGATGACCAAGAAGAACATCTCCAAGATGATCGACACCGTCTACCGCCATTGCGGTCAGAAGGAGACGGTCATTTTCTGCGACCGCATCATGGCCCTCGGCTTCAGCCACGCCTGCCGCGCCGGCATTTCGTTCGGCAAGGACGACATGCTGATCCCGGACGCCAAGATCAAGCTGGTGTCCGACACCGAGGCTTTGGCCAAGGAGTACGAACAGCAGTACAATGACGGCCTGATCACGCAGGGCGAGAAGTACAACAAGGTCGTCGACGCTTGGGCCAAGTGCTCGGAAAAGGTCGCCGACGAAATGATGGCCCGCATCAAGGCGGTCGAGTTCGAGGACAATGGCCGTCAGAAGCCGATGAACTCGATCTACATGATGTCGCATTCGGGTGCGCGTGGTTCGCCCACGCAGATGCGACAGCTCGCCGGCATGCGCGGCCTGATGGCCAAGCCGTCGGGCGAAATCATCGAGACGCCGATCATCTCGAACTTCAAGGAAGGCCTTACCGTGCTCGAGTACTTCAACTCGACCCACGGCGCCCGCAAGGGTCTGGCCGACACCGCCTTGAAGACGGCGAACTCGGGTTACCTCACCCGTCGTCTGGTCGACGTGGCGCAGGACTGCATCGTCAATTCGGTCGACTGCGGCACCGACAAGGGCCTCACCATGCAGCCGATCGTCGATGCCGGCCAGGTTGTGGCTTCTGTCGGCCAGCGCGTGCTGGGCCGTACGGCACTCGACGACATCACCCATCCGGTGTCGGGCGAGGTTCTGGTCAAGGCCGGAACGCTGATGGACGAGCGTGACGTGGAACAGATCGAAAAGGCCGGCGTGCAGTCGGTCCGCATCCGTTCGGCACTGACCTGCGAGGTCAGGATCGGCGTCTGCGCGGTCTGCTACGGACGCGATCTTGCCCGCGGCACCCCGGTCAACCAGGGCGAAGCCGTCGGCGTCATCGCGGCGCAGTCGATCGGCGAGCCGGGTACCCAGCTCACCATGCGTACCTTCCACATGGGCGGTACCGCGCAGGTGGTGGATAGCTCGTTCCTTGAAGCCTCGTATGAGGGCAAGGTCGAGATCCGCAACCGCAACGTGGTGCGCAACTCCGACGGCCAGCAGATGGTCATGGGCCGCAACATGGCGGTGCTGATCCTCGACGAAGCCGGCAAGGAGCGCGCCACGCACCGGGTCACCTACGGTTCGCGCATCTTCGTGGACGATGGCGACAAGGTGAAGCGCGGCCAGCGTATCGCCGAGTGGGATCCTTATACCCGCCCGATCCTCACCGAAATCGAGGGCAAGGTGCAGTTCGAGGATCTGGTCGACGGCATTTCCGTCCAGGAAACGGCCGACGAGTCGACCGGCATCACCAAGCGCGAGGTCATCGACTGGCGCTCGACGCCACGCGGCAACGACCTCAAGCCGGCGATCGTCGTGCATGACGCCAAGGGCAAGGTCGGCAAGCTGTCGAAGGGCGGCGACGCCCGCTTCCTGCTCTCGGTCGAGGCGATCCTTTCGGTCGAGCCGGGCGCGCATGTCCGACCCGGCGACGTGCTGGCGCGTATCCCGATGGAAAGTGCCAAGACCAAGGACATCACCGGCGGTCTGCCGCGTGTTGCCGAATTGTTCGAGGCACGCCGTCCGAAGGACCACGCCATCATCGCCGAGATCGACGGTACGGTCCGCTTCGGCCGCGACTACAAAAACAAGCGCCGCATCATCATCGAGCCGCATGACTCGACGCTTGAGCCGGTCGAGTACCTGATCCCGAAGGGCAAGCCGTTCCATCTTCAGGACGGCGACGTCATCGAGAAGGGCGACTACATCCTCGACGGCAATCCGGCGCCGCACGACATCCTGGCGATCAAGGGCGTGGAGGCGCTTGCGTCTTACCTCGTCAACGAGATCCAGGAGGTCTACCGCCTGCAGGGCGTGTCGATCAACGACAAGCACATCGAGGTGATCGTTCGCCAGATGCTGCAGAAGGTCGAGATCACGACTCAGGGCGACTCGACCTACATTCCGGGCGACCACGTCGACGTGATCGAGCTGGAAGAGGTCAACGAGCGGCTGATCGAGGACGGCAAGAAGCCGGCCGAAGGCCAGCCTGTGCTGCTCGGCATCACCAAGGCCTCGCTGCAGACGCCGTCCTTCATCTCGGCTGCCTCCTTCCAGGAGACGACGAGGGTGCTCACCGAAGCGGCGGTTGCCGGCAAGACCGACATGCTGCAGGGCCTGAAGGAAAACGTCATCGTCGGTCGGCTGATCCCGGCCGGCACCGGTGGCACGATGAGCCAGATCCGGCGCATCGCCACCTCGCGCGACGAGCTCATCATCGACGAGCGCCGCAAGGCCTCGGGTGTCGAGGTCGCCGAGCCGATGCTGACCGACATGGTTACCGCCGCGCAGTAAGCGCGGAAAGAAGAGAAGACGGAAAAGGGGCCAAAGCGGCCCCTTTTTCGCGTTTTGGTTTCCACATCCGGATTGGAGAAGAAACGATGAGTAACAAGAAGAGCTGGACGGCCGTCGACGACTACATCTTTGCCTCGCTGTTTGAACCAGACCCCGTCCTCGATGCCGTTCTGGCGACCAATTACGATCAGGGCCTGCCGGCGATCGATGTTTCGCCGGCGCAAGGCAAGCTGCTCTCGCTGCTGGCGCGCATGCGAGGGGCGAAGAGAATTCTCGAGATCGGCACGCTGGGCGGCTACTCGACGATCTGGATGGCGCGCGGGCTGCCATCAGATGGCAAGATCGTGACGCTCGAACTCGATCCGCACCATGCCAGCGTCGCGCGGTCGAATTTCGAGCTGGCAGGGGTGTCGGACCGGGTCGACCTTCGGGTCGGGCCGGCGCTGCAATCCCTTGCGGCGCTGGATGCCGAGAACGCCGGACCGTTCGATCTCATCTTCATCGACGCCGACAAGCCGAACAACCCGAACTATCTATCCTGGGCCATGCGCCTTTCAAGGGCGGGGACAGTCATCGTTTGCGACAACGTGATCCGCGACGGAGCGGTGCTCGATGAGGACGGCCGCGACACTAATGTGGAGGGGGCACGGGCGGCGTTCTCGTTCATCGGCGGCGACAAGCGCCTGGACGGCACCGCCATCCAGACGGTCGGCGCCAAGGGCTATGACGGCTTTGCCATCGCGATCGTCAATTGACGACTGAGCCAGATACGCAAAACGGCAGACGACGCTCTCAGTCGAAAAACGCTTCCAC
This sequence comes from Mesorhizobium waimense, assembly GCF_003601975.1. Taxonomy (GTDB): domain Bacteria; phylum Pseudomonadota; class Alphaproteobacteria; order Rhizobiales; family Rhizobiaceae; genus Mesorhizobium; species Mesorhizobium waimense. The sequence goes on from NZ_QZWZ01000012.1 coordinate 80,869, forward strand.
CACATTGCGCCTGCCGAGCATGAAGGCATCGGCGACATGCTGGAGCGGGGCGAGATCGACGTCGGAGACGCCGGCACGCACGATCTCGGCGAAGCGCTTGTAGAGCATCGGGTATTCCGCTTCTGGCTCTTCATGAACGATCTTGCCGTCGATGGCGAGCTTCGAGCCGCCGCCGGAAAGCACCATATTGCCCTGGTCGGTCTCGGCCAGGATGTCCCAGCTCTGCGGGCCGGTCTGGAGCCAGTCGAGTTCCATCGTCACCGGCAATCCGTTCGAGGTGCGGAAGGTGACATGCGCTGCGACAGGCGACGCGCGGTTCTCCGGGAAATCGAGGACGGCAGACGTGATGAACATTGCCGGCAAGATATGGGTCGCGATCGACAGCGCATTGATGCCGGGATCGAAGACGCCGAAGCCGCCCGGAGCCCAGATCCACTCCTGGTTCGGGTGCCAGCGACGCACGTCTTCCTTCCAGTTGATAGCGGCCGACTTGATGCTGGCCGATGCCAGGAAAGCACGCGCGGCTTCGACCGCCGGCGCATAGCGCGAGTGCCAGCTGGCGAACAGCGAGACGCCGTTAGCCGCCGCCAGCGCCTTCAAATCCTCGACCTCGCTGACCGTGGCGCCTGGCGGCTTTTCCAGGAAGACATGCTTCTTCGCCATCAGCGCGGTGCGCGCGGCGTCGTAGCGGAACTGCGGCGGCATGCAGAGCGAAACGGCTTCGAGTTCCGGCACGGCGTCGAGCATCGCCTCGATGACATGGAAATTCGGAATGCCGTCGACCTTGCCATGCCGGCTGGCGGCGGCGACGAGACGATAATCCGCGTCTTTCGCCAGAGCCGGAAGGTGCTGGTCGCGGACGATCTTTCCGACGCCGACGATGCCGAGCTTGATGGGACCATTGTTCGAAGGCATGGGGACTCCGCAGATTGGAATTTTGCCTGGTTCTTAGCAGAGAACCAGTGTCGGGCAAGCCGAGCGAGGTGGGCGCGGCGACGAGGGCAAGGAGCCGGCGATTCTCTCGGTCAGATCGCCACGTCGAAGGTGACGATCGACACTTCGCCTTCGAGCGCACCTTGATAGGCCGACAGATGCGGCTCGTCGTCGGGAATGCCGTCCATGTCACCGATCTGATCGAGCTCGGCCTCGGCATAGCCCTCGGCGGCGAGCGATTCGAGCGCGCGGCGCACCGCCGAATCGTCATCGGGCGCGACCAGCATCACATGGACGCCTTCCGGCTTGCCGCCCTTCTTCTTCCAGACGCGGCCGGTGATGATGGTGACCGGGCGCTCCTCATTGTCGTTCACGGGCTGATTCCTCTAGAGACCGGGCGGGCGAGGGGATTTGGACTGTTCATGTCGCCTTTTGGCATGAAGCCTTGGCTGACAACAGCCACAAGCCGGTCACTTTCTTCCTCGCCCATGCAAAATTGCGAAAGAAAATTACATGCGCTTTTCGCATGGCTGCCAAGCCCTGGTTGCGGCGCAATATTTGGTGCCGCGGGGTTGACGGCCATCGGGCTTGCGAGTAGAAGCCGCCCAGTCAGAACCGATGTGAGGCTCTCCCTTCCGAAGCGACGCGCTTTGGAGTTTGCCTCAAACAGGGTTCGTTTTACGAGCGAAAAGACATTTCCGGCGCGCATGAAGCGGTTTCCGCTTCCTCTGCAATTTGTTCGGGCAGGACCGCGAGGCGCGGTTTGTGGCCCGAATTTGCGTATGGAAACGACGCTTTGAGCGGCCCTGACCGGGCAAGACACGGAATTGAGAGACAAGAGGGTTTAATGCCTACCGTCAACCAGCTGATCCGCAAGCCGCGCCTGGCGCCGGTGAAGCGCAACAAGGTCCCGGCCATGCAGCAGAACCCGCAGAAGCGGGGCGTCTGCACGCGCGTCTACACCACGACGCCGAAGAAGCCGAATTCGGCGCTGCGCAAGGTGGCCAAGATCCGTCTGACCAATGGTTTTGAAGTGATCGGCTACATCCCCGGCGAAGGCCACAACCTTCAGGAGCACTCCGTGGTCATGATCCGCGGCGGCCGCGTGAAGGATCTTCCGGGCGTCCGCTATCATATCATTCGCGGCGTGCTCGACACGCAGGGTGTGAAGAACCGCAAGCAGCGCCGTTCGAAATACGGTGCCAAGCGTCCGAAGTAAGGTTTTCCGGCTTCGGCGCTTTTTTTGACTGCGCCGTGCCTTGAGATTGAGAGACAACAGCCATGTCCCGTCGTCACAGTGCAGAAAAGCGTGAGATCAATCCGGACCCGAAGTTCGGCGATCTGATCGTCACCAAGTTCATGAACGCCGTCATGTATGACGGCAAGAAGTCGGTTGCCGAGACCATCGTCTACGGCGCGCTCGACCAGGTCCAGTCGAAGACCAAGCAGGAGCCGGTTACCGTCTTCCATCAGGCGCTCGACAATGTCGCGCCGCATGTGGAAGTGCGTTCGCGTCGCGTCGGCGGCGCCACCTACCAGGTTCCGGTCGACGTGCGCCCCGAGCGCCGTCAGGCTCTGGCTATCCGCTGGCTGATCGCGGCTGCCCGCAACCGCAACGAGACGACCATGATCGACCGCCTCTCGGGCGAACTGATGGACGCGGCCAACAACCGCGGCACCGCCGTCAAGAAGCGTGAAGACACCCACAAGATGGCAGAAGCCAACCGCGCTTTCGCGCACTATCGCTGGTAAAGCGCGAACGAGACTGAGAGGCACCTCCCATGGCCCGCGAATACAAAATCGAAGACTACCGCAATTTCGGTATCATGGCGCATATCGACGCCGGCAAGACGACGACCACCGAGCGCGTCCTCTATTACACGGGCAAGTCGCACAAGATCGGCGAAGTCCATGACGGCGCTGCCACCATGGACTGGATGGAGCAGGAGCAGGAACGCGGCATCACGATCACGTCGGCTGCGACCACGACCTTCTGGAAGGGTCGTGACGGCAAGATGCACCGCTTCAACATCATCGACACCCCCGGCCACGTCGACTTCACCATCGAAGTCGAGCGTTCGCTGCGCGTGCTCGACGGCGCCATTGCGCTGCTCGACGCCAATGCCGGTGTCGAGCCGCAGACGGAGACTGTCTGGCGTCAGGCCGACAAGTACCGCGTACCGCGCATGATCTTCTGCAACAAGATGGACAAGATCGGCGCCGACTTCTACCGCTCTGTCGAGATGATCGGCTCGCGCCTCGGTGCGCAGGCTGTCGTCATGCAGCTGCCGATCGGCGCCGAGACCGAATTCAAGGGCGTGGTCGACCTCGTCGAGATGAACGCGCTGGTCTGGCGCGACGAGACGCTGGGCGCTGCCTGGGACGTCGTCGAGATCCCGGACGACCTCAAGGCTCGTGCCGAAGAATATCGCGAGAAGATGATCGAAGCCGCCGTCGAAATGGACGAGACGGCGCTCGAAAATTATCTCGAAGGCAAGATGCCCTCGAATGACGAGATCCGCTCGCTGATCCGCAAGGGCACGATCGCGGTCAAGTTCTACCCGATGTTCTGCGGCTCGGCCTTCAAGAACAAGGGCGTGCAGCCGCTGCTCGACGCCGTCGTCGAATACCTGCCGTCGCCGGCCGATGTTCCGGCCATCAAGGGCGTCGACGCCAAGACCGATGCCGAGATCGAGCGTCACGCCGACGACAACGAGCCGCTGTCGATGCTCGCCTTCAAGATCATGAATGACCCGTTCGTCGGTTCGCTGACCTTTGCCCGCATCTACTCGGGCAAGCTGACCAAGGGCGTCTCGCTCGACAACACCGTAAAGGGCAAGAAGGAGCGTATTGGCCGCATGCTGCAGATGCATGCGAACTCGCGCGCCGACGTCGAAGAGGCTTTTGCTGGCGACATCGTTGCTCTGGCTGGCCTCAAGGACACGACCACCGGCGATACGCTGAGCGACCCGCTGCACCCGGTCATCCTCGAGCGCATGGAATTCCCCGATCCGGTCATCCAGATCGCCATCGAGCCGAAGACCAAGAACGACCAGGAAAAGATGGGCCTCGCCCTTCACCGCCTGGCTGCCGAGGATCCGTCCTTCCGCGTCAAGACCGACGAGGAAAGCGGCCAGACCATCATTTCTGGCATGGGCGAACTCCACCTCGACATTATCGTCGACCGTATGCGTCGCGAGTTCAAGGTCGAGGCCAATGTCGGCGCGCCGCAGGTGGCCTATCGCGAGACGATCACCCGCAAGCACGAGCAGGACTACACGCACAAGAAGCAGACCGGCGGTACCGGCCAGTTCGCCCGCGTCAAGCTCCTGTTCGAGCCGAATCCGGAAAGCAGCGAATTCGAGTTCGAATCGAAGATCGTCGGCGGTGCCGTTCCGAAGGAATACATCCCCGGTGTCGAAAAGGGCATCAACAGCGTCATGACGTCCGGCCCGTTCGCCGGCTTCCCGATGATCGGCGTCAAGGCGACGCTCATCGACGGCGCTTACCACGATGTCGATTCCTCGGTGCTCGCCTTCGAAATCGCCGGCCGTGCCTGCTTCCGTGAAGCGGCGCCCAAGCTTGGTGTGCAGTTGCTCGAGCCGATCATGAAGGTCGAGGTGGTGACGCCGGAAGACTACGTCGGCAGCGTCATTGGCGACCTGAACGGCCGTCGCGGCCAGATCCAGGGCCAGGAAGCGCGTGGCGTGGCGGTGGTTATCAACGCGATGGTGCCGCTGGCCAACATGTTCAAGTACGTCGACAATCTGCGCTCGATGAGCCAGGGCCGCGCCGCCTACACGATGCAGTTCGATCACTACGAGCCGGTCCCTACGGCGGTGGCCCAGGAAGTCCAGAAAAAGTACGCGTAAGAATGCCTGTGCCACCGGAACCGCAGTTCTTGCGCGTTTCCGGGACGGTTAGAGCGAATATCAATTTCCCCGAGCGGGTAAAGTAAGACGGAGAACCACAGTGGCAAAAGGTAAATTCGAGCGCACTAAGCCTCATGTGAACATCGGCACGATCGGCCACGTCGATCATGGCAAGACGTCGCTGACGGCGGCGATCACGAAGTATTTTGGCGAATACAAGCGCTATGACCAGATCGATGCAGCACCGGAAGAAAAGGCTCGCGGCATCACCATCTCGACGGCGCACGTCGAATACGAGACGGCCAACCGCCACTATGCCCACGTCGATTGCCCCGGCCACGCCGACTATGTGAAGAACATGATCACCGGTGCCGCGCAGATGGACGGTGCGATCCTGGTCGTGTCGGCTGCCGACGGCCCGATGCCGCAGACCCGCGAGCACATCCTGCTTGCCCGTCAGGTCGGCGTTCCGTCGATCGTTGTGTTCCTGAACAAGGTTGACCAGGTCGACGACGCCGAGCTGCTCGAACTGGTCGAGCTCGAGGTTCGCGAGCTTTTGACCAAGAACGAATTCCCCGGCGACGACATTCCGATCGTCAAGGGTTCGGCGCTGGCTGCTCTGGAGGATTCGGACAAGAAGATCGGCGAGGACGCGATCCGCGAGCTGATGGCTCAGGTCGACGCCTACATCCCGACGCCGGTTCGTCCGCTGGACAAGCCGTTCCTGATGCCGATCGAAGACGTGTTCTCGATCTCGGGCCGCGGCACGGTCGTCACCGGCCGCGTCGAGCGCGGCGTGGTCAAGGTCGGCGAGGAACTGGAAATCGTCGGCATCCGTCCGACCACCAAGACGACCTGCACGGGCGTCGAGATGTTCCGCAAGCTGCTCGACCAGGGCCAGGCTGGCGACAACATCGGCGCGCTGCTGCGCGGCGTTGATCGTGAAGGCGTCGAGCGCGGCCAGGTCCTGGCCAAGCCGGGCACGGTGAAGCCGCACAAGAAGTTCGTGGCCGAAGCCTACATCCTGACCAAGGACGAGGGTGGCCGTCACACGCCGTTCTTCACCAACTACCGTCCGCAGTTCTACTTCCGCACGACGGACGTGACCGGCATCGTGTCGCTGCCGGAAGGCACCGAAATGGTGATGCCCGGCGACAACATCACGGTCGATGTCGAGCTGATCGTGCCGATCGCCATGGAAGAGAAGCTGCGCTTCGCCATTCGTGAAGGCGGCCGCACCGTCGGTGCCGGCATCGTCGTCACCATCAAAGAGTAATTTGGACTTAAACCGATCTGTCGCGGGCGCGGGAGTTGCCCGCGCCGCGCCAGAACAAGGAAGTGACGCATGAACGGACAGAATATCCGCATCCGCCTGAAGGCGTTTGATCACCGGGTGCTCGACGCCTCGACACGGGAAATCGTGTCGACGGCTAAGCGCACCGGCGCCAACGTCCGCGGCCCCATTCCGCTGCCGACGCGGATCGAAAAGTTTACGGTCAACCGGTCGCCTCACGTCGACAAGAAGAGCCGCGAGCAGTTCGAGATGCGCACGCACAAGCGTCTGCTCGACATCGTCGATCCGACCCCGCAGACGGTCGATGCTTTGATGAAGCTCGATCTGGCCGCCGGTGTGGACGTCGAGATCAAGCTCTAAGGGAATGAGAGCGCGGTAAGGGGCGGTGCCCCTGGCCCGGAACTCTAAAGGAATTGAACCGATGCGTTCAGGTGTGATTGCAAAGAAGGTGGGAATGACCCGCATCTATAATGATGCCGGGGAGCATGTTCCCGTCACCGTTCTCCAGATGGAGAACTGCCAGGTCGTGGCGCAGCGCACGCAGGAGAAGAACGGCTATACCGCCGTCCAGCTCGGCGTTGGCCTTGCCAAGGTGAAGAACACGTCGAAGGCGATGCGCGGCCATTTCGCGACCGCTTCCGTCGAGCCGAAGGCGAAGGTCGCCGAGTTCCGCGTCTCCGCCGACAACATGATCGATGTCGGCGCCGAGATCACGGTCGAGCACTTCGTCGCCGGCCAGAAGGTCGATGTGACGGGCACGACGATCGGCAAGGGTTTTCAGGGCGTCATCAAGCGTCACCACATGGGTGGTGGCCGCGCGACGCACGGTAACTCGGTGTCGCACCGTACGCACGGCTCGACCGGCCAGCGCCAGGACCCGGGCAAGGTGTTCAAGGGCAAGCATATGGCTGGCCACATGGGCGACACTCGCGTCACCACGCAGAATGTCGAGATCGTTTCGACCGACGCCGATCGCGGCCTGATCCTGATCCGCGGTGCGGTTCCCGGGTCGAAGGGCGCTTGGATCCTGGTCCGCGACGCCGCCAAGGTTGCGCTGCCGGCCAATGCTCCGAAGCCTGCCGCGATCCGTGCCGTTGCTGCCGAAAGTGGCGCCAAGAACGATGCCCCGGCCACAGAGGGAGCGGAATAATGGACGTCAAGATCACAACGCTGGGCGGCAAAGACGCCGGCAAGGTGAAACTCTCCGAGGAGATTTTCGGCCTTGATCCGCGCGAGGACATCCTGCAGCGCGTCGTGCGCTGGCAACTGGCCAAGAAGCAGCAGGGCACGCACAAGGCCAAGGGCCGCGCCGAGATCGCGCGCACCGGCGCCAAGATGTACAAGCAGAAGGGTACGGGCCGCGCCCGTCACCATTCGGCACGCGCTCCGCAGTTCCGCGGCGGCGGCAAGGCCCATGGCCCGGTCGTTCGCAGCCACGAGCACGACCTGCCGAAGAAGGTTCGCGCGCTCGGCCTCAAGCATGCTCTCTCGGCCAAGGCCAAGAGCGCGTCGATCATCGTCATCGACGAGCTGAAGCTGACCGAGGCCAAGACAAAGGCGCTGATCGCGAATTTCGCGACGCTCGGCCTGACCAACGCCTTGGTGATCGGCGGTGCCGAGCTTGACCAGAACTTCAAGCTGGCGGCGACGAACATCCCGAACATCGACGTGCTGCCCATCCAGGGCATCAACGTCTACGACATTCTGCGCCGCGGCACGCTGGTCCTTTCGAAGGCCGCCGTCGAGGCTCTCGAGGAGCGCTTCAAATGACCGACCTTCGTCACTACGACGTGATCGTCTCGCCGGCGATCACCGAAAAGTCGACCATGGCTTCCGAGAACAACCAGGTCGTCTTCAACGTCGCCAAGAAGGCGTCGAAGCCGGAAATCAAGGCCGCTGTCGAAGCGCTGTTTGGCGTCAAGGTGATGGCCGTGAACACGCTTGTCCGCAAGGGCAAGATCAAGCGCTTCCGCGGCACGATCGGCCGCCAGAGCGACGTCAAGAAGGCGGTAGTGACGCTGGCCGATGGCCAGTCGATCGACGTCGCGACGGGTCTCTGAGCTAGGCCGCGAGGACAGGACAATGGCACTTAAAAAATTCAACCCGGTAACGCCGAGCACCCGCCAGCTGGTCATCGTCGACCGCTCGGGCCTCTACAAGGGCAAGCCCGTCAAGGGCCTGACCGAGGGCCTGACCAAGTCGGGCGGCCGCAACAATCACGGCCGCATCACTGCGCGCTTCATCGGCGGCGGTCACAAGCGTACGTACCGCATCATCGACTTCAAGCGCCGCAAGTTCGACGTCGTCGGCACGGTCGAGCGCATTGAATACGATCCGAACCGCAGCGCCTTCATCGCTCTGATCAAGTACGACGATGGCGAGCTGTCCTACATCATCGCCCCGCAGCGCCTTGCCGCCGGCGACAAGATCGTGTCCGGAGAAGCGGTCGACGTGAAGCCGGGCAATGCGATGCCGCTGGCCTCGATGCCGGTCGGCACGATCGTCCACAACATCGAGCTGAAGCCGGGCAAGGGCGCCCAGGTTGCCCGTTCGGCTGGCGGCTACGCCCAGCTCGTCGGACGTGACCAGGGCATGGCGATCCTGCGCCTCAACTCGGGCGAGCAGCGCGTCGTGCACGGCTCCTGCATGGCGACCGTCGGCGCGGTGTCGAACCCCGACCACGGCAACATCAATGACGGCAAGGCAGGCCGCACCGTATGGCGCGGCAAGCGCCCGCACAATCGCGGCGTGACCATGAACCCGGTCGACCATCCGCACGGCGGCGGCGAAGGCCGCACGTCGGGTGGCCGTCATCCGGTTTCGCCCTGGGGCAAGCCGACCAAGGGCAAGAAGACGCGGTCCAACAAGGCGACCGACAAGTTCATCCTGCGCTCGCGCCATCAGCGCAAGAGCTAAGAAGAGGTAACGCCAAGTGACTCGTTCTATTTGGAAAGGCCCCTTCATCGACGGCTACCTTCTCAAGAAGGTGGACAAGGTTCGTGAAGGTGGTCGCAATGAGGTGATCAAGATGTGGAGCCGCCGCTCCACCATCCTGCCGCAGTTCGTCGGCTTCACCTTCGGTGTCTACAACGGCCAGAAGCATGTTCCCGTCTCCGTGAACGAGGACATGGTCGGTCACAAGTTCGGTGAATTCGCTCCGACCCGGACCTATTACGGTCACGGCGCGGATAAGAAGGCGAAGAGGAAATAATCATGGGCAAGGCCAAAGCTCCGCGCAGGCTTGCTGACAACGAAGCGCGCGCCGTTCTGCGCACGATCCGTATCAGCCCGCAGAAGCTGAACCTGGTTGCCGCGCTGATCCGCGGCAAGAAGGTCGCGACAGCGCTTTCCGACCTCGAATTCTCGGCCAAGCGGATTTCCGGCACGGTCAAGAAGACGCTGGAATCGGCGATCGCCAACGCGGAAAACAACCACGACCTCGACGTCGATGCGCTGATCGTGGCGGAAGCCTATGTCGGCAAGTCGATCGTCATGAAGCGGTTCCATGCCCGTGGCCGTGGTCGCGCCAGCCGTATCGAGAAGCCGTTCTCGCACCTCACGATCGTCGTTCGTGAAGTCGAGGAAAAAGGGGAGGCCGCATAATGGGCCAGAAAGTCAATCCGATCGGGCTGCGTCTCGGCATCAACCGTACCTGGGATTCGCGCTGGTTCGCGAACACCGGCGAATACGGCCAGCTGCTGCATGAGGACATCAAGATCCGCAAGTATCTTGAGAAGGAACTCAAGCAGGCCGCGATCTCGAAGGTCGTGATCGAGCGTCCGCACAAGAAGTGCCGCGTCACCATCCATGCGGCGCGTCCGGGCCTGATCATCGGCAAGAAGGGCGCCGACATCGAGAAGCTTCGCAAGAAGCTGATGGAGATGACGAAGTCCGAGACGCACCTCAACATCGTCGAGGTGCGCAAGCCCGAGATCGACGCGACGCTGGTCGCCCAGTCGATCGCCCAGCAGCTCGAGCGCCGTATCGCGTTCCGCCGCGCCATGAAGCGCGCCGTGCAGTCGGCAATGCGCCTCGGTGCCGAAGGCATCCGCATCAACTGCTCGGGACGTCTGGGCGGCGCCGAAATCGCGCGCATGGAATGGTACCGCGAAGGCCGCGTGCCGCTGCATACGCTGCGCGCCGACGTCGACTACGGCACGGCCGAGGCGAACACCGCCTACGGCATCTGCGGCGTCAAGGTCTGGGTGTTCAAGGGCGAGATCCTTGAGCACGACCCGATGGCTTCGGAGCGCCGCGCCACCGAAGGCGATCATTCGCATGGCGGTGGTGGTGGCGAGCGCGAACGCGGTCGCCGTCGCGAAAACGCCTGAGACATTTAGGAATTTGGAGTTAGAACGATGCTGCAGCCAAAGCGCACAAAGTTCCGCAAGCAGTTCAAGGGCCGCATCCATGGTACCGCCAAGGGCGGCACCAACCTGGATTTCGGCGGTTTCGGGCTGAAGGCGCTTGAGCCGAACCGCGTCACCGCGCGCGAGATCGAGGCGGCCCGCCGCGCGATCACCCGCGAGATGAAGCGCGCTGGCCGCGTCTGGATCCGTATTTTCCCGGACGTGCCGGTCACTTCGAAGCCAACCGAAGTCCGCATGGGCAAGGGCAAGGGCGCGGTCGACTACTGGGCGGCGCGCGTCAAGCCCGGCCGCATCATGTTCGAGATCGACGGCGTCAACGAAGAAACCGCCCGTGAGGCGCTGCGTCTCGGCGCGGCCAAGCTCTCGGTCAGGACGCGCTTCGTACAGCGCATCGCAGAATAAGGACGGGCTGATCATGAAAGCCGAAGACATCCGGACCAAGACCCAGGACCAGCTGACCGACGATTTGGCCAGCCTGAAGAAGGAGCAGTTCAACCTGCGCTTCCAGAAGGCCACCGGCCAGCTCGAAAAGACCGCGCGCGTGAGGCAGGTCCGCAAGGACATTGCGCGTATCAAGACCATCGCCGCGGAAAAGTCCGCGGCCAAGAAGGCTTAAGGACGAAAACCATGCCAAAGCGCATTCTGCAGGGCACCGTCGTCAGCGACAAGAACGAGAAGACGGTTGTCGTCAAGGTCGAACGGCGCTTCACGCATCCCGTGATGAAGAAGACCGTGCGCATGACCAAGAAGTACAAGGCGCACGACGAGAACAACGCCCACAAGGTTGGCGATCAGGTGTTCATCCAGGAATCGAAGCCGATTTCCAAGGACAAGCGCTGGATCGTCGTGTCTTCGGACCAGGCGTAACAAACGAATTTTGGACAGACCGGGGAGGGGTGAAGAACCCGTCCCGTTAAGAAGAGAAGAAGGCGGCCAGTCATGATTCAGATGCAAACAAACCTCGACGTCGCGGATAATTCCGGCGCTCGTCGTGTCATGTGCATCAAGGTGCTGGGCGGCTCGAAGCGGAAATACGCTTCCGTCGGCGACATCATCGTGGTGTCGATCAAGGAAGCCATTCCGCGCGGCCGCGTGAAGAAGGGCGATGTGATGAAGGCGGTCGTGGTTCGCACGGCCAAGGACATCCGCCGCCCGGACGGCAGCGTGATCCGTTTCGACAAGAACGCGGCCGTTCTCGTCGACAACAAGAAAGAGCCGATCGGCACGCGTATCTTCGGACCGGTTCCGCGCGAACTCCGCGCCAAGAACCACATGAAGATCATCTCGCTCGCGCCTGAAGTGCTGTAAGGAGCCGGACCAATGCAAAAGATTAGAAAAGGCGACAAGGTCGTCGTGCTGGCCGGCAAGGACAAGGGCCGTTCGGGCGAAGTCCTCTCGGTGCAGCCGAAGGACGACACCGCGCTGGTGCGCGGCGTCAACATGATCCGTCGTCACCAGAAGCAGTCCCAGTCCCAAGAGGGCGGGATCATCACCAAGGAAGCGCCGATCCAGCTGTCGAACATCGCGCTGGCCGACCCCAAGGATGGCAAGCCGACCCGCGTCGGTTTCATCTTCCAGAAGGACGGCAAGAAGGTGCGCGTCGCCAAGCGCTCGGGAGAAGTCATCAATGGCTAAGGCTCAAACCAAGCAGGCGACTGCCCAGAACACGCCGCGTCTCAAGCAGGTCTACAACGAGACCATCCGCAAGGCGCTGCAGGAGCAGTTCGGCTACGAAAACGAGATGCAGGTTCCGCGCATCGACAAGATCGTGCTGAACATGGGTGTCGGCGAAGCGACCGGCGATTCGAAGAAGCCTTCGATCGCGGCCGAAGACCTGGCGATGATTGCCGGCCAGAAGGCTGTCGTCACCCGCGCTCGCAATTCGATCGCCGGCTTCAAGGTCCGCGAGAAGATGCCGATCGGCGCCAAGGTCACGCTGCGCAAGGAACGCATGTACGAGTTCCTCGACCGCCTCGTGAACATAGCGCTGCCACGCGTCCGCGACTTCCGCGGACTCAATCCGAAGAGCTTCGATGGCCGTGGCAACTACGCCATGGGCATCAAGGAACACATCGTGTTCCCGGAGATCAACTACGACAAGGTTGATCAGGTCTGGGGCATGGACGTCATCGTTTGTACGACTGCGAAGACGGACGACGAAGCCAGGGCATTGCTCAAGGCTTTCAACTTCCCCTTCCGCCAGTAACGGCAGCGAAAAAGGAAAAATCTGACATGGCAAAGACCAGCTCAGTCGAGAAGAACAACAGGCGCCGGAAGCTTGCGGACCAGTACGCCGCCAAGCGCAAGGTCCTGAAGGACATCATCATGGATCAGTCCAAGCCGATGGAAGAGCGCTTCCGCGCCCAGTTGAAGCTTGCGGCGCTGCCGCGCAACTCGGCCAAGATCCGCATCCGCAACCGCTGCGAAGTCACCGGCCGTCCGCGTGCCTATTATCGCAAGCTCAAGGTATCGCGCATCGCGCTTCGTGATCTCGGCAATAACGGCCAGATCCCGGGCCTGGTCAAGTCGAGCTGGTAAGGAGGACATAACATGTCATTGAGCGATCCTCTCGGCGATATGCTGACCCGCATCCGCAACGCCTATGGCCGCAAGAAGTCGAGCGTTTCGACACCGGCCTCGCGCCTGCGTACCCGCGTCCTCGACGTGCTGAAGGCGGAAGGCTATATCCGCGACTACAGCCAGACCGACTTCGATAACGGCAAGTCCGAAATCGAGATCGAGCTGAAGTATTTCGACGGTGCTCCGGTCGTGCGCGAAATCGCCCGCGTCTCGAAGCCTGGCCGCCGCGTCTACGTTTCGGCCAAGTCGATCCCGCATGTCGCCAACGGCCTCGGCATCGCCATCCTTTCGACACCGAAGGGCGTGATGGCCGACCACGAAGCGCGCGAGCAGAATGTCGGTGGCGAAATCCTCTGCCAGATCTTCTGATCCGGCGCTTGATATCGAAAGCGGTATCCGGTTTTCGGGAATGCCCGGAAACTGGAACCTGAACCAAGAGAAGTGACGAGGACAACAAAATGTCTCGTATTGGAAAGAAACCCGTTTCGCTGCCGCAGGGCGTGACCGCGTCCGTCAACGGCCAGACCGTGACGGCGAAGGGCCCCAAGGGCGAGCTGAAGTTCGTGGTGAACGACGAAGTGCTGGTCAAGATGGAAGGCACCGAGATCGCCGTCCAGCCGCGCGACCAGACCAAGACCGCCCGCGCCAAGTGGGGCATGTCGCGCACGCAGATCGTCAACATCCTGCAGGGTGTGAAGGACGGCTTCGAGAAGAAGCTCGAGATCACCGGCGTCGGCTACCGTGCCGCCATGCAGGGCAAGAACCTGCAGCTCGCACTGGGCTTCAGCCATGACGTCGTCTACGAGACGCCGCAGGGCATCACGATCACCGTGCCGAAGCCGACGGAAATCACCGTGACCGGCATCGACAAGCAGATGGTCGGCCAGGTTGCCGCGGAGATCCGCGAGTATCGCGGTCCCGAGCCCTACAAGGGCAAGGGCGTGCGCTACGCCGGCGAGAAGATCGTCCGCAAGGAAGGCAAGAAGAAGTAAGTGTAGCGCCGCGGGGAGCGGTCGCGGGAGGCGCTTTTGCCTACCGCATATGGCGGCCCCCGTTTTTTGAAGGCAAGGAAGAACCACCATGGGTACCAAGGAATCCACGCAGCGCCGTGCGCAGCGCGTCCGCCGCCAGATCAAGAAGGTCGCCGGCGAGCGTCCGCGGCTCTCGGTGCACCGCACGTCGAAGAACATCTACGTGCAGGTCATCGACGACGCCAAGGGCCACACCATCGCTGCCGCCTCGACGCTCGAGAAGGACCTCAAGGGTTCGCTCAAGACCGGCGCCGACACCGCGGCTGCCGCTGCGATCGGCAAACTGATCGCCGAGCGGGCTTCGAAGGCCGGCGTCAAGGAAGTCGTCTTCGATCGTGGCCCATACATCTATCACGGCCGCGTCAAGGCGCTGGCCGAGGCTGCCCGCGAAGGTGGGCTCAGCTTCTAATTTTTCGCCCCCGGTGACCCAAAGAGGCACCGGATATCATCATCAACCGTGCTTCCGGAAAAAAACAAGGAACAGGATATGGCACAGGAACGTAGGGATGGCGGCCGCGGCCGTGATCGCGAAGAGCGCGACGATGGCATGGTGGACAAGCTCGTCCACATCAACCGCGTCGCCAAGGTCGTCAAGGGCGGCCGTCGCTTCGGTTTTGCAGCACTCGTCGTCGTCGGCGACCAGAAGGGCCGCGTCGGCTTCGGCCACGGCAAGGCGCGCGAAGTGCCGGAGGCGATCCGCAAGGCAACCGAATCGGCCAAGCGCGACATGATCTTCGTGCCGCTGCGCTCGGGTCGTACGCTGCACCATGACGTCGAGGGACGCTGGGGCGCCGGACGCGTGCTTTTGCGCGCTGCCAAGCAGGGTACCGGCATCATCGCCGGCGGCCCGATGCGCGCCGTCTTCGAGACGCTCGGCATGCATGACGTGGTCGCCAAGTCGATGGGTTCGTCGAACCCGTACAACATGGTTCGCGCCACTTTCGACGCGCTGAAGAGCCAGATGCATCCGAAGGATGTGGCTGCCGCGCGCGGCATCAAGTATTCGACCCTTCAGGCTCGCCGCGGCACCGCCGTCGCGACTGAAGAATAGTCGACGCTGACCAGGGATTTTGACCATGGCCAAGAAAGCAACCAAGACCATCACCGTCGAGCAGATCGGTTCGCCGATCCGCCGGCCGAAGGAGCAGCGCGCGACGCTGGTCGGCCTCGGCCTCAACAAGATGCACAAGCAGCGCACGCTGGAAGATACGCCCTCAGTGCGCGGCATGATCGCTGCCGTCCAGCATCTCGTCCGCGTCGTGGACGAGGGCTGAGCAAGAGCGCAGGAGAAGCAAGATGAAACTCAACGATCTGCGTGACAAGGACGGCGCGACGCATTCCAAGAAGCGTCTCGGCCGCGGCATCGGTTCCGGCTCGGGCAAGACCGCCGGTCGCGGCGTCAAGGGCCAGAAGGCGCGCTCCGGCGTTGCCGTCAACGGCTTCGAGGGTGGCCAGATGCCGCTCTATCGGCGCCTGCCGAAGCGTGGCTTCAACAACATCTTCGCCAAGAGCTTCACCGTCGTGTCGCTGGCCCGCATCCAGGCCGCGATCGACGCCAAGAAGCTCGATGCGAAGGCGACCGTGACGGCCGAGGCCCTCGTCGCAGCCGGCGTCATCCGCCGCGTCAAGGACGGCGTGCGCGTGCTGTCCGATGGCGAACTGAAGGCGAAGCTCGCCTTCGACGTCGCCGGTGCCTCCAAGGCCGCGATCGAGAAGATCGAGAAGGCTGGCGGTTCGGTGAAGGTGGCGGAAAAGGCAGCCGCCGAGTAACGGCGATTTGAAGCGCGACCGGCAAGTGCGGACTTCGGTTTTGCCTCGAAACGCGCTTTGATCCGATCAATAAGGCGGCCGCGTCAACGCGGCCGCTTGCATGTTCAAGGTCCGGAGCTTATCTCGTGAGCTTCGGTGACACGCACCGCCTGAGCGGCAGGCCATCGAGCGTGACCAAGCGGAGAATCAGGCATGGCTTCGGCTGCTGAACAACTAGCCTCGAATCTGAATTTTTCGGCTTTCGCCAAGGCGGAGGACCTGAAGAAACGCATCTGGTTCACCATCGGCGCGCTGCTCGTCTACCGTCTCGGCACCTACATCCCGCTTCCCGGCATCAATCCCGACGCTTTTGCCCAGGCCTTCAGCTCGCAGAGCAAGGGCGTGCTTGGCATGTTCAACATGTTCGCCGGCGGCGCCGTGCAGCGCATGGCGATCTTTGCGCTGGGCATCATGCCCTACATCTCCGCCTCCATCATCATGCAGCTGATGACCTCGGTCATCCCGTCGCTGGAGGCGCTGAAGAAGGAGGGCGAGCAGGGCCGCAAGATCATCAACCAGTACACGCGCTACGGCACCGTGCTCTTGGCGCTGGTCCAGGCCTACGGCATTTCGGTCGGCCTGGAAGGCGGCAACGGCATCGTCAACGATCCCGGCATGTTCTTCCGCATCTCGACCGTCGTTACGCTGGTCGGCGGCACCATGTTCCTGATGTGGCTCGGCGAACAGATCACCGCGCGCGGCATCGGCAACGGCATTTCGCTGATCATCTTCTCGGGCATCGTCGCCGGCCTGCCGCACGCCATTTCCGGCACGCTGGAACTTGGCCGCACCGGCGCACTGTCGACCGGCCTCATCCTGGCCATCATCGTGCTGGCGGTCGTCGTCATTGCGCTCATTGTGTTCTTCGAGCGCGCCCAGCGCCGCCTGCTGATCCAGTATCCGAAGCGCCAGGTCGGCAACCGCATGTTCCAGGGCGACACTTCGCACCTGCCGTTGAAGCTCAACACGTCGGGCGTCATCCCGCCGATCTTCGCCTCCTCGCTGCTGCTGCTGCCGGCAACGATCGCGGGTTTCTCGCAGACCACCAACATGCCTGCCTGGGCAAGCACCATCCTGGCGGCGCTCGGCCATGGCCAGCCGCTCTATATGGCGTTCTATGCGGCGATGATCGCGTTCTTCGCCTTCTTCTACACGGCGATCGTCTTCAACCCGAAGGACACCGCCGACCAGCTCAAGAAGCATTCGGGCTTCATCCCGGGCTACCGTCCGGGCGAGCGCACCGCCGATTACATCGACTATGTTCTCACGCGCATCACCGTCGTCGGCGCCATCTATCTGGTGCTGGTGTGTCTGCTGCCCGAATTCCTGATTTCAGCGACTGGCGTACCATTCTACCTTGGTGGCACATCGCTTCTGATCGTGGTCAGTGTCACGCTCGATACGGTGGCGCAGATTCAGGGCCACCTGATCGCGCACCAATATGAAGGCCTGATCAAGAAGTCGAAGCTGCGCGGGGGGAAGAAGGCCAGATGAGGTTGATATTGCTTGGGCCGCCAGGAGCGGGCAAGGGGACGCAAGCACAGAGACTGGTGGAAAAACATGGCATACCCCAGCTATCCACGGGGGACATGCTGCGCGCTGCCGTTCAGGCCGGCACGGAAGTCGGCAAGCGCGCCAAGGCGGTGATGGATGCTGGCGAGCTGGTTTCCGACGCCATCGTCAACGCCATCGTGGCCGAGCGAATCGATCAGGCCGATTGCGCGAAGGGCTTCATTCTCGACGGTTACCCGCGCACCCTGGTGCAGGCGGATGCGGTTGAATCGATGCTCTCGGACCGCGGCCTCCATCTCGACGCGGTGGTCGAACTTGTCGTCGACGACAAGGCGCTGGTCGGCCGGATCGTCAAGCGTGCCGAAGAGGCCAAGGCGGCCGGACAGCCGGTGCGCAAAGACGACAATCCGACGGTGTTCGAGGAGCGCCTGAAGGAATACTACAAGAAGACCTCGCCGCTGATCGGCTACTACTATGCCAAGGGCAGGCTGAAGAGCGTCGACGGCATGGCCGACATCGATACGGTGACAAGAGAGATCGAAGCGGTGCTCAGATCGGTCACCCAGGCGGCGGCATAGAGAAAGTAGACGATTGCGCTTGACTGCGGCGGTCCGCTGGGGTATGGCGGCCCGTCTTCCATCAGGCATAAGCTTTGCTTGTCCGCAAGGGCAAGGCAGCCGCTTTGAACTGGAAACTCCCGCATGGGCCGGCCTCCACCGGACGCGGGGCAACTGAAGCGCCGGTTCGTCCGGCCCATATGGAGAAGAGAAGAACATGGCTCGTATAGCCGGCGTCAACATTCCGACCAACAAGCGCGTAGTCATCGCGCTTCAGTACATTCACGGCATTGGCAAGAAGTTCGCCCAGGAGATCGTCGACAAGGTCGGCATCCCGGCCGAGCGTCGCGTCAACCAGCTGACCGATGCGGAAGTGCTGCAGATCCGCGAGACGATCGACCGCGACTACCAGGTCGAGGGCGACCTGCGCCGCGAGGTGTCGATGAACATCAAGCGGCTCATGGACCTCGGCTGCTACCGCGGCCTGCGTCACCGCCGCTCGCTGCCGGTTCGCGGCCAGCGCACGCATACCAATGCGCGCACCCGCAAGGGCCCGGCCAAGTCGATCGCCGGCAAGAAGAAGTAAGTTTCGGACGGCTTGTCCGTCTCGCCCGGCAGCCTCGGCTGCCGGTTGCGTTTTCCCGGCAACTGAAAAACGGGAAGGGTGGAGCCGCTGGCACTACGGCGGTGTAGAGATCAACTGAAAGGAATACCATGGCCAAGGAAGCCGCTCGTGTTCGCCGTCGCGAACGCAAGAACATCTCGTCGGGCGTTGCCCACGTCAATTCGACCTTCAACAACACGATGATCACCATCACCGACGCGCAGGGCAATTCGATCGCCTGGTCGTCGGCCGGTGCCCAGGGCTTCAAGGGGTCGCGCAAGTCGACCCCGTTCGCGGCCCAGATGGCTGCCGAAGACGTCGCCAAGAAGGCCCAGGAACACGGCATGCGCATGCTCGAGGTCGAGGTCTGCGGACCCGGCTCCGGTCGTGAATCGGCGTTGCGCGCCCTGCAGGCGGCCGGCTTCACCATCACCTCGATCCGTGATGTGACGCCGATCCCGCACAATGGCTGCCGCCCGCGCAAGAAGCGCCGCGTCTAAAATTACCGAACGCCGCGCGAACGCCAAAAGCGTTCCTCCGCGGCATTCCAGGTCGCCCGCCACGATTGGATGGTGGCGGGGCAACGGAAGGAAAGCATCATGATCCAGAAAAATTGGCAGGAACTGATCAAGCCGAACAAGATCGAGTTCTCGGCGAAGAAGAAGACGCTGACCACGCTGGTCGCCGAACCGCTGGAGCGCGGCTTCGGCCTGACGCTCGGCAATGCCCTGCGTCGCGTGCTCTTGTCTTCGCTGCGCGGTGCGGCTGTAACCGCCGTGCAGATCGACGGCGTTCTGCATGAATTCTCGTCCATCGCCGGCGTGCGTGAGGACGTGACCGACATCGTGCTCAACATCAAGGAAATCGCCATCCGCATGGAAGGCGATGGCCCCAAGCGCATGGTCGTGCGCAAGCAGGGCCCGGGCGCGGTTCTGGCCGGCGACATCCAGACGGTTGGCGACGTCGAGATCCTCAACCCCGACCACGTCATCTGCACGCTGGACGAAGGCGCCGAAATCCGCATGGAATTCACCGTCGACACCGGCAAGGGCTATGTGCCGGCAGATCGCAACCGCGCCGAGGACGCGCCGATCGGCCTGATCCCGGTCGACAGCCTGTACTCGCCGGTCAAGAAGGTGTCCTACAAGGTCGAGAACACCCGCGAGGGCCAGGTCCTCGACTATGACAAGCTGACCATGACCATCGAGACCGACGGTTCGATCTCGGGCGAAGACGCGGTGGCTTTCGCCGCCCGCATCCTGCAGGACCAGCTTGGCCTGTTCGTCAATTTCGACGAGCCGCAGAAGGAAGTCGCGGCCGAGGCCGTCACCGAGCTCGCC
Source organism: Mesorhizobium waimense (assembly GCF_003601975.1). Classification (GTDB taxonomy): domain Bacteria; phylum Pseudomonadota; class Alphaproteobacteria; order Rhizobiales; family Rhizobiaceae; genus Mesorhizobium; species Mesorhizobium waimense. Next base: position 100,771 of record NZ_QZWZ01000012.1, read on the forward strand.
TTCAACCCGGCACTGCTCAAGAAGGTCGACGAGCTCGAGCTTTCGGTGCGTTCGGCCAACTGCCTGAAGAACGACAACATCGTCTATATCGGCGACCTGATCCAGAAGACCGAAGCCGAGATGCTGCGCACCCCGAACTTCGGCCGCAAGTCACTGAACGAGATCAAGGAAGTCTTGGCGGCGATGGGCCTGCACCTCGGCATGGAAGTGCCGGACTGGCCGCCGGAAAACATCGAAGACCTCGCCAAGCGCTACGAAGATCAATATTGAGGCTCGAAAGAGCTTCCTGAACCCGGAATGAAGGAGAAGAGCCATGCGCCACGGATTTAAAGGCCGCCGGTTCGCCCGCAGCATAAGCCACCGCAAGTCTATGTTTGCCAACCTCGCCGTGTCGCTGCTCGAGCACGAGCAGATCGTCACCACCCTGCCGAAGGCGAAGGACTTGCGTCCGATCGTCGAGAAGCTGGTGACGCTCGGCAAGCGCGGCGACCTGCATGCGCGCCGCCAGGTGATTGCCCAGATCGGCAATGAAGGCGTCGTCAAGCGTCTGTTCGACACCATCGCGCCGCGCTACGCCACCCGCAACGGCGGCTATCTGCGCATCATGAAGGCGGGCTTCCGCCACGGCGACAACGCCGCGATGGCGGTCATCGAGTTCGTCGACCGCGATACCTCGGCCAAGGGCGCCGGCGACCGCGCCCGCATCGAGGCCGAAGGCACCGACGAGGAAGCCGCAGCCGCATAAGGCTCTGGTATCTGAGAATGTTCGAAGGGGCCCGCGGGCCCCTTCTTGCATTCTGGAGCCAGCGCCTGGACGACTGCGCGGCCCAAGCCCAGGCTTTTCCGCGATAATAATCGGATTTCAGTGCATTAGCCTTTCATTTTGCACAATCGTCGGGACAATGGCGCCCGATTTGGAGGATTCGGAATGCGCATGAAACGGCTGTCCCTTGTACTGATCTGCGCCCTCATGGCGCTGGCCTTCGTGCCGGCTGCCAGGCAGGCGCTGGCCGAAGACGCCCCCAAGACCGCCGATCCTGGCCTGTCCGACGTGCTGACCGATCTGCTGCATGGCGTCGAGGGCGAGAACGCGACCTCCGGCCCCGACAAGCGTGTGCCGTTCGGCCGCGAGGAGGTGCAGCTGTCCTTTGCGCCGCTTGTCAAGCAGACGGCGCCGGCCGTGGTCAATGTCTATGCCTCGCAGACGGCCAAGGTGACGTCGCCCTTCGAAGGCGATCCGTTCTTCGAGGAGTTCTTCGGGCGGGCGCAGCCACGCGCGCAATCCTCGCTGGGCTCCGGCGTGCTGGTCGATCCAAGTGGTGTGATCGTCACCAATTTCCACGTCATCAAGGGCGCCGACGAGGTCAAGGTGGCGACTGCGGACGGACGCGAGTTCACCAGCAAGGTCATGCTCAAGGACGAGACGCTCGATCTGGCCGTGCTCAAGATTGCTTCCGACAAGCCGTTTCCGGTGATTGCCATCGGCGATTCCGACGCGCTCGAGGTCGGCGACCTGTTGCTGGCCATCGGCAATCCGTTCGGTGTCGGCCAGACCACCACCAGCGGCATCGTTTCCGCACTTGCGCGCAGCCATATCGGCGTTTCGGATTCGGGCTATTTCATCCAGACCGATGCCGCCATCAACCCCGGCAATTCCGGCGGCGCCCTGATCAACATGGGCGGCCAGCTGGTTGGCATCAACACGGCGATCTACAGCCGCAGTGGCGGCTCGATCGGCATCGGCTTTGCCATCCCTTCGAACATGGTGCGCGCCTTCGCCGACGCCGCCAAGGCCGGGCTCGACTTCTTCGAGCGGCCCTATATCGGCGCCGAATTCGAGGCGGTGACGCCGCAGATCGCTGAATCGCTGGCCATGGAGAAGCCGACCGGCGCGCTGGTCTCGTCCGTCGATGTAGCCGGACCTGCCGGCAAGGCTGGCCTCAAGCCTGGCGATGTCGTGCTGTCGCTCAACGGCACGTCTGTCGAAAGCATCGAGGCGCTGGATTACCGGATGGCGACGCTGTCGATTGGCACCAAGGCCAGCTTCGCCGTGCTGAGCAAGGGCCAGCAGGCGACGATGGACATCGCGCTGGAGCGGGCGCCGGAGGGCGCCAAGGCCTCCGAAGTGACGCTGCACGGCCGCAGTCCGTTTTCGGGCGCCAAGGTCGCCGAACTGTCGCCCCGGCTTGCGCAGCGGCTTGGCCTGCGCACGGACGTCAAAGGCATCGCCGTGGTCGATATCAATCGCGATTCGCCCGCCGCCGATTTCGGCTTCCAGCCGGGCGACATCGTGCGTGAAGTGAATGGTACTTCCATCGATACGGCAGCGACGCTGGCACAGATAGCCCAGCAGGATACGCGCTGGTGGCGCTTTACCGTCGAGCGCGGCGGGCAGATACTGCGCCAGGTGTTGCGTTACTGAGCCCGGCGCCTGAAGGGCGTCCGGCTCCAACCAAAAGACCAGCATGGCCGATCTGTTCAGCGTCGATGAACCAGAAAGGACGCCGCCCGGCCGGCCGCTGGCCGACCGGCTGCGCCCGAGAAACCTTGGCGAGGTCGTCGGCCAGGAGCACCTGACCGGGCCGGATGGTGCACTGACCAGGCTGATCGGTTCCGGCTCGCTCGGCTCGATGATCTTCTGGGGCCCGCCAGGCACCGGCAAGACCACGGTCGCGCGATTGCTCGCCGGCGAAACCAGTCTCGCCTTCGAACAGATATCGGCGGTGTTTTCCGGTGTCGCCGACCTGAAGAAGGTGTTCGAGGCGGCGAAACTGCGCCGCGCCAATGGCCGCCAGACACTGCTCTTCGTCGACGAGATCCATCGCTTCAACCGCGCCCAGCAGGACAGTTTCCTCCCGGTCATGGAAGACGGCACGGTCGTGCTGGTCGGCGCCACCACCGAGAACCCGTCCTTCGAGTTGAACGCCGCGCTTCTGTCCCGCGCACGCGTGCTGGTGTTCCATTCGCTGGGCGAAGAGAGCATCGCGAAACTCCTGGTGCGCGCCGAGGAGACCGAGGGCAGGGAGCTGCCGCTTGACGACGAGGCGAGGGCGATGCTCATACGCATGAGCGATGGCGACGGCCGTGCGTCGCTGACGCTGGCGGAGGAAGTCTGGCGGGCAGCCAAGGCCGGCGAGGTGTTCACTCCGGAGGGCCTGCAGCGCATCGTCCAGCGCCGCGCGCCGATCTATGACAAGGGCCAGGACGGCCACTACAATTTGATCTCGGCGCTGCACAAGTCGGTGCGCGGTTCCGACCCGGATGCGGCGCTCTATTATCTGGCGCGAATGTTCGACGCCGGCGAGGATCCGCTCTATCTCGGGCGCCGGCTGGTGCGCATGGCGATGGAGGATATCGGATTGGCCGACCCGCAGGCGCTGGTCGTCGCCAACGCCGCCAAGGATGCCTATGACTATCTGGGCTCGCCCGAGGGCGAACTCGCTTTCGCCGAGGCCACGGTCTATCTGGCCACCGCACCGAAGTCGAATGCCGTCTACACCGCGTTCAAGGCGGCGACGCAGGCGGCGAAGGAGCACGGCTCGCTGCTGCCGCCCAAGCACATCCTCAACGCGCCGACGAAATTGATGAAGGAAGAGGATTACGGCGCCGGCTATCGCTACGACCATGACGAGCCAGACGCCTTTTCCGGTCAGGATTACTTTCCGGAAAAGATGGGCCGGCGGACCTTCTACGACCCGCCCGAGCGCGGCTTTGAGCGCGATATCCGCAAGCGGCTGGAGTATTGGGCGAAGCTGCGCAGCGAGCGGGAAAGGTAGGCTTGGCGCGCGCGGCCGTCCACTGATCTGAAGTGGAGCGACGTACTCCAAATATTACTGTTCGCGATGGCCGCCGGCCGTTTGGGCGATATGCGATGGCATTGTGCCGGGAAACAAAAAACCTTATCAAGGCGCACGACCTGGGCGGTGGTCGCTGCCAAGTCTCTTGGTGATAATCATTCGGAACAGGAAGCGCGCCCGGCGCGAGCAGAAAATGACAAAAACGCTTCGCAAATCCCTTCGCCAGCTGGTCATAGCGGTGCCGCTGCTTGCGCTCGGTTTCTACTTCATTCCGATCCTGACCACGATCTGGATCGTCTGCGGCCTGATCGACGTCCTACGCAACGCCAACAAGAACCTGTCGCTGTTCCGCGGCTATTTCCTCGGCAACGGCATCTTCACCTGGCTGCTGTCGCCCTTCAACCTACTGGTCGACCTGCTTTGCTACAGGAACCCGGGCGTGTGGAAGCTGGAGCAGTTTCCAGCGGACTATCAGCGCGAGGTCAACGAGGTTTTAGACGTCTTCAAGTCGCGCAAGGATGAGATCATCGCCGATATCGATGCCAATTTCGGCACCGGCCGCCGGGGCATGTATGTCTACCAGTGGTACGGCAGGCACAAGATCGATAACGTCGCCGAATTCAACAAGGATTTCAAATATATAAAGACGATCGCCGTATCCGTTTTCAGGGGCAAGGAATCGACCTCCTGGCATTTCGGGCCACTGCGCCTCAGCCTGCGCATCCTCTACAACCTCATCCCGGTGAAAGCCGAGGTTTTCGTCGAGTGCAACAACGTCAAGAACTATTGGCACGACAATCCGCTGTACATTTTCGACGACACGCTGCTGCACCGCTCGGTCAACGAATATGACGGGCGCCGCTACTGCGTGTTCATGGACATCATCCGTCCGTCGCCGTTTCCGCGCCTGATTTCGGCGCTGCTTGCCATCGTCTCGGTCAGCGTCGAGCGGATCAATTCCATGTTCTACAAGAACTGGAAGATGATCGGCTCCAGCAAGCCGAAGAAGGTCGGCGCGAACTGAAATAGCGATCAAGGACGGTAGACCGGCGATGATTGATCTCCTTCTCGTTGCCGTGGGCGGGGCCATTGGGTCCGGTATCCGCCATTTGCTGAACTTCGCCGCATTGCGCTTTGCCGGCCCGAATTTTCCCTGGGGCACGATGGCGATCAACGTCGTCGGCTCTTTTGCCATGGGCGTGTTCATTGCGATCATGGCGCGGCGCGGCGGATCGAACGAGCTTCGGCTGTTCATCGCCACCGGCATCCTGGGTGGCTTCACCACCTTTTCGGCTTTCTCGCTCGATTTCGCGACGCTGTGGGGGCGGGGCGAGGCGCTGCCGGCGTTCGGATACGCGCTTGTCAGCGTCATTGGCGCGATCTTTGCCCTGTTTCTGGGTCTTTGGCTCGCAAGAACCGTTTCATAGTGCTATTGCCGCGGCTTCCCAGACGGTAAAGCGAGAAAAATGGCAGGCGTAGAGCAGATCACAGTGGAGGCCGGCGAGGCGGGCATGCGGCTCGATCGCTGGTTCAAGACCCATTTCCCGGGTCTCGGTTTCGGCCATCTGCAGAAGCTGCTGCGCTCCGGCCAGATCCGCGTCGATGGCGGCCGGGTGAAGGCCGACACGCGTGTCGAGCCCGGCCAGATGGTCCGCGTGCCACCGCTCGAAGTCGACAAGAAGGGCGAGAGCCCGCTCACCGGGCACTCGATCCGCAACCAGGGCGATGCCGACGTGCTCGCCAAGATGCTGATCCATGAAGATCCGAAGGTCTTCGTCTTCAACAAGCCGGCGGGTCTGGCCGTCCAGGGCGGCTCGGGCGTCACCCGCAATGTCGACGACATGCTGGAAGCCTGGCGCAACCAGAAGGGCGAGAAGCCGCGCCTGGTGCACCGGCTCGACCGCGACACGTCAGGCGTGCTGGTCGTTGCCCGCACGCGGCTTGCTGCGATGAAGCTCTCCGAGGCGTTCCGGGCGCGCGAGACCAAGAAGACCTACTGGGCCCTGGTCAAGGGCGTTCCGCCGAAGCGCGAGGACAAGATCTCGACATGGCTGATCAAGGAGCCGACCGCGGACGGCGATAGGGTGCGCGTGGCCGCGCATGGTGAAAAGGGCGCCGATCACGCCGTGTCCTATTATCGCGTCATCGAGCAGGCGGCACAGACGATGACCTGGCTGGAAATGGAGCCCTATACCGGCCGTACCCACCAGCTTCGCGTTCATGCCGCCCATATCGGCTGCCCGATCATCGGCGACCCCAAATATTTCGAGGCCGATACCAACTGGGACTTTCCGGGCGGCATTCAAAATCGCCTGCATCTGCATGCGCGGCGCATCGTCATTCCGCACCCGGACAAGGGCGTCATCGATGTGACCGCGCCGATGCCGCCGCATATGCGCCAGAGCTGGAACCTGATCGGCTTCGACGACGCCAGCGCGGAGGACTGAGATTGGCAATTGCGCCCGCATTGGATCGTCGCGACGCGGTCGACCTGGCGGCGGCGGCCATCATGGTCGGGCTGACGTTTTCCTGGGGGCTCAACTACGTCGCCGCAAAAATCTCCTATGCAGGCTACGACCCGGTTTTCCTGTCGATCGCACGCTCGATCATCGGCGGCCTCTGCGTATTCGGCTGGTGCCGCTGGCGCGGTATTGCGCTGTTTACGCCGGACAAAACCCTTGTCTCGGGGGCCTTGGTGGGCGCGCTGTTTGGCGTCGAGTTCCTGTGCCTCTATGTCGGGCTCGAACACACCACCGTTGCCCGCAACACGCTTCTGGTCAACACCATGCCATTCTGGGTGCTGGTCGGCGGTCACTTTCTGCTCGACGAGCGCATCACGGGGCGCAAGCTTGTCGGCCTTCTTCTGGCATTTGGCGGACTGGCCGCGGTCTTCTCCGACAAGATGAGTGCCGTCGGTGGCTCGACATTGACAGGTGACCTTCTCAGCCTCGCCGCCGGCATCCTCTGGGCTCTGACCAGCATCGTCATCAAGCGCTCGAAGCTGGCCGAAACCAGCGCCGAGAAGTCGCTGCTCTATCAATTGGCCGGTGCCGTCGTCGTCGGTGTCCTGGTGCTGCCTTTCGCCGGCCCATCAATCCGCGACTTTGCCGCATTGCCGACATTGGCGCTGCTGTTCCAGGCCGTTTACGTCGTCGCCTTCACCTATGTGCTGTGGTTCTGGCTGCTCAGGCGCTACCCGGCATCCGGCCTGTCGAGCTTCACCTTCCTGTCGCCGGTGTTCGGCGTGCTGTGCGGCGCCGTGATCTTGAGCGAGCCGCTGACCGTGCGTATCTTTCTGGCACTCGGCCTGATCGCGGCCGGACTGATCATCGTCAACCGGCCGGTGCGCAAGCAAATCCCCGGATAGGAAGTTCTGGCATGCGCGATATCCTCAACGACCTCGAAGCGGGAAAGCAGCTGTCCGATCCGGACCCGGTGCGCCGCGCCCAGATTCAGATGAAGACGCCGCTGCCGAAGCGCTTCTACAAGGACGTCTCGGTCGCGCCGGCCGATGACGGATTTGCCGTTCATCTCGACGGCAGGCCGGTGCGCACGCCCGGCAAGGCGCTGCTCGCGCTGCCGACCGAGAAGGCGGCGGCGCTGGTCGCCGGAGAGTTCGACGCGCAGGGCGAGACCATCGATCCGGTTTCGATGCCGGTGATGCGTCTCGTCAACACGGCCATCGACGGCGTCGCCAGCGACCCGCAGGCGGTGCTGGAGGACATATTGCGCTTCGCCTCGTCCGATCTCCTCTGCTATCGCGCCGACGCGCCGCAAGGGCTGGTCGATCGCCAGAACGAGCGTTGGGATCCGGTCATCGACTGGGCGCGGACCGCGCTTGGCGCTCGCTTCAACCTTGCCGAAGGCATCATCCATGTCGAGCAGCCGCGCGAGACCATCGCGGTGCTGGGCGTCCACCTTGCCCAGCGCAAGGAGCCGGTGCGGCTGGCCGCTATCCATGTCATGACGTCGCTGACCGGTTCGGCGCTGCTGGCGCTGGCGGTCGATTTCGGCGAGCTCGACGGCGAGGCGGCCTGGGCTGCCGGCCATGTCGATGAGGACTGGCAGGTCGAGCATTGGGGCCAGGATGCCGAGGCCGTCGCGCGCCGGTCGGCCCGCAAGCGTGACATGCTGGCAGCGATCAGTCTTCTCGACGCGCTCAACGGCTGACGATCGTTTCCCGGCTTCCTTTTTGCACTGCACATTAGACCAAAGTCATAATCCCAAGGTTGGTCTGCCTCTGGGCGGTGCTTTCTGTCATTTTTTGCGCCGATGGCTGCACTGAGTCCGCGTTTTCGAGGAGAACGCGGACAATTACCCCCGCACCATCGAGGACAGACGGGATCTCACGGGAGGACATATCAATGGCAATGGCATCGACCGCCGGCGAAACCAGCCGCGGCATGACGCGAGAGGAGAAGAAGGTCATCTTCGCTTCCTCGCTCGGCACCGTTTTCGAATGGTACGATTTCTATCTCTACGGTTCGCTGGCAGTGTTCATTGGTTCGACTTTCTTCAGCCCAACCATTCCGGAAGCGACGCGCAATATCTTCGCACTGCTTGCTTTCGCCGCCGGTTTCCTGGTGCGCCCGTTCGGCGCGCTGCTGTTCGGCCGCATAGGTGACCTTGTCGGCCGCAAATATACTTTCCTTGTCACCATGACGATCATGGGTCTGTCGACCTTCCTGGTCGGCTTGCTGCCTGGATATGCAACTTTGGGCATCGCGGCTCCCGTGATCCTGATCATCTTGCGTATGCTGCAGGGCCTGGCGCTGGGCGGCGAGTATGGCGGTGCGGCCACCTATGTCGCCGAGCACGCGCCAGACGACCGGCGCGGCTACTATACATCGTGGATCCAGACGACGGCCACGCTCGGCCTGTTCCTGTCGTTGGTCGTGATCCTGATCGTGCAGGCTTCATTGACCAAGGAAAACTATGCTGCCTGGGGCTGGCGTATTCCATTCATCGTCTCCTTCGTGCTGCTCGGCATCTCGATCTGGATCCGGCTTTCATTGTCTGAATCGCCGACCTTCCAGCGCATGAAGGACGAGGGCAAGGGCTCGAAGGCGCCGCTGACGGAAGCCTTCGGTCAATGGAAGAATGCCAAGATCGCGCTGCTGGCGCTGCTCGGCCTCACCGCCGGCCAGGCCGTGGTCTGGTACAACGGCCAGTTCTACGCGCTGTTCTTCCTGACCAACGTGCTCAAGGTCGATGCGCAGTCGGTCAATATCATGATCGCCATCGCGCTGGCGGTGGGTTCGATCTTCTTCGTCGTATTCGGATGGCTGTCGGACAAGATCGGCCGCAAGCCGATCATCATGGCGGGTCTCGCTTTGGCCATCGTCTGCACCTTCCCGCTGTTCAAGGCGCTGACCTGGGCGGCCAACCCGGCGCTCGCCACCGCGCAGCAGAACACGCGTGCAACCGTGACCGCCGCACCGGGCGACTGCAGGTTCCAGTTCAATCCGGTCGGCACGGCGAAGTTCACGACATCCTGCGATATCGCCACGTCGTTCCTGACCAAGAACTCGGTTCCTTATGACGTTGTGGCGACGGCAGCACCGGGAACCGCCGCGTCGGTCAAGATCGGCAACGAGACCGTGGAGTCCTACGACGCGATCGCCGCCGGCGATCAGGCCAAGGCCAAGGAAACCGCCTTCATCAAGGCCGTCAACATGTCGCTGCAGGACGGCGGCTATCCGCTGAAGCGTGCTGCCGCCAAGGTAACGGACCAGAAGCTCGATGCCTTTGTCGCTGCCAACCCTGAGCTGAAGCTCGATGCCGCCGCAATCCGCGCCGGCGAGAAGGCGACGGTTCCGACCGAGCAGGCGATCAAGGACAAGCTCCTGACCGCCGACGAGGCCGCCGGCGCGCCCGAGGTCACCGTCTACAACATACCGGGCGGCGGCGCCTTCGCCATGTTCGCCGATCCGGCGGCGGTGAACTGGCCGATGACGATCGGCATCCTGTTCATCCTCGTCATCTTCGTCACCATGGTCTACGGACCAATCGCGGCTATCCTGGTCGAGATGTTCCCGACCCGCATCCGCTACACCGGCATGTCGCTGCCGTATCACATCGGCAATGGCTGGTTCGGCGGGTTGCTGCCGGCAACGGTGTTCGCGCTCAGCGCCTACCGAGGCGATATCTACTACGGCCTCTGGTATCCGGTGGTGATCGCGGCGATGTCGCTGATCATAGGCATGATCTTCGTCAGGGATACGCTCGGCACCAACCTGCACACCAAGCAGTAGGGCTGATCAGTCGCCTCTAGCTAAAAAGCCAAGCCCGGCGTGAGCGATCACGCCGGGCTTTTTCATGCGAAAGCGTTGCAGGAAAAGATCAGCTCTTGCGCTGCTGGTTCTCTTCCTCGATTGCGGCCTCATGGTACCAGCCGTCAAAATCGGCATGCGTGTTGCGCAGCGAGGCAAGCTCTGCCGCGAACTTGGCCTTTGCGCCTAAATTTGAGGCAGACATGCGCGCTGCCGTTGGGAACATCAGGATTTTTGCCGATGGGCGTCCAGAGACGATTTCCATTGCCGGCTCCCCTTCTTCCTTAGGAACTTGCCGATTCACCTTTCCCCAAGATAGGTTTTGCGATTCAGTTAGGCAATATGCCTACGAAAAGATCAATATTTGCCCAATATTTATGCACGCAGTGCTTTTGATTGATCTGGACGCAATGCTGAGGCGGCTCAGCAAATTCAACGCGATGCCCCCGACCATTTTGCCGCACCCGCTGGAGCGCGAGTGGCACACGATTTGCATTTTAACGGACCGGCAGGCCGGCTCGATCCGGCCGTGCATCGACACCGTGTGCGGTGGTCAAGCAACCGAGAGGCTCTAGAATGACCAAATACAAGCTCGAGTATATCTGGCTCGATGGATACACCCCGGTCCCCAATCTTCGCGGCAAGACCCAGATCAAGGATTACGCCGAGTTCCCGACGCTCGAGCAGCTGCCACTGTGGGGCTTCGACGGTTCCTCGACGCAGCAAGCCGAAGGCCACAGCTCCGACTGCGTGCTGAAGCCGGTCGCCGTGTTCCCGGATCCGGCCCGCACCAATGGCGTGCTGGTGATGTGCGAAGTGATGATGCCCGATGGCGTGACGCCGCATAGCTCCAACAAGCGCGCCACCATCCTCGACGACGAGGGCGCATGGTTCGGCTTCGAGCAGGAGTATTTCTTCTACAAGGACGGCCGTCCGCTCGGCTTCCCGGAGAGCGGCTATCCGGCGCCGCAGGGCCCTTATTACACCGGCGTTGGCTTTTCGAATGTCGGCTCGGTCGCGCGCCAGATCGTCGAGGAGCATCTCGACCAGTGCCTCGCCGCCGGCATCAACCATGAAGGCATCAACGCCGAAGTGGCCAAGGGCCAGTGGGAATTCCAGATCTTCGGCAAGGGCTCCAAGAAGGCCGCCGACCAGATGTGGATGGCTCGCTACTTGATGCAGCGCCTGACCGAAAAATACGGCATCGACATTGAATATCACTGCAAGCCGCTCGGCGACACCGACTGGAACGGCTCGGGCATGCATGCCAACTTCTCGACCGCCTATATGCGCGAAGTCGGCGGCAAGGCCTATTTCGAAGCGCTGATGGCGGCCTTCGACAAGAACCTGATGGATCATATCGCCGTTTACGGTCCGGACAACGACAAGCGTCTGACCGGCAAGCACGAGACTGCGCCGTGGAACAAGTTCAGCTACGGCATCGCCGACCGCGGCGCCTCGATCCGCGTGCCGCACTCCTTCGTCAACAACGGCTACAAGGGCTATCTGGAAGACCGTCGCCCGAACTCGCAGGGCGACCCCTACCAGATCGCTTCGCAGATCCTGAAGACGATCGCGTCGGTTCCGGCCAGCGGCGAGGTATCGGCTGCCGCCTGACCCTTAGCCACGGTACGGGCCGGATGGCCGCACCGTGCTGTTAAACCGGCTCCTGGAAAGCCCTGGCGAAGACGCCGGGGCTTTTGTTGTGGGATGATTTACGGCCGGCAACAATGCGATGGATCGGCTCCGCCAGGTTGAGGGCCCATTGAGCCACAATGGCCATTAGGCCACAAAGAAAAAACCCTCGGAGTGACCTCCGAGGGCTTCAAATCTCAATCCGATCAGAAGTTTAAACCGAATAGTACATGTCGTATTCGACCGGATGCGGGGTCATTTCGAAGCGCATCACCTCGGCCATCTTGAGCTCGATGTAGCTGTCGATCTGATCGTCGTCGAAGACGCCGCCGGCTTTCAGGAAGCCGCGGTCCTTGTCGAGGCTCTGCAGGGCTTCGCGCAGCGAGCCGCAGACGGTCGGGATCTTCTTCAGTTCCTTCGGCGGCAGGTCGTAGAGATCCTTGTCCATCGGCTGTCCCGGATGGATCTTGTTCTTGATGCCGTCGAGGCCGGCCATCAGCATGGCGGCGAAGGCGAGGTAGGGGTTCGCGCCCGGATCGGGGAAGCGGACCTCGACGCGCTTGGCCTTCGGCGACGAGCCGAACGGGATGCGGCAGGAGGCCGAGCGGTTGCGCGCCGAGTAGGCGAGCAGCACCGGCGCTTCATAGCCCGGCACCAGGCGCTTGTAGGAATTGGTCAGCGGGTTGGTGAAGGCATTGATCGCCTTGGCGTGCTTGATGATGCCGCCGATGTAGAACAGGCAGCTTTCCGACAGGCCGGCATATTCGTTGCCGGCAAAGGTCGGCTTGCCGCCCTTCCAGATCGACTGGTGGACGTGCATGCCCGAGCCGTTGTCGCCGAAGATCGGCTTCGGCATGAAGGTAGCCGTCTTGCCATAGGCGTTGGCGACCTGGTGCACGACATATTTGTAGATCAGCATCTTGTCGGCGTTGCGGACCAGCGTGTCGAACTTGATGCCGAGTTCGTGCTGAGCGGCGGCGACCTCATGGTGGTGCTTTTCGACGCGCACACCCATTTCGGCGAGCACGGTGAGCATTTCCGAGCGCATGTCCTGCGCGGAATCGATTGGCGGTACAGGGAAATAGCCGCCCTTGATGCGCGGACGATGGCCGAGGTTGCCGGTCTCGTAGTCGGTGTCGTCATTGGACGGCAGTTCGGTCGAATCCAACCGGAAGCCGGTGTTATAGGGGTCGGCCTTGTACTTGACGTCGTCGAAGACGAAGAACTCGGCTTCCGGACCGACATAGATGGTGTCGCCGATGCCTTCGGACTTCATGTAGGCCTCGGCCTTCTTGGCGGTGCCGCGCGGGTCGCGGTTGTAGGATTCGCCGGAGACCGGATCGAGGATGTCGCACAGGATGACCATGGTCGACTGGGCGAAGAACGGGTCCATATGCACCGTGTCAGGGTCGGGCATCAGCACCATGTCGGACTCGTTGATCGCCTTCCAGCCGGCGATCGAGGAGCCGTCGAACATGACGCCATCAGCGAACATGTCTTCCTCGACCTCGACTACATCCATCGTCACGTGTTGCAGCTTGCCCTTCGGATCGGTGAAGCGCAGGTCGACGAATTTCACGTCGTTGTCCTTGATCTGCTTCATGATGTCTTTGGCTGTCGTCATGTCATTTCTTCCCTGTGTGCTGACGGTTCGAGGAAACTGAAATCAGAAAGCTCAGACGGCGTCCATACCCGTTTCACCGGTGCGGATACGAACAACTTCCTCGATGTTGGAGACGAAGATCTTGCCGTCGCCGATACGGCCGGTCTGCGCCGCCTTGCGGATGGCCTCGATCGCGCCTTCGACCGCATCGTCGCCGAGCACGACCTCGATCTTCACCTTGGGCAGGAAATCGACGACATATTCCGCGCCCCGATAAAGTTCGGTGTGGCCCTTTTGTCGGCCGAAGCCCTTGGCCTCGGTGACGGTGATGCCTTGCAGCCCGGCCTCCTGAAGCGCTTCCTTCACTTCGTCTAGCTTGAACGGCTTGATGATCGCTTCGATCTTTTTCATGTAAAAAATGGCCTCCACTGCCAAAAAGACGGGTTGTGAGCCCCGCTTGCGCCTCCTTCAAGCACGAACTGTGCCAATTTCGGCTGAAACAAAGCGGTATCACGCGATTTCGACACCATGCCGCAACCCGATGCATATTCGCGTCATTCGCTGCATTGGAAGCGGCATGGACACTTAAAGCCTAGTCACTGCGGTGGCGCTCGTCCGCCCAATATTTAGGCAATTAGCGCATTTTTCGGGCAGTTTTCGCGGTGCTTCGTTCCTCCAACGATGCTTTCGCTCTCGCAATCCGCCTCCCAGCGTTTGCGTCAGACTGAAAACTGGACAATGCTCGATTGAAAAGCGGACGGCAATCCATGAGCAACGAACTTCTGTCTCCGGCCGAAATGGGCGAAGCCGACCGGCAGGCAATCGCCGCCGGTCCGCTGGATGGCTTCGGCCTTATGCGGCGTGCTGGCGAAGCGGTCGCCGCCGAGGTCATGGCGCGCTATCCGGCAGCGAGGCGCGTGCATGTTCTGTGCGGTCCGGGCAATAATGGCGGCGACGGCTATGTCGTTGCCGGCGTGCTGCATAACAGCGGCGTCGATGTGTCGGTGTGGGCGTCCGGTCCGCCCAGGACGGACAGCGATGCGGCCATTGCAGCTGCCGAATGTCCGCTCTCGCCCCGGCTCCTGTCGGCATTCACCGCCGAGAAGAACGCGGTAGTGGTCGACTCGCTCTATGGAGCAGGGCTGTCCAAGCCCCTGTCGGGCGATGCAACCCGGGCAGTCGAAATCGCCACGACGCTGAACCTGCCTGTTGTCGCCGTCGACCTGCCTTCCGGCGTTTCCGGCGAAAGCGGCAATATTCTAGGTCAGGCGTTCCACGCCGACGTCACCGTTACATTCGCGCGCAAGAAACCTGGCCATCTTCTGCTGCCCGGGCGCGAGCTGTGCGGTGAGATCGTGCTTGCCGACATCGGCATCGGCGTCGAGATCATTGCGCAACTCAAGACGCAGGCCTTCGAGAACGTGCCGGCGCTTTGGCTGGACACGCTTCCTGTGCCCGCGGTCGATGCGCACAAATACAAACGCGGCCATGCCGGCGTCTTTTCCGGCGGGCCATCGGCGACGGGTGCTGCGCGGCTCTCGGCGCTTGCTGCCGCCAGGAGCGGGGCAGGGGCGGTGACGGTGCTGTCGCCTGCGAACGCCATGCAGGTGAATGCCGCGCACCTTACCTCGATCATGCTGCGCAAAGCCGATACGATCGAGGACGTGCATACTTTCATCGGAGAACGGCGGCCATCGGCCTTCGTCCTCGGCCCCGGTTTTGGGGTTGGTGACAGGACCCGGGGTTTTGCCTTGGCTATACTGGGTGCCGGACGGCCCGATGCCGCCGGCGGGATCGACGGGCTTGTGCTCGATGCCGACGGCATCACCTCATTTCGCGACGAGCCGGATACGCTGTTCGAAGCGGCGCGCCGTTCGGAAGCCCCGGCGCTGGTGATGACGCCGCATGAGGGCGAGTTCGGCCGGCTCTTCCCGGATATCGCCGCGGACAACAGCCTGTCCAAGCTGGCCAAGGCGCGCGCGGCGGCCGCACGTGCCAATGCCATCGTCGTCTACAAAGGCGCCGACACGGTCATCGCAGCACCAAAGGGTCGGGCGGCGATCAACAACAATGGTGCGTCCTGGCTCGCCACCGCTGGCTCCGGCGATGTGCTGGCGGGCATAATTGCAGGATTGCTGGCGCAGGGCATGCGACCTCTCGAGGCAGCCTGCGCCGCGGTGTGGATCCATGCCGAGGCGGGCAGCCGCTTCGGGCCCGGGCTGATCGCCGAGGACCTGCCGCTTGCCATGGTGCCGGTGCTGCGCGAGTTGATCGGCAGCCGCAAGGAAATCGCTGGATGATCCACAGCTTCACGCTGATTGCTGGATTTCTTGTGGCGCTCTCTTTGGCCCATGCGGCGCGTGCCGAGGGCCCGGTGACCATCGTCGACGATCCGGCGGTTCTCGGCGCCCTTGACGCCAAAGGTTTTGGCTTTGCCGGTGTTTTCGCCGTCGATGGCGAGGACGATTTGAAAGCCCTCTATGACGAGTCGCCGGCCTATCACGCGATCGTCGACACGGTGGCAGGCGACGTCGCCGCTTTGCGGGCGGAGATGAAGGCCGGCGGGCGGCCGCTCTACGAGGTGACCGACGGCAATGTCGGCCGCGTCATGGATATGCTCTGGCTGAAGACCGATGCGGCGCGCTTCCGACTGGTCGGTGTCATCAACCGGCTCGACCGGCGCGATTTCGCTGACGTGCAGGGCGAAAGCAACTGCGGCGAGGTGCGGTTCATCTACCGGCTTGCCTACAGCTTCAGGAAGAAAGGCAAGGTGCTGGCCTCGCGCCTGCCGTTCAATTTCAGTGCCGTCTACAGTGTCGCGCCGGATGCCGATGGCGGCTGTGTCGGCGTCGCCGGGCGCTGGACGCCGCAGCTCGATGAGAGCGTCGATGCCGGTTGGCTTGTTGGAGGGCCGCTGGAAAAGGCTGGCCTCAGCTTCAAGCAGCTCGAGCTCAATGCTCAGGTGGTCCGCTTTCCCTCCGGCCAGGAGACGGAGTTCGGCGGACAGGCTGCTTATCTGATGCGGATATTCGACTTCGACGGTGCCGCCATCGCCGAGATGCCGCTGGAAAACACGCCGGATACGGCGCGGCTAGCGGAAGACGCCGCGCTCAAGAAAAGGCTCGCCGACTATATCAGCGACAACGTCGCGGCGGTCGATCTCGGTATCTACGAAATCCCCGATGAATTCTTGGCCAAGAAGGTCATCTCGTGGTCGACTTTCGGCAGCGCCAGGCAGGCCAACCATCCGTTTACGCCATTATTCCAGCCAACGGATTTCGCAGGGCTCGATTATTCCGGGCTGAAGCTGGTGCGCACGCCGGAGGCGTTGGTCGAGCGGCTGGACAATGGCGCCTGCCAGGGCTGCCATCAGGCAGGCTCGACCGCCGGCTTTCATTTCATCGGCCTCGACGACAGAACGACGTCGCCGCTCAACCGCATCGAGGTCGGTATCTCGCCGCACCTCCATGCCGACATACCGCGCCGCCAGGCTTGGCTGCGTGCCATGGCCGAGGGCAAGGAGCCGAACCGGTTCAGGCCGCTGTCCTTCGCGCCGCCAGCCGCCTGGACGGACGCAGGCGAGGTCGACTACGCGCCGGCTGAGATGGCGATGCCGTGCCTCGTGCCGGAGGACGCCGCCCGCTTCGGCGCCACCTGGCAGTGCGGTGGCGGCACCGTCTGCACGCCGCTTGCCACCGCATCGGGGGTGCGCACCAAGCTGGCGCAATGCCTGCTGCCGAAGGACAGCAAGGACATGTTCTCCGGCCATCCCTGCCTGACCGGCTCGATCGCCAGCAATGCGACGCGGCCTTTCAACGATCGCTACAAGATCACCGGGCAGTTCGCGGCTTTCGCGACCGATATTTCACGCACCGCCTATACCTGCCGTCCGCCGAAGATCGGCGTGCCGGCCGGCATCGCCTATCGCGGCTGCGACGACAAGGATCGCAACTTTGCCGCCTTCAAGGCTGGCAAGCCGATGCCCAGCGAGATCTGCGGGCTGGTCGGCGGGAAAAAGTTCGATACTTGCGTGGCGACCAACAATTTCGACCAGTGCCTCGGCGGCGCGGTCAATCGCGGCAATCGCCCGGCCTGCTCGGCCGATCATTTCTGCCGCGAGGATTATATGTGCCAGTCACTGCCGCCGGACACGCCCGGCGTCGGCAAGGTGAAAGGCATCGGCTTCTGCTCGCCGACCTATTTCATCTTCCAGATGCGCATCGACAACCACGCAACGCCATGGGCGAGTGCAGCGCATGCCACAATGGGCGCGGGGTTCGGCGCGGCGGAAGAGGAATAGGGCCAGATATCCCGGGTCAGGCGCCTTGCGGACGGTGCGCTTGCGTCACGGCGGCCGCCAGGGCCTCAAGCACATTGTCCTCGCTGACATCGCGCGTATGCTCGATCCAGCTTGGCGTCGAAATCGGCGGCTCGACATACCGGACCTGGTCGTTCACAGGACCGGTTTCGTAGGAGCGGTTCGATCCGAAGATCAGCACGCACGGTCCTCCCAAGGCGGCAGCCGCATGGCAGATGCCGCCATCGACACCGAGGAAGACGTTCGAGGCAGCGATCTGGCACATCGCGTCGGTGATATCAGGGGTCGATGTGAAATCCACCGCCTCCGGAAGCGCAGCCCGGATCTGGGTTGCGGCTTCGCGTTCGCGCGGGCCGCCGACAATCCATACCGACCAGCCGCGCCTGGCGTGATCCCTGGCGACCGAGACGAAACGCTCCGCCGGCCATGAGCGGAAGTTGGCGAAATCCGACGTGTAGAGCGCCAGCGCCGGCCTTGCTGCGTCGATCCCGTGCCGGACGCGCCAAGCCGACAGTTCCTCGGGCGAGATCACCATTCGCGGCGGCGGCAACTGCGTTCCGTCAGCCGGCCTCTCGCCCAGCATGGCGATGGCGCAGACCTGCTCGAACAGCCTTGTCTTGCGCGGGCCGAAAGCCACCAAACTTTTCAGCCAGCCGGCCGGCAGACGGTTGACGATGCCGAACTGCAGTTCGCGCGGATAGCCGATGCGCTCGGGGATGCCCGCCATCCAGGGAACCAAGGCCGCCTTGGTGCTGCTGGAGAGAAGATAGCACGCGCGATAATTCTGCTCGCGAAGCTGGCGGGCCAACTGCATGCGGTTGCCAAGACCAGCCTGCAAGTGCCGCTTCTCCAGCACCCAGGCTTTCCTGACGCTAGGCATCAGCCGCGCCAGGGGTGCAGCAAGCGGCGAGGTGATGACATCGATGGGATGGCCGGGAAACCGTTCGGCGATGACCTGAACGGCCGAATGGCAACGAACGAAATCACCGATCGCCGGCAAGCAGAAGACGAGGATAGGGTCCAAAATACGCGATACCTTTTCGATCGGGAAAAGCCGCCGGCGTCAGCAAGCAGGTTCGTGATTTGTCACGGAAGCGCTTCGCCATCAAGGATGCGGGCATAGAGATCAAGGTAGGCCTTCGCGGTTTTTTCGATCGGGAACCTGTCTGCCGCCGATTCACGACATCTTTGCGCGGACAGGGCTCCGATCTCGGCAAGCCCGCGCGCAAATTGCTCATCGGTGTCGAAGAAGCGCCCGGTCTCCCTGTCAACAGTCTCCGGCAGCGCGCCGCGCGGCGTGGTCAGGACAGGCGTTCCGCATAGCATGGCCTCGACCGGTGCGTTGCCAAACGGCTCTTCCCAGGCAATAGGATTGAGAAAGGCTTTCGATTCACCCAGCAGGCGCAGCTTCTCCTCTCCGTCGACAACGCCGTTGAAGCGATATCGCCTGGATAGGCTTTTGAAGAAGACGCCTTCGCGTCGGGTCTTGCTCCTGCCAAGAAGTTTCCACCGGGAGCCCCCTGCTATGTCGAGAGTGAAGTCGAACTTCTTGGCGAGGTCCACCGCCCGGTTCAAGCCCTTTCCGGCCCTGGCGATAGCCGCCATGAAAAAGAGATGATCGTTCTTCGACTTCGCCAGCCGATAGTCGTCCACCGGAAATCCGTTGTAGACGAAGGTTTTTCGGCCGTGCAGTTCGGCGTGACGGGCGCTGATGAAACTCCAGTTCGGCTGCGGCCGTGGATAATCCGGCAAGTGGCCGCGCTCGGTGTTGAGTGTCGGGAACGGGACTTCCACCTTCCACGCGTGAAGATGGACGATGTGTGTGTCGCTCGGGATTGCCGCCCGGCATTCGGCGTCCGTGACTGCATGCCGAACCTCGCACAGCGGGTGCGACGAACCTGGTCCGGCGACCAGCACGACATAGTGTCCCTGCCTGACCAACTCCGTCGTCAGCCAGTCGACCTGACGTTCAATTCCGCCATAGCCCTTGCACGGAACAACGCCCTTCGTCACGAGGGTTATTCGCATTTTCCTTCCCGCCCGTCGCATCAATGATGTTAGAGGCTGCTAATTGTCAACCGTCTAACGCCGGGTCGGGAACGCGGCTGATACCAGGGGCTCCGAGCAAAGCGGGCGTCCGTCAACCGCATGTGCGTCGCGCGACGGGCACCGACGATGCGGCCCCGCTCATAACGGAACGACGATCATTCGCGACATTCAAATCACAGCGGAATGTTGTCGTGCTTCTTCCAGGGGTTCTGCATGTCCTTGTTGCGCAGCATTCTCAGAGCTCGGGCGATGCGGCGGCGGGTCGAGTGCGGCATGATCACCTCATCGACATAGCCGCGCTCGGCGGCGACGAAGGGCGACAGGAAGCGGTCCTCGTAAGCCTTTGTATGGGCTGCGATCTTTTCCGCGTCGCCGATGTCCTTGCGATAGATGATCTCGACCGCGCCCCTGGCGCCCATCACCGCGATCTGCGCCGTCGGCCAGGCATAGTTCATGTCGCCGCGCAGATGCTTCGAGGCCATCACATCATAGGCGCCGCCATAGGCTTTTCGGGTGATGACGGTGATCTTCGGCACGGTCGCCTCGGCGTAGGCGAACAATAGCTTGGCGCCGTGCTTGATCAGCCCGCCATATTCCTGTGCAGTGCCGGGCAGGAAGCCCGGAACGTCGACGAAGGTGACGATCGGGATCGAAAAACAGTCGCAGAAGCGCACGAAGCGCGCCGCCTTGCGGCTGGCATCGGAATCGAGCACGCCGGCCAGCACCATCGGCTGGTTGGCGACGAAGCCGACGGTGCGGCCCTCGACGCGGCCAAATCCGGTGACGATGTTTTTGGCAAAGCTCTGCTGGATCTCGAGGAAGTCGCCTTCGTCGGCAACTTTGAGGATCAGTTCCTTGATGTCGTAGGGCTTGTTGGCGTTGTCGGGGATCAGCCGATCGAGCGAGAGATCGTGATCGGTCACCGACTGGTAGCATTCGATCTCGGGAAGCTCGGCCGTGTTGGAAGCCGGCAGCAGGTCGACCAGCCGGCGCATTTGCAGCAGCGCCTCGACGTCATTGTCATAGGCGCCGTCGGCAATCGAGGATTTGGTTGTGTGGACGCTGGCGCCGCCGAGGCTCTCGGCGGTCACCGTCTCGTTGGTGACGGTCTTCACCACGTCCGGGCCGGTGACGAACATGTAGGACGTGTCGCGCACCATGAAGATGAAATCGGTCATGGCGGGTGAATAGACATCGCCGCCGGCGCAAGGGCCCATGATCAGCGAGATCTGCGGGATGACGCCGGAGGCGAGCACGTTGCGCTGGAAAATCTCGGCATAGCCGCCAAGTGCCGCCACGCCTTCCTGGATGCGGGCGCCGCCGGCATCGTAGAGGCCGATGATCGGCGCGCGATTGCGCAGCGCCATCTCCTGCACCTTGACCACCTTCTCGGCATGGGCTTCCGACAGCGAGCCGCCGAAGACGGTAAAATCCTTGGCGAAGAGATAGACAGGGCGGCCATTGACGGTGCCCCAGCCGGTGACGACGCCATCGCCGGCGATCTTGGTCTTCTCCATGCCGAAATCGGTCGAGCGATGCTCGACATACATGTCGAACTCTTCGAACGAGCCTTCGTCGAGGAAGACGTCGATGCGTTCGCGGGCGGTGAGCTTGCCCTTCTTGTGCTGGGCGTCGATGCGCGCCTTGCCGCCGCCCATGCGGGCGATCTCGCGGCGGCGCTCGAGTTCCTTCAGCACGTCCTTCATTGCCCGGTCCCCAAAAGGAAAGCTGCATTTGTGGTAATGATGCCCGCAGGGGAGCGCAAGCGCTGCCTTTCGCCCTCGATTTTGCTGCGCTGCAACATGGCCCCCTTGCATTTCCAGGCGAACTCAGCCATATGCAGCGGCATAGGCGCTTGGGCCGGCACTGTCCGGCCTTCTCGACGAATGAGACTGGTTGCGTCTGTTTTCCCTCTTTCCGGCTGATCGGCAAGGTGGCGAAAAAGCCCCGTGGCATGATGCCTGCGGGCACGACAGCGCAGCCGAGCGGACGAAGAACGTCCGCCGCCTTGTCGTTCCATGACAATTTGTTCGACGGCAGGTTGCGCCCTGCCGCCATCGATGTTTGCGGCCACGGGCCGCGTGAAAGAAGACTATTTTGACCAACGAAAATACTTTGTCCGGTAAGGACACTTTGCCCGCCAAGGAGACTGGGGAACTCTCGGGTTTCGCAGCACTTGGAATTTCGGGCGCGCTGCTCAAGGCCACCCATGCCGCGGGCTTCGCCGATCCGAAGCCGATCCAGGTCCAGGCAATCCCGCCGCAGCTGGAAGGCCGTGACATTTTCGGCATCGCCCAGACCGGCTCGGGCAAGACGGCGGCCTTCGCGCTGCCGATCCTGTCGAAGATCATCGCGCTCGGCACCAAGCGGCGCGCCAAGACAACCCGTGCGCTGATTCTGGCGCCGACGCGCGAACTTGCCGTGCAGATCGAGGACACCATCAAGATCCTCGCCAAGGGCGCGCATGTCTCGACCGCGCTGGTGCTGGGCGGCGTCTCCCGCTTCAGCCAGGTGAAGAAGGTTGCTCCCGGCGTCGACATCCTGATCGCCACACCCGGCCGTCTGACCGACCTGGTGCGCGAGGGCGACCTCATTTTGTCCGACACCAAATGGCTGGTGCTCGACGAGGGTGACCGCATGCTCGACATGGGTTTCATCAACGACGTCAAGCGCATTGCCAAGGCGACCGCGCCCGACCGTCAGACGGCGCTGTTCTCGGCCACCATGCCGGACGAAATCGCCGAATTGGCCAAGGGCCTGTTGAAGAACCCGGTTCGCATCGAGGTCTCGCCGCAGAGCACCGCGGCGGCCGAGATCGTGCAAGGCGTCGTCTTTGCCCGCACCAAGCAGAAGCGTCAGGTGCTGTCCAAGATGCTCGCCGACGAGGCGATGAAGTCGGTCATCATCTTTTCGCGCACCAAGCACGGCGCCGACAGGGTGACCAAGGATCTCGAGCGCGACGGCTTCAAGGCCGCCGTCATCCACGGCAACAAGTCGCAGAACGCCCGCCAGAAGGCGCTCAACGATTTCCGCGAGGGCTCGGTACGCATTCTGGTGGCGACCGACATCGCCGCGCGCGGCATCGACGTGCCCGGCATCAGCCATGTGGTGAATTTCGACCTGCCGGACGAGGCGGAAAGCTATGTCCACCGCATCGGCCGCACCGGCCGCAACGGCATGGACGGCATCGCCATCACGCTTTGCGATCCGTCCGAGAACAGCAAGCTGCGCCAGGTCGAGCGCATCATCCGCAGCAAGCTGCCGATTGTTGCCGACCATCTCGGCAGCCCCGATCCGCAGCGCAATCCTGCTGAAAAGAACGAGCGCTTCGAGCCAGCCAATGACCGCGCCGACCACAATGGCCGTCGCGACGGCAGGCGGCCGGGCGGCAACAACGGTTTCGGCAAGAAGCGGTTCGGCGACAAGCCAGCCGGCGATCGTCCGTTCGCGGCCAAGCCGCAAGGCGAGCGCCCGGAGGGCCGCAAGCCGTTCAAGGGCAACAACAAGCGCCGTTTCGGCGGCAAGCGGCCGGCTACCCGCGCTGCCTGAACCGACTGCGCGGTCGAGCCTTGGCTTGACCGCCGATGACTGAAAAAAGGGCGACCGAAGCGGTGCTTCGGTCGCTCTTTTCGTTTCGCGCCTATTCCGTGAGCGCCTTGACCCAGACGACGATTCGCTGCGCCAGGAAGGCCGTGGTCGACGGCGACAGGGCGTCGCCGGCAATGACATGGTTGTCCTGGTCGCCGGTGTCGTCAACCGGCACCAGTTCATGCGCGGCACCCCAGCGTCCGGCGATCTCGCGCGTGCGGTCGGGCCGCACCACTTTGTCCGAATCCGAAAAGATGAACAAAGCGGGGATGGCCGCCTTCTCCACCGGCGCGCCATAGGCAAGCTCCACCAGCGCCTCCATCGGCAGCGTCGCCGCCATCGGATATTTGTAGGTCCAGAATTTTTCATGCAGCGCGTTGCGCGTCGGGAAGCTGCGCTCCTTGCCGCCGACGAGTTCGGCGATCTGCTTGCCCCACGGCATGGTCAGGATCTCGGCACCGGATGCCTTGACGCCGAAATTGGGCGAGATGAATGCGATCGCCGCGACGCCATCCGACGCACCCGGCTGCGTAGCCGCCCAGGCCGCCAGCGAGCCACCGGTCGAAGTGGCGATGACGATCACCTTGTCGCCGATCGCCCGGCCGATGGCGAGCGCTTCCTCATAGTCGTTGATCCAGGCATTGACGCTGCCCTGCGCCATCGCGGCGCTGTCCTGACCATGGCCGGTGAGGCGGGTGTAGAAGAGGTTGGCGTCGAGTTGGTCGGCCACCTCATCGGGCAGCGGACGGATCTCTCCCTTCGACGCCGAAAACCCATGGATGTAGACGATCGCCAGCTTTGTCCTGGCGCGAACCATCGGGTTGGCCCAGATGATTTCCTTCTCCAGCCCGTCGCGGATATTGGGGACGGCGGCCTCTTCGCGCACCAGATAGGCCTGCGGATCGTCACCGATCGCTTTCGGATCGAAGCGGATCGTGGTGTCGACGGGAACGCGCGGGCCAAGCACGAAGGCCATGACAAGAACGACGGCGAGGCACAACACCGCAAGCACGATCCGTCGCCCCATTAACAGACTCCACGCAACAATTCTCAACCTATGGGCGCGATTGCAAACAGGCAACGGGTACCTGTGGACGGCCAGCCGCCACCTGTGGACGGCCAGCCGCCACCTGTGGACGACGCGGTCGCCACTAGTGGACGGCCAGCCGCCATTTGTGGACAGCACCTTCGCCACCTGGACGGCGCTTCGCCAAAGCCGTCGACCGAGCCTATTCGCCGGGCGGCTTGCGGTCGAAATTGAGCGGCCGGGCCATCCAGGCGGTCGTCAGGCCGATCACCCAGCGGCCGACCGGCCGCGGCAGCAAACCGAGCAGCTTCAGGGGCCAGCTTATGTGGTAGGGAAAGGTGACTTCGAAGCCGCCGGATTTAATGCCGCGCGCCATGCGGCGCGAAGCACGATGCACGGGCATCAGGCCCGGCATCGGCAGCATGTTCTTTTCGGTCAGCGGCGTGTCGACAAAGCCCGGGTTTATCACCTGGACACGAATGTTCATCTTGTCGAAATCGTATTTCAGCGACTCGGCCAGGATGTTGATGGCTGCCTTGGTGCCGCCATAGGCAGCGGTGGTCGGCCAGCCGGAATAGGCCGTTACCGATCCGACAAGGACAACATGGCCGCGCGAACGCACCCGCATGTGCTCGACGACAGGCACCAGGCCGTTGAGGATGCCGAAATAGTTGACCTCGAAGGAGCGGCGGAAGTCCCGCACGATCAGGTCTTCGCCGGGCGTGGAGATGTAATTCCCGGCGTTGAAGACGGCCAGCACGATCGGGCCGAGATCCTTTTCGATCGTCGCGACCGTCGCTGCCATGCGCTGCTCGTCGGTGACGTCACAAGGAAAGGAGGTGACGCGGCCGGGCATCTGCGCCGTCTCGACGAGCAGCGTGTCGACCGGATCGCCGTCGAGTGCGGTCACCGCAACGGCATAGCCTTGCGCCGCGAGGTCCTTGGCCAATGCGCGGCCGATGCCGCTGCTGCCGCCGGTGATCCAGGCGACACCGTGCTTCGGGTTGGCCCGATAGAGAGTCATGCTGTGCCCTGTGAATGTGTCGATAGTGCTCTAGCGGCGGATAAATCGAATGAAAAGAGCGCTGTTCCGCGCAATGAGGAAATGAACGTTTTGACAACGTATCCGTTTTGAGACGCATCTTGGCAATTGCGGTGCCCGAAATGCCGCTAGTCCAGGCAAATTCTTGCCTTGAAACCAAAGCTTCGGGTTTCTAGGGTCTCGCCGCACCTACACAAGGAATCTCCATGCATCGTTCTGTGATCGAAGCGATTGGCAACACGCCCCTGATCCGCCTCAACAAGGCGTCGGAAGCAACCGGTTGCGAGATCCTGGGCAAGGCCGAATTCATGAATCCGGGTCAGTCGGTCAAGGACCGGGCCGGCCTGTTCATCATCCGCGACGCCGAACAGCGCGGGCTTTTGAAGCCGGGCGGCGTCATCGTCGAGGGAACGGCCGGCAACACCGGTATCGGCCTGACGCTGGTCGCCAAGGCGCTCGGTTATCGCACCGTGATCGTCATTCCGGACACGCAGAGCCAGGAGAAGAAGGACACGATCAAAATGCTCGGTGGCGAGCTGATCGAGGTGCCGGCAGTGCCTTACAAGAACCCCAACAATTACGTGAGGCTGTCGGGGCGCCTGGCCGAGCAGATGGCGCGTTCGGAGCCGAACGGCGCGATCTGGGCCAACCAGTTCGACAACGTGGCCAATCGTGACGGCCATGTCCGCACCACCGCGCAGGAAATCTGGGCCCAGACCGGCGGCAAGGTCGATGGCTTTGTGTCGGCCGTCGGTTCCGGCGGGACGCTGGCCGGCGTTGGCCTTGGGCTGAAGGCCAAAAGCAAGGACGTCAAGATCGCGCTCGCTGACCCGCTGGGCGCGGCGCTCTTCAGTTTCTACACCAGCGGCGAATTGAAATCCGAGGGCAGCTCGATCACCGAAGGCATCGGGCAAGGGCGCATCACCGCCAACCTCGAAGGCTTCACGCCGGATTTTTCGTTCCAGATTCCGGATGAGGAAGCGCTGCCGATCGTCTTCGACCTGATCCAGGAAGAAGGCCTGTGTGTCGGCGGCTCGACCGGCATCAACATTGCCGGCGCGATCCGGCTGGCGCGCGAACTGGGTCCCGGCCACACAATCGTCACCCTCCTTTGCGACTACGGCACGCGCTACCAGTCGAAGCTGTTCAACCCCGAGTTCCTGCGCGAGAAAGGACTGCCGGCGCCGGGCTGGATGGACGAGCAGAGCAAAATCTCGGTGCCGTTCGAAAAGGTCGCGTGATGGCACACAAGACCGAAGCGCTGTTTCGCGACGACGCCTATCTGAGGAAGGCTCAGGCTCAAGTTGTCGCCGTCAACGAGCGCGGCGGCATCATCCTCGACCGGTCGATCTTCTATGCGACGTCGGGCGGGCAGCCGGGCGACACGGGTACATTGGAACGTGCTGACGGCAGTCGCATCGTCATTGCTGCCACCATCGCCGGCGAGACCAAGGACGAGATCATCCATGTTCCATCTCCCGAGCAAGCGGTTCCCGGTTTCGGCGAGCGGCTGAAGCTCGCCATCGATTGGGAGCGGCGGCACCTTCTGATGCGTATGCATGCCGCCTGCCATTTGCTCACCGTCGTCTGTCCATACCCGATCACCGGTGCCGCGGTTTCCGAGGACGACAGCCGCGTCGACTTCGACATTCCGGATGCCGGTTTCACCAAGGAGGACGTGACGGCGGGGCTGATGGAACTGGTGCGCGCCGACCATCCGATCTTCACCCGGCTGATCACCGACGAAGAACTGGCGGCCAATCCCGGCCTGGTGAAATCCAAGAATGTGCGGCCGCCTGTCGGCACCGGCAGGATCCGGCTGGTCTGCATCGGCGAGAATGCCTCGATCGACAGCCAGCCTTGCGGCGGTACCCATGTGAAGAGCACCAGCGAGGTCGGCGAGATCCATATCGGCAAGATCGAAAAGAAAGGCCGCGAGAACCGGCGCTTCCGTATACGCTTCGGGCCGATGCCGGCGATCTGAAGGTCAGTTGCCACCACAGGCGAGCAGGAGAAAAAGAATGGCCGAGGACAGTCCTTTCATCGTCGACGCGGACTGGCTGCAGCAGCGCCTCGGGGAGCCGGGCCTGACGATCATCGATGCGTCCTGGTACCTGCCTGCGCAGAAGCGCGACGCGCGCGCCGAATACGAGGCGGCGCATATTCCGGGTGCGCGGTTTCTCGACCAGGATGTGATCTCGGACCCGGAGTCCGGCCTGCCGCATACACTGCCGTCGCCGCAGAATTTCGCGCAGTATGTTGGCGCCATGGGCGTTTCGGCCGACGATACGATCGTGGTCTATGACGGTCCGGGCTATTTTTCGGCGCCACGCGGCTGGTGGATGTTCCGGGTCATGGGCGTGTTCCAGGTATACATCCTGAGCGGCGGCTTCGACCGCTGGAAGGCCGAGGGACGCCCGGTGACTGCCGAGCAGACGAAGATCGCACCTTGCATCTTCCATGCCGACTTCGATGCCGCTCAAGTCGTCAGCCTCGCCGAGATGCGCCGCATCGTCGATAAACGAGAGAGCCAGATCGCCGATGCGCGATCCGCCGGCCGTTTCGCCGGTACGGAGCCTGAACCTCGTGCCGGCATCCGTTCCGGCCATATGCCTGGCGCGCGCAATGTCCCGGTTACAGGACTTGCCGAGAACGGCGAATTGCTGCCCAAGGATCGCCTGCGCAAGGTCATCGAGGATGCCGGGATCGATCTGTCGAAGCCGGTCGTCACATCGTGCGGCTCGGGCATCACGGCGGCGGCGATCACGCTGGCGCTGGAGACGCTTGGCCATGCCGAGAACAGGCTTTACGACGGTTCATGGACGGAATGGGGCGGGCTTGGCGATACGCCGGTGGTGACGGGCAAGGAATGACGGTGATGGAAAACGGAGTGCTGGAAGACATCGACGTCACGGTAACGTTTCTCGAAATGCATGTGCCGCCGGCCTACTCGCCGCCGGTGCCGTACAACCGCCAGATCGCGCTGCTGAAAACCAAGGATATTCCGCTGCATTTCTATCGCTATCTGATGGACCGGGTGGGGCGGAAATGGCACTGGGTGAATGTGCTGAGGCTGGACGATGAAGAGCTTTCGGCCGGCCTGCATCGCGAAGATCGCGACATCAGAGTGCTTTATCTCGATGGCTCGCCGGCCGGCTTTTTCGACCTCAAGCCGCATCTACCGGAAGAAGTCGAGCTCGCCTATTTCGGCATGATGGAGCACGCCACCGGGCAAGGCATCGGCCGCTGGTTCCTGGGTGCGGCGATCGCTGCCGCTTGGTCTTACGGACCGAAGCGGGTGACTGTGCAGACCTGCACGCTCGACCATCCCGCGGCCCTGCCGCTCTACCAGAAACTCGGCTTTGCGCCGGTGGCGCAAAAGAAGGAGATCGTGCATCCGATGACCTTCGCCGAGCGCTCGGCCAGCGTCATGCGGCCGTAGCTTCTCCGCAAGCTGAACCCACCGTTCATCGGCGCTTCAGACTGTCTTTGCGATGGTGCCATCAGCATGCATTAACGCGCCCATCTGAGAGCGGCGCCGAAGGAGAAGAGACATGCTGACCCGACGCACATTTGCCGTGGCGATGACTGCGGCACTTGCCATGCCGAGCCTGGCATCCGCTCAGGCAACCACACCTTCCGCCGCGACGATCGAACGCCAGCTTGAAGCGCCGCCCAAGGTGAAGCTGCGCCCCAACCAGCGCGTCACAATCCGTGAGTTCAAGCGGCGGCCGGATCTCCGGCGCATGGCGCGCTCGATCGACATCCAGTCGATCAATTTCGCCTTCGGCTCGGCCGCCATCTCCGAATCGCAGTACGGCAAGATCGAAAATATCGCCGACGCACTCGATCGCATCCTGCGGCGCGATCGTCGCGCGCGGGTGCTGATCGAAGGTCATACCGACGCCGTCGGTTCCTTCCAGTCGAACCAGATCCTGTCCGAACAGCGTGCCGCCTCGCTGAAGCGCACGCTGGTGCGCGAATTCGGCGTGCCGGGCCATGCGCTCGAGACCGTGGGCTATGGCGAGGAGTTCCTGCTCGTGCCGACCCAGAACGAGAACTGGCGCAATCGCCGGGTGACGCTGCGCCGCTTCGACGATTTCATAAGATAGCCTCGTTCGGAACTATTGGGGCAATGCTGAAAGAGCCCGGCTTGAACGAGCCGGGCTCTTCCCATATCGCTGATCGTCCACGGCCAATAGCGATGGCGAAAGGATCGGATCATGACGATACGGGTGGTGATGGCAGGCGCAACCGGCTGGGTCGGCAAGGCACTGGTGCCGGCGATCGCGGCGCAGGCCGACATGCAGCTCTCTGGTGCGGTGTCGCGCAGCGGCGCAGGACAGGATTCCGGCCTGCTGGTCGGCGTGCCGGCCAATGGCGTGATCGCTTCTGCCTCGCTGGCGGAGGCGCTGCAGGCGCCGTCCGAAGTGCTGGTCGACTACACCAAGCCGGATGTCGTGAAGGACCACGTGCTGCTCGCCATCGAGAAGGGTCGGCATGTGGTCATCGGCACGTCAGGGCTCGGGGCCGGCGACTATGCCGACATCGATGCTGCGGCGCGCGCCAACCGGGTCGGCGTTATCGCGGCCGGCAATTTTTCGATCACCGCCACGCTGATGAAACGCTTCGCCCTGATGGCGGCGAAATATGTGCCTGATGTCGAGGTCATCGACTATGCCAGCGCCAGGAAGCCCGATGCGCCGTCAGGCACGGCGCGCGAGCTGGCCGAAGCGCTGGCTGACATCCGCAAGGCATCCACCGCGCGGCCGGTGTCGGAGGTCTCCGGCGTGCCAGGAACGCGCGGTGCCGCGGTCGGCGCGGGCGAGGGGGTGCAAGTGCATGCGCTGCGTCTGCCGTCCTACATACTTTCCTGCGAGGCGCTGTTCGGCCTGCCCGACGAGCGGCTGGCCATCCGCCATGACGCCGGCTCATCCGCCGCGCCTTATGTTGCAGGCACGCTGCTTGCCGTCCGGCGGGTGCAGGAAATCACCGGGCTGGTGCGTGGGCTTGACGCGCTGATGGATTGAGTTTGGCAGGAATCGGGTGGGAGATGCCGCCTGGCAGGCATAATTTTCGGTCACAACACCGGAGATTTCGTCATGACCATCCAGTTCAAAGCCTTGCCGACGGAAGATGTGAGAGCCTTGCAGTGCGGTGGGCCTGACGCCTACGGCCACAGGCCCGAGCGGAGCATTTCCGACGGCGACGGCGTGCCGTGCCGGCATTGCCTCAGGAACGTCGCCGCCGGCGATGCCTATCTGATCCTGGCCTACCGGCCGTTTCCGGAACTGCAGCCTTACGCCGAGACCGGGCCGATCTTTCTGCATGCGCAAGAATGCGAGCGCGCGGCTGAGGCCGGGGCGCTCCCCGACATGCTGGAAAGCAGCGACTACATCGTGCGCGGCTACGGCCGGGATGACCGCATCGTCTACGGCAGCGGCGGCGTCATCCCGACGGCTGCAATCGCGGCACGCGCCGAGGCGCTGTTCGAGCGCGACGACATCGCTTACGTCCATGTCCGCTCGGCGCGCAACAATTGCTACCAGTGCCGGATCGAGCGCGCCTGAGGTGCGCAAAAAGACGCCCGCCGATGATCTGGCGGGCGGTTGGGAAAATAGTCGCGACAGAAGCTGCGGCCGAAGCAGCCGGCAAAGACTGGTATTCGCCAGCGTCTGGGAGGCGGCTCGAGCCGTCAGGGAACGACACCTGTGTAGGCACAGTTTTCGAACGCCGAATGTGAAATGCTTCACACAGCGCGTGTTTGGTCATGGCGGCCGAGCGCAATGTCGGTGACGGCTGTCGTACTCCCGTCGCATAAGCGCGCTAAAAGGTAGTCGTCGATCGATTGCCGACCGCGGATGAACCGGCGGCGCATCTCGACATCGAGGAAGCGGGGCTTTGGCTCCGCTTTTTTGTTGCGCGCTTTTGCCGGCAAGAAAAAGCCCGCCGGAACGAACCGGCGGGCGAGACGGGAGGAAGCTCTTGCTTGCGCGTCAGGCGGCGAGCATTGCCTTCGGCTCGACCAGCTCGTAGCCGAGCGCTTCGGCCACCGCGCGGTTGGTGATCTTGCCCTTGTGGACGTTGAGGCCATTGCGCAGATGGTGGTCGTCGACCAGCGCCTTCAGACCCTTGTCGGCAAGCTGCAGGCCGTAATGCAGCGTCGCGTTGTTGAGGGCATGGGCCGAGGTGACAGGCACCGCGCCCGGCATGTTGGCGACGCAGTAATGGATGACGCCGTCGACCTCGTAGGTCGGCTCGGCATGGGTGGTGGCGTGCGAGGTCTCGAAGCAGCCGCCCTGGTCGATGGCGACGTCGACCAGCACCGAACCCTTCTTCATGCCGGACAGCATTTCGCGCGTCACCAGCTTGGGCGCGGCGGCACCCGGGATCAGCACGGCGCCGACGACGATGTCGGCCGAAAAACATTCCTCTTCCAGCGCCTCGACAGTCGAGTAGCGGGTATGGACGCGGCCGGCGAACAGGTCGTCGAGCTGGCGCAGGCGCGGGATCGAACGGTCGATGATGGTGACGTCGGCGCCGAGGCCGACCGCCATCCTGGCGGCATGCAGACCAACGACGCCGCCGCCAAGCACCGTGACCTTGCCGGGCAGAACGCCGGGCACGCCGCCGAGCAGCACGCCACGGCCGCCATTGGCCTTCTGCAGCGCGGTGGCGCCGGCCTGAATCGACAGGCGGCCGGCGACTTCCGACATCGGCGCCAGCAGCGGCAGGCCGCCGCGGTCGTCGGTGACCGTCTCATAGGCGATCGCCGTGACGCCGGAAGCCAGCAGGCCCTTGGTCTGCTCCGGATCCGGAGCCAGATGAAGATAGGTGTAGAGTACCTGGCCGTCGCGCAGCTGGACCCACTCGTTTGGCTGCGGCTCCTTGACCTTGACTATCATGTCCGACTTGGCGAATACGTCGGCCGCCGTCTTGGCGATGGTGGCTCCGGCGGCGCGGTAGGCGTTGTCGTCGGCGCCGATGCCGGCACCGGCGCCGGTCTCAACCAGCACTTCATGGCCATGCGCGACATATTCGCGGACCGAGCCCGGCGTCAGGCCGACGCGGTACTCGTGGTTCTTGATTTCCTTGGGGCAGCCGACGCGCATTTTCTTCTCCTGATCCGGCCCTTTAAGGGCGCGTTCCCTGTATGAACCCAGTGAACCATGAATCGTTGCGCAGGTGTTTGCGAATGCGCTTGCGCTAGCCGGCATGCTTCGATAATCGTTGCGCGAAATATCAAGATATTCGAAGGAATCCCGAAGAATGCCGCTCGACAGGATTGATATCGCCATTCTGGAGACATTGCAGAAGGATGGGCGGATACCCAACGCGGCGCTCGCCGAGAAGGTCGGCCTGTCGCAGTCGGCCTGTTCGCGGCGGCTGGACAATCTGGAAAAATCCGGCACCATCCGCGGCTACCACGCGCGGCTTTCCAATGCCGCGCTCGGCCACCAGATGACGGCGATCGTGCATATATCGCTGTCGGGGCAATTCGAGAAGACGCTGTCGGATTTCGAGGCCGCGATCAAGCGTTGCCCGAACGTGCTTTCCTGCCATCTAATGTCGGGCGAGTACGATTATATCCTGCGCATCGCGGCAAAGGATCTGGTCGACTATGAGCGCATCCACAAGGAATGGCTGTCAGCCATGCCGCATGTGACGAAGATCAATTCGTCCTTCGCCTTGCGCGAGATCGTCGACAGGACGACCGTCGGGCTGAGGCCGGAGATGGCCTAGCCGTTGAAAGCCTCCGTCACCAGCCGATCCATCGGGATGTCGTGTGGTTGCGGGTAGATGGTGGCGATGCGCTGGAGTTCGTAGCCGACGCCGATGATCGAAGGCTTGAACGGCATCGCGGCCAGCGTGCGGTCGAAGAAGCCGCCGCCATAACCCAGGCGATAGTTTTGGGGATCGATGCCGACGATCGGCGAGATGACGATGTCCGGCAGCACCGGATGGCCTTCGGCCGGGATCGGGATGTTCCAGACGCCTTTCTCCAGCCGGTCGCCAGGGACATAAGCGCGAAAGACCAGCGGCTGTCCCTTCTCGATGACGACGGGCAGCGCCGTGTGGCCGCCGCGCTCGTTGATGGACGCTATCCATGGCCGCAAATCCGGTTCGCCGCGAAACGGCCAGTAGAGGCTGACCAGACGGCCGGCAATGTCGCCGATCAGCGCGTCGAGGCCTTCGGCGATACGCTGCGACATTGCCGTGCGCATGTCGGCGGAAACCGTCAGTCGCGCCGCGATCAGCCGCTCGCGCTCGGCCTTGCGCCAGCGCCGCACATCGGTCCAGTCGGTGAGCGGCGCGCGGAATTCCGGATCGAGTTCGTGCATGAAGCAGGGCGGCGAGGAATACTGCGCCGGACCTTCGCCGTCACGATCGTTGGCCATGCTTCACTCCCGTCATCCAGTCCGGAGAGGCTATACCCCGCATGAGCTGGCCGGCATGTGCATTCACGACATCGAGCGGCGAGTCCCGGGCAGTCGAGGCATTGTTGCAGTGCACAATAATGCCTATATCGAAGCTGGTGAATTTATGCGCCCATGGGGTGAATGAGATGAACGAAGCCAGCCATCATGTCGTCGTTGTCGGCGCGGGTTTCGGCGGTCTCGAGTTCACCCGGGCGCTATCCGGTGTGCCGGTGCGCATCACCATGATCGACAAGCGCAACCACCATCTTTTCCAGCCGCTGCTCTATCAGGTGGCGACCACGGCGCTGGCGACCTCGGAGGTGGCGTGGCCGATCCGTCATCTCTTGCGCAAGCGCAAGGACGTGACGACGCTGCTCGCCAATGTCAGCGGCGTCGACCGCGCCGGCGGGCGCGTGCTGCTCGACGACGGCAGCGCGGTTGCCTACGACACGCTGGTGCTCGCCACCGGCGCCAGACACGCTTATTTCGACCATGACGAATGGGAGCCTTTTGCGCCTGGGCTGAAGACGCTCGAGGACGCGACGACCATCCGGCGGCGCATCCTTCTCGCCTTCGAGCAGGCCGAGCGGGAAACCGATCCAGAAAAGCGAAAGGCGCTGCTGACGCTGGCGATCGTCGGCGGCGGGCCGACCGGCGTGGAACTGGCCGGCACCATTGCCGAGCTCGCGCGCGACACGCTGCGCGGCGAGTTCCGCAACATCGACACGCGGCAGACGCGCGTGGTGCTGATCGAGGCGGCTGACCGCATCCTTGCCAATTTCGCGCCTGAACTTTCCGATTATGCAAGGAAGGCGCTCGAGCGCCTTGGCGTCGAGGTGGAACTCGGCGGCGCGGTGACACGCTGCGATGCCGAGGGCGTCGTCTTCGGCGACACAGTCCTGCCGGCCCGGACAATCCTGTGGGCGGCAGGCGTCGCCGCGTCGCCGGCCGCCGAATGGCTGGGGGCGGCAGCGGACCGAGCGGGCAGGGTGCTCGTCGAGCCCGACCTCACCGTGCCGGGCAGCCCAGAAATCTTCGTTATCGGCGACGCAGCGCATGTCCTGCGGCCGGATGGCAAGCCAGTGCCGGGGGTGGCACCCGTGGCCAAGCAGGCGGGATGGCATGTCGCCGCGACCATCAAGGCCAGGCTTGCCGGCAATGCCTCGCCACGGCCGTTCCGCTACAAGCATGACGGCGATCTGGCCACGATCGGTAAGCGTGCAGCGGTCATCGATTTCGGCTGGATCAAGCTTACCGGCTGGCCCGCCTGGTGGCTGTGGGGCATCGCCCACATCTACTTCCTGATCGGCTTTCGCAACCGGCTGGCGGTTTCGCTTAGCTGGCTATGGATTTATGCGACCGGCCAGCGCAGTGCACGGCTGATCACCCAGGGCGACGACGACAAGGGCTGACTTTTTCGTCCCAGGCAGATGTTTCATCCGCCCGTCACCTTTTGCTGATCGACTGGATTCCCGATGGACATGGCCGGATTTCAGCGCGAAGCTTTCGCTTCGGGGGTAGGGGCTTGTCGCATTGTCGAAACAGGAAAAAACAATGTCCCAACTGCTCCACCCTGTCTCCCGCCGCGCACTGCTGGCGGGCGCCGCCGCAACCGGGGCGCTGATCATGCTGCACCCGTTCTCAGCCCGCGCTCAGGCCAACCAGGCGCATCTCAGGATCATGGAGACGACCGACATCCATGTGAACGTGCTGCCCTATGATTACTACGCCGACAAAGCAAACGACACGATGGGCCTGTCGCGGACGGCTTCCCTGATCGATGCGGTGCGCAAGGAAGCGGTCAACTCGATGCTGATCGACAATGGCGACCTTTTGCAGGGCAATCCGATGGGCGACTACATCGCCTATGAGAAAGGCATGCAGGACGGCGACCTGCATCCGATCATGAAAGGCATGAACCTGCTCGGCTACGAATGCTCGACGCTCGGCAACCACGAATTCAACTACGGCCTGTCGTTCCTGGACAAGGTGCTGGCCGGCGCCAATTTTCCATTTGTCTGCGCGAACCTGATCCGCGGCACCCAGCTCGCCGCCAATCCGCGCGACGACAAGCTCTACCTCAAGCCCTATGTTATCCTCGACAAGAAGATCAAGGATGGCTCCGGCGCCGAGCAGCCGATCAAGATAGGCATCATCGGCTTCGTGCCGCCGCAGATCATGGTCTGGGACCTGAAAAACCTCGAAGGCAACGTCAAGACGCGCGATATCGTCGAAGCTGCCAAGGCCTGGGTGCCCGAGATCAAGGAGCAGGGCGCCGACATCGTAATTGCGCTTTCGCATTCCGGCATCGACATCAAGCAAGGCGACATGATGGAAAACGCCTCCTTCTTCGTCGCCGGCGTTGAGGGCATCGACGCCGTGTTCACGGGCCACCAGCATCTCGTCTTCCCCGGCAAGAAGGACTTTCAATCGCTCGAGGCCGTCGACGCCAAGAAGGGCACGCTGCAGGGCAAGCCCGCCGTGATGGGCGGGTTCTGGGGCTCGCATATGGGCCTGATCGATCTTTTGCTGGAGCGCAACGGCTCGAAATGGCGGGTCGTTTCGGCGACTTCCGAGGCGCGGCCGATCTATGAACGGGTCGACAACAAGAACAAGGCGACTGTCGGCGACGACAAGCGCATCATTGCGGCGTTGGAGCAGGATCATGAGGCAACGCTCGCCTATGTGCGCCGTCCGGTCGGCAAGACCTCGGCGCCGCTCTATTCCTATTTCGCTTTGGTCGCCGACGATCCATCGGTGCAGATCGTGAACCAGGCGCAGAGCTGGTACCTGAAGGACATCCTCAAGAGCACCGAATGGAAGGACGTGCCGCTGCTGTCGGCCGCCGCTCCCTTCAAGGCCGGTGGGCGCAGCGGTGCCGACTACTATACGGACGTGCCGGTGGGCGACATCGCCATCAAGAATGTCGCCGATCTCTATCTCTATCCGAATACCGTGCGGGCGGTTGAAATCACCGGCGCGCAAGTCAAGGAATGGCTGGAGATGTCGACCGGTATCTTCAACCGGATCGAGGCGGGCAAGGCTGACGAACCGCTGATCAACACCGATTTCCCCTCCTACAATTTCGACGTGATCGACGGCGTCAGTTACAAGATAGACCTGTCGCAGCCCCCGAAATACGATGCCAAGGGCGGGCTGGCGAATCCGGGAGCGAGCCGTATCGTCGATCTGATGTTCGATGGCAAACCGATTGATCCCGCAGCGAAATTCGTCGTGGCCACAAACAATTACCGTGCCGGCGGCGGCGGCAACTTCCCCGACATCAATGCCTCGAAGATCATCTATGAGGCGCCGGACACCAACCGCGACGTGATCGTGCGCTACATCATCAGCGAGGGTACGATAAACCCATCCGCTGATAACAACTGGTCGTTCGCGCCGCTGTCGGGAACCAGCGTCGTGTTCGAGACCGGACCCAAGGCGAAGGATTTTATCGCCGAGGTGAAGTCCCTGAAGATCGAGCCGGCAGGCGAGGGCGAAGCGGGGTTCGCAAAGTACCGCATCGCTCTTTGAGGCAGCACTCAGCCTGTTGCCCGGCTGGCGGCCCGGCTCGGACCCCAGCAAGGGGCAATCTACGGCGAGCCGGTCGCGGGAGCGGTGATCGGTCCAGGGAACGCGGGCTGGATGGAAACGCCCAGCGGATCGCTTGGAACCGTCAAGGGCGTCATCCCCTTTGGGTGATGGATTGCCGGGATGGAGGATGTCGGCGTGTTGTTGATGAGGTCGCTGACTCCAGGTGTGAGGGTCGCGCTCGTGTTTGAGCCCAGCGGGTCGTTGGTGACGGTCGGTATGGACGATTTCGCCTGAGCTGCGGTTGCCGATATTACGGCAAGCAACAGCCCGGCGGCGATCTGGGTTCGGTTCAAGGAAGCCTCCTGTTGCCAAGGATGCTCCGCGCTCGTTTTGATATGATGCAGTGCCAAGCGGCGGACAGCAGGAAACGCCCGATGTCCGATCGCGGTTTCATCACGATCGCATGAGCAATTCGTGCTCATGCGATCACCGCTCTCCTAGCTACGCATCAGGCCCTGTAGACCACCTGGCGGACGTCGATGTAGCTGGCGCGGAAGCCGGCTTCGCAATAGTGCAGGTAGAATTCCCAGAGCTTCTTGAAGCGGTCGTCGAAGCCGAGCGGGACGATCTTTTCCCAGGATCCCCAGAAACGCTGGCGCCATTCGGCGAGCGTGCGGGCGTAATCGTCCGGGAAGACGCGCTCGCGCAGATGGGCGAGGCCATGGTCTCTTCCCAGCGATTTCAGGATCGACGGCGTCGGCAGCATGCCGCCCGGGAACACGTAGCGCTGGATGAAGTCCGGGCGGGCGCGATAGGTGTCGTAGGCATCCTCGTTGATGGTGATGATCTGCAGGCCCGCTGTGCCGCCGGGTCTCAGGCAGGCCTTCATCTTGGCGAAGAACACCGGCCAGTATTTTTCGCCGACCGCCTCGAACATCTCGATCGAGGCGATGCGGTCATAGGTGCCGGTCTCGTCGCGATAGTCCTGCAGCTTGATGTCGACCTTGTCAGCAAGCCCGGCCTTGTGGATGCGCTCCCTGGCGAAATCGTGCTGCTCGCGGCTGATGGTCAAGCCGGTGACGCGGCAGCCGATCTCGCGCGCGGCGAATTCGGCAAAGCCGCCCCAGCCGCAGCCGATCTCGAGCACGTGGTCCTTTTTGCCGATGCCGGTGTCCTTGGCCAGCGCGCGGTATTTGGCGGCTTGCGCGCTTTCCAAATCGTTGGCGCCGGTCGCGTAGAGCGCCGACGAATAGGTCATGCTCGGGTCCAGCCATTGCTTGTAAAAGGCGTTACCTAGATCGTAATGCGCCGAAATATTGCGCTTCGAGCCGGTGCGGGTGTTGTCGTTGAACCAATGACGGATGCGCTGGACGGTGTTGATCAGCCAATTGGCGCCGCCGGCGGCACGCTCGCCGATGGCCGAGTTGACCACGAACAGCTCCAGGAAACTGGTCACGTCAGGGCTTTCCCAATCGCCGTCCATGTAGGATTCAGCGACGCCGATCGTGCCACCGGAAAAGGCGCGGCCAGGCAGGCGCCAGTTCTTCAGTACCAGTTCGGCGTCGGGGCCAGGCCCCTTGCCTCCGACGAGGACAGCGCGACCGTCCGGCATCCTGACCTTGAGCGAGCCGCGCGGCAGGTTCATGGCGGCCGACAGGACCATGCGTGCCTTGGCCGGCAGCCCCTTGACGATCTCGGCGAAGTTGAACTCGTCGAGCTTTACCGCGTCGCCGAGGGCCATGCCGCCCGGGCCACCGCTCTTGTGTTCGCTGTAGGTCATGTCACGCCCCTGAACTTCCGCAGAGCTGGCGCAATATGCCGGCTCCCACCCTCTTGCGGTTCCTTCGCCAGGCTCGAACTCCGCTCCCCGATCACGGCAGCTGGCCGATTCGGCAGCGGGCGGGCTCGAATGAAAACGCGCCCTCAAGGGTTTTCGCGCTTCCCTGTGAATTCCCACGACAATCTTCCACTTCATCAACGGGAACTTCAAGAGGCAAGCGGCCAGCACGGCATCTCCAGGCAACCGGATCCGGCGTTACGAAAATCCGCTGGAGAGTGTCCGTGGCGATTGGAATCGCTATGGTTGCGCCCAACCATATGCGTTAGTTTTAGCCATGCGCTATGTAATCGTGATCGTTGGCTTCACCTTCTTCCTGATCTGGGACGGCCTCTACAATGAGGGCCGCTACCTCGACTACACGGTCAGGGAGATGTCGCGCATCGTGCGCTACGTCACCGGCGCGGCCTAACTCCGACATCCGCCTTCCAAAGGACCTGGCGCGACATCGTTGCCCGTTGACGCGACGGCTGCCCTCGCACAAAACACCCGCGCATACCGATCAAGGAGGTTGGGTTGATCCGGCATATCGTTTTCTTCAGCGCCCGGCGCAAAGAGGATGTGGAAGCCGTGCGCAATGGACTGATGGCGCTGGGCAAGATCCCGCATTCCAGCCTTTTCGAAGTGACCCTCAACACCAAAGTCGATCCGCTCTCGGATGCGATCGACGTGGTCGTCTATGCCGAATTCGAAGATGATGCCGCACTCGCAGCCTACAAGGCGCATCCGCTCTACGCCGAGACGACCAGCCGGGTCAAACCATTGCGCGAATTGCGTTATTCAGCCGATGTCGTGGCTGCCTGAGCGAAATTCGGCTGCTGCAATGCGCTCGAATGCATGGGATGAACGGTCTCATTCCGTCTGGACGGCGGAAGTCTCGGCCGGGTCGACGCCCGGCCGCTTGCTCAGCACCAGTGCGGCGACAACCACGATCGCTGCAACCGCCATTGCCATGAGGACGATTCTCTTCATGGTTGTGACCTAGGGTTGCTTCCCGGCGACTGCAAGTGCGATCAGGGACGGCAACCGATGCCAGGGTGCATGAGTTGAAGCTCTTGAACCAGCCTTGGGAATGATGCACACCGCACCCCCATGACCAAAACGCCCCCGGCTCACCCGCTCGATCACCTTGTGCTGCCGACCGTAAGCCTCGATGTCGCGCGGGCGCGACTTGCCTCGCTTGGCTTTGTCGTGGCACCGACCGGCATCCATCCGTTCGGCACGGAAAATTGCTGCGTCTTCTTCGCCGACGGCACCTATCTGGAGCCACTCGCGGTCGGCGATAGACAGGCGGCGGCAAGCGCGATCGCAGAGGGCAATGTGTTCGTCGCGCGCGACCGCCTCTATCGCCACGGACTTGGCAATGAAGGGTTCTCCGCCTTAGTCCTCGGAACGACCGACGCCGATGCGGATCACGCGCGCTATGTCGAAGCCGGCCTGTCGGCCGGAGACGAACTGACTTTTTCGCGGGCTTTCAGCGATGCGAGCGGCAAGAGCGACACCGCGTCCTTCAAGCTGGCCTTCGCTGCAGGCGACGCGGCCACGGATGCGTTCCTGTTCGCTTGCGAGCGGATCAATGCGCCGATAAGCACAGCACTGCAGGCCCATGCCAATGGCGTCACCGGCATTTCCGAAGTCGTGGCGGTCAGCGATCTGCCCGCGGGGCAGCGCCGGCTGATCTCGATCACCGCCGGCTCGCAGGGCAAGGATGGCGATGTGTTCGAGTTGCCGAATGCAAAACTGACCATCCTGCATCCTGCCGCCTTTGCCACCCGCTTCGGCATTCCGGCCGGAGCGCCGTCGCAACTTCGTTTTGCGGCGATCGTCCTTTCGGTAGGCAGTGCCGACACCGTTGCAAGGCTGCTTGCAGCCGGGTCTGTTGAACACAACATACGCGGCAATGAAATTGTCGTGCCGCCGGCGTCCGGACAGGGCGCAGCCGTTATTTTCCGGGAGACCCCATGAGCAAGCCCAATTCGTCAGTCACCGTCGGCAAGGTCGTGTTCGCCAACACAGCGCCGCTGTCGCTGATAGCCGGACCGTGCCAACTGGAATCGCGCCAGCACGCTTTCGACATGGCCGGGGCGCTCAAGGAACTGACCGGGAAGCTCGGCATCGGGCTCGTCTACAAGACCAGCTACGACAAGGCCAACCGGACCTCGCTCGGCGGCACGCGCGGCGCCGGGCTCGATGCAGCGCTGCCGGTGTTCGACGATTTGCGCAAGGAATTCTCGCTGCCAATTCTGACCGACATCCACACCGAAGAGCAGTGCGCGCTGGTCGCGCCGCATGTCGACATCCTGCAGATACCGGCCTTCCTGTCGCGGCAGACCGATCTGCTGATCGCCGCAGCCAAGACCGGCAAGGTGGTCAATGTGAAGAAGGGCCAGTTCCTGGCGCCATGGGACATGAAGAACGTCGTCGCCAAGGTGACGGGCTCAGGCAATGCCAATGTGCTGGTCACCGAGCGCGGCGCATCCTTCGGCTACAACACGCTGGTCTCCGACATGCGCGCGCTGCCGATCATGGCCGAGATCGGCGCGCCGGTGATTTTCGACGCCACGCATTCGGTGCAGCAGCCGGGCGGGCAGGGCGGATCCACAGGTGGCGACCGCCGCTTCGTCGAGACGCTGGCGCGCGCCGCGGCCGCGGTCGGTGTCGCCGGCGTGTTCATCGAGACGCATCAGGATCCCGACAACGCGCCCTCCGACGGTCCCAACATGGTGCCGCTCAAGGACCTGCCGGCGCTGCTCGAAAGGCTGATGGCGTTCGACCGGGTCGCCAAGGGCTAGTCGCCCGCGCTTGTCGTCCGCCGGAGCCGGTTGTAGGCTTGCCTTGCAACTTAGCGTCTTGGCAGGAGGAAGCCATGTCCGTCGCCCGCGTCACCGAGATCACATCGTCGTCCAAGAAGAGCTTTCAGGACGCTATCGAGAAGGGAATTGCGCGCGCCGCAAAGACCCTCAAGAACGTCGAGGGCGCCTGGATCCAGGACCAGAAGATCGTCGTCGTGGACGGCAAGATCGCCGCTTACCGGGTCAATATGAAGGTCACTTTCATTCTGGCTGAGTAAACCAAACGAAGCCGAAGAAAAGTCTGGAACCTTCGTCAGCGGCCCTCATTGTCAATGCATAGTGGCAGAGACAGAGAGGAGCACACCATGACAACCCAGACCGGGCATACCGAAGCCATTGCAGCCTCGCGCGTCATCGGCACGTCGGTCTACAACACCGAAGGCACGCACATCGGCAGCATCGAGGACGTCATGCTCGACAAGACCTCGAACGGCATCATGTTCGCGGTAATCGGCTTTGGCGGATTTCTCGGCATCGGCGAGAAGTATCACGCCATCCCATGGGCAAGCCTCGACTATGACGAGGACAAGGGCGGCTATGTCGTGCCGTTCTCCAAGGAGCAGCTGAAATCAGCTCCGGCCTATTCGATCAACGAACTGACGGGCGCTGACGGCGAACTGGCGCGCGATGCGTCATACGACTACTACAAGGTCGCCCCCTACTGGCACTGACCGGCTGAGCCAGCCCAGCTGGAATCGAAAGGGCCCCCGCATGGCGGGGGCCCTTTTCTGCGAAGACAACCTACTCCGCTGCGTTGAGGGTCGACAATTGCACCGCGCCCTGCGGTGGCTTCTGGCTGTCGCACGATGTCAGGAACGCCGCCGCGATCAGGAACAAACTCACGATACCGCTCAACTGGGACATGGCGAAACTCCTCCTGTTTCGCCCCGCGCGGGAGAATCATAGACCAAAAACCAGTTTGCCGCGCATGACTTATGATGACAGAAATTTGCGCTTCGTGAATCGGCGCAGCGGCACTATTTGCGAGCCGCCCGATTGCCTTTTGCAGCGCTTTGGCTAAGAGGGGCGCGACGCTTCAATCGATCAATCGGGGACATCGCAAATGACCGCCATCATCGACATTGTCGGGCGTGAAATCCTGGACAGCCGTGGAAATCCGACCGTCGAGGTCGATGTGGTGCTGGAGGACGGCTCGATGGGCCGCGCCGCGGTGCCTTCGGGCGCCTCGACCGGCGCCCATGAGGCGGTCGAGTTGCGCGACGGCGGCCCCCGTTATCTCGGCAAAGGCGTGCTCAAGGCCGTCGAGGCCGTCAACGGCGAGCTGTTCGAGGCGATCGGCGGCATGGAAGCCGAAAACCAGATCCATATCGACCAGACCATGATCGAGCTCGACGGCACGCCCAACAAGAGCCGGCTCGGCGCCAACGCCATCCTCGGCGTGTCGCTGGCGGTCGCTAAGGCTGCCGCCGAAGCGGCCGGCCTGCCGCTCTACCGCTATGTCGGCGGTGCCAAGGCGCATGTGCTGCCGGTGCCGATGATGAACATCATCAATGGCGGCGCCCATGCCGACAACCCGATCGACTTCCAGGAATTCATGATCCTGCCGATCGGCGCGCCGACGCTGCGCGACGGCGTGCGCTGGGGCTCGGAGATCTTCCACACGCTACGCAAGAAGCTGAAGGATGCCGGCCACAACACCAATGTCGGCGACGAGGGCGGCTTTGCTCCCAACCTCAAGAGCGCGCCGTCGGCGCTCGATTTCATCATGGAATCGATCGAGCAGGCCGGCTTCAAGCCGGGCGAGGACGTGGCGCTTGGTCTCGACTGTGCGGCGACCGAGTTCTTCAAGGACGGCAACTACGTCTATGAAGGCGAGAAGAAGACCCGCGATCCGAAGGCGCAGGCCAAGTACCTGGCCAAGCTCGCCGCCGACTATCCGATCATCTCGATCGAGGACGGCCTCTCCGAGGACGACTGGGAAGGCTGGAAGATCCTGACCGACCTGATCGGCAAGAAGACGCAGCTGGTCGGCGACGATCTGTTCGTCACCAACACGGCGCGGCTGCGCGACGGCATCCGCATGGGCGTCGCCAATTCGATCCTGGTCAAGGTCAACCAGATCGGCTCGCTGACCGAGACGCTCGATGCGGTCGAGACCGCGCACAAGGCCGCCTATACCGCCGTCATGTCGCACCGCTCGGGCGAAACCGAGGATTCGACCATCGCCGATCTGGCGGTCGCCACCAATTGCGGGCAGATCAAGACCGGCTCGCTGTCGCGCTCCGACCGCATGGCCAAGTACAACCAGCTTATCCGCATCGAGGAAGAGCTCGGCAAGCAGGCGCGCTATGCCGGCAAGTCGATCGTGAAAAGCTGATCTCCGGACCATGTCCAGCAACGAAAAGGGCGGGAACATTCCCGCCCTTTTGTTTTTCGCGGCTGCCGAATCCGGTCGTCCGTAACCGTCCATTAAGCACAATCGGCGAGAAAGAGGCGTTGAGAGGACGAGCGCCATGTGGACACGCCAGCACAAGCAGAGAAACACCGGCCGGCTGATCATCCCCTCGCTCTGCGTGCTG
The DNA here is from genome assembly GCF_003601975.1 of Mesorhizobium waimense. GTDB lineage: Bacteria > Pseudomonadota > Alphaproteobacteria > Rhizobiales > Rhizobiaceae > Mesorhizobium > Mesorhizobium waimense. The sequence goes on from NZ_QZWZ01000012.1 coordinate 145,285, forward strand.
TTTCTGGCCTATTTCGGCTTCCACGCCTACCATGGCGAGTTCGGTATCTACTCCAAGTACCAGCTCGAGGCCCAGGCGGTCGATCTGCAGGGCAAACTCGATGCCATCAAGGCGCGCCGGGTCGACCTCGAGCGCCGTGTCCAGCTGATGCATGAAGGTACGCTGGAGAAGGACATGCTTGACGAGCAGGCGCGCAAGGCGCTCAATGTGTCTCATGCCGACGAAATCACCATCATGCTGCCGGCCTCAGCGAAATAACTGAAACTCAGTTAATCGATGTTATTTTCAATGATTTTAATCGCTTAGACGCATGACAGCCATGCATTTTTCTGCATGGCGAAACGCTTTCCCGCATGTTAGCCTTGCTCAAATCGGTGGGGAGAGCTGATCTCCCTCAGAGCAGATTTCATCCTGCTCTAATGTCCGCAAAGAGACGCCAACAGGGAGTGATGCATGGCCACCGCCGCCAGAAAAGCGCCTGCCAAATCCGTAAAATCATCGGGACTTTCCGCCCCCAAGCCAGCTGATTTCACCAAGGACGAGGAGCTTGCCGCCTACCGGCACATGCTGCTCATCCGCCGCTTCGAGGAGAAGGCCGGTCAGCTTTATGGCATGGGCTTCATCGGCGGCTTCTGCCACCTCTATATTGGCCAGGAAGCGGTCGTCACCGGCATGAAGATGGCGCTGATCGACGGCGACCAGATGATCACCGCCTACCGCGACCACGGCCACATGCTGGCGATGGAACTGTCGCCGCGCGGCGTTATGGCCGAATTGACCGGGCGCCGCGGCGGCTTGTCGAAGGGCAAGGGCGGCTCCATGCACATGTTCTCCAAGGAGAAGCACTTCTATGGCGGCCACGGCATCGTCGGCGCGCAGGTGTCGCTCGGCACCGGGCTCGCCTTCGCTAATCGGTATCGCGAAAACAAGAATGTTTCACTGACCTATTTCGGCGACGGCGCCGCCAATCAGGGCCAGGTCTATGAAAGCTTCAACATGGCCTCGCTGTGGAAGCTGCCGGTGATCTTCATCATCGAGAACAACCGCTATGCCATGGGCACCTCGGTGTCGCGCTCGTCGGCCGAGACCGACTTTTCGCACCGCGGCGCCTCGTTCAAGATTCCAGGCATCCAGGTCGACGGCATGGACGTGCGCGCCGTGAAGGCCGCCGCCGACCTCGCCACCGAATGGTGCCGTGCCGGCAACGGTCCGCTGATCCTCGAAATGCAGACCTACCGCTATCGCGGCCATTCGATGTCCGACCCGGCGAAGTATCGTTCCAAGGAAGAAGTGCAGAAGATGCGCTCCGAGCATGACCCGATCGAGCAGGTCAAGGCGCGGCTGATCGACAAGAAATGGGCAAGCGAGGACGAGCTCAAGACCATCGACAAGGAAGTCCGCGACATCGTCGCCGACGCCGCCGATTTTGCCCAGAACGACGCAGAGCCGGATCCGTCCGAGCTCTGGACCGATATCGTACTGTAAGGGGAGGGCAAGGACATGCCGATCGAAATTCTCATGCCCGCTCTCTCGCCGACCATGGAAGAGGGCAATCTTTCCAAGTGGTTGAAGAACGAAGGCGACAAGGTCGTCGCCGGCGACGTGATCGCCGAGATCGAAACCGACAAGGCGACGATGGAGGTCGAGGCCGTCGACGAAGGCACGATTGCCAAGATCGTGGTTCCCGCCGGCACCGAAGGCGTCAAGGTCAACGCGGTGATCGCCGTGCTTGCGGTCGATGGCGAAGATGTCGACAAGGCTGGCGAGGGCATCGGCGAAGAACCTGCCAAGGCTGAAACAGCGGCGCCTGCGCCGGCTGCCGCCAAGAGCGAGGCCGCGGCACCTGTCGCGGCGGCGCCGAAGACCGAAATCGCCGCCGATCCGGACATTCCGGCCGGCACCGAAATGGTCTCGACCACGGTGCGCGAAGCGTTGCGCGACGCCATGGCCGAGGAAATGCGCCGCGACGGCGACGTCTTCGTCATGGGTGAGGAGGTTGCCGAGTACCAGGGCGCCTATAAGATCACGCAAGGGTTGCTGCAGGAGTTCGGGCCGCGCCGCGTCGTTGACACGCCGATCACCGAGCACGGTTTTGCCGGCGTCGGAGTCGGTGCGGCGATGGCCGGGCTGAAGCCGATCGTCGAGTTCATGACCTTCAACTTCGCCATGCAGGCGATCGACCAGATCATCAACTCCGCCGCCAAGACGCTCTACATGTCCGGCGGCCAGATGGGCGCGCCGATCGTCTTCCGCGGACCGAACGGGGCCGCGGCCCGCGTCGCCGCCCAGCACTCGCAGTGCTATGCCGCCTGGTACAGCCACATTCCGGGCTTGAAGGTGGTGATGCCCTACACGGCCGCCGACGCCAAGGGCCTGCTCAAGGCAGCGATCCGCGATCCGAACCCGGTCATCTTCCTTGAGAACGAAATCCTCTACGGCCAGTCCTTCGACGTGCCGAAGCTTGACGATTTCGTGCTGCCGATCGGCAAGGCGCGCATCCACAAACAGGGCAAGGACGTCACCATCGTCTCGTTCGGCATCGGCATGACCTATGCGATCAAGGCGGAGGCCGAGTTGCGCGGCATGGGCATCGACGCCGAGATCATCGATCTGAGGTCGATCCGGCCGCTCGATTTCGACACCATCATCGCCTCGGTGAAGAAGACCAACCGCCTGATCGTGGTGGAGGAAGGTTTCCCGCAGAGCTCGGTCGGCGACCATATCGCCAACCAGGTGTCGCAGCGTGCCTTCGACTTCCTCGACGCGCCAGTCATCACCGTCGCCGGCAAGGACGTACCGATGCCTTATGCGGCCAACCTCGAAAAGCTGGCATTGCCGAATATCGGCGAGGTCGTCGAGGCGGTCAAAGCCGTCACGTATCGCTGATGATTAGGGGGAGGTTGCGGTGGCGACTGCGAAAGAGACACGACGGATTGCCTGGGCTATTTTCTGGCGCGCAGGGCTGACAGGCATTCTTCTCGGCTTTATCTGTGGTTTTGTGTTCGGATTTGTCGTCAGTTTTATTGGAGCGATGGCCGGCGTTGATCGGCAACTTCTTCAGAAAGTAAGTGGGTGGGGTGGCGGCATTCTAGGACTGATCGCCTCTTTCCTAGCACTCAACTATTTCCTCGCTTGGTCGATCGGCAGACCGATTGGGGGGAGGACTCTTTCGCTGTCTGTATAAGCGCTGCTTGCCGTTGATACGGTGAACGCATTTCGCTTGGGAGAAGGATACCTATGCCAATCAACATCACCATGCCGGCGCTCTCACCCACGATGGAAGAGGGCAATCTTTCCAAGTGGCTTGTGAAAGAGGGCGACAAGGTTTCGCCGGGCGACGTGATCGCCGAGATCGAGACCGACAAGGCGACTATGGAGGTCGAGGCCGTCGATGAAGGCACGGTTGCCAAGCTGGTCGTTCCAGCCGGCACCGAAGGCGTCAAGGTCAATGCGCTGATCGCGGTGCTTGTGGCCGAAGGCGAGGATGCAGGAGCAGCTGCCAAGAGCGGCGGCGCTGCCGCGCCGGCGAAGGCGGAGGCACCCAAGGCTGAGGCTGCCAAGGCCGAAGCGCCGAAGTCGGAACCCGCTGCAGCGCCGGCCCCCAAAGCAGAAGCGGCGCCGGTTGCCAATGGCCACGCGGCTGGCGAGCGTACCTTCGCGTCGCCGCTTGCCCGGCGCATTGCCAAGGATGCCGGCGTCGATGTCTCGGCGGTGACGGGCACCGGCCCGCATGGTCGGGTCGTCAAGGCCGATGTCGAGGCGGCGATTGCCGGTGGTGGCGCCAAGGCGGCCCCGGCCGCGAAAGCAGCGCCCGCCGGCGCACCCGCACCCGCGGCTGCTGCGCCCAAGGCGATGTCGGACGATCAGGTGCTAAAACTGTTCGCCGAAGGCTCCTACGAGCTCGTCCCGCACGACAATATGCGCAAGACCATTGCGCGGCGGCTGGTCGAGGCCAAGAGCACCATCCCGCATTTCTACCTGACGCTTGACTGCGAGCTTGATGCGCTCTTGGCGCTGCGTACGCAGCTCAACGCGGCAGCACCGGTGAAGAAGACCGAGAAGGGCGAGGCGCCTGCCTACAAGCTCTCGGTCAATGACATGGTGATCAAGGCAATGGCGATGGCGCTGAAGGCGGTGCCTGATGCCAATGCGTCGTGGACCGACAGCGCCATGGTCAAGCACAAGCACGCCGATGTCGGCGTCGCGGTGTCGATTCCCGGTGGCCTGATCACGCCGATCATTCGCCGCGCCGAGGAAAAGACGCTGTCCACCATCTCCAACGAGATGAAGGACTTGGCCAGCCGCGCCCGCAGCCGCAAGCTGAAGCCGGAAGAATATCAGGGCGGCACGACGGCGGTGTCCAATCTGGGCATGTTCGGCGTCAAGGACTTTGCCGCCGTCATCAATCCGCCGCATGCGACGATCCTGGCGGTCGGCGCCGGCGAGGAGCGGGCGGTGGTGAAGAACGGCGAGATCAAGATCGCGACCGTCATGTCGGTGACACTGTCGACCGACCACCGGGCCGTCGACGGCGCGTTGGGTGCGGAACTGCTCGGCGCCTTCAAGCGCATGATCGAAAACCCGATGGGCATGCTGGTCTAGGAAAGGAAAAGGCGGTGCGGAAATTCTTCACCAGCCTTTTCGCTTTCATCCTTTCCGGTCTCGCTGGCGGGCTGGTGGTGCAGGAACTGGCCGTCCTCACCGGCGCGACGGAAGAGTACATACTGGTTTTCGCGGCGACGGTCCTGATCATCATCGTCGTGACGGTAATCTTCTTTCTGGTCCAGTTCCGCGCCGAGCCGGTTCGAGCGGTCGACCGGATGTTGTGGTGGCTGCTTGCGGTTTTCGCACTAACGCTGCTGGCGCTCGCCGGCTGGACGTTTTCCGTGCCGGCCGAGAACCGCGCGACCGCAAGCGATCTTTCGATCGTTGCCGGGCTGATCCTGCCCGGCGTCGTGGCGATCATCGTGCAATGGCTGTTCGTGCGCTGGCGCCTCAAAGGCTCGGCGGCGGGGTTCGGCAGGGGTGGGACAAACGCATGAAGACAATTCTCTGCTTTGGCGATTCGCTGACCTGGGGCTATGACGCCGCCAGCCTCGGCCGCCATGCGCTGGAAGACCGCTGGCCAAGCGTGCTGCGCGCAACTTTGGGCGGCAACATCGAGGTCATCGCTGACGGCCTGAACGGCCGCACCACGGCCTTCGACGACCACCTGGCCGGCGCCGACCGCAACGGCGCAAGACTGTTGCCGACGGTGCTGATGACGCATGCGCCACTCGACCTGATCATCATCATGCTCGGCGCCAACGACATGAAGCCGTGGATCCACGGCAATCCGGTCGCGGCCAAGCAAGGCATGCAGCGGCTGATCGATATCGTGCGCGGCCACGACTACCCGTTCGACTGGCCGGCGCCGCAGATCCTGCTCGTTGCGCCGCCCGCGGTCAGCCGCACCGACAATGCCGAGTTCAAGGAAATGTTCGCCGGCGGCGACGAAGCGTCAAAACGGCTGGCACCGCAATATTCGGCACTTGCCGACGAGGCCGGCTGCGGCTTCTTCGATGCCGGCACGGTGGCGACGACCACGCCGCTCGATGGCGTCCACCTCGATGCCGAAAACACGCGAAACATCGGCAAGGCGCTGGCACCGCTGGTGCGCGTGATGCTGGAACTCTAGAAAATCAGGGAGAAAACCCGTGGCTGAATCCTACGACGTCATCATCATCGGCTCTGGCCCCGGCGGCTATGTCACGGCGGTGCGGTCCGCGCAGCTCGGCTTCAAAACGGCGATCGTCGAGCGCGAGCATCTTGGCGGCATCTGCCTCAACTGGGGCTGCATCCCGACCAAGGCACTGCTGCGCTCGGCCGAGATGATGCACTATTCGGATCATCTGAAGGATTACGGCCTGAAGCTCGACGGCAAGGTCAGCGCCGACACTGCCGCCGTCGTCGACCGTTCGCGCAAGGTGTCGCTGCGCCTCAATGGTGGCGTCGCCTTCCTGATGAAGAAGAACAAGGTCGACGTCATCTGGGGCGAGGCGAAGCTTACGAAGCCGGGCGAGATCGTCGTCTCCAAGACAGCCAAGAAGCCAATGGAGCCGCAGCCGCCGGCGCCGAAAGGCGTCAAGGCCGAGGGCACCTACACCGCCAAGCACATCATCCTGGCGACGGGCGCGCGGCCAAGGGCGCTACCCGGCATCGAACCGGACGGGAAGCTGATCTGGACCTATTTCGAGGCGATGGTGCCGAAGGAAATGCCGAAGTCGTTGCTGGTGATGGGCTCGGGCGCCATCGGCATCGAGTTCGCCTCCTTCTACCGCACCATGGGCGCCGAGGTGACGGTGGTCGAGCTGTTGCCGGCGGTGATGCCGGTCGAGGATGCCGAGGTCTCGAAATTCGCGCAGAAGCAGTTCGAAAAGCAGGGCATGAAGATCATTCTCGAAGCCAAGGTAACCAAGGTAGAGAAGTCAGCCAATTCGGTCACCGCGCATGTCGAGATGAAGGATGGCAAGGTTGAGAAGATCACCGCCGACCGTATGATCTCGGCCGTCGGCGTGCAGGGCAATATCGAGAACCTCGGTCTCGAAACGCTCGGCGTGAAGACGGACCGCGGCTGCGTCGTCGTCGACGGTTATGGCAAGACCAACGTGCCTGGCATCTACGCCATCGGCGACGTCGCCGGACCGCCGATGCTTGCCCACAAGGCGGAGCATGAGGGCGTGGTGTGCATCGAGAAGGTCGCCAATTTCCCCGGCGTGCACGCTACCGACAAGCTGAAGATCCCGGGCTGCACCTACTGCAACCCGCAGGTCGCCTCGGTCGGCCTGACCGAAGCCAAGGCCAAGGCCGAAGGCAAGGATATCCGCGTCGGCCGCTTCCAGTTCGGTGCGAACGGCAAGGCGATCGCGCTTGGCGAGGACCAGGGCTTTATCAAGACCATCTTCGACAAGAAGACCGGGCAACTGCTTGGCGCGCATATGGTCGGCGCGGAAGTCACCGAGCTGATCCAGGGTTTTGTCGTGGCGATGAACCTCGAGACTACCGAGGAAGAGCTGATGCACACCATCTTCCCGCATCCGACGCTGTCGGAGATGATGAAGGAGAGCGTGCTCGACGCCTATGGCCGAGCGCTCAACGCATGATAAATTGGCCGCGCGAGACTCAGATGCGAAAGCCTTGGGAACTCGACGGCAGGTCAGTTCGTTTGCGGATGCATTTTTCCCCATCATACGAGGAGTGGGCATATGGACGTGAATGGCGTGGGCTGGATTGCAGCCATCATCATCGGAGGTCTGGCGGGCTGGCTCGCCGAGATGGTCATGAAGAGCAACACCGGCATCTTCATGAACATCATTATGGGCATCGTCGGCGCGGTGGTGCTGAACGCAATCCTCAAAGCCCTCAGCATCGAGCCCTTCGGCGTCGGCTGGTTGGCCTATCTGATCACCGGCTTCATCGGTGCCTGCCTGCTGATCTTTGTAGGACGCTTGGTGCGCCGTTAGATCCGGCCGAATGCCGCTATGCGAAAAAGGCCCTGCCGTCATGCGCCGGCATGACCTTTTTCTTTGCGCCGAAAAGCCTTAGATGACGTTGGAACGCGAGCCCCGGACAGGGCTCGCCAATGAACCGGGTTTGAGATGGTCACTGTTCTCGACACGATCGCCAATGCGCCGCGGCTGCGGCACCCCGAAAAGGCGCACAAGCCGGACCAGGAAGTGCTGCGCAAGCCCGACTGGATCCGCGTCAAGGCGCCGGTCTCGAAGGGCTATGCCGAGACGCGCGAGATCGTGAAGTCGCACAAGCTGGTCACGGTGTGCGAGGAGGCCGGCTGCCCGAATATCGGCGAGTGCTGGGAAAAGAAGCACGCCACCTTCATGATCATGGGTGAGATCTGTACGCGCGCCTGCGCCTTTTGCAATGTCGCCACCGGAATCCCGACCGCGCTCGATCCCGACGAACCGGCGCGCGTCGCGCATGCCGTCAAGCAGATGGGTCTCAGCCACGTCGTCATCACCTCGGTCGACCGCGACGATCTCGCCGATGGCGGTGCGCAGCATTTCGCCGAGGTCATCCGTGCGATCCGGGCGGCAACGCCGTCGACGACGATCGAGATCCTGACGCCGGATTTCCTGCGCAAGGACGGCGCGCTGGAGATCGTGGTGGCGGCTAAGCCTGATGTGTTCAACCACAACCTCGAGACGGTGCCGTCGAACTACCTGACGGTGCGGCCGGGTGCGCGCTATTTCCACTCGATCCGGCTGCTGCAGCGGGTCAGGGAGCTCGACCCGTCGATCTTCACCAAGTCCGGCATCATGGTGGGCTTGGGCGAAGAGCGGAACGAGATCCTGCAGCTGATGGACGATCTGCGTTCGGCCAATGTCGACTTCATGACCATCGGCCAGTATTTGCAGCCGTCGAAGAAGCACCATCCGGTGATCCGCTTCGTCACGCCGGAGGAGTTCAAATCCTTCGAGACGATCGGCAAGACCAAGGGTTTCCTGCTGATGGCGTCGAGCCCGCTGACGCGCTCCTCGCACCATGCCGGCGACGATTTCGCCAGGCTGCGCGCGGCGCGCGAAGCGCAGCTCAGAAAAACCGCCTGATATCCCGTCTTCATGCCGAAATTCGAAGCCACCCGCCGCGTCGCCCATACGCCGGAAGAGATGTTCAGGCTGGTCGCCGATGTCGAGGCCTATCCGCAGTTCCTGCCGCTGTGCGAGGCACTGACCGTGCGCTCGCGCAAGGAGCGCGATGGCCGCACCATTCTTGTCGCCGATATGAGCATCGGCTACAAGGCGATCCGCGAGAGCTTCACCACGCAGGTTCTGCTGAAGCCGGACGAGAACACAATCGACGTCAAATACATCGACGGCCCGTTCAAATACTTAAGCAATATCTGGCGTTTCGACCCGGCCGACCGCGGCTGTGAGGTCCACTTCTTCATCGACTACGAGTTCAAGAGCCGCATTCTCGGCGTGCTGATGGGCACGATGTTCGACCGCGGCTTCCGCATGTTTTCCGAGGCCTTCGAGAAGCGCGCCAACGTCATTTACGGCGCCAGAGCCTGATCTTCTCCAAGCGCGTGCAGGCCGAGCTCGAGCGCGTGCCTGACTGTCTCGCTGCGGATGAAGGCACGGCCGTTGCCGGCAAACAGCCGGTGCTCGGCGACAACAGGACGGCCGGCCAGCGCGACTCCGAACCAGACGAGTCCGACGGGTTTCTCCGCCGAGCCGCCGCCCGGGCCGGCAACGCCGGTGACGGCGAGCGTCAGCCCGGCGCGCGAATGGACCAGCGCACCTTCTGCCATCTCCAGTGCCGTTTCGCGCGACACGGCACCATGCGCCTCGAGCGTGGCGGCGGAGACGCCGAGCATCTCCATCTTGGCCTCGTTGGAATAGGTGACAAAACCGCGGTCGACCACGGCGGAGGAGCCGGCGATATCCGTCAGCGCGGCGATGATCATGCCGCCGGTGCAACTCTCGGCTGTGGCCAGCATGATGCCGCGGCGCTGGCAGGCCTGGAGCAAGGCGTTTGCGAGGCCGTCGTTGCTCATGCAGGAACGTCGCCCGGATAAACGACGCTGGCGGTGGCAATCGCCGCGATGCCTTCCTCGCGGCCGACAAAGCCGAGCTTTTCGTTGGTTGTCGCCTTGATCGAGATCCGTTCCGACGCAATGCCCAGCATCGAAGCAAGGGCTGCCGTCATCGCTTCGCGATGCGGGCCGACGCGGGGCGCCTCGCAGATCAGTGTGATGTCGGCATTGGCGATGCGTCCGCCGCGCTCGCGCACCAGCTTTGCCGCATGCTCGACGAAGATGCGCGAAGCGGCACCCTTCCATTGCGGATCGGACGGCGGGAAATGCGTGCCGATGTCGCCCGCGCCGCAGGTGGCGAGCAGCGCATCGGTCAGGGCATGAAGGCCGACATCGGCATCGGAGTGGCCGGAGAGCTTCCTGTCATGCGGAATGGCGACGCCGCAGAGTGTGACATGGTCGCCGGGCTCGAAGGCGTGGACGTCGTAGCCATTGCCGGTGCGGATGTCCGGGAAGTGCTGACGTTCGCCGGAAAGCCGCTGGTCCGCCATGGCGATATCCCTTGCCCAGGTGAGTTTCACATTGTCGGGCGAGCCCGGGATGATCTTGACTGGAATATGCGCCCATTCGGCGATCGCTGCATCGTCGGTGAAATCCGCCTTGCCCAGATGATGCGCCTTTTCATGCGCCGCCAGGATCGGCCAGAACGGAAACCCCTGCGGCGTCTGGGCGGCATGCAGCCCGTTCCTAGACACGGTCTCTTCGATCATGCCGGCAGCCGACTCGCGCTTCAGCGTATCGGCGACGGGGAGCGTCGGCAGTGCGCCCTGGCGTTCGCCGATGGCCTCGATCGTGCGTTCGATCAAGCCGCCGTCGACGAAGGGGCGCACCGCGTCATGGATGAGCACCCGGCCCGGCGCGTGGTCCCTCAAAGCGAGCAGCCCAAGCCGTACGGAGGCCTGGCGCGAATCGCCGCCCGTGATGGCGATGACCCGGTCGGCATTGGCGCCGGCCGCCTTGCGAAAAAGCTCGCGGTCGTCGGCATGGATGGCGACGACCACCTGGCCAACTTTTGGATGCGCCAGGAAGGTGTCCAGCGTGCGTGCTATCACGGCGCGGCCGCCGATGCTCTGATACTGCTTCGGACCGTCGACCTGTCCGGCCCGTGCGCCGCGACCGGCGGCGACGATAACCACGCCAACCCTATCGTTTGCCGCGTCGGCAGGTTTTTCGCTTGCGTCTGTCATGGCGAGAGGCTTAGTCGCGGCTTATTGCGAAGGCCAGCATTTTCCCAAATGCGCCTTAATGTGGCGTCATTCCGCGTTGCACATTGTCGCCGTTCTGGTTAGAGAATGTGCAGCAATCGAACATGCTTGGTTTTTGTGCATGCCTGACTTGACCAAATTGACTGTGCCGCTCGACGTCGGCGGCGTGACGATCCGCAATCGCGTCTTTCTGGCGCCGATGTCCGGCATAACCGACGAGCCGTTCCGGCAGCGCGCCCATGCGCATGGCGCCGGGCTGGTCGTTTCGGAAATGGTGGCGAGCGGCGAACTGGCCAAGGGCAGGGCGGGCTGTGATCTGCGCATCCGCCATTCCGGATTGCCGGTGCACATGGTGCAGCTTGCCGGCCGCGAGGCGGCGCACATGGCCGAAGGCGCGCGCATAGCCGAGGGCGAGGGCGCCGACGTCATCGACATCAACATGGGCTGCCCGGCCAAGAAGGTGACGGGCGGCTATGCCGGTTCGGCACTGATGCGCGATCTCGACCATGCATTGTCGCTGATCGAGGCGGTGGTCGGCGCCGTCGCCGTGCCGGTCACGGTAAAAATGCGGCTCGGCTGGGACGAAGGCGCGCTGAACGCGCCGATGCTTGCGCGCCGCGCCGAGCAGGCCGGTGTGCGCATGGTGACCGTACACGGCCGCACGCGCTGCCAGTTCTACCAGGGCAAGGCCGACTGGCGCGCCATCGCGCGGGTCAAGGAGGCGGTGTCGATCCCGGTCGTTGCCAATGGCGATGTCGGTTCGGCCGCCGGGGCGGCTGATATTCTGCAGCAGTCGGGCGCCGACGCGGTGATGGTCGGTCGGGCGCATTACGGCGCGCCTTGGATTGCCGGCAGCATCGCGGCAGCAGGCGGGGCGGCAACAGGCATTCCCCAAAGCCCGCAGGCTCTCGCCGACTACATCATCGCCCATTATGAGGACTTGCTGACGCTCTATGGCAGCGAAAGCGGGCTGCGCCAGGCGCGCAAGCACCTTGGCTGGTATCTCGATCGCCACGCCGCCGGCGTCGGTCCCGACCAGCGCAAGGCCATCCTGACGTCGTTCGAGCCAGCCAGGGTCATTGCCGAACTGCGGGACGTGTTCTCGACCGTCGGCGCGCCGGTGACCCTGCGGAGCGCGGCATGAAGGCCACAGCCGCTCAAGGACCGGACATGGTGGATGCCGCCCAGATCGTGCTGAACACCATCCGCCGCCCGGTGATCATGGTCGATGGCGAAGGTTTCATCACCTACGCCAATGCCGATGCCGAGGACTTCTTTCGCTCCAGCGCCAATATGCTTGCCCGCAACACGCTGTCCAAGCTGGTGCCTTTCGGCAGTCCGCTGCTGACGCTCGTCGACCAGGTGCGCGAGCGCCGGGCGCCGGTCAACGAATACCGCGTCGATGTCTCGTCGCCGCGCCTCGGCATCGAAAAGGTCGTCGACCTCTATGTCGCGCCGGTGCCGGAGTTCCCAGGCTCGGTGGTGGTGATGTTCCAGGAACGCTCGATGGCCGACAAGATCGACCGGCAGATGACGCATCGCGGCGCGGCGCGCTCGGTCACGGGCCTGGCCGCCATGCTTGCCCATGAGATCAAGAACCCGCTGTCCGGCATCCGCGGTGCTGCCCAATTGCTCGAACTCTCCGCCTCCGACGAGGATCGGGCGCTGACCCGCCTGATCACCGACGAGACCGACCGTATCGTGTCGCTGGTCGATCGCATGGAGGTGTTTTCCGACGAGCGGCCGATCGACCGCTATCCGGTCAACATACATGTCGTTCTCGATCATGTGAAGGCAATTGCAAAGAACGGTTTTGCCAAACGGATCAAGATCTTGGAGGAATACGATCCATCGTTGCCTCCGGTTTTCGCCAACCGCGACCAGCTGATCCAAATATTCCTCAACCTGGTCAAGAACGCCGCCGAGGCGATCGGCGGCGACCCGCAGGGCGAGATCATGCTGTCGACCGCGTTCCGGCCGGGCATTCGCGTTTCGGTTCCGGGGACGCAGGATCGCGTCTCGTTGCCGCTGGAATTCTGCGTGCGCGACAATGGCCCCGGTGTTTCGGAAGATATCCTGCCGATCCTGTTCGATCCCTTCATCACCACCAAGCCGAACGGGTCGGGCCTCGGCCTGGCGCTGGTGGCGAAGCTGGTCGGCGAGCATGGCGGCATCATCGAATGCGATTCAACGCCGCGCGCAACCACATTCCGCATACTTATGCCGGCTTGGAAGCAAACCTCGTTCGGCACCGACGATGGCAATGAAGGAGACCGCAAATGACCGTTCGCGGCAATATTCTGGTCGCCGACGACGATGCGGCCATCCGTACGGTCCTCAACCAGGCGCTGTCGCGCGTCGGCCATGAGGTGCGTGTGACCTCCAACGCCTCGACATTGTGGCGCTGGGTGGCGGCGGGCGAGGGCGATCTGGTGATCACCGATGTGGTGATGCCCGACGAGAATGCGTTCGACATGCTGCCGCGCATCAAGAAAGCGCGGCCGGAGCTGCCGGTCATCGTCATGAGTGCGCAAAACACCTTCATGACCGCGATCCGGGCCTCCGAGACCGGCGCCTATGAATATCTGCCGAAGCCGTTCGACCTGACCGAGCTGCTCAGCATCGTCAACCGGGCGCTGGCCGAGCCGAGGCGGCCGAAAATCGACGCCCGCGCCGACGAGCAACCGGAGACGATGCCGCTGGTCGGCCGCTCGGCGGCCATGCAGGACATCTACCGCATGCTGGCGCGCATGATGCAGACCGACCTGACGGTGATGATTTCAGGCGAGTCGGGCACCGGCAAGGAACTGGTGGCGCGCGCGCTGCACGAATATGGCCGCCGCCGCGGCGGGCCGTTCGTGGCCATCAACATGGCGGCGATCCCCCGCGACCTGATCGAATCGGAACTGTTCGGCCACGAGAAAGGCGCTTTCACCGGCGCGCAGAACCGCTCCACGGGCCGCTTCGAGCAGGCCGAAGGCGGCACGCTGTTCCTCGACGAGATCGGCGACATGCCGATGGAGGCGCAGACGCGCCTGCTGCGCGTGCTGCAGCAAGGCGAGTACACCACGGTCGGCGGGCGCACGCCGATCAAGACCGATGTGCGCATCGTCGCCGCCACCAACAAGGACCTGCGCACGCTGATCAACCAGGGGCTGTTCCGCGAGGACCTGTTCTATCGCCTGAACGTCGTGCCGCTGCGGCTGCCGGCGCTGCGCGAGCGCTCCGAGGACGTTCCCGACCTGGTGCGGCACTTCTTCAAGCTCGGCGCCAGCGAAGGCCTGCAGACCAAGCGTATCTCGACCGGCGGCATCGAATTGATGAAGCGCTATCCATGGCCGGGCAATGTGCGCGAGCTGGAAAACCTGGTGCGCAGGCTGGCCGCGCTCTATTCGCAGGACGAGATCTCCGCCGAGATCATCGAGGCCGAGCTGAAGACCGGCGAGAGGCCGGTCGTCCCGGACGGCGGCAATCTCATTCCGGACGACCTTTCGATCGGCCAGGCAGTGGAGCATTTCCTGCAGCGCTATTTTGCATCCTTTGCCGGCGACCTGCCGCCGGCCGGGCTCTACCAGCGCATTCTGTCCGAGGTCGAATATCCGCTGGTTCTGGCCTCGATGACGGCAACGCGCGGCAATCAGATCAAGGCCGCCGAACTACTGGGGCTCAACCGCAACACGCTGCGCAAGAAGATCCGCGAGCTCGGCGTCAACGTCTACAAGTCGTCGAGGCCAGCTTAGAGCCTCTTCTATCCCGATAGAATCGGGATGGGCTCTATCTCGTTGTTCGAGCATGATCTTTTCCGAAACCGGATTCCGCTTTTCGCTGACGCGGACCTTCGGTTTGGGATCGTGTGCGCTAGCGCCTGTGGGCAAAAGGGTCCTGTAACCGACCCTTTAGGCGAATGAGCCGGGGAAAGATTTCCGTCCCGGCCACACTTGTTGCATAATCGCCACAATGCGTTGCATAGATCCGACGCAATCACTGGCTCTAGACGGCGACATGGCGACTCAGGCCCCTACACTGAACGAACCGATTTTCAGCAGGCACGGTGTCGAAGACAGGCGCCGGCTGCTGGCGCTGCCTGGCGTGGTGGCGATTGCCGGTGCGCTGGTCACGGCGGCGATTTCCTTCGCCATCCTGGTCGGCGCCACGCCGATCGTGCCGAACGAGAGGACGACTCTGGCGCTGATCGCGCTCAATGCCGTCTTCGTCCTGTTCCTGATCGCGCTGGTCAGCCGTGAAGTTCACCGCATCGTGATGGCGCGGCGGCACGGCAAGGCGGCGTCGCGGCTGCATGTGCGCATCGTGGCTATGTTTGCGCTGGTCGCCGCCATCCCGGCCATCATGGTGGCGATCATCGCCTCGATCACGCTCGATATCGGCCTCGACCGCTGGTTCGAGATCCGCACCAAGACCATCGTCAATTCGTCGCTGTCGATTGCCGACGCTTATGTCCAGGAAAACGCCCGCAATCTTCAGGGCACGACGCTGTCGATGGCCTACGATCTCGACGCGTCGCGCACGCTTTACGGCCTCGACCGAACCGGTTTTCTCGACCTGATGAACAAGGAAGCGGTTGGCCGGTCGCTGGCGCATGCGGCGCTGATCAAGCCCGACGGCTCATTCGTCATGAGCGCCAAGACCGATGCCGACTTCGCCATGCCGGAGCCGCCGGAAGGTGCCGTGACCAGCGCCGCCGACGGCAAGCCGGTGCTGATCGAGCCGAAGACGCGGAACATCATGGGCGCCATCGTCAAGCTGCGCCAAATCGAAGGGCTCTACCTCTACACGATCCGCCTGGTCGATCCCGAAGTGATCAAGGCACGTCAGATTGTCCGATCCAACACCGACGAATATCGCGGGCTGGAAGACAACCGCCGCACCTCGCAGGTGGCCTTCGCGCTGCCCTATCTGTCGCTGACGCTGATCATTATCCTGTCGGCGATCTGGACCGGCATCGCGGTCGCCGACCGGCTGGTGCGGCCGATCCGCCAGCTTATCGGCGCCGCCGACGAGGTCGCGACCGGCAATCTCGACGTGGCCGTGCCGGTCAGGCCATCCGACGGCGACGTCGCCTCGCTTGGCGACACCTTCAACAAGATGCTGCTGGAGCTGAAATCGCAGCGCAACGAGATCCTGTCCGCCAAGGACCTGATCGACGAGCGGCGGCGCTTTTCGGAAGCGGTGCTGGCCGGCGTCACCGCCGGCGTCATCGGCGTCGACCCCTATGGCATAGTCACCATCGTCAACCGCTCGGCCGAGACGATGCTGGCGATTTCCGCCACCGCGGCGCTCGGGCAGAACCTTTCGGCGGTGCTGCCGCATGTCGGCCGCGTCTTCGAGATCGGCCGAAAGTCGGGCAAGCCGGTCTATCGCGAGCAGGTGACCTTCTACCGCGCCGGCACGGAGCGGACCTTCAATGTGCAAATCACCATAGAGGCTGGCGACGACGGGGCGGAGGAGAAATCCTATGTCGTGACCGTCGACGACATCACCGACCTCGTCCAGGCGCAGCGCTCGTCGGCTTGGGCCGACGTGGCGCGGCGCATCGCGCACGAGATCAAGAACCCGCTGACGCCAATCCAGCTGTCGGCCGAGCGCATCAAGCGCCGCTACGGCAAGGTCATCACCGAGGATCGCGAGGTCTTCGATCAATGCACCGACACCATCATCCGTCAGGTCGAGGATATCGGCCGCATGGTCGATGAGTTCTCGGCCTTCGCGCGCATGCCGAAACCTGAGATGAAGGCCATCGATCTGCGCGAATCGCTGCGCGAGGCCTCGTTTCTGGTCGAGGTCAGCCGTTCCGACATCGCCTTCGAGCGGATTTTCGGCAACGAGGCGCTCAAGGGCACCTTCGACAGCCGGCTGATGGCGCAGGCGTTCGGCAACGTCATCAAGAACGCTGCCGAGGCCATTGACGGACTTGATGCAAAAGACCGCTCGCACGGCACAATCCGGATTCAAGCCGGACGGCAGAATGGCGCGATCAGAATCGACGTCATCGACAATGGCAAAGGTTTGCCGCGCGAGAATCGCCAGAGGCTGCTCGAGCCCTATATGACGACACGCGAGAAGGGGACCGGGCTCGGCCTCGCTATCGTCAAGAAGATTGTGGAGGACCATGGCGGCCGGCTTGAACTGCACGATGCGCCGGCGGATTTCCACGGCGGGCGGGGTG
Source organism: Mesorhizobium waimense (assembly GCF_003601975.1). Lineage (GTDB taxonomy): Bacteria > Pseudomonadota > Alphaproteobacteria > Rhizobiales > Rhizobiaceae > Mesorhizobium > Mesorhizobium waimense. The sequence continues at coordinate 162,266 of NZ_QZWZ01000012.1, forward strand.
CAATGATCAGCATCATCCTGCCGCCTTCTGCTGCTGCCGCGCCGTCGCGCGGCGAGAGCAAGGCGGAAAACGAAAGAGAAACTGAAAAGGTCGGTAATGGCGTCTGACATTCTCATCGTCGATGACGAGGAAGATATCCGCGAACTCGTCGCCGGTATCCTGAGCGACGAAGGTCACGAAACCCGCACGGCATTCGATGCCGACAGTGCGCTGGCAGCGATCGCCGATCGAGCGCCGCGGCTGATTTTCCTCGACATCTGGCTGCAGGGCTCGCGTCTGGACGGTCTGGCATTGCTGGACGAGATCAAGACGATGCACCCAACACTCCCGGTGGTGATGATCTCCGGCCATGGCAACATCGAAACGGCGGTGTCGGCCATCCGTCGCGGCGCCTATGACTTCATCGAGAAGCCGTTCAAGGCGGACCGGCTCATTCTCATCGCCGAACGTGCGCTGGAGACCTCCAAGCTGAGACGCGAAGTCTCCGACCTCAAGCAGCGCAGCGGCGAGACCTTCGACCTGATCGGCATGTCGTCGGCGATGAGCCAGTTGCGCCAGACGATCGAGCGGGTCGCGCCGACCAACAGCCGCGTCATGATCATCGGCCCTTCCGGTTCGGGCAAGGAACTGGCGGCGCGTGCCATCCATGCGCTGTCGACGCGCAAGGGAGCGCCGTTCGTAACGCTGAGCGCCGCCAACATCACGCCCGAACGTATGGAGATCGAGCTGTTCGGCACTGAATCGAACGGCACCGAGCGCAAGGTCGGCGCGCTGGAGGAGGCGCATCGCGGCATCCTCTACATCGACGAAGTGGCCGACATGCCGCGCGAGACTCAGAACAAGATCCTGCGCGTGCTGGTCGAGCAGCAATTCGAACGCGTAGGCGGCACCAAGCGGGTCAAGGTCGACGTGCGCATCATCTCTTCGACCTCCCAGAACCTTGAGGCGATGATCGCCGACGGCCGTTTCCGCGAGGACCTTTACCATCGCCTGGCGGTGGTCCCGGTCATGGTGCCGGGCCTGGCCGAGCGGCGCGAGGACATTCCTTATCTGGTCGACAATTTCATGAAACAGATCGCGCGCCAGGCCGGCATCAAGCCGCGCCGCATCGGCGATGACGCGCTGGCGGTGCTGCAGGCGCACAACTGGCCGGGCAACGTCCGCCAACTGCGCAATAATGTCGAGCGGCTGATGATCCTGGCACGCGGCGACAATGTCGATGCGCCGATCACGGCCGACCTGTTGCCGTCCGAGATCGGCGACGTCATGCCGCGCACGCCGAACCAGTCCGACCAGCACATCATGGCGCTGCCGCTGCGCGAGGCGCGCGAACAGTTCGAGAAGGACTACCTGATCGCCCAGATCAACCGCTTCGGCGGCAACATCTCGAAGACGGCCGAGTTCATCGGCATGGAGCGCTCGGCGCTTCACCGCAAGTTGAAGTCGCTCGGCGTCTGACCGCGGGACACGCGTGAGGTCGGCCGGTCTGGCCCACGCAATTGCCCGTTACGGCTGCGGCGGAATCGCCTAAGAAAGTCGGGACTTTTCTCGAGGGGTTCCCATGCCGCGTATTGCCTATGTGAACGGGCGCTATGTCGCCCATGCCGACGCTGCCGTGCATATCGAGGATCGCGGCTATCAATTCGCCGACGGCGTCTACGAGGTCTGCGAGGTGGCGCGCGGCTTCATCGTCGACATGCCGCGTCATCTTGCGCGGCTGGACCGTTCGCTGAACGAGCTGTCGATCGACTGGCCGGTCACACGCGGCGTGCTGCCGCTCATCCTGCGCGAAGTGGTGCGCCGCAACCATGTCGCCAACGGCCTGGTCTATGTCCAGGTGACGCGCGGCGTCGCCAGCCGCGACTTTCTGTTTCCGGCAGCGGGCACGAAGCGGTCGCTGGTGGTGACGGCCAGGAAAGCCGACCCGGCCGCGGCGGCCAAAAAGGCCGGGACCGGTATCAAGGTGATCACCGTGCCGGAGAACCGCTGGGACCGGGTCGACATCAAGACCGTCGGCTTGCTGCCCAACGTGCTCGCCAAGCAGAAGGCCAAGGAGGCCGGCGCCCAGGAAGCCTGGTTCGTTGACACCGACGGCACCGTCAAGGAAGGCGGCTCGTCGAACGCCTGGATCGTCACCAGGGATGGGGTTCTTGTGACGCGGCCGGCCGAGCACGGCATCTTGCGCGGCATCACCCGCACGACGCTGTTCGAGGTGGCCGACAAGCTCGGCCTGAAGGTCGAGGAGCGGGGTTTTTCGGTGGCTGAGGCCAAGGCGGCGCGAGAGGCTTTCATCAGTTCGGCGACCACGATCGCCATGCCGGTCGTGGCAATTGACGGGGCTCCCATTGCCAACGGCCACCCCGGCTCAATAACACTTTCGTTGCGCCAAGCCTTTTTTGACATTGCGGAAAAAAGTCCAGCCTGATAACCGCACAGGTGGAATGAACATCAATTTATCTCGTTCTGCTTGTCGTTACTGACGGCAAGAGGGTGTTTGTGCGCTTGACATGCGCCAGGTAATTTGGCGCATTGGCTGCAAACCGAAGGGGATCGGCGAAAGACAAGAACAATGGCGGAACGATCGCAAAACCTTCAGGACCTGTTCCTGAATTCAGTTCGCAAGAGCAAAAATCCACTCACCATCTTCCTCATCAACGGCGTGAAGCTGACCGGCGTGGTCACTTCGTTTGACAATTTCTGTGTTCTGCTGCGGCGTGACGGCCATTCCCAGCTTGTCTACAAGCACGCCATTTCCACGATCATGCCGAGCCAGCCGGTTCAGATGTTCGATGGCGAGGAAAGCCAGGGCGCCTGATTGGCACGTGAGAAAGACGCGGACCGCAGCGTCCGCGGAAAATTGGCACATCAGCCGGGGACGGAAGCCAAGGGCCCGACCCGGGCGGTTGTCATTGTGCCCGTGCTTACCCGCCATCAGCGTAGCGACGACGAGTCGAACCGTCCGCGGCTGACGCGTTCGGCCGAGGCCCGCCACGACGAAGCGGTCGGGCTTGCCCGCGCCATCAACCTCGATCTGATCCACACGGCGGTGGCGACCGTCAACGATCCGCGCCCGGCGACCTTGCTGGGCAGCGGCAAGGTCGCGGAGTTCGCCGAGATCGTCAAAGAGGGCCACGCTGAAGTGGTCATCGTCGACCATCCGCTGACGCCGGTGCAGCAGCGCAATCTCGAAAAGGAATTGAACGCCAAGGTGCTGGATCGCACCGGGCTGATCCTGGAGATCTTCGGCGAGCGCGCGCGGACCAAGGAAGGCACGCTGCAGGTCGAACTCGCCCATCTCAACTACCAGAAGGGCCGCCTGGTGCGCAGCTGGACCCACCTCGAACGCCAGCGCGGCGGCGCAGGCTTTCTCGGCGGTCCCGGCGAAACGCAGATCGAATCCGATCGGCGCATCCTGCAGGACAAGATCATCAAGCTGAAGCACGAGCTGGAGACGGTGCGCCGCACCCGCGACCTGCACCGCGCCAAGCGCAAGAAGGTGCCGTTCCCCGTGGTGGCGATCGTCGGCTACACCAATGCCGGTAAATCGACGCTGTTCAACAAGCTGACCGGGGCAGGGGTGCTGGCCGAGGACATGCTGTTCGCCACGCTCGATCCGACGCTGCGCCGCGTGCGGCTGCCGCACGGCACGCCGATCATCCTGTCGGATACGGTGGGCTTCATCTCCGACTTGCCCACGCATCTGGTGGCGGCCTTCCGGGCAACGCTGGAAGAGGTGGTCGAGGCCGATCTGGTCATCCATCTGCGCGACATCTCCGACCCCGACACGGCAGCGCAGGCCGAGGATGTCGAGCGCATCCTGGCCGATCTCGGCGTCGATGCCGGCGATGCCAAGCGCGTCGTCGAGGTGTGGAACAAGATCGATCTGCTTGACGAGGGCAACCGCGCCAGGCTGCTTGCCGATGGCAATGACGGCAGGAAGGCGCCGCCGATTGCGATTTCCGCCGTCACCGGCGAAGGCCTCGATGCCCTGAGGGCGCAGGTCGAGACGCGGATGGCGGGCGAATTGGAGGAGCTGACGGTGACCATCGAACCGGCGCAGTTCGGCCTCGTCGACTGGCTCTACCGCAATGGCGACGTCGTTTCGCGGGCCGACAATGAGGATGGCAGCGCGACCATCTCGCTCAATGCTACGCACAGCGCCCGGCAAGAAATCGAAAGCCGATTGCACCGTAAAAACAACGGGTAAGCCTGGTTATTTCACGGCCTTGGCATGCTGCCAGAGCGCTTCCATTTCCTCCAGCGTCGCCTTTTCCAGCGTGTTGCCGGAGGCTTCCAGCGCCCGCTCGACATAGTGGAAGCGCGAGCGGAATTTCTCATTGGTGCCGCTGAGTGCCGCTTCGGCGTCGAGCTTGAGGTGGCGGCCGAGATTGACGATGGCAAACAGCATGTCGCCGAACTCGTCCTTGATGGGTGCTGCGTCGCCATTGGCCAGAGCCTCGCGCAATTCGCCGATCTCTTCCTCGATCTTGTCTAGGATGGGCGCTGCCTCGCTCCAGTCGAAGCCGACACGGGCCGCCTTCTCCTGAAGTTTCAATGCGCGCGTCAACGCGGGCAGGGCGACCGGCACACTGTCCAGAAAACCCTTACCGTGGTCCTCCGGATCGTGGCCGCGGGCGATGCGGGCAGCTCGCTTCTCGGCCTTCTCCTGCGACTTGATCTTCTCCCACATGCCCTTGGCCATGCCGGCACTGCGCGCTTCTTCGTCGCCGAAGACATGCGGATGACGGCGGATCATTTTCCTGGTGATGGCCTGGACGACGTCGCCAAAGGCGAATTCGCCTGATTCTTTCGCCATTTGCGCATGATAGACGACCTGGAGCAGGAGATCGCCGAGCTCATCGCGCAGATCATCGAGATCGCCGCGCGCGATGGCGTCCGCCACCTCGTAGGCTTCCTCGATCGTGTAGGGCGCGATCGTCGAAAAGTCCTGCTCGATATCCCACGGGCAGCCGGTTTTCGGCGCCCTGAGCGCCGCCATGATCTCGATCAGCCGGGAAATGTCTTGCGAGGGTTTCATCAGCTGGATGCTATCGTGCATGCGGCCGGCCGGCCAATGCCGTCGGCCGGCGAGGGGGCATTGTCCACAGGTGCCGGCACGGAACCATCGCGAGAGGTCGACTGGCCCTAGTCGAGCACCGATACGATCGCCTTGGCGAGCTTGTCCATGCCGTCTTCCGGCAAGCCGGCGACGTTGATGCGGCTGTCGCCGACCATGTAGACGCCATATTCGGCGCGCAGGCGCTCGACCTGCGCCTCGGTCAGGCCAAGCCTGGAAAACATGCCGCGATGGCTGGCGACGAAATCGAAGCGATCGGAGTTCGACTGCCGCCGCAGCGCTTCGGCGAACGCGACGCGCAGCCTCAGCATGCGCAGCCGCATCTCCTCGAGTTCCGCTTCCCAGTCGGCGCGTAGCGCGGCATCTTCCAGAACCATCCGCACCGCCGCCGCGCCATGGTCCGGCGGCATCGAATAGATGGCGCGCGCCGCCGACAGCATCTGGCTCATCGCCACATCCGCCTGGGCGCCATCCTTGGCCAGGATCATCGCCGCGCCGACGCGGTCGCGGTAGACGGCAAAGTTCTTCGAGCAGCTCGAGGCGACAACCATTTCAGGGACTTTTGCTGCGAGCAGGCGCAAACCGGCGGCGTCCGCGTCGAGCCCTTCGCCAAAGCCCTGATAGGCAATGTCTACGAAGGGCAACAGGCCGCGCTCGACGACGATTTCGGTCACGGCAGCCCATTGCGTCGCATCCAGATTGGCGCCGGTCGGGTTGTGGCAGCAGCCATGCAGCAGCACCACGTCGCCGCTCTTTGCGGTCCGCAGCGCCGCCAGCATGTCCTCGAAGCGAACGGCGCCGGAGGCGGCGTCGAAATAGGGGTATTCGCGGATCTGCAGGCCGGCGGCGCGCATGACCGGCATGTGGTTCGGCCAGGTCGGGTCCGACAGCCAGATGGTGGCGTCGGCGCGGGTGCGCTTCAAAAGTTCGGCCACCAGCCGCAGCGCGCCCGAGCCGCCGGGCGCCTGCGCGGCGCGAATGCGCGAAAAGTCCGCAGCCTCGCCAAAGGCCAGCCTGGCCATCGCCGTGTTGAAACCGGTGTCGCCGGCAAGGCCGAGATAGGTCTTGGTATCCTGGCTGTTGAGCAGCCGCTTTTCGGCCTCGCGCACTGCACGCATGACGGGCGTCTTGCCGTCGCGGTCCTTGTAGACGCCGACGCCAAGATCTACCTTGTCGGGGCGCGGATCGGCGCGATAGAGGCCGATCAGGGCAAGGATCTTGTCGGTAGGGGCGGACTGCAGAGTTTCGAACATCGACATGGCTCCAATGGCGGCGGAGTGATACGCAAATCGGCTTCGTTTCGCCAGCGCTTTTCCTGCCGGCCTAGCCTGCGCAAAGCTTTCTGAATGCGCCGACCGCGGTGGATGCTCTTGCAACGACATCTGCGTCCGAAAGGAGAGGCAGGGTGCGGTTGACGCGCCTGATCTGGAGATCGCCGATCAGCAGGCTCAAGAACCAGTCCGCTGCCGCAGACGCGGAAGGCGCGGCCAGGGATCTGCTTTCCACGCCGCGCAGCATCAATGTCTCGATCAGTGGAAAGACTGAATCGCGCCCGCCGGCGGCAATCGCCCGGCCCAGTTCACCGCTTTCATCAGCAGCGGCAGCACGGTTCAGCGCGATCGCCTCTTGGCCAAGCAGCATCGAAAGCAGGATTGGGGCAACATGCCGGAGCGCCGCGATGGGATCCGTGCCGTCCATTATCGCCGTGGCCAAGGCCTCCTTGGTCGTTCGCGCATTGCTTTCGACCATGGTCTTGAACAATCCGTTCTTGTCGCCGTACCAGCGATACAGTGTCTCGTTCGAGGCCTTTGCCAGTTTGGCGATGCTAAGCATGGAAGTGCCGCGATAGCCCTTCGTCTGCAGAAGCTCGTAGGCCGCCTTCTCGATCTCCGCCTGGCGCTCGGCCCTGTTGTCTGCCCGCATCGCAGTCTCCGACCATCTTGACAGTAAGCGTACATATCTGTACGGATTTGTAAAGGCGTACATGGAAATACGGTTTTGGAGGGACTAAATGCACAAGGTCGTTACGGGCCTGTCGATCGCCTCGATTGTTTTTTGCGGGGCCATCTTCGGGTTCTTCTATGCCTGGGTTTGCTCGACCATGTGGGGCCTCGATCAAGCCGACCCGCGCGTCGCCATTGCGGCCATGCAGGCCATGAACGCATCGGTCCGCAATGCCGTTTTCTTCCCGGCGTTTTTCCTGACGCCGGTTGTGCTCGGACTCACGGCCGCCATGGCCTGGTTCAGCGGGCACAAGGCATCCGCCTTCTGGTTTTGCGGGGCGGCGGTCGTCTATCTGCTGTTTGGTCTCTCGCTTACGCTGACCGCTAATGTGCCGATGAACGAGGCCCTGGCGGCAACGGCCGTCCCCGACGACATCCATGCCGCACAAACCATATGGCAGGATTACTCGGGACAATGGCAGATCTGGAACCAGGCACGAACCATCGCCTCCGGCATCGCTTTGACACTGGCCGGCGTCGGCCTGGCCAGATTACGATCGACGGTGTCCGGAATTTGCGATCGGGCGTGAGGGGTTGCGGGGCGGCCTACACGTTCCTGTCACATCGGCGTAGTTTGAATGGACTGCGCCAGCGCAAAGCGTGGGAAAGTGATGAGCCGACTGCAACAATTCGACCTCGCTATCGTCGGCGCCGGCATTGTCGGCCTGGCGCATGCGCTCGCCGCCGTTCGCCGTGGTCTTTCCGTCGTCGTCATCGACCGTGACGCGCAGGCCAATGGCGCCTCGGTGCGTAATTTCGGGTTCATCACCGTCAGCGGCCAGGAGCGCGGCCAGGTCTGGCGGCGGGCGATGCGGTCAAGAGATATCTGGCTGGAGGTGGCCGGACCGGCCGGCATCGATGTCGTCCAACGCGGAGCCGTCGTCGCGGCGCGCCGTCCGGAGGCGCGGGCGGTGGTCGAGGCGTTTCTGCAAACAGAGATGGGCGAGGGGTGCAAGCTGCTCGAAGCCGATGAGCTCAACCGCGACTATCCCGGTTTCGCAGGGCAGGGTTTCGCCGGCGGCCTGTGGAGCCCGCATGAGGTGCGTGTGGAATCGCGCCTGGCGATCCCGCTTCTTGCAACCTTTCTCGCCGAACGGCACAGTGTCGAGTTCCGCCGCGAAACGGCGGTTCGTCGGGTCGAGCCGCCGGATATCGAGACCAGCCGCGGCATTGTTCAAGCCGGCAAGGTGATCGTTTGCCCGGGCGACGACCTGGCGACGCTTTATCCCGACCGCATCGCGCACTATGCCGTGACGCGCTGCAAATTGCAGATGATGCGGCTTGCCGATCCCGGGTTCCGGCTGCCGGTGTCGGTGATGTCCGACCTCGGGCTTGCGCGCTATGCCGGCTATGCCGCCTTGCCGGAGGCGGTTGCCTTGCGGCGCCGGCTGGAAGCCGAGCAACGCGATGCGCTCGACAATGGTGTGCATCTGATCGTGGTGCAGAGTGCAGACGGCACGCTGGTGGTCGGCGATTCCCATCATTATGCGACGACCCCCGATCCGTTCGCCTCGGAGCGGGTCGACGAGATCATCCTGGAGGAATTCAGCGCCGTGTTCGGCGGACCGGTTCTGCGCGTGCTCGAACGCTGGACCGGCACCTATGCCTCGGTGTCCGACCGCACCATGTTCGCCGACGCGCCGCAGGAGGATGTGCGGCTGGTGATGATCACCAGCGGCACCGGCGCCAGCACCTCGTTTGCCATCGCCGAAGAGGTGATCGAAGAGCTGTTCGGTGCAACTACGTCACAGACAAGGAAGATTGCATGATGGCCACCCAGGGCTTGCTCCGCGCCGTGGTGTTCGACTGGGCCGGCACCGTCGTCGACCACGGGTCGCTGGCGCCGATGGGCGTGTTCGTCGAGGCTTTTGCGGAGTTCGGCGTGGCGATCAGCGTCGATGAGGCGCGCGGACCGATGGGCATGGCCAAGCGCCCGCATATCGCGGCGCTGATGGCGCTGCCAAGGGTTGCTGCGGCCTGGGCGAAGCAACGCGGCCATGCACCGACCGAGGCCGACATAGACGTGGTCTACGCTGTGTTCGTGCCAAAGAACCGGGCGGTGGCGGCGCGGTTTTCGGATGTCATTCCTGGTGTTGCCGATGTCGTCGCGGCGCTGCGGGCGCGCGGCCTCAAGATCGGCTCGACCACCGGCTATACGCGCGACATCATGGCCGAAATCCTGCCGGTGGCCGCCGGGCAGGGGTTCTCGCCCGATTGCCTGGTCTGCACCGGCGACACGCCGGACGGCAGGCCGACGCCGTTCATGTTGTGGAAGGCGCTGACCGAGCTTGGCGTCTACCCGCCATGGCTCAGCGTCAAGATCGACGACACCGAAGTCGGCATTGCCGAGGGAACCAATGCCGGCGCCTGGACGGTCGGCGTCGCCGTGACCGGCAACGTCTTCGGCCACACTCTGGCGGAGACGCAGGCGCTGGCGCCGGACGTGTTCAGGAAAAAACGTGTCGAGGCAATCGCCAGGCTCACCGCCGCTGGCGCGCATTACGTCGTCAACGGCGTTGCCGACTTGCTGCCGATCATCGCCGCGATCGAGGGCAGGCTGCGGCGCGGCGAGCGGCCTTGACGGTCGAAGCCTGAGCGCTTTCAGCAGGCTTCATCGGTAGTTCTGTCCGGAAGCGACGGCAAAAAATCCGACACAGGCGGGATTAAAACCTTACCGTGCTCCGTAAACAGGGCATGAAACGGTCGATGCCGCGCTTCGATATCGTAGGACAGTTGGGTTCCCTTCGCCGCTACGCGAACTCGCTGACGCGCGACAGCGCCGATGCCGAGGATCTGGTGCATGACGCGCTGGTGCGGGCCTATGAGCGGCGCGGCACCTTCCGCGCCGGCGGCAATTTGCGCGCGTGGCTGCTGTCGATCGTCCACAATGCCTTCATCGACCGCCTGCGGTCGCGCAGATCCGAAGCGGCGCGCCTTGAGCAGGCGGGACACCTCGCCGACAGCAGCACGCAGGCTCCGCAGGAGCATTCCGTTCGCCTGGCGCAGATACGTGAAGCCTTTTTCGAACTGCCGGACGAGCAGCGCTCGGCGCTGCATCTCGTCGCCATCGAGGGCCTTACCTACGAGCAGGCGGCCAAGGCCAGCGGCGTGCCGCTGGGAACGCTGATGTCACGCATCGGCCGCGCACGCGCGGCGCTGCGCGAGATGGAAGACAACGCGCCGGCGCGCGCCATAAATCATCTCCGGATTGTGAGAGGCGAGTCATGACCGCAATGCTGGATCCCGTGACCGACGCCGACCTTGATGCCTATGTCGACGACCAATTGGACGTTGCCCGCCGTATCGAGGTCGAGGCGTTTTTGTCCGCCCGTCCCGAAACGGCCGCGCGGGTGATGTCCGACCTCAGGACACGCGACGAACTGCGCGTGGCGCTTGCCGGTTCAAAAGGCATGGCGCGGCCGGCAACGGCCGATGCCGCCCGGCGCCTGGAGAGGGGGCTCGCCCGGGGCCGCGTGCTTGCCGTGCTGCAGCGGGCGGCGGCGGTCGCCGTCTTCGTCGCCGCGGGCTGGCTGGCGAACGGCATGCTCGGGCCGGTGACCAAGGTCGTTGCCTCGACCCAGCCGCCAGCCTATCTCGAGGAGGCGACCCGGGCGCATCGGACGACGCTGATGCGCGAAGCCATGGCATCCCAGGCCGAAGCGCCGAACTATGACAGCGATGAAATCCGCGCCGCCACGGCGATCGTCATGCCGTCGCTGCCGAAGGACTGGAAGGTCCGCGACGTGCAGGTCTATCCGTCACAGTTCGGCCCGAGCGTCGAAATGGTCGTCGAATCCAGGGAGCTTGGGCTTATCTCGCTGTTTGCCGTCAGGCCGGGAACGTTCGACGTGGTCAGGCCTGCCGTCGCGCCCTCGGGCGATATCTCGTCCGCCTATTTCCAGATTGGCGATGTCGCCTACGCAATCGTCGCGCGGAGCGATGTCCGCGACCTCGATCGCGCCGCCGAGACCCTCGCCAAGACACTTTATTGATCCGATCCAGCCAAGGAGAACCAGCATGAATACCCCCGATCTTGGATACCGCGTTGGCACCGGCGCCCGAACCGGCGCCGTGTACGACGAGGGCCTGCGCCAGCATATGCTGCGCGTCTACAACTATATGGGCCTTGGCCTGGTCGTCACGGGCGTGATCGCCCTCCTGGTGGCTTCCACGCCCGCCCTCTACGTGCCGATCTTTTCCACCCCGCTGAAATGGGTGGTGATGCTGGCACCGCTCGCATTCGTGCTGCTGTTCTCGTTCAAGATGCAGACGATGTCGGCGGCGAGCGCCCAGGCCATGTTCTGGGCCTTCTGCGCGGTCATGGGCCTGTCGCTGGCTTCCGTGTTCCTGGTCTTCACCGGAACCAGCATCGCGCGCACCTTCTTCATCGCCGCCACCATGTTTGGCGCCACCAGCCTCTACGGCTACACGACCAAACGCGACCTGACGCAGTTCTCGTCCTTCCTGATCATGGGCCTGATCGGCGTGGTCATCGCCAGCGTGGTGAATCTCTTCCTCGGCTCGACGGCACTGCAGTTCGCAATTTCGGTGATCGGCATCGCCGTGTTCATCGGCCTGACCGCCTGGGACACGCAGACCATCAAGGAACAGTATGCCGAGAACTTCGACGCGGAATCGCGCCAGAAGCTCGCCGTCTTCGGCGCCTTCTCGCTCTATCTGAACTTCATCAACATCTTCCAGCTGTTGCTGAATTTCACCGGCGAACGCGAGTAATCCGGACCGTAGCAGGCAACATTTCGCATATTGCCGTGGCCGGAGGGCAACCTCCGGCCACGGTTTTCATTTGAGGCAGCATTTGCCATGTGCGGTGGATCGTTCATCACGGCTGCGTGAGGTGCGATATAAGTCTGCCACTCTTGAGTTCAGGCGTTGCCCTTTGCTAGCCTGCCGGCCACGCCAGATAGCCGCGAGGACGCATGGAACAAGACAGCCTGACGCTTCGCCGTGACGGCATCTCGGCGACTGTCGTCGGGCAGGGCGCCGAACTGGTCTCTCTGCGCGATGCCGACGGCACAGAGTTTCTGTGGCAGGCCGGCCCGGAATGGCGGCGTCACTCGCCGGTGCTGTTCCCGATCGTCGGGCGGCTGAAGGGCGACCAGTTGCACCATCAAGGCCAGACCTATCCGATGACCCAGCACGGCTTCGCGCGCGACAAGCCGTTTGCCTGGGCGCAGAGAGGGCCAGGGTCCTGCACGTTGGTCCTCACCGACGACGCCGATACCCGCGCGCACTACCCCTTCGCCTTTCGCCTGGCGGTGACCTACGCGCTGGACCGCAAGCAACTCAGTGTGAGCTTCGACATCACCAACACCGGCGACGAGCCGCTGCCGGCATCGATCGGGGCGCACCCGGCGTTCAATTGGCCCTTGCTGCCGGAACTGGCTAAGACGGATTACCGGCTGAGCTTTGCCTCCGCCGAGCAAGGGCCGATCCGCCGGCTGAAGGACGGCCTGTTGCTGAAAACGCCACAGCCGACGCCCGTCGAAGGCAAGATACTCGCGCTCTCCGAACGGTTGTTTGACGAGGACGCCGTGATCATGGACCAGCCCGCCAGCGGTAGCGTGCGTTATGCCGCCGAGCGTGGTCCGGCCCTGGAGATGTCGTGGCAGGGATTTCGGGAATTGGGCGTCTGGTCAAAGCCGGGCGGCGCGCCGTTTCTGTGCATCGAGCCCTGGCACGGCATCGCAAGCCCGGCGGATTTCGACGGCGATTTTGTCGACAAGCCGGGCCTGATGCTGATGGCGCCCGGTGCGAAGCGCGTGCTGAGCTATCGGATAAGGCTGTTGTGACGTCCTTGTTCGACAGACCCGGCCACGCTGGCGGTGCCCAATGAAGCTGTATTTCAGCCGCAATCCCAATCCTCGACTCGCGGTCGCGGTGTCGCGCTATCTCGAAGCGAAAGTCGACTTTGAATTCGCCTCCCCATTCGCTCCGGGCAAGCGGAGAAGTATCGCCCGTTAAAAATCCCAATCTCTCACTGCCTATCCTTGTGGATGACGAGGGAAAAAGCCTCTGGGAGGCGGACGCCATAGCCTGCAGGCTCTCGCGTAATACGCATTCGGATTTCTGGCGCACCGGCGATGACGAACCCGACATGATCCGGTGGCTCAGTTGGGGCAAGGAACACTTCGCATTCGCTTGCGACACGGTGCATTTCGAACGTGGGACCAAACAGCGCTATGGCATAGGCCCGATTGATCAGGAGCGAGTGGACGAGGGGCTAAGTCATTTCCGCACGGCCGCCGCGATAATTGAGGCCGTGCTTGCCCAGCGGCAATGGCTGGTCGGAAATTCGGTTTCCTTTGCCGACTTCCGAATGGCGACATTTCTGCCGTTCAACGATGCCGCCAGATTGCCGCTCGATGATTATCCCTCTGTCAGTCGCTGGTATCGTCGGCTTGAAGAGATCGACGCCTGGCATGACCCTTTCAGGGGACTGGATGCGCCCGAATTGCCGCCGGTGCCGCCAACGGTGACAAATTAGCGGGTCAGGGCGGTTCGTGTTGGCCGATTACTCGCGGTCGGCACCGCGCCACAATTCCCTATGATCAATGCCGTCCTCTACAGCGACCAGATCATTCCAGCGAACCAGAAGGTCGACATTCGTTTGACCGAGATGATGAGCGAGCGTGGCCCTCGCATCGGATACATTCCCTCCGGTCCAGACCCGGATTTACGGTTTTACTCGGACAAGCAGGCTATTACGCTCGTCAGGGGCTCGTCCTCGACATCTTCTACGATCTGGACCGCGATCACAGTGCAGAGCTGGATGCCTTGCTGGCATGCGATGCAATCCATCTTTCGGGCGGAAACACCGCCGCCTTTCTTGCCCAGCTCAGGCGCAGCGGCATGCTGGACCGGTTGCGCAAACTGGGCCAACGATGGCGGCCTTCTCATTGGCGCGAGCGCGGGGGCAATCTTGATGACCCCGACCATCGCTGTGGACGCACTGTTAGGCAGCAAGCGTCCGGAGGATGTCAGCGATGGTGCGGCGCTCGATCTGGTACCATTCGAGTTTTTCCCTCATCTGCAGGCGAAGCCGAGCTATCTGCCGGACTTGCTTGCCTACAGCACCCGGAATTCGCACCCGATCATCGCATGCCAAGACGGCGACGGGGTCGTCGTCGTGCAGGATGTCGTGGAAGGTATTGGTGATCCACTTTGGCTTTCCAAAGGATCTGTCCAGCGGGTGAGAGAGACGAATCTGCCGGTTCTTCGGCGCTGCTTGCGGCAGGCATCGATCGTCGTGCACATCGCAGGACGCCGGCCTTCAAACCTGCCGGACGATTGTGCCGATCACATTGACGAGAAGGCGCGCTGCAGTCAGGGCCGAGAGGCCGTCGATGTCGGCGGGAGGATAGAACTCGACAAGGTCGAATCCTGTGACCCTGGCACGCCTGCCGAGGCCCGCGATCAGGTCGATCACCTGCGTGTAGGTGAGGCCGCCGGGCGTACGCGCCGCCACGCCCGGCATGATGCCGGGATCGATGCTGTCGCAGTCGAGGGTGACGACCACCCGCGCTCCTTCCGGAATATGCCGCAGAGCGGTTTCGATGCCCTGGCCGTGAACCTCGCGGGCGGTCACGAAGTGGCTGCCATAGCGCCGCGCCGCTTCGATGTCGGTGAGGCGCGCGCTGCCGACGCTACGCAGGCCGACCTGCACCATGCCGGCGACATGCGCCATCTCGCTCGCCCGGCGCATCGGGCTCGAATAGCCATAGCGTTCGCCATGCACCTCGTCGCGCCAGTCGATATGGGCATCGATCTGCAGGATCCAGACCGGCCCGTGGTCCGCAAAGCCGGCGAGGAAGGGAATGGTCACGGAACAGTCGCCGCCGAGCAGGATCGGTACAGCCGGCAATGCCAGGACCTCGCGCGTCCTCGCCTCGATCCGGGCCCGGTTGCCAGCATTGTCATGCATGGTTGTAGCGATGTCACCGGCTTCGATGCAACAAACCGGATGGCCGTCGAACAGCGGGCCGCCGAGATCGAAATCCCAGTGCTCGACGAGCGCGGCATCTTCCTGGCTCGCAGCGCGGATGGCGTCGGCTGCCAGGGCATGGCCGCTGCTGTCCTTGCCGGGATAGGTGCTGCCATGACCGGCTCCGAAGATCACCGCACGGGGCATGCGGCCATCGGCGAGGCGATCGTGAAAGCTGAGAAAAGGAGGCGAGGCGGTCATGATGATCGTTTAGCTGAGATTTCGGTGTTGAGGTAAGGCTGTCTGCTATCCTGGAGCGAGGCCATCGAGCAGGAAGTCGAGGCCTTTCCTAAAAGCGCCGTCCCAGTCGCTATCCAACAGCAGGCGAGAGCGTTCGATTGTCGGATAGCGTTCACTGGTAAGGCGCTGTTGCGCAGCGGCCCTGTCGTCGTCAGAGAGGTCGAAGCTCCCCCGGGTGATGGTGGCGCCCATCACATAGTTCCAGAGCGACCATATCGCGACGTTCAGATCGGTGTCCGCTACACCGGCTCTCGACAAGGTCTTGCTCAGCAGTTCAAGGCGACCGAGGATGTTCGGGCCGAGGGCCCGGCGCGGCAACAGCGATGCCGACCAAGGATGGCGCAGCATGCTGGCGCGCCAGTCGTCGAGCATATGAACGACTTCCCCGCGCCAGTCTTGAGACTCAACCATTTGCGGCGGTCCGCGATATTCGAGCACCGAGTCGAGCGCCAGATCAAAGACCTCCTCCTTGTTGTCGACGTGCCAATATAGGCTCATCACGCCCGAGCCGAGGCGATCGGCCAGCCGACGCATCGTCAATCCGTCGACACCTTGGGCGTCCAGCAATTCTACCGCGGTCGCCACGATACGTTCCAGAGAGAGAGGCGGTTCGCTGAGCGGCTCCTGCACGGACTGGAGTGACACACTTATCCGTTGAGACCGTTTGCCCTGGGTGCCGTTGCGTTTGACTGCCATCCGTCTTCCTCGCTGGTCAGAACGTCGATTTATGCCGGCAATGCGACGAATGTCGATCCTGAACGATTGACTCGTACATCGTACGATGCGACTAAATAGTACATCGTACGATTCAATCATATGGGCGATCGGTTAAAGTTCAGTCCTGCCGGCCCCGAGGGTACGTTGCTCGCAGTCCTCTGAGCCAAGAGAAAATCATGTAACGCGCAATCAAGCACCTGCATATCGGAGGCCTAATCATCATGACCATGGGAGTTCCCACTGCGACGACAGCGAATGAGAATGATCTCAAGCTGACCATCGTCAATCCACAAAACCTCTACGACCCGACGCCGAATGGCTACAGCACGGCGGTGATCGTGCCCCGCGAAGCCCGGGTGGCCTACATCTCCGGACAGGGTGGCCAAGACAGCAGGGGAGCCTTGTCACCCGACTTTGCAGTCCAGGTTAAGCAGGCCTATGCAAATCTGGGCGCGGCTCTCGATGCGCTCGGTGCCAGGCCGGATCAGGTCGCCAAGCTCACGGTCTTCGTGGTCGATCACGATATGTCCAAGCTTGAGGTGTTGACCAAGAACGTCAAGGAAATGTTCGGCGAGGCGCTGCCGGCGCAGACTTTGGTTCCCGTTCCCAAGCTTGCAATCGACCCCATGCTCTTCGAGGTGGAAGCCGTGGTCGTTCTGGAATAGTGGGGCGGCGCTCTTGGCCCGATCGCTCGAATTGAAATGGATCGAGTGCGCCGCAGACAGCCGCGCGCGCTCGCAATCACGAGGGCCGAGCAACAACGCTTCGCGGCTGTCGCATTACGAAGCTGCATCTGCATCAGATGTCAAAGCTGTTTAGAGACGCGACCTTGCCAGCAAGTTAGAAATGCGACAGTGACGCGCTGTTTGGCACTGACGGGAGCGCCGATCGGGCGTCAGCTGGTGCGGGTTGCGCCGCCCGATCGGGGCGATCCGGTTGATCTCCTCGGCTTTAGCTTTAAGTGCCCGTGCTCTCGAAAAAAAGCACTGCATGGCTCGTTCTTTCCGCGTAACTATAACGCATGACGCAAGAGGCGACCGCATCGACTACCCCTCGCAATATGCCAGCCGCATTCGGTGGCGGTGCCATCATTGGCGCCCTCGGCGGCCTCATCGGCCTTGGCGGCGCGGAGTTCCGACTGCCGCTATTGATCGGCATTTTCAACTTCGCTGCACTGGAAGCAGTGATCCTGAACAAGGCGATGAGCCTTGTCGTGGTGGCTACAGCTTTGCCGTTCAGGGCGCAGACAGTGCCCTTTGCCGACGTGGCGGCCCATTGGCCGGTCATCCTCAATCTGCTTGCTGGTAGCCTCTTGGGTGCCTGGTTTGGAGCAGGGTGGGCGACACGTCTCAAATCGGAAACTCTCTACAAGGTGATAGCCTTGCTCCTAGTCGTCATCGCGGTCGTGCTGTTGTTCGGTCACGATGCCACGACAAGTCAGGTGCTGGTCACCGGCACAGCACAGCTCGTAGCAGGGATCATTGCTGGGTTCATCATCGGCATCGTCGCCTCGCTCCTCGGAGTAGCCGGCGGAGAGCTTTTGATCCCGACACTGGTTCTGTTGTTCGGCGCCGATATCAAGCTGGCTGGCAGCCTGTCGCTCGCCGTGAGTCTGCCAACGATGCTCGTTGGGTTCACTCGCTATAGCCGAGATCAGAGCTTCTCGGTCATCGGCCGCAACAAGAAGTTCCTTCTGATCATGGCCGCCGGATCAATCATAGGGACATTCATCGGTGGCCAGTTGCTCGGGCTGGTGCCGAGTTACGCGCTGCTTCCGGCACTCGCGCTGATCCTGGTGATATCGGCCGTAAAGGTCTGGCGGCACAAGTAGTCACTCGGCTGCCTCCAGTCGCTCGGCCGCCTCCATCCGAGCCATCGCCTGCTCCCGCCGGGCAATGACGGCCGGATCGTTCATGAAATCCGTCCGACGTCCCGGCTTCGTGCCGCGCTTCACATAACCGTTGCCCTGGCTGCCGTCGGGAATGCCGAACATGTGGTTCGCCTGGCCGGTGCGGCGCGGGCCGTGCTGGCTGCGCTGAAGGTCGCGGCCAGCCTGCATCTCGGCCACCATTGCAAGCGCTTCGTCCAGGCGCTTGCTTTCGACAATCTCCGATCTGTGAACCGAGCGCAGCTTGTCAAATGTCCTGTAGGGTAGGGACGTTCTGCCATCCATGATCTCAAGGCGGCCGTCGGGATAGTCGCAGACAACAACCTTCTTGCCGGCCAATGGTGCGAGCCATCGATCTGCACCAACTCGCCGAGGCAGTCGCGCCGGCCCCGTGGCTGGTGAAGCTGCCTCTTGCGCTCCCGGCGCGATGTCCAGTGCCGGCTTCCGTCATCCATTTGCGTAGCGTCTCGGTGCTGACGGCGATCTGGTGCCACTCAAGCAGCTTCTCGCGGGCAAGCATCGGTCCGAAATCGATGTAGTGTTCGCGGATCAGCTCCAGCACGAAGTCGCGAACACCATCGACAATGCGATTGTTGGAATGCCGGCCACGCGCCTTGTGCCGAAGAGCCGTAGCGCCATCCGCCTGGAACGTCTTCGACAGCCGCTGGACCTGACGAACTGAAACGTCGAGCAGGCTTGCCGCTGCAACGCCTGTCATTCGCCGCTCAATAACCTTCGACAGAACCTCGATACGCCGCAGCTCGCGTTCGCTCATCAGAACCAGTCCCAATCTGCATCTCCCGCGCTGTCGAAGGCGAGGAGATTGGCAGCGCACAAGCAGGAGCGACATTCCTACTTTGCCAGATCCGGACATTTTAACTTAGTGCTACACATCGAAGTCGCATAAGATAGATTATGGAACTAGTGCGTACGGGCCGATGTGAGTTGAAACAAGCGCTTAGCGCCAACCGCGCCTGTTATTTGACCGGCATAGGCCCGGCTGACCGCCTCGGATTATCGGGATTTGCAACGGCGCCAAGCAGCTGCTTCGTATATGGATGCGACGGTCTGACGATGACCTCGTTGGTCAGGCCGCGCTCGACGATGCTGCCGCTTTGCATGACGCATATGTCGTCGGCAATGTGATCGGGCCCCGCAGCCTGGAAATCCTGCGCCGCATCAAACAGAATCTCAATGTCCTGCAATTTGACGATCCGCGTTTGCCGATCGGAGATTGAGAGACGCTCGGCGCGCCCCGACGCAATGTCCGGGCCGGCACCGCTGCCGCCAGTCACACGATCAGTGCTGCCGGTCGTGAAAAATGCGGCCCATCATGCTGATTCATAAAGGTATGTCGATCACCATACCGTCATAGGCCGGCACGACATTGTCCGGTGTTTCGGCCATGATCTTGTCGTAGTCGAGCGGCACGTGCATATGCGTGAGCACGGCGTTCTTAGGCGCCAGTCTTTCGATCCAGCCAAGCGCCTGGTCGAGCGACAGATGGCTCGGATGCGTGTTGTACTGCAGCGCGTCGATGACCAGCGTATCCAGGCCGCGCAGCCGTTCCGCCGTGGCGTCCGGAAAGTCGCTGATATCAGGGCAATAGGCGAGCCGGCCAATGCGGAAACCAAGCGAGATGATGTCGCCATGGATCTGCGGCAGCGGCTCAAGGGTGAGGGCGCCGCCCTCGCCTTCGATCATCACCGGCTTTGCATGGTCGATGATGTGGGCGCGCACGATCGGCGGATAGGAACTGCCCGGGGGCGTTTCGAAGCAATAGCCGAATGCTTGCCGGAGGCGCTGCATCGTCGGCTGGTCGGCATGAATATCGATCAGGTGGCGCTGTTCGAGCACGAAGCCACGCAGATCGTCGATGCCGTGGATATGGTCGGCATGCGGGTGCGTGTAGATGACCGCGTCGACGCGTTTGACCGATGCCAGCAGCATCTGCTCGCGAAAATCCGGTCCGGTGTCGATGACCACCGTGGTCCTGGCGCCGTTCGCCGCGATGCGCTCGACCAATGCCGCCGTGCGCATGCGTCTGTTCCTGGGGTTGGCCGGGTCGCAATTGCCCCAGTCGCCGGTGATGCGCGGCGTGCCGGGTGACGAGCCGCAGCCGAGAATGGTAAGGCGCAGCCGGTCGCTCATGCCTCAGGCGCCCGGCGCGCCCGGACGCGGCATTTTCCCGAAAAGCCGGAAGACATTGTCCGTGGTTATGGCTGCGATCTCGGTTTCGCTGACGCCAATCGTTTCGGCCAGCACCTTGGCCGTATGCGCGACATAGGCGGGCTCGTTGCGCTTGCCGCGAAACGGGATCGGCGCGAGATATGGCGCGTCGGTTTCGACCAGCAGGCGGTCATGCGGCACGTCGGCCGCGATGGCGCGCAATTCGGCTGAATTCTTGAAGGTCAGGATGCCGGAGAAGGACACGTAGCCGCCGAGTGCAACGCCGACTTCGGCCAGCCGCCGCCCGGATGAAAAACAGTGCAGAATGAAGGGGAAGGCGCCCTTCCCTGTTTCGTCCTCGAGGATGGCTGCCATGTCGTCATCGGCGTCGCGTGAGTGGATGACCAGCGGCAGGCCGGTCTCACGCGCGGCGGCGATATGGGTGCGAAGCCCTTGCGCCTGCGCCTCGCGCGGAGCGTGATCGTAAAAGTAGTCGAGCCCGGCCTCGCCGATCGCCACCACCTTGGGATGGGCAGACAATCGCACCAGGTCGGCGGTCGTCACGTCAAGCTCTTCGGCCGCATTGTGCGGATGGGTGCCGACGGAGCAGTAGACGTCATCAAAAGATTTCGCGATTTCAAGTATTTGATTGAACCGCTTCACCCGCGTCGAGATTGTCACCATGCGACCAATGCCGGCCGCCAGGGCGCGGGCGACAATGGCCGCCCGCTCTTCGGCGAAATCCGGAAAATCGAGATGGCAGTGACTGTCGACCAGCATCAGGCGTTCGCGTCCGGCTGCTCGACATAACGCGGAAACACCGGCTGCGGCGCTGGCAGCGCCGTGCCTGGAACCAGCGCGTGAGTTTCATCGACATGGGCAAGGTCACGGCTGTCTGCCGGCACGGCCAACGTATCGAGCAGCTTTCCCGCCGAGCCCGGAATGAAGGGCTGGCACATCAGCCCTACCCGTCGGATCACCTCGGCCGTGGTCCACAGCACCGTTTCCATGCGCGCCGGATCGGTTTTCTTGAGCGCCCACGGTTCCTGGCCGGCGAAATAGCGGTTGGCTTCCGCCACCACGGCAAAGATCGCCGCCAGCGCCAGATGGATGCCCTGCTCGGCCATGGCCTTGCGCGCCGTGGCAAGGGCGGCGGTCGCCTGATCGAGGATCGCCTTGTCGAGGTCGGTCAGTTCGCCGCGCTTCGGCACCACCCCATCGCAGTTCTTGGCGATCATCGACAGCGAGCGCTGCGCCAGATTGCCGAGGTCGTTGGCTAGATCGGCATTGGTGCGGTTGACGATGGCATCGTGGCTGTAGCTGCCGTCCTGGCCGAACGGCACTTCGCGCAGGAAGAAATAGCGCACCTGGTCGAGACCGTAGTGTTCGACCATGGTGAAGGGGTCGACGACATTGCCGACCGATTTCGACATCTTCTCGCCGCGGTTGAACAGGAAACCGTGGGCAAAGACACGCTTCGGCAGTTCGATCCCGGCCGACATCAGGAAAGCCGGCCAGTAGACCGCATGGAAGCGGACGATATCCTTGCCGATGATATGCGTGGCCGGCCAAAAGCTCCATTTCTCGGCCTTGGTGTCGGGATAGCCGGCGGTGGTGATGTAATTGGTCAACGCGTCGACCCAGACATACATCACATGCTTGTCGTCGCCCGGCACCGGGACGCCCCATTTGAAATTGGTGCGCGAGATCGAGATATCCTTGAGGCCGGACTTGACGAAGCTGAGCACCTCGTTGCGGCGCTCGGCCGGACCGACGAAATCCGGCTGGTTTTCATACAGCGCCAGCAATTTGTCCTGATAAGCGGACAGCCGGAAGAAATAGCTTTCCTCCTCGTTCCATTCGACCGGCGAGCCAAGCGGCTCGCGGCGCACGCCATCCTCGCCGAGCGTGGTTTCGCTCTCCTCGAAATAGGCCTCCTGTCGCACCGAATACCAGCCGCTGTAGCGATCCAGATAGATGTCGCCATTGGCAGCCATCGCCTTCCAGATCGCCTGGCAGGATGCGTAGTGGCGCGGTTCGGTCGTGCGGATGAATTCGTCGTTTGAGCTGCCGACTGTTTCGGTCATCGAGCGGAAGATTGCCGAATTGCGGTCGGCAAGCGCTAAGGGCGTGATGCCTTCCTTCTCGGCCGTCTGCTGCATCTTGAGGCCGTGCTCGTCGGTGCCCGTGAGGAACAACACATCCTTGCCGTCGAGACGCTGGAAGCGGGCCAGCGCGTCGCTGGCAATGACCGTATAGGCATGGCCAATATGCGGCTTGCCGTTCGGATAAAAGATCGGAGTGGTCAGGTAATATTTTTCGCGTGCCATGGATGAAGCCGTCATGAATGGTCTGAATGGGAAGTGTGGCGGTGGATATCGCATCGGAACGGCGATTGCCATCCCGCGGCCAAGGCCACGTTCACATTCGCATTACAGAGTTCAGGCGGTCGATCATGGTCAGGGCGTGCTGCTTCTTGTCGAGATTGTAGGTGTCGGTCTCAGATATAGCGTTCAGCGCCTCGTGCCAAGTATCCGACAGCGTTTTGGCTCGCGCCAGATCGCCGGCAAGAGCTGCCTCGCTGGCGCCGTTCGAGAGCAGATCCAGCGCATGGCGGTTGAAGATGTCGAACTGGATCGCCTGGTCGCGGCCGCCGACGGCCTCCGCAAGCCGATAGGCACTATTGACGTCGCTCTTTCTGGCGCCGACAAGCGCGTCCAGGGCAGCCGCAATCTCCAGCCCGCCATATTGCGTCAGCAGGATCGCGTTGCGGGCGCTGCCTCCTGCCCGCTCGGCTAGTGCTGCGCGTGCCGCCGGCTCTTCCGGTGGCGGTGGTTCGATGCCCTGGAGCACGCTCATCAGATCCTCGGCGTCGAGCGGCGTCAGCCGCACCATCTGGCAGCGCGAGCGGATCGTCGGCAGCAGGCTGCCTGGCGCATGGACGATGAGAATGAACAGCGTGCGTGCTGGCGGTTCCTCAAGATTCTTCAGCAAGGCATTGGCAGCATTGATGTTCATGTCGTCGGCCGGGTCGACGATCACGATCCGGTAGCTGCCGTCGTGCGAGGTCAGCGACAGGAAGCGGCTGACCTTGCGGATCTCGTCGACGGTAACGACCGTCTTGAAGCTCTTGGTCTTGTCGTTGGCCGGGCGGGTCAGATGCAGCACCGAAGGATGGGCCCCAGTGGCGATCTGCCGAAACAGCGATGAGGCCCGATCAGGAACGGCAAGCGCGTCGGGGGCTTGGCTGAAGGCCGGATGCTTCAACAGATGGTGCGCCAGGTGGAAGGCTAAAGTCGCCTTGCCGATGCCGACCGGACCGGCAAGGATCAGCGCATGCGGCAGCTTGCCGAAGCGATAGGCCGATGTCAGCATGGCGGCCGCCTGCGCATGCCCAACCAGGCGCGGTGTTTCAGATGGCTCCGGCACGCCGTCCAGCGTGTCGTGCTGCTCGGGGGCGATGCGTTCGAAGATCATGCGGGTGCTGCCTGCCGCCTGTTGGCCGGCGTCATGGTCTCCAGGGCGGCGAACACGGCCGCGGTGACGACATGCTCGACGGTATCGGGGTCGGCGGAAGCATCGACGACGATGCAGCGCTCCGGCTCCGCCGCGGCGATCGCCAGGAAGGCTTCGCGGCGGCGCTGGTGGATATCAAGCGTCTCCTTTTCGTATCGGTCCGGTCCGGCGTTGGCGCCGCGCCGCGCTGTTGCGCGCCGCAGGCCTTCGGCCGGGTCGATGTCGAAGATCAGCGTGATGTCGGGCACCATGCCGTTAATGGCGACCTCTTCCAGTGCCTCCATGAACGCCGGATCGAGGCCCCCGGTGACGCCCTGGTAGACGCGCGAGGAATCCATGAAGCGATCGCAAAGCACGATGGTGCCGCGCTCGACCGCCGGCCGGATGATCTGCTCGACATGGTCGGAGCGCGCGGCCGCGAAAAGCAGCGCCTCCATCTTGGGGCCGAACGGTTCGGCGGCACCCGAAAGCAGCACATGCCTGACCGCTTCCGCGCCCGGCGAGCCGCCCGGCTCGCGGGTGACGAGGACATCGTATTTCTTGGCGCTCATCTTGCTTGCCAGCCGCTCGATCTGCGTCGACTTGCCGGCGCCCTCGCCGCCTTCGAAGGTGATGAAAAATCCGCTCGCCACTCGAAACTGCCCTTGCTGTGCCGCCCTGGTCTGGATGCTCTCTTAGTCCCGGCTTGAAAAAAGGTCCACGATCTCGGCCAGAACTCCCAGCTGCTTCCGCCCCAACTATCTGTTTTGTCGCATTCCGAGACGGAAAACCGCTGCGCACTTTTCCTGCAATGCTCTAACGCAGCCAGCCGACGGCCAGTTCCTTCGCGGCATCGAGCGCGCGCTGCGGCAGCGTGCCGACGCCGACCGACTCGGCCGCGAAGAGCGGCGTCTCCTGGCTCAGCGTGTCGCCGATCCAGACGCGCAGCGCGCCGACCGGCTGCCCCGCTTCGACCGGCGCGGAAACCGGCCCGTCATAGACGATCCTTGCGGTCAGCTTGTCGCGATTGGCGATCGGCAGAAAAATGTCCACCGGCCCCTTGGCTTTCAGCGCCACGCCGGACTTGGCGCCGCCGAAGACCGCGGCTTCGCCAACCACTTCGTCCTTGGCGAAGATCTCGGTCTTTTCGAACGAACGCGAGCCCCAGTCGAGCAGCTTGCGCGCCTCTTCGGACCGTTCGCGGTCGCTGGCCAGCCCGCTCATCGCCGCGATCACCCGCGTGCCGTTATGGCTGACGGTGCCAACGATGCCGAAGCCCGCCGCCTCGCTCGTGCCGGCCACGAAGCCATCGGCCCCGATGCCCATGGCGAGCAGCGGATTGCGGTTCCTCTGCGTGATCTTGTTCCAGGTGAAGTCGGCCTGGCCGTAATAGCGGAAGAACTCGGGGTAGTCGCGCCAGATGTGCAGCGCCAGAAGCGCGAGTTCCCTGACCGTCGACTGCTGTCCGTCGGCCGGCAGTCCGGTCGCGTTGACGAAGGTCGATTTCTGCAGGCCGAGCTGACGCGCGCGTTCGGTCATCTGCGCGGCAAAGTTCGCCTCCGATCCGGCCATGCCTTCGGCAAGCACGATACAACCGTCATTGGCGGCCTGCACGGTCACGCCCTGGATCAGGTCTCCGACGCTGACCGCCGATTTGAGCTTGGCGAACATAGTCGACGTTCCCGACGGGGCGCCGCCCGTGCGCCAGGCGTTCTCGCTGACCACGAAGGTGTCGTCGAGTGTCATGCGGCCGGACTTGATGGCGTTGAAAACCACCTCCATCGTCATCAGCTTGGCCATCGAGGCGGGAGGGATCGGCTTGTCGGCGTCCTTGGCGAACAGGACAGTGCCGGTTTCGGCGTCGATCATGAAGGCCTGCGCGGCCTTGGTCTCGAAAAGCTGCGCGCTCGCCGAAGCGAGCGAAAGCAGCAGCAGGCCAAGTCCCAGAAGCCCCGCGACAGGCGAGAAAAAGCGAAATTGCATAAGGAATCTCGACCCGTTAGCCGGCGTGCGTCATGCCCGGCAAAGCTATCAGGCTTTTTCCTGGCGGATCAACCGCGAGAGCAAAATTGATCAGTTGCGCACAACAAGCGCGTCAGGCGCGCCATGCGACCACGCCGCCTGCAGCATCTCGTCCAGGCTGCCATGGCCATCCGGATAGAGGTTGACCGAATACCAGTCCTTGCCATCGAGGTCGGAGCGCTGGATCTCGGTCCTGCCGAAACTCGAGAGCCCGGCCGCCACGCGCCTGGCTTCGGCAGCATCCTCGAACGAACCGGCCGCGACGTAGTCGGAGGTGGCCGACGGGGTCTGGGGGTTGGTCAGTTTCCAGGACTGCAGGACATCGGCAGGCGACATGCCCTGGCCACCCAAAGCGGCAAAGACGTCGGCGCGCTCAACACGCTCATCCGCATAGGACAGCGAAGCCATGGCAAAGGGCGATTGCGGCGGCAGGTTGATTGCCGGACGTTCGGGCACGATCGGGCCGAAATCGGGCAGCGTGACATCGCTGGAAGACGGGGCCTGC
The DNA here is from genome assembly GCF_003601975.1 of Mesorhizobium waimense. Taxonomy (GTDB): domain Bacteria; phylum Pseudomonadota; class Alphaproteobacteria; order Rhizobiales; family Rhizobiaceae; genus Mesorhizobium; species Mesorhizobium waimense. The sequence goes on from NZ_QZWZ01000012.1 coordinate 188,384, forward strand.
AAGGACATGACCGGCTGCGCTTCGGGCGGCTGGCCTGAATCGGTCAGCTGACCGGGAAACGGCACGGCCGCGGCGCTCGCCGGCAGGCTCGGCGACGGGCCATTCATGGCGACCATGACGCCGGTCGGCAGGCCATCGGACGGGTCCGGCGCCCTGTTGCCGGGATGGTAGGAGGCCATCAGATACTGGTCGTCATTGCCGTCGAGCGGGGCGCGGCCGACATACTCGACCTTCACCTTGGCGGTGCCGATATTGGCGTAGTCGAGCATTTCGGCGGCACGCTGCGACACGTCGATGATGCGCCCCTCGTGGTAGGGACCGCGATCGTTGACGCGCACGATGACAGAGCTGCCGGTCTTGAGATTGGTGACGCGGGCATAGCTCGGCAGCGGCATGGTCGGATGCGCCGCCGTCAGATGCTTCATGTCGTAGATTTCGCCATTGGCGGTCAGCCGGCCGTGGAACGCATCACCATACCAGGAGGCAAGACCCACCTTGGCATAGCGTCTGTCTTCCTTCGGATAATACCACTTGCCGCGTACCTGGTAGGGCTTGCCGAGCTGGTCGCGGCCGCCGCCACGAGGGATGGAAGCCATGTTGAACCTGACGCGCGGGCTTGCCTTCACGCCATATTCGGTTTCGGAGAAATACTCCTTGGAGCGGGGCTTCCTGGTGTCGACCATCGCCTTCGGCTGCGGCGCCGCGCAGGCAGCCAGCAACGTTGCCGAGATGGCGAACAGCGCGAGAGCGGGTGCGCGACGAAGACGCGGGCGCGCCGAAGTCTGCATTTTTCCTGATGTCCCCTACAGTCTTGCTGCCAGCCGAATTCCGTGGAGCCAAAGCACTCGCACGAAACATGCCAGCGACACCCTGATCCCCAATCCCTTGTGCGCAGGAATTGTTTATCACGGTGTTAACCGATTATGGTCGGAACCGGGCGAGATTGTGGCGCGCCCTCGCCTGCGAATTGGCGCGAGGTGCACCATGGAACCGGAGCCGGTCCGGCGCGTTGTCGCCGGATGCTTAAAAATGTCGCTTTCGCTATCGTGCTGACACAAGTCGCCGCCGTTGCCGGGCTCGTGACCGAGACGCTGCTGTTTGCCTCATCCACCAGCGACGCCGCCAACGTTGAGATGATTGCCAAACCCATGGTGCAATGCGACGTGGCAATATGGCCGAATATCCCGGAATATTGCCGCAAGCAGGCCGAAGCAGGCAAAACGCGGACGACACTTGTGTTGATGGCCGGCAATTAGGCAGCGATGGCCGTTTTGGATTCAACGCTTGAGCCGACTGCTACCGGTTACGACGATTGTGAGGCAATGCTGCTCAGATCAATTTCCCGACGTATTTCAATCGCTTATCGGCAAAATCTGGCGGAGGGAGTGGGATTCGAACCCACGGTGAACTTGCGCCCACGCCGGTTTTCAAGACCGGTGCCTTAAACCGCTCGGCCATCCCTCCATCGTGATTTTTCAATCACTTAGGATTGTCGCTTTCGGTCAGTTTGAGCAATTGGCACCGGATTGGCACCGAAGGCGTTCCCGACCGGTTCGCTCTTCATTCCTGTAGAGCGGCATCGAGGGCGGCGTCAACCACCGCTGCGGCGCCTTCCTGCTGACCAGGCAGCATATGCGCATAATTGCTCAGCGGGAACGTGGCGCGTCCCAGCACCTACATCGCGGAGGAATCAACCACTTGCATTTACAATCCACGACGGCGACAACGGCGCGGATCTATCGACGTTTGTATCATACCGACTCAACCGAAGTCCTCTGATCTGATGCGAGAGGTCTGAGTGATGGCGGCAGAGGTCCGATCTCCGACTTTCGTAAAGAGTTCGTACAAGCTTTATGCTGATATTACGGCGCGCGGTTGAACTCGAGAGGGGCGCAGTGGGCCCACCAAACACTCTAAGACAACTCGCGCTTCGCTCGGCGGATTCGGGCGGAGGCCCGCCGGTGTGCGCAATAGCGATGTCGTGGGGGCGCCATTATGTTCATTGATTACTACGAAATTCTGGAAATCAGCCCGAACGCGAACTCCGAAACGATAGAACGGATATTTCGTCATTTTGCTATGCGCTACCATCCCGACAATCAAAACACCGGTGATGAAGCACGCTTCAGCGAAATCGTGGAGGCCCATAATACGCTCAGAGATCCGGTCAAGCGCGCGCAGTATGACATTCAGTATAAAGACCATTTGAACCTTCGACGCGAGTTGACTGAGGAAGCCGGCAACACCAAAGGCATCGAACGGGATGTCGTCATTCAGGCCAAAGTGCTCTCGCTTCTTTATGTCAAACGCCGACAAGACGTAAACAATCCCGGCATTGGCGACACAGAACTCGAGCGTTTGTCAGGCTGTCCGCGTGAACACCTGGAGTTTCATCTCTGGTACCTAAAAGCAAAGGGCTGGATAGCAAGGATCGAAAACGGGATGTTCGCGATCACCGTAGACGGCATCGATCGCGCCAATTCCGAGCATCGTCGTGACCCCGCCACCAGACTACTGGACCATACAGGCTGACGCGGAAGGCTCGTCGCCGGCTTCCTCCTTGGGTCGTCACCAGCTGGTATGCGCCTTCAGCTTGAACGACCGGCCTTCGCCGTACGAGCACGCGACGACGGTGGTGGTCTGGCAGCCGGAGACATAGGTCTTGTCGAACAAATTGGTGATGTTGAGATCGACGCCCCAGTTCTCCCTTTCATAGCCAAGCTTCAAGTCGGCCAGCATAACGGCTGGCACCTTGTTTGTGTTCGCATGGTCGGCCCATGAGGAGCCGAGATGGCGCACGCCGGCGCCGATCGAGATGCCGTCATACCAGTCGCCGCGGAAAGTATAGTCGACAGAGGCGGAAGCCATTACCTCCGGCACGATGAAGGGCGTCTTGCCGATGAGCGTCGGGTTGATGTCCTTGGTAATGTCGATGTCATAAGCGGTGAACGCACCCGTTACCCGGAAATCGTCGGTGACGTTCACCTTGCCTTCCAGTTCCACGCCGCGCGAGCGTACCTCGCCGGTTTGCAGCTGTGTGAACAGACTAACGTTCGAAGGCACATTCTGACGGGTCAAGTCGAACACCGACAGGGTGAACAGGCCATCCATGAAGGTCGGCACGTATTTGATACCAGCCTCGTATTGCACGCCCTCTTCCGGCTTGAACAGGTTGCCGTTCGCGTCGGTACCGATGATGGGGTTGAAGAAGGTAGCGATGCTGACATAGGGCGTTACGCCGTTGGCGAACTCATAGGCGAGGCCGGCGCGGCCGGAGAAATCGCCAACAGTGCTGTTCTGCGTGCTGGAACTCGCCGAGTAATATGTCGGGCGATTGTCGGCTTCGAGCCAGCCACGGTCATAGCGGCCGTTCAGCGTCACCAGCCAGCCATCACCGAAGCGCAGCTGGTCCTGTGCATAGAAGCCGAGTTGCTTCTGCGTCAGGTCCTGGTTGAGGTAGCTGACGCGCGGCGTCAGCGGCGCGCCATAGACAGGGTCGAAGGCGTCGATTGGCGGTGTGGTTCCAAACAGCGCGGACGACTGCACCTGGTCGATGTTGTAGTATTTGTAGTCGATGCCGGCCATCAACGTGTGCTCGATAGGGCCGGTCTCCACCTTGCCCTCGACCTGGTTGTCCATGAGGAAGGTCTTGGCCTGGGTATCATGGCCAAATTCGACGCGCGCCAGCTGGGTCGCACTGGCCCAGCCATTTGGATAGACATTGACCTCATTGATATCGGAAGCGGTGAAGCGGGCATTGGAGCGCACCGTCCAGTTATTCTCGAAAGTGTGCTCGAACTCGTAGCCGATCGAGCCCTGTTCGCGCTTGTAGAGATCGATGCTCGGTTCGGTGAAGTTGGCGTCGGGGTCTATGCGGCCGTAGTTCACGCCGTTGACGATCCGGTCCGTCACCGTGCCGTCATAAGGCAGAAAACTGCCGCCATTGTGGTTTTCGTCGATGTGGGTGTAGTTGGCCAGATAGACATTGCCGGCGTCGTTGACGCCGGTTTCGACATAGCGCTTGCGTTCGAAATCCGGCCGCTTGCTGACATAGTTGACCAGACCGCCCGGATTGCTGCCGCCATAAAGCACCGAGGCTGGGCCCTTCAGCACCTCGATGCGCTCCAATCCGAACGAGTCGACATAGAAGCCGCCGAAGCCGTAGCTGAACAGCTGCAGCCCATCCATGTAGACGCCTGTGTCCGTCGCCTGGAAGCCCCGAATGAACATCCAGTTGGTGTCGCTGTCGGCGCCGAAAGGCTGAGCGAACACGCCGGCGGTGTAGCGCAGCGCCTCGTCGGCCTTCTGCGCGCCCTGGTCATCGATTTCCTGGCGGCCGATCACCGAGACGGATTGCGGGATGTCCTTGAGATCGGTCGCCGTCTTGGAGCCGGTCGTCGTCTCCTTGGCGACGACGCCGTCGACCGGCCCGGTCGCGCCGTCTCCCGCCTCGCCCTCGACCAGCACCGGTTCGAGTTGGGTGCCGGTTTGCACGGTCTGCGCGAATGCGGCCATCGGCGGGAGCATCGCGAGAGCGGCGACGCTGCCAGCGAGAAGCGACTTCATCCGGTAAGTTCTGCTCATAAGGAAGGTTCCGCCTGTCGAAATTGAGATACTTGATCATTTATCTCAACTTATCTGCGGGTCATTGGATGGATTTGGGCAGTTTGTCGGTTCTTGTCCAAACGACGGACATCGCGGCGTCATGTTGCGGAAATGTCACTCGCGGCCGGCGCTTTTCATCCAGGCGCCCGGCGTCACTCCGACGACCGACTTGAACACCCGCGTCAGATGGGCCTGATCGAAAAACCCGGTCGCCTCGGCAATATCACCGAGCGAGGCGGCATCATGCGCCATCATCGCCTGTGCCCTGCCAACCCGCGCCTGCATCTGCCAGCGATGCGGCGGCACGCCCGTCGCCGCCTTGAAGGCGTGGCTCGTAGCGGTCTCGGACAGGCCGGCCAGGGCGGCGAGGTCGGCGAGGCGGATCCTGTCGAGGCAATGCGCGTCGATGTAGTCAGTGACCAGGCGCAGCTTGCGGCGGGACAATGGCGCCCGCCGCCGCGCGGCGACTGGCTGGTCAATCTGGAAAAGGCTCGCGAACAAGGCATTGAGCAGGCCCTCGCCATAGAGATCATGCAGCTTCTGGCCAGTGTCGCATTCGGCGGCGATCAGGCCGGCAAGCGTGGCGATCCGGTCGTCGCGAAACTGGAAGCGCGACACGTGCAGGGCGTCGCCATCGAGGCCGCGGCCGAAGCGGCGCGTCAGGGTTTCCGCGTCGAAATGCAGGTCGAGATGCCTAATCCGGCGCAGTCCCTCGACCCGGCCACGGATCGGCACGCCGGCCGGAATGTAGGCCATGGAAAAGGCCCGGTCGTGGCGGCGCGCTTCGCCCTTGGCCCCTTCGACGAAGAAGGCGCCGTCGCCATCTACATCGAGCGCGACAAACAGCCGGGGGTCGGGAGAGACATAGAAGCCCTCGGCCCGGTCTGCGCACGACACATCCCAGAGGTCGGCAACCGCGCCGTCCCAGACGTGGCATTTCAAACCGCCAATGACGGAAAATCCCTGAATGCGGCTTTCCATGCGCGGAAGGAAGGACACGCTTTCCCCTCATCTGATCGAAGACTCCGCCTCAGTATATTTCTTGATGAAAATGATCAAGTTTTTCGCGGAACGGTTTCGGGGGGCAGCCTGAGGCGGCTACGGCGTGGCCGCAGCCGGCACCTGCCTCCTTCCCGTGCGTCCGGCGAGGTCCATCTCGAACAGTCGAGCGGTGCAACACCGCAACGAGTTGGTGCTCAAGACAGGTTCGATCCGGGCACAACCAACGGTCTTTGTTGAATGTCAGAACGCGATCTTCAAGCCCAGCTTGCCGCTGATGGTTGAGCTGTCTTCAGACCACTTGCCGCGAATTTCACTGCTGAGCGTGGTTGCCTGCGTCATCTTGAGATTGAAGCCCGAGGACAACGCCACGGAGAGGTCCGCATCGTCGAACTCGCTTTCCACGCCTTCAACGCTGGCCGTGTTCGAGTAACCGAAGCGCTGCTGGATATCTGCTCGTGCATAGGGACTGATCACCATGCCGTTCCCGAGTTGAAAATCGGCATAGATTCCGGGATCGAATTTGACCGCGCCAAACGACAAGCGGCTCTCTCCGAAATCCGTGTCGGAGTCGTCCGTGTAGGCATCACCGGTAAACGTGACACCCAACAATCCGCCGCGCAGGTCAAGGCGCACGCGATCGGTCAGATTGAAGATACGGCCGACCGATCCGGTCACCGCATAGCCTTGCGTGTCGTAGCTTCCTGACGTGCCGGAGCGGTCGACGTCCGTGTTGCCGAGGAACGCCGACGCGGCCACGAGCACATAGCTTGTGCCGTGACGATAAAGCCCATAGCCGCCGAACATACCGCTTCTGTTCGTGGCCTCACCGCCGCTCGAGAAGCCGAAGGCGTCGACGTCTACCGCGGCCGAGGCATAGCCGCCAAACAGGCCGAGGTTGAGGCCGTGCTCATTGTCGAAGCCGAAATGCTTCGCTGCATTGAAGTCCACGCTGACGGCAGCGGAGAATTCATCGACGTCGAAATGTGGTCCGTCGAACGTATCGATGCTGTTCGAAATCCTGAAACCGTCATGCTCGGTATGGGCGAGCTGGCCGGAAGCGAAAACACCGAATGGCGCGGCCTGGGCCGGGGGGGCTATTTTGGCGGGGCTGACATCTGCATCGACTATGTCGTCGACAATGTTGCCAAGCGCATCCAAGGACGTGTCGACGATCGCGCTGTTGGCCGCGCCGCCAATATAGCAGCTCGTGTCGAGAAAGGTTCCCTCGCTGTCGAGGATGCAGGCGTTCGCCGTGGAGGGCACGAAAATGAGGCCGGTGCCGATCGAGAACGCGCTCGCCGTGCACAGGCGCAGAAGCCAATTCTCTACTTTCATTGTCCCCTTTTCCTTGGCTGCTTGCGATATCAGACTTGAATATCAGGGCATGCGGTTCGCGGATGAACTATGAAGTACGTCACTGACTGCTGCAGATGTGAGAGCAACAATCGCTCCTTTATTGGCAAGGAGCATACCATCTTATGTCCAGCGAGCATATGGATTCGTGTGAAGCGCTGGCCCCGGCATGCCGGGATGGCCGAGGAGCCGCCCTCTGGTTGTGCTCGACTGCGTTGAGGACAATGCGCACGCACTGGTCGAAAGTGTGCCGTGCCACGCCGCCTTCCTTCAGGATGGTTTCTCGTGTAAAAATTACCCCTGTCTTCGGAGATACTGGTTTCGGCGCACGAAGAGGGACGGCGTCAGGCTGGTGGACACTCCGGTGACTCGAAGATTGTCGCATGCTGAAACGAGCTCGTGACATGACCTACGGTCCCTTCCTGCGCATTGTGGCAGTTCTGCTGGTTTCATTGTTCGGATCGATCGGCGCTCAGGCCGCGGTCGTGGAAGAACTGTCGCCGCAGCCTGGCAAACGGCTGGCGATCGTCATCGGCAATTCCAACTATCAAAGCACGCACCTTCCCCATCTGGCGAATGCCGGCAACGACGCGACAAGGCTTTCGGAAAGCCTGAAAAGGCTGAACTTCGATGTGCTGACAGGAACGGATCTTTCGTCCGACGGATTTGCCAGGCTTTTCCGAGAAGCCGACGGCAAGCTCGCCGGCAGCAATGCCGTGCTGATCTTCTACGCCGGCCACGGGGTACAGCTTCAGGGCGAAAACTATCTGCTGCCGGTCGATACCCCCGATGCTCAAAACCTTGCAGAGCTGACCGCGCGCGCGGTCAGGCTCAATGACGTGATTTCGAGGTTTGCCAGCCGTCAGCGGCAGACGTTCATTTTTCTCGATGCGTGCCGGAACAATCCCATGGGCAAAGGCGCGAGCGCCATGGATGGTCTCGCTCAAGTCGAGGTCGGCGAAAACACGTTTGTCGCCTTCGCAACGCAGCCCGGCAACACGACGGTCGACGGGGCGGGCGACAACAGCCCCTTCACCACGGCTCTGTTGAAGAGCATCGAGATTCCAGGGCTCAGCATTTCGGACATGATGATCCGGGTGCGCAACGAGACCGAAGCACTGACTGTTGGCCGCCAGGTGCCATGGGACCAATCGAACCTGCGCGAGCAGTTCTATTTCACGGAGCAGCAGGAGCTCGACCCGGCTCAGCTCAGCGCCAGCCTGTCGCGCATTCTGTCGGATCCGGTCGCCAAGGAAAAACTGCAGATCGAGCTGGCGTCCAACGATCTGCAGACCGCGGTGATCATCGTCGGGCAGACATTGCGATCGGTTGAGATTTCGCCACCGTCAGCCGCACCGGCCAAGCCCGTCGGCACTCAGATGGCCAGCCTCGAGGGCGCGCGGCAAAGCGTCGTCTCCGGCCTCGAAACGCTGATCGTCGGCAAGTCGGGAGAGCCCGACCAGGAGCAAGCAACCGATCTCGCACGCAGCATCCAGACGGAATTGCGCCGCCTGGGCTGCTACCGGACGACGATTGACGGTAGCTGGGGCAAGGGTTCTGTCCGCGCCGTCACCAACTACTACAAGAACACCAGGCAGACAGCATCGACGACTGAACCCACGGTCGAGCTTCTGAGCGATCTGTTCCTGCATTCCGGCAGGGTCTGCAAGGACCCGGTGCTTGTGAAGGCCAAGCCGGCGAAAGTTTCCTCAGGTCTGGCTCCGGCGCGCGGCAAGGCGGTAACCAACCGCAAGGCCGGCAAAGCGTCGAAGCCGCAAGCCTCGCGTCCCGCACCTCCTCCGCCCGACATCAGTGGCGGTGTCGGTATAGGTGGCGTGTTCTAGAGCGGTTCAGCTTTTGATAGAAACGCTGCCTCGCTCTAAAGTATTTGTTTTTACGCAATTCCGGACGGAAAACCGCTGCGCACTTTTCTTGGAACTGCTTCTAGAGCCTTTCAGGTTTTGACGGAAGCATATCCGGCGTTGTTGAAGTAGTTTGAGCATTCGTCGGGTTCTATGGTGGCGACGAGGTGTCCGATGTGTCGCCAGGTATCGGCGATGGTTCGCTTCTGT
>NZ_QZWZ01000130.1 GCF_003601975.1 Mesorhizobium waimense
CGCGGCGTCAGGTGATTGATGTGCGGTCCGCGGAAACTCACCACGTCGGCAATCAGCCGGTGCGTGCCGTGTAGCTTATTGTAGGTGGCTAGCGTCACTGTGGCGTCGCTATGCCAGCGGAAGGTTTCCAATACTTCGCGCACGAACTCCTCGGAGTCGGCCTGTTCAAGGCCGCCTTCAGCCTCGAAGACCTCGACGAGTTCGAGTGCGCGGGCGGTGAATATCTGTCGATCTGACAGGATCCCCGCCGCCATTTTGCGTAGCGCTTGGTCCTCGATCAATTCCAGGCGAAGAAGCGAGGTGAAGACGCGGAATGGATTGCGTCGCAACGCCTCGTCTGCGACGGGGCGGAAGGCGGTGGAGTGCACAGGCACTCCAGCGACCGAAAGATCATAGTAGCCGACCGGATGCATGCCGAGTACCGCAAAGACGCGACGGATGTTGAAGAGCTCTTCCGGCGTACCGAGGCGAATGGCGCCGTGACGTTCGACGCCAAGCCGATCCAGCTCATCCTTGCGCCGTAACGCCTGCTCCAGCTCCGGGGCGTTCGCCAACGTCGCAGCATTGACCTCGGTCACGAGCTCAATGAGGGTGCCGTACCGCGGCACCTCGGCGCGATACATCTGCGACATAGCATTCGAGAACAGCGACCGGATCTCGTCGGCGTGGACTTTCATAGAAGATATTCTGCCTGGCTTCACTTGAGCATGCATGGTCATCCGGACCTCCTGAATGCCAACTGGTCAAAGAAGTAGCTGTCGCTCCCGGCTGCTTGGGCCGATCTGGAAGCGATCAAACCATCGTTGCGACGACTCCGATATCGACATCTATTCAGAAGTTCATTCCGAATTGGAATGAATACAAATTGAGGCGCCGTCGATTGCCCCTGACGATGGCAGCTCGATCGACAAGATCATGCAATTGCAGATTGACCCACCGGGCGCTCGGGAGCGGGAGGAACATCCGACGCTTCTAGCATTACAAAACCAGCCAGTCGCGCAAACTGCCGCCGATCGACAAGGCTGGCGGAAGGCCGCGGGATAGCCCCGCTTATGCGGCAACCGTGACGCCGTGGCTCTTCAGCGCCTCTCCCTGCCGATAGTAAACACCGAAGCGGTTCCCCAGAAAGGCGCCCAATGCAATGTCTTCCTGCCGAATGAAGCCCTGGCGCGGGATCTTGCCGGCGGCAAGCAGATCGAGAACCGCGCAGATGCTGGATGCGGTCGTAATCTGGATCGCGCTCGTGATGCGCCCGTCAATCTCCGCGCTGTAGATCTTGTTAGCGTAGGTTTCCTGGATCAAGCGCCCGTTTCTGCGTCCCGAAACGGTCACAAACACAATCACAACGTCCTGTAGCGTGGTCGGAAGGGCGTGTTCGAGTATGTCCTTGAACACATCGCGGCGGTGTCGTAGCCCCAAGTCGTGCAAAAGCGCCTTCATGATAGCGGCATGACCGGGATAGCGAATGGTGCGGTAGTTGAGCGTGTTGACCTTGCCCTTCAACGTTTCGCAAAGCGTGCCAAGGCCGCCGGAGGTATTGAAGGCCTCATAGGTGACGCCGTCGAGCGAAAATTCTTCGCGCTCCTCCAGTGCTGGCACTTCAACGAGTTCGCCATTTACGACAGCCTCGCAGGGCTGGATGTACTCGTTAATGACCCCGTCGGTGCTCCAGGTCAGGTTGTAATTCAAGGCATTGCTCGGAAACTGCGGGAGTGCCCCGACACGCAGGCGCACGCTATCCAGGCTATCGAACTTGCCCGCAAGATCGCTCGCGACGATGGAGATGAAACCGGGTGCCAGCCCGCATTGTGGAATGAATGCGGTCTTGGCTGTCTTGGCGATCCGTTTCACCTGCCGAGTGGATTCAACGTCCTCCGTGAGGTCGAGATAGTGTACGCCAGCCTTGGCCGCGGCAGTGGCGATGCCCACGGTGAGCTGAAAGGGCGCCGCGCTTAGAACCGCGAATTTGCCGGACAGCAGCGCACACAAGGCTGCCTCGTCGGTGATGTCGAGGTATGCCGTCGAGAGCGCGGGACCGCTTTCAATTTCCGACAGTTGTTCAGCGCTACGGTCGACGACAGTGACATGGTAGTCCCCGCTATCGGCGAGTAACCGCGAGATCGTGGAGCCGATCTTCCCTGATCCGATGATTACGACGTCTTTCATTATTTCCTCCTGCAACAGGGCCACGACCCGAGGTCACGTTTCGCAGAGCGCGTGGTTGATTTGCAGCGATGAATTACATAAAACTCCTACTCGTTTTGGGCATATCGTAGGGCTAAGTTGACAAAATGCAGGTTTCGGCGAAAGATCGTCAACTTCTCATGCTGCTCGCGGAAGACGCGCGCACGCCCATCTCCGTCCTGGCTCGCAGGTTGGGCTTGTCGCGCACGACCGTTCAGGCGCGGCTCGACCGCCTTGAGCAAGAAGGGGTCATCGCCGGATATGGCGTGCGCCTGTCAGACACTTATGAGCACGGCCTGGTCCGCGCCCATGTCATGATCGTTCTGAAGACCAAGGCACTGGGCGCGGTCGTTCGCGCACTCCGCGCCCTTCCGGAAGTCATGTCCGTCCATTCGGTCAGCGGGGCCTTCGACCTGATTGCCGACGTTGCCGCGCCATCGATCAGCGAGCTTGATCGGACAATCGACGTGATTGGCGACGTCGATGGCGTCGAGAAAACGCAGTCGTCGGTCATCCTGTCGACGCGATTCCAACGATAGAAGT
>NZ_QZWZ01000131.1 GCF_003601975.1 Mesorhizobium waimense
ATAGTTCATATTCCCTTCATTCAAGACAAGCAGTGCGTCGATACCACGCTCGGCCATCTGCTGGCGCAGGCGGGTCGTGCGTGCGCGATATTCTTCTTGACTGAATGCGGGCACTAGCATTTCTCCTAATATTGATGATGACGTTTGCATCAAGCAAACGATTCCTTTTTGCTTCTTCGAAGCGTAACATTTGCCAACGTCAAACGTCTTAAATCCGGCAAGATGTTTTGCTGCGGACTACAATGGTGGCATGCGTGCATCTTGGTCTCTGCGAAGAACAGCGTTAGTTCGAGGGTCACAGATCAGCAGGGCGCCTATGCCCGCCTGCAACCTATCAACCCTCTTCACATTCTCCCATACTAGCACTCCTAGATACCATCTCCGTTGGGCATGATTTATGTCGAATGAGGCCGTATCTCTGTCACCAATGGCGCTATGTTTTCGACCGATAACCGAGCTTGGATTTCGGGTTGAGGTAGCGCGCCATTGGGTTGCCTCAATCTGCAAATCCTCAGGACTTCGTGACGCTGCGCATCTAAATGTTCCGACGTGTTTTGATTGCGGCTCGCAGTTTGTGCTTGCTTCAGTGGAGGATCATTCGCCAAGGATGCCTCCGTCAAATACAGATTATGTACCCGCGTCATCTGGAAGCGAGATGGGCGCTAGTACCTGCCATGACGATCACGGTGTCTGCTTCGGTCGTCGCAATTGATGCCTCTGATTTAGCCATCGTGTGGGCTTGCTTGGTTCTTCCCGCGCCCCTGTGGCAAAGCCACGCTACTTGTGACGCGTTCCTCCCAGCCGTTGTCCGCTCCCGTCTCGTCGGTGTGCGGCTCACATGCCGCGCCGCACCCCGCGAAAACGACCTTTGGCGGTTTGTCGCGAGGATGCGGTGGGCCACGGCCTTCTTCGTCCGATGCTGCCAGCCGCCGGCCACCGCGACGAGTTTGTAAGGCCGGTCCCGCAATTCCTCCCGAAGGTGACCAAATCAATGTTGCAGTCTTGCCGACGACGCATGCCAGCGCCTCACGAGGCACCGGTTCGCTGGCGGCAAAGATCCTAGGACGTAGTGACGATTTAACTATTTGAGCCAAATGGCGATCGCTGCGAGTTTGACGAAACCCATGAAGTTTGCGAGCAGCTTGTCGTAACGGGTTGCGACGCGCCTGAACTGCTTGAGCTTGTTGAAGAAGCGCTCGATGCGGTTGCGCCCTTTGTAGAGATCGCGGTCGTATGGCCGCTCGGCGATGGCGGCATCGGCGTCGATACCGTCGATCAGGTCGTGGGCCAAGGCGATGTCGTTGCGCTGGCCGGGGGTGCCGATCAGGCGGATGGGAAGGCCGAGCGCCTCGGTGGCGGCGTGGATCTTGGTACTCAGGCCGCCGCGAGACCGACCCAGGCCCTGGGCATCCGCCCCCCTTTGACCTTGCGTGCCCCGGCGGCATGCTGGTGCGCTCGCACGATCGTGCTGTCGATCATCAGCCATTCGAGGTCGGCTTCGCGGGCGAGCATTTCCAGCATATCGTCCAGCACGCCCATCCCGATCCAACGATAATAGCGCCGCTTCACCGACCGGTAATCGCCAAGCCGCTCCGCAAGGTCGCGCCAACGGCCACCCGAACGCGCTCCGAAAGACCGGCGGAAGCGCTAAACTGGGGAAGATTCAAACGGCACTTCTGGGGAGTATTGAGCCGGCATCGACACTTGCCTTTCGTGCCGCCGGCACAAAACTCCCTTGATCCGGTCCCACTGGTCGTCCCCAAGCGCATCGCAATCCATCGCCGATCTCCAAAAATCAGCGTTGAATCTGATTTGCTAATCCTTGGGAATCTGGAGGGTTCTGTGAGGTCCGAGACACCGGTTTGGCACGCGGGCTCGACGTCGGACCTCATTGCAAGCCGGATTGAGCGAAGCCGCGGGGCGGTCTGGCGCTATGGGGATTGTAGTCGGGACGGTCGGTCGGGGTCGTCACGGACGAGTTCTCGAAGGTCGCCCCCGATGGGATGGTGGCGGGCCACACCGTATAGGCAAGGAAGTTTTGGCGTTGGTTGGGCTCAGCGTCATCGCAACGCTGGCCGTCATCAGGCCGGCAGTGTTCATCTGCATGAGGCGGGTCAAAAACCCGCATGCCGGCGCGCGCGCCGACGGATGCCGAACCTGATGATGTGGATCTGCCTCGTATGATCATGAGGTGTCGTTCCAGAAGGGGCTCGTCGGCGCCTGTCCGCATCGCCAGATGCCGAGCGTAACCATCGGGCCGCCGCAGCAAGGGCAGCGACGCGCCACCGGGAGCGAGACAGCGGTAACTGCATCGCATTCGACCTTCGGAGCGTCGGCTTGCTGTATCGGGCTGGCCAGCAGCTTGCGGCACAGCTCGATCCTGGCGGCGCGATGTCTGTTGGCTAGGAAGCCGTAGTGGCGGATGCGATGGAAACTGCCCGGAAGGGTGTGCAAGAGGAAGCGACGGATGAACTCGTGCGCATCGAGCGTCATGATCTTCGTACGGCCGCCATGGCGATAATCCCTCCAGCGGAAAGCGACCCGATCGTCGGTCATGCTGATCAGTCGGGAACTGGCGATGGCGACGCGGTGGGTGTAGCGGCCGAGATAGGCCAGCACCTGCCTCGGCCCGCCGAACGGCGGCTTGGCATAGACGACCCAATCGACACGACGAACCTCGGCGAGCTTGCGGTTGAATGT
>NZ_QZWZ01000132.1 GCF_003601975.1 Mesorhizobium waimense
CGACAAACGTCGCCGAACTCGCTCTTTCCCTCGATTGTAATTGTCCACTCCACCGCCATCGTTGCTTCTCCGAACAAAGCGACGGTGATGAACTGCTCGGGCCTAACAATCCGTGCTCAACCCCAGAAAAATTACCGGCCTCACGGCAGCAACGTATCGTCGGTCATGGCGGGTGTGGCTCGCAAGATGTGGGCGACAGGAATGGCTTCAGCACCAAAATCCTACGCCACATCAATCGCTTAAGCTACATCCGCCAGCCTCTCAGAGGGTCGTCGTGCATAAGACGGGCTAGTGGTTCTCATCTGACAGAAGAGTCCTGCTTGGGATTCCCTTTGGGTTGCGCACGTGCGAGTCTGCCGCATGCGCACAGGAATATCCTGGACCGTTTCGCCGATCGATCGCCAGCGCCTGACGGCACGGCTCAGGGATCGCAATGCGCCGCAGAAGTATGTCTGGCGCGCCGGGATCGTTTTGCTGAGCGCCGACGGCATCGGCACCGTGGACAGCGCTGGCTGCGACTTGCCGAAGTGGCGGGCGAATAGCGACACCTGTTGCAGATAGGAGAGCTGGGTGTTGAGCGCGAAGTTGCGCACCTGCATGTCCTCGCTCATGCGTTGCCGAAGTTGGGTCATGACAAGCTCCTTTGTCCGATGGAATGGGCTGCAAGCAGCCACCCCATGCTCGCGCAGTTGGAGCTCCTATTGAACGCCTGACCGGCACGACAGAGGACGCCATCAAGACCGCGCCGTCGGCGTACACCCCCCTTGCCGCTCCGCCATGGCGGAGCGGGTTAGTCCAAGTCAAGTTATGGCGAGGTGAGGGGCGATCAACTTCACCTCATGGCCATACCTGCTCATCTCGCGGGCCCAATAATGCGCGCTGCCACAGGCTTCCATCACGATCACCGCTGGCGGCTGATCGGCCATAAATTTGGCAAAACTCCCCCGTGACAATTTCTTCCGGAACTTCAGCTCTCCCGTCATCGACGCTTCGTGGAGCTGAAAAACCGTCTTTGCCAAATCCACCCCGATCATTGTATCTTTCGTCACGGTTGCCGTCCTTTCCGCTCAGTGGCTGTAAACACCACTATCTTGGCACATTGCGATGCCATCTGGGGAGGGCGGCAACCACTCCATCTTTCAATGACACATCAAGGCCGATAAATTGGTCCATGGTTGTTGTTCTCCGATTGCTGCTGGGCCCGGGTCCGACTCGTGAGCCCATTTTCATCATATCGGGGAACAACCGCCGCCTATGCGCAAGGGCTACAAAGCGGGCACGTGGACGCGGCTCCCGCGATTACCCCATGTAATTACCATATTGTTCATTGCGGTCGTAGGTGAAACTCGCGCCCGGCTTGGCCAAATCCTTATTGAACTTGAACGGCCCGGATCCGATAGCCGAGGTCACCTGCTCAGTAGCGGGACGATCTGCATCTTTCTCCCGCATGATAGGTAGGTAAAGTCCCTCCGCGAGACTATCGAGGAGTATCCCGAGTGGCTCTTTGAGAGCGATTGTGAAGGTTTTCTCGCCCGTCTTCGCGATATCGCTGGCCCGCTCAATGATCAGTTTTTCACCAGCGTCCACCTGGCCCCAGCGGCGGATCGAGGCGACACAGTCCGCCGCGGTGACGGGTGCGCCATCATGAAAGCCCAGGCCATCCCGTAGCTCGAAGGTATAGGTCTTCTTGTCCTCGGAAACCTTCCAATTCGCCACCATTTGCGGCTGTGGCACAAGCTTGGAGTCGAGCGCGAATAGCGTATCGTAAATCGCTAAGCCATGCATGCTTGTGATGTCAGCCGTGGATAGAATCGGATCGTAGACGGTGAGATCTGACATCACCATCCCGACCGTCCTAGCTTCACCTGATGATGTCTGCGCCCGAAGGATCGACGGCAATGATAACGCCGCTCCGGCAACTATGCCTGATTTTATCAAGCTGCGTCGGGTAATTGTCATGTTCAAAGCCCCTTTCTTTGTTGCTACCGCCTGCTGTTAATGCTGCCTGCTTCTAAAGTTGTTGTCATGAACCGGTGGATGGTAATCATCAACGATGACTGACCCGACATACCGCGCAAGGCGGTAGCCGGCCGGCAAATGAATTCCAGTACCGCGCTCGCGGCAGTCGTCGTGCCGCGAAAACTGGCGACAATTGAGGGTAGGACTGAAGATCAATCCGACGCTCGGCTATGCCCTGGGGAGATCGTCGAGAACACCCGCAGGATGATGAGCCCGCAGCATGCAGCTTGAATGCACTGATCTTGCCGTGCTGCCCCACCTCGATATCCGCAAATGCTGCCCCAGCGTCAACGTCCATGCTTACGGTACTCCCAAGCACTCAAATTCTCCCGCCAGAGCGCAGATCGCCATGAATGTGATCTAGATATCGAATATTTGGTATATTATCGTACCTGTGGCAAAGGCCGTGACGCCTCTGAATTCCCCACCAGGCAATGCGTTCGCCAACCCGCGTCGGCGACAGAGAATGTGATGTTAACGGCTGCGAGAAAGCGCGGACAAATGGTGCCGAGGATTGTGGAGAGAGAAAGCGGCCCGATGGGGCCGCTTTGTATTTTTTACCAGGAGGGATCGAGAGGATGGGGCTTTTGCCCTGTCTGCTCGTCGCTGGAAGGGTGCTGATCGTCAGGGGCTTGTTGGTGACGGACAAA
>NZ_QZWZ01000133.1 GCF_003601975.1 Mesorhizobium waimense
AGCGAAGTTTTCATGATGCCTTCTTCCTTGATCGCCTGGTGCGAGCGGTCCGCGCCCGCAGTGTGTTGATCTGGTCGTCCGAGAGTTCGATTTGCCATGGCTGCCCCTTCGTGAGCTGGCGTCCCTCGATCCAGCCGCGGGCGAGGTAGTCGAAGACGGTTTGGGGTGTGACGTCCAGGGCTGCGGCCGCCCCTTGAACAGAGTAGGTTCCATCTGGCCAGCGGTCGGGATTGGCGCTCGTCCCGTTGATCTTGACAGTGGGGATGCCCCAACGTGTCCGCAGAAGCCAGACATTCTCACCTTTGAAGGCGCAGCCGCGTGCTGCGACAAAGCCTTCCGCGTTCAACGCCGCTGCGATCTCCTTGTCCATTTTGCCCGCAGCGTTGAGTTCGATCACGCGGCTGCGCAGCCGCTCCAGATCGATGTAGTCGCCATAGGTGTGGACCCGCCTCTGGAGAGAGTGTTCACTTGTCGCTCCCGTCTGCCACAAGATCTTGAACCAGACTTGGCCGTGGAAGCGCTTCTGGTCGAGAATGACCTCGCAGACGATGAGGCGCAGGATGCCCTTGCGTTCGGCCGCCGTTGTCGAAGGCGAGTGCCAGATGCCGGGCAGATCTTCGCCCAGCTTTTGCAGCGCCTCGCGATCCGGCTCGTTCAAGACCAGGGGCTCGTCATGTCGCCAGCGTTCGTAATCCTGTTCGATCGCCTCGGCGGCGCGCAGCTTCTCTTCCCACACGCGCTCCAGCGAACGCGCCACCAAGCGGTTCTCCGGCTCGACCGCATCATATTGGCGCCGTGCTCTTTCCGCCTCATAACGAGCCCGCTCGCGCCGCAGCGCCCACTGCCGCTCAAGTTGACGCGTCTCTTCTTCGATCTGGCCCAGGGCGGCGATGGCGATGGCGATCTTGTCCGGCGTCAAGGCCTCGAGCAGGATGCTTTCGACGTGCGCATCGACAGGCAGCGCACGCACTTCCTGGCATAGCGGCCCGCCCTCCTGATCGCGGTCGGCGCGACACGTGTAGACGGGGTAGTCGCCCGCAGGACCGCTATAGCGCAGGCTCATCCGGCGACCGCACCGCCCACAAACAGCGATGCCCTGCAGCAGTGCCGCTCCCTTGCGCGGCACACCCGAATGGCCGGCCTCATAGCGGTTGATGTTGTTTACAAGTCGCCTCTGGTTCTCCATGAACTCCTCCCAGCCGATATAACCAGGATGGGCAGCCTGAAGGCAAACCTCCCAGTCGGCGATGGGGACCTTGGTAGTCCTCGGGCGATAAACGCCATGGCGAATGCGCCCGCCTTCCATCCGCCTCCGGCCATAGACATACGCTCCAGCATAGGCAGGATTTTGAAGAATGCTGAGAACCCGTGAACTGTCGGCTTCGCGCCACACCACATCGTGCGGTGCTGGGCCGAGCACGGGACGCACGGGCAGCGGCAAATCGTTCTTTCGCAGGTAGCGCATCACGGCCCGTGCACTGTGAAGCTCGCGGAATTTGGCGAAGACGAGGCCGAGCCTCGCCTGCACCTGCTCATCGGGATTGAGAATGATCTCGCCGGAGCGACCATGCGCCAGTCCGGCGGGAACAGGAAGGCGTAGCTCGCCGCGTGCCGCCTTCTGACGCTCGCCCTGATGGAGGCGCTGCTTGATCTGGTGCAACTCCGCTTCGCTCATGATGCCCGACAAACCGAGCAACAGGCGGTCATGGTAGGCGCAGGGATCGTAGAGACGTTCGCCATCGGCAATGATGACGCCGAAGAGCGAGCACAAATCGAGGAGCTGATGCCAATCGCGGTTGTTGCGAGCAAGGCGGGAGGCATCGAGACTGATGACCAGACCGGCATTCCCCAATCCGATCTCGGCGATCAGCTTCTTGAAGCCCATCCGCTCGATGGTCCCGGCTCCGGATTTGCCAAGATCTTCGTCAATGACGTGCACACGTTCATGCGGCCAGCCGAGAGCGACCGCGCGATCGACGAGGCGGTATTGCAGTTCCGTGCTTTCCTGATGATGCCGCACCTGGTTCACGGAGGACTGGCGGACGTAAATGTAAGCGAGCTTGCCGCGATGCGCAGCAGTGATGCACTCGTCCGGTCTATTCGATGCTCTCAACATGCCGATCCGCCGCTGTCGGCGCGCTCGTCGATCGCATCCGCAAGAGAAGTCGCGCGAGGCTCTGCGCGATCTGCTTCTGCGTCTCCCCCGGCAAGTTGAGCCAAAGGCTCGGGAGTGTCGCCATGCCCGGGTTGGGAAGTTCGGTGAGGGTCTGGGACGCTACGCGGTACAGATTCGACTGTATGTTCATCGCGAATCACCTCCTCGATACGGGAGGCCAAGGTGCTGTTCAAATGGTGCAGCAATGTGAGCAGCGTTCGGACGTTGATGCGGGCCAACGATTTCGACACGCCCTGTTCTTCCGGTGACGCCGCTGCAAGGTCGGTCACCGAACGCCGAATTGAGCGGCGGCGTCCGTCAGGCAGTCGAACAACGACGAAAGCCGGACCGCGCGCAGAACGGGACGAAACCAGCTCCAGACGCTGGCCCGCAAGGCCGTGACGCGGGTCGATCACCGTCAAATGAGACACCACCCGGTCGAGAATGGCGGCGGCCTCTGATGTTTGGATC
>NZ_QZWZ01000134.1 GCF_003601975.1 Mesorhizobium waimense
GTAAGCGCGAATTTCCCCGCACCTTTTGCTGTTGAGCGCTCTGATGCATGAGGTGTCCACCAAAATAGGTGGACACCAAGTGATGGAAGAAGATGAGCAGAAACTGCGGGTGAGGCTTGTCGGTCGGAACGGGCGACGCCGATACGACCCCGCATCGAAGGACCGTCTTGTCGCGGCCTGCCTTGAGCCTGGCGTGTCGGTATCGAGGCTTGCGCTCGAACATGGGGTCAATGCGAACCTTCTTCGGAAGTGGATAAAGAAGCGCGCGGAGACCCAGTCCCTCCCGCCGTCCTCACCACCGGCGTTCATCCCGGTTCAGATTGAAAGTGCTGCCGATCGGGCCCTGTCGCGACAGAGTAGTATGGCTGCGGTGGATTTGCCGGCGACCTGTGATGAAGTGCGTGGGTCGGAACCCAAAAGGGCTGCATCTTTTCCCTCTCCAGCCAAGATGAGCGCGTCGCTGCCGAACGGCGTGAAGCTGACGCTGGAATGCGGTGATGTGGATGCGTTGGCAGCCGTAATCGGAGCGCTGTGTCATGTTCACACTGGGCGCTAATTTGAAAGTCTACCTGCACCGCGAGCCGATCGACTTTCGGGCCGGGATCAACAGCCTTGCGGTTTTGGTTCAGGAGACGATGGCGCTCGACCCGTTTGCTCCGGCGATTTTTGCGTTCTGCAATCGCCGCCGCGACCGGATGAAGCTCCTGTTCTTCGATCGGTCGGGCTTTGTGCTGGTCCTGAAGCGGCTGACCGAGGACAGGTTCAGGTGGCCGCGCCGGGAGGCTGCGGTCGTCCAGCTTACGACCGAGCAATTGCACTGGATTCTCGACGGCATCGATATTGACGCAATGGTCCGCCATCCGGTGCGGCAATATCAGGTCGCAGGCTGACGGCTCCCGAATTGTGCGGTTGACGCGGCGGCATGCTTTCGATTCAAGAATCTGATGAATCGACCCGGCGAACCGACTGTTGAAGAGCTGATGGCGCGCATTGCTGCGCTGCAGGCGCAGAACCGTCAACTCGCCGACCGGGTCGTCAAACTCGAGGAAGAGTTGGCGCTTGCGCGGCTGCATCGTTTTGCGCCGAAGAGCGAAAAGCACATTGACCGCCTCTTCAATGAAGCCGAACAGGCCGCGGATGAGGAAGACGCCGACAGCGAAGATGGCGATGTCGTTGTCCTGCCGGACACGGGCTTGCCGGCGAGCGAAGGGGCGACGGGAAAGAAGCGCGGCCGCAAGGCCTTGCCGGAAAACCTGCCGCGCGAGCGTGTCGAGTATGACCTTCCCGACGCCCAGAAGGCTTGTCCTTGCTGCCGTCACCAGATGCATCGCATGGGCGAGAGCGTTACCGAACAGCTTCATATCGAGGTGAAGGCGAAGGTCCTGCAGAATGTGCGGTTCAAATATGCTTGCCGTCATTGCGACCGCACCGGGATCAACACGCCGGTCGTGATCGCGCCGATGCCCACGCAACCTTTGCCGGGCAGCATCGCTACGGCCTCGACGCTGGCCTTTGCGCTCGTTCACAAATACGTCGACGGCACGCCGCTCTACCGCCTGGCGCAGGCCTTCGAGCGCGCCGGTGTTCCTGTCAGCCGAGGCGCTCTGGGCCACTGGGTGATCGGCTCGAGCGAAAAGCATCTCTCCCGCATCTATGACGCGCTGAAGCTGCGGCTCAGATCGCAGCCCCTCATCCATGGTGACGAGACCACGGTCCAGGTGCTGAAGGAAATGGACAGAGAGGCCGCCAGCACGTCATATATGTGGGCTTACCGGAGCGGCGAGGACAGTGACGAGCCGATCGTCCTGCTCGATTATCAGCCGGGCCGCGGCCAGATACACCCGCAGGCCTTCCTCGGCGATTACCGCGGCATAGTGATGAGCGACGGCTACACCGCCTGGCGCACGCTGGAGGGCGCAACGCATCTTGGATGCATGGCCCATTCCAGGCGGCGCTTTGTCGAGGCCCTCAAGGCGAGAAAGAAGGGTGGCGGGCCGCCGGAACAGGCGCTCCGGTTCTTCGAACAGCTCTATCGGGTTGAAAGGCAGGCGCGGAACGAAATCCCCGATGACGGCGAAACGCGAGATCACTGCATTCGCCGCTTCCGCCAGCAACATAGTGTCCCCGTCCTCCATGCTCTCAAGCTATGGCTCGACGACATCGCCCCGAAAGTCTTGCCGGACAGCAAGCTCGGCGACGCCGTGTCCTACACCTTGAACCAATGGGATTATCTGACGCGCTACACCGGGGACGGCAGCATGCCGATCGACAACAATCTTCTCGAGCGTGACATCAGGATCTTTGCCACTGGCCGGAAGAGTTGGCTGTTCAGCGATACCGTCGACGGAGCCAGGGCCAGCGCCGTCATCTACAGCCTGATGTTGACCTGCCGCGCCTGTGGCGTCGAGCCGTTAGCGTGGCTGCGCCACGTCCTCACCGAATTGCCTCAACGCAACGAGGACGCTGATATCGACGATCTGCTGCCCTTCAACTTCGCCAAAGCCGCCGCAGCCTGACCCGACGCGTCCGTCTGAAAGCGATCAGTTGTTGCAAGGGCCGTCAACGTGCGGGGAAATGAGCGCTTAC
>NZ_QZWZ01000135.1 GCF_003601975.1 Mesorhizobium waimense
GCAATCTCGGGGTCATTCTGCCCATGTTGGGCAGGAGGTCGAAGTCCATTATCGCTGGCATCCGTATTTCGGACGCCGGCTTCGCTGCGAGAACAGTGAAGAACGCGCCAACGGTCGGATCGTTCATCTCGTCATCGTGCCTGGGCATGTCATTACCGCGCCGGCCTGGATGATAGATCCCGTGGCGTGCGCAGCAATGGATCTGGGATCCCCGCGCGCGTCGCTTGCTGCACTGCTTGAACTGAACAAGCTCTTGATCCAGCGCCGTTTCCGGCGAGGCTCTCCGGATGGTTTCATCATTGGGGAGACGCGAAATGAGGACCTTGCCGCCACCGACACGATCTCTCGTGATCGTTCGCCAGCTCAGCATGCCGCTCGACTCGCACAAGCTGGTCGGGCTGAGCGCAGCGCAACGAACGATCGTGATCGCCCGGCTCGCCAATGTGCTGATGGCCGCCGCCGGCATCGTGACGGAGGAGAGCCGCGATGACGAGCAGTAATCTGATTCCGGCCACCATCCTCAGGCGCAAGGCCATCGTCTATGTGCGTCAATCCACTCAGGCGCAGGTCCAGCTCAACCTTGAGAGCCAGCGTCGGCAGTATGAGCTTGTCGACGTCGCGCGGCGTTGGGGATTCAGCAAAGTAGAGGTAATCGACGAGGATCTGGGACGAACCGCAAGCGGGGCTGTGGAGCGTCCCGGTTTCGAGCGCCTGGTCGACGATCTGTGCACCGGCCATGTGGGCGCTGTGCTTTGCCTGGAGGCGTCCCGCCTGTCTCGCAACGGACCGGACTGGCATCGGCTGCTCGAGTTGTGCGGCGAAGTCGATGCACGGGTGATCGATCTGGACGGGGTCTACGATCCGGGGCTGCCGAACGATCGCCTGCTGCTCGGCATGAAGGGGAGCATAAGCGAGTTCGAACTCGGGGTGCTGCGTGCTCGCATGTACGAGGCCGCCCGCGCCAAGGCACAGCGCGGCGAACTGCGCATCTCTGTGCCCTTCGGCTACGTCTGGCACCGGGATTACGGTCTCGGGTTCGATCCCGATATACGCCTGCAGGAGACCATTCGCCTGATATTCGCGCGTTTCCGCGAACTCGGCAGTGCGCGCCAGGTCCTGATCTCGATGATCGACGATGGCGTGCATTTCCCCAGACCCTCCGACGGCAAGAAGATGGTGTCCTTCGCCTGGGTTCCGGTCCGCTACCGCAACGTGATCTCCGTCCTGAAGAACCCGTTCTACGCCGGCGCTTATGTCTATGGTAAGAGCGAGAAGCGCACCGAGATCGTGCATGGCCGCGTCCGCAAGAGCTATGGTCATTACAAGCCGGCCAGCGAGTGGGCGGTGGTGCTCAAGGAGCATCACGAAGGCTATATTGGATGGAGCGAGTACCAACGGAACCAGGAACTTCTCGCCGCCAACGCCTATGGCAAAGCCGGCGGCGTCAAGTCGGGCCGCGGCGGTCGCGCGTTGCTCCCGGGTCTTCTCTCCTGTGGTCGATGCGGGCGAAGACTGGTTGTCACGTATGCCGGACGTGGCCAAGGTTACCCGGTCTATCGTTGCGAGCGGGGCAACACCATGATGGCGCAGGCGCGATGCATGTCGTTCAACGGCTTTCGCACCGATGCGGCGGTGGCCCGAGAAGCCTTGGAGGCGGTTGCGCCGATGGCGATCGAGGCGGCGTTGGAGGCTGAACAGATGCAGCTGGAGAGCGAAGCCAGGCGGCGGCAGATGATCGAGATGGACCTGCAGCAGGCACGCTATGAGGCATCGCTCGCCGAGCGCCGCTATGCCGCCTGCGACCCGGAGAACCGGCTTATTGCGGCCCAGCTCGAGAGGAACTGGGAAGCTACGCTCAGGCGCGTGGAGACCTGCGAGGCCCGGCTGAGCGAAGTCCAGCGTATGGAGCCTGTCGACGCGATCCCTGACTTCACCGGCCTCGCCCAGGATCTCGAAGCCGCCTGGAATGCGCCGGGTGTCGATATGCGCTGCCGTCAGCAACTGCTGCGCGCGCTCATCAAGGACATTGTGGCGGACCTCGATGACGACGCGCGCGATGTGATCCTGACCATCCATTGGCATGGGGGCCAGCATTCCCAGGTAAGGGTTCGCAAGCCCAAATCCGGAGAGCATGGCCAGAGTACGCCTGAGGAGGCTCTGGCGGTCATGCGATCCATGGCAACGCGATGGTCGGATGCCGAAATCGCGTCCACACTCAACCGCATGGGCATGAAGACGGGTCAGGGAAAGACCTGGACGGCGCGACGCGTCCAATCACTGCGCACGGTGCACAAGATCAGCGGCTATCGGTCTTCCGACAAGAACGGCGAGTGGCTCACCATGTCGGACGCGGCCGCGAAGCTTGGCGTGTCGCACGTCAAAATCCGCCGTTTCGTCAGGGACGGCATATTGCCAGCCGAGCAGGTCATGCGCGGCGCGCCCTACCAGATCCGCGCCAGCGACCTTGAAGATGAACGGATCAAGGCCGATTTGGCGCGCAAATCTCCGCGTATCATCAACGACGATAATCAGAAATCGCTGTTTCCCGCCATTTGAAGAGGGGGTGCATAATGAATCAGTCTTCG
>NZ_QZWZ01000136.1 GCF_003601975.1 Mesorhizobium waimense
GGATTGAACGAAGCCGCTGACGCGGCATTTGGCGGGTCGGTTTGCGGGTGAAGCTTCTGTTTTGGAGGATTGCGGCTGTTGAAGCGCAATCTTGAGAACAGGAGCAATAAAATGGCCGAGTTGAGCCCGCTTCGCCGGCGCATGATCGAGGATTTGACGATCCGTAATCTGTCGCCGGCCACGCAGCGATCCTACGTGCATGCCGTGGCGAAGTTTTCGCGCTACTTTGGCCGTTCGCCGGACCGGCTCGGTCTGGAGGACGTCCGCGCCTTCCAAGTTCATCTGGTGTCGACCGGAATCTCGTGGCCAGCGCTGAACCAGACGGTGTGCGCGCTGCGGTTCTTCTACGGCGTGACGCTGGGCCATGCCGAGATTCCGGAGCGGATCGTCTATGCTCGCTCGCCACGCACGCTGCCGGTGGTGTTGAGCGCCGACGAGGTCGTCGCCTTCCTGGAGGCGGTGCCGAGCCTGAAGAGCCGTACGGCGCTGACGACGGCCTACGCAGCAGGTCTTCGCGCCTCGGAGACTGTCGGGCTGAAGGTCGGCGACATCGACAGCGGTCGCGGGGTGATCCGTGTCGAGCATGGCAAGGGCGGCAAGGACCGCACCGTGATGCTGTCGGCGCAGCTGCTGCGTATCCTGCGGGTCTACTGGCGTCTGGCGAAGCCGCAGGGCTGGCTGTTTCCCGGCCGAGACGCCAATCGGCCCATCGACGTGCAGGTGCTGTATTCGGCCTGCCGCTCGGCGCGAGCCGCCGCCGGCATCGACAAGCGCGTGACGGTCCACACGCTCAGGCACAGCTTCGCCACGCATCTGCTCGAGAACGGCACCGATATCCGCATCATCCAGGTGCTGCTTGGCCACAACAATCTTTCCTCGACGGCGCGCTACACCAAGGTCTCGAACGGCCTCATCCGGCGCACGACGAGCCCGCTCGACCGGCTGAACATCGAAGTCGTGCCGCCGGGCTGACGGTCCCGCCCATGTCGGCGAGACTGGAGGTGGCGGATATCTTCCGCCGCCATGGCGAGGCGTATCGACAGGTCAATATCGGCCATCTCGGACGCGTCGAGCGCCGCACGATGAGCGCCATCGAACTGTGCCGGACCGCCGAACTGGGCGGCCATGTGGAGGGCTGCCGGTCCTGCGGGGCGATCCGCGTGGCCTACAATTCCTGCCGCAACCGGCATTGCCCCAAGTGCCAGGGGCAGGCCTGCCGGGACTGGCTCGCCGCGCGGCAGGACGAGCTTCTTCCGGTTGCCTACTTCCACGTGGTGTTCACGCTGCCGGCCGAGGTTGCCGCGATCGCCTTCCAGAACAAGGCGGCGGTCTACACGATCCTGTTCAAGGCGGCCGCCGAGACGCTGCGCACGATCGCCGCGGATTCCAGGTATCTCGGCGCAGAGATCGGTCTCATCGCGGTGTTGCACAGCTGGGGCCAAACGCTCACCTACCATCCCCACATCCATTGCATCGTGCCGGGCGGTGGTTTGTCGCCCGACGGCACGCGATGGATCTCCTGCCGGCCGGGGTTCTTCCTGCCCGTGCGCGTGCTGTCGCGTCTGTTCCGCCGGCGCTTTCTGGAGGAGCTGCGAGCGGCCCATGATGGGGGGCGGCTGGGCTTCTTCGGCGATCTCGCCCACCTGGCAAAGCCCGATGCCTTCGCCCGCTTGCTCGCCGAGGCTCGTCGCCGTCAATGGGTGGTCTACGCCAAGCCGCCGTTCGGCGGGCCAGAGCAGGTGCTGGCCTATCTCGGCCGCTATACCCATCGCGTCGCCATCGCCAATTCCCGGCTGATCGGTATGGCCGACGGCAAGGTCGCGTTCCACTGGAGGGATTATCGCCATCGCGGCAAGACCAAGATCATGACGCTCGACGCGCACGAGTTCATCCGCCGTTTCCTGCTGCACACGCTGCCCGACGGCTTCCATCGCATCCGCCACTACGGCTTCCTCGCCAATGGTCATCGCGCTGCCAGGCTCGACCTGTGCCGCAGGCTTCTGGCCAGCCCGCAGCAGGACGACCTCGAAGCGGATGCCGAAAGCGCCGCCGCCGAGCCCCTTGCGGCAGCGCACCGCTGCCTATGCTGTGGAGGACGGATGATCACGCTCGCCATCTGGCGGTGCGGACAGACACCGCCGAGCTCATTCTGGAACGACACCTCATGATCGCGCCGGCGTCTACATCACCCGGTACGGTATCCGTCGCCATGCGCGCTGGCACCCCGACCCTTGTCCCGCCGCACAAAGCCGCAAGCAGCCAGCCCGGCGATAGAAAGCACTGCAGCCTGTCCGACGGCTCGCGCTATCACGGTTCCGCCTTCCACCGTGCCATCCTTCGCTGTGGCCGCATCGTGAACGCCCTTTATCAGCCCGGCACCGACGATCCCGACCGCTCCTCCAGGCTACAATCCCCATAGCGCCAAACCTACCCGCGCCTCCGTTCAATCCGGCTTGCAATGAGGTCCGACGTCCCGCCATGTGGCTCCGTCGAGCATGCGGACCTCACAGAAGCCTT
>NZ_QZWZ01000137.1 GCF_003601975.1 Mesorhizobium waimense
GTAAGCGCGTAGGCATCCCCACGTAGCGTGCAGGCGGTTGATCGCTCATTTTCAGCATGAATCATGCGGAGAATCCTGTGAGCGACAGTATGAGCCATCATCGAACATTCGAGATTTTGACGGCGGAGCCTGTGCCGTCCCGACGCAAGCCGCGCCATCGGTCGGACGAAGAGAAGGCACGGCTTGTCGCCGAAGCGTTCTCGCCAGGGGGCAGTGTGTCGGCGGTTGCGCGTTCCGAGGGGCTGGATCCCTCGCAGCTCTATGCGTGGCGCCGCAAGGCGCTTTCGTCGGGCATGGTTGCGCCACTGACGGAGGCAGCGAGCAAGCCGGCGAAGTTCACGCGCTTTGAAGCGGTGGGCAGCGACACGGTGGAAATCGTCATTGGCGATGCCGTGGTGCGCGCCGGCGGCGATGTTGATCCCGATCGCCTGGCGAGGATCATCCGCGCGGTTCGCAAGGCATGATCGCTTCCGGTGTGGTGGTTTACGTGTCGTGCCAGCCGGTCGACTTCCGCAAGGGCGCGGCATCTTTGATGGCGCTGGTCAGGGACGGCGGCCTGGACCCGTTCTCGGGGGCGCTTCACGTATTCCGTTCGAAGCGTGCGGACCGGGTTCGCATCGTGTGGTGGGACGGCAGCGGGGTTTGCCTTTATTCGAAAACGTTGGAAGAGCACAGCTTCTGCTGGTCTGCGATATCGGCCGCGCGCATGCGTCTCGACCACGCCCAGTTGATGGCGCTTCTGGCCGGGCTAGACTGGAAAAAGATGCGTCCGGCCAGGGTCAGGCGGCCGTTATCGACGGGCTGAAACCGGCCTGCGGCAAGATGAATCATGGGGCTGTAACGGTTGAGAAAGCGGCTGTTTTTGTGCTCTGTTGCTTGCCATGGTTCTACCGGATCTTGCCCTTCCCGACGACGTTGATGCGCTGAAGGCGATGATCCTTTCCATGGCTCGCGAGCAGGCTGCAAGCGAGGCCCGGATCGCAGTCGCCGAAGCTCGGATCGCAGCATCTGAGGCGGAGGTCGCCCGGCTGAAAGCCGTCGAGAAAAGCGCCAACGAGCGTATTGCCAACCTCACGTCGATCCTGAAAGTTTTGCAGCGCACGCAACATGGCACGCGTTCCGAGCGGCTACGCCTGGCCATCGACGACGAGCAGGCCTCCTTTGTCTTCGAGGAGGTCGAGACCGGCCTTTCGGCGATCCGGAGCGAACTTGCTCACGCGGCCGGGGACAAGCCGAAGCGTGCCCCGCGCCCGCGCAAGGGTTTTGCCGCCCACCTCGAACGCATCGAGGACGTTATCGAGCCGGAAATCCCGGCCGACTGCGAGGAGTTGGAAAAGGTTCTGATCGGCGAGGATCGATCCGAGCGGCTGGACGTCGTGCCGCCGAAGTTCCGGGTCATCGTGACGCGCCGTCCCAAATACGCTTTCCGGGGCCGTGACGGCGTGGTCCAGGCTCTGGCGCCGGCGCACATCGTTGAAAGCGGCCTGCCGACGGAGCGGTTGCTCGCCTATATCGCTGTCTCGAAATACGCCGACGGCCTTCCGCTTTACCGGCAGGAGGCAATCTATCTGCGCGACGGTGTCGAGATCAGCCGGTCGCTGATGGCGCAGTGGATGGGACATCTGGGCTTTGAATTGCAGATGCTCGCCGATTATATCCTGGAGCGTGTGAAGGAGGGCGAAAGGGTCTTCGCCGACGAGACGACCTTGCCCACCCTTGCCCCTGGGTCCGGGAAAACCACGAAAGCCTGGTTGTGGGCCTACGCGCGTGATGATCGACCGTTCGGCGGGACCAGCCCACCGATGGTTGCTTATCGCTTTGAAGATAGCAGGGGCGCCGATTGCGTGGCGCGTCACCTCGCTGGATTCGGGGGCATCCTGCAAGTGGATGGCTACTCGGCCTACTAACCTGGTCAAGGCACGGGCCAAAGCCGGCGGCAATGAAACAATCCGGCTCGCAGGGTGCTGGGCGCATCTGCGGCGCAAGTTTTACGATCTGCACATCAGCGGGATCTCACCGGCCGCGACGGCAACGATCACCGCCATGACCGAATTGTGGAAGGTCGAGGACGAGGTTCGCGGCAAGGATGCTGGGAGCCGCGCCGCGCTGCGTCAGGAAAAGTCCGCGGCCATTGTCGCGAGCCTCTTCGACCTGTGGGAAAAAGAACTGCACAAGGTCTCCGGAAAATCCAAGACTGCCGAGGCGATCCGCTACGCGCTCACCCGGCGGGAGGCGCTGGAACGCTTTCTGATGGACGGTCGTATCGAGATCGACTCCAATATCGTCGAGCGTGCAATCAGGCCCCAGACAATTACGAGAAAAAATAGTCTCTTCGCTGGAAGCGAGGGCGGTGGACGCACTTGGGCGACCGTCGCGACACTTCTGCAAACCTGTAAAATGAATGGCGTCGACCCACTCG
>NZ_QZWZ01000138.1 GCF_003601975.1 Mesorhizobium waimense
AGGCAATGCGGGGTATCGCGCTGATCAACGCCGTGGTGCTGGTCGCGGAAGTCGGTGACTTCACGCGTTTCTCCAATCCACGCCAGCTCATGGCCTATTTCGGCCTGGTCCCTGGCGAGCAATCGAGCAGCGAGACCGTCTGGCGCGGCGGCATCACCAAGACCGGCATCACCAAGACCGGCAACACGCATGCCCGGCGCGCGCTGGTCGAGGGCGCCTGGGCTTACAGGATGAGGCCGCGCATCGGCCGGCACAAGGTCGACCGGATCGAGGCGTTGCCAAAAGTCGTTCGCGACATCGGATGGAAAGCGCAGGTTCGACTGTGCACCCGATATCGTCGGCTCAGCGCGCGCGGCAAGAACGCCAACGTCGTCAATGTCGCCATCGCACGCGAGATGGTGGGCTTCATCTGGTCGATCGCTTGCACGGTGGCGAAGGCGGTCGGCATCGCGGCGTCTTCGGTGGTGAAGATCTGGCACGACCATGGCCTTGCACCTCACCGCTGGCGCAGCTTCAAGCTGTCCAACGACAAGGCGTTTGCCGAGAAGCTTCACGATGTTGTCGGGCTCTACGTCTCGCCCCCCGCTCATGCCATCGTGCTGTCGGTCGATGAGAAGAGATAATGTTCGGGTCTTCTACCTGGATCAGAAGCTCGTATTGAGGACGGTGAGGGCCGCCACCACGCGTACCCTGTGTTTGCTATGGACGAGACCTTTTCCGTTGCCGGTGGAAGCCGCCTGGTTCGACCATCCAACTTGACGAGCGTCATGCAGCGAGAGCAAGCTGACGAACAGAGAGACTTTGCCTGCTCACACCATTTCCTTCCGCTCTTAGGACGTTGTCGGAGACGATCGTGCAAGGCTTGCCGCGACGGGCGATGATAGCGTCCAGTTCCCGGGCCACGCGGGCACCTGACAGCGACGTATCTGCGACCAGCGCCAGGCATTCCCGCGTGAAGTCGTCGACGACGGCCAGAACCCGGAACCGCCGGCCGTCCGTGAAGGCATCGCTGACGAAGTCAAGCGACCAGCTCTCGTTCATCCGGTCCGGCGCGATCATCGGCAGGCCCGCTTGCGGCCGCCACGCCTGCGAACCTCAGCTTCTCCTCCCGGTAAAGCCGCCGCAGCTTCTTTTGGTTCATCACCATCCCTTGCCGTTCAAGCAAGATGTGGATGCGCCGGTAGCCGAAGCGCCGCCGCTCCGCCGCAACCGTCTTCATCGCGGCTCGAAAGACCGCATCATCCGGCCGGGTGCTTGTGTAGCGAACGCCCGAGCGATCGACGAAAAGAGCCTTGCACGCCCGACGCTGGCTCACCCGTGCTGATCGCAGGCGTGGGCCATAGCGCATCGCTTGGCATGGCGTCACCATTAATGGGATGGTCCGCTCCGTCCTCCCGTAGCATCATCTGGGCAATCACACCAAGGAGGTTGCAATGTCCCCACGCAATGCGCCGCGCCCTGCGGCCGTCTATGGAATTGATATCGGCAAGAACATCTTCCACGTCGTCGGTTTGGACACCGAGGGTGAGCCAGTCCAGCGAACTCGCTTTCGACGCGACACGTTGCTGCAGTTCTTTGAGCGGGCAGCAGCGCCTGTGATCGTGGGGATGGAATCGTGCGCGGGATCACAATGGATCGCCCGGAGACTGCAGGCACTGGGGCACAAGGTTCGCCTGATTCCAGCGCAGTTCGTGAAGCCATATGTGAAGTCGAACAAGAGCGACATCATCGATGCCGAGGCCATAGCCGAAGCTGCAACGCGGCCGACGATGCGGTTTGCTGCGATCAAGAGCGAGGAGCAAGCCGACCTCCAGGCGCTGCATCGCGGCGCGACCAGATGATCGGCACGCGAACGCGCCTCATCAACCAAATGCGAGCATTCTGCCTGGAATACGGCATTGCATTGAGACAAGGAGCGGGCCTGTTCAAGCTCGACCTGCCGCGGGTCCTCGACAACTTGTCGAACGACCTGTCGCCGGCGATGCGCAAACTGCTCACGGATCTGTTCGCCGACCTGCGCCGGTTGGAGCAGCGCATCAGCGACGTGACGAGGGAGATCGAGGCAATTGCCGATCGAGAAGATGTTGCCCGCCGGCTCATGACGATTCCAGGGATCGGCGCATTGGGGGCCACGGCACTTCTAGTCCCTATGAATGCTGGGCCTGAGGGCGGCCCGTCATCCGATATGCAACGGTACGAGGGTTAAGCCGGCTGGCCGGCGCAGAGCCTCATGCATAGGAGACGGGCCATATGGAACATATCAGATTTGTCGGTTTGGATC
>NZ_QZWZ01000139.1 GCF_003601975.1 Mesorhizobium waimense
GATACAACTACGCATTGGGGCACATAGAAGGCGTTACCGTCGTAGCCGGTAAGCCAGGCCATATTGGCGGGGTCCGTAACGATCAGTAAATCGATGCCCGCCTTCTCCATTGCATTCCGCGCTTTTTCAAGACGGATCTTGTATTCCGACAATTCAAATCGAAGCACTTCTGCACTCATAGTAGCCTCGGTAAACATCGCCTCAGTGTTTCAATATCTGGCTGAGGAAGAGTTTCGTTCTTTCATGCTGCGGATTGGTGAAAAAGTCGTGTGGCTTGCCTTCTTCGACGATGAGGCCTGCATCCATGAAGATCACTCGGTCCGCAACGGAGCGCGCGAAGCCCATCTCGTGGGTGACGCAGACCATGGTCATGCCGTCGCGCGCGAGACTGGTCATTGTCTCGAGCACCTCGGCGACCATCTCCGGATCGAGCGACGAAGTCGGCTCATCGAAGAGCATGACGGCAGGCTCCATGCAGAGGGAACGAGCAATCGCGACGCGCTGCTGCTGTCCTCCGGAGAGCTGAGCGGGATATTTGTTCGCCTGCTCCGGTATGCGGACGCGGTCGAGGAACTTAAGCGCGAGTTTCCTTGCCTCGGCCTCGGGCACACCCTTGATCCACATCGGGGCGGCCATGCAGTTCATCAGCACCGTCATGTGCGGGAAGAGGTTGAAGTGCTGGAACACCATGCCGACGTTCTTGCGAACTTCAGCCACGTCGCGCATTTTGCTATGCAACCTGATACCGTTAACGGTTATCTCGCCCTCCTGGTGCGCCTCAAGCCGATTGAAGCAGCGGATCAGCGTCGACTTTCCCGATCCGGAGGGACCGCAGACAACGACGCGCTCGCCTTTGCGAACGGTGAGGTTGATGTCACTCAATGCTTTGAAGGCACCGTACCACTTCGAGACCTTCTTGGCCTCGATAACTGTGTCGCTCACCGGCCCCTGCCCCTGGCTCGACGGCCTCCGATCCGAACTCGACTCCGGACGCCTCACATCGGCAGGCGCATTAGAATACCCGTGGGGATCGCCTTTAACTTGCTTGACGCTGTCGACGGTCATCGCGCCTTGCTCCTGGCGTAGTAGCGTTCGATCCTGGATTGGATCACTTCGAGGCAAATGGACAGGATCCAATAGATTATGGATGCCGCGGTTAACATCTCCATGTGATT
This sequence comes from Mesorhizobium waimense, assembly GCF_003601975.1. GTDB lineage: Bacteria > Pseudomonadota > Alphaproteobacteria > Rhizobiales > Rhizobiaceae > Mesorhizobium > Mesorhizobium waimense. The sequence goes on from NZ_QZWZ01000139.1 coordinate 1,176, forward strand.
GAAGGTAGCTTGCCCGAGCGTGCGAGCAAGGAACGTAAGCTCCCATACGCCCAGCACCGAGACGAGCGAGCTGTCCTTGAGCATCCCAATGAAGGAGTTACCCATGGGGCGGTATGATCACAGGCAATGCCTGCGGTAGAATGATCTTGCGCATCGTGAGGCCAAAGCCGAAGCCTAATGACCGGGATGCCTCCCATTGGCCGCGGTCGATGCTGGCGATGCCGGACCGGAAAATCTCCGTCATATACGCCCCTGCACAAAGCGAGAGTGCCAATATACCCGAAGGCACGGCATCAATGACAATGCCCACCTGCGGCAGGCCGAGATAGATCAGGTAGATCTGCATCAGAAGCGGCAGACCGCGGAAAAAGGACGTGTAAAAGCTGGCGATAGCGTAGGCGAAGCCGTTGCTAGACAATTTTGCAATAGCGGCAAAAATCGCGATAATCGATGCGAAGATGAGCGAAATTGCCGAAACATAAAGTGTCGTCACCACCCCCTGCGTGATAAGGAATGGCAGGTTCTTCCAAATAAAGGGCATGCTTAAATTAAATGTCTCGAAGAACGCGAGAAACAGGATCAGCAGCTCAAACCATACGACGCCGATTTGCATCTTCAGCGGCGCAAAGCCTATCAGGATGAGGTTCAGGCAGAAAACCACAGCAATCACGAAGGCGATCGCGAAGCGCCCGTAAAGGCCGCTCGCCAGGGGATCGCCGATGACCGGCCGCATGAGTTCGCCCATAGTCGTGCCGGTCAGGTTGAACGCCAAGAACACAGCGAGCACGACCGCGAATATCGAAGCGACGAACCACGGTTTGTGAACCAGGATCTCGGATTCGACTGTGTCCTGATAGAGCATGAGCAGCCTCTTAAAGAAAAAAGCGACCAAGGCCA
>NZ_QZWZ01000013.1 GCF_003601975.1 Mesorhizobium waimense
AACCCAGAAGCCCCCCGCTCCACGGCCGACGAGCCTCAAACTCCGCCGCAAAATCGCAGGATGGGACCTCGCATACCTTACGGCCATCCTCCAAACCAAAGCCCGTTAACCTGGATTCGGAGCCCTGCGGCTTGCCGGCGGCGGAACGCGACGTGACCGTAGCCGCATCCTGGCGGCGCTCGACGCCAATGGCTGTCGTGAGGACAAGATCGCGCCACGGCGCGCGCCGGTCCAACAAGCGGCCCGCGAAGGCGGCAACGGCAACCTGTTCGACCAGCTTTTCGGCGGCAGCGGCCATCTCGACGCGCTCGAGCAGCCCGCCTATCCCGACGAAGAGCGCGCCATACGCCAGGTGATCAACCAGCCTGACGGCATGGACCTGCCGCGGCTGAACGGCGAGTTCCGCACCATGTGCGTGCGCACCTGCGACGGCTATTTCTTCCCGATGTCGAACGCCGCCTCGCTCGGCGATTTCGAACGCGACCAGAAGAACTGCGAATCGAGTTGCCCCGGTACCGAGATGCAGGTTTTCTATACGCGCGGCATGGACGACGATTCGGGCGCGATGACATCGTCGGTAACCGGCAGGCCCTACAGCGAATTGCCGTCAGCCTATCTCTATAAGTCCAACATATCGCGGCCGCCGGGCTGCGGCTGCAACGCGCAGGCCGGAAATTTCGAGATCATCGCCGGCAATCCGCCGAACCCGGAACAGTCCGTACCCGATCCGGCGGCCACACCATTCGTGCCGGTGCCGGGCGCCAAGCCGGATCCGGGCGCCGATCCCGAGACGCTTGCCAATGCCGAGGGCGGGCTCGACCGCGACACGATCAAGCGCATGGCCGAAAAGCCCGCCTCCTCGCCGGTGTCGGCGCTGCCGCCGGACCAGCGCAAGGTCAGGGTCGTCGGGCCAGCGTTCCTTCCCGACCCAGCAGGGGCAATAGATCTGCAAGCTCCGGCCCGGAAGGCTGTCCAGTAAGGGCAAGCCTCAGCGGCATGAACAGCGCCTTGCCCTTGCGGCCCGTCGCCTCGCGAATCTTGCCGGTCCAGTCCTTCCAGACGGTGCCGTTCCACGGCTCTTCCGGCAACAGGTCGAACGCCTCGCGCAGGAAGTCGCGGTCCTCAACGGAAAGCTCCGGCGGCTCCTGCGGTCCCTCGCCGAGGATGCGCCACCACTGAACCGCATCGGCCAGCCTGTCGAGATTGCCGCGCACGGCCAGCCAGAACGGCTCAGCCTTGTCGCCGGAGACGCCGAGCACGATCAGCCGGTCGCGCGCCTCGGAGAACGGCATATGGTGTATCAGCGCCCGATTGAGCACGAAAAGCTCGTCCGGATCGAACTTGGCCGCTGATTTCGAGGTCGCGGCAGGATCGAAATGCCCCGCAAGCTCGGCCAGGTCAGGCATGGTGGCGACATTTTCGGAGGTGCCGACCAGCACGGCCAGCGAGGCGACGGCCATCGGCTCGATGCCGTCCTCGCGCAGGCTTTCGATCGACAGCGCCCCGGTGCGCTTCGACAGCCCCTCGCCCGACGCCGTGGTCAGGAGGTTGTGGTGGCCGAAGACCGGCGGCACGGCCTCCAGCGCCTGGAACAGGGTGATCTGCACGCCAGTGTTGGTGACATGGTCGTCGCCGCGAATGACGTGGGTGACGCCCATCTCGATGTCGTCGACCACAGAGGGCAGCGTATAGAGATAGGTGCCGTCCTCGCGCAGCAGCACCGGATCGGATAGCGAGGCGAGGTCGACGGTCTCCTCGCCGCGCACCAGATCGTTCCAGTGGATTTCGGTGCGCTCGGGCTGCAGCGGATCGCTGGTGAAGTTGGGCAGAAGGAAGCGCCAGTGCGGCTTGCGGCCGTCCGACTGGTATTCGGCCACCTGCTCCGGCGTCAGCGTCAGCGCCTCGCGGCCATAGACCGGCGGCAGGCCGCGCGTGCGGCGCACTTTGCGGCGAAGATCGAGTTCTTCGGGTGTTTCGTAGCAGGCATAGAGAACGCGAGCCGCCTTCAGCCGCTCGACCGCCGCATCGTAGATCTCGACGCGCCGCGACTGGTATTCGGTCGCATCGGGGAAAATCCCCAGCCAATGCAGGTCGTAGAGGATCGAGTCGGCGAATTCCTGTGTCGAGCGGGAGATATCTGTGTCGTCGAAGCGCTGGATGAAGCGGCCCTTGTTGTTCAAGGCGAACAGCCAGTTGAACAGCGCGGTGCGCGCGTTGCCGATATGGATGCGGCCGGTCGGCGATGGGGCAAAACGGACGGTAACTGTCATGAGCGGGGCGTAGCGGATGCTTTTCCGGTTGACAAGACGCGCCCCCGCGCGACGCGCAGACATAGAACATGGCGGGCTAAATTAAAAGGCGGTGGCATCACAGCCGTTGCACGTAGCGGCCGAAGCGAGGCATGGCGGCCGCAAAGGCCGGGCAACCGGGTTTCAGAGGCGCCGATCTGTCCCCGTTATCCACATGTGTGACACACAAGATATTGGGGTCATAAAAGCTACGCAAACGAATCCTTGACGGCGCAAAACGAGTCGCCTTTTATAGGCGATGTGCTCCTGTTGAGAGCGCGACCGGAAAGTTCTGAGCCCGGTCTTTTTTCCCGGAATTTGTGCGTTTTGCCCGCATTTCCGCCCGTTACGAGGCCGGCGGAAGCGTTGGGGTTGTTGGGGCCAGGGGTGGCGAAAAGGGACAATTGTCGGACTGGAAAAAATACTCTGTTAACACTATATTTAGTGTTTGCAGGCAGGTTCGACCCTAGATAATGTGAAATTCCTCGATTGGGGGAATCGAGCAAAAAGTTTCAGATTTGAGGACCCGCAGGGGTTCGCCAACGGATTGGACAGACGCTTCGCAAGAGGGCTGGCCAGCAAGTCGGGCGGAAGCTGCGAAAGGAGATGCCGGCGTTGTCAAGACGTCGGCCAACGGCGGACTGCGCGTTTCGCGTTGGGGGCAGAAATCCCTGGGGAAAAGCGCTATATATAGACAAAAGGGATCGGACCAATGCGCATCGAGCGTCGCTTCACCAAGCCAGGACAAGCAGGTCAAGAGGGTGCTGCCTATGCGGAGATCGAATTCCGCAAGGCGCTTTCCGAGATCAAGAATCCGGATGGCTCGGTGGTGTTCCGCTTGGACAACATCGATGTGCCGGCTCAGTTCAGCCAGGTCGCGGCCGACATCCTGGCGCAGAAATATTTCCGCAAGGCCGGCGTTCCGGCTCGCCTGAAGAAGGTCGAGGAGAACGACGTTCCCTCCTTCCTGTGGCGCTCCGTCGCCGACGAGGCCGAACTGGCCAAGCTCCCCGAGGCCGAGCGCTACGGTTCCGAGATCGATGCCCGCCAGGTCTTCGACCGTCTCGCCGGCACATGGACCTATTGGGGTTGGAAGGGCGGCTACTTCAAGTCCGAGGATGACGCGCGCACCTTCCGCGACGAGCTTGCCTATATGCTGGCCACCCAGCGCGTGGCGCCGAACTCGCCGCAATGGTTCAACACCGGCCTGCACTGGGCCTATGGCATTGACGGTCCGAGCCAGGGCCACTTCTATGTCGACCCGTTCACCGGCAAGCTGACCAAGTCGAAGTCCTCCTACGAGCATCCGCAGCCGCATGCCTGCTTTATCCAGGGCGTGCAGGACGATCTCGTCAACGAGGGCGGCATCATGGACCTGTGGGTGCGTGAAGCGCGCCTGTTCAAATACGGCTCGGGCACCGGCTCCAACTTCTCTTTCCTGCGCGGCGAAGGCGAAAAGCTGTCCGGCGGTGGCCGCTCGTCCGGCCTGATGAGCTTCCTCAAGATCGGCGACCGCGCGGCGGGCGCCATCAAGTCGGGCGGCACGACGCGCCGCGCCGCCAAGATGGTCATCGTCGACGCCGACCACCCCGATATCGAGGAATTCATCGACTGGAAGGTCAATGAGGAGCAGAAGGTCGCCTCGCTGGTCACTGGCTCCAAGATCGTCAAGAAGCACCTCGAAGCGATCATGAAGGCCTGCGTCAACTGCGAAGGCCATGACGACGACTGCTTCGACCCGGCGATCAACACCGCGCTGAAGCGCGAGATCAAGCTGGCCAAGAAGGACGCGGTGCCGGAGAACTACATCTACCGCGTCATCCAGTTCGCCAAGCAGGGCTACACCTCGATGTCGTTCAAGACCTACGACACCGACTGGGATTCGGATGCCTATCTCACCGTATCAGGCCAGAACTCCAACAATTCGGTGTCGCTGAAGGACAATTTCCTGCGCGCCGTCGAGCAGGATGGCGACTGGCAGCTGACCGCCCGCAAGGACGGCAAGGTGCTGAAGACGCTGAAGGCCAGGGATCTGTGGGAAAAGATCGGCTATGCCGCATGGGCGTCTGCCGACCCCGGCCTGCATTTCAACACGACGATGAACGACTGGCACACCTGCGCCTCGGCCGGTGCGATCCGGGCCTCCAACCCGTGCTCGGAGTACATGTTCCTCGACGATACGGCCTGCAACCTCGCCTCGATCAACCTGCTGCCCTACCGCAACGCCGACGGCACGATCGACATCGCCGCCTATGAGCACACGGTGCGGCTGTGGACGATCGTGCTGGAAATCTCCGTCATGATGGCGCAGTTCCCGTCGAAGGAGATCGCCAAGCTCTCCTATGAATACCGCACGCTCGGCCTCGGCTACGCCAATATCGGCGGCCTGCTGATGACCTCGGGCATTCCCTATGACTCCGACGAAGGCCGCGCCATCTGCGCCGCGCTCACCGCGATCATGACCGGCACCGCCTATGCCACCTCGGCCGAGATGGCGTCCGAGCTCGGCGCCTTCCCCGACTATGACCGCAATGCGCAGAACATGCTGCGCGTCATGCGCAACCATCGCCGTGCCGCCTATGGCGACAAGGACGGCTACGAGAAGCTGGCCGTCAACCCGGTGCCGCTGGTCGCGTCCGACCTCAAGCAGCAGGCGCTTGCCGACCATGCGAAGGCGGCCTGGGACCGCGCCATCGAGCTTGGCGAGGAGCATGGCTACCGCAACGCGCAGGCAACCGTGATCGCGCCGACCGGCACGATCGGCCTTGTCATGGATTGCGACACCACCGGCATCGAACCCGACTTCGCGCTGGTGAAGTTCAAGAAGCTCGCGGGCGGCGGCTACTTCAAGATCATCAACCGCGCCGTGCCGGAAGCGCTGCGCACGCTCGGCTATTCCGAAAGCCAGATCGCCGAGATCGAGGCCTATGCGGTCGGTCACGGCAACCTCAACCAGGCGCCCGGCATCAATCCCGGCTCGCTCAAGGCCAAGGGTTTCACCGACGACAAGATCGCGGCGCTCAACGCAGCGCTGAAGTCGGCCTTCGACATCAAGTTCGTCTTCAACCAGTGGACGCTCGGCGCCGACTGGGTGAAGGAGACCTTTGGTTTCACCGACGAACAGCTCAACGACTTCTCGTTCGAGATCCTGCCGGCGCTAGGCTTCGCCAAGGAGGACATCGAGGCTGCCAACATCCATGTCTGTGGAGCGATGACGCTGGAAGGCGCGCCGTTCCTCAAGGCCGAGCACCTGGCGGTGTTCGACTGCGCCAGCCCGTGCGGCAAGATCGGCAAGCGGTCGCTGTCGATCAACAGCCACATATTGATGATGGCGGCGGCGCAGCCCTTCATCTCCGGCGCCATTTCCAAGACTATCAACATGCCGAACGAAGCGACGGTGGAAGACGCCAAGGGCGCCTACATGCTGTCGTGGAAGCTGGCGCTGAAGGCCAACGCGCTCTACCGCGACGGCTCGAAACTGTCGCAGCCGCTCAATTCCTCGCTGCTCGCCGATGGCGAGGAGGACGAGGACGATGCGGTCGAGCAGCTGATCCAGGCGCCGGCGGCGCAGCGTGCCGTGCAGGTGACGGAGAAGATCGTCGAACGCGTCATCGAGCGTCTCTATCGCGACCGTGAAAAGCTGCCGAACCGCCGCAAGGGCTATACCCAGAAGGCGGTCGTCGGCGGTCACAAGGTCTATCTGCGCACCGGCGAATTCGACGATGGCCGTATCGGCGAGATCTTCATCGACATGCACAAGGAAGGTGCCGCCTTCCGTGCGATGATGAACAATTTTGCCATCGCCATCTCGCTCGGCTTGCAGTACGGCGTGCCGCTCGAAGAATTTGTCGAGGCCTTCACCTTCACCAAGTTCGAGCCGGCCGGCATGGTGCAGGGCAATGACGCGATCAAGAACGCCACGTCGATCCTCGACTATGTGTTCCGCGAGCTTGCCGTGTCCTATCTCGGCCGCAACGACCTCGCCCATGTCGACCAGTCGGATTTCGACAAGACGGCACTCGGCCGCGGCATCACCGAAGGCAAGGCAACGCCCTTCTCGAAGGGACTGACCCGTGGCGTTTCTCCGGTTAAGCTGGTCTCGGGTGCCAGCTCCGAGCCCAAGGGCTTTGGCGGGGGTTCAAGTCCCTCTCCCGCTACCACTCCTGCCCGCGCTACAACAACGGCATTTTCCGGGTCCAACGTGCTGGCGTTGAAGCCGGCCAGTGACGAGGCCATCGCCTACAAGCGCGACTACGAGGAACGGGCCCGGGAACTGGTCGAGGATATCGTCTATGAGGAAGCCGCAGACGAGGCTTCGGGTGCTTCGGCGCTGTTCACCGACGCAGCGGCAAACGAAGCTGCCGAGGCGAAGGCGCTTGCCGCAACCCGACGCCAGCAATCGCTGATGCAGGGCTACACCGGCAACGAGTGCTCGGAGTGCCACAACTTCACCATGGTGCGGAACGGCACCTGCGAGAAGTGCGACACGTGCGGATCGACGAGCGGGTGCAGTTGAGGAAATCTGAAGCGCTAAAACGGAACATCATCGGCCCGGTCGCAAGATCGGGCCGATTTTTTTGGTAGAACAAGGGCGATGGGAATGACGCGCGCAGGGAACACCCTACAGAAGGCGGAGCAGCGCAAACAATAACAGTCCACGCCGCGTCATGATGGCCTTACAGCCAGGAACGTGTTCCATTCTTCGCGATCGCGGCCGACGTTGAAATCGTCCCTGATAAGGACGAGCCCGGCGCTTTCGAGGCGGGCCGCGAAGTCGTCCCTGCGCCAGTAGACCGTATGATATTCGCCGCCTGTCTCGCCGTCACCATTGCGCATCGATACGAGGAAGGCGCCGCCTGGCCGCAGCGACCCGGCTATCTTGGCCAGCACCTGGTCGATCTGGCCGCGAGGCACGTGGATCAGGACAGCCAGGGCCAGGACTGCGTCGTAAGGGCCGCCGAGATCATCGGTGATGAGATCGAGAAGCTCACCCTGCTTGCCGCGCGCGGCCTGCAGCTCAAGAAACCGCTTTGTTGCGTCGGTGCGCCGAACCTTGACGCCCAAACTCTCCAGAAAGTCCGCATCGTATCCCGGTCCGGACCCGACTTCCAGAATCTGGCCGGCTGTGCCGGCGATCGCCACAAGGCGCTTCAGCGATGCCTGCTCTCTCGGGTTGGGAACATGCCTCACGATTGCATCGTAGCGTTCCGCATAATCCTCATAAGCATTGATCGTTTGACGGCTCTTCGCCAGAGCCTTCGATAACACACCCATCTTTCCCTCCCTTGCATCCACGTTGGTCAAAGAGCTTCCTCAGCGAATGGTTCCGGGAGGCACGCGTCCGTCGAGCATGCCGATATCGCGCAGGAAATGGTCCGACAGCGAACGGTGGTCGAGCAGGCCGCGCTTGCGGGGTCTGAACGGAGCGGTGAAAAGGTCGAGCATCGGACGACGAAGCGTGTTGTAGAGGGTGGTCATTGCCGTGTCCTTTCGGGTTCGATCTGATGGACAAAGCATGCCGTTTTCCGGCCTTGGTTTCCAATCGAACGTCAACTACTATGCATCAGGAGGATTGATGCGTCATGAGTTGGGAGCTACCGCCGTTAGGGGCCATTCGCGTCTTTGAAGCCGCGGCGCGGTTGGGCAGCTTCACTAAGGCGGCCGAAGAACTCGGCATGACCCAGTCAGCTGCAAGCTATCAGATCAAGGTGCTGGAAGAACGCGGCGGAACGCCACTTTTTATAAGAAAAACAAGGCAGATCGCCCTGACCGAGGCCGGACAGCAGTTGGCACCGCATGCAACAGGCGCCTTCTCGGCCTTGGCGGATGCGTGGGTCGCCACTAAGGGTGGAGCGACCGGCGTGCTGTCCGTGACGACCATGGAAACATTTGCTTCGAACTGGCTGGCCGTATGGCTCGGAACATTCCAGCTGATGCATCCCGACCTTGCCGTGAAGGTGAATACATCGTCCCGGCTGGTCGATTTCACACGCGAGGACATGGATATCGGGATCCGCACCGGCACCGGAAAATGGCCCGGCCTGACGGCTCACTATCTGTTCAAGGCAGACTATACGCCAATGCTCAGTCCGAGACTGGCCGAGAGCGTTGGCGGCATCCACCGCCCCGAGGATCTTTACAAGGTGGCGCTATGCTGTGCCGACGATCCTTGGTGGAAAATCTGGTTCGAGGCGACCGGCGTACCCTTCGAGTTCGATCGCGTCATCGCGGGCCCGACGCTGGGTTCGCAGGCTTACGATGCAATGGCGGCGCTGACCGATCAGGGCGCTGCCATCCTCACCCGCAACATCTACAGCGCCCTGCTGGCAAAGGGCCAGTTGATACAGCCATTTGAAGTCCTTGGATCTGATGGTGATGGCTATTGGCTGGTGCACCTGGAAAGCCGCCGCAATACACCCAAGATCAAGGTGTTCCGGGACTGGGTGCTTGCGCAGACAGCGGAGATACGCGAGCGCGAAAGGCGCGAGGTCCGATAGACTTTCAGAGCAGCGACCACAGGCTCGCCCGCCTCAATCCTTGAACGTGATCCTGTATTTTTCGGCCTGTTCCTTGGGCATGTCGGCGAGTGCCTGGCGTACCGTGTAGCCGCCGTAGACTTCGCCGCCGTTTTTGATCATCCAGTCCTCGACGTCGGCCTCGGCCACCTTCATCCTGTCGCCCATCTTGTATTTGTTGCCGTTGACCGGTTCGTCGGCGAGCAGGCCGACGAAATTGCCGTCGCTGTAGCCGAGCAGTTGCATCCAGATATGCTCGGTGGCGCCGTTCTGCGTCAGCGGGAATTTCACCGTGTAGGTGCCGGGCGCGCCGGCGGCGATCAGTTTGTGGAACCGCGGCAGGGTCGAGCGGCCGGTCTTTTTGGCGGCCTGCATCGCTTCGTCGCCGGTGTAGTAAGCGACGACATTTTCCTTGATCGGGCGCGGCGCCGTCAGCGAGACGCCGGGGGCGGCCTCCGGGATTGCGACCGGCTTGTCGCTCGGCATATGCCCGAGCGTGTTGAAAAATCCGTAGCCGAGAGCGGCCACAAAAGCGATTGCCAGAACCGGATTGCGCATTGGCCCCTCCGTGCACTCCATTGCTTGATGCATGTCGTTGGCCCAAACCGCTGCGCGCCTTCGGGTCAGGCCCAGGGGCATGCTGGGCGACATGCACGATCACGCGGATGTTACCAGCCGGGCGTTGCGGGACCGCTAAGGAACAGAGTGAGCGGATCGTTAGAAAAACGCTGAAATTTGCCGTCAAATCTGAGAATGCAGGCCGCGTCCCTAGTCGGCGTCGGCCATCATCTGGCGGCTGCCGCCGGCCCAGGCACGCCACTGCCTCTCGTCGCCATGGAAGACATTGAGGTCGATGCGACCCCTCACCCCGTGCGACAGGCCGGAGCCGGAATATTGCCAGAACAGCCATTTGCGGCCGGGATAGACTTTTGATGGATGCCGCGCCACCGCGCGCAGCCAGAACGGGTAGTCCAGGAAGGCGCCACGCAGATTGTCACGGTAGAAGTCGGGGCTGGTGTAGATGATGGGTCGCTGGCCGTAGTAGCGCTCCAGCTTGTCCATGAACACCTGCATCTTCTCCTGCACGGTCGCGCGCGACGGCCGCCGCTTGCAGGAGGACTCGCCGTTCCACTCGACATCGATCACCGGCGGTAGCGCGCCCTCGACCCTCGGTACGTTGCGGATGAACCAGTCGGCCTGCTCACCGGCGGTGCGGCACCAGTAGAAGAAATGATAGGCGCCGCGCTTCAGTCCGGCGGCATCGGCATTGCGCCAGTTGGTCCTGAACATCGGGTCGAGATGGTCGCCCCCGTCGGTCGCCTTGATGTAGGCGAAGTTGGCGCCCTGGGCGCGCAGCTTGCCCCAGTTCATATTGCCCTGCCAGCGCGAGACATCGACGCCGTGCACGGCAAGGTGCCGGGGTGAGGCCCCCCGGCCGAAATTGATGGGCTTGGCGTCGCGGAAACCGTAGTGCGTCACCGACCCGGCCAGCATCGGGGGTGCTGCGCGCGTCAGCCGCTTCGGCTGCGAGACCAGTGCAACCGGCTCCACCGGTGGCTCGATGGCCTCCTCCGGCAACGGCGTGTCGGTGGCGACCGTCTCTTCTTCCTCTGCCAGGGAAAAGGGCGGCGCATTGTCGGCCACGGGCTCGTCCGACATGGGTGCAAGACCGGGTGTGTCCGGGGCCGCCGCGACGGGCACGCTTGGCCGCACCACCGAACTGGTCGTCTCGTTCGACGGCATTTGCAAGGCATCGACGCCCGCTGTCGACGAACAGCCGGCAAGCCACAGGGACGCGAGCGAGAAAATGACGACGCCTGGTAACCGCATCTGGACCTGTACGCAAAACACAACAGACCGAAGGCAACCAACCGCCGCCGGACAACTGGCAATTCCCTAACGAGAAATTACCAACAAAGTTTGAATCAATTGTTAGCGAAATGGTGAGCGAGCGCGGCTCTGCCCTGCTCTTGTCTGCGGGAGAAACCGAAAACGGGTTGGCGGCAGGACTATTTGACCGAGCTGACCAAAGTCTCGTCGCCGCTGAGGATGGAGACCCAGTGCCCGGAGTTGTCGCTCGCCTGCCGCTTCAGGTAGCGATAGCCGGTCTCACTCCACAGGCGAACCTTGTCGCTGAGATTGTCGAGGATGAAGTCGCCCTTGTCCGTGCGCACGGTGAGCACCGCATGGCCTTCACCGTCCGGCTTGCGAACGACGGTCATCAGAAGGTTGGATACAGCAACGCCGTCGCTGATGAGTTCGCGCTGCTTTTCCAGCGCATAGTCCTCGCAATCACCGAAGCCGTTGTCCGGATAGGCCCACCATTCCTCCTTGCCGTAATTGTCCATGTCGCTCATCGACTTGACGCGCGTGTTGACCGAGGCATCGACGGCGGCGATCTCGCGCAACAGTCTGCCAGTCATATGCTCCGGTGCGTTGTTGGGCGAACGGATCGAACATTCGGCAGGGTGGATCTTGCAGAAATCATAATGGCCGACTGGCTGGGACGTCGGACCGCCGACCATCATGGACAGGCCGGCGGCACTGGCCATACCCGGCACAGAAGTGAAAGCCGTCAGAGCTATTGCAAGCCGCGCCGCGCAACGCCAACCCGTAGAGGATGCCATTGCGGCCCCACGTCTGTTGTTTGTTAACAAAAAGCTAAGGGGGAATTTACGGGCGAGTCAATGCGTGCGCGGGGCGATCACAGACGGTTGACCGTTTGCATCGCGGACGTGGTTGCCGCGCAACACAGATTTCCAGTTGGCGCAGGAGGCCGCCATTTGCAGGCCGGCTGAATATCAACACACCCTCTAGGCGAGCCATCCCAATGCCACCGCCACCAGCAGCACGACGCCGAGCACGCCGCGATAAATTACAAAGGGCCAGGCAGAGAAACGCTCGAGGATGCTCATCAGGCCCCATATGGCAAAGAATGCGGAGATCGAGGCCAAGACGAGCCCGACGGCGAGCACCGACCAGCCATGGGCGTCGAGGTGGACCTTGTGGAGTTCCCACAACTCCTTGAGCCCGGCGAGCGCGATTGCCGGCAGTCCGAGCAGGAAGGAGAAACGCGCCGCCTCGGCCCGCTTGAAGCCAAGCCCGAGCGCGGCGGTCAGGGTCGATCCGGAGCGCGACACGCCCGGTATCAGGGCGCCGACCTGGGCGAGACCGACGAGCAGCGCGTCGGCCATGGATGCTTCGCCGACGGTGCGCCGGTGGCGGGCTAACATCTCGGCCAGTGCCAGCAGGATCGCCATGCCGATGCAGGCCCAGCCGATGACGCTCAGGCTGCGCAGCGCCGAATTGCAGGCGTTGAGCGCACCCGACAGCGCGACGCCGGCAATGACGATCGGAATGGTGGCAAGCACGATCCACTGTGCCAAGCGGAAGTGCCGGTCGGCGAAATCGCGGCGTGTCAGGGCATCGAGCGAACCAAACAGAATATCCCTGACATCGCTCCAGAAATAGCTGACCACCGCCGCCAGGGCCGCAAGCTGCATGGCGGCAGAAAACGCGGAGCCCGGATCCTGCCAGCCGAGCACGGCCGGCACGATGCGCATATGCGCCGTGGATGAGATCGGCAGCAGTTCGGTGATGCCTTGCACCACGCCGAGAAATGCCACCTTGGCATAGCCCAGACCGACGAAGCCGGTGTCCAGGCCTTGCGTGCAAATGTCCGCCATGTCGATCCTTCCCAGGTGAGAGTCACTTGGGAAGCGCCGCTTCTGGCTTATCCCGGCTGAGGCATAGCTTCGCGATCCGGGGAATCCAATTTACGGATTTGTAATGTGCGCCCGAACCGGCTTGACAAGTTTCGTGTTAATATTACTCTTCGCTAACCTTACGATGTAAGGCCTATGCTGGGAGGAACCGATGTCGACCGCCGCTCTGTCCGAATTGCAACCCGTCGTCTTGCGCGAACCGCATCAGCCCGCCATTGCAATGGAGGATGTCTCGCTCGACTTCAGCCGCGCCATCGAACGCGCCGAGGTCAATGCCTGGCGCGACGTCTATGCCGCGGTGCCTGCCGATTTCGCCGCGCGCCGGGGGCTGTCGCTCGCCGGGGAAGGCGATCTCGTCTGGACCACCTGCACGACGATCCCGTTCATCCATTTCAACTGCGTGAAGAATCTCGGCGTCGAGCGCCCGGCCACCGAAAGCCAGCTCGACGCGCTCCTGGCGCATTACCGCGAGGCCGGCATTGCGAGGCCTTGGTTCTATGCCAATCCGCACGCCGAGCCTTCGGCACTCAGATGCTGGCTGGAGGCGCGCGGGCTGCAGCGCCAGAGCGGCTGGGAACGGATTTTTCGCGATGAGACACCGTTGCCTTTCGAACCGCTGTTCCCGACCGATGAGCATGCAGTCGAACGGGTAACGGCGGCAACGGCGGAGGAATGGGCTGGTTTCATCGACAGCCGGTATCGGTTGCCGACCTCACCCTGGTTGCTGGCGCTGGTCGGTCGGCCGGGTTGGTATCATTACATGCTGAAGCGGGACGGTGGGGTAGTGGCGGTGCGTTCGCTGTTTATCGGCGTCGACGGTACGGCCTGGAGCGGCATCGACGCGCCGGTGCCGGGCATCATGGCGCCGAGCTTCGATCTCGACGCGCTGCTTGGCGAAGCGATGGTTCGCGACGGCATTGCCGCCGGCGCGAAACTATTTGTCGCCGACATCGAGGCGCCGCACCCCGACCGCGACGGACCGGCCTATCGCAACTATGCGCGCCTCGGCTTCAAGCTTGCCTATTTCCGCAGCCATTACAGCTATTTGCCGGCCAATTCCGGGTGACCTATCCAAGCAACCATTGCTGCAGGCAGGTCCTGGCCACGACATGCGCCGGCGGCAGGATCGGCTGATCGGCGGACGCGTCTTCGGCGGTGCGCCCGCGGGCCCTTTCGAGCAGCATGCGAAGCTCCGCCGGCTGCACGCGGTCACGCTCCATCACGAGCCGGACCATCGGGTCGTTCAATAGCTCGTCCAGGGTGTTGATGCTGTCGCTCATCCGTCGCCTCCTCGAATACCGACCCGCAGCCGATAGATAGGCAGGCAATGATGGCTCGCCAATGACGCTTTGCCGGCTATCTCGTGGTTTCGGATTAAATTCTGTTAACGCCAGCTCCCACCCTTGTCCCACAGTGGGAGGAGGGAAAACCTAGTTCGGCGGCGGCGCGCCTTCATAGCGCGGCAGGCCGTCGTCGAGCTGCACCCAGGGCTGCCTGGAGGCCGTCCAGATATGCATCTGCGGCTTGAACACGGACGGGTCATCAAGTGAGCCAGTCGTGATGCCGATGATGCCGGCGGAATCCCGCCGCGAAAACATTGTCGTGCCGCAGGCCGCGCAGAAGCCGCGCTTGAGGTCCGGCGAAGTGTTGACCGTCGCCACCGGTCCGTCGACGGTCACGTCGTCGATGCGGAACAGCACGCGCGCGTTGAAGGCCGCGCCGATCACCTTCTGGCAGAGCCGGCAGTGGCAGACACGCTCGTTGATCGGCGCCGCCTGCGCGCGGTAACGGACCGCTCCGCACAGGCACCCGCCCTCATATCTTGCCATCGCCAGCTCCATGCCTTCAAGGATTTGGCGGCACGGTAGCGGCGAGGAGTGCAGCGTCAATTCAAAAGCTTTGATGGCATCATCGGTTGCGGTGATGTTGTTGTTTGCCATTGGCCCAATGACGGAGGGCGGCATGGGATTGACAGAAGGGCGACCCCCGCGCCGGCTTGCTGCCGGCAGCACGGGAGGCAAGCCATGGCGCGGGACATCGAAACCATCGGGATTGCCGCCTTGTTCGGGCCACCCTCGCTCGCCCGCGAGCGCACCGATGCCAGGATCATGGCCGCCGCTTCGGGCATCGGCTTCATGGCGGCCCGCGATTTCCCCGGCGACGACTGGCTGACGCCGCAGAAACGGGCGCGCCTGCTCGAGATATTCTCCCTGCCCGAGGCCGAGAAACAAAAACTGCTGCGCTGGAATTTCGACCGGACGAAGAAGAACGTCTATCGCGGATGGTTCCCGCTGCAGCCGACAGCCGCCTCCTACAAGGAAGGCATCGACATGGGACCAGACCGTGCACATGCGCGTACGACCAGTTCCGACGATCCGCTTTGCGAGCCGACGCCCTTGCCCGCCGAACAGGCGCTACCGGGCTGGCGCGCGGCCACTGCCAGCTACTACCTGGCGATGGAAGCGGTGGGCAACGCGCTGATGCGTTCGGTCGCGCGCGGACTCGATCTGCCGGAAACGATCTTCGACGCCGATTTCGAAGGCGGCATCTCGACCCTGCGGCTGATCCGCTACCCGCTGCGCGACGCCAATAGCGGCATCGATACAAGCGGACCGGAGTTTTCGGTGATCCACAAGGGCGAGACCCGCAGCATCATCGGGCGCGAGCATGCCGATTCCGGTTTCGTCACCCTGCTGGCGCAAGACGGCGTCGAGGGCCTGCAGGCGAAGAACCTTGCCGGCGAATGGATCGACGTGCCGCCCGCCGACGGCACGCTGGCGGTCAATTTCGGCCAATTGCTTGAGCGCTGGACCGGCGGCCGCGTCCGGGCGACACGGCACCGGGTGATTGCGCCGAAGACAGCGCGCTACTCGATCCCGTTCTTCTACGAGCCGCGTGTCGATGCCGAGATCGCGTCGCTGCCGCTGGGTGGCGCAGCCCCTTTCGAACCGTTTCTCTATGGCGACTATCTCTGGGAAGCAGCGACGAACTTCGTCGAGATGAGCGGCATCAAGCATCTGAGAGAGCCGCGCCGCGCCAAGGCTTCATGAAAGCTTTGCGGCCGCCTCGGGAGAGACGGCCGCAGTCAGGCATTTATACCAAACGGCAAATTACTTCGTTTCGCTGACGACTTCGTCCCAGCTCTTCACCTTGGTCTCGCCATTGAGGAAGGGCAGCGCGGTGGCTGTCAGATCCGGGGCGAAGAAGACGTCGTAGTGGGTGCGGTTGGGCAGGATGGCCAGGCGGTTCTGCGACAGGTTCTCGCGCATCCAGCCGGCATCCTTCAACCCGCCGCCGAGCATCTGGTAGAACTTGATCTCGTGCTCGGGCCGGTACATGTCGCTGTCGCCATAGACCAGCATGACCGGCATCTTGAGCTTGGCCACATCGGCGGAATAATCATAGTCCTTGCGCATATAGGTGCCGAGCGTGTCGAGCAGTTTTGGGAAATCCTGAGGACGCGGCGCCACCGCCACATAGGATTTGTACATCGGCGTGTCCTTCATGAATTCGGCCGCCGCGGCACTGACCTGCGCCTGCTGGCCGCGCATCTCGGCATAGAAGCCGTCGGCGGCATAGCCGGCCGAAACGAGGACGAGACGGCGCACCGCTTCGGGGTGCTGGACGGCCATGCGGAAGGCGACGCCGCCGCCCAGCGAATAACCCAGGACGTCGACCTTGTCGTAACCCAGCGCCTTGACGATCGCCGCCATATCGTCGCCCATAGCCTGCAGGCCAAAGGGCCGGTCGCCGAGCGCGGTGCGGCCATGGCCCTGCAGGTCGACGGCGATGACGGTGCGGTTTTCGGCTAACCTGGGCAGGATCGGCGCGAACATGTCCGTGGTGCCGAGACCGCCATGCAGCACAAGCAGCGGCTCGCCCTTGCCATAGATGGCGTAATAATAGTTCAGGCCGTCGATCGGCAGCAGGCCGGACTTGTCGGGCTTCGGCAGTGATTTCGTCTCGGTGGTCATGGCAGGGTTGGTCTCCTCTGCATTGGCTTGGCACGGCGCGGCGAACAGGGCCGCAGCTGGAGCAAGAATGGCGAAAGATATTGATCTGAACATGCTGATCTCCTCCGGTCGCGCCGCTGTCAAAGTGTCTTGGCGAGTTCTTCAAGCTGCTCGGTGCACTGGCCCCAGCCCTCGTGAAAACCCATCTTTTCGTGCTGTTCGCGATCGGCGACGCTCCAGTGCCTGACCCGCGCGATGTAGCGGGTCTTGCCGTTGCCTTCGTCCTCCAAGGTCAGCACGCCGGTCATGAACGGTTTTTCGGACGGCTCCCACGCCTTGGTGTAGGCGTCGGTGAAAATGATCTTCTCGTCCGGAACGACTTCGAGGAAGACACCGGGATTGGGAAATTCATTGCCGTCGGGACCGGCCATGACGACCAGGCTGTTACCTCCGGTGCGCACGTCCATTTCGGCGCGCGGCGTCGTCCACGGCTTCGGCGCGAACCACTGCGTCACAAGCTTGTTGTCGGTCCAGCAGCGAAAGACGTTCTTGCGCGGCGCATCGATGATGCGGGCGAGCACCAGTTCGCGGTCATTGGCGGGGGCGATGTCGAGCTTGGTGGTCATGGGGTCTCCTCGGTTTGTCTGAATTGCGGTTCCGCTTCAAAGACGGGTGAGCGCAGCGCGGGCCGACATTGTTCGCGAAAAAAATCACAGGAGGGTGACGGGAACGGCCTGACGTCGGCCGGCTGGTCAAACGGGAGCTAGTGGCGCTTGGCCTGGACCAGATAGGCGTCGATCTCGGTTTCGCCGAGCCATTTGGCCGCTTCCAGCCGGTGCAGGCCTTCGACAAGGATGTGGCGCTTGCCGTCATGGCGCACCTGGATCGGCATCTTCATGCCGTTTTCCAGAATGTCCTCGGCCAGATGACGGACGGTCTCGGGATGCAGCGTCTTCTTGCGCGCGGTCGGCACGTAGATGTCGTCGACCTTGACCTTCTGGACTCTCAGCATGTCGGCTCCCAGGTGCGGAAAACACCGCCTTGCCTGAGATAGTCGGTTTGGCGAGAGCGGCCAAGGGTGGCCCCAGCGATTGCTGGCCCGATTGTTTCCATTTGACGCTTGGCCGGCAGATCGCCGAAATGGCGGCCTGTCACGTTTGCGGTGTTCATGACCCATCTGCCGACCGAATTCCCCGATTTCGGACTGACGCCGCAGCAGCGCAGGCAAGCGGTGCGCACGCATTATTACGAATTGCCGGGGATGGACGGCGAGCGCGGCGAGATCTGGTGCTACACGGATCGCTTTTGCTACCGCCCGAGCGAGACGGTGGCTCTGCATGTCAGTGCGACAGCTTCCATATTCCGCCTCGCGATCACACGCGACGGCTGCACCGAGATAAAGGTGTTCGAAAAAGCCGGCATCGCGGCGCGCTGGCAGGACACGCCGGACCAATGCTCGGTCGAGGGCTGCGGCTGGGACGCGTCGTTCGAGTTTCGCATCGGCGACGACTGGCCGTCCGGCGCCTATCGCATCACGCTTGAAGCGGACGGCCGCGACGGCAAGCCGATCCACTGCTACCATCTCTTTATCGTCGCTCCGCAGCCCGGCAAAAAGCCCGGCCGTGTGCTGCAGGTGGCTGCGACGGGCACTTGGCTCGCTTACAACACCTGGGGCGGTTCCAATCACTATGAAGGCATCACCGGCGCGAACCGCGACCAATATGCGCGCATGGTATCGACGCAGCGGCCCTGGTGCCGCGGCTTCGTCGTGCTACCGAAAGATGCGCCGCGCGTGCCGCTCGAAGTCGCGGTGCCGCCGAAGACCGTGCCACGTTACCCGCATATGGAATGGGCTTTTGCCACCGGCCATTCGAAGAAATACGCATCTTCGGGCTGGGCGAGCTACGACAGCCATTTCTTGCGCTTTGCCGAGCGCGCCGGCTATGGTGTCGATCTCGCCAGTCAGCACGAATTGCATTTTTCGCCCGAGATTCTCGACGGCTACGATTGCGTCGCCTTTGTCGGCCACGATGAATACTGGACCTGGGAGATGCGCGACGCCGTCGATGCCTATGTCGAGCGAGGAGGCTACGCGGCGCGTTTCGCCGGCAATTTCATGTGGCAGACAAGGCTGGAAGACGACGGCCGCCGGCAGGTCTGCTACAAGTATAAGGCCCGCGCCGAAGACCCCGCCTATCGCGGCGGCGACGTCACCCGCGCCACCAATTCGTGGGAAGCACCGGAGATCGGCCGGCCGGGTGCCGCCACTTTCGGCCTCAACGCGACGAGGGGCGTCTATGCCGGCTGGGGCGGCTGCGCGCCGCGCGGCGTGCGCGGGTTTCCGGTCTACCGTCCCGAGCACTGGGCGTTTACCGGCACCGGCATCTACTATGGCGACGTGCTCGGCGCCGACAGCCATATCTATGGCTATGAGGTCGACGGGCTCGACTTCGAGATCCGCGGCGGCCTGCCCTACCCCACTGCAACCAGCGGCGCGCCGGATGGACTGCAGGTGCTGGCGGTCGGCATGGCATCCCAAGTCGAGGAAAGCGCCGACGTTCCGCTCAAGGACCAGTTCCTTGGCGACGAGGATGGCCGTTTCACCGCCGAGACCCTCTTCGGCGAGCCGAGCGACGCCAATCTCGACAAGGTCAAGCGCGGCAGCGGCATGATCGTCAATTTCCCTCGCGGCAAGGGCGAAGTCTTCCACGCCGGAAGCTGTGAATGGGTTGCCGGCCTGCTAAGGCAGGACGCGATGGTCGAGTGCGTGACCAAAAATGTCCTCGACCGCTATCTCGGAAAGTCCTGACATGCCGAAATCGGAAATTCAGCCTTCTCCCGAAGCCGAAGCGCGGTCGCCGTCGCATCTGTTCTATCTGTCCAGCCTGCGCCGGCCGCTGGTCGACCGCGCCGAGGGCATCTATTTCTGGACCAAGGACGGCCGCCGCTTCATCGACGGATCGAGCGGGCCGATGGTCGCCAATATCGGCCATTCCAACCGCAACGTGCTCGACGCCATGAAGCGGCAGATGGACCGCGCCACCTTCGCCTACCGGCTGCATTTCGAGAACGAGCCGGCCGAGGATCTTGCGAGGGAACTTGCCGGCAGATTGCCCTCGGGCATGGACCGCATCTTCTTCGTCTCCGGCGGCTCGGAAGCGACGGAATCCTGCATCAAGCTCGCCCGGCAATGGGCGGTGGCCACCGGCCAGCCCAAGCGCTGGAAGGTGATCACCCGCTTTCCGTCCTATCATGGCGGAACGCTCGGCTCGCTTTCCGTCACCGGCGACGATGCGCTGGCTGAGACGTTTACGCCGATGATGCAGGTGATGCCGACCGTGCCCGCGCCAACGGCGTGGCGCGACCGCGATAATCTTTCGATGGAACAACGCGGCATCCGTTATGCCGACATGCTTGAGGAGAAGATCCTAGCCGAGGGTCCCGAAAGCGTGCTCGCCTTCATCATGGAGCCGGTCGGCGGTGCTGCCACCGCGGCCCTCGTCGCGCCGGACAGCTACTATCCGCGCATCCGCGAGATCTGCGACCGCTACGGCATCCTGCTCATCCATGACGAAGTGATGAGCGGCGCCGGCCGCACCGGCAAATTCCTCGGTGGCGATCACTGGAACTGCAAGCCGGACATCGTCGCGCTGTCGAAGGGGCTGGGCTCCGGCTATGCGCCGCTCGGGGCTCTCGCCGCACCGATGCGGCTGGTCGAGCCGCTGCTCGCCTCCGGCGGCTTCCAGCACGGCCATACCTATGCCGGCAATCCGCTGGCCTGCACGGCCGGGCTTGCGGTGCTCGGCGAGATGGACCGCCTCGACCTGATCGCCAATGCGGCCGCGATGGGCGAGGTGTTGATCAACGAGTTGAAGGGGCTGGCGAGACGCTTTCCGTTCATCGCCGACGTGCGCGGCAAGGGCCTGTTGCTGGGGTCCGAAATGGTCGCCGATCCCGAGACGCTGGAGCCGATCGCGCCGGCCAAGAAAGCCACACAGCGGCTGCTCGACCTCGCCTATGAGCGCGGGCTGATCATTTATGGGCGCAAGGTCAAGGGCGGCGTCGACGGCGACAATTTTATGGTGGCGCCGCCGATGATCATCACAGCAGAGCAGATCGGCGAGATCATCGCCATCATCGGCGACTCGCTGGCGGCGCTCGCCGCCGAACTCGACCTGCCGGTCGAAGGTTGAGGGACAAAAGATGGCGCCGAGAAAGGTCATCATCACTTGCGCGGTCACCGGCTCGGTGCATACGCCGTCGATGTCGCCCTATCTGCCGCTGACACCCGACCAGATCGCGACGGACGCCATCGCCGCTGCCGAAGCCGGCGCCTCAATCCTGCACCTGCATGCGCGTGACCCGAAGGACGGTCGACCGACCGCCGACCCCGATGTGTTCATGCAGTTCCTGCCGCGCATCAAGCAGGCGACCGATGCGGTGATCAACATCACCACCGGCGGCTCATCGCTGATGACGCTCGACCAACGGCTGGCGGCGCCGCTCAAGGCAGAGCCCGAAATGTGCTCGCTCAACATGGGTTCGATGAACTTCGCGCTGTTCCCGATGCTCGACAAACCGAGGGAGTGGCAACATGAGTGGGAACCGAAGCTGCTCGAAGCCACCCGCGACACGATCTTCAAGAACACCTTTGCCGACATGGAGAATGTGCTGGAAAAACTCGGCAAGGGCTGCGGCACTCGTTTCGAGTTCGAATGCTATGATGTCGGCCATCTCTATTCGCTGGCGCATTTTCGCGATCGCGGCCTGGTATCGGGACCGCTGTTCATCCAGTTCGTGCTCGGCATCCTTGGCGGCATCGGCGCCGATCCTGAAAATCTCGTGCACATGAAGCGCGTCGCCGACAAACTGTTCGGCGACGATTATCAGTTCTCGGTGCTGGCCGCCGGTCGCCACCAGATGCCGTTGATCTCGATCGCAGCGGCGATGGGCGGCAATGTCCGGGTCGGGCTGGAAGACAGCCTCTACGATGGAAGGCAACTGGCGAAGTCGAATGCCGATCAGGTGCGCCGGATCCGTTCCGTGCTCGACGGGCTGTCGCTTGAGGTCGCGACACCGGCCGAAGCGCGCGCCATGCTGGCGCTCAAGGGCGGCGACCGGGTGGCGTTTTGATGGTCGCAGGTGTGCTCATCCGCCCCGGCACCGTCGACGACGTCGCCACCATCCACGCCGCGCTGCTGCGGCTTGGCACCCATATCGGCGCACATCAGGAGATCACCTCCACGCCTGACGACCTCCGCCGCTATGGCTTCGGCGAAAGGCCTGCCTTCTCGACCCTGATCGCCGAAGTCGGTGGCGAATTCGCGGGGCTGTGCCTGCATTTCCCGATCTTCTCGACCTGGATGGGCCGCCCCGGCGTTTATGTGCAGGACCTCTATGTCGAGGACCGCTTTCGCGGCCGGCGCATTGGCGAGCGCCTTTTGCGCCGCGTCGCGCGAGAATGTCGTATGGACGGCGGAGTCTATCTCCGGCTCTCCGTCGACACCGACAATGAAACCGCCAAGGCCTTTTACGAAAGGCTGGGCATTGCCTGGTCGAACTACGAGCAGGTGCAGAAGATCGTCGGCGAGGCATTCTTCGCCTTTGCCGACGCGCTGGAGGACGAACGATGAAGGCTTTTTACGCCGAGGAGCAAAAACGCCACGACCCCAAGGCGTTCCTCTCCAGCGGTGCGCCGCTGCCCAATCCGGAAAAGCCGGAGCGCATCGAGCGCTTGTCAGCCGGCGCAAAATCTGCCGGGTTGACGATCGAGCGACCACGGAATCGCGGACTTGGACCGATTGCCGCGGTGCATACACCCGAGTATCTCGACTTTCTCGAGCATATCTTCGCCCGCTGGCAGCGGATCGAGGGCGCCTCGGCGGAAGTGATCCCCAACATCCATCCGATCACACGGACCGGCTCTTATCCGGCCTCGGCGGTCGGCCAGGCCGGCTACCATATGGCAGATACCGCTTGCCCGATCTCCGGCGAAACCTGGAACAGCGCGCTGTGGAGCGCCTGGAGCGCAGTCGAGGCTGCCGAAGCGGTTATGGCGGGTGCGCCTTCGGCCTATGCGCTCTGCCGCCCGCCGGGCCATCATGCCTTTTCCGATGTCGCCGGCGGCTTCTGCTTCATCAACAATTCGGCAGTTGCCGCACAGACCCTGCGGAGAAGCGCCGCGCGGGTGGCGATCCTCGATGTCGACCTGCATCACGGCAATGGCACGCAAGGCATCTTCTACGCGCGGCCGGACGTGCTTACCGTCTCGCTGCACGCTGATCCGGTGCGCTTTTATCCGTTCTTCTGGGGCCATGCCGACGAGCGCGGCGAAGGGCCTGGCCTCGGCTACAATCTGAACCTGCCTTTACCGCGCAAATCCGGCGACGCGGCATTCCTCGAAGCTTTAGCCACCGCCTTCCAGCGCATCCGCGCTTTTTCGCCCGACGCGCTGGTGGTGGCGCTCGGGCTCGACGCCTTCGAAGGCGATCCTTTCGGCGGACTGTCGGTGACGACGCCTGGATTCTCGCTCATCGGCGAGGCCATTGCCGGGTTCGGTCTGCCGACGGTCATCGTCCAGGAAGGCGGCTATCTCTGCGAGGAACTCGGCGACAATCTGACTGCGTTCCTCACCGGATTTGGCGGCGGCAAGAAGCGCTAGCTTACCTAGCCCGACGCCGGCTTACGACCGCTCTTGTCTCAACATGGCGATGACCCGATGCACGCTCTCCAGCGTCTCGTCGATTTCGGCCGCATTGTTGTAGTGGGCGATGCCGATGCGCACCACGCCCTCTTCGGCCGGAATGCCGAGCTGGTGGACAATCTCCCAGGCGTAGTTGTGCCCGGACCAGAGGAAGATGTTTTCGGCATTCATCTGCCCCACGATCGTCTCCGGAACCATGCCGTCGACGGTGAAGGAGACCGTCGGCACTCGTTCGCCAACGCGTGAGGGATCGGTGATGCCGTGAATGGTCAAGCCCTCGATATCCGACAGTCTATCGATCAGCCTTTGCGCCAGAACGTTCTCATAAGCGATCGACAGCTCGAACGCCCTAGCGATGCTTGCACGCCGCGACCCGCCTTCGCCTGCCGCCGCGCCGAGATCGGCGAAATAGTCGACGGCGGCCGTGAGGCCGGCCATCAGTTCGATCTGCGGCGTGCCGAGTTCGAAGCGTTCCGGCAGGCCGTTGGACGAACACCGGCATTTGTATGGTTTCAGCGCATCGATGACATCGCGCCGACCCCAAAGTATTCCCATATGCGGGCCGAAGAATTTGTAGGCCGAGCAGGCCAGGAAATCGCAGCCGAGATTCTGGACGTCGACCAGGCCGTGCGGCGCGAATTGCACGGCGTCGACATAGACCAGTGCGCCGGCCTGTTTGGCGATCGCGGTCAGCGCCTTCACCCGGTTGATCGAGCCGGTGAGGTTAGAGGCGTAGTTCAGCGCGACGAGCCGCGTCTTGTCGCTAAGCAGTGCGCTCAGCGCCGCCTCCTCGACCTGCCAGCTTCGCTCATCGAAAGCCAGCCAGCGCACGACGAGGCCGAGATCCTCGGCCAGTTGCAGCCAGGGCGAGACATTGCCCTCGTGATCCATGCGGGTGACGATGATCTCGTCGCCTGACTTCATCGCGCGGCCGAGCGTACGCGACATGTGGTAGGTCAGCGTCGTCATGTTGGCGCCGATGATGATCTCTTGCGGGCTCGCGGCGCCCAGGAAATCGGCCATCGCCGCATGCGCATCGTCGACCACCTTTTGCGCCGCGACAGTCGTTTCGAAGAAGCCGCCGAGATTGGCATTGGTGGTCAATAGGCAGCGCGACACCGCATCGGCGACCGCTCGCGGCACCTGCGTGCCAGCCGGGTTGTCGAGATAGACGCGCCGGCGGCCTCCGTCGGTCAGGGACAGTGCCGGAAATCTTCCCCTGATTGCCTCGATCGGAAAATCCATTTCTGTCCCCTCCCCCTTTGTCTTTGTTGGACAATTCTACCCGATCGGCCTGCCTACGGGCACGGGTTGCCGACGCGCTGGTGGATGGCGTCGACCGCCTTCTGCATCTCCTCGGTCCAGGTCACCTCGACCGAAGACAGCGCCATTTCTAGCTGCCAGATGGCGGTAGCGCCGATGATGTTGGAGGTGACGAAGGGCCGGCTCGAAACATAGGCATTGGCGAACAGCGCCGGCTCCAGACCGAACGAGCGCGCCAACTCGTTGTACTCGAGCTGAGCCTCTGCGGCATTCGGCGTCTCGTAGCGCTGGCCGCGATTGAACAGCTGCGAGCGCGAGCCCTGCGGCCGTGCACCGTGGTCGTATTTGCCGGTCAGATAGCCTTGCGCCAGTGGCGAGTACGGGAGCAGCGAAACCTGCTCGCGCTCGCAGACTTCGGCAAGGTTCACCTCGAAGGTGCGGTTGACCAGATTGTAGGCGTTCTGCACCGAGGCGACGCGCGGGCCAATCCCCTTTTCGGCCTCGGCGATGAAGCGCATGACACCCCAGGAGCTTTCGTTCGACAGGCCGAAGTGGCGGATTTTTCCCGCCTTCACCAGTTCGTCGAAGACGGCGAGCGTCTCGGCGATCGGCGTCTCTCCTGTCGGGGCGCCGAAGGAATCGGCACGCGGCGCCACCGCCCCGATGCGGTTCGGATTGGCGCCCCACGGCACATCGCGCTCCGGCCAGTGGATCTGGTAGAGATCGATATAGTCGGTGCCGAGCTTGGTCAGCGATTTTTCAACCGCGTCGAAAATGTCGGCGCGTACCAGCTTCGACGCGCGGTCGCCGCGAAACCAGGTATTGGCGGTGCGGCCGACCACTTTCGAGGCAAGAATGACCTTGTCGCGATTGCCCTTGGCTCTCATCCAGCTGCCGATGATCTTCTCGGTACGCCCTTGCGTCTCCGCCTTGGGCGGGATCGGGTAGAGCTCGGCGGTGTCGATGAAATTGACGCCGCGCGAAAAAGCGAGGTCCATCTGGGCGTGGCCTTCCGCCTCCGTGTTTTGCTGGCCCCAGGTCATCGACCCCAGGCAGATTTGCGACACAAGAAGATCGGTCCGACCGAGACGGCGTTTGTGCATGGAATTTTCTCCGGCGGGAGGCTTTGCGCGCGGCGGCGCGGGGGAGGACGTCCCAGCATAGAGCAAAGGAGCGCCGTTCTCCAAGCTCTTGCGGTCAGGCAAGGCCGAACTTTTGCCTGAACCTGAGCCGTATCAGCGCCTTGCGCCGGCCAAAGCGCGCCGCTTGGCCTCGTCGATCAGCATGTTGGCCACCTGCATGCGGATCATGGCGCGTGGGCGCAGATGCGGTGCGACACGGTCGGGATGGTTGGCGAAGGCAAAGCTGCGGCGCATGCGGCCGAAATCGGCACCCTTGGCGGGGTGATCGAGGCCAAGTTCTGCGGCAATCGCGTCAGGATCGATCGGCGGCAGCCTTTCCTCAGGCATTGCTGCCTCGCCGGCGAGCGCCAGCTTTGCCTGGTCGAGCAGGGCGGCGAACTCGGCGGCCAGGTCGGCGCCTGCTTCGCGATACTCGGCCGCGAACGTGTCGCCGGAAACCTTGATGCGGCCGGAATGAAGCTCGTCCGCCACCGACAGATAGTCGAACGGGATGGACGGCCGTGCGCCGGCCTCCTCGCCCGCTTCGTCCTTGTCCGAGGCGACGAAGAGGTCGTCGAGCAACGAAGCGAAATCCCGCTTGGCGCCGATGTCAGCCTCCTCTGTGTTGAGCATGCGCATGCGATTGAGACGGTCGCACTTTAGAACCGGCTCGTTAAAAATGAATGCCACCGATCTTAACGAATTTAGGCGTTCGCCAGGCTGACCGCCGCCAGGAGTGGCGAGGAAAAGCCGGCCATGTACCGGCGCGGAAGCGTATGGTCGTAAAGACCGAGAAGTTTCACGAGAATATCGATTATCACGAAAAAAATCGAGTCCGACATGGCTGCCATGCAAATGCTGCACTGCACAATCTTCACAATTTTCCTATATTGACGGTTGTGGAGGATCAACAAGGGGCTGATTCATGGGGTTCTTCACTGAAATGTTCGCTCGTCCGCGGCCGCAGGACCATCACCGTTATCGCGCGGCACTGGCCTTGCTAAACGCGATGAGCAATGCAGACCGCGCCGATATCGGCGTCAAGCCGGCCGACTTTCCGCGCATCGCGCGCGAAATGTCTATGCGCTGAACACGTCCGAGCATGAGGTTTCCCGGTCACGCCGGGAAACCTCAAAAACCTGATCTCTCAACGATTTCCAAGGAATGTCGATTTGCCCAGCGGCACGCCATTGTGGCGCAGGATGTCGTAGGCGGTCGTCACGTGGAAATAGAAATTGGGCATGGCCGCGTGCAGAAGGTACTGCAGGCCAGGCATCGACACCTCGCGTCCCCCAAGCCTCAGTTCAATCACCCTGTCATCCGAGCCCTCCAGCTCGGCGGCCGAGAACGTCGCCAGATGGTCTGTCGTCTTGGCGATGCGCGCCTGAAGGTCGGCGAAACTCACCTCGTTGTCCTCGTATTTCGGCACTTCGCGGCCGGCCAGCCGCGACGGCGCACCCTTGGCATGGTCGGTGGCGATCTGCACCTGTCGCGTCAGCGCGAACATGTCCGGCGCCAGCCTTGATGTCAGAAACACCTGCGGATCGATCTTGCGATCCACTGCATTCTGTTCGGCCGCGGACAGCACGTTGGACAGCGCTTTCAGCCTGGCCGAAAACACCGGCACGGATGCCTCGTACATCGATATTGTCACTTGAATTCTCCTATCCGGCATGAACACCGACGGGCGGCACGTAGCGCCTTCGGGCATCACATTTCAAGCGTCACCGCGTCGCCGCAATCGGCATGCTAGAGTTTGCAAGTCGACTGGAGATTCCCGATGAAAAGCGCCCTTTTCGCCGCGACCGCCTTCTTCTCCCTTGCCGCCATCAGCCAGACAGCATTCGCCGAAGACGCACCGTATGTCGACGATAGGTCGGACGCCGTTGCGGTCATCCGTTCGCTCTACAGCGCCATCAACCGGCATGAATTTGCCCGCGCCTGGGACTATTATGGCGATACAAAGCCGGCAAAGGATTTTGATACATTCGTCAAAGGCTATGACAGCACCGACAAGGTCGATGTCAAAACCGGCGCCGCCTCCAGTGACGGCGCTGCCGGCAGCATTTTCTACAATGTGCCGGTCGCCATCCAGGCCACGGACAAGGATGGTGAAGCAAAGGTCTTCGCCGGCTGCTACACGCTGCGCCAGGTCAACGCCCAGGTCCAGGAGCCGCCGTTCCTGCCGATTCTCATCGACAAGGGTGCGCTGAAACCCTCCACGGCCAATTTCGAGGACGCCGTGCCGGCAAGCTGCGGCGACGGCCCGCCGCCGCCGAAGCAGGACACGGTGCTGGAACAGGCCAGGAAGGCCTTCGTCGCCACCTATGGCGACCAGTGCGACAAGCAGACCCCGGACGGCAAGCCGACAACGGAGCCGGATGCATACAGCCTGCACTACAAGGATACGAATGCCGGCGCCGACGAACCCGAACGCGAGACGCGGCTGTTCCGCTTCTTCTGCTCGATGGCTGCCTACAATGAAAGCGCGGTCTATTATGTCGCCGATGACGTCATGGGCGTCAGGCAGTTGCAGTTCGCCTCGCCGGAACTCGACATCCGCTATGAAAACAACAACAGCGAAGGCAAGGTCGAGGCGGTCCACATCATCGGCTTCCAGACCGACGACCAGCTGGTCAATTCCGATTATGACGACAAGACCAGGACGATCACGTCGATGAACAAATGGCGCGGTGTCGGCGACGCCTCATCGACCGGCACCTATCTGTTCCGCAACGGCAATTTCTCGCTGGTGCAATATGATGTCGACGCATCCTATGACGGCGAAATCAACCCACAGACCGTGCTCGATTACAACACGGCGCCTTGAACGAGATTCGCGATGGCGCAGAT
Source organism: Mesorhizobium waimense (assembly GCF_003601975.1). Lineage (GTDB taxonomy): Bacteria > Pseudomonadota > Alphaproteobacteria > Rhizobiales > Rhizobiaceae > Mesorhizobium > Mesorhizobium waimense. Next base: position 28,422 of record NZ_QZWZ01000013.1, read on the forward strand.
CAAGGTGCCTTGGCGAGCATCCAGTTGAGCGTGCTACGCCAGTCGGTCATGCGGATCGGCGTACCATGGGTGCCGGTCTCGAAACGGACGAAGCGGGTCGGATAGGGATAGGCTTTCGATCTGGCGATGATGGAGCGGAAGAAGGCTTCCTGCTTCTCCACGGGAAATACCGGGTCCTTGCTGCCCTGGCCGAAGAAGACCGGGACGTGGCGCCTGAAAGCGGGACTTGACAAAAAACTCTCATCCCATAGCGAGCCGAGCAACAGCAGCCCGTCGATGCGCCTGCCGGTGTCGTTGCGGGCGGCAAGTTTCCAGCACAGCGAGCCGCCCATCGAGCCGCAGGCGATGAAGATTTTTGCTGCTGGCGAGGCTTCGGCGTAGTGATTTACAAGCGCCGCAACCTGGGCAGCGCCCGTGTCGCCGAAATCGGTGAAATCTGGGCTGAGATAAAGGCCGCCATTGCCGGCCATCAGGTTCTTGAGGCGATTGAAATTACCTCCGAAGGTGAAGTCGTCGACGCCCTGCTTGCGGCTGCCACCCTGCCCGTGCAGGTAGAGCACGATGATGCCGGCGCCCTCTGTTCTACCGACGGCGATGTGCCTGACATCGCCGGCATCGGTCTTCAGCATCAGGTCCTGCTGCACCTTACGCACGTTAGTGTCGGTGTACTCCGCATGCACCCGCCGTTCCGGCACCTCGTCGCGGGCATTGATGTCGCGCTTTTCGCGATAGTCGATGACGGTATAGGCGCCGTTGTCGGCGGAGGAGAGTGTCGCCGGATAGGCGAACAGATCGTCCTTGAAGGGTTTTAGTTCTAGAGCGTCGGCATGCGCGCCTGAGGCGGCAAAAACCATCGCGGCCAGAGAGAGACGAAGAAACTGCAAACGAATAGCCATGCCCAAGGCATGCGTTTTTCGGCCCAAGTTTGTCAATCCTGCAGCACGCCGCCGGCGCCTTCCAGCGCCTCGCGGGTGTCAACGTCGACAGCAGCTCCTTCGCCGATCTCGACATCGATGACATCAAGCCCTTCAGCCTCGACCAGATGGCGGGCGCCTGTATCGCCTTCGAGATGCGCGATGGCCGGAAACAGTGATCGCGGCAGCAGCACCGGATTGCCGCGCCTGCCATCATGGGCGGCACGCACCACCGAGCGGCCGTCGGATTTGCGGAAGGCATCGATCAGCGTGTCGAGGTCGGCCGAGGAGACGCCAGGCATGTCGCCAAGAACGATCAATGCGCCGGCGGCATCGCTCGCAACCCGGGCGATACCGGCCTTCAACGAAGAGGACAGGCCGTCGGCGAAATCGGGATTGTCGGCCAAGATGACATCGAGGCCCGACAGGGCCGAGCGCACCCGCTCGTGCTGGTGGCCGGTGACGACGATTGTGTTCGCGGCCCTTGAGCCCAGCGCACGCTCGGCGGCGCGGCGCACCAGCGGCTTGCCGGCGAACAGCGCCAGGAGCTTGTTGGGTCCACCCATGCGGCTGGAGCGGCCGGCGGCCAGAAGCACGATATCGACCTTCAACTCGGATCTTGCGGGCAGCGGCTCGCGCGGCTGCGGCCTGGTCGGGATTTCCATCAGCAGCCCGCCGACACCCATGCCGGCGATGTCGCCGGCCGTCACGTCGAGCCCGGCGATCAGACGGTCGAGCACCCAATCGAAGCCGTTTTCCTTGGGGCTGCGGGCGCAGCCGGGCGCGCCGATGACGCGCTTGCCGTCAAGCGTGCCGAGCACCAGGAGGTTGCCGGGATCGACGGGCATGCCGGCGCGGACGACAGTACCCCCAGCACGTTCGATCGCTGCAGGAACGACATCGGCGAAATCGCTCATCGCCGAGGCACCGAAGATCACCACGATGTCGTTGTCGCGCGCAAGCGAAGCCGCTGCCTCCGCCACCGGCGCGATTTCGTGCGGCGTGCGGCGCTCGGCCGTCAGCCGCCCGCCCGAGCGCGCTAGCCGCGCCTCGGTGACGCGCAACGTCTTGTCGAGCACGCTCGGCTTGACGCCGGGCAGCATGGTCTGGATGACGCCGACGCGCACCGGCTGGTAGGCGTTGACGGCGAAGATCTCGCCAGTGGTGCAGATCCTTGCCACCTTATCGACCAGAGCGGCGACAACGGCGAAAGGAATGATCTTCACCGTCGCCACCATCTGGCCCTTCTCGACCGGCGCGTGCTGCGCCAGCGTGGCGATGGTGATGGTCGGGTCGACGGCGTTGATGGCATCGATCATCGCTGCATCGACCGTGAAGACACCGGCCGCCTCGGCGTGGAGGTTGACCCGGCCGGTCGCGGCAGGCTTCGCCTCGATGTTGCGATGGCTCATGCCGGCGGCGATCTTTTCAGCCGCGGCATCCTCGCCGAGATCATCGGCGGCCAGCACCGCTGCGACGACCTCTTTTATCCCGGCCGCCTTCAGCACTGACACATCGTCGGCGCTCAGCCTGTGCGCCTTGCGAAAACGCCGCTCGCCGGCCGTGGTGGCGTGCGCCAGCACCGCACCTTCGGCCTGATCGATCGGAACCGGACCAAATTTCACGCCACCGCGCCTTTGCTTTCCAGGCCGCGAGAGCGAAAGGCGTGGATCGCTTGCGCCAGCACGGCGACGGCGATCTCAGCGGGACTTGCTGCGCCGATATCGAGGCCGATCGGCGCGTGGATGCGGGCGATCTGGTCGGCGCTCGCACCCAGCGCCAGCAAGCGCTCGACGCGCTTTGCATGGGTCTTGCGGCTGCCAAGCGCCCCGACATAGAAGCAGTTGGCGTCAAGTGCTGCCTTCAGCGCGAAATCGTCGATCTTCGGATCATGAGTGACGGCGGCGAGCGCCGTGTAGCTGTCGAGCGGCTGGCGCTTCAGCACTTCCTCAGGCCATTCGGCAGAGAGCGCGACATCGGGAAAGCGGTCCGGCGTGGCGAAGGCGGTGCGCGGATCGATAATCTCGACCGGATAGCCGGCGATCTTCGCCATCGGCGCAAGCGCCTGGCTGATGTGAACGGCGCCGATCACCACCAGGCGCGGCTGCGGCAGATGGGCGTTGAGAAAGAAAGTCCGCCCCTCGACCTCGACCGAACCGGAATTGCCGGTTCGAAACGCTTTGGCGATCGCCGCCCCCAATTCGCCGGCGACAGGGTCACCTTCGCGCACGATGCGGTCGCGGCCGTCACCGAGATCGGTAACAAGGATCGCGGCACGACGGGCGCGGCGTTCGACGTTGAGCGATTTGAGTGCGTACGGATCCATGTGTCCTAACCAAGCCGTTCCACATAGACCTTGATGCGGCCGCCGCAGGACAGGCCGACCTGCCAGGCGGTTTCGTCGGCGACGCCGAACTCCAGCATCTTCGCCTCGCCAGAGCCGATGACGTCGATCGCCTCGGTCACCACCGCGCCCTCGACGCAGCCGCCCGAGACCGAGCCGTGGAAATTGCCATCCGCGTCGATGACCAGATGGCTGCCGACAGGACGCGGCGCCGAACCCCAGGTCTCGACCACTGTGGCGATGGCGACATCCTTGCCGTCCTTCATCCAGCCTTCCGCGATGATCAAGGGATCGCGGGCCTCATCGAGATAGATGCTGTTTTCCATGATCGCTTCTCTCAGAGTCTGTTTTTCCGGGAGTCTGTTTTCGCAAACATATGGTTATGCGGCCCGCCTCGCGCCATCGACGATCCAGCGGCGCGGATCGAACGAGCCGGCCGTTTTCTTGTCCAACGAAGCACAGAGATCGGCAAGCGCATCGAGATTGTGCACCGAGCGGAACTCGTCGACATGCGGCAGCATCGCCTTGACGCCGCGGGCGCGCGCCTCGAAGCCGTCGAAGCGCAGTAGTGGGTTCAGCCAAATCAGCCGCCGGCAGGATTTGTGCAGGCGCTCCATCTCCTCCGACAGGCCGGCGACATCGTCCCGTTCCAGTCCGTCGGTGATCAAAAGCACCACCGCACCCTGCCCCAGCACACGGCGTGACCACAGACGGTTGAACTCGGCCAGCGTGTCGCCGATGCGGGTGCCGCCCGACCAGTCCTTTACCGCCGCCGAACAGTCGGCCAGGGCGGCATCGGGATCGCGATGGCGCATCTGCCGCGTCAGATTGGTGAGCCTGGTGCCGAAGACGAAGGCGTGCACGCGCCGGCGCTTTTCTGTCAGCGCATGCAGGAAATGCAAGAAGATGCGCGTGTACTGGCTCATCGACCCGGAAATATCGGCCAGCACCACCAGCGGCGGGTGCACCTCGCGGGCGGAGCGGAATTTCGGCAGGATCAGTTCGCCACCGGTGCGTGCGGCCGAACGCATCATGGCGCGCGGATCGACACGGCGGCCATGCGCATCGGCCTTGAAGCGCCGTGTGCTGACCATGTCGAAAGGCAGCCGTAACCGGGCGATCGCCTTCTTGGCGTCGGCCATCTCGGCGGCGTTCATCTGGGCAAAGTCCTTGCCGCGCAGCACCTCGTTGCCGGAGAAGGTGAAACGGGCGTCGACCTCGATCTCGGGTATTTCCTGCACCGGCTGGTTCTTCTGATGGCCCTCGAACATCGCCTGGCTGACGCGGTTCTCGGCCGCGCGTGGCTTCTGTTTCTCCTTGCTGTCGGGGGCAACGGGCGAAAACATCGCCAGCATCTTTTCGATCAGCTCGCGCGATTTCCAGAACAGCCGGAAGGCCTCGTCGAAGGTCGGATGGTCCTCGTGCCTGGAGACCAGCACGGCATGCAGCGTCCAGTAGAAATCGTCGCGCGAACCGATGCCGGCGGCGAGCACAGCCTCGATCGCATCCTTGACCGAAGCCGGCCCGACGCGCATGCCGGCCTTGCGCAAGGTGCGGGCGAAATAGACGATGTTATCGGCGATGCGCCCGTCCACTTTCGCCTCTCCGGGGTCGGGACGCGGCGTCTTCATTGCCTTACTCCGCCGCCGCGAACTCGGCCTTGACCTCGTCGAGGATACGCCGGCCCTCGCCCGCGCCGATGCGGGCAATGTCGTCCTGGTATTTCAACAGCACGCCGATCGTGTCGGACACCGTTTCGGGATCGAGCGCCACCTTGTCGAGTTCGGTCAGCGCACCGGCCCAGTCGATGGTTTCGGCGACGCCCGGCGCCTTGAACAGCTCGATCTGGCGCAGCTTCTGGATGAACGACACCACCTCGGCCGAAAGCCGGCTGTTGGCCTGCGGCACCTTCCTGTGCACGATCTCGAGTTCGCGCTCGGCGTTGGGATAGTCGACCCAGTGGTAGAGGCAGCGCCGCTTCAGCGCGTCGTGGATCTCGCGGGTGCGGTTGGTGGTGATGATGACGATGGGCGGCTCTTCAGCCCTGATCGTGCCGAGTTCGGGCACCGTCACCTGGAAATCGGAAAGGATCTCGAGCAGGAACGCCTCGAAGGCCTCGTCGGTGCGGTCGAGCTCGTCGATCAGGAACACGGGAGCGGCACCCGCCTTGCCGGTCAGCGCGTCGAGCACCGGGCGGCGGATCAGATATTTCTCGGAAAAGACGTTGCGCTCCATGTCGGAGCGCACGACCTTGCCGGCAGCCTCCTCCATGCGGATCTCGATCATCTGCGCGGCATAGTTCCACTCATAGACGGCGGAGGAGACGTCGAGCCCTTCATAGCATTGCAGGCGGATCAGCCGGCGGCCGAGCGCTTCGGCCAGCACTTTGGCGATCTCGGTCTTGCCAACGCCGGCCTCGCCTTCGAGAAACAGCGGCCGCTGCATGCGCAGCGACAAAAACAAAACCGTGGCCAGCGACCGGTCCGCCACATAGTCCGCGCCGGTGAGCAGATCGAGCGTCTCGTCGATCGTCCGCGGCGCCGGGCGCGGTTTCAGCTCGGTCATCCTGTCTCCGTGGCTGCGGCCCATCCAGAGCCTCTAAAGCGCGCGATAGGCGCGGTCGTGATAGATCAGCGGCCGCAAATTATCGCCGATGCGCAGGCCTGTCACCTTGCCAAAAAGCACACGGTGGGTGGCCAGATCCTTGGTGTCGAACAGCTCGCAGTCGAACACAGCGAGCGCACCCTTCAAGGTCGGCGCCCCGGTCGAGATGACATCCCACTCGCCGAGCGCGAAGCGCTCCTCGACCGGCAGTCCGTTGATGCCGGAAAACCCGATCGACAGCGGTTCCTGGTGCGAAGCCAGCGTGTTCAGGGCAAATCTGCCGTTTTTCACGAACGGCTCGTTCTTGGGGTTTTCGCGGTTGAGGCAGACCAGGACCGTTGGTGGCGTGTCCGACACCGAGCACGCCGCGATGACTGTTGCGCCACGCCTGCCGGCGGGGCCGTCGGTGGTCACCACATGGACGTGGCCGGCAAAATGAGCCATCGCGTCGCGATAGGCCTGCGGCCCGATGTCGTTCTTCGTCAGCACTGATGATTTTCCACAAGTCGAAGCCCGATCGTTATATATGGCGGCATACGGCATGCCACAAGCGAAGTGCTTGACCTCTATTCCGAAATTCGCGTGTTGCACCCGGGACGAGCAGCCTTTAGGTCTTGGCGGGAAGAGGCGCCGGGAGCATGCATCCGGCACGGAGGAATTCTTCGTCAGAATGCGACCCCGGACAGCGACGATAGCGGCACTGCTCTGGCTGCTCCCTGCAGGCGTCAGCGCCCAGACGCTGCTTGTCGGCGTCGCCGCACCTCTGTCCGGCCCGTCGGCGATCCTTGGCAAGCAGATCGAGGCCGGAGCCAGCCTGGCGGCCGAGGCAAACGGCGCCGAGATCAAGACGGTCAACGATGCCTGCACGGCCGATGGCGGCGCTGCCGCCGCACGCGACTTCGCCGCGGCGAAAGTAAGCGTGGTCGTCGGTTTTCTCTGCACCGAAGCGATCGAGGCGGCGCTGCCGATCCTCAAGGATGCCGGCATCCCTGTCATCACCGTCGGCGTGCGCACCGAAAGCCTGAGCGACCGGCGCGCCAAGACCGGCTGGCCGGTCTATCGGCTCGGCCCGCGTGGCGACGACGAACGCAATGCCGTCGCCACAATCCTCACCCGGCTCTGGCAGAAGGAGCTCTTCGCCATCGTCGACGACGGCACCATCTATGGCCGCGAGATCACCGAGACGCTAAGGGCAGCAGCCGAGCAGGCGAGGCTGAAACCGGTGTTCGTCGACACTTTCCGGCCGCAGCTCGACAACCAGATCGGGCTGATCGGCCGGCTGAAGAAATCCGGCGCGACGCATGTCTTCGCCGGCGGCGACGGCGACGACATCGCCATTATGGGCCGCGATGCCGGCCAGCTCGATGCCGGCATGACCTTTGCCGGGGGCGAGAATATGCGCACGCCGCCGGGCGACGTGCCCTATGCGGCGGGTACGCTGATGATCGCACCGCCCGAATGGGCCGATGTCGCCGATCCCAAGGTGCTTGAGGCATTCGCCGCAAAGAGCATCATTCCAGAAGGTTACGCGCTGCCCGCCTATGCGGCGGTCGAGATCGCCAGGGCGGCCGCGGCGGCGGCAGAGACCTCCGGCAAGCCGCTGGCGGAGCTGCTCACCGCGCATGACTTCACCACTGCGATCGGGCCGGTCCGTTTCGACGAAAAGGGCGATCTCAGCCAAAACCCCTACCGCCCCTTCCGTTTCGACGGAACGCGTTTCGTGCCCTTCGAGGCGCAGTGATGTTTCGCACCGGGCCGCGCAATCTGATCACCGATGTCGCCGGCCTAAGCGTCGGCAACGCCGCCGACGCCAGGCTGAAGTCGGGCGTGACCGCCCTGCTTTGCGACGAGCCGGCGGTGGCCGGCGTGCAGGTGCTGGGCGGCGCGCCCGGCACGCGCGAAACAGACCTGCTCGAGCCGCAGAATTCCATCGAGGCGATCCATGCCGTCGTTCTCTCGGGCGGCTCGGCCTTCGGCCTCGATGCCGCCTCCGGCGTGCAGGCGGCGCTGCGCGAACGCAACATCGGCGTCTTGGTCGGCGGCTTTCGCGTGCCGATCGTACCGGCGGCGATCCTGTTCGATTTGCGCAATGGCGGCGACAAGGACTGGGGCCGCTATCCGCCCTACCGCGACCTCGGCTACGAAGCCGCCCAGGCCGCCGCGGCCGACTTTGCCCTCGGCACGGCAGGCGCCGGCACCGGCGCACAGACGTCAGGGCTCAAGGGCGGGCTCGGCTCGGCCTCATCGGTTCTGGAAAGCGGCGTCACCATTGGTGCGCTCGCCGCCGTCAACCCGACCGGCTCGGTGACGGTCGGGCAAAGCCGCCACTTCTGGGCCGCGCCTTTCGAGATCGGCGACGAGTTCGGCGGGCTTGGCTATCCCTCGCCGATGCCGGAAGACGCAAGACGGATCTTGCTGAAGTTCCGCGACCGGAAGTTCACCGGCAAGGATAGCGACAGGCAAGCGGAGGCCGGCGGCAACACCACCATCGCCGTAATCGCCACCGACGCCGTCCTCACCAAGGCCGCCGCCAAACGTCTGGCGATATCGGCGCATGACGGCTTCGTGCGCGCCATCTGGCCGACGCACACGCCGGCCGATGGCGATCTGGTGTTCGCTCTGGCGACCGGCAGGAGCGGCATTCAGCTTTCAGCCAACGATGCCATCGACCTCTATGCGGCGGCCGGCGCCACCATGGCGCGCGCCATCAGCCGCGGGGTGCATGCAGCGACGCCGGCCGACGGCGATCTGTTTCCCGTCTGGTCGTCGCGCTAGAGCGGCTCAACCTTTGATAGAAATGCTGCGAATATTGCTGGCGCCGGTCATGATGGTTCTTCCCTTGAAACCGCCGACAATGACAACAGAGGATGCATGGCCTTCAGGTAGCACGACCTTTTGATTGTCTCGTGATAGGGAAGAAAACGTGCCCGGCTGTGCGAATGGAGAGCCAATGCGAACCCTTGTCCTGTTTGCCGTTTGCCTGCTGACCCAGCTTGCGACCCTGGCCGGCGTGCGGGCCGGTGACGTCGCCGAGCTTGAAATCCTCGGCTTCACCAAGGACGGCGGCGTCTTCGCCTTCGAGGAGTATGGCGTCCAGGACGGATCGGGATTTCCCTATGCCAATCGCTATTACATCGACACCAATGACGACACGTTCCTGAAGGGCACGCCGATCAAGGTTCGGCTCGACGACGAGAACGCCATGCTTGAGGCGGCGCGCCTTCAGGCGCGCCAGAAAGGCGAAGCGATCGTCAGCCAAGCGGAGCTCACCGCCAATCGCGGCATCACCGCCGGCTTCAACCCGGTGACCGAACTCTCGGCCGATCCGTTCCGCATGGTGGTCAATCCACGGCCGATCTTTTCGCCGGTCGACCCTCCGCTCGAATTCCGGCTCGACGAGATCGGTATGAACGATACCGAACGCTGCCAGAGCCTGGGCGAGATCAACGGCTTTCGCCTGCTGCGCATCGAGGCAAAGGATGGCGGCCAGACACATCTGCTGCATGAGGACAAATCGATTCCGCAAAGCCGCGGCTGCCCGTACGGCTACCAGATCGGCGCGGTGCAGACATTTTCGCTCGATAGCATCAGCGCCTATGCTGTGCTGATCACTGTCCGGCAATACGGCTTCGAAGGGCCGGATTTTCGCTGGATCGCGGTGACCGGCCGCCTGTGACGTCGCTTCCTCAACCCACCATGCGCACTCGTACACGAGGCCGTCTGCGAAGCGCCTTGCCTTCGCTGCGCACGGCACTTCTCGGCGCCGTGCTGTGGGGGGCGACGATGGGCGCTAGCGCATTGATCAATCTCCTGCTGGATGATTGGGAAACGCCGGCCAAGATCCGCTTTGTGTCGCTGCTATATGCCGCTGGTGGGGCGCTGGCATTCCCGGTCGGCCTGTTCCTGGCGCGGCTTGTTTCGCAAGGCCGGCATTGGGAGGTCGCGCTTGCCGCGGCCTTCGTCTGCCTGCTCGCCGCGACGCTCGCGTTCACCGGCGGCCTGTTCGCACTGCAATACCGTTCCTACTATGCCGAATGGCATGCGCCCGCCTTCACCATCACCTGGGCGTTCGAGCTGGTGTTCACGGGATTGACCGCGCTCTACCAGTTCGTCGTTCTCGGCATCCGGCTCTATTTTCCGCTCGGTTTCGCGGCACTCGCCGTCGCCAGCGTCTGGTTTGCGCGCCGGCGGCGTTGAGCATTTGGCCAGCCTCTGTTAGGACGCGGGCGAATCCCTCGTATGTCAGGACTGACCGATGATCCCTCGCTATTCCCGACCGGAAATGGTCGCCATCTGGTCGCCCGAAACCCGCTTCCGCATCTGGTTCGAGATCGAGGCCTATGCCTGCGACGCGCTGGCCGAGCTCGGCGTCATTCCGAAGGAAGCCGCGAAAACCATCTGGGAAAAGGGCGGTGCCGCGAAATTCGACGTCGAGGCGATCGACGAGATCGAGAGCGTCACCAAGCACGACGTCATCGCCTTCCTGACCCATCTCGGCGAATTCGTCGGACCGGACGCGCGCTTCATCCACCAGGGCATGACCTCGTCGGACGTGCTCGACACCTGCTTTGCCGTGCAGTTGACCCGCGCCAGCAACATCCTGCTCGCCGACATCGACGGGCTGCTCGCCGCGCTCAAGCGCCGCGCCTTCGAACACAAGGACACCGTCACCATCGGCCGCAGCCATGGCATCCATGCCGAGCCGACGACCTTCGGCGTCAAATTGGCGCAGGCCTATGCCGAATTCGCGCGCTGCCGCGAACGTCTGGTGCATGCGCGCGAAGACATCGCCACCTGCGCCATTTCCGGCGCGGTCGGCACCTTCGCCAACATCGACCCCTATGTCGAAGAGCATGTGGCGAAAAAGCTCGGGCTGAAGCCGGAGCCGGTGTCGACGCAGGTCATCCCGCGCGATCGCCACGCCATGTTCTTTGCCACGCTCGGCGTCATCGCCTCATCGATCGAGCGGCTGGCTATCGAAATCCGCCATCTGCAGCGCACCGAGGTGCTGGAGGCGGAGGAGTATTTCTCGCCGGGACAAAAAGGCTCGTCGGCGATGCCGCACAAGCGCAACCCGGTGCTGACCGAGAACCTCACCGGCCTTGCCCGCATGGTGCGCGCCTTTGCGCTGCCGGCGATGGAGAACGTGGCGCTCTGGCACGAGCGCGACATTTCGCATTCGTCGGTCGAGCGCATGATCGGGCCGGACGCCACGGTGACGCTCGATTTCGCGCTGTCTCGGCTGACCAGCGTCGTCGACAAGCTGCTGGTCTATCCTGACAATATGCTCAAGAACATGAACAAGTTCCGCGGTCTGGTGCATTCGCAGCGCGTGCTGCTGGCGCTGACCCAGGCCGGAGTCAGCCGCGAGGACGCCTATCGGCTGGTGCAGCGCAACGCCATGAAGGTGTGGGAGCAAGGTGCTGATTTCCTTGAGGAACTCTTGGCCGACAAGGAGGTGACCGCGGCGTTGCCCGAGGCAGAGATCCGCGAAAAATTCGACCTTGGCTACCATACCAAGCATGTCGACACGATCTTCAAGCGCGTGTTTGGAGAGGCCTGAGGCCCTAAAAAAAAGCCCGCCAAGTTGAACTGACCCGCGAAAGTTGGACACAACCTTCGGGGGTTTTGCATGTCCAGACACAGTGCGAGTTTCAAGCGCTCGGTTGTCGATAGCTATTTGTGCGGGGATGAAAAGCTATGCGAGTGCGGCGTCGACCCATCCATGGAGTTGACGCGGCGACTGTTCGCAAATGGGTTGCTTTGTACCAGGCGCATGGCGATGCCGGGCTGTTGGGCAAGTACGGTCGTTACGACGCGGCGTTCAAGCTGTCAGTGCTTGAGCGGATGTGGGAGGAAGGTCTGTCGTATCGCCAGACGGCGGCGCTGTTCAATATCCGCAATGCCGGTTGCCTGACGGGCTAGGAGAAGCGCTATCATGCGGGCGGGATAGAGGCGCTCGCCCCGCGCTCCAGAGGACGACCCATGTCGAAGCCGCCGGCCCCCGCAGTGCCTGTTGCAGCCAGTGACGAGGCCAAAAGCCGCGAAGAACTGCTGGCCGAGCTGAAGCAGCTGCGGATGGAGAACGCCTACCTAAAAAAACTGGAGGCCTTAACGCAGGAACACGCGCCCAAAAAGCGCAAGCCGTCCAGGCTTTAGGGCCGTTACATCCGCTTATGGGACTGCTCGAACTGGCGAAGCTGCCGCGCAGCACGTTCTATTACAGGCAAAAGGCGGCCTCGCGCTCGGACCGCCATGCGGCGCTGAAGGAGGCGATCAAGGCCATCTTCGACAGCCACAAGGGCCGCTACGGCTATCGCCGGGTGACCGCACAACTGCGCCGGCTAGGCCGGCGCGTCAACCAATCGCCACACTCAAGTCCGAACTCTTCCATCCTGAAAGGTTCGAGACGGTCCAAAGCCTCGACAAGGCCATCGAGCGCTACATCGACTATTACAACCACCGACGCATCAAACTGAAATTGAAAGAGCTGACCCCTGTGCAATACAGGACCCAGCCCTTAAATCTACCAGCTCAATGAACCGTCCAATTTTCGGGGGTCAGTTCACGATCCGGGCCTTTTCATATTTGTGGCATTCACGCCTTGCCGGGAACGGTCCTGATCACCGTGCCCCACGGATCCTCGCGGGTTGTTTCGCTGGCAATATTGTCCGAGCGCATCTCGACCCAGGCCAGGCCGGAACGAGCGGAATCACGACGGCCGGCGCCGGAACTCTGCCAGGCATTGGCGCCGATGTGGTGGTGATAGCCGCCTGACGACAGGAACACCGCTTGGCCGCCATATTTGGCGACCGTGTCGAAGCCGAACTCCTGGTTCCACCAGGCCTCGGCCTCTTCCGGCCGGCCGACGCGCAGATGCACATGGCCGACAATGCTGTTTTCCGGCGCACCCTGCCATCCCACGTCGCCGGCCGGAACGTCGGCGACAACTGACGCAATGTTCAGCCGCTCGGTCGCCATGGCGATCTTGTCGCCATTCCATTTCCAGTCCTGCGGGCGGCGGTCGGCATAGATCTCGATGCCGTTGCCCTCGAGGTCGGTTAGGTACAGCGCCTCGCTGACCAGATGGTCGGATGCGCCCTCGATGGCGATCTTGTTGGCGATGGCATGGTTGATCCAGCGGCCAAGGTCTGCCCGGCTGGGCAGCAGGAAAGCGGTGTGGAACAGGCCGGCGCTGCGCGGATCGTCGGGCTTGGCTGCCGCATCCGGCTCGATGACGAGCAATGGGCGATCGGCGGCACCGAGCGTGATCGCACCATCGGCGCGGCTCAACTCCTGCAGGCCGACGACCTGGCGATAGTAGGCAGCCAGGCCTTCGGCGTCGCGCGCCCTCAACCCGACACGGGAAACGCTCACCGGGGTGGTGGCGGCAAAAGGCAGTTCGCTCATCATTGTCTCCGTTCGGGCTGCGCTCGTTGAAGCTCCCAAAGCCAGGAGCCCGGCGCCACCGATAACTGTACGTCGTGTCAGTGCCAAAATCCCGGTCCTTCACGGCTGTTTGTTGTCCCGTGTCAGATGGTCGATCGCGATCGTTCACACAAGATGGCAAGAAGCGAACAAGGTGTTCACTATTGTGATCGCCAACCTCATTCGAGATGGTTGCACCCGGCATCGGCGCTCGCTACATGCGCGCCATGAAGGTCAAGGACGCAGATATTCTCATCGTGCCGGGTTACACCAATTCCGGTCCCGAGCATTGGCAGACGCGTTGGCAGTCGAAACTGTCGACGGCGCGCCGGGTCGAGCAGGCGGAATGGTCGAAGCCGGTGCGCGAGGACTGGACGGCGAATGTCGCCAAGGCAGTCAACGAGGCCGAGCGGCCGGTCGTCATCGTCGCGCATTCGCTGGGCGTCGCGGCGGCTATCCAGGCGATGCCGCAATTTCAGCGCCCTGTGGCAGGCGCTTTTTTCGTGGCGCCGCCCGATGTCGCCAATCCCGAAATCAGGCCGAGACACCTGATGACCTTCGGCCCCTACCCGCGCGAGCCGCTGACCTTCCCGTCGGTGGTGATCGCCAGCCGCAACGATCCGTTCTGCGCCTTCGACGTCGCCGAGGACATTGCCGGAGCCTGGGGCTCATTGTTCATCGACACCGGCGATGCCGGCCATCTCAACGCAGACTCCGGCTTCGGCCCGTGGCCGGAGGGCTCGATGACCTTCGCCAAGTTCCTGACCGATCTCAAAGGGGCTTAAGTCCCTGGAGACAGCGCGCGCGCCGTCAGTTGCCGATCGAATCCCGCATGCTCTTCAGCAAAGTCTTGGCGCCGAGCGCGATCAGCGCATGGTCCGAGCCCATGGCCAGCAACCGATAGCCCATCGCCACCACGCGGCCGGCGACGGCCGGCTCGATGACGTAGATCGCCGCATGCTTGCCGGCCTTGCGCGTGCGCTCGGCGATCGAGGCCACCGTCTCCATCATGCTTTCCAGGGTCGAATTGACGGTGGCGCCGTTCGACCATGCGATCGAGAAATCCGACGGGCCGACGAAGATGCCGTCGATGCCGGGCGTGTCGAGGATGCCATCGAGTGCCTCGAAGGCGGCGCGCGTTTCGACCATCGCGAACGCCATGGTGCGCTGGTTAGTGTCGCGCAGCCATTCGGCATGGTCGCCCTTGCCGTGGCGCGGAAAGGCGTAGGTTGGTCCCCAGGAACGCTCACCCATTGGCGGATACTTCATGGCAGCGGCGAAAAGCCTGGCGTCGGCCACCGAATTCACCATCGGCGCGATCACCGCCTCGGCGCCGAAGTCGAGCGCCCGGCTCGCCATGTCGAAGCGGCCGACCGGGATGCGCACCAGCGCCGGCTTGTTGGCGGCCAGCACCGGCACAAGGCCGCGCAGGACGCTGTCCTCGTGATGGCCGCCATGCTGCATGTCGAGCGTGACGGCGTCGAAGCCCTGTTTGGCGACGATCTCCACCGTGAGCGCGTCCGGCACTCCGGACCATGCGGTGAACAGCGTTTCATCCGCCGTCAGGCGTGATTTCAGGGACATCGCATCTTTCCTTGTTAACAGTCGCAGTTTCAGCCGGAAACGGCGGCAAAGGCAAAGAAAAACCGCCCGGCTGGGCCGGGCGGTCGATTGGTCCAGGCTGGATCAGGTGTTCTTGATCTGCTCGATCGCCTGCGCCATCAGCTCATCCATGGTGCGGCGGATCTGGTGATCGGACTGGGCAACCCCGGCAGCATCGAAATCCGCGCGGATCTTGCGGAAAACGTCGTGATCGCCGGCTTCCTCGATGTCGGCCACGACCACTTCCTTGGCATAGGTTTCAGCATCGGCGCCCGACTTGCCGAGCTTCTCGGCCGCCCACAGGCCAAGCGCCTTGTTGCGGCGGGCCGAAGCCTTGAAGCGGAGTTCCTCATCGAAGGCGAATTTGCGCTCGAAGCCCTCTTCGCGGTCTTTCATGCTGCTCATGGCGTCCCTCCGGGTCAAATCCGATTCGTTGGCGGTGAATATGTGTGTTGCCGAAGCACAAACCAAAAGGCCGCGGGCCGGTCAATATGCTACATCATTTGCTGCGCTGCGGCATTTCGGTCCCGAAACCGGTTGATTGAAAGGATTTGCCGATTGAGCAAACAGTGCGATTGGGATAGACACCGGCATTGAACACCGCCGTCTGTACACTAATTTAGGCAGACGGAGAGGAACTGGTCGCTTGCCGCCTGCCCGGAAATCCAGAGAAAAAATCAGATGAAAAATCGCCGCCGCATTTATGAAGGCAAGGCCAAGATCCTCTATGAGGGCCCTGAGCCGGGGACGCTGATCCAGTTTTTCAAGGACGATGCCACCGCCTTCAACAAGAAGAAACACGAAGTCGTCGACGGCAAGGGCGTGCTCAACAACCGCATTTCCGAGCACATCTTCAACCACCTCAACCGGATGGGCATTCCGACCCACTTCATCCGCCGGCTCAACATGCGCGAGCAGCTGATCAAGGAAGTCGAGATCATCCCGCTCGAGGTGGTGGTGCGTAACGTCGCCGCCGGCTCGCTGGCCAAGCGCCTCGGCATTGAGGAAGGCACCGTGCTGCCGCGCTCGATCATCGAATTCTATTACAAGGCCGACGCGCTGGACGATCCGATGGTGTCGGAAGAGCACATCACCGCCTTCGGCTGGGCAAGCCCGCAAGAGATCGACGACGTCATGGCGCTGGCCATCCGCGTCAACGACTTCCTTTCCGGCCTGTTCATGGGCGTCGGCATCCAGCTCGTCGACTTCAAAATCGAGTGCGGCCGCCTGTTCGAGGGTGACATGATGCGCATCGTCGTCGCCGATGAGATTTCGCCCGACTCCTGCCGGTTGTGGGATGTCGCGACGCAGGACAAGCTCGACAAGGATCGCTTCCGCCGCGACATGGGCGGGCTGGTCGAAGCCTATCAGGAAGTTGCCCGCCGCCTCGGCATCATGAACGAGAACGAGCCGCCGCGCCCGACCGGGCCGGTGCTGGTTGCGTCCAGCGAGCCGCCAAAGGGCATGAAGCACTAATTACCAAACCGGGCTTGCCGGTGACGGCGGGCCCGGCGCACACCGTATTGATTTCTCAGGAGCATCGATGAAAGCCCGTATCACCGTCACCCTCAAGAACGGCGTGCTCGACCCGCAAGGCAAGGCGATCGAGCATGCGCTTTCCGGGCTGGGTTTTGACGGCGTCGGCCAGGTGCGCCAGGGCAAGGTGTTCGACGTCGAACTGTCCGAGACCGACAAGGCCAAGGCCGAGGCCGATCTCAAGGCGATGTGCGACAAGCTTCTGGCGAACACCGTGATTGAGAACTATAGTGTAGCCATTACCTGAGGTTGTACCGGAGGGGCTGATGGCCGACGTGAGATCGCCCTCGTGGGTTCACCGGCTTGGCGGCAAATCGATCTTGGCAGCCGGGTTGCACGTGCTGGGATTGGCAATTGCCTTACCCGGAGTACTGCTTGCAGCGCTCATGCTGGAAGATTGGACGCGGCCTGCAACTGACTGGCGCGATCTTCTGTTTGGTCCGAAGAGTGGTCTGGGCTGGCTCGGTCTGACGATACTTGCGATCGCGCTTCTTATCTACTTCTCCCTTGCGCTCCTTGCGCGCAGGATTCGATAGAATCGTTCGATAGAATCGATTGTCCAAAACGATCAGGTTGCCAAAGACATGAAATCAGCCGTCGTCCTTCTCCCCGGCCTCAACCGCGACCGCGACATGATCGCGGCGCTGACCAAGATCTCCGGGCAAGCGCCGGCAACCGTCTGGCAAACCGACACCGAAATCCCCGATGTCGACCTGATCGCCATTCCCGGCGGCTTTTCCTTTGGCGACTATCTGCGCTGCGGCGCGATTGCCGCGCGCATGCCGGTGATGCGGGCGGTCGCCGAAAAGGCGGCCAAGGGCGTCATGGTCATCGGTGTCTGCAACGGCTTCCAGATCCTGGTCGAGGCCGGAATGCTGCCGGGCGCCCTGATGCGCAATTCATCGCTGAAATTCGTCTGCCGGCAGGTGAAGCTCCAGATCGCCAACGCCAACACGATGTTCACGCGCCGCTATCAGCCGGGCCAGATCATCCGTTCGCCGGTAGCGCATCATGATGGCAACTATTTCGCCGATGCCGAGACGCTGGCCCGCCTGGAAGGCGAGGGACAGGTGGTGTTCCGCTATGCCGAAGGCACCAACCCCAACGGCTCGATCAACGACATTGCCGGCATCATCAACGACAAGGGCAATGTGCTCGGGCTCATGCCGCATCCCGAGAACCTGATCGAGGCCGCCCATGGCGGCAGCGACGGCCGGGCGCTGTTTGAAGGCGCCCTCGGCATCGCCGCTTGAAATTCTCTCAGATATTCCTTTCAGAACCGGGGGCGGCCTGACCATGAGATTGACGATTGCTCGCCTTGCTTTGCTGGCTGCCGCCGGTCTCGCGCTGGCCTCCTGCCAGTCGAGCCCGAAGAGCGCGCCGGTCCCTTCAGGCAAGAGCGCCTCGCTGCTTGCCATGGAACAGGTGGCGATCGCCGCCCACAAATGCTGGATCGCCAGCAAGGACCCGGCCTTCAAGCCCTATCAGATGGCCAACGAGCTGAATTCGTTCAGCGGCACGCCGCGCTTCCTGCTGGTTCCGGCCAAGCACTATGGCGGCAAGCCGCTGCTGGTGGTGCAGGCGCAAGGCAATTCCAGCCGGGTCGACGTGTTCGGTCCGCTGATGGCCGACCCGCTTGGCGCCCGCATCGGCTCGGACATCGCCCGCTGGCAAACGGGCAATCCCTCCTGCGCCGCTGCCGCATAGGGCCATGGGCCGCTTCCTGCAGATCGCCGGTCTGGCCATTGGTCTGGCCGGACTTGTCCTGCAGTTCGGCATCACCATCCCGGCGTCGATGCAAGCCGGCCGCAGCCTGCTCGGCTCCATCGTCTTCCTGTTCAGCTTCTTCACCATCCTGACCAATATCGGCGCTGTGCTCGTCCACACCTCGCTGCTGTCGCCCACCGGCTATGCCTGGCTGCCGGCCTTTGCCGGGCCGCGGGTACGGGCCGGCGTGGCGGTCGCCATCGCGCTGGTCTTCATCATCTACGCAACGGTTCTGGCGCAGCTTTGGCAGCCGCAGGGGCTGTTCCTGCTCTGCGACCTGGTGCTGCACTATGTGACGCCGGTGCTGTTCGTTTTGTGGTGGCTGATCGCCGGCGCCGACGGCACGACGCGCTGGAGCGACATTTCCTGGTGGATGGCCTATCCAGTCGCCTACCTGATCTACGCGCTGGCGCGGGGGCCGATTGCCGGCGAGGTGCCGTATCCGTTCCTCGACGTCGCCGAGAATGGCGCGGTCAGCGTCGCTATCTCGGCGCTGGCCGTTACCGGGCTTTTCTTATTGCTGTGCATCATCGCCGTCCTTGCCGACCACGCTGTGGCGCGCGCCAAGGGTTCAAAGATCCGATAGGCCTGCGCGAACCAGCAGGGCTCAATCCCAGAACGGCCTCAGACCTTCGCGATGGGCAGCGCAGCGCGAGACGCCGATGTCCTTGAGCTGCTCGTCGGTCATTTCCAGCAAGGCCAGCCGGCTGCGCCTGCGCTCCAGCAGCCTGGCGATCCACATGGAGAGCGAGCGAACCACGCGCATGAAACGGCGGACATGAGTCGGACGGGCCGATGGGCGTTCCGCCTGTCCGATCCATTCGTTGCGAATTGTCTCGATTGTATCCATTGTCATTCTGCCAAGTGTTGCAATTGTACCTATTCCCATTCACCGCAGATATGGATTGACTCATTATTCGGTGCAATATATAAAATTGTCACCATGACAAATTGGCTTCCCGATCTTACCGGCGGCTCCGGCCCTCTCTACCAGCGCCTTGCTGACAGCATTGAGTCAGATATCGACCGCGGCGTGATCGACGCCGGGGCAAAACTGCCGCCGCAGCGCGATCTTGCCTATGACATTGGCACGACAGTCGGCACAGTCGGCCGGGCCTATCAGTTGTTGCGCGAGCGTGGGCTGGTCAGCGGCGAGGTCGGCCGCGGCACCTATGTGCTCGCGCAGCAGTCCGAAGCGAAACCAGACTTCCCGCCGGCCGATGTCCAAGGCACGCGCTTTATCGACGCGCCGAGCGGCAAGCTGCGCTTCGACAGCACGGCTGCGCCTGACATTGGCCAGGGCGCCACCATCGCCGAAGTGCTGTCGCGCATAGCGCAGGAGCATCCCTACGACATTTCGAGCTACACGAGGGATTTCCCGGCGCGCTGGTACGAGGCCGGCGCTCGCTGGCTGTCGCGCAATTCGTTCCGGCCGGCCGCCGATGCCATCGTGCCGACGCTCGGCACCCATGCGGCGGTGATGGCGGCGATCGCCGCGCTGACCACGCCTGGCGATTACGTCGCCTTCGAGCACCTCACCTATTCCCAGATCTCGCGCAGCGCCGGCCTGATCGGGCGCAGGACCGCGCTGGTGGCGTCTGACGAAGGCGGCATCGATCCCGATGATTTCGAGCGCGTCTGCGCGCAAAAGCACCCGAAGATGATGTTTTTGATGCCGACGGCCAAGAACCCGACGCTGGTGACGTTGTCGGCGGAGCGCCGGCAAGCGATCGCGCGGGTAGCGCGCGAATACAATGTCGTGCTGATCGAGGACGACCTTTACGGCGACCTCACCGACGATCCGACACCGCTGCTGGCGGAATATGCGCCCGAAAGAACCATCGTTGCCGGCGGCCTGTCGAAATCGGTCGCGGCTGGCGTTCGCGGCGGCTGGCTCGCCTGTCCACCGGCCTATCGCCATCGCATCCGCGTCGCCCACAAGATGATGACCGGCGGCCTCCCTTTCCTGCTGGCCGAGGTCGGCACAAGGCTGGTGCTGTCAGGCCAGGCGGGCGATATCCGCAAGCGCTGCATCGCCGAAATCGGCGCGCGCATCGCTATCGTGCGCGAGACGCTGTCCGGTTTCGAATTCAAGGCCAGGGACAGCGTGCCTTTCGTCTGGCTTACCTTGCCCGATCCCTGGCTGTCCGGCACCTTCAAGAATGCCTGCCTCGAACATGGCGTGCTCATCGATGACGAGGACGAATTCAAGGCCGGTCGCTCCGAACAGGTCTTTCACGGCGTACGTTTCGGCGTTTCGCAGCCGCGGCAAAACAAGGATGTCGCCGGCGGCGTGGCGGTCATCCGGCGGCTGCTCGACGAAGGCCGCGCCGGCTACGACAGTTTTTCCTGATTTCGCCCCCTGCCCTTCAAGGCTACCGCTTGCAAGCTGGCAAGCCTGTGGTTTTCCGGCGTTTTTCGTCAATCGATGGGGTGTATCGCGCGGAAGCTTGCGATAAGAGGGGACTCAAAATCCCCACTCCCATGGACACAAATCGCCGCCCATGACCATTTCCAATTCCGTGCCGATAACTCCGGAACTCATTGCCTCGCACGGGCTGAAGCCCGATGAATACCAGCGCATCCTCGACCTGGTCGGGCGCGAGCCGAGCTTCACCGAGCTCGGCATCTTCTCGGCGATGTGGAACGAGCATTGTTCCTACAAATCCTCAAAGAAGTGGCTGCGCACGCTGCCCACCACCGGGCCGCAGGTCATCCAGGGGCCGGGCGAAAATGCCGGCGTGGTCGACATTGGTGACGGCGATTGCGTGGTCTTCAAGATGGAGAGCCACAACCACCCCTCCTACATCGAGCCCTATCAAGGTGCTGCGACCGGCGTCGGCGGCATATTGCGCGACGTCTTCACCATGGGCGCGCGGCCGGTAGCGGCGATGAACGCACTGCGCTTCGGCGCGCCGGACCATCCCAAGACCAGGCATCTGGTCGCCGGCGTTGTTTCCGGCGTCGGCGGCTACGGCAATTCCTTCGGCGTCCCGACGGTCGGCGGCGAGGTCAATTTCGACGCCCGCTACAATGGCAACATCCTGGTCAATGCCTTTGCAGCCGGCCTTGCCAAGACCGACGCGATCTTCCTGTCCGAAGCCAAGGGCGTCGGCCTGCCGGTCGTCTATCTCGGCGCCAAGACCGGCCGCGACGGCGTCGGCGGCGCGACCATGGCCTCGGCCGAATTCGACGACAAGATCGAGGAGAAGCGCCCGACCGTGCAGGTCGGCGACCCCTTCACCGAAAAATGCCTGCTCGAGGCCTGCCTCGAACTGATGGCGTCCGGCGCGGTCATCGCCATCCAGGACATGGGTGCGGCCGGCCTCACCTGCTCGGCCGTTGAGATGGGTGCCAAGGGCGACCTCGGCATCGAGCTCGACCTCGACAAGGTGCCGGTGCGCGAGGAGCGCATGAGCGCCTATGAGATGATGCTGTCGGAGAGCCAGGAGCGCATGCTGATGGTGCTGCGCCCGGAGAAAGAAAAAGAAGCCGAGGCGATCTTCCACAAATGGGGCCTCGACTTCGCCATCGTCGGCAAGACGACGGACGACCTGCGTTTTCGTGTGCTGCACCAGGGCGACGAGGTTGCCAATCTGCCGATCAAGGATCTCGGCGACCAGGCGCCCGAATACGATCGCCCGTGGGTCGAGCCGAAGAAGCCGGCACCGCTGGCTGCAGGCGACGCGCCAAAGGCGGATGTCGCGGATGCTCTGCTCAAGATGCTTGGCGGGCCGGACCTCTCCTCGCGCCGCTGGGTGTGGGAGCAGTACGACACGCTGATCCAGGGCAATTCGCTGCAGCTTCCGGGCGGCGATGCCGGCGTTGTCCGTGTCGAGGGCCATCCGACCAAGGCGCTGGCCTTCTCCTCCGACGTAACGCCGCGCTATTGCGAGGCTGACCCCTATGAAGGCGGCAAGCAGGCGGTGGCCGAATGCTGGCGCAACCTGACCGCCACCGGCGCACTACCGCTGGCGGCCACCGACAATCTCAATTTCGGCAATCCGGAACGCCCCGAGATCATGGGCCAGCTGGTCGGCGCGGTGAAAGGCATCGGCGACGCCTGCCGCGCGCTCGGCTTCCCGATCGTGTCGGGCAATGTCTCGCTCTACAACGAAACCAACGGCCGCGGCATCCTGCCGACACCAACGATCGGCGGCGTCGGTCTGATCGCCGACTGGTCGAAGATGGCGCGGATCGGCTTTGCCGCCGAGGGCCAGATGATTGTGCTGGTCGGAGCGCCCGCGACATGGGGAACCCATCTCGGCCAGTCCGCCTATATGCGCGATATCCATTCGCGCAGCGACGGTCCGCCGCCACCGGTCGATCTCGAGCACGAAAAGCGCGTCGGCGACCATGTGCGGGCGCTGGTCGCCTCAGGCGTGGTGACCTCGGCGCATGACGTCTCCGATGGCGGCATTGCCGTGGCGCTGGCCGAAATGGCGATGGCGTCGGGCATCGGCGCCACCATTCCAGGGCTTACCGGCACCGATCCCATCCCGGTCTGGTTCGGCGAGGACCAGGGCCGCTATCTGCTGACGCTGTCGGTCGATCCGCAAAGCAAGGAATGGGACGCCATTCGCGAAGAGCAGGGCAAGCTCGGCATCTTCGCGCCCTGGATCGGCTCTACCGGCGGCAGCGAATTGAAACTCGGCGAGGCGCGCGCGATCCCGATCAGCCAACTGACCGCCGCCCATGAAGGCTGGTTCCCGCGCTTCATGGATCAGGCCATTTGACGAAGCTGGCTGCCCGGGCGCTGCTTGCAGTCGTCTTCTGGCCGTCGCTGTTTTTCTTCTGGTTTCTCGGGCCGTTCGTCTTTTTCCTGCTATCGACGACCGGAAGCGAAGTTTGTCCCCGGCTGGAAACGCGGGCGGAGTTTCTCGCCACGGCCAACGGCACCATTTTGATGCTGGCGGTCCAGAGCCTCGTCTATGCGGTTCCGATCCTGTGCCTGGTCCTTTGGGACCGGCTCTCACCGGAGCCGGCGCGGTCGCGGCACATCGTCACCTGCATCAAGCTCTTTGCCGCTACCGTCGTCATTGGCGTGCTGTGGGCGTATGGCTCCTCGCTCGTCTGCGACGGCTACGGCAAGGGGTTTTTCTCGCCGCTCTGGCAGTGGACGGGCTACCTTCCCATCGTCAATGTTGTGATCAACGTTCCTCTTTACGTGCTGACCTTCAGCCTTGGCCGTGCTTTCTCGACACGCGAGGATGTTGCCGAGGACGATGCCTCCCATACGAACCAGGATGTCTCGTGAGCCTCCAATCGTGGACGGAACTGCTTCAATCCGAACGAGAAAGGCTTTAGGCTCACCCCGACTCTCACTAGGATTTTGCCATGGCAATGGACGCGCACGACATCGAACGGCTGATCAAGGAAGGCATCCCGGACGCCAAGGTGACGATTCGCGACCTCGCCGGCGACGGCGACCACTATGCGGCAGAAGTGGTGGCCGAGAGCTTTCGCGGCAAGAGCCGCGTCCAGCAGCACCAGATGGTCTATGACGCGCTGAAGGGCAATATGGGCGGCGTGCTGCATGCGCTGGCCCTGCAGACCAGCGTACCCGACTGAATCTCAAGACCAGCGCTGCTCAGATCTTCACCAGCATCGCCGTCAGGTACATGAAGCCAACTCCGGCCGCCAATCCAGCCATCGCGGCCGGTGCGAGCAGTGCCCGCGTGCCGTCGGTCCGCTGACGAAGCTGCATCGACACGAGCTCGACGATCACCTGCAGGATTGCCCCGGCGCCGACCGCCAAAGCCAGCGCCGACCATTGCGGGGCATAGGCGAGGCTGCCGATCGACAGGCCGATGACGGCGGGGCCGCCCGCGAGCAACGTCAGCGCGGCGAAGGTCCGCAATGGCGGCCGCTGCTTCAGGATCGGGGCGGCGATGCCGATGCCCTCGGTGATGTTGTGCAAGGTGAAGCCGAGCACCAGGAAAGTGCCGAGCCCCGCCGCACCCGAGGCGAAAGCGGCGCCGATCGCCAGCCCTTCACCAAGATTGTGCAGGCCAATGCCGAGCGCAATGAAGGTGGCTAAAGCCAAACCCGTCGGTGTCCCGCTCCGCCGGCCTGCCGCCATCAGTAGCAGGAAACTGGCGGCAGCGGCGAGCACGATCATCGTCGGCCCCTGGAACAGGGCGGCGGCTTCGCCCGCCAGTTCGAACGCATCCTCCAGGGCATCGACGAACAGGAAAGCGAGTAGGCCGACGGTCAGCGACAGAAGGAAGTCCATGCCGCTGCGTCCAACGCCGCGGAGTGCGGGATAGAACATAAGGCCGATCGCCACGGGCAGGATGCCGACGAAGGCGCCAAGCACCGCCTGCGCGGCGAAGCTCAGCGAATCGCGCGTCGGCGTGGGCACGGCGACGGCGATCTCATGCCCGAACGTCGTCCCGGTGCTGGTCACGACGTTGATCGCATGCGCCTCGCCCAGCACCCAGGGATAGGGCAGGCTGATCCAGGCCGTGGCGCCGCGCGCGATCGGTCCCGGCGGATCCTGCGTGAACTGCCAGTAGGCATCGTCGACCTGGACCTGCGCAATGGTCATCGGTTCCGATCCGCCGGCCCGGACGAGGACGCGGATGCCATCCGCGCCCAGGATCGTCCGCTCGAAGGTGATGTTTTCGACCGGTGGCGCGCCATTGCGGAAGCTCGACAGCGGGTCCGAGGAGACCAGCCAGGCGATGGCCAGCCCGAGCACGACGAGCGGCAGCGCGACCCAAAGCAGATAGGCCGACCTTGGGCGGCCGGCGCGTGCGTCGACGGAAGTCCGGCTCAGATCGGTCACGACACGGCCTCCACGACGTCGAACATGCCGGACCAGCCGAGCTCGGTGAATTCCGACTGGTGTGGATGGAACATGTAGAGGCCCGGCTCGTGCTCCCGGAAATGGAACTCCAGGATGCCGCGCTCAGCCTGGCACTGGGTGATCAGGTCGACGGTCTTGAGCGTGGGGGTGAGCGTCGTGCCCTGATTGTAGTAGTCGAAGAAATTGGCATGCAGGTGGAAGGAATTGATCGGATCGAACTCGACGACATTGACGAGATAGATGCGGACAGGCTTGTCCTTCAGCACCCGGATCGGCTTCTTGGCATAGGCGTGGGCGACCGTGTTGACGGCGTAGACCTCGTTCTCATTGTCGAAGTTGGTGTCGAAGGCATTCATGACCATCACGAATTCCTGCCAGCCGGCATTCTCAGGCGTGCCGAGCAGGCGCGAGCGGGCGACCGCTTCGTGCTCCGGATGCCGGGCCGGAGCGGGGTCGATCACGAAGGCTCCGTACATGCCCTTCTGGATGTGCCGCTTCAGCGGCAGGGCGTGGCAGTGGTAGAGATGACAGCCGAATGGCCTGGCGTCGAACTCGTAGACGAACTCCTCGCCCGGCCCGATCAGGCCGGCGCCTGGAACGCCGTCCATACGCGCGGCATGGATGCCGTGAAAATGCATCGAATGCGGATGCGAGCCCTGGTTGCGGAAGACGATCCTCAGCCGCTCACCCTCGGTCGCGCGTAAAGTCGGTCCCGGCACACGGCCATTGTAGGTCCAGGCCGGGAACATGATGCCGGGCGCGATCTCGATCTCCTTATCCTCGGCCGTGACCTCGAAGGTGCGAAGCGTCCGCCCGTCCGGCAGCATCGACACCGTTCCGGTGTACCAGTCGCTCAGCAGCTTCGTTGGATTGAAGCCGTTGCGGGCGTCGTCGACCTCGCCGACCGTGATCATCGAGCCATGGGCCGACAGATGCGCCGGTTGCCCTTCAGCGACAGCGGCCGCCGGCATCTCGTGACCGGCGTGGCTTGTCTGCCCGCGGGCGGCACTCGCCGCGACTGCCGTGCCGCCGGCAGCCATAAGGCCGCCGGCCAGAAGCAGCCTTCGATCGAGCTTTCGCTCCAGCAAGGATTTCGTATCGCTCATGCCTGCATTCCTCCAGATCGCGGCGAGGATAGCGTATGCTTCAAGATTTAGCTATAGCTATATTCCGGGCGACAGCCGATTGATGCCGGAAAAGGCGGACGAAGGCATTCTTCGGGGGCTACTCGGTCGCGGGCTTCTTTGACGACACGGCGATGATCGGGCCTGCCGGATAGTTCCCGCCGACGATCATCCGCTCGCCGTCCGACAGTGCCGAGACCGCACCGTCGAGAAACAGCGCGTTGGGACAGCCGAGCGCGTCGCGGAAGAGCCGTGCGAAGCTGCCGAGGCTGATCGCCGAGCGCGAGATCGCCAGCACGACCGTATTGCCGCCACGCACGCCGACACCGTTGCGGATGTAGCGCGAAGTACCGTTCGGCTCGAAGCGCGGGTGAATCTGGCCGTCGATGACCAGCATCGGCCCGGATTGCGTGGCAAACGCCACATCCGGCGTGGCGGCATAGGCGCTCGCCTCCATGACTGCCGCCTTGCCGTCCTTGCCGATCAGGAACACGCCGTTCGGTTTCAGGAAGAAATTGCCCTCGCCGTCGGCGAGGTTGAGCGGCGATTCTTGAACACCATGCTCGACCAGAAGGCCGACCGGTGTCAGGTCTTGGTGATACATGCCGCCATTCATGGCGAGCAGCACCGGCCGGCCCTCACCTGCCATCGCCTTGTCGAAAGCCTGCAGCGAGCCGAAGGGTTTGCCATCGGCGCCGGCATGGAAGACACCGATGGCGTCGGCGCGAAGGTCGATCTCGCAGACGACATAGGACACCGCCTCGAAGCCGATATCCCGGCAGGGTGCCGGCAGTTCGCCGCCGACGACCAGAGGCGGCGGCGCGGGGCGTCTCGACCACCAGGCCAGAGCCAACGCCACCAGCAGGATGGCGATCAGGATCGCGGCGCCATATCGTCTTTTCATCATGTCCCGGAGAAAGCGGTTGGCTCAGATGCTTGGCCCAATATCGGCGATCCTTTGCGCCATTTCCGCGGCCGCGGCGCAAACATCTTGTTTCGGTCAACCTATGGGTTTATTTGATGGCTATGTTTCGAGCCTGACTCCCACAGGCGTGAAAGGATCCTCCATGAGCGGTATCAACGACTACATCGACAGCGAAGTGAAGAGCAACGACGTGGTGCTCTTCATGAAGGGCACGCCCGGTTTTCCGCAGTGCGGTTTCTCCGGCCAGGTGGTCCAGATCCTCGACTATATCGGGGCTGACTACAAAGGCGTGAACGTGCTCGACTCGGCGGAACTGCGCCAAGGCATCAAGGACTATTCCAACTGGCCGACCATTCCGCAGCTCTACGTCAAGGGCGAGTTCGTCGGTGGTTGCGACATCGTGCGCGAGATGTTCCAGGCCGGTGAACTGCAGACGTTCCTCGTCGAAAAAGGCGTCAGCGTCAAAGGCGCCGCCTAACTTCGGTTTGTGCTAAAGCGCTCGGGGCTGCCCCCACCTCGGCAATTCAAACTCCCGGGCCTCGGGAATGAGGCGAGCTAATGCGCCGGTTCACCGGCGCATGCTCGTTTGAAAGATCGGACTTTGCCGTGGACAAGCAGGTCGAAGCGCCGCAGCAGACAAGCAGCCTGCCTATTCCGCGCTGGGAATTCATCGCGCTGTGCGCGGCGCTGATGGCGCTCAACTCCTTGGCCATCGACATCATGCTGCCGGCGCTGCAGCAGATCGGCGCCTCGCTCGGCGTCGTCAACGAAAACCACCGCCAGTATGTGATCACCGCCTATATTCTCGGCTTCGGCGGCGGACAGCTTTTCTTCGGGCCGATCTCCGACCGTTTCGGGCGCCGCCCTCCGCTTGTCGCCGGGCTGATCATCTATGTGCTGGCGGCCGGCGCGGCGGCAATTGCCCCGTCCTTCGCGACGCTGCTCCTGCTCAGGATGGTGCAAGGCATCGGTGCCGCCGCCACGCGCGTCATCGCCGTTTCGATCGTGCGCGATACGTTCGACGGCAGGCGCATGGCCGAGGTGATGTCGCTGATCTTCATGGTGTTCATGGCCATTCCGGTTGTGGCGCCGGGCATCGGCCAGTTCATCATGCTGTTCGCCTCCTGGCACTGGATCTTCATCACCATGGCCATCGGCGCGTTGATCGTGTCCGCCTGGTCGCTGCTGCGCCTGCCCGAGACGCTGCATCCCGAATATCGCCGACCGCTGACGGCCGCATCCATCGTCGGCGGTTTCCGCATCGTGCTCACCAACCGCATCGCGCTCTGCTATGCCTTCGCCAGCACCTTCATCTTTGGAGCCATGTTCGGCTTCATCGCCTCGGCTCAGCAGATCTATGTCGACGTGTTCAATGTCGGCGAGATGTTCCCGGTCATTTTCGCCGGTGTCGCGGCGGTGCTCGCCTTCTCCAACTATCTGAACTCACGCCTCGTCGGCCGCTTCGGCATGCGCCGGCTGTCGCAAAGCGCCCTGCTGCTGTTCCTGGTGATCAGCCTTGCATGGCTGGTGGTCTCGCTGGAAATGAAGATGCCGCTTTGGCTGTTCATCACTTTCTTTGCCTGCGCGATGGTGCCGTTCGGGGCGCTCGGCGCCAACTTCAACGCCTTGGCCATGGAGCCGCTCGGGCAGTTGGCCGGCACGGCATCGTCCATTCTCGGCTTCATGCAGACCTTCCTCGGCGGCATCCTCGGCACGCTGATCGGCCAGGCCTTCAACGGCACGGTGACGCCTTTAGCCGCCGGCTTCTGCAGCGTCTCGGTTGCGGCATTGCTCATGATCTTCATCGCCGAGCGCGGCAAGATGTTCCAGCCGCACAACCCACCGGTTTGACGCGCGCGCGGGCGCTCTATTTTTTTGTTTTGCGCGTGTCGTTGTCCTAAAATCGCTGCCCACTTTTGGGCGACACCCTTTACGAGGCTCTTTCGAAGGTTGCCGTGAAGCGAGGGGCAAGCATGCGCCCTGCGATTGCGCCACCCATGCTGTCCGAAAAGGGCAATGGCAGAGCCTCATCCAGAGCCTTGAGGATGGAAGCCACGAAGGCCCGGTTCAACGCGCTGTCGGTTCCCAGATCGGAAAAGGGCACGTGGCTTGCCGATGAGTGTGCCGTTTCGGCGAAGCGAGAACCGCAACGTGAGGGACATGCCTGCGGTTCCAGGCGGCGGTTTCCAACAGGCATAGATGGCGGCCGACATCTCCTTCAAGGTGTCGACGGGAACGGGGCTGTGACAGGTGCGCGCTTGCGCTCCTGCTTCGCTGGAACCGGCAACAAGGGCGATGGCAAGGGCCGCTGCGACAAATGCGGACCGAGGGTTCATCGCCTATTCGGCCCAGAGTTCGCGGCGCAACTCCTGCCAGCTTTGCCTGTCGGGTGCGACGAGCAGACCGCCGTCGAGATGCGAAGGCCGGTAAGGGCTGCCGTCGAAGCGCGCGGCATAGCCGCCTGCCTCGGTGTGGATCAGCGCGCCGGCAAGATGATCCCACGGCATCAGCTTGTTGTAGACGACGAAATGGGCGTGGCCGCTGGCCAGGAGGCGGTATTCGTGGGCCGCGCAGCGATAGCCGAATTGCGAGAGCGACTTCGTCTGGTTGCGCGCCAGCCGCGAGCGCTCCGGCTCCGGCATGTACTGCCATGACACCGCGCCGGTCATCTGCGATATCGGCACTGGCTCCGCGACGCGCACCTCCTCCAGGCTGCCATGGGCGTGACGGATATGGCTGCCGGCGCCCTTGGCGCCGATCAGCCAGTCCTTGCCGACCGGATCGTGGATGATGCCGGCGACGGTCTCGCCCTTGACCACGACGCCCAGCATGACGCCGAACAGCGGCACACCGGAAGCGAAGTTGAAGGTGCCGTCGACCGGATCGACGACGAAGGCAAGATCGGCGTCGCCGAGGCCGCCAAGCAGCGCCGGATTGTCGGAGCAGGCTTCCTCGCCGACGATCATGGCCTCAGGATAATGCTCGCGCAGCCGCGCCGTGATCAGCCGCTCGGCATTGACGTCGGCTTCCGTCACCAGATCGGCGGCGGATGTCTTCTGGCGGATGTCGCCCTCACCCAACCGGCGAAAGCGCGGCATGATCTCGGCTTTGGCCGCGTCGGACAGAAGGTCGGCGAGCCAGTCGATCGCTTTGTCGTCAAATGTCATCGGGATTGTCTTGCCGGAGATCTGGAGCTTCGTTGAGAGCGGCGAAATCGAACAGTTTTCGGTCGAGCAGATGCGAGGGCCGCACATTGGCCATGGCGCGGATCATCGTGTCCTTGCGGCCGGGCATGCGCTTTTCCAGATCGTCCAGCATCGCCTTCATGGCGTTGCGCTGCAGGCCTTCCTGGCTGCCGCAGAGGTCGCAGGGAATGATCGGGAACTTCATGGCGGCTGCGAATTTCTCGAGATCGGCCTCGGCGTTATAGGCGAGCGGCCGCAGCACCATGACATCACCTTCGTCGTTGAGCAGCTTTGGCGGCATGGCGGCGAGACGGCCGCCGTGGAAGAGGTTCATGAAGAAGGTTTCGAGAATGTCCTCGCGGTGGTGGCCGAGCACAAGTGCCGAGCAGCCCTCCGCGCGCGCGATGCGGTAGAGATGGCCGCGCCGCAGCCGCGAGCACAGCGAACAATAGGTGCTGCCCTCGGGCAGCTTGTCGGTGACCACCGAATAGGTGTCCTGATACTCGATGCGATGTGGGATGCCGTTTCTGGCGAGATAGTCCGGCAATATGTGCTTGGGGAAGTTTGGCTGGCCCTGATCGAGATTGCAGGCCAGAAGCTCGACCGGCAGCAACCCGCGCCATTTGAGATCGAGCAGCACGGCGAGCAGACCGTAGGAATCCTTGCCGCCCGACAAGGCCACCAGCCAGCGGTCGCCGGGTCTGACCATCGCGAAATCGTCGATCGCCTGGCGGGTGAGCCTGAGCAGCCGCTTGCGCAGCTTGTTGAACTCGACGGACGACGGCACATCGGCGAACAGCGGATGGAAGCCGCCTTCGGCATCGGCGACCGGTTCAAGTGAGTCGGCGTCTGGCAACATGTTCATGGCGCGTCGGCCCAAATCTCTGCTGCGCCCGGATTAGCGCATCGGCCCGGAAATCGAAATCGGTTTTTGGCAAAGCGCGATGCACAAAAGAAAAGGCCGCCTCGACGGGCGGCCTTCGGTGGTGTGGCTGAACGCGTTCGATCAGCGCGAATAGAATTCAACGACCAGGTTCGGTTCCATCTGCACGGCGAACGGAACGTCCGACAGGCCGGGGATGCGCGCGAAGGTCGCGACCATCTTGTTGTGGTCGGCTTCGATGTAGTCGGGCACGTCGCGCTCGGCGAGGCCAACCGATTCCAGCACGATCACCAGCTGCTTCGACTTCTCGCGCACTTCCACGACGTCACCCGGCTTGCAGCGGTACGAGCCGATGTTGACGCGCTTGCCGTTGACGTTGACGTGGCCGTGGTTGACGAACTGACGGGCGGCGAAAATGGTCGGCACGAACTTGGCGCGGTAGACGACCGCGTCGAGACGCGACTCGAGCAGGCCGATCAGGTTCTCCGAGGTGTCGCCCTTGCGGCGATCGGCCTCTTCATAGACCTTGCGGAACTGCTTTTCCGAAACGTCGCCATAGTGACCCTTCAGCTTCTGCTTGGCGCGCAGCTGCAGGCCGAAATCGGAAAGCTTGCCCTTGCGGCGCTGGCCGTGCTGGCCGGGGCCGTATTCACGCTTATTGACCGGGGACTTCGGGCGGCCCCAGATGTTTTCGCCAAGACGGCGGTCGATCTTGTACTTCGCGGATTCGCGCTTGCTCATCGCATTCCCTTTCAAAACAAACCACCCGGAACCTCATGGTCCAGGTGAAGGAAACGCGCCCTCCTCTGGCCTCCGTTTTCGAGACCTGACAGGGTTTTCCACGCAACGCGACGGAAAACCCACGGGACACGTCAGTTCAAACAAGACCAAGGAAACGAAAAACCTGATTTCCCTGAGGTCTTGCCATGCAAAATAAACGACCGGGCATTGCGGCCCGGTGTTGGGGGGCTGGTTAAACGGAGATTCAACCGGTGTCAAGCTCGCGACTGGCGCCGGCGATAGTGACAGTATAGCGTCTCACGGTTGAGTGCGGTGCCGGATGTGGCGGGAGGTTGCGCCAACGGCGTTTGAGCGACGTGCGTCCATTCGGACGCACACCTCGAACAGGCGGGTCGCCTCGGACGCGCTCGCTGACATTGGTCACTCTTCGCCATTTGTCTTCGTATTGCGCTCAGCTGAGTTCTTGGGCGAGTCCGATGAGAAGCCCTTCAGGCCCACGGATGTAGCAGAGCCGATACGCGTCTTTATACTGGACTACTTCGCCTACGAGCTGCGCGCCGCGCGTGCGGAGCCTTTCAAGCGTCTCCTCGATGTCGTCCACGGCGAACATGACGCGGAGGTAGCCTAGGGCGTTGACCGGGGCGTTCCGGTGATCTGCGACGACAGGCGGCGTGAGGAAGCGGGAGAGCTCGAGCCGGCTGTGGCCGTCCGGTGTGCGCATCATGGCAATCTCGACGCGCTGATCGCCCAGTCGAGTTCGCGAAAGAAATCAATCGTCCCTCCGAGGTCTTCGACGACGATTCCTACGTTGTCCATCCGCTTGAGGCCATGTTTCCAATCTCCAAAGTGTCGTTCCAATCTACAAGGCGTCGCCTAGTCTACAACGGACGCTTGAGGTGCCCCCCCGGGCTTTTGATGGACCGCCGCTGGTGTGGCGCTTCAATGCTTCTTCTTGGGCAGCCCCTTGCGCTTGGTCTCGGCGAATTCCTCGAGCTGCTTCTCGCTCATCGATTCGTACATTTCCTTCGATGCGCCTTTGAGCTCGCTCTTCTTCGTCTCGCCGCGCTTGGCGGACAGTGCCGCGCCGGCAGCCATTTGCTGGGCTTTCGAGGTGGCTGGCATGATCGGTTCTCCCGTTGCTATGGGAGGAAAACGTAGCCGTCCCCGGTGATGTTCCCGGTTCCGACGATCAAGACATCGCCAGCCCAAAGCCCTGCAACAGCCGGCGGGTCGGGAAATCGATTCTGTTCGAGGTGAACACCGCAAGGTCGGCGCCTTCCGGCAAGGTCTCGCCGCGACCGTTGGGGTCAATGTCGGCGAGCAGCGAAACGGCGCGGCGTGCGATCGCTTCGGCGGGATCGAGCCAATCGACCGGCCAAGGTGCCGTCTTGCGCATGCGGTTCGCCAGGAAGGGATAGTGGGTGCAGGCAAGCACGACGATGTCGGTGCGCAGTTCGTCACGCTCGACGAAACACGGCGCGATCTCGGCGCGCACTGCCTCTTCGTCGACGAAGCCGTCACGCATGTAGATTTCGGCCAGCGGCGCAAGGCGATCGGAGCCGACCAGCCGCACATGGCATTTCGAGGCCCATTTGCTGATCAGGTCGCGCGTATATTGGCGCTTGACGGTGCCTGGCGTTGCCAGCACCGAGACCAGGCCCGAGCGCGTGCGCTCCGCCGCCGGCTTGATCGCCGGCACCATGCCGACAAAAGGATGTCCGGGAAATCGCTCTCGCAAGGCATCGATGACCAGCGTCGAGGCCGTGTTGCAGGCGATGACCGAAATGGCCGGCGCAAACCGGTCGAGCAGCCTTGCGAACAACTCCAGTATATGCGTCCTGAGGGCCGGCTCCTCCCAGGCGCCATAGGGGAAAGCCGCATCGTCGGCGACATAGACGAAGCGGCGATCAGGCATCAAAACGCGCGCCTCGCGCAGCACGGTGAGACCGCCAACGCCGGAATCGAACATCAGGATCGGGCGGTGGCTTGATCGATCGTTCATGGTCATCTGATCACGAGAAGAGGCTGGGAACCACGAGAAGAGGATGGCCTATCATTTGGCCAATGGCGCTTCTATCGGGAACGATCATGGTTATGAAGTGGCGAGATGCCCGCCAAGTTGCGCTATTCCGGACGGAAAATCGCCACGCGCTTTGTTCAGAGCCCGCGCTTGCCGAAGCCGGCGGGCCGTGGCCGGCCGATTGGCTGAGCGACCGGCGCCGAGCGCGTGGCCGGCGTGGCATTCGGTGCAGCGCTGGTGGCCATCCTGCCGCCGCCCGCAGAGGCGGGAACAGCGCCATCGAAATCGAAAACGGATGTCAGTTCGTTGATATCGACGCCGCCTGCTGGCTTCGCCACGAGGATTGTTATCCAGAGGCCGAATATGGAGAGGCCGAGCAGGTTCAGGCCGCCGGGAACGCTGTCCGGATTGCCGAAGTCGATGACCAGCAAGGTGCCTGCCTGCAGGACCGCGTAGATGGCGGAGAACACGATGTAGGCCCACAGGATCCAACTGCGTCCGTTGGCATCGCGGCTGCGGCGCCAGGCGATGTTGCCGCGCAGCAGCACAAACACCAGAGACATGACCAGGATGACGCCAGCCATCCCCTGCCGCGACGGGCCAGGTGTCGAATTGATCAGCCCCGCGAAGCCGATCGTTCCCGCGATGCAGACAACGATCGCCACAATCTCCGCCACCATCGCGGCGATAGAGTAAAGAAAGAAGCGCAAACGACCGATACTGGATGTAAACATCCAACACCCCCAGTTTTGGGGACAATGGACGAAACCGAATAAGATTCGGTTACTGGCGAGCCTCAAAGTTAACCGGTTCTATTCTTCCTTTTCCGGCGACTGGATTCGCGCCGCTGCCGCAGGAAGCCGCCTTGGATCGTCTCCAGGCGAACCGTCGCCGCGCGGCATCGCCGGTGAAAACCTGTCGAGCGACGAGATGATGCCGCGCAGCACCTTGAGTTCCGGCTCGGCGAAAGCGGCGCGGGTCAGCACCGCGCGTAGATTGTCGACCATCTTCGGCTTCTTCTGCGCCGGGCGGAAATAGCCGCGTGCTTCGAGCGCGCCTTCCAGATAGGCGAACAGGCCGTGCAATTGCTCCTTGGTCGCCGGCAGCATTTCGGGGCTGGAGAAATTGGTCTTCGTCTCGTCCTCGAGGCCCGACTTCATCCATTCATAAGACATCAGAAGTGCCGCCTGCGCGATGTTGAGCGAGGAGAAGGCGGGATCGACGGGAAAGGTGACGATCTCGTCGGCAAGGCCGACCTCGTCATTGTAGAGGCCGAAGCGCTCGCGGCCGAACAGGATGCCGGTGCGCTGGCCGGCCGTGTGGCGTGCCCGCAGCGCCCTGCCCGCCTCGACCGGGCCGCGCACGGCTTTGAAGCCGTCGCGTTCGCGCGCCGTGGTGGCGAAGACAAAATTGAGATCGGCGACCGCCGAGGCGAGATCGTCGAACACTTTGACGGCATCGATGACATGGTCGGCGCGGCTCGCGGCTGCACGCGCCTTCTCGCTCGGCCAGCCGTCGCGCGGATCGACCAGGCGAAGTTCGGCGAGGCCGAAATTGGCCATGGCGCGCGCGACCATGCCGATATTCTCGCCAAGCTGCGGCTCGACGAGGATGATCGCCGGGCCCGCTGCGGCAGTGTTGCTGGGATTCTCGTCGGCTGACATCGTCGTCAATGAACTTCTGTTTGCGGCATTTCAGCGTCCCCTGCCATATTCAGCAGCGAAAATGAAGCTCTCGCAAGGAACCGCCGATGTCGCGGTCGAGCCGGCCGCTGCGGATGCCGTTTGCGCGGCCAAAAATGCTTTGATATACGGGCCGCATCCCCGGCCGAAAGCCATGCGGGCAGGCCGTTCCGATATCCCCCAGCAACGAGGCATTCTTTCCATGGCGAAGATCAAGGTGGCGAACCCGGTCGTCGAACTCGACGGCGACGAGATGACCCGCATCATCTGGCAGTTCATCAAGGACAAGCTGATCCACCCCTATCTCGACCTCACGCTCGACTATTACGACCTCGGCGTCGAGCACCGCGACGCCACCAACGACCAGGTGACCATCGACGCGGCCAACGCCATCAAGAAATACGGCGTCGGCGTGAAATGCGCGACGATCACCCCCGACGAGCAGCGCGTCGAGGAATTCAAGCTGAAGAAGATGTGGAAGTCGCCGAACGGCACCATCCGCAACATCCTCGGCGGCACCATCTTCCGCGAGCCGATCATCATGAAGAACGTGCCGCGCCTGGTGCCCGGCTGGACCAAGCCGATCATCGTCGGCCGTCACGCCTTCGGCGACCAGTACCGCGCCACCGATTTCCGCTTCCCCGGCAAGGGCAAGCTGACGATCAAGTTCGTCGGCGAGGACGGCGCGGTGATCGAGCACGACGTGTTCGACGCGCCGGCGGCCGGCGTCGCCATGGCCATGTACAATCTCGACGAGTCGATCCGCGAGTTCGCCCGCGCGTCGCTGAACTACGGCCTGCTGCGCAACTATCCAGTCTATCTGTCGACCAAGAACACCATCCTCAAGGCCTATGACGGCCGCTTCAAGGATATCTTCCAGGAAGTCTACGAGGCCGAGTTCGAAGCCGAGTTCAAGGCCAAGAAGCTGTGGTACGAGCACCGGCTGATCGACGACATGGTGGCCTCCAGCCTGAAATGGTCGGGCGGCTATGTCTGGGCCTGCAAGAACTATGACGGCGACGTGCAGTCCGACACGGTGGCGCAAGGGTTCGGCTCGCTCGGCCTGATGACCTCGGTGCTGATGACGCCGGACGGCAAGACGGGGGAAGCGGAAGCCGCGCACGGCACCGTCACCCGCCACTACCGCCAGCACCAGAAGGGCGAGGAAACCTCGACCAATTCGATCGCCTCGATCTTCGCCTGGACGCGCGGGCTCGCCCACCGCGCCAAGCTCGACGACAATGCCGAGCTGAAGCGCTTTGCCGAGACGCTGGAAAAGGTCTGCATCCAGACCGTCGAGAGCGGCTTCATGACCAAGGATCTGTCGCTGCTGATCGGCCCCGACCAGCCCTGGCTGTCGACCACCGGTTTCCTCGACAAGATCGACGAGAACCTGCAGAAGGCGATGGCCTGACCGGCAAGCGACGTGGGCAAGCCCATCGTCTACGGGGCGGACTACAGCGTCTATGTGCGCATCGTCCGCCTCGCGCTCGAGGAAAAGGACATCGATTACGAGCTCGTGCCGGTCGATGTCTTCGCGGCGGAAGGCATTCCGGCCTGGTATCTCGAGCACCATCCGTTCGGCCGCATCCCGGCCTTCGAGCATGACGGCTTTCGCCTGTTCGAGGCGAGCGCGATCGCGCGCTATGTCGACGAGGCTTTTGCCGGACGGGCGCTGCAGCCGCAAGACCCGCGCGGCCGAGCAAGGATGAACCAGATCATCGGCATGCTCGATGCCTATGGCTACCGGGCGATGGTCTGGGATGTTGCCGTCGAACGGCTGGAGAAAGTGCCGCCCGACGAGGCGCTGATTGCCAGCGGGCTTTCGACGGCGAGCACGGCGGTGCGGGTGCTTTCATCCCTGAAAGCTGAGGGACCGTGGCTGCTGGGTGACCAACTGACGCTGGCCGACCTGCATGCAGCGCCCATCATCGACTATTTCCTCAGGGTCGCCGAAGGGCAAAGCCTTCTGGCCGAATTCCCCGATATCCAGGCGTGGTGGACGCACATCGCGGCGCGTCCAGGCTTTGCCAACAGGGTGACATAGGTCCGGGCGCGTGCATGGCTGACCTTTCTCACCAGGACGCACTCACCGTGGCCAGAATTGTCAGGGTCAACCACGCCGGCGAGTTCGGGGCAATCAGAATCTATTCGGCGCAGATTCTTGTCGCGAAACGCTTTTGGCCGGATTGCGTGCCGTCCCTGTCGGAGATGCTCGGGCACGAGCGCAATCACTGCGCCGCCTTCCATGCCGCCATGCCGCCGCGGCATTCGCGACCGTGCAGGGTGATGCAATTCTGGAGTTGGGGCGGCTGGCTGCTGGGTTTCGTGACGGCGCTGCTCGGACCGCAAGGCATCTGGGCCTGCACGGCTGCCGTCGAAGCAGCGGTGCATCGCCATCTGGACGACCAGCTATTCTTTTTGATCGACCGTGATCGTGAGTTGCACGGCATCATCTTGGCGATCCGGGAGGAAGAGCTCGCCCATCTCCATCACGCCGAAGAACAGCTGAAATCGCCCGGCCCGTTGTTGAACCTTCTAAGGACAACCATCTCCATCGCCACAGATTGCCTGATCTGGCTGTCCACCTGGGGCGACTCCAGCAGAATGACGCACGCGCTGAAATCGGCGAAGCAAGCCTAGGCGGCGGTGCAGCAGGCTGAGCTGTCACCTGTGCGAGGCCTAAAAACTGATTTCCGGCCGAGTGACCATCAGCCAGAGAATGGCGAGCACCGCAGCGAAAGCCGGAAAGCCGCAAGCGAACCAGATGCGAAACAAGCGCTTCTCTTCGGCGGGCAGCGGTGCATTCTCGATGGCCGCCTGTCGCGCCAGATTTCGAATCCGGATCTGGATCCAGACAACGGGCAGCCAGAACAAACCGGTCACGACATAGAGCACCAAGGACAGCACGATCCAGCCATCGGACAGTGGCCAGCCCGATGCATGCGCCAGCAGCACACCTGATATCGGTTGCACAATGACGGCCGTTGCAGTGAAGATGGTGTCGGCGATGGCGACGGTGCCCGCGACATGGGCGACGAGATCGGCCCGACCGGTTCGTTGCGCCATCAGCATGAAGAAGGCGATGCCCGCGCCGGTGCCGAACAGAACCGTGGCACCGATGACGTGCACCCAGCGCAGCATGTCAACCCAGAGGCTCATCGCTCGTCGAGAACCGCCAGCGCCACCACCACCAGGCAAAGCGCGGGGATCGTCTTGACCAGCGGCCCCAGCGGAGCGAGCCACAGCTCGGGAGCAAGAAGCGTCGACGCCGCCAGATAGAACAGTGTGATCGCAATCATCGTCAGCAGCGCCGGCCTGGCCAAAGGCCGGACCAGGACCGCCGCGCCGACAAGCATATCCGCCACGCTGCCGGTCAGAACCGAGATCTGCGCGAAATTCGCCGGCACGCCGCGCGAGACGAGAATGTCCGCGGCCTCGTCTTGCCGGATCAGGCCGACGATGCCCGAAACAAGCCAAAACAGGGACAGGCAGGCCAAGATGACCGGCTTTGCCAGCCAGAGGCGAGCGAACCATCGCTCCTGAACATGCGCGGGCATGTCGGCCAGCGTTGCGTCCAGCGGCTGAAGCGGATGGTCGGACACGTCATTCCAGGGCTGGGCATTGCCTGTGATGCCACCCGCCAGCGCGGCAAGGGCCGAGCTGCGCAAAGGAGATCGCCAACCGAGGGTGCCAAGGCCATCGGCAACGGCGCCGACAAGCCGGCCGAGAATAGGCGGCATCGGCACGACCCGCGCCGGCGGCAGACCAAGCCATCCACGAAAGGCAGACAGGATATCAGCGAGAGAGCGGGCCTTGCCTTCGACGAGATCGATGGCAAGGCGCGGCGGCAGAGAGCCGGCAACCGCACGTGAGACCGCCTCAGCAACGTCGGCGACCGATACAGTCTGGATCGGCTGGCGCGACAGGACGGCAGGAACAAAGCCGGGGAAGGCCGCAAGAGCACGCAAAAGCGCGGTCCCGCCATAGGCCGCCGGCGCGATCACCAGACCCGGGCGCAGGATCGTCCATTCCAGGGACGAGCCTGCGACGGCCTTGTCGCCTTGAGCCTTTGTGCTGAAGAATGGATTTGCCGATGCGGGATCGACGCCGATCACGGAAATCTGCACGAAACGGCGCACGCCGGCCTGTTCGCATGCCGCGACCAGCGCCACCACCGCGCGTCGGTGGACGGCGTCGAGACGGTCGCGCGGACCGTCCTGCAGGGCACCTGCCGCATTCACGACCACATCCACGCCCGCAACCACCGGCAGCCAGTCTTCAGCGGCCAGCAGCCGCGACATGTCGGCCGCAATCCAGCGCACCGCTGGCCTGCGCCGTTCAGCGTCCAGAACATCGCGGCCAAGGCCGGCCACATGATGGCCGTCGCGGAGCAAACGGCCGATGAGGGCTTCCCCGATCAGACCATAGCCGCCGAGAACAAGGACCTTCATGTGGTGGCTTTCAGGCTGCCTCGAGCGCCGCCCTTACCGCTGCAATCGCGTCACCGGCCTTCGAGGCGTCGGGACCGCCGGCCTGGGCCATGTCCGGGCGGCCGCCGCCGCCCTGCCCACCCAACGCGGCGGACGCCACGCGCACCAGGTCGACGGCGCTGAAGCGGCTGAGCAAATCGTCCGTCACGGCGACCACGACGCTGGCCTTGTTGTCCTCGCCGGCGCCGACGAAGACGACGACGCCGGAGCCCAGCGACGTCTTGCCGGCGTCGGCCAGCGGCTTCAGATCCTTCGGCGCCACGCCGGAGACGGCCTTGCCGAGGAAGCCGACACCGGCGACGGTCTCGTTCTCGGCCGGCGCGCCGGCGGCGGCACCACCGCCCAGCGCGAGTTTCTTGCGCGCTTCGGTCAATTCCTTCTCGAGCTTCTTGCGCTCGTCGAGCAGCGCCTCGACGCGCGCCGGCACATCGGCCGGCGAAATCTTCAGCGTCGCGGCGACCGTCTTCAGCCGTCTGTCCTGCTCATCGAGATGTTTCCTGGCGGCCTCGCCGGTCAGCGCCTCGATGCGGCGCACGCCGGCGGCGACCGCGCTGTCCGAAACAACGCGCACCAGACCGATGTCGCCGGTCGCCCTGACATGCGTGCCGCCGCAGAGCTCGACCGAATAGGGTCGGTTGGCCTTGGCGCCATGCAGGCCGGTGCCCATCGACACGACACGCACCTCATCGCCGTATTTTTCACCGAACAGCGCCATGGCGCCCTCGGCGATGGCGTCGTCGACCGACATCAGCCGCGTCGTCACCGGGCTGTTCTGCACGACGATCTCGTTCGCCATGCGTTCGACCTGTTCGAGGTCTTCAGCCGAAATGGGCTTGTTGTGCGAGATATCGAAGCGCAGGCGCTCGGGCGCGACCAGCGAGCCCTTCTGCGCGACATGGGTGCCCAGCACCTCGCGCAGCGCCTCGTGGATCAGATGCGTGGCGGAGTGGTTGGCGCGCAGCCTGGAGCGGCGCGCATGGTCGACCTTCAGCTCGACGGAAGCGCCCGTCTTGAC
Organism: Mesorhizobium waimense; assembly: GCF_003601975.1. GTDB lineage: Bacteria > Pseudomonadota > Alphaproteobacteria > Rhizobiales > Rhizobiaceae > Mesorhizobium > Mesorhizobium waimense. The sequence continues at coordinate 69,496 of NZ_QZWZ01000013.1, forward strand.
CGTGCCGCTGGCCACCTTGCCGAGATGCACGAAGAGCCCGTCGGCCTTCTTCTGGGTGTCGGAGATCTCGATCGAGAACCCTTCGCCTGATATGACGCCGGTGTCGCCCATCTGGCCGCCGGACTCGGCGTAGAACGGCGTCTGGTTGACGACCACGGCAACCGCGTCGCCCTTGTTCGCGCTGTCGACGGTCTTGCCGTCACTCACCAGCGCCAGGATGAGGCCTTCCGCCTGCTCGGTCTCGTAGCCGAGGAACTCGGTGGCGCCGGACTTTTCACGCACGGCGAACCAGACGGTCTCGGTGGCAGCGTCGCCGGAACCAGCCCAGCTCTTGCGCGCCTCGGCCTTCTGCCGCTCCATCGCGTCGGTGAAGCCAGCAAGATCGACCGATATGCTGCGCTGGCGCAGCGCGTCCTGCGTCAAATCGAGCGGGAAGCCGTAGGTATCGTAGAGCTTGAAGGCCGTCTCACCATCCAGCATGTCGCCGGCGCCGAGTGTTTCCGTCGCGTCCGACAACAGGCCGAGGCCACGCGTCAGCGTCTTGCGGAAGCGCGTCTCTTCCAGCTTCAATGTCTCGGTGATGAGCGCTTCGCCGCGCCCCAACTCCGGATAGGCCTGCGCCATCTCTCGGACCAGCGCCGGCACCAGCTTCCACATCAGCGGCTCATTCGCACCGAGTAGCTGCGCATGGCGCATGGCGCGTCGCATAATGCGACGCAGCACATAGCCACGGCCTTCATTGGACGGCAGCACGCCGTCGGCCACCAGGAAGCAAGAGGACCGCAGATGGTCGGCGATGACGCGGAACGAGCCGACAGTGTCGGCATCCGGACCGCGGCCGAGCGCGGACGACGCAGTGTCGATCAGATGGCGGAACAGGTCGGTTTCGAAGACACTTTCCACCCCTTGCAGGATGGAGGCCATGCGCTCCAGGCCCATGCCGGTGTCGATCGAGGGCCGCGGCAAGTCGATGCGCTCTTCCTTGGTCACCTGTTCATACTGCATGAACACCAGGTTCCAGAATTCGAGGAAGCGGTCGCCGTCCTCCTCGGGGGTGCCTGGAGGACCGCCCCAGATATGCTCGCCACGATCGATGAAGATTTCCGAGCACGGTCCGCACGGTCCGGTGTCGCCCATCGCCCAGAAATTGTCGGAGGTCGGTATGCGGATGATGCGATCGTCGGAGAAGCCGGCGATCGTCTTCCAGAAGCCGGCAGCCTCGTCGTCCGTGTGATAGACGGTGACCAGCAGCTTGTCCTTGGTCAGCCCGAACTCTTTGGTGATCAGGTTCCAGGCAAGCTCGATGGCGCGCTCCTTGAAATAGTCGCCGAAGGAGAAATTGCCGAGCATCTCGAAGAAGGTCAGGTGGCGCGCCGTGTAGCCGACATTGTCGAGATCGTTATGCTTGCCTCCGGCGCGCACGCTTTTCTGCGCGGTCGTCGCACGCGAATAGGGCCGCTTCTCCAGACCGGTGAAGACGTTCTTGAACTGCACCATGCCGGCATTGGTGAACATCAGCGTCGGGTCGTTGCGCGGCACCAGCGGGCTCGAGGCCACGACCTCGTGGCCCTCCTTGCGGAAATAGTCGAGAAAGGTCGACCGGATCTCGTTCACGCCACTCATGAGTGCTGCCTTTTCGCGAAAACCGCCGGCAACCCGGCGGAAACTGACATGGCCTTTTAACGGGCACGCTCCACCCTGTCCAGAAACAGGGAATTGGGCCAAACCATGCCGCCCAAAAACAAAAACCGCCGGCTCGAGGCCGGCGGTTTGGAACGCGATACTGTAGAACTCGGTTACTTAAGCGTCAGGAGGCCGGGTTTATGGCCGAACTCTGGCCAGTGCCCTACATCGCGCCGGCTTCGTCCTCGAAACCGTCGTCTCCGCCTTCGGAGCCACCATTTTCGAGGAATTTCTCGGCGATCAGCCCGGCATTCTGCCTGAGCGCCAGTTCGATCTCGCGCGCCGTGTCAGGATTGTCGCGCAGGAACAGCTTGGCGTTCTCGCGACCCTGGCCGAGGCGCTGCGAATTGTAGGAGAACCAGGCGCCCGACTTCTCGACCACGCCGGCCTTGACGCCGAGGTCGACCAGTTCGCCGGTCTTGGAGACGCCCTCGCCATACATGATGTCGAACTCGACCACCTTGAAGGGCGGCGCCAGCTTGTTCTTGACGACCTTGACGCGGGTCTGGTTGCCGACGACCTCGTCGCGGTCCTTGACCGAGCCGATGCGGCGGATGTCGAGACGGACCGAGGCGTAGAATTTCAGCGCATTGCCGCCGGTCGTGGTTTCGGGCGAACCGAACATGACGCCGATCTTCATGCGGATCTGGTTGATGAAGATGACCATGGTGTTGGAGCGCGAGATCGAGGCGGTCAGCTTGCGCAGCGCCTGGCTCATCAGACGGGCCTGCAGGCCGGGCAGCGAATCGCCCATCTCGCCCTCGATTTCGGCGCGCGGCGTCAGCGCCGCAACCGAATCGACCACCAGCACGTCGATGGCGCCGGAACGCACCAGCGTGTCGCAGATCTCAAGCGCCTGCTCGCCGGTGTCGGGCTGCGAGATCAAAAGGTTCTCAAGGTCGACGCCGAGCTTGCGGGCATAGACCGGATCGAGCGCGTGCTCGGCATCGACGAAGGCGCAGATGCCGCCCTTCTTCTGGGCTTCCGCCACCGTGTGCAGCGCCAGCGTCGTCTTGCCCGAGCTTTCCGGCCCGTAAATCTCGACGATGCGGCCGCGCGGCAGGCCACCGACGCCAAGTGCGATGTCGAGGCCAAGCGACCCGGTGGGCACGGTTTCGATCTCGACGACCTGCTCATTGGCGCCAAGGCGCATGATCGAGCCCTTGCCGAAAGCGCGTTCGATCTGCGACAGCGCCGCGTCCAGAGCCTTTGATTTGTCCACTGCCTTGTCCTCTACAAGCCGCAAAGTATTCTGAGCCATGATACATCACCCCTTGGTCGTCAATGAAGGCCGGACAATCCGTAATCCCTGCCCTATTTGTACCTTTTTTGTTCTCGTTTGGCAAGGGGTATCAAATATCTGAAAAACAATCGATATCCGGGATTTGTTCTTTTTTTGTCTCATCCCTTCGTTCCATGGAGCATCCCGCATCCGATCAGGCGGTCCGATTGTTTTGATCCGCCGAATCGCTCCCTTGCCTTGCGAAGCCCAGCCGCACAGCCTAGCGCTTGTGCGGCTGGAATAACAAATGTCATATCGCCCGCATGGTGAAATCCTCAAAGATACTGGCTGTGGGCGGCGCCCATATCGACCGGCGCGGCCAGGTATCGGGTCCGTATGTGCCGGCCGCGTCCAACCCAGGCACAATGCGCGAGGATGTCGGCGGCGGCGTCTTCAACGCGCTGCGCAGCCTGGTGCGGCGCGGGCTTTCGGCCTCACTGCTTTCGCTGCGTGGCGGCGACGCTTCGGGCGAGACGGTGTCGCGCGCTATTGCCGCGTCTGGGATCGCCGACCTGTCGGCGGTGTTCCTCGACCGTACCACGCCGAGCTATACTGCGTTGATCGACCGTGACGGCGAGCTGATCGTCGGCTTTGCCGACATGGCACTATACGATCTCGCCTTCCCCAAGCAGATCCGCCGCGCCAAGGTGCGCGAGGTGATTGCCGACGCCGACGCGATCCTGTGCGACGCAAATCTGCCGACCACGGCGCTGGAACGGCTGGTGGCGCTCGCCGGAGCCAAGCCGGTGTTCGCCATCGCCATCTCGCCGGCCAAGGTGGTGCGGCTGATGCCGGTGCTGGGCAGTCTTGCCCTGCTGTTCATGAACCGGCGCGAGGCGGTCGCGCTCGCCGGGGTAGACGCCGATGCCTCCGAGCAAGGTCTGGTCGAGGGGCTGAGGCGCGCCGGCCTCACAAGCGGCGTGGTGACGGCGGGCGGCGCGCCGGTGCTGGCCTTCGACGGAAATGGGCTTTTCGCTGTCGCTCCCCCTGCCCCCCGAAAAATCGCCGACGTCACTGGCGCCGGCGATGCGCTGGCGGGCGCAACGGTCGCGGCCCTGCTGCGCGGACTGGCGTTGCGCGCCGCGCTTCGAGAAGGTGTCGCCGCAGCGACGCTTGCCATCGAGAGCAGCGATGCCGTGCCAGGCTTCTCGGCGGCGAGTTTTGCCGAGGCACTGGCCCTTGTGCCGGAGGCGCGGGAAGTGGCATGAGGTCGGCCATATCGGCTTGCTAGATCGGAGACGGAAATGACCCCGGAAACCGCCCGCCCCTTCATCGACATCCACAAGCCGGTGGCTGAGGCGCTGGCTGCGGGCCGGCCGGTGGTGGCGCTGGAAAGCACCATCATCACCCACGGCATGCCCTATCCCGACAATGGCGCCATGGCAGCCAATGTCGAGAAGATCATCCTGGACAATGGCGCGGTACCGGCGACGATCGCCGTGGTTTCCGGCCGCATCAAGATCGGGCTGTCAGACGGCGAGCGCGAATCGCTCGCCATGACGGGTGACGCCATGAAGCTGTCGCGCGCCGATCTCGGCTTTGCGGTCGCTCAAGGCCGCACCGGCGGCACCACGGTCGCCGCCACCATGATCGCGGCGCATATGGCCGGGATAAAGATGTTCGCCACCGGCGGCATAGGCGGCGTGCACAAAGGTGCGGAAAAGAGCTTCGACATCTCGGCCGATCTCGACGAACTGGCGCGCACACCGGTCATCGTCGTCTCGGCCGGCGCCAAGGCGATCCTCGACATCGAAAAGACGCTAGAGGTGCTGGAGACGCGCGGCGTGCCGGTCGTCGGCCATGGCTGCGAGACGATGCCGGCCTTCTGGTCCAGACATTCGCCTTTCAAGGCGCCGCTGACCTTGCATGCGCCGGAGGACATCGCGCATTTCTACCAGACTCGGCAGGCGCTCGGCTTGAGCGGCGGTGTGCTCGTTGCCAATCCGGTGCCGGAAGACCACGAGATCCCGGCCGACGAGATGGCCGGCTACATCGAGGCCGCGCAGAAGGCGGCCGAGGCGCTAAACGTTACCGGCAAGGCGGTGACGCCGTTCTTGCTGGGAAAAATCCTCGAACTGACCGGCGGCAGGAGCCTGAAGACCAACATCGCGCTGGTCGAGAACAATGCGCGGCTGGCGGCAAGGATTGCGAAGGCGCTTTAGGCCTACTTGCCCGCCCGCCGTCCGGCCTCATACGCCCGGCGCGCCCAGACCGCCATCTCGTCTGGATCGTCCAAGGCGCTGTCGGGGACGCTCCAATAGGGCATCGTAACCTGCTTGCCGTGCCTTGAGCCGGTGTAGGTCCACTGCCTGCAGCCGACGGCCTCGAAGTCGGGCGCGCTTTGCTCGTCGGCCTTCAGCATCAGATCCCCACGCACCACGATCGCGACGATGGAGCCGTCGCAATAGATGCCCTTGCCGCCGAACAGTTTTCGGATCCTCACCGGGCCCAGGCTTTCGAACAATTCCTCTATGCGTTCGTTGTCCATGCGGCGATCATGTCAGCCGCATCCGGCCTTGTCATCGCCGCAACCAAAACCATGCTGACAAGGTTCAGGGAAAACACGTTGGAGATCCATCATGCCGCTTCTGCTCAAGGGGTCCTGTCGCTGCAATGCCGTTCGCTTCGAGGTGGAGAGCCACACGCCGGTGCCGTTCATGCTGTGCTACTGCTCGATCTGCCGCAAACAACAGGGCGGCGGCGGTTTCGCCATCAATCTCGGCGCCGACTACGAGACGCTGAAGGTCACCGGCAAGCGCAATCTCGGCGTCTACCGGGCCGAGATCGAGGATGACGAACATCCGCAATGCGAGATCTCGACGGGTGAGCGAAATTTCTGCCGGAAATGCGGAACAGCACTCTGGGTCTACGACCCGACCTGGCCGGAGCTGGTGCATCCCTTCGCCTCGGCCATCGACAGCGAGCTGTCTAAGCCGCCGGAGAAGGTGCACCTGATGCTGAAATACAAAGCGAGCTGGGTCGAGCCGGAGATCGGCAGGAACGACAAGGTGTTCGACGTCTATCCCGAGGAATCGATCGCCGATTGGCACAAGCGGACAGGGATGTGGGTGGATTAGCGTTCTTCGGCGAAGAAAATCAGGCGGAAGCGCGCGCCTCGGCGAGTGCCTTCAGATCGGCCGGCTTAAGCTCGACAGATTCGCCGCAACCGCATGCCGAGCTCTGGTTCGGGTTGCGGAAGGTGAAGCCGGTGCGCAGCGTCGTCTGCTCGAAATCCATCTCGGTGCCGAACAGGAACAGCGCCGCCTCCGGCGCGACATAGACATGGGCGCCGTCGCGTTCGACATGGTCGTCCTTGGTGTTGGGCTCGGTGACCAGGTCGACCGTGTATTCCATGCCGGCGCAACCGCCCTTCTTGATGCCGAGGCGGATGCCGTGCGCGTTTTCGCGGGTGGCGACGATCTCGCGCACCCGGTCGGCGGCCTTTTCGGTCATCGTGATGACGGCGAAGCGTCCCATCTTTTCTCTCTCCATTCCATGCAGGTTCAAGGCCTGCCGAATGATTCTTCACCTAAAATGGTGAAGTTTTATACTAGGCGCAAGTGCGCCAACCCATTGTCCGACCGATGCTAATACCAGCCGACTGCCACCTGCGCCTCTTCCGACATGCGGTCGGGCGACCAGGGCGGGTCGAAGGTCATGCTGACCTCGACGCCGGAAACACCTTCGACGGCGCCGACGGCATTCTCCACCCAGCCGGGCATTTCGCCCGCCACCGGGCAGCCGGGCGCGGTCAGCGTCATGTCGATCTTGACCGAACGGTCGTCCTCGATGTCGATCTTGTAGATCAGGCCGAGTTCGTAGATGTCGGCCGGGATTTCCGGGTCATAGACCGTCTTCAGCGCCGAGACGATGTCGTCGGTCAGCCGTGCCAGTTCGTCGGCGGGAATGGCCGAGGCGGAAACCAGCGGGTTGACGGCCGTTTCCGGCGCGGTCTCGGTGGTGTGGCTAGCGTCATCCATAATCGTCACCCGAAGAACTTCCGCGCTTTTTCCAGCGCATCGGCCAAAGCGTCGACCTCGGCCCTGGTATTATACATGCCGAACGATGCCCTGCATGTGGAGGTTACGCCGAAGCGTTTCAACAGCGGCTGGGCGCAATGGGTGCCCGCGCGGACCGCTACTCCCTGCCGATCTATCACCATCGACACGTCATGCGCGTGGATGCCCTGCAACTCGAACGAAATGATGGCGCCCTTGCCCGGCGCGTCGCCGAAGATGCGCAGCGAGTTGATGGCGCGCAACCGCTCATGCGCATAGTCCTTGAGATCAGCCTCGTGCGCTGCGATGCGCTCGCGGCCGACCTTGTCCATGTAGTCGAGCGCCGCGCCCAGGCCGATCGCCTGCACGATGGGCGGCGTGCCGGCCTCGAAACGGTGCGGCGGCTCATTGTAGGTGACGATGTCCTCCGTCACTTCCTCGATCATCTCGCCGCCACCCATGAAGGGGCGCATGCGCTCGAGAATATCCTTCTTGCCGTAGAGCACGCCTATGCCCGAGGGGCCGTAGACCTTGTGTCCGGTGAAGACGAAGAAATCGCAGTCGAGGTCCTGCACGTCGATCGGCATGTGCACGGCGCTCTGGCTGCCGTCGACCAGCACCGGAATGTTTTTCGCGTGCGCGATGCGCACGATCTCCTTGATCGGCGTCACCGTGCCCAGCGCATTCGACATCTGGGTGATGGCGACGAGCTTGGTGCGGGAGGTCAGGCGCTTCTCGAATTCCTCGATGTGGAAGACGCCTAGATCGTCGACCGGCACCCAGACCAGCTTGGCGCCCTGCCGCTCGCGGATGAAATGCCAGGGCACGATGTTGGAGTGGTGCTCCATGATCGACAGCACGATCTCGTCGCCCTCGTCGATGTTGGGCATGCCATAGCCATAGGCAACCGTGTTGATCGCCGACGTCGTGTTCGAGGTGAAGACGATGTTGTCGGTACTCGGTGCGTTGAGGAAACGGCGCACCGTCTCGCGCGCCTTTTCATAGGCGTCGGTCGCGGCATTGGACAGGAAATGCAGGCCGCGATGGACGTTGGCATATTCCTGGCTGTAGGCGTGCTGGATGGCGTCGAGCACCGCCTGCGGCTTCTGTGCCGAGGCGCCGTTGTCGAGATAGACCAGCGGCTTGCCGTAGACTTCCCGCGACAGGATCGGGAAATCGCGGCGGATCGCCTCGACGTCGTAGAAATCTCCGATCTTGCCTGGTGCGTTCATAGGTTCACCCGTGCGCGACGAACCAGCCGTCGAGCCTTGCTTCCAGCGCCTCGACGATGGCCTCGTCGTCCAGTTCCTCGATCACCTCGGCGACGAAGGCCTTCACCAACAGCCCCCGCGCGCTCTTCTCGTCGATGCCGCGTGCCATCAGGTAGAACAGATGGTCGTGGTCGATCTCGGTGACGGTCGCGCCGTGGCCGCAGACGACGTCGTCGGCGAAGATTTCCAGCTCGGGCTTGGTCGAGAACTCGCCATCGTCGGACAGAAGCAGCGTGTTGCAGGCCATTTTGGCGTTGGTCTTCTGCGCATACTGGTGGACGTTGATACGGCCCTGGAACACGCCGCGCGCCTTGCCGGTCACCACGTTGCGGATCACTTCCGTCGACGTCGTGTGCGGCACGGCATGGTCGAGCACCATGGTCACGTCGGTATGGGTGTCGCCGGCAAGCAGATTGATGCCGCGCAGTTTGAAGTCGGCGCCTTCGCCCGTCGTCCTGACCACGATCTCCTGGCGCACAAGCTTGCCGCCGGCATTCATGAAGAACACCGTCAGCTTCGAATTCTTGCCGAGATGCGCCTTGAACTGCGCCAGGTGCGTCGCCGTTTCCGGCTGCTCCTGCACGATCAGCCAGGTCACCTCGGCGCCCTCGCCCAGCACGAGCTGGCTGACGGAACTGCCCAATGCCGCACCATCGCCGGTCTGGCGCTCGACGACGCTTGCCTTGGCACCAGCGCCGACGCGGACGGCCAGGCGCACATGGGTCTGGCCGCCGGCCTGCAGGTTCTGCAGTTCGATCGGCTTTTCAAGCTGGGTCCCGTCGGCGATGTCGACGAAATAGCCGTCGGCAACAAAGGCGGTGTTCAGCGCGCCGATGGCGTCGTCGCTGCCATAGGGATCGAGCCCCGGCGCGATGCTGCCGTCGGTCAGCTTTTCCGACAGGCGCTGCACGGTGGCGCCCTCGATCGCCGGTGTCTTCGTGCTCGACACGCCGTTTAAGACCGGCAAGATGGCAGAGCCTTCGACGATCGGCGCGATGGCCTTGGTGGCGGCTGCGGGATCGAACTCCGGCACCGAAGTCAGCAGGCGGCGCAGGTCCGTGTAGTGCCAGGATTCAATGCGCCGGGTCGGCAGGCCGTGCTTGATCGCCTCGATGGCGTCATCGCGCTTCAGCATCACCACGCCGTCGCCGGGCAGCAGCGACAGCCGCTCGCCGAAGGCGTCGATCAACGCCGTTTCGGCCGGGGTGCGCTGCGGTTGTGCGTGCATGTTCATCAGTTCCACCCCTGGCATCTCACGCGGCTTCGCCGATCACGCCGGCATAGCCATTGGCTTCGAGATCGAGCGCCAGCGACTTGTCGCCCGACTTGATGACCTGCCCCTTGTAGAGCACGTGCACCGAGTCCGGCACGATGTGCTCGAGCAGGCGCTGGTAGTGGGTGATGACGACGATGGCGCGGTCCGGCGAGCGCAGCGCGTTGACGCCGTCCGAGACGATCTTCAACGCGTCGATGTCGAGGCCGGAATCGGTCTCGTCGAGCACACAAAGCTTCGGCTCCAAAAGCTTCATCTGCAGGATTTCGGCGCGCTTCTTCTCGCCGCCGGAAAAGCCGACGTTGAGCGGCCGCTTCAGCATCGCCATGTCCATGTTGAGCGAGCCGGCAGCGTCCTTCACCCGCTTCAAGAATTCCGGGATCTTCAGCGGCTCCTCGCCACGCGCCTTGCGCTGCTCGTTCATCGCCACCTTGAGGAATTCCATCGTCGCGACGCCGGGTATCTCCATCGGATATTGGAAGGCCAGGAAGATGCCCGCGGTAGCGCGCTCGGCCGGATCCATTTCGAGGATCGACTGGCCGTTGTAGAGGATGTCGCCTTCGGTGACCTCATAGTCCTCGCGGCCGGCGAGGATATAGGACAGGGTCGACTTGCCCGAACCGTTCGGGCCCATGATGGCGGCGACCTCGCCGGCTTGCACCGTCAGGTTCAGGCCGCGGATAATCTCGGTACCGTCATCGACGATGCGGGCATGCAAATTCTTGATCTCAAGCATTTCGTCTTGTTCTTTCACCTAATCATTGCGTCAAACCGCGAACCGGATGTCGATCTTCAGCACATCCGTGACCCGCTCATGTAACCAAATGCGCCTCGCAAGAAGGGCAGCACCAGCGCCGACACCAGCCCGGTCACACCGCCTGCCGCTACCCGCAGAACCGTCGATTGGATCGACGGCGCGACCGCACCTAGTGCGCCGCAGACCATAGCGTAGAAAATCAGCGGAACCGTATCCATCACCCGACGCTCCCCTCGAGGCTGATACCGATCAGCTTCTGCGCCTCGACGGCGAATTCCATCGGCAACTGCTGGATGACGTCCTTGACGAAGCCGTTGACGATCAGCGCGATCGCCTCTTCCTCGGGGATGCCGCGCTGCATCACGTAGAACTTCTGGTCCTCGGAAATCTTCGAGGTGGTCGCCTCATGCTCGAACTGCGCTGTCGAGTTCTTGGCTTCCATGTAGGGCACGGTGTGTGCGCCGCACTGGTCGCCGATCAGCAAGCTGTCGCAATTGGTGAAGTTGCGGGCGTTGGTCGCCTTGCGGTGCGCCGAGACCTGGCCGCGATAGGTGTTCTGCGAGAAGCCGGCGGCGATGCCCTTGGAGATGATGCGGCTCGACGTGTTCTTGCCGAGATGGATCATCTTGGTGCCGCTGTCGACCTGCTGGTAGCCGTTCGACACGGCGATCGAATAGAACTCGCCGCTGGAATCGTCGCCGCGCAGGATGCAGCTCGGGTACTTCCAGGTGATGGCCGAACCGGTCTCGACCTGCGTCCACGAAATCTTCGAGCGGTGCCCACGGCAGTCGCCGCGCTTGGTGACGAAATTGTAGATGCCGCCCTTGCCTTCGGCGTCGCCGGGGTACCAGTTCTGCACCGTCGAATATTTGATCTCGGCATCGTCGAGCGCGACCAGTTCGACGACCGCGGCATGCAGCTGGTTCTCGTCGCGCTGTGGCGCCGTGCAGCCCTCGAGATAGGAGACATAAGCCCCCTCCTCGGCGATGATCAGCGTGCGCTCGAACTGGCCGGTGTTCTTCTCGTTCATGCGGAAATAGGTCGACAGCTCCATCGGGCAGCGCACGCCCTTGGGCACGAAGACGAAGGAACCGTCGGTGAACACGGCGGTGTTCAGCGTGGCGTAGAAATTGTCGGAGGTCGGCACGACCGAACCGAGATATTTCTTCACCAATTCCGGATGCTCGCGGATCGCTTCCGAGATCGAGCAGAAGATGACGCCGGCCTGCGCCAGCTCCTTCTTGAAGGTGGTGACGACGGACACGGAATCGAACACCGCGTCGACAGCGACGCGGCCCGACTTATAGACATTGTCGCTGGCCTCTTCGAATTCCGACACGTCGGTCTTCTGCACGCCGGCGAGGATTTCCTGTTCCCTGAGCGGAATGCCGAGTTTTTCGTAGACCTTCAGCAGTTCGGGATCGACGTCGCTGAGCGAGGTCGGGCCGGGCGTGCTCTTGGGCGCGGCGTAATAGTAGATGTCCTGAAAATCGATCTTCGGATAGTTGACGCGCGCCCAGGTCGGCTCGTCCAGCGTCAGCCAGCGCCGATAGGCCTCAAGACGCCATTCCAGCATCCAGGACGGCTCGTCCTTCTTGGCCGAGATGAAGCGAATAATGTCTTCGCTCAGGCCCTTGGGGGCCTTGTCCATCGCGATCTCTGTCTGGAATCCGTATTTATACTGGTCGACGTCGATCTTTCGGACCCGATCGATCGTGTCCTGCACAGCAGGCATAAGCGTTCTCCATCCACGCCGGGGTCAAGGCCCGACAGTTTTCAAACTATGGCATCGCCAGCGAGCACCAGCAGGGCACCCGAGGCGGCGTAAGTTCCATATAGTGCGTCCCGACCGTGAATTCACCCGGCCACCTTGAAACGCACGGCTCTACCAGGCCGCAAGGCCCGAATTCCCTTTGCCGCCCTCAAGCAGCTTCTTCCCTGTCCGCCCGGCGCGCGACGATAGTTGCCAGCGCTGCGCGAAACAGTTCGATATCCTCGGCGCTCGTCGCGTGGGCGATGGACACACGCAAAGCGCCAAGACTGTCACCATACCCCATGGCCTTCAGCACATGGCTCGGGCCGACCTTGCCCGACGAGCAGGCCGATCCAGCAGACAGGGCGACACCGGCCAGATCGAAAGCGATCTGTGCCGTCTCGGCCTTGATGCCGGGAATAGCGAAGAATGTCGTGTTGGCAAGCCTTGGCGCGCCGGTTCCGAAGATTTCAACATCCGATACCAGCGTTTTGATGATTGTTTCGACCTCATCGCGGCGGCGGGCGAGCGCATCGACGTCGTTCAGCCTGGCCAGTGCCTGCCGTGCCGCGGCGCCAAAGCCGGCGATGGCTGCGAGATTTTCAGTGCCGCCGCGGTGGCCCTTTTCCTGGCCGCCGCCATTGACCAGCGGCTTCGGCATCATCAGGTCGGACGCGGCAACCATGGCGCCGACACCCTTGGGGCCGCCGATCTTGTGCGAGGACAGGATCAGATAATCGGCGTAGGGCGCCGACATATCGATGGCAATGCGGCCGGCCGCCTGCACCGCATCGACGACGAGCATGCCGCCCGCCGCCTTGACGATCCCGGCGATGGCCTCGACGGGCTGGATGACGCCGGTCTCGTTGTTGGCGGCATGGATCGCCACCAGCGGCAGGCCGTCGGCCTTGTCATGGGCGGCAAGGGCCGCCGCCAATGCGCCTAGATCGGCGATGCCGTTGACGTCGACGCCGATCCGCGTCAGTTGCGCCGCCTGGAAGCGGCCGCCATTGAGCAAGCAGGGATGATCGGCTTCGCAGACATAGAGCCGGCTCATGCGGACCGTGCCGCGCCCCATCTGCCAGTCCGGCGTCAGCAAGGTCGAGGCGGCTTCGGTCGCGCCGGAGGTGAACACGACATGCTCCGGCTTAGCATTGACCAGCTTGGCGACATTGCGCCTGGCATCCTCGACCAGCCGCCGCGCGGCGCGACCCTCGGCATGGACAGACGACGGATTGGCGGCGACATCGAGCGCACCAACCATGGCCGCGCGCGCCTCTGCAACGAGTGGCGCGCTGGCATTGTAGTCAAGATAGGCGCGAGTTGCGGCCATTTTCCTTCAATTGGTCCCGTCAAAAGCCATTCGGCGAGGATAGCGCGTTATTTCCTTGAAATCGCAAGGCAAGCCGTCCTATTTACCCGGCTTGCGGCGCGGGCGGCCTAGCCGGCAGGTTTTGGCCACCCAGTTTTGAACAATTCTAAACTAGCTTCTAAGAAGACGCTCGCCCTGCGTCAAGGCCAGAGGAAAGAGTGTTCCGGGCGCCGCGCATTCTTATGCCATGTGGAGTATTTTATGCCTGAGGTCATTTTTACCGGTCCGGCCGGCCGCCTTGAGGGTCGCTACCAGCCTTCCAAGGAAAAGAGCGCGCCGATCGCCATTGTGTTGCATCCGCACCCGCAATTCGGCGGCACGATGAACAACAAGATCGTCTACGACCTCTTCTACATGTTCCAGAAGCGGGATTTCACCACGCTTCGCTTCAATTTTCGCGGCATCGGCCGCAGCCAGGGCGAGTTCGACCACGGCACCGGCGAGTTGTCGGATGCGGCCGCAGCACTCGACTGGGTGCAGTCGCTGCATCCGGATTCCAAGAGCTGCTGGGTCGCCGGCTATTCGTTCGGCTCGTGGATCGGTATGCAGCTTCTGATGCGCCGGCCCGAGATCGAGGGCTTCATCTCGATCGCGCCGCAGCCCAACACCTATGATTTTTCGTTCCTGGCGCCCTGCCCGTCGTCGGGCCTGATCATCCATGGCGATGCCGACAAGGTGGCGCCGCCGAAGGACGTGCAGGCGTTGGTCGACAAGCTGCACACGCAAAAGGGCATCACCATCACCCAGAAGACGCTGCCTGGCGCCAACCATTTCTTCGCCAATGATGCCGACCTTCTACTGCAGGAATGCGCCGACTATCTCGACCGGCGGCTCGCCGGCGAATTGTCCGACCCGCGGCCGAAGCGCCTGAGATAAGGAGAGATCGCCATGTACCAGCCTCCTCATTTCCAGGAGACGCGGCAGGACATCCTGCACGGGCTGGTACGGGCGCATCCGCTGGGGCTGCTGATCTCGAACGGCACCGAGGGGCCGGTCGCGAATGCGATCCCGTTCCTGCTCGACGCCGACATTGGCCCGAAGGGCAGGCTGCGTGCCCATCTGGCGAAGGCCAACCCGCAGTGGCGGCTGCTGGCCGAGAGCCCCGCTTCGCCGGTGCTGGTCGTCTTCCAAGGCGCCGACGCTTACGTGACGCCGTCCTGGTACGAGACCAAGCGCGAGACCGGCAAGGTCGTGCCGACCTGGAACTACGCCATCGTCCAGGTGCGCGGCATGGTCAAGGTGATCGAGGACCAGGCATGGCTGGCGCAGCAGATCGCCGAGCTGACGGCGTCGCAGGAAGGCAGCCGCGAGGCACCCTGGGCGGTGACCGACGCGCCGGCCGGCTTCATCCAGTCGCAGATCAAGGGCATTGTCGGGCTGGAAATCGAGATCACCGACATCAGCGGCAAGTGGAAGGTCAGCCAGAACCGACCGGTGGCCGACCGCGTTGGCGTCGCCGAGGGGCTGGAGAAGGAAGCGCCCAGCGCAAGCGCGCCGGATATGGCCGAACTGGTCAGAACCTATGGCGGTATTGAACGCCAGTAGCTGAGCGGCTGGACTCCAGGAATGCTCTAAGGTCGGTCCGCGGCGACGCGATCTTCGCCCTGTCTGGACGCCACTCTTTTGTTCCCCGCCTCGGCATAGCCTGTGAGCCGAAATGTCGTCTTGCGTATGGGCAGCTTGGCCGACGTCCGGCGGAAGATGAAACCGAGCCGGGCGAAGAGAAGTCCGCACAGGATCGCACTGGCGCAGCCGAGGCCGAAGCCAGCGACTGTGTCGCTTGGATAGTGCGCGCCGACGAAAACCCGCGTCGACGAGATACACGCAGTGATCGCCAGCGCGAGGTACCAGCGTCTCGGAAACAGGAGCAGAGCGACGCCGAAAACGGCGCCCATGGTGGTGGCGTGGCCGGACGGAAAGCCGGCAAAGCGCGCATCCAGGGCGAAAGGATGCAACGACAACACCCCGAAATCGTCGAAATAGCGCGGACGCGCCCGCCCGATGCCATACTTCAGCAGATTGACGGCGATGCCTGAAAGACCGACCGCGCCGAGCACCAGAAAGGCAAGGCAGGTCCAGTTGTAGACGAGCATCCGCGCGCGCCGCGAAAGGCTCCGCCAGTCGGTCAGGTTGGCGGCGACAAGGCAGAGTGCGGCCGGAATGAGGTACCAGCCGCCCAGGCCGAAGTCGGTGAAAAACTCGGTGAAGCGGGCAAGCCCGTGAGGCCATTCCCCCCAACGCGTCCCTGCCGCGTGGTCAAGGCGGAAGAAGACCGCTGCCGTGAGCATGATCCAGGCGAGCAGCCAGACCGGCCACGCAATGCGCGGATAGTCGGGTTTGCGCACGGCAAAGCGCCTTCGCACGATGCGCAGCGTGTCGAGAAAGTTGCCGAGCGACCGGCGGAACACCGCCGGCGGGGTCATCGACGTGCTCACTTGTCCACCCGGTAGAGGCCGAGCGACAGCCTGTCCCCTGACGAGTAGTTCAGGCCGTCGATCTCAGCCAGCCGGCGCGCGGATTTGCCTTGTCCGGCCAGCGCATCGTTCAGCTTCTTCTCGTCCGCGACCGGCGCCAGCCCAAGCGCGCAAGCCGGATCATCGAGCAGATGCTTTGCGACGCCGTCGACATCGGTCAGGATTGTCTTGGTGCCGACCAGGAAGACGAGGCTCGGCTCATGATACGGCGCGGAGGCGAGCACGCTCGTCTCGCACGGGCGGTTCGCATCGACTGCGGCCTTGATCGCCGGGCTCAGCCAGATCGGCTTCAAGGATGGGGCGATAACACCGAACAGCAGGGAAAAGGTGATGCCGGCGCAGACCGCGATGGCGCCGATGCGGCCGAGCGGCACCTGCAATTTGCGCGGAAAGGCCAGATAGCCGGCGGCGAGCGCGGCAAGGGCGGCAGGCAAGCTCCACCAGGAAAATGCCTTGGCCAGATAGAGCGGCGCGCCGATGCAGACGACAGCCAGACCTATGGAAACCACGACAAGGCCGAAAGCAGTCGACCACCACAGCCAGGACTGCCAGCGCCGGAGCGGTGCATTGGCCTCCTCCGGCTTCAACGTCAGCAGCCAGCCGATCAGCAACGCCATGCCGGGGTAGGCCGGCATGACATAATGCGGCAGCTTGGTCGGGATCAGCTCGAACACCAGCCAGAACGGGATGTACCAGGCCAGGCAGAAGCGCAGGCGCGGATCGTCCCAGAAGCGGTTGATGGCCTGCAGCCCGGCGCCGACCGCAATCAGGCCGAAGGGCCACATGAACAGCGAATAGGTCAGCATGTAGAAGCCGGGCGGCAGGCCATGCGATTCTTCGCCCTGCGCAACCTTGGCAATCATGTCCTTGCCGACGGCTTCCTGCAGAAAGGCGCCGCCGCTCTTCCAGGTGATGAGGATGACCCAGGGCAGCACGATCAACAGCACCAGCGCGACACCGCGCACAAGCTTCAGTTTCAACAGCCAGCGCCAGTCACGCTCGAAGGCGAACAGCGCGGCCACCGTCAGGACCGACAGTATCGGGCTCACGGGGCCTTTGATGAGGATTCCCGCGCCTTGGGCGATCCAGAAGACCCATGGTAGATGGCCGGCAACCGGTTCGTTGCGGCGCGAGGCCAGGTAGATCTGTGCCAGCGCGCCCTGCGCCGCCACGCAGCAGGCCAGAAGCATGGCGTCGGTCTTGGCGTCGCGGGCCTCGAAGGCGGTGGCGAAGATCGCGGCCATCATCAGGCCGGCGGCGAGACCGGCATTCACGCCGAAGAGTTTTGTGCCCGTCCAGGCGATGCCGACGACGGCCAGGGCGATGCCAAGCATCGAGACCAGGCGATAGACCCAGATCGGGGCTTCGGCCCCCTGCCCGCTCAATGCGACCGCCGCCGACTGCAGCCAGTAGATGCCGATCGGCTTCTTGTAGCGGGAGACATCCTGGAAACGGATGTCGACATAGTCTCCGGTCTCGACCATCTGCTTGGTGGCCTGGACGAAGCGGGACTCGTCGCGATCGACCGGCGGAAGGCTCATCAGCCCGCCGACCGTCATCAGCAGGCTGAACAGAAAGAGGATGAGGTAGTTCCTGTTCATGTGCGGGAGGCCGGATTCCTGACTTGATCTGCGGGGCGGTCGATTGGCCTCGTCGCGGCGCTTCGGGCGAAGCCGTTGCGCGGCGCCTCATTACGCCAGCCAAAACGATGAGGCAAGGATTCGCAAATGGCATCCGCGCAGGCCGCAAAACCGGAAACCCACTTTTGCTGATCGCTGGTCTTTTGTTGGCGGGCGATCGGACGCAAAACCGGAAACCACTTTTGCTGATCGCTGGTCTTTTGTTGGCGGGCGATCGGACGCAAAACCGGAAACCACTTTTGCTGATCGCCCGCGGATGCTAAACGCCCGCCTTCACGTCACGCTTGGTCCAGCGGCCAGGCGATCTCCAGGAAAGAAAAAATGTCCGCCTTCAAATCCGATTTCCTGCGCACGATGAGCGAGCGCGGCTTCATCCACCAGACTTCGGATGATGCCGGCCTCGACCAGCTTTTCAGCAAGGAGACGGTGAGCGCCTATATCGGCTTCGACGCGACCGCCAAGAGCCTGCACGCCGGCTCGCTGATCCAGATCATGATGCTGCATTGGCTGCAGCAGACCGGGCACCGGCCGATCGCGCTGATGGGCGGCGGCACCTCGATGATCGGCGACCCGTCCTTCAAGGACGAGGCGCGCAAGCTTCTGACGCCGCAGGACATCGAGGACAATCTCGCCGGCATCCGCCGCAATTTCGCGCCCTATCTCAAATTCGGCAGCGGTGCGCACGACGCCGTCATGGTCAACAACGCCGACTGGCTGATGGCGATCAACTATGTCAATTTCCTGCGCGATGTCGGCCGGCATTTCTCAGTCAACCGCATGCTGGCCTTCGATTCCGTCAAGCTCAGGCTCGATCGCGAGCA
Organism: Mesorhizobium waimense; assembly: GCF_003601975.1. Classification (GTDB taxonomy): domain Bacteria; phylum Pseudomonadota; class Alphaproteobacteria; order Rhizobiales; family Rhizobiaceae; genus Mesorhizobium; species Mesorhizobium waimense. The sequence goes on from NZ_QZWZ01000013.1 coordinate 87,820, forward strand.
GTCGCTGTCGTTCCTCGAATTCAACTACATGATCCTGCAGGCCTACGACTTCGTCGAACTCTACAAGCGCGTCGGCTGCCGGCTGCAGATGGGCGGCTCCGACCAGTGGGGCAACATCGTCAACGGCATCGATCTCGGACATCGCATGGAAGGCGCGCAGCTTTATGCGCTGACCACGCCGCTGCTCACCACCTCGTCGGGCGCCAAGATGGGCAAATCGGCCACGGGCGCCGTCTGGCTCGATGCCGAGATGCTGTCGCCATACGAGTTCTGGCAGTACTGGCGCAACACCGAGGACGCCGATGTCGGCCGCTTCCTGAAGCTTTATACGACGCTGCCCCTCGCCGAGGCGGCGCGGCTCCAACAACTCGGCGGCTCGGAGATCAACGAGGCGAAGAAGATCCTCGCCACCGAGATCACCGCCATGCTGCATGGCCGCGAGGCAGCAGAGACAGCGAGCGAAACCGCGCGCAAGACCTTCGAGGAAGGCGCGCTCGCCGACACATTGCCGAGCGTGGACGTGGACAAGGCGGCGCTGGAAGCCGGCGTCGGCATCCTGTCGCTGCTGGTTACCGCAGGACTCGCGACCTCCAACGGCGAGGCGCGCCGGCACATCCAGGGCGGCGCCGTGCGCCTGAACGACCAGCCGGTCTCGGACGATCGCCGCATGGTGACACTTCAGGATTTGAGTCCGGAAAACGTCATAAAGCTTTCACTCGGCAAGAAAAAACACGTCCTGGCGCGGCCGGTCTGAGCGGAGCTTTGTTTGACGATGATCCTTCCGAAAACCGGTGTCCACTTTTCGGGATCATGGTCTAGCGATACTCGAAGATCGACCTGAATATTCCAGGCGCGATCACCGACAGCGGGTTGATGTCCAGCACCGGCTTGTTGGCGTTGCCCTTCAGCCGGTAGGTGACGCCGATCAGGCCGCGGTCGCGGCCATTGCCGAGCAGCGGGCCGAACAGCGGCAGTTCGCCGAAGATGCGGTTGAGGCCGTAGACAGGCATGAAGGTGCCGGTCATGTCCATATTGTTGCTCTGATCGTAGAGCGTGCCTTGGAAAGTGGTGCCAATGCGCGGGCCGCTCAGCACGCCGTTCGCCAGTTTCAGATAGCCGGCGCCCTTGTCGATCTCGGCATAACCGCGCTCGAATTTGACCCTCGATGTATCGATGTCGGCCTTGACCGCCTGGCTCAAATTGCGGCTGTCGCCGGCCGGCGTCGTCGATACGATCGAGGCAAGCTTCGGCTCGTTGACGATGAAGAAGTTGCTGGAATCGACCTGGCCCTTCATCGGCCCGTCGCTTGCGCCTGCCATCGACAGTGTGATCGCGCCGCCTTCCATGTGCTCGTAGATGTTGAGGAAGCGCAGGATGGCGCCGGCGTCCGCCGATTTCATGTTGAGCATGCGCTGGCCGTCACCGGCCGTGTTGCTGATGGTTATCGCGGCTCCCGAACTTGCCGTTGCGCTCACTTTCAGCCCGTTCACCCTGGAACCGGCGGCGCTGTAGTCCAGCTTCAGATTGGACAGCACCTCGTCATGGAAGCCGGTCAGGGAATTGACGTCGGCGCTGACTGAAATCGCATCGGAGCCGGTGGTCTTGGTGGCGGTGTCGACGTCGGAGGTGAACTGCTTGATCAGCGAGCGGGCGTCGAGCGCCTCGCCGCTGACATTGACGGCGTAGCTCTTGCCCGATCGCTTGACCGACACGGCGACATCGTCGCCCCTGTTCAGGGCGACCTTGCTGAAGCGGGCCGACGACAGGGCGCCGTTGACCAGCGTCACGTCGCCCTTGACGGAAAAACTCTTTCCATCGAGGTCGAAGTCGGACAGCGTCGTGGTATTGCCTGACTTAGCCATGACGAAGGTGACCTTGGCGGGAACGCCCGCGCCCTTGCTCCAGCCTGCCCAGGGAATGTCCAGCCTGGCATTGGTGAGGTCGGCCGAGACGTTCTGGTTGCCGCCGCCGCTCTTGTCGATCGCCACCTTTGTGGTCCCCGAAAGCAGCGGCGACAGGCCGGGCATGGCGGCTGCGCGTATCTTGTCGTCGAGCACCAGCGCGACCTTGCGGCTGCGCTGCGGGCCATCGTCCTTGAGCGGCTCGACGAGGTCGAGCTCGGCCGGGATGCCGTTCAGCAGCGCCTTGGCGGAGATCACCGCCTGATCGGGCCCGACCGTGATCGAACCGTCGGCCTCGGTCACCGTCTGGTCCTCGAACGGCTTGGCGAGCGACAGGTCCGTGTAGTCAAGCGACACCAGCCAATCGAGTTTCGAGGTATCGACACCCGACTGCAGCGGAATGTCCGCCTTGACGTGGCCAGTCATCTCGCCGGACAGGTCCTCCGGCACGAGGCCGACATGGCGCATGGCGTTGATCGGCTCGTAGGATGCGAGCTCCGCGATCGCCGGCGCCTCGCCGGCGACATCGATGTCGAGAGCGCCGATCACCGGCGGCCGGTTGGCCTGCTTGACCGTCAGCGTGCCGTTGCTAGCCGCCACGGTGCGGCCGCTCGGCATGAAGACGCTGCCGGAGGTGAGCGCGACGTCGACGTCGTTGCCATGGAACGAAACCTCGCCAACGGCATCGCGGATCGGCGGAATGCGGCCGGCGGTGTCGAAGCGCGACCCTTCGATCTGGAAGCGGCCGAACACCTCATCGGCGGAAAGTGGAACGCCGTTGCCGAGACGATCGGGCACGACCTGGAATCCCACGCTGGCATTGACGACACGGCCGCCAAACAGATTGTTCAGCACCCAGAGGCGGGCATTGCGGGCGGAGAACCAGGGCCACAATTGCTTGACATGCGAGACCGGCATGTCGTGGACGTTGAGGGAGACGGATATGCCCGGAGCCTTGCCGTCGACTAAGGTAACCGAGGCCGTGCCCATGACCTCGCTCGAGCCCCCCGACCGGACCCCGATTTGCTCGGCGACGAGCTTGTGGCTTTTGGTCTGGTAGACGCCGGCAACGCGCGCAACGAAGTCGAGCGCCGGCTCCGGCGACTCCGAAGGCGACAAGGTCGAACGGTCGCTGGTCAGGTCGTAGCGGTAGGACGGCTCCTCGCCCGCCGTGCCGGTGGCCGGCTTCGGTCCGATCGAACCGGCGAAGTCGAAGGTCGAGCGGCCGGTCTTGAGCAGCAGCCTGTCGACCTGGATCTTGTTCGAGCCGGAGATGAGCATGGCATTGGCATCGACGTCGGCCGGAAGCAAGCCGCGCGTGCCGAGATCGAGCACGGAGCCGGCAAGCGACAGGGAAGCGGCAAGCCGCGAAGCGGTTTCACCCGCTCCTTCCGATCCCGTCAGTTTCACCGCAACTGTGCCCAGCTTCCCGCCGGCGGCCGTGGCAGCACCTTCAGCCTGGACCAGTTCCACGCTGGCGTCCAGCGCGCTGACGCGCCGCGCCGTCGTGTCGCGCGTGGCCGTGGCGGCGACGGTGAGCGCCCTGCCGTCGACATCGGCCTTGGCTGAAAACTGCATGCTGCCCGGCCCTGTCTGCAGAACCGAGGCGTCGGCGACGGTGACCCGCGTGACGGAGCCGGTGTCCGGCAGCACGAACTCGACATTCGATAGGTCGATCTGGCGCATAGAATCCACGCGCACGGCGTCGAGCGCGTGGTTGACGTTGGCGAACACCGCGTCGGCCAGCTTTTCCGGGTCGACAAGCCCGTCTTCGTTGCGCAGCGCCGCCGTCCAGTCGCCGCCACCCGATGGCATCGCCGCCGCCACGATGTGCGCATCGGAAATCCTGGCGCTGGTCAACCGCACCTCGCCGGAGAGCAGCGGGATGAGCCTTATGCCGAAACGTACACGCCCGGCATCGGCCATCGGCTTGCCATCGGCGGTCTTCAGGACGACGTCGCTCACCTGCAAGGCAATGAAGCTCGAACCGTCGAGCGTCAGGCGTGCCGGTCCGACCGTGACGTCGACATCGAAGCCGGCCAGTTTCTCGATTGCCGTCTCGGCCTCGGCCCGAAGCCGCTCGGTGCCGAAGCCCGACGCGCCGAGCACATAGACGCCGACCGCGGCCAGCAGCACCAGCGCGCAAAGACCGGCAACCAGCCGCCCAAGAATGCGAAAGCCGCGGCCAATCTTGGCGCGGCCGAGCGGCGGCACCTTGCATGCAGACGGCAAAGCCCCCAGGTCAGTGATCTCGTCACGCCTGAACCTGATCTTCTCGTGCTGCGGTTGCTCCTGATCCACGCAATTTTCCGTTGTAACGAACTCGATCGTGGACGAATCCCCGCTCGACACTATATCGATGCGGCTTGGCGCGTAACCGCAAACAAGGGCATCGATATGGCTGATCTCGACCTGGGCGACCATGCGCCGCAATTCGACCTTCCGCGCGACGGGGGCGGGTCGCTCAGCCTCGCCGCGTATTCCGGAAAGCCTGTTGTACTCTACTTCTATCCGCAGGACGACACCTCAAGCTGCACCACCGAGGCGATCAGCTTTTCGCAGCTGAAGCCGCAATTCGAGAAAGCCGGCGCGGTGGTGATCGGCCTGTCGCCGGACAGCATCAAGAAGCACGACAAGTTCAAGCAGAAATACGATCTCAGCGTCGATCTGGTCGCCGACGAGGAGCGCAAGGTGATCGAGGCCTACAATCTGTGGGTCGAAAAGACGATGTACGGCCGCAAATACATGGGCGTCGAGCGCGCGACGTTCCTGATCGGCAAGGACGGACGGATCGCCAGGATCTGGCGGAAGGTCCGGGTCAAGGGCCATGCCGAAGAGGTGCTGGAGGCGGTGCGCTCGCTTTGAGGCACGCGGAACATAGGCTGTTCCCGTCCCCGCAACCCGATGCGCGTCCTGCGGGCATTCCTAACGGGCGCCCCTGGTCTGCAAAGCTTTGTTAACCCTAATAATGTGTAATCAGGCTCGTCGTTGATGTCGTAACGAAAGCTTGGTCCCGTGAACGTAACCGGTCAGTCAGCGGTCTTCGGCAGGCGCAAAGAGCCCCACACGATCATCATCGCCCGGGGCAATGAGATACGACATTTCACCATCCGCCCCTGGCTTGTCGCATTCATCGGCTCGGCGCTGGCGGCGATCGCCATCGGCTACCTGCTGGCGACCTCCTATCTGGTGCTGCGCGACGATCTCATCGGCGCCACCACGGCACGCCAGGCACGCATGCAGCAGGCCTATGAGGACCGTATCTCCGCGCTTCGCGCCCAGGTCGATCGGATCACCAGCCGCCAGCTTCTCGACCAGCAGCTCATGGAAACCAAGGTCAGCGAACTTCTTGAGCGGCAGACCCAGCTCAGCCAGCGCCACGGCCGCCTCGGCCCGATCCTCGAACGCGCCGAGAGCGAAGTCGGCACCGCGCCCGCCGCAGCCGATGCAGCCGCCAAGCCCGACGAACATGCCGATGTGACAGGCAGCATCTCCCAGCCAGGTACCTATTCCGTGGCCAGCCTTGCTGCCAATCCCAGCAGTGGCGACACTAGACCGTTCTCGCTGTGGTCAACCCGCTCCGACCCGCTGCCCAGCGATTCGGCCGCCGACCGTGCCGACAGACTGTTCGTGTCGATCAACCAGTCGCTCAAGGCCATCGAAACCGAACAGCTAACCCGCGTCGCCACGCTTGCCGACAACGCCTACAAGAGTGCCGATGCCATAACCCAGGCGCTGCAGGCGGCCGGGCTGCCGGTCGACAGCGACTTTGGCAAGAGCGATGCTGGCGGTCCGCTGATCCCGGTCGATGGCTCGATGATCTTCGACAGCAAGGTCAAGGAGCTCGACGAGGCGCTGGACGCGCTCGACGATCTGAAGAAGGAAGCACGGAAGCTGCCGCTCGCCAATCCCGCCCCCGGCCATTCCGTCACCAGCCCGTTCGGCGTGCGCACCGACCCGATCCTCGGCACCGCGGCGCTGCATTCAGGCATGGATTTCAGGGCCCCGATCGGCATGGCGGCCAAGGTCACTGCGCCTGGCGTCGTCGTCAAGGCGGGCTGGAACGGCGGCTATGGCCGCATGGTCGAGGTCGACCACGGCAACGGTTTTGCTACGCGCTACGGACATCTGAGCGAAATCGACGTCACCGTCGGCCAGAAGCTGGCGGCCGGCGACGTCATCGGCAAGACCGGCAGCAGCGGCCGCTCGACCGGTCCGCATCTGCACTACGAGGTGCGCCATAATGGCGAGGCCGTCGACCCGCTGCGTTTTCTCACCGTCGGCAAAAAGGTCGAGCAATACCTTTAGGCCACCCTCACTGTGCGTGGAGACTTTCCGGCGGCGTCGACAGAAACATCTTCGCTGCCGAGACCAGAGTGGCCGCACCGACTTTCAGGGCGGCCTCGTCGACGCGAAACCTGGCATGGTGGAGCGGAAAGACCGATCCGACCGCTTCATTTCGGATTCCGAGCCGGAAATAGACCGACGGGCGTTTCTTGCTGTAGTAGCCGAAGTCGTCGGCGATGGTCCATCCGGGCGTGTTGAGAACATTGTCGGCCCCGATGCAGGCCTTGGCACTGGCGACTATTAGCTCAGTCATCTCGACATCGTTGACGACCCCCGGCTCGCCCTTATGGATGTCGACCTCAACACTCGCCCCGTGGCTCGTCGCTATCCCCTCGGCTATCGCACGAACGCGGCGCCAGGCTCGCTCGCGGGTGGCATCGCTGCCGCTGCGAATGGTCCCTTTCAACGTGACCTTGCCGGCGATCACATTGTAGGCGCTACCGCCGTTGATGGCGGTAACGGATATGACCAACGGGTCGTAAGGGTCGGTCTCGCGCGAGACGATCTTCTGCAGTTCCGTGACCATCGAGCAGGCCACGGCTATCGCATCGACACCTTCATGGGGTTTTGCGGCGTGTGCGGCGGAGCCCGTGACGAGAACATCGAACGTGTCGCAAGCCAGGGTGTACGGACCGGAGCTGACGGCGATCTTGCCGGACTGCGTGTACGGATCGACATGGACGCAGATCGCAGCGTCGATATCGTCGAGAAGCCCCTCTTCCACCACCCGTCTCCCGCCCGACGGTTCGTCTTCCTCGGCGGGCTGGAAGATGAGGCGCACGGTTCCGCCAAAATCATCCCTCGACTGGTGAAGATGCGCGGCAACCGCAAAGCCCATCGAGGCATGGGCATCGTGGCCGCATGCGTGCATCACGCCTGGATTTATCGACGCATAGTCGACACCGGACTCCTCCTCGATCGGCAAGGCATCGATATCGGCGCGGATGACGAGCTTGCGATTTGAAGGCTTGCCGGCGCCGACAATATCGACGGCCAGACCGAATCCTGCGACGTCACGGATGTCGGCAATCCCCTCCGCAGCCAGCATCTGCCGCAGGTAACGCTGCGTGTTCGCCTCGTGGTTCGAAAGCTCTGGGTTGCGATGCAGATGGCGGCGAATCTCGATCATCCGGTCGAGGATCCCGGCGTCGATATTGGTTGGGACGGGAGCCGGATCGTCAGGATTTGACATGGATATCTCGCGGGAACTTCGTCAGGGTCTCGTTGCCGGTCTCAGTCACCAGGATGGTCTCGCTGATCTCAATGCCCCAACCGTCCATCCACATGCCAAGAATGGAATGCACGACGTTGCCGGGCGCAAGCACCGTCTTGTCGCCCGGCCTGAGGCTGATCGTGTGCTCGCCCCAATCGGGCGGATAGGCTACGCCGATGGAATAGCCGATACGCGACTCCTTCTTCAGCCCGTAGCGTTGAATGACCTTGCGCCACGCAGCTTCGACCGCCTCGGCGGTCGTTCCTGGCCTGACCGCATCGAGCACCGCGTCCATGCCCTCGATCACCGCCTTTGCCGTGTCCGAAACATTTGTCGGCGTTTTCCCGAGCTGCAGCGTTCTTGCAAGCCCGGCGGCGTAGCGACGGCAGACCCCGGCGAGTTCCAGGGCAATCGTCTCGTTCTCCCCAAACCGCCTGTCGCTCCACATGATGTGCGGAGCGGAGGCATTTTCACCGCCGAGGATTGTCGGAGGCAGGGCGGTGATATCGCCCGCGAAGTCCGGGCTGCCGGCGATCTGCGCCGCCTGGATGGAGGCTATCGCATCACATTCGCGAACGCCTGGTGCAATAACCTCAAAGGCCCGCGCGACGGCCGCTTCCGCCAAGGTTGATGCCTTGCGCAAATAATCGATCTCGGGCGCCGATTTGACCGCGCGTATCCAGTTCACCAGAAGATCGGCGTCATGCAGCTTGGCATTGGGCAGTCCGGCGACAAGCCGGGCATGCCCTTTCGGCGAGAAATAGTAGGCTTCGAGCTCGATGCCGATGTGACGATTGCCCCAGCCCTTCGCGACGATCCAACCTGCTATCCAGTCCATGGGATGGCGATCGACGCGTTGAACATAATCTTCCGGGAAGCCGACCACGTTCTCGGCCTTCATCCAGGCTGTGAGGAGACCGCCGGCTGCATCCATCGCGCGGCCTATCCAGACCGGCTCAACCTCTTCGATCGGAACGAGCACCATTTGGGGCGTGTAGAATGACCAGCCGTCATAACCGGTGATGTAGTGCTGGTTGGCAACATCGTTCACGATAAGAAGTTCGATACCGCGCCTTGCCATTTCGGTGCGGATCTTTCGAAGCCGCTGCTGGTATTCGTCGCGCGTAAACGGCAATTCGATCATCTTGTCCCCATGCCTTGCTGGATCAACTGTCGCGGGCGAGCCGCTGCTCACCATTGAAATGCTTTCGACCTGGCGGCAATCGGCCAAGGCGGCGCATGAGCAGGTCCTAAACCCGATACGTCCAACAAGACCCTCCCTTTGCCGGCGGCGCGGGCAATTCCCGATATCTTCATCCGGACGGTATCGGTGATTTGCCCACCGCTCGCGGAAGTGCCGTTGACTTCACCTCAGTTGTAGGATGATATGTATCACCCTATCTCCAGACATCGTTGCCGACCCGTACATGACCGTTCACCGCCTTTCACCAAAAATCCTCAGCGCCATGGAAGGCGCTGTCGGGCAAAGCGGCGTCGCCATCGATACCGCCGGCATGGCGAAATACCTCGGCGACTGGTCGGGTGATCACCGTGGCGGCGCGCTTGCCGTGCTGAAGCCGGCTTCAGTCGCCGAAGTTCAGGCCGTGGTGCGGCTATGCGGTGCGCTTGGGCTGGGCATCATCCCGCAAGGCGGCAACACCGGCCTGGTGGCGGGCGCGATCGACATCGAGACCCGTGGCGCCGTTATCGTCAGCCTGGAACGGCTGAACGCCATCCGTCTCGTCGACGCCGACAATTTCGTCCTGCAGGCAGATGCCGGCTGCATCCTGCAGACCGTCAAGGACGCCGCCGAGGCGCATGACTGCCTGTTTCCGCTGGCGCTCGGCGCCCAGGGCAGCTGTCAGATCGGCGGCAATGCGGCCAGCAATGCCGGCGGCATCAATGTTCTGCGCTACGGTATGGCGCGCGATCTGATCCTTGGCCTCGAGGTCGTGCTGCCGGACGGCGAATTGTGGAGCGGCTTTTCCGGCCTGCGCAAGGACAATCGCGGCTATGACCTGAAGCAGCTTTTCATCGGCAGCGAAGGCACGCTCGGCATCATCACCGGCGTCGAGCTGAAACTGTTTCCAAAACCCATCCGGGTCGAGACGGCCTATCTCGGCCTTGCCTCTTTCGAAGCAGCCATCGCGCTGTTCCGGCAGGCGCGTCGGGCCTCGGCCGATCTGATGTCGGCTTTCGAGATCATCGGTTCGGAGTGCATCGAGCTCGCACGCCTGATCGACGCCGATATCAGCTCGCCGGTCGAAGCTCCCGTCCATGTGCTGATCGAATTGTCCGCAAGTGCCGCTGTAGAATTGCGCACGCTGCTGGTCGACTTCCTGGCCGGCGCCATGGAGAGCGGTCTCGTTACCGAAGCGGTACTCGCCGAAAGCAGCGCACAGGCCCGCTCCTTCTGGGCGATCCGCGAAGGACTGGTCGAGGGTCAGGCGAAGCGCGGCTATCATGTGCGCACCGACCTTGCGGTCAGGATATCGGACGTCCCTGCCCTCGTCGATCAGGCCCGCCGCTTCGTTGGGCTCGACCATCCCGGCTGGCTGCCGCAAGCATACGGCCATGCCGGTGACGGCAACATCCATTTCAATGTCCTGCCGCCGGCGGGTCTTGCCGAAAGCGAAGCCCGCGCCCAGGGCGCCGACATCACGGGTGGGCTCTACCGGATCGCCGACGCACTCGGCGGCTCGATCAGCGCCGAGCACGGCATCGGTCGTACCCGCAACCGTGCTTTCTGGGCCGGCCTGGCGCCCACCCATCGCCGGCTTGTCACCGCGCTGAAGGATGCGCTCGACCCGCAAGGATTGATGAACCCCGGTTGCCTTCTGCCTCTGACGGAGACCTCTTCATGAAGCAAAGACTGGCCGCTATCGGCACCGTGGAAGCGCTGCCGCACCGTGTCGCCGCCTTCCTCAGCCGCGAGATCGATTCCGGCGAGCTCAATCCCGGCACGCGCCTGCCGACGGAGCAGCAGCTATCGGAGAAATTCGGCGTCAGCCGCAACGTCGTGCGCGAGGCGATCGCGCAGCTCCGTGCCGACGGCATGATCGAGGCGCGGCAAGGCGTTGGCGCCTTCGTGCTGGCGCCGGAGCAGCGTGCCTCGATCCGCATCGACGGCGAGGCACTGAAAGACACTGAGAATATGGAGCGGCTGTTCGAGCTGCGCTGCATCCTCGAGGCCGAGTCCGCCGCCCTTGCCGCCGAGCGGCGCGGACAGGAGCATCTCGACGCCATCAAGGCAGCGCTCGACCGCATGAGTGGCGAGGAGCGCTGGGAAGAAGGCAGCATCGACGCCGACCTCCTGTTCCATCGCGAGATCGCACGCGCCACCGGCAACAGCTACATCCACACCTTCATCTCCTTCGTCTGCGAGCAGATCCGCCGGTCGATCCATTACGCCCGCCTCACCAACCCGCTGCACGACCTGGTCGACGTCAATGTCGGCGAGCATGTGCGCATCTACGAGGCGCTGGTCGCCGGCGATCCCAAGGCCGCCGAGGCGGCAATGCGCGCCCATATCATCGGCGCCGCCGAGCGTGTCGGCGTCAAGCTGCCCGCCGCGCGCGCCAAGCACACCGGCAAGGGGAAATGACCATGCCGCTCGGAGGCGCTTACGCGATTTCAGACGTCTGCCTGCTCGTCGAGGATATCGAGCGGACGGTTGACTTCTACGTCGAGAAACTCGGCTTTCGGCTGCGCCGCCGCGCCGAAGGTTTTGCCGATTTCCATGGCGAGGGTGTGACGCTTGCCGCATGGGAGATCGACCACATCAGCCGCCACACCGGCGTATCAAAGCTCAAATCGCCGCGCCAGGCGCACAAGGTCTGCGTGGCGGTGAAGCTCGATACGCCCGCCGAGATCGACAGGCTGCATGGCGAGCTGAGCGCCAAGGGCGTGCCCTTCTACGGCCCGCCGGAAGACTATGTCTGGAACGCGCGCTGCGCCTACTTCACCGATCCCGACGACACGCTTTGGGAATTATACGCCTGGCTCGACGGCGGCCCCGGCGACTACCACGACGAACAGCCGTAGACGACGCCGCGCCGTTGGAGCGGCGCCTGAAGAATGAACAAGAAGCCTTGCAACAGGAGCGACAAATGAGTGGGAACGGACAATACGACATGAACCGCCGCAGCTTCGTGAAAGCCGGTTTCGCCGGCCTTGCCGCCGCCTCGGCCGGCATGCAACTGGTGCTGACGCCGGGCGCCAGGGCGGCCGGCAAGGTCGTCATCCAGTATGACTGGCTGATGTCGAACGGACAGATCGGCGACATCGCCGCCGTCGCCAACGGCTATTTCAAGGACGCCGGGCTAGAAGTGGAATTCAGCCCCGGCGGACCGAATGCCGCCACCGTGCCGCCGGTCATCTCGGGTGCTGCCCAGGTCGGCCAGTTCTCCGAGACGCCGCAGCTCTATGCGGCACGCGCCAGCGGCGTGCCGGTCAAGATCATCGCCTGCGGCTTCCGCACTGGCCCCTATGCCTTCACCTCGAAGCCGGCCAAGCCGATCCGCGGTGTCGCCGACCTCAAGGGCAAGAAGATCGGCATCCAGCCGACGGCGCGCTTCGTCATCGACGAGATCCTGGCCAAGAACGGCATCGACCCGTCGGAGGTCACCATCGTCAATGTTGGCTTCGACAAGGCGCCGCTGGTGCGCGGCGACGTCGACGCCATTGGCGGCTGGATCACTAACACCCAGGCGCTGAGCGTCGTCGGCGACGACCGCATCGACCTCCTGGTGCGCGATCTCGGCCTGAACTCCTACGCCGATGTCTATTTCGCCACCGATGCAGCGATCGAAAAGGATCCGGACACGCTGGCCAAATTCATCGGCGCGGTCGCCAAGGGCTGGGGCTGGGTGCATGCCAATCCGCAGGAAGCGGTGAAGAAGATGGTCGCCGCCTATCCGGAAATGGATCTCGGCTGGGAAGAAAAGACCGTCAATCTGGTGCTGAAACTCTCCTTCGATGGGCAGACCGCCAAGGATGGCTGGGGAACCTTCGACCCGGCCTCGATCGAGGAGCAACTGGCGCTGCTGGACAAGGTCGGCCAATACCCGAACGGCCGGCCGGCTGCGGCGGATGTCTACACCACGAAGATCCTCGAACTCTCGGCCGCCGACCGGCCCAAGCTCGACGCGCCCGCCGCCTGATGGCGAACGCGATCGAGGCAAGCAGACTGGATGTCGGCTATGGCGGCCGGCAGACGGCGGTAAAGGTGCTCGCCGGCCTCGACCTCACGGTCGCGGCCGGCTCCTTCCTGTCGATCCTCGGGCCGTCGGGCTGCGGAAAGTCGACCTTGCTCCGGGTGGTCGCCGACCTGCTCGATCCGCTCGGCGGCACGATCAGCGTGCTTGGCGACACGCCGCACGCAGTGCGCTCGCGCAGGGATGTCGGCTTCGTCTTCCAGGATTCGACCCTGCTGCCCTGGCGCACTGTGCGCGACAATGTGCGGCTGCCGCTGGGCGTCGGGCAAGGCAGCCTGACCCGCAAGATCGAGGACCGCAGCGACGAATTGCTCGAGCTGATGGGGCTTGCCGGCTTCGGTGAGCGCCTGCCGCACCAATTGTCGGGCGGCCAGCGGCAGCGCGTGGCGATCGCCCGCGCGCTGCTCGGGCAGCCGAAGTTGCTTTTGATGGACGAGCCGTTCGGCGCGCTGGACGAGATCACCCGCGACCGCCTCAACGACGAGTTGCTGGCGCTGTGGCGGCGCACCGGTACGACGATCCTCTTCGTCACCCATTCGATCGCCGAAGCCACCTATCTCGGCGAGCGCGTCATCGTGCTTGCCGCCAATCCCGGGCGCCTGATCAAGGACCAGGACATGCGGCCGTTCAAGCAGGACGGCAATCGCTGCTCACGTGAGGATCCCGCTGTTATCGCCGCCATGGCCGGACTGCGCGGCGCGCTGGAGCAGGCCTCATGAGACAGGCCCCCTTGCCGCCCGCGCTGGGGATCGCCCTGCCCGTCCTGGGCGCGGCCTCGATCCTGCTCACCTGGCAGTTCCTGCTGCCCTGGCTCGGCGTACCAGCCTATATCGTGCCGACACCGACGGCGATATTCGGGGTTTTTCGGAAGAGCCTTGCGCTGTTTCTCGGCAATCTCTGGCCGACGCTGATCGAGGCGCTGGCCGGCTTCGTCATCGGCAATCTCGCCGGCGTGCTGCTGGCCGTGGTCTTCGTGCACAGCCGCGTGCTGCAGGCCGCCTATTTCCCGATCGTGCTGTTCTTCAACACCATCCCGATCCTGGCGCTGTCGCCGATCATCATCCTGATCTTCGGGCTTGGCATGACGCCAAAGATCGTGATTGCCGCCGTGATCTGCTTCTTCCCGACGCTGGTCAACATGATCCGAGGGCTGGATTCGGCCAGCGACAACGAGCACGAACTGTTCCGGGTGCTGTCGGCGACGCGCCGAGAGGTCTTCTGGAGCCTGCGCCTGCCGCGAGCGCTGCCGATGCTGTTCTCCTCGCTGCGGATCGCGTCGGCCACCGCCGTCATCGGCGCCATCGTTGGCGAATGGATCGGCTCGGACAAGGGGCTCGGCGCGCTCATCATCCAGGCGAGCTTCAACTACCAGTCGGACCGGCTCTACGCGGCGATCGTGTTGTCGTCGTCGCTGTCGATCGCGCTGTTCGCAATCGTCGTGCTAGTTGAGCGCCGGGTCATAAAATACTGAACGGGCGGCGCGGGTTATCCTGGACCTGCCGAGTTCGAGAAATCGGGGTGTCGGCCCCACCCGCTGAAACTGTCAGCAGGCCAGACAACCCCTCTCAGCTGGATCCTCTGTCTTTGCAGCCGACAAATGTTCGTCCAGACTTGACCCATGCCGGCGTTGCCGCCTTATTGCGGGGCCTTGTCAGGGATCGTTGTTCACCCCCAAGCGACGACGCGGCACGTGGGAGGGATCTCCATTGACGCTACGCAACCAGATCATCGCGCTTGCGATCGTCCCACTGATGATCGCGATCCTGGCGATCACGACGTTCATAACCTGGCAGTCGGCAAATCTTGCCAAGAACAATATCGACACGTTCGAGCAGAACATGCTGAAAGCCAAGGAAGCGGAAATCCTCAATCTGACCAATCTCGCTCTATCGGCCATCGAGACGACCTATCGCGATGCCGGCCCTGGCGATACGGCCGCGAAGGAGAAGGTGGCTGCAATCCTGACCTCGCTCGACTATGGCAAGGACGGCTATTTCTTCGTCTACGACTATGACGGCAACAACATCGTTCACCCGCGCCAAAGCTTCCGGCACGGGCGCAATTGGCTTGGCCTGACCGATCCGGACGGCGACAAGGTCATCGCCGAACTGATCGCGACGGCGAAATCCGGCGGCGGCCTGCATCACTATAAGTGGCAGAAGCCGTCGACGGGCCTGATTGCGGATAAATTGTCGTTCGTCGTTGGCCTCGACAAGTGGAAGTGGGTGGTGGGAACCGGCGTCTATCTCGACGATGTCTTTGCCCAAACCGCCGCGGCGAACGCCAGCATGCGCGCGAACATAAAGAAGACCTTCGTGATCGTGGCGCTGATCGCTGTTCCGGCAGTGCTCGTGGTCTTCTCGACATGCATGCTTCTGACATTCCATGAACGCCGCATTGCCGATGGCAGGCTCAAGCAGTTGACCCAGCGGGTGATCGACACCCAGGAAGAGGAACGCTCGCGCCTGGCTCGCGAACTGCATGACGGCATTTCGCAGAATCTCGTCGGCGTGCGCTACGCCATGGATCTCGCCGGGAGACAGGTCAGGAACCATGTCGATGACGCGGCCCTCACCATCGAGCGCGGCGTGGAGGCACTCAACGGCGCGATCAAGGAAATCAGGCGGCTGTCCCACGATCTTCGCCCCCGTGTCCTCGACGATCTCGGCTTGACCGCCGCTCTCGAAGCGCTCTGTTACAATTTCGCGGAGCGGACGGGCATAGAGACCAAAATCGAGGCATCAGGCTTTACGGACAGCTTGCAGCCGGCAGCCAGCACGGCTCTCTACCGTGTCGCGCAGGAAGCTTTCACCAATGTCGAGCGGCATTCCGGCGCCACCCGCCTTTCGGTCAAGCTCTGGAGCGAGGGCGGCCGTGCACGTATGACGATCTCCGACAACGGCACCGGCTTTGACGGTAGCGCCTCAAGCAAGACGGGCCTCGGGCTGCGCAATATGCAAGAGCGCATGGCGCATTTCCGCGGCCTGCTGCTGCTCGACAGCCTGCCGACCGGCACGACCCTGACGGCGATGCTGCCGAAATCGGCCAATATGCCGACCAGCGAACGGGCCGTTGCTGCATGAGCGACCGCCGTGTGATCAAGGTGCTGCTGATCGACAACCACCCGCTGGTCCTGGATGGCCTGAAAGCCGTGCTCGATACGTTCGACCATATCGAGGTCGTCGGCACGGCAGGCCTTGCGCATGCCGGCCTGGAAATAGGCCGGCAGACCCGGCCGCAGGTCGTGCTGATGGATATCAACATGCCGAAACTCAGCGGCATAGACGCGATCGAACTCTTCAGAAGGGAACTTGCCGACACCCGCATCGTGATGCTCTCGATGCATGAGAGCCGTGAATATATCTCTTCGTCCGTCATGCATGGCGCATCCGGCTACATCCTCAAGGATGTGTCGACGGACGAGATCGTCGCCGCCATCGAGGCAGTGGCAGGCGGCGGGACATATTTCTCGTCCGGCGTCTCCGACGTGCTGATGGAGCGCGGGGCGCAGGACCAGGCGGATCCGCTCACGCCGCGTGAGCGCGACATTCTCGGCCTCATCGTTGCCGGCCAAAGCAACAGGGAGATCGCCGAAGCGCTCGGGATAACGTCCGCCACGGCCGAGACGCATCGCAAGAACCTCAAGAAGAAGCTCGGCATCGCCACGACCGCGGGACTTATCCACTACGCCCTCGGCCACGGGATCGTGGCAAAAACCGGCTGATTCCCGGTCTACCCACTTCTGGGTAGACCCTTGGATTTCCACGCCACCACCATCTTGTGAGGGCAAAACCACTGCCATACGGGTTCATCACGACTGGCCACGAAAGGGCTAGCCGTCGGGAGGAACTCACTGTGTCCATGCCATGCCGCAACAGCCGCCGATGGGTCGCGAACCTGTCGCCGTGGCGCAAGGAGAGCCGTGCGCGGCTGTCCTCATGGCCGGTTACAGTGTGCTCTCCTTTCCGCGCCGGCAACTGGAACATGGCGGCCCATATCATGGCGCCTGGAAGGTATCTCGACATGGAAAAACTTCGCAGCAAGGCGGCCCTCTGGCTGCTCGTCATTCCCTATTTGGGCCTGCTCTGGCCGCCCTTCTACAATTCCCGTGAGCCGGCCATGTTCGGCTTCCCCTTCTTCTACTGGTACCAGCTTGGCTGGGTGCCGATCACCGCGACGCTGACCTGGATCGCCTATCGGAGCACGCGCCATGACGACTGACATCAACCCCGCGGCGCTCGCCGTCTTCATTTTCTTCTTCGTCCTCGTTACGATCCTGGGGTTTGTCGCCGCCCGCTGGCGCAAGCCGGAGACGCTTGCCCATATCGATGAATGGGGTCTAGGCGGGCGCAGCTTCGGCACCTGGATCACCTGGTTCCTGGTCGGCGGTGACTTCTACACCGCCTATACCGTCATCGCCGTCCCGGCGCTGGTCTATACTGTCGGGGCCTACGGCTTCTTCGCACTGCCCTACACCATCGTCGTCTATCCCTTCGTCTTCATGGTCATGCCGGTTCTTTGGAAACGCGCCAGGGATTTCGGCTATGTCACGGCCGGCGACGTCGTCCATGGCCAATACGGATCGCGCGGTCTCGAACTCGCCGTGGCGGCAACCGGCGTCATCGCAACGATGCCTTACATCGCCCTTCAACTCGTCGGCATGACCGCGGTGCTAAAGGCGCTCGGCTTGCATGGCGAACTGCCTCTTGCCATCGCCTTCATCGTGCTGGCGCTTTATACCTATTCGGCGGGATTGCGTGCCCCGGCCCTGATCGCCTTCGTCAAGGACATCATGATCTATATCGTGGTGATCGCTGCCGTCGCGCTTATCCCCTCGAAGCTCGGTGGCTATGCCAATGTCTTCGCCTCGGCCGATGCGGCCTTTCAGGCCAAGGGCTCCGGCAACCTGCTTCTCGTCGGCAACCAGTATGTCGCCTATGCGACACTCGCCTTCGGGTCGGCGCTCGCAGCCTTCATGTATCCGCATACGCTGACCGGGATTTTTGCCTCGAACAGCGGCAGGACGATCCGCAAGAATGCGATCTTGCTGCCGGCCTATACGCTGCTGCTCGGTCTGCTGGCGCTGCTCGGCTACATGGGACACGCCGCCAACCTCCAGCTCGACAATGCGACCGATGTCGTTCCAACCCTGTTCAAGACGCTGTTTTCGGGCTGGTTCTCGGGCTTCGCTTTCGCTGCGATCGCGATCGGCGCCCTTGTACCGGCTGCGGTGATGAGCATTGGCGCCGCCAATCTGTTCACCCGCAATTTCTGGAAAGCCTATGTCAATCCTCAAGTGAGCGACGCCGGTGAGGCCAAGGTCGCGAAGATGACCTCGCTGGTGGTGAAGGTAGGCGCCCTGCTCGTGATCATTTTCCTGCCGACGCAGTTCGCGCTCGATCTGCAATTGCTCGGCGGCGTCTGGATCCTGCAGACGCTGCCGGCCCTGGTCTTCGGGCTCTACACCAACTGGTTCCGGGCTCCGGCCCTGCTTGCAGGCTGGTTCGTCGGGTTCTTCGGCGGCACCATGCTCGTTTGGGATGCCGGCTGGAAACCGCTGCACCTGATCAGTCTCGGAGGAGAACCCTTCACGGTCTATACGGGGCTGCTCGCACTTGCCGCAAACATCGCCGTGGCAGTCGCGGTCAATGCCGTCGCCCCGGCACGAACAGCGGTGCGAGCATAGGACGAACAAAAGCGAAGGATCGCGAAAGCGATCCTTCGCAGGATACGCGTGCCAAACTGTAGCCAGCAAACGCTTTGTTGCTTCAAGCCAGTCCGAAGCGGTCCACGGCCCGCATGATGCCGCGCAGTTCGGCCAGGCCCTTGAGGCGGCCGATCAGGGAATAGCCGGGGTTGATCCTGGTCTTGCCGATGTCATCGGCAAGCAGATGGCCATGGTCCGGGCGCATGGGGATGCGCCAGTCGCTCCTGCCTTCCTTGCGCCGGCGCACCTCTTCCTTCATCAGCGCCAAGATCACCGCAGCCATGTCGGTGGAGCCTTCCAGATGTTCGGCCTCGAAGAACGAGCCATCATCTTCGCGCGTCACGTTGCGCAGATGCGCGAAATGGATCCGCGGCGCGAACTCCTCGATCATCGCGACAAGGTCGTTGTCGGCGCGAACACCGTAGGAGCCGGTGCAGAATGTCAGGCCGTTCGCCGGGCTGTCGACCGTCTCCAGGATAAAGCGTGCGTCGTCGGCGGTGGAGACGACCCGCGGCAGTCCGAACAGCGAGAAAGGCGGATCATCGGGGTGGATGCACATGCGCGCGCCCACTTCCTCGGCGACAGGGATGATCTCCTTCAGGAACCAGGCAAGGTTGGCGCGCAACTCCGCCGGGCCGATTGCATCGTAGTCGGCGAGCGCCTCGCGCATCGTGTCGCGGTTGTACTTGCGTTCGGTGGCCGGCAGTCCGGCAATGAGGTTGCGCTCGATCGTGTCGATCTGCTCGTCGCTCAACGCCTTCAGCCGCGCTTCCGCCTCAGCGATGCGCGCCGGGCTGTAGCTGGCCTCGGCATTGCGGCGCTTCAGCACGAACAGGTCATAGGCGGCAAAGTCGATCGCGTCGAAGCGCAAGGCGTAGCCGGTGGTCGGCAACCGATACATGAGATCGGTGCGGGTCCAGTCGACCACGGGCATGAAATTGTAGCAGATGGTCGAAATGCCGGCCTCGGCCAGGGCGCGAATGGTGTCCTTGTAGAAGCCGGCGTTGCGCTGCCTCTCCGCCGAACCGATCTTGATCGAGTTGTGGACCGGGATGCTCTCGACCACCGACCAGGTCAGCCCCGCGGCCTCGATGATGCGCTTGCGTTCAAGGATGACGGCCAGAGGCCAGGCACGGCCGTCATAGATGTTGTGCAGGGCCGTGACGATGCCCGTCGCAGCTGCCTGCCTGACATGATCGAGCGTGACCGGATCGTCCGGTCCGTACCAGCGCCAACATTGTTCCATAAAGGTCCCTTCCGAAGCGAAGCCAAAACCGTATTGTTGGACCATAGTCGGAGTCGAGACTTCGGCAATCCCATCGACGCATGACGGAGTTTGAGCCATGAACGATTTTGGCGGCAAGGTTGCCCTGGTGACGGGAACGACCGGGATCGGCCTGGCGAGCGCCAGACGCCTGGCGGCTGGTGGTGCCGCGATCATCGCCTGCGGTATCGAAACCAACGCGAACGCGGCGATGCAGGCCGAACTCGACCACTCGGGCGCCAAGGCGCTGGTGGTGACGACGGACGTTTCCGTGCCGGATCAGGTTGCCCGGGCGGTCGCCGCCGGCGTCGCGCGGTTCGGCGGGCTGGACGTCATCGTCAATTCGGCCGCCGTGCACCCTTATGGCACGGCAACGAGCACGGATTTCGAAACCTGGAATCGGGCGATGACCGTCAATGTCGGCTCGATCTATTTGACCGCGCATTTCGGCATTCCCGAAATGATCAAGCGGGGTGGCGGCGCCATCGTCAACGTCGCTTCGGTGCAGGGCCACGCCTGCCAGCAGAACGTCGCCGCCTATGCGACGACGAAGGGAGCGATCCATACGCTGACGCGCTCGCTGGCGCTCGACTACGCCCGCCAGGGGATCCGGGTGAATTCGGTGAGCCCTGGATCGATCCGCACGCCGATCCTGGAAAAAGCGGCGCGCGGCGACAACGGCACCGACGCCGATGTCGAAGCCGCCTACAAGCGCTTCGGCGAAGCGCACCCGCTTGGCCGCATCGGCGAACCGGAAGAAGTGGCGGAGCTGATCGCGTTTCTGTGCTCATCCAAGGCGGGGTTCTGCACAGGCGCCGACTACAAGATCGACGGCGGCCTGACCGCCGGCATCGGGGTCAAGTGAAGGGATAAGATCGAACTGTAAAATGGTGGGCGATGACGGGCTCGAACCGCCGACATCTTCGGTGTAAACGAAGCGCTCTACCAACTGAGCTAATCGCCCGCTCCGGCGCGGACCTTTAAGCGGTCAGGACCGGCTTCGCAAGGCAAAATGAACGGGCAACGTCCTGTTCGGATGCCGGGTTCGCCAACAAACCGAGGCTTGTCAAAAAACCTTCTCCTGTTTGCTGTTATGCTGTCCCACTCCGCTTGACACCCGCTGGCGAACCCCTTATCCAGCGCCCCAACGACGAACACGGCTGACACGTGCTCGTCTTGTGCGCGGGTGTAGCTCAGTCGGTTAGAGTGCCGGCCTGTCACGCCGGAGGTCGCGGGTTCGAGCCCCGTCACTCGCGCCATTTCTTTCAAGGGCTTAGCCAACGTCCCTTGAAAAGGTTCAACTCTTTTTCCCTAAGAGTTTCAACTTTCTGTATTCGTTGCGTTCCTGGCCGAGCCGCCGAAGAGACGAACGCTTGGTGCACCACGTCGCGCTCTACCTCGTCGCCGAAAGGTGCGCGTGTTTGCTGATCGCCATTGCCGCGATAGCGGGCTGGCGCTGCCGCCTATGCACTAGCTCCCGCGATCACGCTATACGCTCCGGCGATCCATCTGTTTAGCTTGCTCAGGCGGCTGACTTGATTGCCCGCCTGGCCGGCGCCTTTACCCCAACGCCCCCGCCCAATCGGCGCCGGCCATCTCCCATCGGCCAGCTCCCGAATTTTAGTTGGTCCGCCTACCTCTTTTGCACGTCTCACGTGCATTAGCATTTTCGCATATATTGGGGCAGCCGGCGCCGCCCCCCAACAGAGCCCCGCCGGCTAGGCCCGGTATTTGCTGGCCTACCCCGCTCGCGAGTGCCGGGCCGCTCCGTTCTGCGCCATTGCGGTCTGGCGTCTCGGATGGCTGGTTTAAGGCAAGGTTGCGATGGGAGCGGTCAATCGACCAACTGTTTCGTGCGAATCGGCATGTGCAAGCGGCCGCGGCAATGGGGGCCATGGGTCCGCCTTGCGGGACCATCTGGCATGGGCGCATCTTTCTATCGGATGCGACTGAGAGCCTTGCGCCGGGGGGCGCTGTGATGTTTCGTGCTCTACGCAAATGCGTGATCGCCATCTGGACGCACGAAGGAACAATTATCGTATTCGATCCCGATGTCGGCACAGTCTCTGCCTGCTCCGAGCATGAAGTCTGGCAAAAAATCGAACGCCGCAAAGCGATGAACCTGGCGCGCATGCCTGCCGGCTAAACTCGTGCCGTTGACTCTGCCGACCGACGCATGGCTCCAGAGGAATAGCCAGCTCGTCGCCGCGCCGCCTCATCCCTTGTTCGCATCCTTGTCGCCGTGCGGGAGTTTCGGCTTACGGGGCGACGTAGATGGTCGAAGCCCATATAGTGGTCGGCATCCGACGTGTTCCATCTGCCGGCCAGATAGATGATTGCAATGATCGCGCCGAAGAGGAGCAAGGCATAGATCGTATCCATATCGCGCGCGCAGGGATCGATCGTCCCGTGTGATATAAAAGCCCCGTCGGTTAAGTTCTTTCGTCCCGGAAACCCTGCAGCGAGGCGTGACGCAAATCCTTCTCGCCGCGCAAGCGCTTCACACGCCCGATCAGCCCCGGCTTGACCCCATTCGTCGCCAGCCGCTTCATTCCCTTTGGCGGCTGCCCTGGGGCCTCCTGAACGCGCTTCCACAATCGCATCTCGCGAAGGCGCCGCCGACATAGCGACGGGTTAAATCGCGCCGGAGGCAAGCATGGCACGGTTCTTGCTTCCACAGCTTCAGACATGCCGGGCGCAAAAAAGGACGCTGTTCCATATCGGTATCGGCCAATGAGGTTGGGACAAATGATGTCGTGTAAGCTTCTGTTCGGCCTTCCCGCTGCGTTCTTGGCCGCGGCCCTGGGAGTAGCCCTCTGGTCGTCCGAGACCTCATCGGGATTTCTGACTGCGACGCAATCCGATTCGGTCTTTTGTTCAAGCGGTCTATCAGCAGAGACCGCATCGGCGTCGACGTCGCGCATTTTGCCATCATGTCCGACGGCCGTCACAAAGTCATGGGGAGCGCCTCGATGACCGCGAGACTGTGGATAGCCCAGACAAAAATCGGAAATGAACAGCCTCCTGCAACGGCGTCTTGCAGAGATTGTGTCACAGAGTGGTTGGCTTTGATCACTCAGTTGGCATCAGCCTTTCGCGAATTCGTTGCACCGCGCTACCGGCCAGAGCTCCACTATATGCGCGGCCCTGGGCCGGCCTGCGCGCGCCGCGTGAGAGCGCGCTGAAGGCCTGCGGCCGCCTGGTAATCCCGCGGGCATAGAACCAGCCGCGGCCAGGGCGCGCTCGATCGTTCGTGGTCGCGCATGTTGAACCTCCAAGGCATTTTAGGATCATGTGTCGCTTCAATTGGATTCAACTGTACGCTTTTTACCAATCGGCGAGCGCTGCGTTACCAACCTTTTAGGGCGCACTACGTTTGGCGGGGCGGTAAACCCAAAATCCGCCGCATTGGCCGACGTGGCTTAGGCTGTCTCTCCGGCAGTTGCGTCGGCCATTCCCCGTTGGGCGCTGCAGGCATGAATGGGACTGAGGTCTGATCCTGACGCGCAGTGGTCCGACCGCGGAAACCTTAGCCTCGCCGGGCTGTTAGGTGCGCGACCGCCGAGCCTAGTCCTTCCATTTAGTCGGCGGTCAACCGGTGCCCGCCATTTCGCCCGACATGTGCGTGCACCCAATCTTGCGACCCCGACGGCGACAAGTCGCGTGGTGTTTTCGATAGCGAGCGAACCGTGACCCTTATCCAGAGCAGACAGAACGTGCATGACGCCGCAAGCCGACCCGCAAACGACAACCATACTCGTTCGCCAGAAGATTTTTCGGTCCTCGATCTCATCCCGTCGAGTGACGACGACGATGTCGCTGAGATTGTCAGGCGAACAGAGCGCCTGGCCATTGCCGTGCTTATCGGAATGGCGATCTGCCTGATCCTTGCACCAGTGGCCTACATTGCCTTGATGTACGGGATGCCGACATAGGCGGTTCACTGGTCCTAAGCCAAGCAGCGGCATCCGAAGCGTGAACTCAACCATCCGAGCCACTACTCACTCAACCATCCGAGCCACTACTCGTTCGCAGGCACGGCATTCTGTGCCGCAGTGCGCCGACCTTGCCGCCTGGAGCGAGCGGCGCGCCTTGCCGTTCGCGCGGCTTGCCTGGGAGGACGTCCAGGCGACGCGGCCCGCGCTTGCACGAGCCACGTCAGAACTCGATCTGGCCCGCCAAAGCAATGCCGACCTGCAGGGGGCCGTTTCCGACGCGAGAAGAGCGAAGGACGAGATCGAGCAAAGGCTGCATGCCTGCGAGGCGGAAATCGCCGCCCTGCACCAATCCAGCAGCTGGCGCATAACGGGGCCCTTGCGTTTCGCTGCCGTGACGCCGCCGGCCATAACCCTCCTGCTCGGCACAAGCCTGAACTCGAAGGCCATAGCCCATTCGAGCGGTTCGGGTCCTCCGAGGAAGAAGGAAAACTGCTCTGGGCACTGTCACGTGTCCTGATGGCGGCCTGCCTCGGCATCGGGTCGCTGCTAGGCGCGCTTTTCGAACCAATTACCGCGGACGCGCTCGATTCCATCGCTGCAGAAATTTTCCCAACTCCCCACGGAGCGCGGGCATGGAATTTGCCGATGCCAGGTCTGCCTCGGCGGCCTTCGACCCCCGACTATAGATCAGCCCCAGGACCAGACCGATATATCCGACCTGAAGGATGATCAGAGCAAGAACAGCCCAACCGAGCGCTTTCCAGACGGAGCCAGTTTCCATCTCTGCCCAGATCGCCACTATGAACGACGTCGCGAACATTCCCACCAGAAACTGCGGAAAATACATATTGCCCAGCACCCATTTTTTGGCGGTTCAGCGCTTTTCAGCCACTAAAGACCCGCCGCTCCGCCAGCGGAGCGGCGGGGCCCCCAAATTGCCCCCCGATTGCCGGGCTGATGAATGACCCCGGCATTGCTGACAATGCAATTACGGCGCCAAACCCAGTGGCCCATTACGGGACACCTATGGCAATGGCGCAAGACCGGATTGCCGATTAACATTACCTGTGGCTAATATGCCACCCTGGTCGGAAGGGACCGAGGTGGCAAGGTTTCTGGCAAGCTTGTTGGCCGCGATGCTGGTAGCGTCGGCAGGCCGATGCTGGTCCAAGGACACCAGCAAGCAGATCTCCGAAGACGCACTTAGAATGATCAGCGCAGAGATGTATTCCGGCATTCTGAGCCAGGAATGCGTGCATGGACGACGCTACAAGCAAAGCCGGATCGAGAATGGTTTCAAAAGGCACTTAGAGGAGATGCGGCTACAGTTGGTCGCGGACGGGTACACCATCGTGCCCGATGTGACAGACAACAACGCACGGTTCTCTCTTTCGGAGATGGCATTTGATGCCAAACGGCGGCTTGGCATGCCACGCCAACTCGGCTGCCGCGATGCATATTGGCTCGACGACAATCCGGAGTGGTAAGGCTGAAGGACGCTGTCGAGCTCAACCCCTCGCCAGCAGCGCCTCGACCTCCTGCGCCGTGGGCATCGACGGCGCAGTGCCTGGCCTGGTGACGGAGATGCCGGCGACGGCGCAGGCGAAGCGCACCGCCTGCAGCGGCTCGACGCCCCTCGCCAGTGCGGCGGCGAGGCCGCCATTGAAGGCATCGCCGGCACCTGTGGTTTCAACCACCGGGCCGGCATTGATCGCGCCAACATGGTCGGAGCCGCTTGCCGTGTGCAGCAGTGCACCCTTTTCGCCAAGCGTGATGATCACCGAGCCGACGCCCTTTTTCAGCAGGCTTTCGGCGGCGCGGCGGGCATCGTCGACCGACGCGACCTTGATGCCGGTCAGTTCCTCGGCTTCGGTCTCGTTGGGCGTGAAATAGTCGCAGAGCGTGTAGATGCGATCAGGCAGGCTTGCCGCCGGCGCCGGGTTGAGGATCGTCGTCACCCCTGCCCCGCGCGCGATCTCGAGTGCGCTCAGCGCCGCCTCGATCGGCTGCTCAAGTTGGGTGACGAAGACACCGGCCGAACGGATCAGGCCGGCATTGGCCTCGATATCGGCAGGCGAGATCAACATCGCAGCACCTGGGCTGACGATGATGGCGTTGTTGCCGGTCGTTTCCTCGACGAAGATATAGGCCGCACCGGTGTAGCTGTCTGGCGTGTCGATCACTGCAGCCTTCACACCGGCCTCTTGCCAGGTGTGCTTTGCCATGTCGGCGAAGGCATCGACGCCGAGGCGCGTCAGGAAGGTGATGTCGGCGCCCAGCTTGCCGGCCGCGACCGCCTGGTTCGACCCCTTGCCGCCGGGGCCGAGCTTGAACGAGTTGCCGAGGATCGTCTCGCCCATGCGCGGCTGGCGATCGGCGCGATAGGCGGTGTCGGCGACGAAGACGCCGAGGATGACGACAGGCTTGCCGGCCGCCATGATGCTACTCCGCATCCGGCGGCACGACGCCCTTGCGGAAGGCAAAGCAGCCATAGAAGCGGCGCTCGCCGGTCTGGATGACGCAATAGGCTTTCTTGGCGCGTTCGTAGAAGGCGTAGCGCTCGACCGAGATCATCGGCCATGCCTTGCCCTCGGCAGCGTCGATTTCTTTCTGGACTTCCTTTTGCACAAGCGGGATTTCGTCGGGCTTGCCGACGATCTCCATGCGGGCGGCCGCGTCATCGACGAAGGTGTCCAACGGATAGACCGACAGCACCGCTTTGGCCACGTCGGCGGCCGAAGCATCGATGCGCAGCAGATGGCCCAGTGCTGTCTGGCGGGCCACGGAATCGGCCGGAAAATTGGTGTCGCAGACGATCAGGTCGTCGCCGTGACCCATCGCCCGCAGCGCCTGGAGCACATCGGCATTGAGCAGCGGATTGATCCCTTTGAGCATTGTATTCCTCGTGGAAAATTTGGTTGGAAATCAGAGCCGCTTGCCGGTCTCTGCGTCGAAGAGGTGGACCTGGTCGAGCCGCGGCTTGAGGTGCAGCGTGTCGCCCGGCTTGAAGTCATGGCGCTCGCGAAACAGCGCCACCATCTCGCCCTCGCCGAAGCGCAGGAACACCAGCGTTTCGGAACCGGTCGGCTCGACCACGGAAATCTTCGCGGCGACGCCGTCAGGATGGATTTCCAGATGTTCGGGCCGCACGCCGTAGACGACGGCCTGGCCGTCCTGCGCTGCGCTGTTCGCGGCGATCGGGAACGGCGTGCCCGAAATGTCGACGACCAGCTTGTCGCCCTTCTTCACTATGCCCTTGAGAAGGTTCATCGAGGGCGAGCCGATGAAGCCGGCGACGAAGAGGTTGGCCGGCCGGTCAAACAGCTCCAGCGGCGCGCCGATCTGCTCGATGCGGCCGTCGCGCATCACCACAATCTTGTCGGCCATGGTCATGGCTTCGATCTGGTCGTGCGTGACGTAGATGGTGGTGGTCTTCAGCCGCTGGTGCAGTTCCTTGATCTCGGTGCGCATCTGGACGCGCAGCTTGGCGTCGAGGTTGCTGAGCGGCTCGTCGAACAGGAACACCTGTGGGTTGCGCACGATGGCCCGGCCCATGGCGACGCGCTGGCGCTGGCCGCCCGAAAGCTGGCGCGGGTAGCGCTTGAGATAGGGCGCGAGGTCGAGGATGTCGGCCGCTCGCTTGACCCGCTCGGCGACCACGGCCGGGTCGGTCTTGCGCAGCTTCAGCGCGAACGCCATGTTCTGCTCGACCGTCTTGTGCGGATAGAGCGCGTAGTTCTGGAACACCATGGCGATGTCGCGCTTGGCCGGCGGCAGATTGTTGACGACACGCTCGCCGATGGCGATCGTGCCGCCGGAAACGGTCTCCAATCCTGCCACCATCCTGAGCAGGGTGGACTTGCCGCAACCCGACGGACCGACCAGCACAACGAACTGGCCGTCGGCGATATCGACGCTGACGTCGTGCAGGACCTTGACGGTTCCAAACGCCTTGGCCACATTGCTGATCGCGACTTGAGCCATCATTTCCCCTAGGGTTTTGGACCTGCGGGTCCTTCGTTTGCCGTGAAGCTAACCAACGCTGCCGGCAAGGGCAAGTCGGTCTCTTATAGATAAAAAACCTATTGTCGTTGACACGGCATTCGGTTGTGCGAATAGTGAAGATGTCAGGGTTCTTGGTCCTCTTCTGCGCGCGTCGGCACGCTTGTCCGGACACCGGAAGTTGACGCGTCACGGGAGGAAGCTGGGGCCATAATTTTCCGGGAGTCGCGTCGTTGGGGAACACCGTTAGCGCTCCACTATCCGAAACTGTCACCATTGATCTTCTGGGAGGAACGAGATGAGAGTCAGCCTTTTCAACCAACTTATGCGTGCGGGCGCCAGTCGCCGCGATGTGCTGAAGGGAGCGGCCGGCATGGCTGCGCTGTCAGCGGCATCGGGCGTGGGTCTCGGCGCATTGACGCGTCCGGCCTTCGCGGCCGATGATCTGCGCGCGCAGATCCTGCAGGTTCCCGGCGTCGGCAAGGGTCAACCGACGGACGCCGACTTCCAGAAGGTCGGCGAGATGTGCCTTGGCGCCACCAAGGCCAGTGTCAAGCAAGGAGAGTTCGCCGGTGTCGAACTCACCTTCATGGGCCTCAATAACCAGAACCTGCACAATGTGCTGTACCGCGGCTTCCTGAAGGCGTGGGAAGACTATACCGGGGCCAAGTTCACCTGGATCGACCTGGCACAGGCTGACTACGGCGCCCGTCTGCAACAGTCGATCGCCACAGGCACCGTCGACTTCGACGTCATCGAAATGGGTGCGCCCTTCGAAGGCGACGTTTGCGGCAAGGGCCTGGCCTCCGAGATGCCGGACTGGGTCAAGAAGCAGATCGAAATGGACGACCTGGTCAACTATCTGAAGCCGCCTGTCGGCACATGGGACGGCAAGCAGTATCGCGTGACCGTGGACGGCGACGCGCACAACTTCAACTATCGCACCGATGTCTTCTCCGACAAGGGTCTCGCCGACGCCTGGAAAGCCGCCGGCAATGCAACGCCGTGGGGCGTGCCGACCACCTGGCAGCAGGTGCAGGCCGTGACCAAATTCCTCAAGGGCCAGAAGTTCAACGGCCAGGACGTCTACGGTTATCTCGACGCGCCCAAGGCCTGGGGCGGTTTCGGCTTCTACTTCCTTGGCAGCCGGGCCACCGCCTATGCCAAGCATCCGGATGACAAGGCCTGGCTGTTCGACGCCGACACGATGAAGCCGCGCATCAACAATCCGGCCTGGGTGCGCGCCATCCAGGATGTGATCGACGCGCTGCCTTTCGAACCGGCCGACCAGATCAATGCCGATCCCAACACCACTGGCTTCAGCCAGTTCCTCGCCGGTACCGGCTCGATGATCCCGTGGTGGGGCGACATCGGCTCCAACGCCAAGACCAACGATTCCTCGGTCATCGGCGATACGGTCGGCTTCTCGATCCTGCCCGGCTCGGACGATGTCTACAATTCCAAGACCGGCAAATGGGACACGCTTGCGAGCGGTCCGAACTTTTCGCCGAACTGCGCCTATCTCGGCTGGGGCGTCTATGTCATGGCCCGCGTCGACAGCGACGAAAAGAAGAAGAAGGCCGCCTGGTCGGCGGCAGCCCATCTCGGCGGCAAGGACCTGTCGCTCTGGTGCGCGGCGTATCCGTCGGGCTTCCAGCCCTACCGCAACAGCCATTTCAACATTCCGGAATGGGTGGCGGCCGGCTACGACGAGGCGTTCATCACCTCGTATCTCAAGTCGGAGGCCGACAGCTACAACCATCCAAATGCGGCGATCGAGCCGCGCATCCCCGGCATCTTCCAGTACTACAGCGCTGCCGAGGACATTTTGGCCAACACCTTTGCCGGCAAGATGAAGGCGCAGGAAGGCGCCGACGCCATCGCCGCCGCCTGGGAGAAGCTTACCGATCAACTCGGCCGCGAGAACCAGATCAAGCTCTACAAGGCCTCGCTTGGCGTGTAGGTTGATTGGATTGTGAACAAAGGTCCGGCGGTGCAAAGCCACCGGACCTGACCGGCTAGGTCGGTCGTAGGGCCTATCAATGGACGAGACGCGTGGCTGACCAGACCTTGCCCACCAATGCATGGCCGGCAAACGCCGTTCCATCTGATCTGATAGCACCGGGCCGCAAGCGGCTCGGCCGGGCATTAATGGCCGTTGCGACGCTCGGTCTCTTGGCAATCATCGCAGTCCAGATCCTGTACAAGACGGAAGTCGACACCATTGGCTTCGAGACCTGGCGGCCGGTCGTCTATGCCTACATGCTTTGGGGCGTGGCAATCGGCATCGGCCAGGTGCTGACGCGCGGCGAAGACGGCCAGCGCGCGCTGTTTCTGCTGCCGGCGCTCTTGTTCACCATCGCCATGGTGATCTTTCCAACGCTGTTCGGCTTCTACATCGCGCTGACCGACTGGAACCTCAGTTCCATCACCGGCCGGAAATTCAATGGGCTCGACAATTTCTGGCAGATGCTGGCCGACCCGTACTACCGCAACGCGCTGTTCAATATGGTGCTCTATGTGCTCGCCGTGCTGGTCGAATATGCCATCGCCTTCGGCCTCGCCCTGCTCCTAAACGCGCAGATCCGGGCACGCAAATTCTTCCGCGTCGTCTTCCTGATGCCCTTGATGCTGTCGCCGGTCGCGGTGTCGTGGATGGTGGGCAAATCGATAATGGAATACAGGTTCGGGCCAGCCGCGACGCTGGCACGCTATCTCGGCTGGGAAAACCCTGCCTTCTTCTCGGATCCGATCACCGCCCGCATCTCGATCATGGTACTGGATGCTTGGACCTTCATCCCGTTCATGATGATCATGCTGCTCGCCGGCCTCCAGGCGATGTCGCGCGAGGTGCTGGAGGCGGCGCGCGTCGACGGCGCCACGCCCTGGCAGACTTTCTGGCAGGTCACCTTCCCACTGATGCTGCCGGTGTCGGTAACGGCGGTGATCCTGCGCATCATCTTCAAGCTGAAACTGGCCGACATCATCATCACCGTGACCTCGGGCGGTCCAGGCGGGGCCACCGATTCAGTGTCGAGCTTCATCTATCGCGAGTACCGCGACCGTTCGAATGTCGGTTACGGCACCATGCTGGCGATGGCCTACCTCGTCATCATCGTCGTGTTCGTGACGTGGCTGTTGAAATTCGCCAACCGCTTTGTACGCAACGTCAATTAGGGTCGGCGGGAAACATGAGCGTACAGACAACCGACTATACCGCTTCCGAAATCCGCTCGCCGGCGAGCTTTGTCGCCAACCGCGTCTTCATCTATGGCGCGCTGGCCTTCTGGGCCTTCATCTGCCTGTTCCCGATCTATTGGACGATAACCACCTCGTTCAAGACCGCAGTCGACGTCACCCAGGGCCATCTCATCCCGTTCGTCGACTTCCAGCCGGACTGGAAGGGCTGGCGCTCGCTCGGCCTGTCGCCGGACTCGATCTTCCGGACCTCGACGGTGCGCGACGAGTTCCTCAAGCGCTTCATGAATTCGGTCATCACCTCGGTCGGCGCGTCGAGCCTTGCCATCGTCATCGGCAGCCTCGCTGCCTATGGGCTCACCCGCTACCGCTATCACTTCGCCTGGTTCAAGAACGAGGACATCTCCTTCTTCTTCCTGTCGCAGTTGATCCTGCCGCCGGTCGTTCTAGCCCTGCCCTTCCTCGTGCTCTACCGGGAAGTCGGCCTGCTCGACACGCGCATCGGTCTTATCCTGCTCTACACGCTGATGGTGCTGCCGATCGTCATCTGGATCATGCGCGACCAGTTCAACTCGATCCCGGTCGAGCTGGAGGAAGCCGCACTCGTCGACGGCCTGACGATCTGGGGCGCCTTCTTCCGCATCGTTATGCCGATCGCGCTGCCTGGTATGGTCGCCGCCTTCATCCTGGCTATGGTGCTGTGCTGGAACGAGTATTTCTTCGCCGCCCTCCTGACCTCGACCGACGCCAAGACCATTCCCGTGATGGTGGCCAGCCAGACCGGATCGCAAGGCATCAACTGGTGGTCGATGGCGGCACTCGCCACCGCGGCCATAGCACCGCTTGCCGTCATCGGCATCGCGCTGGAACGCTACCTGATCATGGGTATGACGGCCGGGGCGGTGAAGTAGGCGACTGGCTGATTGCCTGGTCACCCGAGGAATACGGATCTTATCCGGTCGCGAAAGATCTCGGCAGTTGCTGCGGTGCCGAAGTCGCGGGTCTCAAATCGCTCCCCTTTCACCGTCGTCAGGACAACCCTGAAGGTAGGATCTCCGCTGTCCCACTCGATCATTCGCAGGCTGAAATCGGCAACGTCATCCGGACTGAAATGATACCGGCGCAGAAAGATCGGGTTGCGCGTCACTATGTCGATGCGACTGCGCCTGACGATCCAGCGCACTGCCGGGCTGAAAACTGCCGCGAGTGCAATTGGGATGCCGACGGCATAGGCGCCAAGAATGATGAGCAGGAAGAACGGGCTGACGACGTTCGGCGGCCAGACGCCGCGGTAGAGTTCCCATGTCGGAACGGCGATACAGAAGAGACCGGCAAGACCGAGAAGCAGGCGCTTGGCGACGTGCATCGGGATGTCGTGCCGCAACCGGCCATCGCTGCCTATCTCGTCCATTCGAGGCCTCCCACCTAACCATGGCGGCCGAAGGTGAAAAAGACGTAGCAATGGCCTTGTCAAATGTGCCGCCGGTTCATGGACGCCTCAACTGACGTCAGGTCGACAAGATGGCCCGCAAATGATGGAGGATCATGGCGACGCCCTCCTGCCCCATCTCCGCCGAGGCGTCTGGGGCGCTCGCCGTGTACCAGCCCGTGTTGTCGGCGAAACGGGCGGCGTCGACCGCTTCGGGGCAGAGCGCCAACATCAGCGAGGTCTCACCGATGCCGGCATGGTCGAACGGGTATTTGCCATTCATGGTCGCCGGCATCAGCGGATGCACCTGCACCCAGTTGAAGAAATTGGCGCCTTGCCCGGCATAGTAGTCAGCCATCGCCTCGGACCCCCACCAGCCCTCACCGCGCTGCTTTTCGAGGAAGCGGAAGATTGCCTGCCTGCCGGCGGTCTTGAAGGCGAGATCGGTCGGCATGCCGGCGGCGAAATTCTCGGTCTGGTGATGGATGATGGCGTGGACGTTGCGAAAGCCGATGCGCAGCAGGCTGTAGAACAATTCCTCAGCGAACGGCGCCAGCGCGTTGCCGCCGACCTGCACCGAGCCGCTGCCTTCCGGCGGCGCCACGGCATAACTCGCCGCGCCATAATAGAAAGGCGGCAGGATGACGAGGTCGGCTTCCTTCTCGAACAGCTCCAGCGTCTTGACGACGGCCAGCGTGTCCATGCCGACGGCCATGTGCTCGCCGTGGTATTCGAGCACGCCGAGCGGCAGCACGACCGGCCAGTTCCCCGCAATCGCACTGCGGATCTGGTGCGGCAGCATCAACTCATAGCGCATGCCCCTACTCCAAATTGGTGTGGCGAGCGCGCATCGCCTCTGGCGTCGCGCCGGTGAGGTCCTTGAGCTTCAGCACCATCACCTCGAAGAGCAGGAACAGCGCACCTTCGAACAGCGAGCCCATAGGAAGCACCGAGGTCTTTGCCGTGCCCTGGTCACTGGCCATGGTCTGCGCCGGAATGAGCAAGGTGAAGTCCGCGCGCCTGGCGGCGCTGCTTGCTGCCTCAGCGGTGAGCAGCAACACCTTCGAGCCCGCATCACGGGCAACCTGCATCAGGGTCAGCACGGTCGTCGTCTCGCCCGGACCGGAACTGACCAGGAAGACATCGCCCTCACCCAGCGGCGGCGTGGTCATGTCGCCGACCACCGACACCGGCAAGCCGAGATGGTGGAGCCGCATGGCGAAACCCTTGACCTCCAGCGCTTCGCGGCCACAGCCATAGACAGCGATTTTTCCGGCGCCGGCCAGCATGGCGCAAGCGGCATCGATCTGGCTCTCGTCGACCCGCGCAAGCACCTTGCTGAGTTCACCCAGTGCGGTGTCGAACAGGGTCGTTCCGATGCCGGTCATACGCGTTACACCCGCTTGCGGGACCAGAAAAACGATCGCGATCCGTTCTTCACGTTTCTCCCGAACAGCTTGTTTTTGTTCATGCTATCACCGCGAAAATTCGTGTCCAACGGCGCTCTGTGCTTTTGCTGTGCCACCAGCATGATAGTGTCATGTCAGACAAATCAATCCCGGGAAAATGGCAGGACATGAAGACACGGCATTTCGACCGCATCGGTAATGGCGGCATAGACTTCACCGAGCTCGGCTTCGGCACGGCGCCGCTCGGCAACCTCTACCGCGCCGTCTCCGACGAGGATGCCAACGCCACGCTGGAAGCGGCATGGCGGACCGGCTGCCGCTACTTCGACACCGCCCCGCTCTACGGGCTCGGCCTATCGGAAACGCGGCTCAATCCGTTCCTGCGCGGCAAGAAGCGCGACGACTACGTGCTGTCGAGCAAGGTCGGGCGCATCATGCGCGCCTGTCCGCCCGACCAGCGCACCGGCATCGGCAAGTTCTTCGACACGCCTTCGCGCCGAGAAGTCTACGACTACAGCTATGACGGAGTCATGCGCTCCTTCGAGGCCTCGCTGGAGCGCCTCGGCGTCGACCGCATCGACATCCTCTTCGTGCACGATGTCGACATCTTCACCCATGGCAGCAAAGCAGCCGCGGACCAGCGCATCGAGGAGTTCATGCGCTCCGGCTATTACGGACTTCTTTCCCTGCGCGACCAGGGCGTGATCAAGGCGTTCGGCGGCGGCATCAACGAATGGCAGGTCTGCCAGACGCTGGCCGAGCGCGGCGACTTCGACCTCTTCCTCCTGGCCGGGCGCTATACGCTGCTGGAACAGGAGGCGCTGGCCTCCTTCCTGCCGCTCTGCCAGGAACGCGGGATCGGCATCGTTCTCGGCGGCCCCTACAATTCCGGCATCTTGGCGACGGGACCGACGCCCGGCGCCTATTACAACTACTCCGAGGCGCCGCAGGACATCCTGGACCGCGTCGCCCGCATCGAAGCCGTTTGCACACGCCACGGCGTGCGCCTGATCGAGGCGGCGCTGCAGTTTCCGCTGCTGCATCCCTCGGTGGTGTCCGTGATCCCCGGCGGCCAGCGGCCGAGCGAGGTCGAAAGCAACCGCTCGCTGTTCGACGCCAGGCTGCCGGCAGCGCTGTGGGACGACCTCAAGCAGGAAGGGCTGATGCGCGCGGATGCGCCGACGGTATAGGGCGGCTTTCCTTCTCGGCAGAGGCGGCCTCTATCAGAAGGCAAAAGAAAAGCCGGGCAAGCCCGGCTTTTCTGATCTTAAAAGAAAAAGGTCTTAGTTGACCGCGTCCTTGAGGCCCTTGCCGGCCGAAAACTTCGGCACGGTGCGTGCCGGAATCTTCACTTCCGCGCCGGTCTGCGGGTTGCGGCCGGTCGATGCAGCGCGCTTTGACACGGTGAAATTTCCGAAGCCGACAAGCCGGACATCGCCGCCCTTCTTCAGTTCGCCAGTGATCACGGAAAACACCGCATCGACGGCAGACTGTGCGTCACCCTTCGAAATGCTCGCAGCGTCGGCGACAGCGGACACCAGTTCGTTCTTGTTCATCAAAATTTCCTTCCATGAGAAAACCGGAAGAACACTCGACTCATCCGGCAGGAAAGGGACTTTAGAAAGAAGCGTTCCTGCAACCAAGTCGAAAAAGCAGCAAGAGGTCGAAAAAAGCCCGGAATTCCGCGGTTTTTCACATGAAAAAGCCGGGCGCAAGGCCCGGCTTTCGTTTTGTGCGTTGCAACTTTAGCTAAAACTAATGTGCAAGCGACTTTCCGGCGTCGTCCGTCGGGTCGGCTGCGGCCGGCGGGTTGACCGGTTCGACCCACTCGATCGGCTCCGGCATGCGCACCAGCGCATGACGTAGCACCTCGCCGACGCGTGCGACCGGAATGATTTCCATGCCGTTCTTCACATTGTCGGGGATCTCTGCCAGGTCCTTGGCGTTGTCTTCCGGGATCAGCACCTTCTTGATGCCGCCGCGAAGAGCGGCCAGCAGCTTCTCCTTCAGACCACCGATCGGCAGTACTCTGCCGCGCAGCGTGATCTCGCCGGTCATCGCGACATCGGCCTTGATCGGAATGCCGGTCAGGACGGAGATGATCGCGGTCGCCATCGCTACGCCGGCCGACGGCCCGTCCTTCGGGGTTGCCCCCTCCGGCACGTGGACGTGGATGTCGCGCTTGTCGAACAGCGGCGGCTCGATGCCGAAATCGATGGCCCGCGAGCGGACATAGGAGGCCGCCGCCGAGATCGATTCCTTCATCACGTCGCGCAAGTTGCCGGTCACCGTCATGCGGCCCTTGCCGGGCATCATCACGCCTTCGACCGTCAGCAGTTCGCCGCCGACTTCCGTCCAGGCAAGCCCGGTGACGACACCGACCTGATCGTCGGCCTCGACCTGGCCGAAGCGGAAGCGCGGAACACCGAGATAGTCGGCGAGATTATCCGCCGTGATCTTCACCGTCTTCTTCTTCGTCTTCAGGATCTCGGTCACCGCCTTGCGCCCGAGCTTCATCAGCTCGCGCTCCAGGCTCCTGACGCCCGCTTCGCGGGTGTAGGTCTGGATGATGCCGCGGATCGCGTCCTCGCTGACGGAGAACTCCTTCGGCTGCAGCGCGTGATCGCGGATCACCTTCGGCATCAGGTGCCGCTTGGCGATCTCGATCTTCTCGTCCTCGGTGTAGCCGGCGATACGGATGATCTCCATGCGGTCCATCAGGGGCGCAGGGATGTTCAGCGTGTTCGCCGTCGTCACGAACATCACGCTCGACAGGTCGTACTCGACCTCGAGGTAATGGTCCATGAACGTCGAGTTCTGCTCGGGATCGAGCACTTCGAGCAAGGCCGACGACGGATCGCCACGGAAATCCTGGCCCATCTTGTCGATTTCATCGAGCAGGAAGAGCGGATTGGACTTCTTCGCCTTCTTCATCGACTGGATGACCTTGCCGGGCATCGAGCCGATATAGGTGCGCCGGTGGCCACGGATCTCGGCCTCGTCGCGCACGCCACCCAGCGCCATGCGGATGAACTCGCGGCCGGTCGCCTTGGCGATCGACTTGCCGAGCGAGGTCTTGCCGACGCCGGGAGGACCAACGAGGCACAGGATCGGTCCCTTCAGTTTCTTCTGGCGGCTCTGCACGGCGAGGTATTCGACGATGCGGTCCTTGACCTTGTCGAGGCCGAAATGGTCGGTGTCGAGCACGTTCTGCGCGAAAGCCAGGTCATGCCTGACCTTGGAGTTCTTGCCCCACGGGATCGACAGGATCCAATCGAGATAGTTGCGCACGACGGTCGATTCAGCCGACATCGGCGACATCGTCCTCAGCTTCTTCAACTCGGCTTCCGCCTTCTCGCGGGCCTCCTTGGAGAGCTTGGTCTTCTTGATGCGCGCCTCGATCTCGGCGGCCTCGTCGCGGCCGTCCTCGCCCTCGCCGAGCTCCTTCTGGATCGCCTTCATCTGCTCGTTGAGGTAGTACTCGCGCTGTGTCTTCTCCATCTGGCGCTTGACGCGCGAGCGGATGCGCTTCTCCACCTGCAGGACGGAGATCTCGGCTTCCATGAAGCCCATCGCCTTTTCCAGCCGCTCCTTGATGGAAAGCGTGGCCAGCATCTCCTGCTTCTCGGGGATCTTGATGGCGAGATGCGAGGCGACGGTGTCGGCGAGCTTGGAATAATCGTCGATCTGGCTCGCGGCACCAACCACTTCGGGCGAGATCTTCTTGTTCAGCTTGACGTAATTCTCGAAGTCGGTGACGACCGAGCGGGCCAGCGCCTCGATCTCGACCTCTTCTTCTTCCGGCTCGACCAGCGCCGAAGCGCGGGCCTCATGGAAGTCGGGACGGTCGGTGAACGACACGATTTTCGCGCGCGAGGCGCCCTCGACCAGCACCTTGACGGTGCCGTCGGGAAGCTTCAGCAATTGCAGCACGTTGGCGAGCGTGCCGATGTCGAAGATGGCATCGGGTTCGGGGTCGTCGTCTGCGGCATTCATCTGGGTCGCGAGCAGGATCTGTTTTTCCTGACCCATCACCTCTTCCAGCGCCTTGATCGACTTTTCGCGCCCGACGAAGAGCGGAACGATCATGTGCGGGAACACCACGATGTCGCGCAGTGGGAGGACTGCGAAGACGCCGTCGCTGGGAGCCTTTGATAATTTGGCCATTGTCCAACCTTTCATGTCGCGGCCACCAAACGGCCAACCGCGAATCTCATATTAGCGACCGGCGGTCGTTCCGCCTACCACCGTTTGTGACGGGAGTTTTACAGCACAGAATTCGGCACCGCGGCCTTCTGCTGTTAGTTGGATGCCCGAAGGACAAAGATCAAGGGTTAACACCGGCTGGTCCATCCGATCCGTCGTTGCGCAGCATGAAACGGCCGCCACAGCAAAACGGCGCCTCGCGGGCGCCGTTTCAAAATCCTGCCCAAGGCTCACGTCAGGCGCTGACGTTGCCCTTCTTTTCCTTCTGCTCGGAATAGATGTAGAGCGGCCGGGCGTTGCCGGACACCACCTCTTCCGAAATAACCACTTCGCGCACGCCTTCCAGCGCCGGCAGTTCGAACATGGTGTCGAGCAGGATCGCTTCCATGATCGAGCGCAGGCCACGCGCGCCGGTCTTGCGCTCGATGGCGCGCTTGGCGATCGCCGACAGCGCGTTCTCGTGGAAGGTCAGGTCGACATTCTCCATCTCGAACAGGCGCTGATACTGCTTGACCAGCGCGTTCTTCGGCTCGGTCAGGATCTGGATCAGCGCCGGCTCGTCGAGGTCTTCCAGCGTCGCCAGGACTGGCAGACGGCCGACAAACTCGGGAATGAGGCCGAACTTCAGCAGATCCTCGGGTTCGACCAGGCGGAAAACGTCGCCGGTGCGGCGATCCTCGGGCGACGCGACGATGGCGCCGAAGCCGATCGAGGTTTTTCTGCCGCGATCCGAGATGATCTTGTCCAGGCCGGCGAAGGCGCCGCCGCAGATGAACAGGATGTTGGCGGTGTCGACCTGCAAGAACTCCTGCTGCGGATGCTTCCTGCCGCCCTGCGGCGGCACGGAGGCGACGGTGCCTTCCATAATCTTCAGCAGCGCCTGCTGCACGCCCTCGCCCGACACGTCGCGGGTGATCGAGGGGTTGTCGGACTTGCGCGAAATCTTGTCGATCTCGTCGATGTAGACGATGCCGCGCTGGGCGCGCTCGACATTGTAGTCGGCCGACTGCAGCAGCTTCAGGATGATGTTTTCGACGTCCTCACCGACATAGCCGGCCTCGGTCAGCGTCGTGGCGTCGGCCATGGTGAAGGGAACGTCGATGATGCGGGCCAGCGTCTGCGCCAGCAGCGTCTTGCCGCAACCGGTCGGGCCGATCAGCAGGATGTTGGACTTGGCCAGCTCGACATCGTTGTTCTTGCCGGCATGCGCGAGGCGCTTGTAGTGGTTGTGGACGGCCACCGACAGCACGCGCTTGGCGTAGGGCTGGCCGATGACATAGTCGTCGAGGACCTTGAGGATCTCCTGCGGTGTCGGCACGCCTTCGCGCGACTTCACCATCGAGGTCTTGTTCTCCTCGCGGATGATGTCCATGCAGAGCTCGACGCACTCGTCGCAGATGAAGACCGTCGGACCGGCGATCAGCTTGCGCACTTCGTGCTGGCTTTTGCCGCAAAACGAGCAATAGAGCGTGTTCTTGGAATCGCCGCCGTTGCTGCCGACCTTGCTCATTTTCCAGTCCTTTCATGGCCGCCCGCCGATGGTCTGGCTGAAAGGGCGCATATTCAATCTATCGCGGGAATTCGCCGCCGCCAGTGTCCTAGCTCGCACAACGTTTTCCGAACGAAACACAAATCAGAAAACGTCGCAATGATTCGCACAAACCCCACGCAAAGCTAAGCCGTCGAAAATCAACATAGCCTTAACGTAGGCAATCCGTCGAGGGAACAGCCAATTGTGGCCGAAATGCCGCAAACCGCGCCAAAAGCGCGTTATCCCCGCCATCCAGCTGCCATTGCGGCTTATGCGGCAACGCCTTCGACCGGTTCGCGCGACGAAATGACCTTGTCGATGAGACCGAAATCCTTGGCCTCGTCGGCGGTCATGAAATGGTCGCGGTCGAGCGTCTTTTCGATCTCGTCGTAGCTCTTGCCGGTGTGCTTGACATAGACCTCGTTGAGACGGCGCTTCAACTTGATGATGTCCTGGGCGTGGCGCTCGATGTCGGACGCCTGGCCCTGGAAGCCGCCGGAAGGCTGGTGAACCATGATGCGGGCGTTCGGCGTGGCAAAGCGCATGTCCTTTTGGCCGGCACAGAGCAGCAGCGAGCCCATCGAGGCGGCCTGGCCGATGCACAGCGTCGACACCGCCGGCTTGATGAACTGCATGGTGTCGTAGATCGCCATACCCGAGGTGACGACGCCGCCAGGCGAATTAATGTAGAGGTTGATTTCCTTCTTCGGGTTCTCGGCCTCTAGGAACAAAAGCTGTGCACAAACCAGCGTCGCCATGCCGTCCTCGACCGGACCGGTGATGAAGATGATGCGCTCTTTCAGCAGGCGCGAGAAAATGTCGTAGGCCCGCTCGCCGCGGTTGGTCTGTTCGACCACCATCGGAACGAGGTTCATGTAGGTTTCGACGGGGTTCTTCATGACTATCCCTTTTTGGAGATGGGATTCCGGCGCCGGGAGATGAGCAAGTCGGGCAGAATCGGTTCTTGACAGTTACGTTGTAAATAGGATGCCGGCTCACCCTAGCGCAAGGCCGCCCCTCCTAGCCATCTGGTTAAGTCGAATCAAGCGTTGAGCGCAAGGAATTGAGGCCGGCGCCCGGTAGCAATTCCTTAACCGCGTCGCTTAAGGAAACGCGGCAAAATCACTTTCCCGCGATGCGCCTTCCGCTACACTTCTGCGTTGAACTGTACCACGAGTTCGCGAAGGGGGAGTGTCATGATCCAGAAAAGTCCTGCATCGCTCGCCGTTGCCGGCCTCGCAATGCTTGCCACTGCGTCCGAAACCGCCGCCGGCGGCCGCGCACTTGAATGTTACGAACCAGAGCACAGGCCGGCCCTCTACGACACCGTCTATGAGGACGTGATGGTTAGCCCTGGAGGGCAGTTGGTCGACTACGATCCGCCGATCTACGGCACGCGCGAGAGCGTGGAGCAGATCGCGCCGCCCCGCGTCACCTATGAGGTCGTGCCGGCCATCACGCGCACCATCTACCACACAGTCAAGGTCAACGATGGCGGCTATGCCTGGGAGTGGCGCGTCATCCACGGCCGCAAGGTGCTGTGCAAGGTCTGGCGCAAGGCGCGATATGCGCGCGTTGCCGAAACGGTGGTCGTCGAGCCCGAGCGCACGCGGCGCGTGGTCCTTCCGGCCGAGTATGAAAGCGTCGCCAGAGAAGTACTGGTTCGGCCGGAACGACGCCGCATCACCGAGATTGCGCCTGCATACCAGAGGGTAGCGCGCCGAGTGCTGGTGCAAGAAGGCTCCACCAAATGGCGGCGCGTGCATATTGCGCGGCACTGCCAGGATTAGGCCACCTCTGCCCGCAGCCATTTCTTCAGGCCGGCGACATCGCCGTCGCCGACTGCCGCCGCCACGCGCCGACCGACCGCGGCGCCGAATTTGTAGCCATGCCCGGAGCAGGCCGAGACAATCAGACACTTGCCTTTCTCATGCGCCAAGAACTTCTCGTCGGCGGTGAAGGTGTAGGCGCATGTGACGACCTCGGTCACGCGGTACTCCTCGATCCGGGCGATGGGCGGCGAGAACAGGTTGCGGATCACCTCCCCCTCGCCCGGCACAGGCTGGCGGTTCCAGTCGGCGTCGCTGCTCGGCACTCGGTGCAGCCCCGAGCCGAATTTCATGCCGGCGCCGCCGGAGGGCGGGATCACGTAGCCGTCGGTGGTGCCGCCGACGTCGAGGACGACTGGAGCAGCCTCCCAGGCAGCCTTCAGATCCGCCGGCGGTTCGACATAGGCGAGCGCGGTGCGATAGGTCTTCAAGTCGCCGCCGAGTTCCGGAAACAGTTTCAGCACCCAGGCACCGGCCGTGACGACGATGCGGTCGGCCTGCATGGTCTCGCCTGAGGCCAGCACGATGCGGCCGGCCTCGGCGTCGAGTTCCGTTACCTTGCTGTGTTCATAGACATTGGTGCCGTTCTCGCGCAGCCATGCGGCGAGGCCCGAGGCAATCTTGCGGCAATGCAGGGCGCCGCCCTCCGTCGAAAAATAGGCGTAGCGGAACGAATTGGGCTCGAGGAACGGCCAGCGCTCGACGGCAGCGGCAGGCTCCAGCAGGTCGAACGGATAGTTCCCCTCCTCGAGACCCTCGCGATATTCCTCGGCCTCGTCGCCCGGCTCGCGCGAAATGCAAAGGAAGCCTCTGGGATCGAGATGGTTCTCGCCGAGATCGGCCCACATCTCGTCCCAGGCTTCATAGGCTTCGGTGATCAATTGGCCATAGCCGGTTCCGGCACGGTAGGCGCGACGGATGACGCGGTGATGATCGCCGGATGCAGCGAGCGGATTGGGAATCGGCCCCTGCTCGACGATCGAGACGCTGTGGCCGGCCTTGACCAGCGACCATGCCGTCGAAAGCCCGGCAATGCCCGCGCCAACCACAATCACGTTCATCGAAACCATCCTTCCGCAGCCGCTTCTTCTGGCTCAATACATTGGATTGCCGGGCGCCAACATACGGTCTGGCAGCGGGCAGGCAAAGCGCGCTAATCATCTGGCATGACCGAATTGATGCCTTCCTATCTCGTGTTTGATCCAGCCAGCCGCCGCCTGCGGCTCGATCCGCATGAGGCGGCTTTCTTCCAGAACCCTTACGAGGCCTATGCCTTCCTGCATGGCGCATCGAGTGCCTTCTTCTGGGAGGATTACGGCTTCTGGTGCTTTGGCGGCTTCGACGACGTCAACCGGCTGCTGCGTGACCGCCGCTTCGGCCGCCAGAACCCGGCCGGCATTCCCGACAGCCGCGGTGTCGGCCAGGACCGCTCGCATCTCAGCGCCTTCGACGGCATCGAGGCCAATTCGATGCTGGAGCTTGAGCCGCCGGTCCACACCAGGCTGCGGACGCTGGTCAACCGCGCCTTCGTCTCGCGCCAGGTCGAGCGGCTCAGGCCGCGTGTCGAGGCTTTAGCCAACGAGCTGATCAACCGGTTCGAGCCTGATGGGGTCGACCTGCTGCCGTCCTTCGCCTCGCCCTTGCCGATCACCATCATTGCCGAAATGCTCGGGGTGCCGGTCGCGATGGGGCCGCAGTTGCTCGATTGGTCGCACCAGATGGTTGCCATGTACATGCATGGCCGCACGCGCCAGACCGAGGACACTGCCAATCGCGCCGCCCG
Organism: Mesorhizobium waimense; assembly: GCF_003601975.1. GTDB lineage: Bacteria > Pseudomonadota > Alphaproteobacteria > Rhizobiales > Rhizobiaceae > Mesorhizobium > Mesorhizobium waimense. The sequence continues at coordinate 130,793 of NZ_QZWZ01000013.1, forward strand.
CGACTTTTCCGACTTCCTGCGCGGCTATGTCGCCGAGCGGCGCAAGCAGCCGGGCGATGACCTACTGTCGCTGCTGATCGCGGCGCAGGAGGACGGCCAGACACTTTCGGAGGACGAACTGGTGTCCTCGGCCATCCTGCTGCTCAATGCCGGCCACGAGGCGACCGTGCACCAGACCGGCAATGCCGTGCGTTCGATCCTGGCGCAGGGCGGCGACCCCAGCCGCTTCTTCACCTCGCCGGAAGCAACTGCCGCGGCGGTCGAGGAATGCCTGCGCTTCGACGCGCCGCTGCATATGTTCCTGCGCTATGCCTATGAGGAGATCGAGGCAGGGCCCGGGATCGTATTCAAGCCAGGCGACAAGATCGCGCTGCTGCTCGGCATGGCCAATCGCGATCCCCTGGCCTTTACCGAACCTGCTGCTTTCCGGCCCGAACGCGGGGACCAGAAGAACGTGTCGTTCGGCGCCGGCATTCATTTCTGCATCGGTGCGCCGCTGGCGAGGCTGGAATTGCAGGTGTCGCTGAAGACCTTGTTCGAGCGACAGCCGCAACTCCACCTTGCGGAAGAGCCGCGCTTCCGCGACACCTTTCATTTCCATGGGCTGGAAAGGCTCGCAGTGGCTTTCTAACCAGCGACTGGACCAATGATTGAGACAATGAGATTCGCGTTCCTGCAGGAACCGCCCTTCTGCTTCACGGACGCGTCCGGGGTTTTGCGCGGCTGCGACGCCATGCTGGCCGAGAGGGTTTGCCAGCTGTTGGAGTTGGAGACCTTTTCGCCCGTCGAGACCGAATTCGCCGAATTGCTTCCGGGACTTGCCTCAGGCCGGTGGGAAATGACCACGGGTCTGTTCATTTCGGACGAGCGCCAGACGCTCGTCGACTTCACCCGGCCGATCTGGGTCTTGCAGGACGGATTGCTCGTCGCGAAGGGCAATCCGCGCGCATTCGACGGTTATCGGGCCGTCGCCAAGGACCATTCGGCCCTGATCGGCGTCATCTCAGGCCAGGTCCAGCATCAAACGGCCCTGCAAAACGGTGTTCCGCCCGAGCGTATCAGTATCTTCGCCACGCAGTCCGAAGCGGCCGATGCCGTTGCGGCCGGTGTGGTGCATGCCTATGCCAGCGTCGCCATGGCGCATCGCGGCTATCTGGGCAGGCACCCCGACGCACCTCTCGCGGTCATCGACGTTCCGGCAGCGGAAAAACAGCCGGCCGCTGGCGCTTTCGCGCTGGCTAAGGGCAATGCGGCGCTGCGCCAGCGCATCGATTCATGCCTGGGCGATCTGCTGGGCAATTCATGGCACCGCGAGATGATGCGCGAGTACGGATTTTCCGACGCCGACATCGATCGCCTGTTGTGATCCGGCCGACCGTCAGAGCTTGATCACATACTCCTTGCGGGTGGTTTCGAGCACTTCCCAGCTGCCCTTGAAGCCGGGCCTGAGCACGAAACTGTCGCCGGCCCTGACGGTACGCGCCTCGCCACCATCCTCGGAGATAACCGAGACGCCCGACAGGACGTGGCAGAACTCCCACTCGTCATAGACGATGCGCCATTTGCCCGGGGTCGATTCCCAGATGCCGGCATAGAGGCCGCTATCCCGTTCCTCGACATTCCAGGTGCGGAATTTTGGATCGCCCGAGATCAGGCGATCCGGCGCCGGCGCGCCGGCTTCCGGCTCGACGCCGTCGCTACCGACGGACAAGAAGTTGGGCGCTGTCATGACAATCAGACCTTCTCCAGCGCCTGTTCCAGGTCGGCGACGATGTCGTTGACATCCTCGATGCCGATGGAAAGCCTGACCGTGTCGGGCCCTGCGCCAGCCTTGACCTTCTGCTCGTCGGAAAGCTGGCGATGCGTGGTCGAGGCCGGATGAATGACCAGCGACTTGGTGTCACCGACATTGGCAAGGTGCGAGAACAGTTCGAGCGCCTCGACGAACTTGACACCCGCCGCATAGCCGCCCTTGAGGCCGAAGGTGAACACCGCGCCGGCGCCGAGCGGCGAGTACTTCTTCTGCAGCGCGTTGTTCTTGTCGCTGGGCAGGCCGGGATAGTTCACCCAGGCGACCTTGGGGTGGTTGGACAGCCAGCCGGCGACGGTCACCGCGTTGTCGCAGTGGCGCTGCATGCGCAACGGCAAGGTTTCCAGTCCGGTCAGGATCAGGAAGGCGTTGAAGGGCGAGATCGCCGGGCCGATATCGCGCAGGCCGAGCACGCGCGCGGCGATGGCGAAGGCGAAATTGCCGAAAGTCTCGTGCAGGACGATGCCGCCATATTCGGGGCGCGGCTCCGACAGCATCGGATACTTTCCCGACTTCGACCAGTCGAAGGTGCCGCCGTCGACAATGGCGCCGCCGATCGAATTGCCGTGGCCGCCAATGAACTTGGTCAGCGAATGCACGACGATGTCGGCGCCATGTTCGATCGGCCGCACCAGATAGGGCGAGGCTAAAGTGTTGTCGACGATCAGCGGCAGGCCGTGCTTGCGGGCGATGTCGCCGATCTTCTCGATGTCGACGAAGACGCCGCCCGGATTGGCCAGGCTCTCGATGAAGATCGCCTTGGTTCTGTCGTCGATCTGGCTCTCGAAGGTCGAGACGTCGTCGGTATCGGCCCAGCGCACCTGCCAGCCGTAATTCTTGAAAGCGTGACCGAACTGGTTGATCGAGCCACCGTAAAGCCTTGTCGCAGCGACGAAATTGTCGCCGGGCTGCATAAGATTGTGGAACACCAGGATCTGCGCGGCATGACCCGATGCGACCGCAAGTGCCGCGGTGCCGCCCTCGAGCGCGGCGACACGTTCCTCGAGCACCGCCTGCGTCGGGTTCATGATGCGGGTGTAGATGTTGCCGAACGCCTTCAGCCCGAAAAGCGAGGCGGCATGATCGGCATCGTCGAAGACATAGGAGGTGGTCTGGTAGATCGGGGTCGCCCGTGCCCCCGTCGCCGGATCGGGCTTGGCGCCTGCATGGACGGCGAGCGTGTTGAAACCGGGCGCACGGGTCATCGAAAACCTCCCTTTAAAATCTCTCAAAATCGCCGGGCATTCTTGGCGAAGCGCGCGTGCGAATGCAAAGAAGAAAATGCCTTTCGGCGAACGATCCGCGGCCGGTGAGCGAGAAAATGCACCAGACTGCGGAATAATTTTGCGCCTACTTCTGGCGCACGCCGAAACTCTGGAATCCCTGGCGCATGATCGGTTTCTTCGACGACAGCACGCCCGAGTTGACGCCGGTCCAGCCGATCTCGCCGGACAGCTTGCCATATTCGATCTTGGGGCAACGGTTCATCACCACTTTCATGCCGGCGGCCTCGGCGCGCGCGCCGGCCTCGTCATTGCGCACGCCAAGCTGCATCCAGACGACTTTCGGTAAGGGGTCGAGCCGCAAAATCTCCTCGATGACGCCAGGCACGGCCGCCGAGCCGCGAAAGATGTCGACCATGTCGATGGGTTCAGGGAGATCGGCGAGCCTGGCATAGACGGCCCGGCCGAGGATCTCCTTGCCGGCATGTCCCGGATTGATCGGGAACACCGAGAACCCCTTGGCCAGCAAATATTTCAGCACGAAAAAGCTTGGTCGCACGTCGTTGGCGGACGCGCCGACCATGGCGATGGTCTTCACCGAATTGAGGATGCCGCCGATATAGGCATTGTCGTAGCTGTCGTGGTTCATGCGGCAATCGCCTTCCTGCGGTAGTGATATCGATAGAGTTCGCGGCTGAATCCAAGCGAGGCATAGAGCGCGCGAGCCGGCGTGTTGTCGGCAACCACCTGCAGGCAGCCGGCCGCGGCGCCCGAGCGTCGCGCCCAACAGATTAGGCTGCCCACCGTCTTGCGCCCCAATCCTTGCTGTCTGAACCTGCCGTCGGTCTCGACCGCTTCGACGACAAGCAGGCTGTCGCGGATGACGCCATAGGCCAGGGCGGCAATTTCATTGTCGCGCGCGCACGACACGAACGCTTTATCGCCGGCAATCAGCCCGGTCATGTGGCGAAAGATGCGGCGCTCGGCCCCGTCATAGGCGCCTAGGCGGAACCGTGCCGCGAGCCAGTCTTCGCCCGGCAGCGTTGAAATCGTGACCGCTTCGTCGCGCACCTCGGCCAAATCGTCGATCCCCGCATAGAGATGGATCGTCCCACCTTCCGACTGGTATCCGCGACCGTCGAGCGCAGCCTCCAGTTCGGCAGCGATGTCCGGCACTCGGAACATAGGTGTCTGGCCGTGGCCGGCGTAAAGGGCCTCGGCGGCATCAATCACGGCGTCAGGCGCGCCGCGCCTGCCACGCAAGGGATTGGCCGAATTGGTGCGCCGGATCCTGCCGCCCGACCGCCTGAGAAGCCAGCCGTCGGTGACCACCTCAACGGCAGCCGGCCAGCCTTCGCGGCAAGCCTGCTCAACCCGCCAGTTGAGATCATCATCGCCGAAGGTCACTCGTCATCCTCTCTGAGCGCTTCGTCCATAAACGCCTTCGGGTCGATACAGAAGTCGCGCATCATGCGGAAATGGTCGGTATCCTGAAAATCGACCGGATCGAGCCCAAAGCGGCTTATGCGGAAGAGACGCGCGCCGGGGCAGGCCATCAGCAGCGGCGAATGCGTCGCCATGATCACCTGTGCCGTGCTCGACTGGTCCATCCGCCTGAGCAGCCTGAGCAGTTCGATCTGGCGCGTCGGCGACAAGGCGCTTTCGGGCTCGTCGAGGATGTAGATGCCTTGCCTGCGGCAGCGCTCCTCGAAGAAGCGGATAAAACCCTCGCCATGCGACCACGACAGGAAATCCGGTGGCGCCCCACCAGAATCCAGCGCCGCCTGATCGAGATAGCGGGCCACCGAGTAGAAGGATTCGGCGCGAAAAAACCAGCCGGCGGTGACCTTGGGCAGCCAGTGGCCACGCAGCGTATCGGCCAAGGCTGCGCCGCTCTTGTCGATGGCGGCGGTATGATCGACCGGCCTATAGCCCTTGCCGCCGCCGGCCTCGTCGTAACCGGCGAGCGCACCGATCGCCTCGAGCAGCGTCGATTTGCCGGTACCGTTCTCGCCGACGATGATGGTGATCGGCGTGGTGAATTCGAGTTGGAATTCCTGGCCGCGGAAGATCGGCAGATTCCAGGGGTATTTTTCCCAGTCCGCGACCCGCGCCGGCTCGAGCAGGATGCGCTTGAGGTAGGGCGCCTTCAGCCGCGTCAGTTGTTTGCGAGGCGCCATGCGGAAGCGGTCAGGCCGGCAGGGAGATCGACCCGTCTTCCGCGATCGGAAAGGCCGGATTGTGCGCCACTTCCCAGACATGCCCGTCGGCATCAGCGAAATAGCCGTACCAGCCGCCCCAGAAGGCGCGGCTAGCTGGTTTGACGATACGGCCGCCGGCCTTCTCGGCCAAGGCAAGCACCTCGTCGACCTCAGCGTCGGAGCGGGTGTTGTAGGCGAGGTAGACCGCCGACGGCGCCTTCGAGAAGCTGACGCCCGAATCTTCCTCGGCGCTGGCGCGCGGGAACAGGCCGAGAATGGCGCCACCCATCTGGAAGAAGGCGACGCCCTCGGTGATCCCGGCATGGCGTTTCAGCCCCATCGCCTCGTAAAAGCGCGCGGCGCGCTCGAGATCGTCTGTCGCGATGGTGATGATCGATATGCGAGGTTCCATTTCTGTATACACGCCACTTGTTGTCTTCAATATTTACATATAAATACGTTTATACACCAAGTAAGATACGAAAGCAGTACTTAACGCCCATAGAACCATCCGTATGGAAACCAAAAAGTTCTGATATTTCCGCTTTTCTGCCCATGCAAGCAACTTCGTGAGAAGGATGTCGAGAAAATCGCTCACGCCAACCTCGCGCCACTTCGGTGTCATTCCTCCGTCCATTCCGGCTTGCGCTTGCCGATGAAGGCGCCGATGCCTTCCTCGGCGTCGCGCGCCAGCATGTTTTCCACCATGACGCGGCCGGTATAGGCATAGGCGTCGGAGAGGCCCATCTCGGCCTGTGCGTAAAAGGCTTCCTTGCCGGTCTTGATCACCAAAGATGATTTGGAAGCAATGGTTTGCGCGTATTTGGTGACAATCTGATTCAGGTATTGGCGCGGCACGATGCGGTTGACGAGGCCGAAATGCTTGGCCGTCGCCGCGTCGATGGTTTCGCCGGTCAGAAGCATCTCCATGGCGTGCTTGCGCGAGACGTTGCGCGACAGCGCCACCATCGGCGTCGAGCAGAACAGGCCGATATTGACGCCTGGGGTGCAGAAGGTCGCATCATGCGAGGCGATGGCGAGGTCGCAGCTTGCCACGAGTTGCAGCCCGGCCGCCGTGGCCAGGCCGTCGACCTCGGCGATGACAGGCCTGGGGTGACGCACGATCGTCTGCATCAACGCCGCGCAGGCGGCGAAAGTCTGCGCGAAGAACGCCTTGCCCTTGTCGGCGTCGGCGCGATGCAAGGACAGTTCCTTGAGGTCGTGTCCGGCGCAAAACACTTTTCCGGCGGCCGCGAGGACAATGACTCGGACGGATTTGTCCGCTTTCGCGCGGTCGAACTCCGCCGTCAAAGCCGCCATCACAGCAAGCGACAAGGCATTGGCCGGTGGGTTGACGAGCGTCAGCCGCAACACGCCCTTGTCCAGGTGTGAGACGACCGGACCTTCGGCGACGACCGGCTTGATGGCAACGATTTCGGCCATGGGTCCAACCTCTCTGTCTGCCCGCTCGGTGGATGCGCGAGCCATGGAACAAAAGAACTAGCATGCTGCCGATTGAAGAAAAGCCACGAGACGTGTTTTCTCGAACCCGACAATTGGCCCAGCCGCACGCCTTGAGCCCATACCGGCTCCATATAGGAAACCGCCGATGCCCGCCCAAGACAATCTCAAACCGGTGCTGACGGCGGCGGAAGTCAATGCGCTGATGGGAACCGTCTACCCGCAACTCAACGAAGAGTTCAGTTTCTATCAGGCGCTCGAGGTGTTTCCCGGCGGCTGCACCGTGCGGCTCAATGCGGACGCGCGGCATCTGCGCCCCGGCGGCACCGTGTCTGGCCCGTCGCTGTTCACGCTGGCCGACATTGGCGGCTATGTCTGCGTGCTCTCGCATGCCGGGCCGGACGCGCTGTCGGTGACCACCAACCTCAACATCAATTTTGTCCGCAAGGCCGAAGCCGGGCCGATCGACGGCCACTGCCGCATCCTCAAGCTTGGCAAGAGCCTGATGGTGTTCGACATCGATATCGTCGCGGGACCGGACGGGCACACGGTCGCGCACGCCACGGGTACCTATTCGATCCCGCCGAAGCGAATATCCTCCTGACAATTGAATTTTTTCATTTGATGTGTATATATATGCGCATAAGTGACCTTTGCACTGGAACGTGACAGCCGCAAAATCGTGAAGCGCCTCAAGGATGAAGGTTTCGAGCTGATTTCGGTGCGCGGCTCGCACCTCAAATTTCGCAAGGGCGCGATCGTGCTGATTGTCCCTCATCCGGAAAAGGATCTGCCAACCGGCACCGCTCGCGCAATTGCCAGGCAGGCAGGCTGGATAAGAACGATCTGAAGCGCTTGGGAGACCCCCTTTATGAAAAACTACTTCGCATTGGTCGATAAAGACCCCGGCAGCGCCTTCGGCATCCGCTTTCCTGACATTCCCGGCTGCTTTTCTGCTGCGGACGAGGCAGAGGATATCGTGCCGAATGCGGTTGAAGCCCTGCAATTGTGGGCGGAAGATATGCCCGTTCCCGAACCGTCGAGCCACGAAGCAATCCTTGCGCTTCCAGACACCCGCAGTGCTCTCGCAGAAGGCGGCTATCTGGTCTCGGTACCGCTCATCGACAATGACAGTGCCGTCGTCAGGGCCAACGTGACCTTCGAGCGCGGTGTGCTGCGGGCGATCGACGCAGCAGCGCGCGAACGCGGCATAACGCGATCAGCATTCCTCTCCAGCGCAGCCCGCAAGGAAATCGAGGCCAAGCATTGACCTTCCAGGACTTGCGCAGTCGCGCGACTATTTTTGATGTGGTAAAATAATACCTTTTTACCAAGCTATTGTTTTTGCTACATTTTACGCGTCGATATGCTTTTCCTGCGCCTTGACGCGTACAACGCCCTCCCCTATAAGCCCACACGAAGCAGCGGCCCGCAAAGGCCGCCGTTTTGTTATTGGCGGCGGGCAAGTGCCTGTCACCAATCCAAGCAACAAGAAACGCCTTTCCTCGTCGTTCGTGAATGGGGAAGGTCAAACCGAAAGCGATAAATCCATGCCAACCTTTTCGCAGAAACCTGCGGATGTGGTGAAGAAGTGGGTGCTGATCGACGCCGAAGGTCTCGTCGTCGGCCGCCTCGCCACTGTCATCGCCAACCATCTGCGCGGCAAGCACAAGCCCACCTTCACCCCGCATGTCGACGACGGCGACAACGTCATTGTCATCAACGCCGACAAGGTGGTGTTCACCGGCAAGAAGTTCACCGACAAGGTCTATTACTGGCACACCGGTCACCCCGGCGGCATCAAGGAGCGCACCGCGCGCCAGTTGCTCGAGGGCCGTTTCCCCGAGCGTGTCGTCGAAAAGGCCGTCGAACGCATGATCCCGCGTGGTCCGCTCGGCCGTCGCCAGATGAAGAATCTCCGCGTCTATGCAGGCACGGAACATCCGCATGTCGCCCAGCAGCCCGTCACACTCGACGTCGGCGCGCTGAACGCCAAGAACAAGAAGGCTTCGTAAGATGGCTGAGCTTTCCTCGCTCGCAGAACTCGGAACTGCTACCGGCAACACGAATACGCAGCCGGCCGCACCCGTCCATGTCCAGAAGCTCGACAAGTCGGGCCGCGCCTATGCCACCGGCAAGCGCAAGAACGCCATTGCGCGTGTCTGGGTGAAGCCGGGTTCCGGCAAGATCGTCGTCAACGACAAGGAATTCGCGACCTATTTCGCGCGTCCCGTCTTGCAGATGATCCTCAACCAGCCGATCATCGCGGCCAACCGCGCCGGCCAGTACGACATCGTCGCCACCGTTGTCGGCGGCGGCCTGTCCGGCCAGGCGGGCGCCGTGCGCCACGGCATCTCCAAGGCGCTGACCTACTACGAGCCGACGCTTCGCTCCGTGCTCAAGAAGGGCGGCTTCCTGACCCGCGACAGCCGCGTCGTCGAGCGCAAGAAGTACGGCAAGGCGAAGGCCCGCCGCTCCTTCCAGTTCTCGAAGCGCTAAGCGCTACGAAGTTTGGACGATCCAAAGGCCGCCTGCGGGCGGCCTTTTCTTTTGGTGTAACGGCAGATCTCAGGCCCCGCCATCCTTGACGAAGTCTATGAACGCCCGCAGCGGCGCCGGCACAAGGCGCCGGCCGGGATAGTAGAGGAACGGTCCCGAGAAGCTCTGCCACCATGGCTCGAGCACAGGTTCGAGCGCGCCGCTCTCGAAGTAAGGGCGAAGCCAGTCCTCGAAGAGGCAGACAATGCCGGTGCCGGCGATGGCGGCATCGACGGCGAGATCGGCCGCCCCGCCCAGGGTCACGAGAAGCGGCCCGGTTGGATCGACCCGCACCACCTCGCCGTCGCGCTCGAACTCCCACGGCGGCATCGCGCCGCTGGCGAAACGACCGCGCAGGCAGGCATGACCGAGCAGGTCGCCTGGATGTTCCGGTCTCCCATGGCGGTCGAGATAGGCAGGGCTGGCGGCTGCAGCGAAGCGCTGCACGCGCGGTCCGATCGCCACCGCGATCATGTCCTGCTCCAGCCGCTCGTCATAGCGGATGCCGGCGTCGCAGCCAGCGGCCAGTACGTCGACAAAGCCCTCTTCGGCGATCACCTCCAGCCGGATGCCGGGATAGGCGGCGAGAAATTGCGGGACGATTGCGGGCAGCACCAGGCGCGCAGCGCTGACCGGTACGTTGAGGCGCAACGTGCCGGCCGGCTGGTCGCGAAATCCGTTCACCACATCGAGTGCCGCCTCGACCTCGTTCAGGGCTGGGCCGAGCCGCGCCAGCAAGCCGGCACCGGCGTCGGTCAAGGCGACGCTGCGCGTCGTGCGATTGAACAATCTGACGCCGAGTTGCGCCTCCAGGCGGCGGACCGCCTCGCTCAGGCCCGATGCGCTGCCGCCGCTGGCACGCGCACCTTCGCGAAAACCACCGGCACGCGCCACTGCCAGGAAGGCATTGAGATCACCCAGTTCGACATTCATTGTTCGTATTCCCGCACAAGTCGTGCGGATCGTACCGGATTATCGTGGCACGGACCAACGCCTATCTCTGCTTTGCTTGAAAGGAGATAGATCATGTCCCGCATTGACCAATCCGATAGATTTGCTCTCGGCGACCACTCCGTAAAACGGCTTGGGTATGGCGCCATGCAACTCGCCGGCCCCGGCGTCTTCGGCCCGCCCATGGATCGCGACGGGGCGCTGGCCGTGCTACGCGAGGCCGTCGCATCCGGCGTCAACCACATCGACACCAGCGACTTTTACGGCCCGCATGTGACCAACCAGCTGATCCACGAAGCGCTGTCACCCTACTCCGACGATCTCGTCATCGTCACCAAGATCGGCGCCCGCCGCGGCACGGACGGCTCATGGCTGCCGGCGTTCTCGCCGGAGGCGCTGACCCAGGCGGTGCACGACAATCTGCGCAATCTCGGGCTCGACAAGCTCGACGTGGTCAACCTCAGGGTCATGTTCGATACGCATGGTCCCGCCGAAGGCCCGATCGAGGCGCCGCTTACGGTCTTGGCCGAGCTTCAGCGGCAAGGCCTAGTGAGGCACATTGGACTGAGCAACGTGACGTCGGCGCAGATCGCGGAAGGACGCCGGATCGCCGAGATCGTCTGCGTGCAGAACCAGTACAATCTGGCGCATCGAGGTGACGACGCCCTGATCGACGACCTCGCCCGCGAGGGCATCGCCTATGTGCCGTTCTTCCCGCTCGGTGGCTTCAGTCCACTGCAGTCGTCGACCTTGTCGGGCGTCGCGGCGCGCCTCGGTGTCACGCCGATGCAGGTCGCGCTCGCCTGGCTGCTGCGTCGAGCACCCAACATCCTGCTGATCCCCGGCACGTCGTCCGTCGCGCACCTGCATGAGAACCTCGCAGCAGCCGAACTCGCACTGCCGGAGGATGCGCTGAGAGAATTGGACGGCGTGGCGATGGCCGCCTGAAAGCAATCTTTGCGGGCTGGGCTGTCACCCCACCCGCGCCTGCGGTGCGACCTCCCGGTGGGATGATGGCATCGGCGTCAGATCTAGTTGATGCTCGCCGTGTTGGCGGGCTCAGCCGGCTTCGCGTCATCGGCATATGGCACACGAAAACCATTGGCCGCCAGCCAGCCGATCGCCGCCTTGGGCTCGTCGGTCTGGATGATAGTGGCGCCGCGCTCGGCCCAGAAGCCATAGGTCTCAGCTGGCAGGCTGGCCTGCACCGCCAACTCGTCGCCACGGCCGCCGGAGAGAAAACCGCCAGGCTTGTTGACGATGGCGTAGGTGTTGGCCCAGATGTGCCAGCCACCCCGCACCGACACGGCGCGCATGCGGGTGCTGAACAACGGACCGCCGGTCTTGGTCAGCGTCTCGGCCCCTGCCCGCCAGTTGATCAGCTCGATCGCACCAGGCGAAAAGGCCTTGCCGACCTGTTCGGCGAAGGCTGCGTCATGCACGGCGTCGTCGGCGATGATCGGCATGAACTGGAAGCCGCCGCCGGTCTGAGCCAGGGCCGCCTTGACGCTGTCTATCCGTTGCTGGTTCCAAAGGTTCTCCTTGACGATCACCTGATCGGCCATGCCGAGATCGCGCGCGACCGCGATCATGCCCGGCAGAGCCTGGACATCGAGCTTGTTGTCGAGGTTGATCAGGATCCGGTCCTTGGTCGTCATCAGCGTTTCGCGCAGCGTCGAGACCGTTTCGCCGGATACGGCGCCGGTGCCTTCAACGACCAGCCGGCATTTCCTGAGTTCCGCCAGCGTGTTCTTGACCACCTCACCCTTGCAATTCGTCGTGCGGTCGAGCCAGCTGTCATGCATGACGACGAATTCGCCGTCCTTCGAACGCCTGATGTCGACCTCGACGATTTCGGCGCCCATGGCGATCGAGCCTTCCACGGCGGCGATCGAATTTTCCGCGTAAAGCGTCTTGCCGGCCTGCATGCTGCCGGCGCGGTGCGCGGCCACCATCACATGGTCGCGCCACTGGTTGGCGTGCTCGAAGCGGTCAAGGATCTGCCTGGCGCGGGTTTCGCCGGCCGAGGCGTGGCCGATCGAGACCGCAAGCGCCGCGCTAAGCAGAAGAAGGCTTCGGCAAATAGCCTGCATCGAGAATCGCTCCGTTCCGGATCGGACCCCGGATAGGCGATGCGCGTGACAGGCCGGTGAACGAAGCCGGCTAGCAGATCGGTGGCGGCAGGGCGTCAGATGCGCTTTGCGAGCCGACGGAACCAGGCCAAAGCCGGCATCTCGACGAAACGCCATGTGAACCAAGAGGCGACGATTGTGGCGATGAGCATGGCAACGATCGCGGCAAAGCCGAGCCATGGCGAGGCGGCGCCGAAGCCGGTCGCGGCCTCGCCGCGTACGGCGATATCACCGACCAGCCCAAGACCGAGCTTGCGCTCGATCAGCGCGGCGACATTGATCATGCGCGCCTGCACGAAGATGTGGACCATGTAGATGGAATAGGAGAGCGCACCCAGCGTCAGCATCGGCCGGCTGCGCAGCAAGGCGCTGACCAGCCCACCTTCATGGGCAAAGAGATAGAGCGCCAGCGCGAAGACGAAGGGCGCCGCGATGCCGGCGTCATTGGTCCCCGCCAGCGAGACGAAGAGGCCGATCGCCGCAATCATCATGATCTCGGCCAGTGTCCACGCCAGCCGGGCACGGCTGCCGGCCAGCGACTGTCGCGCCTCCGCAATGGAATCGTGCTGAAACCATGCCAGAAGCGCGCCAAGCGAAAAGCCGTAAAGGCAGCGGATGAAGCCGAAGTCGAAGGATACGTCCATATGCCTGTTGGAGAAGGCAAGCAGGAACAAAGGTGCGGTGAGCGCGGCGGCCACGAACCAGATCCAGGCCCGCTGCCCGGCGACGAAGACGACGCCGGCAAACATGAGATAGGCGAAGAACTCGGCCGAGATGCTCCAGCTCGGCGCGTTCCAACTGAGATGATCATCGAGACCCATGCCTTGCAGCAGAAAGAGATTCGTCACGAGGCTTTTGACGTCGAAGCCGCCGGTGAAGGGTGCGGCGCCCGTGCCGTGCAATTGCGGCAGCAGCAGCCGCAGTATCTCGAAAGCGGCAAAGGCCGCGAGCATCACAAGATGCAGCGGATAGATGCGGCCGAAACGCACCAGCGCAAAGTGCGCGACTTCGTCCGGCTCGTTCAGCCGGCCGGCGTAGGAGCTGGCGATGACGAAGCCCGACAGCACGAAGAAGAAATCGACGAACAGATAGGAAGCGCCGACGAAGGCGCTTTGCGAAATCATCGAGCTGGTCGGGAAGTGGAACAGCGCCACCAGCAGCGCGCAGATGCCGCGCCAGGAATCGAGCACCAGGAAGCGCTCGCCCGCTTTCGTGCCGGTCCGGGTCGCCGCGGGAACATGGACTGGATTGAGAAAGGCGGTCTGCGTCATGATGATACAAATCCTGTGCTGCCATGGCACTCACCGAGCGCCATTCCGTCTCCCCAAGCTGTGACTGGCATGTTGCGTGCCGGTTCTGTAGTTGTGGCAGCCCGACAAACCGAGGATCCGTAATGGCGAACCAGAACATCGACCACGCCTTCACCGCCCGCTCCAAGACGGGCGCATCCTTCGAGCCGACCTATGCCGGCGCGCTGTCGTTCATGCGACGCAAATACACGAAGGACGTGAAGGGCGCGGACGCTGTGGTGTGGGGCATTCCCTTCGACGCCGCCGTCACCAACCGGCCCGGTGCGCGATTCGGATCGCAGGCGATCCGCCGCGCATCGACCATCCTCGACAACGACCCGCAATATCCGTTCTCGCGCGACCTGTTCGAGCATCTGGCGGTCGTCGACTATGGCGATTGCCTGCTCGACAGCGGCAACCACCAGAAGACGCCCGGCACGATCGAGCGCGAGGCGGCGAAGATCCTGAAATCAGGCGCCTTCCTGTTGTCGCTCGGCGGCGACCATTTCGTCACCTGGCCATTGCTCAAGGCGCATGCCGCCATCCATGGACCGCTGGCGCTGGTGCAGTTCGACGCCCATCAGGACACCTGGCCTGATGACGGCAAGCGCATCGACCACGGTTCGTTCGTCGGCCGCGCAGTGAAGGAAGGCATCATCGACCCCGACCGCTCGATCCAGATCGGCATCCGCACGCATGCGCCGGATACATTCGGCATCAAGATCCTGTACGGCCACGAGATCGAGGAAATGCGGGCGTCCGACATCGCCTATGCCATCGTCGACCGCACCGGCGGCAGGAAAACCTACCTCACCTTCGACATCGACTGCCTCGACCCGGCCTTCGCGCCCGGTACCGGCACGCCGGTCGCCGGCGGTCCCTCCTCGGCGAAGATACTGTCGACGCTGCGCCAGCTCGGCCAGATCGATATAGTCGGCGCCGACGTCGTCGAGGTTGCGCCGGCCTACGATCACGCCGATATAACGGCAATCGCCGGTTCGATGGTCGCCATGCACTATCTCGGCCTGGTGGCGGAACGAAAGGCGCGTCAGGAAGAGCTGAGCAACGGCAATCATGGCGCAACGAATCACGGTCACGGCATTTGAAATATCAGGGAATTTGATCAGGCAATGAAACCGAAAATCTTCATCGATGGTGAGCACGGCACGACTGGTCTGCAGATCAGGGCGCTGCTTGCCGAGCGCGGCGACCTCGAGATCATTTCGATCCCCACCGAGCGCCGCAAGGAAACGGCGGCCAGGGCCGAATTCCTCAACGCCGCCGATGTCGCGATCCTGTGCCTGCCGGACGCAGCCGCCAAGGAAAGCGTTTCGCTGATCGAGAACGACACCACCAGGGTGATCGACGCCTCGACCGCGTTTCGCGTCGCCGAGGGCTGGCAATACGGCTTTGCCGAGATGGACAAGGATCAGGCGAAGAAGATCGCTTCGGCGAAGCGCGTCGCCAATCCCGGCTGCTGGCCGCAAGGGCCGATCGCGACGCTGCGCCCACTGGTGTCGGCTGGCCTGGTGCCGCCGGATTTCCCGGTCACCGTCAATGGCATTTCGGGCTATTCGGGTGGCGGCCGGCCGATGATCGAGGACTATGTCGCCAAGGGCGAGGATGCCTCGGAATTCCTGCCCTATGGGTTGACCCTGCAGCATAAGCACGTGCCTGAGCTCAGGACCTATGCGAAGCTGTCGCATGACCCGATCATGCAGCCGGCAGTCGGCAATTTCGCGCAAGGCATGATCACGGTGGTGCCGCTGCAACTCGGCGGCCTCGACCGCGTGCCGACCGGTGCCGAACTTCACGCCGCGATCGCCGACCATTACGCGGCGATAGAGGGCGGCGTGGTCGAGGTGGCGCCCTACGCGCATCTGGAGCGCCTGCCGGAGATCGATCCGGAAGTCTACAACGGCACCAACCGGATGAAGGTCTATGTCTTCGCCAATGACAACCGGGCCCAGGCGCTGCTCATCGCCGTCTATGACAATCTCGGCAAGGGCGCCTCGGGTGCCGCCGTGCAGAACATGGACCTGATGCTCGGCATCACGCGTTGAGTGTAGATGCCGGAGTTCCCGCAGCGCTGGAAGGTCAGCGCGCCTGAACTCATTGCCGAAACCTTTTCCAGCCGCATCTGGAAGGTTTGGCGCGAGGACGGCCAGCCTGCGATCGTCAAGGACCTGAAACCCTTCGACGATGTCCAGGACGAGTTGCGCGGCGAGCATTTCCTGGCCTGGCGGCGCGGCGAAGGCGCAGTCCGGCTGCTCGGCCGCGACGGTCACCGCATGCTGCTCGAATATGCCGGCGACACCCTGCTGTCGCAGGTGCTGAACAAGCAGGGCGACAACGCCGCCACCGCGATCGCGGCCGAGGTGATGGCAAGGCTGTTCTCGCCGTCAAAGCACCCTGCCCCGCCGGACCTTCAGCCGCTCAGGGAACGGTTCGTCAGTCTGTTCAAAAAAGCCAGGCACGATCGCGATGCGGGAGACGTGAGCCTCTATGTCGAGGCGGCCGCCATCGCCGAGCGGCTGCTTGCCGACCCGCATGACATCAGGCCGCTGCATGGCGACCTGCACCACGACAACATCATGTTCGGGCCACGCGGCTGGCTCGCCTTCGACCCGAAGGGCGCGCTCGGCGACCCCGGCTTCGATGCGGCGAACATGTTCTACAACCCACTAGAGCGCGACGATCTCTGCCTCGATCCGCACCGTATCGCGCATATGGCCGAAATCTTTGCAAGGACGCTTGGCCAGACCCCGCCCGCCATCCTCGACCACGCCATCGCCTATGGCTGCCTGTCGGCGGCGTGGCACCACGAGGACGGCAACGCGGTCGACGAGAACCGAGAGCTGTTGATCGCCAGGACGATCCGGACGGTGCGGCGCAATTTCTGAGCGGCTGTCCCACAACACGCTAACCGCCTGTTCACCATGGTGGCCTACAAACGAATCCGGCAATCACAAAGGGATTCGGGGCATGGTCAGCGCGGTTTCAGGCTCATCTCAGGCGACGCAGATTTCTTCGTCCAGTTCCTCGAACAATGCCTCGCAGGAGGCCGCGCTGGAAAAGCAGATCCAGGCCAAGGAAGAAGAGGCTAAGACGGTCGAGGACCAGATTCAGGCCACCAAGCTGCAGCAGGAGATCGCCGCGCTGAAGGCCAAGCTCGCCGCACTCAAGGCCGCCGACAAGGCCGCCCAGCAGGAGCAGTCGCACCCGTCCACCGCTGCCGCCCGGCAGGCTGAGTTCGATGGCGACACGAAGACCACATCGAACGAATTCTGGATGTGACCTTCGAGCCCGGATAACTGGCGTCAGGTCCTGACGGCTACCTCGTGGGGTAGCGGATACGCGCCCTTGGTGCCGCGCCAATGCGCGGCGGCAAAACCCAGCAGGACAAGCGCAAAACCCTGATGGGTCAGTGCCATGTGCAGCGGCACCTGCATCAGCAGCGTACCGATGCCGATCGAGGCCTGCACCAGGACAATCAGGAACAGCAACGTCGCACGGCGGGCATGCGTCGTACCTCGCAGGCGGATGCGCGTGGCGATCATGTGCCAGAGCGCGACCACGAAGACCGTATAGGCGCCGAGCCGATGGACGAACTGCACCGTCTTCGGGTTCTCGAAGAAATTGCGCCAGGCTGGCTCGAGCAGCAAGAGATCGCCGGGGATCACCTTGCCATCCATCAGCGGCCATGTGTTGTAGCTCAGCCCGGCGTCAAGCCCGGCGACCAGCCCGCCGAGATAGATCTGGACCAGCGCCAGAAGCACGATGAAACCGGCCAGCCGCTGTGTCGAGCGGTCGGCAGCCGGCTCGGAATGCGGAGCAAGCCCACGCGCGACCACCATAGTTGCCGTGAAGATCAATGCTGCCAGCGTTAGATGCGTCGCCAGCCGGTACTGGCTGACGGAGACGCGGTCGACCAGACCGGACGCCACCATCCACCAGCCGATCGCACCCTGCAGGCCGCCAAGCAGCAGAATGCCGACCAGCTTTGGCCCCAGGCGGCTCTCGATGCGGCGCGTCGCCCAGAAGAACAGCAGCGGCAGGGCAAAGACCACACCGACACTGCGCGCCAGGATGCGATGCACCCATTCCCACCAGAAGATCGACTTGAACGCCTCGATGCTCATGCCCTTGTTGAGCTCGGTGTACTGCGGGATCTGCTGGTAGCGCAGGAACTCTTCCTGCCACTCGGCGTCGTTGAGCGGCGGGATGACGCCGTGGATCGGCTGCCATTCGGTGATCGACAGGCCGGACTCGGTAAGCCTGGTGGCGCCGCCGACCAGCACCAGCGCGACCAGCACCAGAAGCACGACATAGAGCCAGCCGCGCACAAGCGCCCGGTTGTGCAGGTCGCGATCGCGGCCAGCGTAAGGTGCCGCGGCGGTTATGGCAGCCATGGGCTCATCCCGGTTGAAGTCGCGGATTGGTGAACCATAGCATGCTTGCTGGCAAGACAGGGCGGCGCGGCACGCCGTCGCGCCACGTCTGCAAGGTTGCGCGCATCCCCCATTCGGCCTAATCGATACCGGTCAAAGAGAGCGCGAAATGCCCATTCGCCTGAAAAAGCTGATCGGAACCTTCCTGCTGGTGGCGCTGGTCATCATCTATGCGATGGTGGCGTCGATCGTGGCGGTCGCCCAGCTGTCGGAGTCGGGCCCTCTCGTGCATTTCCTGTTCTTCCTGTTCAGCGGTCTGCTCTGGGTGCTGCCGGCAATGGGCATCATCAAATGGCTGATCCTGGAGCCCCGGCCGAAGGGCTGACCGCTACTTCCACAAGTGCTGATGTTCGGGACCGTCCGGTCACGCTGTCGCCTCAGATGGTGACGACCATCTTTCCCGCATTGGCCAGCGGCGTCGTCACGCCCGACAGCATGGTGCGGATATGGGCGAGGCTCTGGTAGCGGCCGTTGACCGAAATGCGCGGCAGCGCGAGCAGGAAGCCGGAATGCTCAGCACGCAGCACGCCATGGCGCGTCGTCACCGCCGAGGCATAGCCGGCATCGCGGGCAAAGCCGACCTCGCGGCAGCCGACGGCGCTGGCATAGCCATAGGGATAAGCGAGATGGCGCGGCTCCTCGCCCAGTCGCGTCTGCAGGATCCGCCTGACGTCGCCGATCTCGCGGCGCGCATCGGCCTCCGAAAGTCGCTTCAGATTGACGTGGTTGATGGTATGGGCGCCGATGGTCACCAGCGGATGAGTGGCCATGGTGCGGATCTCGTCCCAATTCATGAGCGTGCTCGGTTGCTGGCCGTCCAGCTTGATGCCGTTCATGCGCGCGAATTCGTGCAGCGCCGCGCGCAGGTCCTCCTCGCGGACCTCCAGCGTCAGCCAGGTATGCAGGCGGTTGTTGGCCTGCAGCTTCTTGCCTCGCGTTGAACAGTCGATCGTCACCGGGCCATCCGGCGTCGCCAGCGTCAGCCGATCGCGCGCATTGACGATATCCTCGACCACGTCCCACCACAGATCGGCGGCGCCGTCGATCAGCCCCGGCGCGACATAGATGGTGATCGGCGCGCCGTGTTTTTCCAGCACCGGCAGTGCCTCGGTCATGTTGTCGCGATAGGCATCGTCGGCGGTGATGGTGGCGAACTGGCCGCCCTTGCCGCCAGCCTTGATGCGCTCGATCGCCTCGTCGAGCGAGACGAAGGCGTAACCGTCTGCCTTCATGTCGGCGATGAGGGCATCGAGGAAGCCGGGGGCGATGTTGAGATGCCGGTTGACGCCATCGGGCTTCTCCGGCGTCGCGGTGACCCGGTGTAGCATCAGGATGGCGCCGATGCCGCCGACAAACGGCTTTGCCAGCGGAGCAAGGCCGGTATAGCGGGCGACGTTGAGCGCCAGTTTCCTGATTGCCTCGCCCCCGTCGATCATTCCTTCACCTTTTGCGCCTAGGCTCATCCAAGCACGGAATGCGCCCACGCGTACCCCCAATCGGGATGAATACGCCTTAAGGATTGAGGTATGGTTGACGCCACCGCGTCATTTGACGGCAATCGGCTCGCCGCGAGCAAGGCATCGCCGCGCGCGTTGCCGGACAACCAGGCCAGCCTGTCGGTCGCCGTGGCCGACGGTACGGCACTTGCCACCTACGCGGAATTCTGCGGTTCGGCGCTGTTTGCGCCAGCGCAAAGCGCCACCTGGATCCGCAACTGGGCCAATGAGGTTCACGCCGACATTGTCGTAGCGACGCTGAGGTCCGAAGGCGAGCCGGTGCTTTCGCTGGCCCTCGAAATCGCCCGCCGTGGACCATTTCGCGTTGCCCGTTTCACCGGCGACCGCCATGCCAACGGCAATTTCGCCGCCGCCGCGCCAGGCTGGCTGCCAAGGGCCGACGCTTCAGCCATTCGCACGATGGTGAGGACAATCGCCAAAGCACGGCCCGACATCGACCTCATTGCGCTCGAACGGCTGCTGCCCGACCTTGACGGCGTTGCCAACCCATTCGCGGCGCTGCCTGGTTTTCCGAGCCCGAACCTGTCGCTCGCCGTCGATCTCGACGGTGGCTTCGATGCGCTGCTGTCGCGCGCGAGCGGCAAGCGCAAGCGCAAGAAGCACCGCTCGCAGATGCGCAAGTTCGAGGCCGTCGGCAGCCACCGCCGCATCGAGGCGAAGACGGCGCAAGAGGTGAACCGCCTGCTCGATGCCTTCTTCGAGATGAAGGAGTTCCGCTTCCGCAAGATGGGCATCGCCAATGTCTTCGGCGAGCCGCAGGTTCGCGCTTTCTTTCGCGCATTGTTCAGCGAAGCACTGGCGGAAGAAAAACCCTCCTTCGTGTTGCATGGGCTCGAGGTCGCCGGCAAGCTGCGAGCGGTCACCGGGTCGAGCCGCTCGGGCAAGCGGCTGATCTGCGAGTTCGGGGCGATCGCTGAGGACGACCTCGCCCACACCAGCCCCGGCGACTTCCTGTTCTTCGACAACATCCAGGAAGCCTGCGAGGCGGGCTTCGGCGCCTATGACTTCTCGGTCGGCGACGAGCCCTACAAGCGGCTCTGGTGCGATCTGGAAACCCAGCATTTCGAGGTCCTGTTGCCGCTGACGCTGAAGGGCCGCGCACTGGCGGTCGTGATGCGGCAGGGCGCGCGGGCGAAAGCCTTCATCAAGAACGGCCCACTCATCTGGAAGCTGACCAAGAAGCTCCGCCGCAAGGCGGCGGGCCAGGCGGCGCCTGCCGCCACCGGCGACGACGACAGCTGACGGACTGCCCTCACCCAATCTCTGCTTGGCAGGTTCTGTAGCGGCGAAGATCCTGCACCGTTACGCGGACTGATTCCACCACTCAAGCCGCCGAACGCCGTCCCGGCAGCGGTGTGCGCGGCGTCTCGTGGCCGATCGGCGTCACCAGCGTCAGTTCAGGATAACCGTTCTCGATCAGCTTGACCGCCGCCTGCGTCACCTCGTCGTCCGCCTCCAGCATAGAGAGGAAGACCTCCGTGGCCTCACCAACCAGCCTGCCGATGCCTTGCGCGTCGGCCGGTCCGCATTCGACCACGACGAGGTCGTAGGCGGTGGTCAGCGACTGCATGATGATCGGCAGCCGGTCGGCTGCCCGCATGGCGCGGGCCGGATCGGCGGTTCCGACAGGAATGACGTGGCAGTCGGAGTAGAGGTCGGCGTGGATGACGTCGCTGAACTGCGCTTCCGAGGCAAGCAGGTCGGTGATCCCGGGGAAAAGCCCGCTGTCCAGCATCGGCCGCGAGGCAGCACCCGAAGCGGTGAGATCGAGGAGCAGCACGCGCAGGCCGGCGTCGGAAACCTCGCGTGCCACCATCACCGCCGAGGCGGCGGCCTCGTCACCTTCCGGCGACACGAAGATGGCGCGCGCGACACCCGATGCGATCAGTTTTTCCGCAGCCTTGTCGACGTCGACCTCGCCAAGCGTCGAGCGGGCCGGTTCGGCCTCTTGCGCCGGCGCATCCGCTTCTGTCGCGGCGTCCGGTTCGGCTTGCGTTTGTTCAGCCGCGGACACCACAGCCCTCGTCTCGGCAACCAAAGGCTCCTGCCGGGCAATCGGCATCGCGACCTGTTCGATTCGCCCGAATTGGGCGCCGGTGGCCGGGCGCATGGCGCGGCCCGAAAACAGTTCGCCCAACAGCGTGGCGATCGCCATCAGCAGCAGCGAGCCGGCGAAGGCAGCGCTGACGATAGGCACGACCTTCGGGAAATACGGTTCCGACGGCACGACGGCGCGGGAAAAGACACGGGCGTCGACGGGCAGGTAGTTGCGATCGTTGCGCGAGGAGGCCTCGCGGTAGCGCGTCATATAGGATTCAAGCAGTTGGCGCTGGGCGTTCGCGTCGCGCTGCAGCGCATCCAGTTCGACCTGCTGCTCGCCGGCGCGGGCCGATGCGGCCTTCATCGTGTTGACGTCGGCGACGAGCTGGTTTTCGCGCGCCTGTGCCGTCTGCGCCTGCGTCATCAGCCCCTTCATGATCTTTTCCGCTTCGTTGCGGATCTGCCCGTCCATATCCGCAAGCTGCGACTTCAGCGCCCGGATGCGCGGATGGTTGCCGAGCAGCGTGGTGGAGAGGTCGGCGATGTTGGTCCTGAGCTCGACCTGCCGCTCGCGCAGGCGCTGGATCAGATCCGACGACAGCACTTCCGGCACGGCATCGAGCGAGCCGCCATTCTGCAGCGCCTTGCGCACGCCGTCGGCGGTCGCTTCCGCGGCAGCGCGGTTGGCGCGCACTTTCGACAGTTCACTCGACAGTTCGGAAAGCTGCTGGGTGGGCAGGACCGAATTGTTGCCGCCCATCAGCAGGTCGGACTGGGCGCGGAAGTCGGCGACCTTGGCCTCGGCGTCCTTGACGCGCTTCGATAGGTCGGCGATCTCGGGCGCCAGCCAGTCGGTCGCGGCTGCGTTTGATTCCTGCTTGGCATTGCCCTGGACGGATATGTAGGTGTCGGCGATGGCGTCCGGGATGTCGGCGGCGAGCTTGGGATCTTCCGACGAGAACTCGATGACGATAACGCGTGATTTTTCAACGCTGTAGACGTTGAGCTTCTCGCGCATCTTCTTCAGAACGCGCTCTTCCGGCGGAATCTCGTTGGGATCGCTTTTCAGGCCTACGATGACGAGCAGCCGGCCAAGTGCCGACATGTTGGCCGCTTCGTCGAACTCGGGTAGCCGCGACAGGCTCAGCTTGGAGGCCACCTGCTTGAGGATGTCCGTCGAGGAAATGACCTCGACCTGGCTGGCGACGCCCTCCTCGTCCAGAATCGGCTTGTCGTTGTCGGCGGTGCCGTCAGGCCGGGTGAAGACCGATTCGCGGGTTTCGATCAGCAGCTTGGTCTGCGCCTTATAATGCGGCGTGGCGAGCGAGGCGAAGGCGAACGCCAGGCCGGTGACGGCAAGGGCTACGACAAGAATGCGCACCCAATGCCTCGCCAGACTGGCGAAGAGCTGCCTGAGATCGACATCGACATCTGCGGCCGCGGACTGGACGGACATGCATTTCTGCTCCGGTACTTGAGTCCGCCGCACCGTAAACAACTATGGTAACTCAGCCGTTAAGATCGCGGTAAGCAACCGTTAGGGTTTACTGCCCTGCCACAAACAGAGGCTGTAGAAGCATATAAAAGGGTATGACCTTTGTCATTTGCCGCCGCTTTGGGTTGCAGCCCTTTACCGGCCATTAACCCTAACAGGATGATAACGGGTCCGTTCCCTGGGGTTTGCCGCAGCACTTGGCGGCCAGAGCGATGAAGGTTCGTATCGGGTCATGAAAAGCACTGCTTCCCTCTTTCGTGCTCTGCTTGCCGTATCGATGCTTGCCGGCTGCTCCAGCTACCGGCCGACGCCGGCGGCTTTCCATGAAGTGCTCGACCAGCCTTACCGACTCGGCGCCGGCGACCGTGTCCGCGTCACCGTGTTCGAGCAGGAAGGATTGACCAACACCTACAGCGTCGACCAGTCCGGCTACCTCTCCTTCCCGCTGGTCGGCTCGGTGCCGGCGCGCGGCCACACGGCCCAGCAGTTGGAGAAGGAAATCGCCGACAAACTGCGGCAAGGTTACCTGCGCGACCCCGACGTATCGGTAGAGATCGACCGCTACCGGCCGATCTTCGTGATGGGCGAAGTGGGCGCCGCCGGCCAATACTCCTATGTGCCGGGCCTTACCGTGCAGAAGGCCATCGCCATTGCCGGCGGCTTCACGCCGCGCGCCAACCAGGAGAGTGTCGACATCACCCGCGACATCAACGGCAAGGTGATGACCGGTCGGGTGGTCACCTCGGACCCGTTGCTGCCCGGCGACACCGTCTACGTCCGCGAACGCCTGTTCTGACAATCAACGTGGCGGACCGACTCAGGATCGTCCACTGCTTTCGCTCACCCGTCGGAGGGATATTCCGGCATGTGCGCGACCTGACCGAGGCACAGCTCACCGCCGGTCACTCCGTCGGCATTGTCTGCGATTCGACCACCGGCGGCGAGTTCGAGGAGCGCCTGTTCGCACAGATGAAGGACAGCCTGGCGCTCGGCATCCATCGCACGCCGATGCAGCGCCATGTCGGACCGGGCGATCTCGCCTCGGCCTGGCGCACCTACAGGATCATCAAGGAATTGCGGCCGGACGTGCTGCACGGGCACGGCGCCAAGGGAGGCACCTATGCCCGTCTGTTCGGCTCATTGTTGCGGGTTTCAAGGTCTCGCG
This sequence comes from Mesorhizobium waimense, assembly GCF_003601975.1. Lineage (GTDB taxonomy): Bacteria > Pseudomonadota > Alphaproteobacteria > Rhizobiales > Rhizobiaceae > Mesorhizobium > Mesorhizobium waimense. The sequence continues at coordinate 155,066 of NZ_QZWZ01000013.1, forward strand.
TAGCCCGCCTTTATTCGCCGCATGGCGGCTCCCTCCACTATGACGAAACGACGGCCACCGGGAAGCTGTTCTTCGTCCTCGAGCGTTTCATGGGCTGCTTCACCGACTGCCTGCTGTTCGTCTCGGACTATGAGAGGCGGACCTACCGCAGGAAGGTCGGCGAACCGCCGATCCCGAACACACTGGTCTATAACGGCCTGCGCGCTGCCGAGTTCGAAATGGTGCCGACTGCGCCGGGCGCGGCCGATCTGCTCTATATCGGCATGATGCGCGACCTCAAAGGTCCCGACATCTTCATCGATGCGCTGGCGCTGGCCGGCGCCAGACTTGGCCGTCGCTTGAGCGCCGTGATGGTCGGCGACGGCGACGACCTGCCGCGCTACCATGCGCAGGTGAAGCGGCTTGGGCTCGACGGCCATGTCCGCTTCCTGCCGCCCATGCCGGCCAGGAATGCCTTTGCGCTGGCGGATTTGATCGTCGTGCCCTCGCGTGCCGAGGCGATGCCCTACATCGTGCTGGAGACACTGGCCGCCGGCAAGCCGATGATCGCCACCGCCGTCGGCGGCATACCCGAAATCTTCGGCGAAACCTCCCCTGCCCTGATCCGCCCCGACCCGAAACAGCTCGGCGATAAGGTGAGCGAGGCGCTGGCCGACCCCGGCGCCTACAGAAGCCTGATGCCGTCGACCACCGATCTGAAGGCGCGATTCGGCGCCGACGTCATGGCCGCCGAGATCGAGAAGGCCTATTTCGCCGCGCTGCGGCGGTAGAGCCTGTTCCATCCCGATGAATCGGGATGGGGCTCTATCTTTTGTTTGAGCATGATCTTTTCCGAAAACCGGATTCCACTTTTCGGGAACATGCTCCTTGTCGATTCTTGCGCCGGTCAACCGCAGACCGCTTCAAAGCCACCCGTTGTTTCAAGGGTTTCTTAGCTCTCTTTTGCTATTCACCTGAGGGAAGCTGCGGACAATCCCATGAACGAAATTGATCCCGCGCGCCGCTTTTCCCTGGATGCGGTGCGCAATTTCGACGGTCCGGCCGCGAGCGAGGCAGCTGGCGGCATGAATGAGGTCGCGCGCCAAGTCGCCTCGCAATACCGGCGCGATACGATGTCGCCGATCATGGTCAGCGGCGTGCTGCGCATGGTCGAATTCGCGCTGCTGTTCTTGTCGGGCCTCTGCCTCTATTTCCATTATGTCGGCTTCTTCAACTATCTCCCCTGGCAGTACCCGCTGGCGATCGCCTCGGCCTCGTTCCTCGCGGTGGTGCTGCTCGACGTCTCCGACTGCTACCAGATATCGGCGCTGATGCGGCCGATCGCCAATTTCGGCCGCATGCTGCTGGTCTGGGCCGGCGCCTTCGCGCTGATGGCGCTGACCGCCTTCGCCATGAAGATGTCGGAAGATTATTCGCGCCTGCTGTTCGGCACCTGGTTCGTCGTCGGCTTCCTGCTGCTGTTCGGCCTGAGGCTGGTGATGTCGAAGCTGATCCGGCGCTGGGCACGCGACGGGCGTATGGAACGCCGCGCCGTCATCGTCGGCGGCGGCAAGGCAGCCGAGGTGCTGATCCGCTCGGTCGAGAAGCAGCCCTACAACGACATCCGCATCTGCGGCATCTTCGACGATCGCAGCGACAAGCGTTCGCCGCCCATCGTTGCCGGCTACCCCAAGCTCGGCACGATTTCCGAGCTGATCGAGTTCGCCCGCATCGCCCGCATCGACATGCTGATCGTGTCGCTGCCGCTGACCGCCGAATCGCGGGTGCTGCAGCTGTTGAAGAAGCTGTGGGTGCTGCCGGTGGACATCCGGCTATCAGCGCATTCGAACGCACTGCAGTTTCGCCCGCGCGCCTATTCCTACATCGGCTCGGTGCCGATGCTCGACATCTTCGACAAGCCGATCAACGACTGGGATTCGGTTGCCAAGCGCGCCTTCGACATCATCTTCTCGATCATCGGCATCATCGTCTTCTCGCCGGTCATGCTGGTGACGGCGATCGCCATCAAGCTCGACAGCAAGGGGCCGGTGCTGTTCAAGCAGAAACGGCATGGCTTCAATAACGAGACCATCGAGGTCTACAAGTTCCGATCGATGTACACCGACCGGTCGGACCCGACGGCCAAGCAGACGGTGACGAAGAACGATCCGCGCGTCACCCGTGTCGGCCGCTTCATCCGCAAGACCTCGATCGACGAACTGCCGCAGTTCTTCAACTCGCTGTTCGGCTCGCTGTCGCTGATCGGCCCGCGTCCGCACGCCATCGCCGCCCAGTCGCACAACCTCCTCTACAATGAGGTGGTCGACGGCTATTTCGCCCGCCACAAGGTCAAGCCCGGCGTAACCGGCTGGGCGCAGATCAACGGTTGGCGCGGCGAGATGGACACCAACGAGAAGATTCGCATGCGGACCGAATACGACCTCTATTACATCGAGAACTGGTCGCTGCTGTTCGACTTGCGGATCCTGTTCCTGACGCCGGCGCGACTGCTCAACACGGAAAACGCCTATTGAGCGCCGTTTCCCATGAGCTTCCGCCGGGCGCGGTAAACGCCAAGCTGATCGCGCTGATTGCGTCCAGCGCGGTCTTCTTCGGCATTTTTCTATCCGGTTTCGTCATCGACGAGCCGGCGCCCTACGATCTATTCATGGTCGGGCTGATCGCGGTGTGGGCGCTGTTCGGCCTGCGCATTTCGCGCGCGGCAACGCCGCTGCTGGTGCTGCTGGTGACGATGAACATCGGCGGCATGATTGCGATGACGCAGATGTCGGACCTGGCCAACACGCCGCTCTATCTTGCCGTCTCGATGTTCCTCGCCTTCACCGCGGTGTTCTTCGCCTCGGTGACCGCAGTCCAGCCCAGTCTCTACCGGCTGATCTTCATCGCCTATGTCGTGTCGGCGGTGCTGACCTCGCTGCTCGGCATCGCCGGCTATTTCCACGCCTTCCCCGGCGCGGAGATCTTCACAAAATACGATCGCGCCGCCGGCGCCTTCCAGGATCCGAACGTGTTCGGACCGTTCCTTGTGCTGCCCGGCATCTACCTGTTCTATCTCCTGCTGACGGGATCGATCGCGCGCATGCCGCTGCTGGCGGTGCCGCTGCTGATCATCACCGCCGGCATCTTCTTCTCCTTCTCGCGCGGCGCCTGGGGCATGTTCGCCGTTTCGGCAGTGCTGCTCACCGGCTCCCTGTTCCTGCAAAGCGCCAGCGGCAGGTTCCGGCTGCGGGTCGTGGTCATGACCATTGCGGCAGTCGCGCTGCTGGTGATCGCGATGATCATCATCCTGCAACTGCCGGGCGTGGCGGAGATGTTTTCCAGCCGCGCTCAGCTGGAACAGAGCTACGATACAGCCCGCCTCGGCCGATTCGCGCGTTATGCGATCGGCTTCCAGATGGCGCTGGAGCATCCGTTCGGCATCGGCCCGCTGGTCTTCGGCACGATCTTCGGCGAGGACACGCACGATATCTGGCTGAAGATGCTGATGGACTATGGCTGGCTGGGCTTCGTGTCGTTCCTGGCGCTGACCTTGTGGACCATCGCTGCCGGCTTCCGCATCCTACTGCGCGACCGCCCTTGGCAGCCTTATCTGCTTTGCGCCTATGTCGCCTTCATCGGCAACATCGGTTTGGGCACCTTCATCGACATCGACCACTGGCGCCACGTCTATCTGCTGCTCGGCATGATCTGGGGTGCGATTGCACTGGAATACCGGCACCAGAAGGAGTTGCGGCTGGCGCCGGCGCCTGCCGCGGCAGTGCCGATTTCATCGATAAGATAGCCGCCGAATTCGGTTGACCCGCACCGGGTTATCACGATACATCGCGACCCGGTCCGGAGTGTAGCGCAGCCCGGTAGCGCACTTGACTGGGGTCAAGGTTGCTCAGGCCGATTTCTTCTTATCTTTCAAGTCTGTAGAAGCGTCTTCTCCGGCCCCGGTGTGACTTCCGGTGTGATTTGCTGCTTCCATGGCAACGCGCATGTCTTCGATCATCGCATGAGCGTATTTCGCCGTGGTGGCGATGTCTTCGTGGCCCAGCATCCTCTGCACGATCTTCATGTTACCGGTGCGCAATGTCCGCGTTGCCGCGGTGTGCCGTGTGTCGTGGAAGCGGAAGTTCTCCACGCCTGATTTGTCGCGGTAGCGTCGCCAGGCCGTCTTGAAGCCTTCCATCGTGATCGGGTATCGCGCCCCCCGCACGAGCTTACGGCGCTTGTTCGTCCTCCGAGCAACGTAGGTGAACACGGAAGTCGGATGATGGCCCTTCAGGACCCACAGGAGCGCGTGCACAGCCTCTGTCATTGGGAGGATCCTCGTCTTGTCGCCTTTACCGGTGACCGTGATTGTCCTGCCGAAAAAGTCGACGCGGGACCAAGTCAAATCGACGATTTCCATGCGACGGCATCCGGTCAACAGAGCGAAGCTAACGGCCGGCGCGTAGTCATCTCGCATCGCATTGAGCAGACGCCTCTCTTCGTCCTGGCTGGCTTCGCGCACGCGTTCTTTTGGTTCTTTGAGTAGATGCCTACTCCAGTCGATATCACCGACGGGAACTTTCCAGGTCTTCTTTGCACGCGTCATGATCCCGCGGAGAGGCACCGCCGCCGTGCGGTTGACGGTGGCATTGCTGACGCCATCGCCACGGCGCCGTGACACCATCGCAGCGATCATTGAATCCGTGATTTGGTCGAGCGTGATGTGCTTTCCAAAATGGTCGAGAATCCAGCCAATAAAGCGATAATAGTTGACCGAGTTTGCCAGGTGCTGGCCCACTTCCAGCCAATAGCGGGAGGCGGCTATCTCGAGCGTCATGGGTCCTTCGGCAGTGAAGCTGGCAGCCGTCTTGAGCTTGTCCAGAGCTTCCTGTCGCTTCTGCTCTAGGATGCGCTCTGCCTGGCGCTTGTTGCTCGTGCCCGTGGGGCCGGAAAATCGACCACCGCGAAGCTTGAAGTCATAGGTGTATTCTGGTTTGCCGTGTTTTCGGTATACCGGCATGCCTTTTGGCTCCGTTTTTCAATGAACTCTGCGAGATCTTCTTGTTTGTAGCGACGGATCGGCCTCTTGCCCTCAAGGCCTATGTTCACCCAGCGCAACGCACCTTCATTCGTCAGTTCAAGCAAGTGCTTGGGAGTGACGGCGAGAAGTTCAGCAGCTTGGACGGGAGTGAGCAGGCTCGACATTTTCGGCGTTATAGCGGTCGGCCGGCCGCTCGACTTCACGAATTGTTACGCTCGTCAATGCCATGCAATGCGGCTTTGGCGAGCTAGGCCTGCGAACGTTTTCGCAATGGGCGGGAAAAAGTTCATGGTGCAGCGCAACAAATATGTTGCATTGCACACAAACTTCCGTTAGGTAATGCTAATACAAATGCGAAGGCTTCTAAAAAGCTGCCCCCCAAACGAAGGATGGAAACGATGTCCAAGACCACTGAAAAGACCGCCGAATTTATCGACAACGCCGCTTTTGATGCATCCAAGGCTATTGAGCAGGCTAGTGCATTTGCCGAAAAGGGCGTCGAGCAGTCGAAAGAAGTCCTCGCCAAATTCCAGGCGGGATCCGAGACGACCCAGAAGGCGCTCGAGTCGAGCTTCCAGACCGCCAAAGCCGTTTCCAGCGATTTGTCGCTGAAAACAATTGCCGCTATGCGCGCTAATGTCGACGCTAGCTTCTCGCACTTTGAAGCCCTGATTGCCGTTAAGTCGCCCTCCGAATTTGCCGAACTGCAGACCGCCTTCGTCCGCAAGCAGGTCGAAAGTGCCGTCGAGCAAGCCAAGGACTTCCAGGCCGCCACGACCAAGGCTTTCGAGGATGTTTCAAAGCCGATCAAGTCCGCCTTCGAGAAGGCGATGAAGGAAATCAAGGTCGCCTAGCTTATTCTTGGGGGCGGGTAGAAAGCCAGGCGGGGTTGTCACGGCTCTCCATCGGGGAGAGCCGTGGCCACCTATGCACTTGGCCTCCGATGGCGCCGAATGGTTTGCAGGACCGGCGCGATATCCTTGCCGCGAAGATTCCAGAGGGTGACGCATTCAATTCAGCCAAGCGCTTCCCTTCAAGGAAGGTGCAGGCTGTGGCTATGAATCGAACTCCAACCGCTCATGCTCGGGATTTTGATGCCAGATCACCTGCCGTAGGTCGCGTCGGTCGACAAGCTGCCCGCAGTTCCGGCACACATAGAAATGATCGAGCTCGGCGGCCGGCTCCCTGCCACGCCTGCCGAGATTCGGCGGGCCGAGTTCGGACAGCTTAGTCATTTTGCAAAGTCGACGGTCTGCGGGTCTTCGTCGACGCTGAATTCGTGGGCGCTCCCACCTTCATCGATCACCCGGAACCAGTGCTGCTGCAACGTCCTCGGAGAGATAGCCTTACCGGTAATCGATTCGACCGCTGCGAGAGCATCACTGGCGTCCGCATCCCGCGACGTGACAACCTCTTCACCATACATTTCCTCAACATGATAGCGCGCCATGGCTGTCTACTCTACCTCGTATTCCTCATCCCCCGACGGCGAACAGAACCGAGAACACGCGCGAATGTTCCGGCTTGCCTTTAGCAATGGCTAACGGAACGGAAACGGCTCCTCCGCTATTGAATCAGATTCGAGTTTTTTGGCGGGGGGTTCAAATGCGTAATCGTGCCGGTGGGGTCGGCTGGAGTTCATTGAGCCGTTGATGCCAACCCTGGTGGATAAGACACAGTCATCGGTCGCGCCCCACGTCTCGTTGTTTTCGATGGTGTAGCAGGATGATGGAACCGCTGGGTATCTTCACCGTTCTCTCGAAATGACCGTCCCGCGCCTTTTCCCATAACGCCGGATCTATCTCGCAACCCCAGGTCCGACACTCGAGCCGCGTCGACGCGGCCTCGGTTTCCTCGGCCTGTCGCAGAACTGGCCAGGCCTGCTGATGATGGGGATCGGCCTCATCCTGCTGTTGTCGGTGGCAGTCCTTTAAGGGCGGCCTAACCTTTGGGAGGCAACCAAATGGCCAAATTCAAGGAAGCACTTGAGCGCGGAAAGGAAGCTCGCCGTCAGCAGGAGGAGCATCCCCGCAATGAGAAGGCGGAGCAAAGTGCCCCTATGACTGACTTCGGCGCGCAAGCCAGGGCCTGGCTAAACGACGTCGTGGGCAAGCCTCGACGTCGAGGGCTTCCGAAAAGCCGCGCTGATCAAGACCGGCGACCGGACCTTCTGTGTCGTCGGTGAATGGAACGACATGGACAGCCTCGCAGCGGCGCGGCCGCAGATGATTGGCCTTGTGGATACGATGCGCGACATGCTTGAGGATCTCGGCGGCGACCTCGGCGTCACCGATCCTGTCTCCGGAACGGTCGTCGCCGACATCGGGACCTGAAGTGGCCCAGCTGCGGGCTTGGTGTGCACCGCTCGACCACTAGTGTGGGGGCCCCGTCCATCAAAATCAGCGAGCGACGCACGAACTACTGGAGTGCGCTCAGCCTTCGACGTATAAATGGCCCTAAATTTCGGGGAGGAAGGCCATGAATGCAGTGCCTCAATGGCGGCTCGCAGGCGACTGGTTCGACATCTGCAGCTGCGACATCCCTTGCCCTTGCGAGTTCGCCCAGCGGCCAACTGGCAATCACTGCCAGGGCGTGCTCGCCTGGCATGTGCGCGAGGGTCAGTATGGCGACGTGAAGCTCGACGGCCTGACGCTGGTGGCGCTCGGCGAGTTCGAAGGCAATCTATGGGCCGGCGAGGCAAAGGCCGTGATGGGCATGTATCTCGACGAGAAGGCGAATGAGCCGCAGCGCGAAGCCCTGCAGTTGATCTTCGGCGGCCACGCCGGCGGCTGGCCGGCGGGCTTTGCCGCTAATATCGGCGAGATGCGTGGCATGGAGTTCGTTCCGATCTCTTTCGAGGTGGCGGGCGACCTGGCCACTTGGCGGGTCGATATTCCTGGCCTCGTCGTTGGGCGCGCGGAAGCGCTTTCCGGTCCCACCACACCACCCGGCAAGCGGGTGCAGACGATCAACCCACCGGGCTCGGAGGTCGGCCCGGGCCAGGTTGCCACCTGGGGGCGTTCTGTCGAGGTGAGCACCAAAGGCTTCGGGCTCGACTGGACTGGCACGGCCCGCTCGAGCAAGCACATTCCGTTCGACTGGACCGGCCCGAACTAGGGCATGACAAGGGCTGACGCGTTCCTCAGGAAATCGCGGCGGTTCACCCGGAATCTGCGCGGCATCCCGCTCGGTCTACTCGCATCGCTCGTCGGGCTGACAGCAGCGGCGTGGGCGCTCACCCTCTATCAGACCTTCAGCATGGATATGCCCATGGGCATTGCCGTGCGCGGCGGTATGGAGGGTATGGAAGGCATGGCCGGCATGGCGATGGCCGGAATTGCCGCCGACGGCTGGTCAGTTGCCGGCGCGGCCGCCTTTCTCGCTGTGTGGACCGTGATGATGGCGGCCATGATGCTGCCAGCTGCGGCGCCCATGATCTTTATGTTCGCGGCGGCGCAGGCGAGGCGCGAACAACACGTGGCCATCCCAGCGTTCGAAATGGGCACCGCTCGCGCTCGGTGCCACGCTTGGCGTCGCCGGGCTCTACCAATTCACGACCTTCAAGCACATTTGCCTCAGCCATTGCCGTTCGCCGCTTGCTTTCGTTGCGCAGCACTGGCGCGACGGGCGTGTTGGCGCGCTCAAGATGGGGCTGCGCCACGGCCTCTATTGCTTTGGCTGCTGCTGGGCGCTTTTTGCTGTGCTGGTCGCGACCGGCGTCATGAGCGTCGCCTGGATGCTGCTTTTGACGCTGGTCGTCTTCGTCGAGAAGCTGCTGCCCCGTGGCCGCCGCTTCGAAGGTAGTTTTGGCCTTGCACTAGTGGCCCTCGGGATCGTTGTATCGCTCGGGGCGATCGATATGCCTTGGATGGGCGGCTAGCGGCATTCGCTTCCATTCCTGCCAAACCGCGCCCAGCGTTTCGGCGCGTCTGCTCCAGTGCGCCGCGTGCCGACAAAGGAAATTCAATCCATTCGCATGGCGCTGGTTTTTTAGTAGGCTGTCACGAGGCAAGGCGGCAAGGTTTAGGATCCGGCGTGACGGTAGTCGACGATCGTCTTCTCGAAAGCAAGATGACCAAGGTGGAGCAGGCGCGAGCCTGGAGCCCACGCGTCATCTCGAAATTCGAGACGCTGATCAGGAGCGCCGACGACCACTCACTCTATCGCGTCAATCCGCTGACGTTTGCTCGCGACCGCGCAATCGCCGAGCCTGAAGCAATCGACCTCTTCCTTCATGCCGCCCGCTGTGGCTTGTTCGACATGAGCTGGGATGTGCTTTGTCCCCAGTCCGGGATGGTGCTCGATAGTTTCGGCGCCCTGCGCACGCTGAAGACCCACTACGTCTGTGGCCTGTGCGACGTATCGGGCGACACCGACCTCGACGACTTCATCGAGGTCACCTTCTCGGTATCGCCGAAATTACGGCGCCTGCCTTACCACGATCCCGAGACACTCCCTGTTGAGGATTTTCACTGGAAGCTCCACTTCGGACATGACGGGCGGTTACCGGGGCAAGACGTTCGCTTTCTTGACGTTCTGCGCGGCTTCGTTCGGGGCATGACGTTTCTGCCACCCGGCACCACCGCAGTGCTCCGCGCCGACCTGGGACCGGGGGCCCTTTCGGGCGTCAACGTCCAGACGCAGGCCGCATTCGCCGTGCCAATATCAGGCGATCCGGTGTTGGCACCGACAGTTCTAAAGGTCGATTTTGACGGCAAACGCTTCTTGCCGACGTTGCCCGCTGTGCCACCTGGTCCGATCGTCATCGAGGTAGCGAATAGGGGGCCAGTGCGAGGTTCGTTGCTTGTCATCAACTGGCCGCCCGAGCTTGTCGCGCTGACTACCAAGCCGGCGCTCGATTTCGACCCTTATGTTTCCGGTGGAGCGCTGCTTGCGCGGCAAACCTTCCGCCAGCTCTTCCGGTCCGAACGTGTCGACGAGAAGGAGGGGCTCGGCATCCGGCAGATCACCTTCCTGTTCACGGACCTCAAAGGTTCGACCGCCATGTATGAGCGCCTGGGCGACCTCAACGCCTATGCTTTGGTCCGCGAGCATTTCGCTCTGGTCAACGCGGCGGTTCGGCAACATTCCGGAGCGGTGGTCAAGACGATTGGGGATGCGGTGATGGCTGTATTCTCGCAGCCGTCGGATGCGGTTTCGGCTGCACTCCACATCTTTGAAGAAATCGATCGCTTCAACGGCGACCATGACGGCCCGGGGATCATCCTCAAGATCGGTGCCCACTGTGGACCGTCGATCGCCGTGACGCTCAACGACAACCTCGACTATTTCGGCCAGACCGTGAATGTCGCCGCGCGCGTGCAATCCTTGGCAGAAGCCGGACAGGTCTGCATTTCCGAGGCGCTCCATTCCGCACCCGGGGTTAGCGAAATGCTTGCTGGCCATCGTGTCGTGGCTTTTGACGTGCCTCTTCGAGGTGTAGAAGGTGATGCAACTGTCTATCGCATTATGCGGGGATAGGCACGATTGCGCGCCAACGCCATTTCGCACCGCCTAGAACCGGAACTTAGTGCGTCCGCCAAGGTCTTGAGCAATTCAACGGATAGGCTGGTGCGCGAGGATTGAACTCTCGATCAGTCCAATTATTTCAATGACTTACTGATCATTTTGTAACCGTGTGACGGACCACAGAATGAGCAGCAAATGGGCTACTGGGCCGCGGGCAGCTTAGTGCATTGGTGCCACAACCGCGTATCGCACGCATTCGCTGAAACCGTGACCTTCTCCAGGCTCCCTGTGACGGTGCTACCTTAACCCGGCTTTGCGCAGGCCTTCGATAAGTAGTTCAGTGTCCTCCGGATACTTGTGCGGAGGAACCTTGCGCCACTGCGCGGTTGTGAAGTTTGGGTGCACCTCCAATAGCGCTTGGGCATGCTTGTCCGCTTCCCGTGCGTTCCCGAGATAGGCATAGCTCGCTGCCATAAGCCGATGGCCCTCGGAGTCGTCCCGCATCTTTTGCAACGTCTCGATCGTTTTTTCATATTCGCCGAGCTGAAAATAGGCATCGCCGAGATACCAGAGATAGGAATCCGGATAATAAGGGTTGAGCCGCATCGCCTTCTCTAGCAGCCCCACAGACCGCTCCGCTTGACGAACGTAGACCAGGCAGTCGCCCATCTCGGCTAGCAAGTCGGCGTCATTGGGATTGAGCTGCAGAGCACGTTCGTAGGCGGCGATGGCTGGATCGTGCTCCTTCTTGTAGAGGCGGGCCAGGCCCATTTCGGAATAACCGCGTGCGTCGAGGTCGTCATGCTGGACGGCCAGATTCGCCAGGTTTAACGCCTCGTTCAACGCGCCTTCCGGATCGTTGGTCCACGCATAACGCCATTCAACATTGAACGTCCGCGACATGGCCGCATAGCTGCGCGCATAGTGCGGATCGAGATCCCGCGCCTGTCTATAAAGTCGCCTGGCATGCCAGTTGCTCTCCGGGCGGAAGCGGAAACTAAGATCCTGTCCTCGCAAGATCAGTCCATAGGCATCGACGTTGGGGTGGTTCTGAGCCGAAAGGCGGCGCTTTTCCGCCATGTCTATCTGGACGGCCAGGCGCGAGGCTGTGGTAGCAGTCACGTCGTCCTGGAAGGCAAATATGTCCTCGATCCCGCCATCGTAGCGTTCGGACCACATCGTATTCTCGGTCCGCGCCTCGATCAGGTCGACGGCGATCCGCAGCTTGTTTCCAACGCGCCTAAAGCATCCAGACAGAACGTATCGAACGCCGAGTTTATTGGCGATCTCGCGCAGCGACCGCGTCTGGGCGGTCGCTGCAAAGGTCGAATGACGAGCAATCACCATCAGGTTGCGGAAGCGGCACAGATCGGAAATCAAGTCAGCAACAACGCCCTGGCACAGATGGAGGTCTGCAGGATCGCCCGAGACGTTCTCGAACGGCAGGACGGCGAGCGAACTGTCCGGGACGGAACGCTGGGGTGCCGGGGCAAACGGCAGCGCCGACACTTTGGGCTCGGCATGAGTCCGACCGAAGTCTACGGCTAGGACTTCGACCTCGTCAGCTATGTTCTTCAGCTTCTGCTTTCCGAGCGACCGGAACGAGCATTCCGGCTCATTGCGCACGAACTGGTGAACCGATTCGGTAATACATATGCCGCCAGGCGACGCCAGCGCCTGAATGCGTGCGGCCATGTTGATGCCATGACCGTAGACGCCACTGTCGCCGACGATCGCGTCGCCTATGGTGATGCCGATCCGGTAGGCGATAGGCTCCTGGCCACCCGACCACACTGCGGCGTTCGACATCTCCCTCTGCATTTCGACGGCAAAATCCAGGGCTACGGTCGCGCTTGGAAACAGGGCGACCAGTCCGTCGCCCGCGGTATCGACAACCGACCCGCCATAGTCGCCGACGAGGCTGCTGATGAGACTCTGAGAGCGTATCAAACGGACGACCGTCCCCTCTTCGTCATTATCCACCAGCCGGCTGTAGCCGTGGACGTCTGCGTAGAGGATCGCTGACAGCTTGCGATTGAGTTTCTCGGTTCGCGCGAGGACCATGGCCCCCTTTCACCCCATTGTTCGCAGCCGCAATACAACCCGCCGTGCGATCCAGCATAGCACACAAATGGCCGCTCATGCAGAAGCCGGCGAGTTGGAATGAGGCGGAATGCCGGGCGGCGGTGCGCCGTTCCTTCGAGGCTGAAACTCTAGCATCATCATTCTCGACGGGCGCGACATAGGCTGGATCGAGGTCACCCGGGGCGCGACACCGCCTACAATCGCGCGCAGGTGCCGTTGCTGGACGATTATTGCGGGCTCGGCATCGGCACGCGGCTGATCAGGGGCCTGCTCGACACGGCGGCGCGAGGAGAAGACGGTCTCGCTGTCGGTTACTCGCTTCCGTGCGATCAGTCTCTAGGAGCGGTTCGGCTTCCGCATCATCGATCCCAAGCGTCGCCAATCCTCAGCATGGTGGGGCGAGCGCAAGCCCGCGTCAGGGACGCATTCCTTTCCGGTCAGTCGCCGTTGCCGCCGCGGGCGCTCATGCCGCGCGCGCTCATTCCCCTTGCACTCATGCCGCGCGCGCTCATCCCCCGCGCACTCATCCCGCGCGCGCTCATGCCGGCCGCATCCATGCCGCCGGGCCCGCCGCCGGGCCCCCCGCCGAACATCGCCGCAAGCAGCACATCCTCGAACATGCCTGTCTCGACATCCATGCGGATCGTGTAGTCGGCCTTGTCGTAGGACCAGACGCGCAGCCCATCGGAGAATTCGAAGTCGGCTGCGGCGAAGCCTGTAAGTCCAGTCGGACTAGGCGAACGGGCAGGGCTGAACTTACCAAGTTCCTCAGCGACAAGCTCCCCATCTCCGTGCACAAGGAACAGAATAGGTCTCCCAAGATCGTAGTAATTTCCCTCAAAACTAAAACCATATATTCTTGCGAACCTGCCACCCAGCAACTGATCCTCAAGGAAGCGATTCGGTCCGGCTCGGTTTCCAGCGCCTGGACGACGCCCGAGGAATTCGAATCCCTCCTCGAGTTTCATAAAATATCCGACATATCTATTCCCGCCGGCCACTCGTATTATCGCACCGGTAGCAGTGTCACCCTTGGTCCACGCCACAGCCGGGCCTGCGCCGTTTACGGTATAAATCTCATTCTGGTCTGAAATTTTTTGCTTCCAGACAACAACTAGGTTCGCATTGACTACGTTTACGCCATTCACATTCTTATTGTCGGACAATGTCGGTATATTTCTCGCCGACGCTACTTGAGCTACAATAGGAGCCAGAAGTGGATTTACCAATTGTAGGTCGATTACAGTATGCCCAAATAAGTTTATACCTGAGACGCTAAGAAGACTTTCTACCATCGACATTCTCCTCCATTATTAAAGAAGTCCTCAAAGAATACGCTATAAAATGCACAACGTATCACGAACTACCCTTTGAACTTTTGGATCGACGTGCAACTTCTATTCCATGGATCACAACATATTTTCGATCGTTTTCACGCCATATTACGCTTATTAACTTGCCAACATCTGCCGGTATGCTGTTAACGTGCGTTTGCAATAATTCTATGCTATCCATAATTTCTGTCACGACGTATTGCATAAGATATTCCTCCTTTGTTCGACTCAAAGAACGCAGATCCTGTTTCTAGCCAGGTTGTTTCGCGCCCTCGTATGTCTCGCAATACGATAGCCGCCTTGCACAACAAGCGTCCTGACGTGCCGGCACAAACACCCTCGGCAGATCGAAGTGGCTCTTCGGCCCGGGCGGCTTGAGTCTCGGCCCCGCGCTTGCAAAACCGATGGCTCGGCGTCCGAGATTTACATCGAGAATCCTGCGCCAGCGTCCGCCGGTCACTATGCGGTCGACGGCGCGCAGCGTGTTGCCGACGGCCGCATAGCTCAGATCGTCAGGTTCGAGCCGGCGCCAAGTTTCGGCGAGCAGCATGCCGAGTTCGTCGCGCGAGGCGACCAGCGCCTCGCGAAAATCTGCCGGCGCTGCGGCATAGGCCTCGTCGAAGATCGGCTGAATGATGCGGAAATAGTCTGGGCTGTCCTCGAGCCTGTCGGAAAGGTCTTCCTGTCCTTGGCTGATCAGCCCGCGCGCGACGAGCTCCTCGTGGAACAGGTCGACGAAGACGTCGAACATCGCGCCGGTGAGCGGCTGGGCGAGCGCGTGCTCGTCGTGCCAGCCGCGCACAAAATCGAGCATGGACAGGGGGTTGGCGGCGAGCCTAATCTGGTCGTTGCTGGACAATTCGGCGATGCGGTTGACGAGATTGCGGGTGTAGAGATTTCCGTGGCTGGTCTCCAGCAGCTCGTCGATGACAGAATCGAAATGCAGGGCGGCGATCAGCGCGGTCAGGTCGGCGGCGGATTCATGGAAGCCGTAATATTCGGCGGACGCCGTTCCCGGATCGGGCACGCCGATGACCGAATAGATGATGCAGTGCCCGACCTCGTGCGCGATGACGTCGAAGTTCAGGCTGAAGGGCTCGATGCCGCCGTCCTCGCTCTCATGGATGCCGACCTCCAGGAAGCCGTAGCCCATGAAGGCGTTTTCCAGAAGATTGCGCTGGATGACCAGCTCCAGCCGGTCGAAGTCGCGCCGGAAATGCCAGGCGATCGGATGGCCGAAATATTTCTCCCATACGTCGAGCGTGCAGCGCACCGAGCCGAACAGATGAGCAGCCTCGAACTCAGGATCTTCCGGCGCGATGTGGTCGAAATGTCCCTCGCGATTGGGAAGCGCAGGCGGAAAGATATCGCCCCGCCACGGCGGCAGCAGATAGAGCGGGTCGCCGCGCAGATTTTCCACTAGTCCGTAAGCAAGCGGCTTGCCGATGGGATCGACGACATACATGCGATCATTACCAGGCCCTGGGCCTATAGTCCCGGCAGGCGACGATACGATAACAGTTTCAGGTTCGCGGAAAGGCGTAAGAAACGGCGCCTGGGCAAACAGCCTGAAGCGCGTTCCGTTTTTGACTACGCAGCCTTCCCCTCTAAATGCCATGCTCGTCCCACCTACGGACAGAGGCATCCACATTTTATTGGCCGCAGCATCACCGGCCGCGGCAAAGTCATGCTAACGAACTTTCGCCCGCGGCGCCAGAGTCATTCCCTAACGCGCGTTGGGTTGTGAAAGTATAGTCACGGGCCAAAAGCTCGTAGAACTTGTCCACGCCGACAAGCCCGATAGAGGCGGCATGGTCGGCAAGGTCTTCAGGAACGGCCTGGCCGAGGCATTTCTCGAAATACCAAACTGCCAACAGGGCACGCGGCACCGGCGCAGATGTCGACGCCGATCGCCGCCTGGCCAGAGCCTGCTCACGGTAGCCGCTGTAGAGATCGAGTTCGCGCAGCCGGTCCAGCATACCCTGATGAAGGGCGACATCGCGATCTCGTGCCAGCGCCTCGATACGGGCGTTGTCCTCCAGAATAAGCTCCACTCCCGCGAGGTCCGTGCCGTTCTCTCCTGCCCAGCGGATTACGTCAGTTTGCCGCATGAACCCGCGCCGCGAGCGGAACTCACGGGTCGCGCGCTTTACGGCTTGGCGATCGGGCGCTGCATCGCCGTCACTCCGTGCCAGCAGTCGAAGCAGGGCATCGCGACGCACTTGCGCGTAGTCGCCCCGCAACCGAAGTTCGTCCAGGATGGCTTCCGCTTCGACCGTGGTCGCTTCGTCGTTCCTCAGCGTTTCGCTGCGCCAGTGTGCGTTGTGCCAGTTCTCGGTCCACTCGAAATGGAATGTCGGTGGCTCGGGTTTCGCGCCGCTACGGATGAACGCGTCCATCTGGCTCAACAGTTCGAGCGCGTCGTCGCGCTTACGATCAACCTTTCCCGTTCGCAACCACTCGGAAAGCGCCTGCATCTGCTCTGGATCGCCAATATCCTCCAGCAGACCGCGCCAGGTTCTCAATTGATAAAAGCGCGCTTTCGCACCGGCGGCGAGACGTATTCCGGTGGCTTGGTCGATGATTCGTCCTTCGACCGCCTTTTCGAGCGTCGCGCGAATGTTGACCATCGGTTCGCTGAGGCGGATGTAACCGGTTTCTGGGGGGCCATGGATGAGCGCCACCTCATCGTCATCGGTGAGCTCGCCGTCCCGATACGCTTCGAAGATGCGGCCGACCCCGCGCATGCCGAAAGAATGGAGCTCCGCGGCCCGCAGCGCCCCCATGCTGGATGCGCCGAACACGGCGATCCTGTGTGCAAGCGCCCATAGTATTTCCTTATGCAGCACCGCCGCCTGTCCGTCGAAATAGCCGTCGATGATGCCAATGGCTCTGGGACTCCGGCAGGCTGCTGCATAGAACTCGCCCTGACGCACCGGCGGCCTGAACTCGAAGCCGTCATAACCTGCTACATCTTCTGTTCTCACACTGGGGCCGCAGAAGACGACCGCGTTCACAGAGCGGCTCCCAGGGTGCGGCGGGCCCGTTCGCCCGGCACGTAGCCGCCGTGATCGTCCGGTCCTTCGAGGCCGGGTATCACCACTTTGACAACCGGCAAGCCGATGTCCTCCTTACTGAGGTCGACGGCGACAACCTCCGTGACTCTCGCCGCTTGCAACCTATTGATCAACCAACCCAAATTCGACACTATCCCGACATTTTCAGCGGCGGCAATCCGCCTGTCAGGAGAATGCTCGGATAAAAGTCTTTCAGCGAGCCGGTGGCGGTTCTCCCGATACGCTTCGCGATATTCCTCGGGCTGCAGATCGTCGCGCGCCCCGGAAACGTAGGTCGTTCGAACCTGCGCGGCCTCGATTAGCGCCTTGAGCAATGCGATTTCCGGCACCGGATGCGCTGCAGCGCCGATGCCGTGATGGCTCTTTCGATCGCGTTGATCGGCGATCAGGCAAAAGAACGCTGGCACACCGATGTCCGAAGTCGTTTCCCACCCCGCTACGCGGAAGTCGGCGCGTTTCAGTTTTTCAAGCACGTCTCGGCAAGGACCGTCCGGCGCGCTGCCAAGATCGACCCCGGTGCTCCTTCGTTGGGCAGACGGCAGGCGGTTCCAAAGGGCGGTCGCATCGCGTTCGACAACCTCGCAAATTGCGTGATGGATCGCCTCGTCGTAGCTGCCGCCCGAGGCTAGCCCATTGCTGCTGCAATCAAAATAGCCGCTTCCCGGCGGCGCAGGCACCGTGAAGTTTGCACGGACGCACTCGAACGGCAGCCACCTGCCTTCGTGCGAAATCAAATCCGTGCCCTCTATCCAAAGCGTCACGAGATCGCGGGTAAACTGTTCGCCGGCAACTCGCGGCAGACGATCAATTTCAGCAAAGCTGTGTGAATGCGAGAGTTCCGCCATGCTGCCGAGCTTTAGTGGAAGCTCTATGTGTTCGGCGTGGTAAAGTTCCACACTTTCCATCAACCCGGACGCGATCGCGGCATCCATGTCGGTGCCCTTGCCTTGCGATACCGCAAGCGACCGGGCATTCGGCCGGCACACCATCACCACAGGTATGCCAATACGATCGAGCCCGGTCAGGTTGGCGACCCGAGTAATCCCCATACGGGCCCAATGCGGTTTTACCCGCGCAATAGCTTTGCCTGCATCTCCTCCATATTGAGGAGTCTTTGATGAAACTAAAGGCGCGCCATCCACGGCTGACACTTCGAGCTCTGACCTAACCACCACGAACATCGTGTGCTTAGGAGGCAGCCTAACGACTTTAATAGGTTCGTAACAGGGAGATTCACAGGCAACGCGGGTCGGCCCAAAGGAGGCAAGCATTGATCAACAGAGAACCGATTTGGTGGGATAGATACGCGCTATGCCCCTTTCCGTCCAGGTGGGTCCGGCAGAGAAAGCGTCCTCGTATTAGCTTGGGCTTGCGGTGGTCCCGAATACCAACAATTGATAATGTGGCTACACCGAGCAATTCGAAAGAGCCGAACTTTGAGCCGGCGCCGATAGCTTCCGGTGGGAGATCCACCAGCAGGTCTGCACGCCGAGAACGGCGATGTGAGCGCCGAGGCAATTATTGTGCTAGAATATTGGCGGCGCGAAACACCGTTGCGGGAGTGGCAGCGGTTACCAGAATTTGAGATCGAGCTGATCGATTGAGGGACTTCCCGCCGATCTCCGGCGAGCCCGGGGACGACCTGCGGCCAACCACCTCTACCGATCCACACTGATAAACCGCGGGCAGCCGGTCACTGCATAACTTGGCCTCGCGAACGTCACTGTTGCAGTGAAATAGTGACACACGACCCCGTCAGTCGCTTTCTCTTGGTGATAGAGAACCCCTGTCGACGTGGCGAGCATCGCGCCAACGACCACGTCGGATGAGACCGCCGTCGCCAACAGGATCAGCGCGCACGCCTCGATCGCTCTATGCGACCAAGGCGCAGGCGGCGGCGGTGCGTTTGCGGCGATCCTGGCAGCCATTTCTCGGGCTCGCTGTTCCTCTGCGTGAGCAGCAATTCGGGCTTCGCGCGCGTCCCTCAACTCCTGAGCATAACGCTGCCTGGAATGCGCAGTGGCCACCTGTGAATTGGCATCCAGCCATACCTTGAGTAAGTCAGGTCGAATGCGCACCCGTTGGCATCCATACCCCCCACCCCACTTGCGCTCTTTCATCGATGCCTCAAAAAGCTTGGCCCACGCTTCCCAAGTCAGGGGCATGTCATCGGCGCCGGGAAGTTGCCGGATGATGGGATAGTCCTTTGGCGTGTAGACCGGCATTGCCACAACTTTCAACGCTTTGCTCTCCGCCAGCCAGCAGCGCGCGCCTCGGCTTCGCTGCAGAACCAGCGTTCGCCATACTGAGGGCTGATCTTGGTCTCCCAATAATGTTCCTGGCCGGGGACATGGTAGATCCGCTCCCCGGTGTTGATGCTGATATTGCCCTTGATCTCGCAACCGCCCGCGCTGCCGAGCCATGCCTTGGGCACGCTGGCGACGCTTTCGAGGCTGCTTGGGCTGACAGTGAAAAAGGCAGCGAGGGGAACCATCACCAACGGGAATATATATCGCAGGCGCCACGAACTCCGCCGTCGCTTCCCGAGATGCTTCCGCCAACGGTCAGCCTGATTGGCACCTTGATGACGCTGGACTTTGCCCACGCCCCTTCTCCCCGAAGGGAGAATGCTTCCAACTCGCGGAAGAGTCCAGAAGCCTAGCCGGACCGTGGCGCCAACTCACAGCAGCGGAACTGCTCGCCGTTCCTGCTTTTCGCCTTGCGACGTTCGACCTCGCGCCACGCTTCATGCTCGGAACGAGCGGCGACGGTGCCAATCTCGGGATCGAACACGATGATTGTTCCTTCATGCGTCCAAATAGCGATCATGCGCGCCCCCCGGCGCTGGATCTCAGTCGATGAAAGATGCTCTCCGGCCAGATGGTCCCGCAAGCTGGACCCAAGGCCCCCCGGCGACGTGGCCACTTGGGCATGCCGATTGGACTTCGGTCGCACGATCGATTGGGACTGCGGGGGTGATCGAGCATCGCACAGGGCCAAAGGTGCCCCTTATTGGGTCAATGCGTGTGGCACCGCAATTGGCGAGGCGTCGTATTTTTTGATGTGGCACTACATCATATACGGTGGATAATACCACTCGAGAGCTTTGGCTTCCTCTTCGGGTGTCATCGGACGGGACTCCCATGAGTCCGTTCGCGCGATGTAGCGTCGCCAAACGGGCCTGCCCGCTTGCGTTGATGTCTTCATGCCAGCCAGTAAAACCCAACAGGGCAACAGCACTTGCCGGATCAATCGAAGCCGCCTTGCTGCGGCGCTTTGGGTCGCCCTGAGGCTTATGCCCAGAATGTGTCCCAGGCGTAGAGGTCGTAGATATACTCCCGGCCGTCCATCGCCTTGCCGCCAGTCTCGCACGCTAGTGAGCCTGCCTGAAGCCGCGGTTCTATTAGGCGCCGCTCAGAATGTCCCAAACAGCGGATTTTGCTCATACGGTGCCGCTGCCTGTAGAGATTCTATCGCGGCTTTCTGGCCTTCAAGACCGATCCCACGTCGGCCAGGCGGCATTGAGCGTGATGAATGCGCCGCCCATAGTGGCCGTGCTCAGCCACAGCCGCTAGCAATATCCGCCGCATGGCCAACCTGCTGCAGGTCTTGGGGCTACGGCAGCGCCATGGAGAGCGTGGACCGCACCAGGATGAGCCGCGCGCTCTACCTGTCTGTCCAGAGGATGCTGGCTGCCGGCGCCATCTCGAAGGGAGCAGCCGCCAGCGCAATCGCCTCAACAGCCGAAGGCTACTCCTTCCCGACAAATCTCGATCGCGATCGCGTTTCGGCGGGTTGGCGCCGGGAAACCGCCATCTAGGCACTGTTCCATCGTGCTATCGACGCCGGCCTGACACCGGAAGACTTCGGCTAGGCGCTAGACGAACAGGCCGCCAAGAAGCTCACATGAGATTGGCGGGCGCCGTGCTTAACAGAAGCGAAGAGGCACGCACCAGCTGGGCCTATCGCAATGAAGGAAGGGCCCGAATTGCGGACGACCTAGACGCGGATGCGCTGCCTTAATCTCGCATGAAGCTGCACGGCTGGCTCATGCTCAAGTTCGACTACCACAGCGAAGCGCTGGCTGACTTCCTGCTCCTCCGCCCAGCCTCCCGCGCAACGCACCACCAGATAATACTCGTCACCATAAGCTGCGGTGTCCTGCACGAAGTTCTTAACTGCAGTTTGAAGCGTAAGACCGTCGCGGCTCTTCGGCCCAGGTTTCATGTCGCATTGAAATTTCGAAGCAATGCCCGGCGGGTCTCCTTCGTTCGCCGCCCGCGCGCGGAAATGAGCAAACACTTCTTGAGAGGGGCAGCCGCGCAAGAGCCGGAAGTTCATCTTTGTCCCAATGTATTCAGCTCGTGTGCGACGGACCGGCGGATCGAAGGCAAGAGATACTCGGATTGTGCGCCTGCCTTTGCTCTGAAACTCTCGCGGTATCGGCACCCGGTAAACGGCGAAATGATTTATCGCCAAGGTGTCTTCCGTGTAGAGCACTACGCGATGATCATCGGAATAGGCAGCGCGACCCCAATCGACTTGGCCGTTTCCGCATAGCCGCCATGAAGACACCGCGGACTCCATCAGGCAGCGACGAGTGGAGCTGGACAAAGAGGAAGCCCACGAGAACGAAAGATGGGAGCGGGAGCAGCAGGAGCACGACGACGCGATGAAGGAGGCAAAGGCGTAGGCTGCGAGCAACGGCGTCGTCCGATCGACGGCATCGGATCGTGTGCGCGCACCTTAACCGCCCGCTACATCACCATGCCGGAACAGACCTCGACGAACTCCCGCTCCACAGCGCCGCTCGCCATGCTTGCGTCCTCGTGCCTGTGTGAGGCTCGAACTACCAGGCTAGATCGAGGACTTCTGATATCCACGCACGATCGGCTCCAAGTCCGCGATGTTACCGTAAGAGGTGCAGTGAACTGATATGACCGCCGCCTGCTGAGCGGTCACTACGAAAAATAGCTTTCAACATGCTTCTTTCCGCATTCAGGCTTCCCGCTCCGTTCGCGCCACGCGAAGTTTCAGTCCGGGCTTGCGCCACACGTGAAGAATTTCCTGGACCTGCGGCGCAATGAAGGTCCGCGCCTCCTCGCGCGTCATCATCTTGGATCGAAGCAGTTCGTCGTAGTCAGTAAGGGAATGCCGGACGTATTTCTGCAGCTCGATGCCGACAGCTGCGCCCAGTTTTATATCTTTCCACTCTCTGGCGCTGACCCGCGCCGCTATCGTGAGGCGCGTCTTCTTCGGGCAACCGGGATGATGGACACGCATGTGTCGCACCACGGCCTCGAAGGAAAAGGTGCCCGGTGAATTCGGTTTCGGCTGGTCGCTATCTGACATCGTCAATCAATCACAAATTTGTTTAGCCGGAGCGGAAGCCCGGGCACACGAAGGCGCCACGCCCGAGTGACTTCGTGTGCTGGGAAAACCTCAATCAGGGTTGAAAAATCTGCCTCAGCCTTTGCACCTGGTCGAGCGTCGGAGGCGGGTCGGTATCCCCGCTCGCGAGCCGGATGAATTCGATCCAGCTGCGTTCGTTTGACGTGATCGTTAGTTCCGAGGCACGCTTCTGACGAACAATCAGGGAGACTTCGTCCTCAGGCCGGGTCATTTGCCGAAAATCCCGCGAAGAGCAGCCCTCGACCTGGATGTGAGGCTCGGATCCGAATAGTCGGACGCTTTGCGGATTTCTTCGAGCCAGGCCGTCTCGTTTTCGGTAACGAGGGTGCCGAAGATCTTACGGATGGCCAACTCTGTCGTGTCTCCGCCGAGCTGCTCGACAGCCATCATAAAAAGGAAGGCCGAATCGACCTCGAGCGCCTTAGCCAAAGCCGGAACACGGTCAAGCGGCAGCTTGCTATTGCCGAGCTTGATGCTCGTGAGCATGTTGTGTTGCGAGAAACCGGCCTCGCTGGCGATAGTCGACTGCGTCTTTTTTGCTTTCAATTCAAGAATTCGCCTTTCAACAAATTTCGCAAGCCGCGTGCTGGCATAGGGCTTTGTCTCAGAGTGCGTCATGTTCCACCTTCCTTGCATCCCTCAGATCTTCGATGATCTTTCTTGTGTCGTTATAGCGATCAGCAGATGGTGAATTCGGAGGGGAGCAAGGCGAAACGCTGTAGGTGCGATTTCGCCAAGTGGAGATCGCAAAAAAATAGTTTAGAGCATGCGGTTTAGAGTATGCGCTATTACAACGCAGGGGACATTTCACGGTCACGTCTATGAGCGCTCTAAAATCCCGCTCATCAAGTGTTGGCCCAAGGACCGTCTTGAGCGGTGGCGGCGGATGCCTGGGAGGCCGCCGACACCTGCTGCGCGGAGAGGAACATCAGTGTTGACGCCGCCGTGCGCCGGTTCCAGCCAGCGGCTACTGCCCTCTCGAGCAGCTCTGTCAGGAGCGGCATCAGAACACTCCGGCATTCGCTTTCGTATGCCATGAACTCCTTTGCCTCGTGTGTCGGCGCTGGCAAGGGCCGGAAGCCAGCCTTTGCATCCATGTTTGCCTCCATTTCTTCTAACTGACGCCCGCTCTCATCGAGGGGACCGGTCGAGACGTCAGAAGTCCATGCCGGCGCCGGCAGGCATGGCCGGGGCAGCTTCCTTCTTTGGTTTCTCGGCCACCATCGCCTCGGTGGTGACCAGCAGGCCGGCAATGGAGGCCGCGTCCTGCAGGGCGGTGCGAACGACCTTGGCCGGGTCGATCACGCCCTGCTTGTAGAGGTCGCCATAGTCGCCGGTCTGCGCGTTCCAGCCGAAAGAGAATTCCGACGTCTCGCGCAGCTTGCCGACGATAATCGAGCCCTCGGCGCCCGCATTCTCGGCGATCTGGCGCACAGGCGTCTCCAGCGCGCGGCGCACGATCTCGATGCCGGTCTTCTGGTCGGGATTGTCGGCGCTGACGCCGTCGAGCGCCTTTGTCGCCCTTAGCAGCGCCACGCCGCCGCCGGGCAGGATGCCCTCCTCCACCGCCGCACGGGTGGCATGCATGGCATCGTCGACGCGGTCCTTGCGCTCCCTGACCTCGACCTCGGTGGAGCCGCCGACGCGGATGACGGCAACGCCGCCGGCGAGCTTGGCCAGCCGCTCCTGCAGCTTCTCGCGGTCGTAGTCGGAGGTGGTTTCCTCGATCTGCGCCTTGATCTGGCTGATGCGTCCCTGGATCTCGTCCTTGCGACCGGCGCCGTCGACGATCGTGGTGTTCTCCTTTTCAACCTCCACCTTCCTGGCGCGGCCGAGCATCGCCAGCGTGACGTTCTCCAGCTTGATGCCGAGATCCTCCGAGATCGCTGTGCCGCCGGTGAGGATGGCGATGTCTTCCAGCATTGCCTTGCGGCGGTCGCCAAAACCCGGCGCCTTGACCGCGGCAACCTTCAGCCCGCCGCGCAGCCTGTTGACAACCAGCGTCGCCAGCGCCTCGCCCTCGACGTCCTCGGCGATGATCAGCAGCGGCTTCGACGACTGCACCACGGCCTCCAGAACCGGAAGCAGCGTCTGCAGATTGGAGAGCTTCTTTTCGTGGATCAGTACGTAAGGCTCCTCGAGCTCGACGCGCATCTTGTCCTGGTTGGTGATGAAGTAGGGGCTGAGATAGCCACGGTCGAACTGCATGCCCTCCACGACTTCCAGTTCAGTCTCTGCGGTCTTGGCTTCCTCGACCGTAATCACGCCCTCATTGCCGACTTTCTGCATCGCCTCGGCGAGGAAGCGGCCGATTTCGACATCGCCATTGGCCGAGATGGTGCCGACCTGGGCGATCTCGTCATTTTTGGTCACCTTACGGGCGTTGGTCTTCAACTCCTGGACAATCGCCTCGACGGCCTTGTCGATGCCGCGCTTCAGGTCCATCGGGTTCATCCCCGAGGCAACGGCCTTCGCACCTTCCTTGACGATCGCCTGAGCGAGCACCGTTGCGGTCGTCGTCCCGTCACCGGCGATATCGCTGGTCTTCGAGGCAACCTCGCGCACCATCTGAGCGCCCATGTTCTCGAACTTGTCCTCAAGCTCGATTTCCTTGGCGACGGTGACGCCGTCCTTGGTGATGCGCGGGGCGCCGAACGACTTGTCGATGACGACGTTGCGGCCCTTGGGCCCGAGCGTGACCTTCACCGCGTCGGCGAGGATGTTGACGCCGCGCAGCATCTTCTCGCGGGCTTCGGTGTGGAATTTCACTTCCTTGGCAGCCATTGGATCACTCCTTCAAATTCAAATCTAGGCAGCTTTCGTCGACTGGTTGAATTCTCGAAGAAGCTGTCAGGCGGCCTTCTTCAGCGTGGTCTGGTCGATCACGCCCATCACGTCGCTTTCCTTCATGATGATGAGGTCTTCGCCGTCGAGCTTGATCTCGGTGCCGGACCATTTGCCGAACAGGATGCGGTCGCCGACCTGGACGTCGAGCGGCTGAAGCTGGCCGGCCTCGTTGCGCGCGCCGGGACCGCCGGCGATGACCTCGCCCTCCTGCGGCTTTTCCTTGGCGGTGTCGGGAATGATGATGCCGCCCGCGGTCTTTTCCTCGGCTTCGATGCGGCGAACCAGGATACGGTCGTGCAATGGACGGAACTTCATGTCGTTCTCCTTCAGGACAAACAAATTTTGAGGTTCCTCCGCACCGGAGTGCCAATAGCGCACCGGTGTGGGGCGCCGCGACCCCCGGTCAGGCGTCGCGCGCGTCTATGGAGCTAGTTTTGGATTTTTCGGGTTCAAGAGGTCCAAGCAAAAATTTTGGCACTCACTGTGCCAGAGTGCCAAGAGGCTGTTATCATGGGGCTATTTCATTCGACAGCAAAATTTTTGCTCCTTGAATTTTCGCGGCGACCCAACAAAAAATTCCGGGCGTGGAGCCGTCCTTAGGCAGCTGGAAAAAAATTATCGTAGCACTCTTGAACTGGCTTTTTGTCGTTCCCAGATCGTTTGCCGTCGAGGCCTAAGGCTCGACGCAACAGGCGTCGCGGGGCGCCGCGATGCTGCTTGTAACCCATGTTGCTTCACGGAGGATATGGCTATGAGAAGCTTTGATTATACCCCCCTTTATCGCACGACGGTCGGCTTCGATCGTCTCTTCGATATGCTTGAAAACGGCGTGCGATCGGATTGGCCGCCTTACAACATCGAGAAGACCGGCGAAAACGACTATCGCATTACGATGGCAATCGCTGGCTTCAGCCCCGAGGAGATTGAGCTGACCCAGCACGGTCCGGAGTTGATGGTGGTTGGCAACAAACAGCCTACCGAGAACGACCGGCAGGTTCTCCATCGCGGAATGGCGACACGTAATTTCAAACACGTCTTCAGGCTGGCAGACTACGTGAAGGTAGCTAGCGCCAACTTGGAGCACGGCCTGCTCTCGGTGGATCTGGTCCGCGACATCCCGGAAGAATTGAAACCTCGCCGCATCGGAATCGGCACGTCGATTGTGAAACACACCGCTCCGACCAAGGAAATTAGCCAGGACACCGATAAGAAGCTGAAAGCGGCCTGATAGAAGAACCAGTCTGCGGTCTCGCCTCCCGGCACAGCCGGGAGGCATCTGATTGTGGAGAACGGAGATGACAACCGGAGATCTGATACATACTTTACAAGCCGGAAACCCAGGTTCGGGTAGCTTGTCGCAAACATATGGGCATCCTGAAGATGTTCTACATGACCAAAGCATAAGCCCTGCCGAGAAGCGCGCACTGCTCGCCTCTTGGGCGTCGGATGCGCGTGCCGTCCCGGGAGTGCCGATACTCCGCCAACTGGATGACCGATCTATCGTCTCGTTGGATGAAATCATGATGGCTTTGAAGGCTCTCGACGGGGCCCGGCAGGACCAACTTGTTAGGCGCCCTCATTTTGATCGGCGGCGGAAGACCAGATGGACTTCCTGGTTGCCGCGCCGCCGAAGAGATGACGACGATGATCCGCCGCCGGTGCCCGCCTATGCCACCCCACCTCAGAAAAGCGGTGGTGGCGTTTTTTCTGCGTGACTCGACGATGTCACGCGCAAGCCGAGCTTGAGATCTCAGCCTTAGAGTTAGAGGCCAGGACCTCACTGATCTAGAGGTGTCAAGACCGCTACTGAACGCGGACCTTCCGCTATCGGACTATGCGAGGTCCGCCCGACGCAGCCCTATCGGCCAGGGGCTGATCCGATCGTGACGCAATCGATGACAGCTCGTGAGCGGATCCGATAGGCCGCAGGCTGCACGCTGGCGGACAGACCGGCTATTTCGTTCACGAGCTTCTTCCGAATAGCCTTTGCAAACTCGGCTGTGCTGTCGACCCTGACGATGAAAGCGTCGGAACCGCCGATGACGCAGCTCTCATAATATAGCTCGACATAGCGCGGACCAAAGCTGTCGAGCGTGTCGGCTGCGTGCAACGAGATCGCCAGTCCGTTGATCGTCACGCCGGCGGCAATGAGTGCGTCGCGCACGGGTTGAAGCGGCAGACCGGCATTGTTGGGTCCGTCGCCAGAAACATCGATTACCCGGCGGTCGCTTGCCGGCCCTTCGGCCAGTAGTTTGCCCGCCGCCAGGAGCGCCCCTGAGATTGAGGTGCCGCGTCCTCTGACGATCGGCTGAGCCCTCAGCACCTCGCCGAAGGCGGCCGCATCTTCGGGCCCATCGAGAACGGTCCATGGTATCAGCACGCTCTGGTGATTCGGGCCTGCCCACTCGACATAGGCTATGGCAATTCTACCACGCCGGCCGGATTCAATGGACTGCAACACTGCGGCATCGAGCAGTGCGTTGACATATCCCTCCCGCTGCAGCCGTTGTTCCGGCTCGCTCATTGAAGACGATACATCGACGCAAAGAACCAGTTCGAGATCCACCGAGGAAACCTGCTCCGCTGTGGCCGACAGCGACGCTGTCAGGCTCACCGCCAGAGCTAATAGCACGCCTCGTGCCCGTCCGGGTTTTTCCCGCCCAGCGAAGCGTGGAATGAAGGACATCATCTCGGCGCGTCCATCCGGTTGGTCAAACGGGAGGATGCTGCCA
This sequence comes from Mesorhizobium waimense, assembly GCF_003601975.1. GTDB lineage: Bacteria > Pseudomonadota > Alphaproteobacteria > Rhizobiales > Rhizobiaceae > Mesorhizobium > Mesorhizobium waimense. The sequence goes on from NZ_QZWZ01000013.1 coordinate 183,039, forward strand.
GGGACTTTGTCTCACATCACCCGTATGGGTGAACCGGGCTGCGCTTTTGCTGATAGTGTGCGCCATAGCGCGCTGTCTCTCCGAGGCACAACGTGCTACTGAATCTTACCTTCCCGACCACGGAGTTGGTCGATGCGTGTGGAACGAACTGAGCGGGCCATCGAGGCCTGTTACGATGCGATCCTGGCGCCAGCCGAGTGGCCTCGCGCCTTACAATTACTTGCAGAGTCGCTGGGCGCCGAAAGCTGCACCTTCTTCTCAGACGATGAAGAGGTGCCGCCGAAGATGCCCATCTCTACCGAACACGCCGAATTCCACGAATTGTGGCTGCGCAATGAAGCCGATGCTCCGGACCCGCACGTCAGAAGAGCGCCCGCATTGCGCCGGGCAGGCCATACGACGCTCATCGAAGATCAGATCTCCACGGAAGATGAGCGCAGGACGCTGCCATATTACCAAGAGATTGCTCGTCCCGGGGCACGGGATTGGTATGCGTCAACGCCTTTCATGGTGGATGAACATCGCTGGAGCCTGCCGCTTTATCGTAGCGCGCGTCGAGGCAGGTTCTTTCCCGAGGAGACCCGCTGTTTCGCGGCAGTTGGCCCGCACCTTGGCAGGATCGTAAGGCTCGCCAAACGGTTCGCATGGTTCCAGCAGGCCTCGGAACTGTCCTCTCTTGAACGAGCAAGCTGCGCGGCCATTCTGCTCGACGAAGAGGGCCGTGCAAAGCACCTGAACCTTTCTGCACAGAAGCTGATTGGCGAGGAGTTCTACCTTGTGAGAGGTCGCCCGGCGACCGATAACCCCTGCAGCAACGACCGGTTGCGGCGCCTGCTCTCCCGCGCTCCGCGCCGCCGGCGGGACGGAGCGCCTCCGGCCGCACCTGTGGTCATCAACCGCGGCGAAAGGCCCTGGCTTCTGGCGGAGGTGATGCCGCTGAGTGCATTCGGCAGTGATCTGTTCACGGCCGGCCGTGCCGTCCTCCTGTTGACCGACCTGAGGTCTCTCGCGCGCCCGGATGAACTGCGCCTGCGCGCTGCATTTGGCTTGACGGCAGCCGAGGCCCGGCTGGCCGCTCGCCTCGCGTCGGGCGATGGCATCAATGCGGCGGCAATTGCCCTCGGCATCAGCCGCGAAACCGCGCGCACCCAGCTCAGAGCGGTATTCGCCAAGACCAACACACACCGCCAGGCCGAACTCGCCACGCTCGTCGCCCGTCTTCGACTGCACGCATGACGACCGATTGGTAGAGCGTATCGCCGATCGGACGCTCCGGCCCTGGGCGAGCAGAACGCTCGATTAACAGATGGCGGGCCAACTTCCACATTTGGCGAGTTGCCGCCTTCTGGCAGAAGCAGGCTTCAACCAACATAGGAGAGGACCACGAACTGTGTGCCGTTGTGGTAAAACTTGGCGACCTCACACATACCCATCCTGCCGTGCGCCCGCAGTGAGGCCGCATTGTCGCACCGGATAAACAGAATGCCTTCGCGCCCGGGTAGCTGCGCCCGGAGTGAAGCAAACATGGCGTTTGCCACACCTTGGCCGCGCTCAATCTCGTCTACGCATATCGGGCCATAGATATAGGCGTCGGATGCGCCGCGATAAGCTTCGAGCATCGCTTGCACGACAGAGACCTCCGTGAATGCAGCGACCGGCGCCGATACCAAATATCCCACCAGCCGGCCAGCGCGCCTAGCCACGACGACAGGCATTGCCGCCATGGCCGTCTCGAACCACCCGCGAGAGAGGCGCGCCGACAGTGTGCCACCGTTCTTCGGCAGATTGCGTTCCTGAAGATCGAGAACGGCGTCAAGGTCATGCTCAGTCGCCAAGGCAATGTCGTAGGTTTCTTCCATAAAGGTCTTCTCTATTGAAATTGGAAAGCCATGGGCTCGTGAAGAATCATCACGGCAGTTGCCCGCTGCGAATTCGTCCGACCATCCATTAGTCGTGAATGACTCCTCATGGCGCATCTTCGCCGATTGCCAAGCCAGTGCCAAAGGTAAGGCTTGTGGCCTCCTAGCACGCAAACGTCGTTCATGCTGAGGGCAGAAAGTAGGGCGGCGCCCCGGTTATGAGGACAGATCGTAGTGAGGAAACTTGTCCAATGCCGCCTTCTTTGCGGCAGTTGTTACGTCGCCATAGTTGTCGCCAGCGGTCTTGCCTGCATGCCTTGAATCGCATCAAGGATGCGATCTGAAACCCCCTGCTCTTGCCCGACCGTCTTAAACCGATGCCGCCATCCGTGGTTCGGCTGAACGCCCTCCGGGATCACCTTGAGGGATTGGAGCCATTGGCTTACGCGACCGGGAAAAGTAGTCAGAGTCTAGACGCTGCTTAGCGATCGCTAAGGGGGAACGATGAGTTCCATGCCCCAGTTGCAGACGCATGGAACATATCGCGAACATCCGGTGTGCTTTTCGGTGTGCTTTTTGGTCACGAAAGGCACACCAGGACACCATTTGTTCTAATTCCCTCGAATTTGTTCCGACAAGGCTCTTGCGCTACACCCCTTGAGAATATAGGGCTTTGCGCGGTCCGGAGTGTAGCGCAGCCCGGTAGCGCACTTGACTGGGGGTCAAGGGGTCGTCGGTTCGAATCCGGCCACTCCGACCATTCAAATCAAAGGCTTAGTCATTTCCCCCAGAGGTGGCTATAACGTTTTTAGCCACACTGTAGCCTGACGGGATCACCCCTCGGCCTTGAAGTTCTTGGCCTCCTCCTTGCCCTTAACATTGCCGTGCTCCGCAACAAGATCCTTGGCCTGCTTTGGTGAAACGTCGGTTGTCTCCGCGATCTGCATTGCTTCCTTGTCTGAGATGCGATTGTCCTTCTTGCCTTGCTTGGTGGCCATTTCGGAATCTCCCGATCATCGCCGGAGTAACGGACTCAGGCGCTTGTCCGTTCCAGACTTCGGGCATTCGTCGCGCAAGTTCTACCTATCCAAAATCTCCGTTTCGAGCTGGATCGTTCCCGCTTTCTCGGCGTTGGTTGACATCCCAACAAGGAGAAACGCCATGGGCGACACACGGCACGAAAAAATTCAGCAACGAGCTTACGAAATCTGGGAGCGCGAAGGCGGCGTGCATGGCGTCGACCAGCGGCAATGGCTGCAAGCAGAAGCCGAAGTCGATCGAGAGGAAGGTCTGCCCAAACCCCGCGAGATATCCAGCACCGACGTCTTGACGGTCGAAGCGCTGGCGATGCGCACCGGCATAACCGCCGAACAGGCCCAAGACCTTATAGACCGGCTGGGTAACGACCGCGCCGCGATCGAAGACGCCGCGCGGAGTTTGGCCGTAGGGCAACGGAATTTCAGTAAGTAGGAAGCAGAGCCTTGTTTCTAACACCTTTCACAGCCATATACCCGCTAGCAGCCAGTGACGGTCGGAACGTCCCTTCAGATAGTTGGAGAGGTTCCCCAGAGATCCAGGCAGCATTTGAGCCGATTGACGGCGCGGTGGCCATGAATGTACCGGCACCACGCATAAGTCTCGGTAACGAAGGGAAGCGGGCGAGAGCCCGCTTTTTTGTTGTGTAAAGAGACCCCGCCGAAGCGGGGTTCCTTGAATGGCCGGTCAGGCGCGTCGCTGGATTTCTGCGCTGACTACCAGCTGCCAGTCACCCGCCAGCTTTGCGAGCATATCCGGCCCGTTGATAAAGCACCGCGCTTCGTCCTCGGCCATGCCTAGCGCATAATGCAAGTTCGATGCCACCTCATTAAGTGTGGTGCATCTTGTATTCCAGCACCCATGATCAGCGACCTGCACGTCCATTAAATTCACCCTTTTACCCCAAGCGAGCCGCCATTCGGCCGCTTGGAAACGATGCGCCACCACTCAGATGAAGTCAAAAAGATTTTGCTCTAAGTATATGATATAAAAGTAAAATAGGCGTCTACACATTTTTTCAGTGACAAACACATCGCCACTGTTTGGTTTATGGCGTTCACGCAACTGCGCGGACCATGACGCAACGTCAAGACTCAGCTACCCTGAAGCCGCGGCGGACCTGATTTCCGCTTGGCCGGCGCCTTTCAGGCAACCTCCCCTTTGGCGCCGGCCAATTTCTTCCGACTGAAATCGTCAGCCGCGCCCTTGCGAGTGCGAAGCTTTGCGGCACGGTTCTAGAGGTTTGTCAGCTTGGCAATGAAGCCATTTAGCGCGGCGATGTCTTTTATCGCTACGACGTCCAAGTCGTCATGGCATTCTTCCATTGTCATCAAACGGAGTTTCCCATCCTTGCCTATGGATGAATAGCTGGCGACCAGTGCGTCCCGATATTGTGTCAGGAAGCCGAGAGCTTGACTAAGCAGATGTTTCTCATTTGCCGGGTCCATCAAGATGAACCCTTTGGACGCCGCTATCGTTCCGCCGTAGCGGGCAAGCCTGGCGCCTCTTGGGCTTCGTCGTGATCGTCACTATCGGTCATTGCAGGCCTGCGGCGTTAACCACTCGCGTCGACAAGGCGGAGCCAAAACCCAATCTGCGGGGTTTACCTGCATGGAACATTACCAACACAGATTCTACTGCCACATTGAAGCCGGTGGAACGTGGGGCGTATGGGACCGCATCGCGAACAGGCCGGCCAGTTTGGGAGGACGCGATCTCCTCGGTTGCAAACCCCAGCGAGCTGAGGCTGCCGAAGGCGTTCTGACGCGGATCTATGACAACGGATTGGAAGCGACGCTCGGCGTTCGCCTAGCTGGGATAGCGCGCTAGCGCTTCCTCGGCTTCGCCCCGGTTCTTAGCGATCTCGCTCGGCCTTACCGAAAGTCGGTTTCCAGTCGCGGTTCCGCTGCCGCTGCTGGCCTTCGTAATCGGGAATGCAGGTGAAGGACACAGGCCGGCGGTCGCGGCCGGCGGTCTTGCAATTCGAGCAGCCAAAGACCCTGACCAGATCGTCATGCGTTGAGCCGTGATCAGGCCGGAGACGGTCGATCAGCGCTGCGATGCCGAGCTTTGTCGATTTGCAGCACATTGGATGCCCGCAATTGACATAGAGGCTTTCGCGGGCGGCCAGGGTTTCGGTGAGAGTTTTGTGGGGCATGGCGATCTCCGTTAAAGGGGTCGCCGCAACGGAGGATTCTATTCCTGATCTCGATGGTGCTGGCAAGGGCCTACGGAAGGACACCCCGGCAAAGGTGCAGATTTCATCCGCCCGGTGGGGTTTGTGTGCTCGCTATAACGCACCGATAAATGAAACAAGGCTGGGGAAGTAGAGCGCCGGCATGTCGATCTCTGTTAGCTGTTCTGATCGGCAGCCGGCGTCTATTGTGACATGACGTTGCCCACGTTCAGGCATACTCACGGTTGCGAGTCTGGTCTCATCCAATTTGAGGAGAGGGGAACCAACCACCGCCGTTTTGCCAAATTGGCATCGACGCAAGCCGGCCTATAACTTCGCCGGCCGGCGAACCTACCCCGTTTTCCGGCTAGGCCCGGCGGTCAAAGCCCAAGCCACCCCAGCCCCCGGCCGCCGGGCCGCTGGGCTATTCAATCCTCATCCCGGAAATCCTGCAGCGAGGCGTGGCGCAAATCTTCCTCCCCGCGAAGGGGCTTCACGCGGCCGATCAGCCCCGGTTTGACCCATTGCGTCGCCGGCCGCTTCATGCCCTTGGGCGCGGCGCCCGCATGCTCCTGCACGCGCTCCAAGAGGCGTTCGCGCATCTCCCGGTTTAAGGTGATGAAGGCGGAGCCGACATAGCGGCCGGTGCCGCGCTCGGCCATCAGGGCGAAGGCGGGCTTGCCGGCCTCGCGCTCGACGCCGAGCAACTCGTATTCGTCGATGCTGTAGCATTTCGCCTTCAGCCAGTTCGTCGAGGGGCCGCTTCGATATTTGCTGTCCTTGCGCTTTGAAACCATGCCCTCCAGACCGGCCTCATCGACAAGGTGGAAGATTGCCTTGGCCTCGCCCTGCAAAGCCTGGCTGAACTGAATGCGACCGCCGGTCGAGATCATGCTGACAAGAATGTCGCGGCGATCCTCCAGCGCCATGTCACGCAGGTCGTGGCCGTTGAGATGCAGGAGATCGAAGGCGACGAAATAGAGATCGTGCTGGCGCCGCGTGATGGCTTTCCGCAGGGCTGCGAAATCGGACAGCCCCGCCTCATTGGTGACGATGATCTCGCCATCGACGATGGCGTTTTGGACGTTCAATTCTTTAGCTGCGTCAACCAAGTCTCGATATTTTGCCGACCAATCCAGACCACGGCGGGTGAAGATGCGAACGTCCGCGTCATCGATGATGATCTGCGACCGGTAGCCGTCGAATTTGACCTCATGAATCCAGTCGTCCCCTTCCGGTGGCTTCTCCACCAGGGTCGGCATCAACGGAGGAATGAACCGATAGCCGGACCCCACCGGTACGCTTACGCATGGAACGCCCCACAAGATTGAATTTGATTCAATCTCGCAGAGCTGTTTCCGTTCCGTTAGCTTTTGCTGAATTAACCAATCGTAGACCGCGCTGTCCTATTCTGAGACAGCGCGGTCAACTACTACCCCTGGCTGCGCTGGCGGCTCCGGCAACCCAGCCCCCGCCGCACTGTCGGAGCCGCTACCACACTCCTCTAAAATACTTGCAATGGTTGAATCAACGGTTACCACACGTGCTTTCTAGTGCGCTGTGTCGATCGTTAGACTTTGATGCAACCGTCACAAGGAAGCCCGCCAGCGCGCGTTCTGCTTGAGATGCGCCTTGCGCCTGCTGGCGCGTTCCTGTGGGCGCAAGCTGCCCGCCTGGCGGCGGCTGGTGCCAAAGTGGCGTGACAAGCCGGACGCCTATATGCTTCGGCGGAATGTAGGGAGCCACAATGGCCTACACTGTCATCTGGTATGGAAGACAGGGCATCGTCGACAAGGTGACTTTCGACGCCGAGAAGGTCGCGAAAGACTATGCAATCTCCATGTTCCAGACTCGAAAGGGCGACGATGGGATTGTGTCCGTTGAAGTTCGCAAGGACGACGGCGCTGTCGTCTTCAGCCACGCGGAGAATTAGGAAGCCCGCGTCTCGCGCGGCCTGGCGCACAAGCCATTTGGCGGCTCTTCGCGGAGAGCCTTGCCCTGTTTTCTGCTGGTCGCGTGTTCGCTAGTTGCAAACCCCGAAAACATAAGCCGCTTGAAAATGCGAAGGGAAAAAGCCCGCTGCCTGGGGG
>NZ_QZWZ01000140.1 GCF_003601975.1 Mesorhizobium waimense
ATACGGTCTTCCTTCCCGTAGACACGTTAGCCATGCTTGGCGCCCCGCTCGTGCGCGAGGACGTTGCGCGCGTGCCTGCAATGATCGAGTTGCGGTTGAACGATGGGCGCAGCCTTCGCTTCGACAGTGGCGTCGATGCCACCGTCCTGACTCGGCTCATCCGGGCGGTTGAAGCAGCATGATTGGACCAGGGACCGGTGTTCGAGTGTATCTCGCCTGCGGAGCCACGGACATGCGCAAAGGGGTAGAAGGTTTGGCTGCGCTTGCGCAGGATGTGCTACGCCAGAAGCCGACGGGAGGTGCAGTCTTCGCGTTTCGAGGAAGACGGGGCGATCGCATGAAGCTCCTGTATTTTGATGGCCAAGGCTTCTGCCTGTATTATAAAATTTTGCAGAGAGGGCGTTTTCCCTGGCCTTCAGCAGCGGACGGAACGGTCCGGCTGACAACGGCGCAATTGGCGATGTTATGGGAAGGAATTGATTGGCGGCGTCCCGACTGGGGTGCCCCACCGGCGCGTGTCGGTTGATTTATCTCACTGAATTTGCTTGTTTTTATGGATACTCGTCCTGACTTATGGTAGTCAGGTTCATGTCGAGCGCGAGCCAAAATCTTCCCGATGATCCGGCCTTCCTGAAGGCGATGATCGCCGCCTTGCAGGCGGAAAATGCGAAGATGTCGGCGACGTTGCAGGCGCATGACCAGTTGATCCAGACCTTACGGCTGCGCATCGCCAAGCTGAAGAAACAGGTCTTCGGCAAGTCCTCGGAAAAGATCGAGCGGGAAATCCAGCAGTTGGAACTCGCGCTGGAGGATCTTTTAATCGCCGCATCGGAAAGCAGCACCAAGCCGCTCGACGAGGTCGATGAGGCAGTGCCTGCTGCGCCTGCGGCAAGCACGCCCGAAAAGACTATGCGCCGCCGTCCCCGGGTTTCGGAACAGGCAGCTCGCGAGCGCAAAGAACTCGATCCTGGTACCTGCTGCCCCGATTGCGGTGGTGAACTGCGCCTTGTTGGCGAAGACGTCAGCGAAATCCTCGACATGATCGCTGCGCAGATGAAGGTCATCGAGGTCGCTCGATTGAAGAAGTCCTGCCGTTGCTGTGAGAAAATGGTGCAGTTGCCGGCACCAAGCCGTCCGATACCAGGCAGCATGGCGGGTGCCGGCCTGCTGGCTTACATCCTGGTCTCGAAATTCGACGACCATCTGCCACTGTATCGCCTGAACGAGATCTTCGCCCGCATGGGCGCCGACATTCCCGACAGCACGCTGGTCGATTGGTGCGGTCGCGCCATGCAGGTGCTTCAGCCGCTGATTGAGCGGATCGAGACCGCGATCATGGGCAGTGACCTCCTCCATGTCGACGACACCCCAATTCGGGTGCTGGATCGTTCTCTGCGGGATAAGGGTTTGGGCAAGGGCGTGAAGAAAGGCAGGATCTGGACTTATGTCCGCGATCAGCGTCCCTGGGCGGGCGCTGCTCCACCGGGTGCGGTCTACTACTTTGCTCCCGACTGGAAGGAAGAGCACGTCCACCATCACCTCAGGCAGGCGAGCGGCATCCTTCAAGCTGATGGATATAAGGGCTACGGGAAGCTTTATGAACCTGGATCGGACGGGACATCCCGCTTCCGAGAGGCTTCATGCTGGGCGCATTGGCGACGTGACTTCCATGATATCTGGACCTCGAACAAATCCGAGATCGCACGCGAGGCTCTCGATCGCATCGGGGCGCTTTACGACATCGAGCGCGACGTTGCAGGCCAGCCTGCCGATATCCGCCTTGCAGCGCGTCAGAAGCACAGTAAAGCGAAGATCGAAGCATTGCGTGTCTGGGTCGAAGCGCAACTGACCCGTATTCCGGGCAAGGGTGATCTGGCGAAAGCCTTCCGATATGGCCTGAGCCGTTGGTCCTCATTTTGCCTGTTCCTGGAAGACGGTCGTGTCGCCATGGATAACAACGCTGCCGAGCGGGCCCTGCGTCCAATTG
>NZ_QZWZ01000141.1 GCF_003601975.1 Mesorhizobium waimense
GATCCAAACCGACAAATCTGATATGTTCCATATGGCCCGTCTCCTATGCATGAGGCTCTGCGCCGGCCAGCCGGCTTAACCCTCGTACCGTTGCATATCGGATGACGGGCCGCCCTCAGGCCCAGCAATCATAGGGACTAGCGGATGCTGGATCGAGCTGACCGAAACGAATTTTCAGCCTTCTAGTGAAAGAAGCGATGGAGACAACCTCGGTAGCTAGAGCTTAGCGATCGCTAATTTTCGGTGGTGTAATCAACCCCGTACCACTTCAGCGACAGCTTCGAGAGCGTGCCGTCCTCTTTCATTTTCTGGATAGCCTCGGCGATCTTGCCGCTGAATTCCTTGTCTCCATGAAGGACCGGAATAGCTCCCGGGGAGGAGAATAGCGGCTCGCCAAGAGGCTTTATTGGATAGCCAGCCTTTATTGCATCATCCATCACAGTTCCGTCAGTCAGGACTGCATCCAGTCGAACCCCATCGCCTAGCCGGAGGTCATCGAACGCCACATTTGTGGTCGCGTAGGTTTTGATTTCGCCTGGTTTGATCTGAAACTCTATCGGCTTCGCGTCCACCCAGTTGGGTTTAAAGGTATGGTTTGCATACTCCTCTTGCACGGAGCCGGCGGTAACCCCAACCCTCTTGCCGTTCAGATCGGCAGGTTTGGCCGCCTTGCTATCCTTGTGTACAACAGCAACCACCCGCGCGTAGAAGTAAACACCAGGGAAATCGAACTTCTCAGCTCGAACCGCAGTTGGCGTCATCTGGCCCATGGCGACATCCCAACGACCCTGCCAATTGCCTGACGTGATGATGTCCCAGCTAGGGGTCACGAACTCGATCTTCACGCCCAAATGGTCGGCGATGCCCTTCGCAACATCGATGTCGTAGCCTTGGAGTTGTTGAGTTTCGTTGTTCAGGGATGACATCGTTCCCCAGTCAGGTCCGGCTGCAACCGTTAACGTCCCAGACTTTAGCACCTTGTCGAGCACGGCGCCCGCATCGGCTGCGCTCGTCATAGCCGCGATTGTGACCGTTAGCGATGCCGCGGCTGCAATTGCTGTCTTAAGTCTGCTCATGGTTGTTCCCCTGTGTTTTTGATTGCTTCTTCCTCGCCGGCCTGGGCCCATTCCCTGACCGGTAGCTGCCCAATCCTAGCTTGTCGCAGCCTGGTTTGCAACACATGTTTTGATTTAGCACAACATGCTGCATATGGATCATGCCGTGCAGTGCAGCTCCTATATGTCTTTTGTCGGGGTTGATGAACGTGACCGCGACTGCATGGGCTTGGACCAAACAATGGTGCTTTTGAACCGACTGGAGGAAAGTGGCCTAAGCCAGGTCGCTGTGCCGGCGACGCCTGAAAGGCAGAGAGCTTTCATTGCATCGCTCGTTTCTAAAGTGCCCTTCGTCTCGACGAGTCTCTGCAGGCGAGGGCGGAAACAAGTGCTATAGGCCACAACATTGGGGTTGTCCTGATGTGCGATGCCGACGCATCGTCTCGGCGCCACGCTGGCATCGCTCCTAGTACGTCAGCAATTTACCAGTAGGTCGCGTGACATATTGCTCAGCGACTCCGCGCCATTTTCAGTCACGCGAACGGTTTCACTGAAGATGTAGCCATCGGTCTTTTCAAAGATACCAATGAGGAGGTGGAATGCCATATTGGCCTGAAGCACGGTCTCATCGCCCTCCTGGAAGCTCGGGCCGCCGTCCACCCAATCGATGCCTATTGAGTATCCGATTCTGGATTCTTTTCGCACGCCTCGAGGTCCAAATTCGCGTCGAAAAGCTTGCTCCACGTCACTGCTCGTCACCCCAGCCCGCATAGCTTCAAACGCAGCTAGGAAACCGTCAAGGCACGCTTGGTGCACGTGCCGCGATCTAGCGGTCGGTTCTCCCAAAAATACCGTTCGCGACAATGCGCAGCAATATCGGTGACGGACGGCGCCGAGTTCGAAATTCG
>NZ_QZWZ01000142.1 GCF_003601975.1 Mesorhizobium waimense
GCGCTCAACACCCAGCTCTCCTATCTGCAACAGGTGTCGCTATTCGCCCGCCACTTCGGCAAGTCGCCGGACGTGCTCGGGCGCGAGGACATTCGGACCTATCAGGTCTATCTGACCAACGAGAAGAAGATGGCGTCCGGTTCGATCCACACCGCCATCGCGGCGCTGCGCTTTCTCTACAGTGTGACGCTCGAAAGGGACTGGGCGCCTGAAGAGGTCCTCCCGTTCCCCAAGAAGCCGCAGAAGCTGCCGATCATCCTCAGCCCCGAGGAAGTTCAGCAATTCCTCGGCTGCGTCCTCAACGTCAAACACCACGCCATCCTGACCACCTGCTATGCCGCCGGCTTGCGCATCTCGGAGGCGGTTCAGCTGAAGACCACGGACATCGACAGCCAGAGAATGGTCATCCGCGTCGAGCAGGGCAAAGGCCAGAAGGACCGTTACGTGATGCTGTCGCCCAAGCTGCTGGAGATCCTGCGCAGCTATTGGAAGGTGCGCCGGCCAGAGGCGTGGCTCTTCCCCGGCGATCGTGCCGGCCAGCCGATCACCAGGGATGCGGTGGGACAAGCCTGCGCGAAAGCGCGCGACCTCTCCCGCTTGCCCAAACCGGTCACGCCGCACAGCCTGCGGCACGCCTTTGCCGTCCATCTATTGGAGGCCGGCGCCGACGTGCGCACCATTCAACTGCTGCTCGGTCACCGCAGCCTCGCGACCACCGCCCATTACCTGCGGATTGCCACCAACAAGGTCTGCGCCACGTCGAGCCCGTACGAGCTCTTACCGCGTCCGGCCCCCACCCCGCCGCCGCCGGCCAAGCCTCAGTACTTCTGAGCTCAAGCCGATGGCCCGCTCGGGGCCGGAGGTGGCGGATATATTCCGCCGCTATGGCGAAGCCTATCGCGTGCAGCATGACGCGTCGCTCAGCACCGCGCAGCGTCGCGTCATGACGGCGATCGAACTCTGCCGCACCGCCGCGCTCGGCGGGCATATCGAGCAGTGCGATCAATGCGGCCACCAGCGCATCGCCTTCAACAGCTGCCGCGACAGACATTGTCCCCGCTGCCAATCGCTGGCCCGCGCGCAATGGCTGGAGGACCGTCGCGCCGAGCTTCTCGACACCCAGTACTTCCACGTCGTCTTCACGCTGCCGGGTGACATTGCCGCCATCGCCTATCAGAACAAGGCGCTCGTCTACGGTCTGCTCTTCCGCGCCACCGCCGAGACACTGCGCACCATTGCCGCCGATCCCAAACACCTGGGTGCCGAGATCGGCTTCTTCGCCGTGCTGCACACCTGGGGGCAGAATTTGCTGCACCATCCCCACCTGCACTGCGTCGTCCCAGGCGGCGGGTTCTCGCCGGACGGCACGCGATGGATCGCCTGCAAGCCCGGCTTCTTCCTGCCGGTCCGGGTGCTCTCACGCCTGTTCCGACGCTTGTTTCTGGAGCATCTGGAGAAAGCTTTCGCGGCCGGCCAGTTGAAGTTCTTCTCTAGCTTGCAGGCCTTGAGCGAGCGCGACGCCTTCCGGCGCTATCTGGCGCCCATTCGAAAGGCCGAGTGGGTGATCTTCGCCAAGCCGCCCTTCGCCGGACCCGAACAGGTCCTCGACTACGTCGGCCGCTATACGCACCGCGTCGCCATTTCCAACAATCGCCTCGTCGCCATCGAGGATGGCACCGTTCGTTTCCGCTGGAAGGACTATCGGCACGGCAATCGGCAAAAGGTCATGACCATCTCGGCCGACGAGTTCATGCGCCGCTTCCTGCTGCATGTCCTGCCCGACGGCTTCCATCGCATCCGCTATTACGGCTTCCTCGGCAATCGCCATCGCGCGCAAAAGCTCGCCCACTGCCGCGACCTGCTCGGCATGCCGGCTCCAGAGGCGTCGAACAGCTGCTCGGCGAAGGACTACCGCGACCGCTACGAG
>NZ_QZWZ01000143.1 GCF_003601975.1 Mesorhizobium waimense
ACGCGCCGCGACAATGACGAAAAATACCCCTTGCAACTCACTGATCCACAGTCCATCTTCACCAAATCGCGACCACCTGACCCTTCATCCTGATCGTCGCGCTTCCCATCCAAATTGTCGCGCCACAACCGCCGCCAAACTGTCCGCGACTTAGTGAAACAAGCGTCCGCGACTTAGCGGAATCCCTGTCCGGCTTTTGCGAAATGCGCAAGACTGGCGACGTGAAGCGTGGTTGAGACCATGAGCGTTCGTAGTCGTGAAACGAAAGTCGATTCGACGAGACTGTACTGTCCGAGATCTACCGGAATCGATTCGAAGCTTTTGTTGTCAATGAGCGGTTTAAGGCCATCGATAACTGTCGAGCCAGAACTCGACGGTTTTCTGGAACATCCATCATCGTCACGTGGTCGCCTGGCACCGGTATGGCATGAATGGCCCCCTCGCGCAAAACCCTGTCCCACCCCCGCATGGGTGAACTTGCCTCAGGACCCATGGGATTTCTTCGACGTCGCGCCCGACGGCTGAGGAGAGGCCTTTTGGCATAAAACTGGTGGATCTCAACCGGCAGGGATGGAATATCATACAAGTCCAGCGCCCTTTGGAACTGCGCAGCCTTTTCATACATCAAAACCTCGTTGTGGAGATCACGATCGAGAGGTATCGCCCCAACTTGCTTTGCCTTTTCAAGAAGCTGGGCAATTGAACTTTGTCCAGCAAAGCGTTCCAGTACTCCGAAACTCTCATCATCTAAGGATTCAAAAGAATCCAACAGCACTTCTCGTACCATTTGGGTGGGCGATATGCCCGATGGATTTGCGGGTAACGCAACATCGATGAGAGCGATGAATGATACAGCTTCATCGAGACTCAGCAAGTGCTGGGCAATTGCATAAGCCAAGATTGCACCTGATGAGTATCCAGCAAAGCGATATGGACCCCGTGGCTGGATCTCTCTAATCGCCAGGATCACCTCCGCGGCTATTCTTTCAAGAGTTTGTGGACAAACTGCATTGAAAGGCGGCCATGGCAGAGCGTAGATGGGACAGTCTACGTCCATTTTCTCCACCAAACTGAGGACATAGGAACAATCGCCCGAACCTGTGGGAACAAAGAAGAGCGGTGGTTGTGATCCGGTTGCCTGAACTGAAATCGCTTCCGGAACGCTGGGCTGTCGCTGAAAATGAATCTTTGATGCGAGTTCCTTCAGAACAGGGGCTTGGAAGAGATCGGCAGCGCTAAACTTCAGCCCAACGGCGAGCGTTCGACCGAGCAACTGCACCGCCAGCAGCGAGTGGCCGCCGAGCTCGAAGAAGTGGTCGTGGCGGCCGACCCGCTCGATCCCCAGAAGCTCTTGCCAGATCCCGGCCAGGGCCGTCTCGACCGCGCCGCGGGGCGCCTCGTAGGCCCGCCGCGCATAGGCATCATCGGCCGGCGAAGGCAGCGCCTTGCGGTCGAGCTTACCGTTCGGCGTCAGCGGCAGCGCGTCCAACCGCACGAAGGCCGATGGCACCATGTAGTCCGGCAGCAGGCGACTGAGATGGGCCCGCAACGCGGCCGCAAGCTCCACGCCATCGGCCTCGTCCGGTCCTTCCGTCGGCTTCGCCACCACATAGGCGACAAGCTGCTTGTCGCCGGCGCGATCCTCGTGCGCCACCACCACCGCCTCGCGCACCCACGCGTGCTCGCAAAGCCGCGCTGCGATCTCGCCCGGCTCGATGCGGAAGCCGCGGATCTTCACCTGGTCGTCGTTGCGCCCCAAAAACTCCAGATTGCCGTCCGGCAGGTAGCGGGCAAGATCGCCGGTCTTGTACATGCGGGCGCCCG
>NZ_QZWZ01000144.1 GCF_003601975.1 Mesorhizobium waimense
GGTAGCGCTTGGTCTTCTTGGCGATCTTGGCCATCCGGCCACGGCTCTGTTCGGTCCACATCCACAGCTTGAATCACAAACCAGCCTCCGCCGAAATCCCAATTTTCCGATTTTCCAAACGGCCTCTAATCTTACTGCGTCATAAATTGGCCTGACGCGGACTTTCCATGGCCCTTGTGCAGCATGGACATCGTTGCAGGCGGTTGGCCAGGGCCACGGTCAGGCGTCGCCGGATGGTGGGGATCGAGGTCGGGACGTGCCGCTCTGGTCGGATCGGAGGATCCGCGGGGTCGATAACCGTCGGGAAGACCAGATGTTTGGCGGCTCTGGGCGCGAGCCGGAGCTGAGGGGGGAATCGTCTCCCTCAGAGAGATCAGGAAGCCATAGGCGGCGATACAGAGACTGGCGTGGTGGTGGAAGCCCCGCCAACCTCGGCCTTCGTAGTGGCCCAGTCCCAGCTCCTGCTTGAGCTCCTGATAGTCTCGCTCGATCCGCCAACGCAGCTTGGCGGCGTCGACCAGCTGGGTGATTGTAGCGCCGGCCGGCAAGGTGGAGAGCCAATATTTGCTCGGCTCGACCTCGCCTTCAGGCCACTCGATCAGGAGCCACTCTTCGGCGTGAGCCTCGGGCCGATTGTAGTCCCTGGATGCCGGCCGCAAGCGCACGGCGGCGAAGCGGGACTTGAGCTCGGTGTTGGTTCCTTCACGCCAGGCGATCGTGCGCCAAGCCTCGGCGTCGAACTCCTCGGCCAGGGCCTTGGCCGAGACCGGCTTGTGATTGTCGGTTCGGCCGACCCGGGACGGCGGCCGGCCTCTTCCGCTCCAAGGCTTGGGCGGCAGGGGGCTCTCGCCTGGACGCCAGACGCTGAGCGTGGGCTGAACGCCCACCACATAGGTCAGATCGAGCTCGGACAGGCCGGCGCGGAAACCGCCGTCGGCGCCATATCCGGCGTCGGCCAGAACCACGCCGGGCGCGACGCCATCGGCCTTGGCCGTCTTGATCTGCTCGAGCGCGATCTGCGGCTTGGTCTGGAACGTGATCTCTGCCGGAATCTTGGCCTTCTTGCGTTGTTCCGGATTCTCCGCCCAGATGTGCGGGAGATATAATTGGTAGGCGATCGGAAGCGAGGCTGCATCATTGGCGATCGATAGGCTAACCGCAATCTGACAGTTGTCCTGCTTGCCCAACTGGCCGCAATACTGGCGCGCTACGCCCACCGAGTGCTTGCCCTTCTTGGGAAAGCCCGTGTCGTCGACGATCCACGCCCGGATCGGTCCGCGCTGCTCGATCTGTGGAAGAACCCAGTCGCGAACCCGTGCCAGCAAGGCCGCGTCCGACCACGGCGCCTGTCCCACGAAATGCAGCAGAGACTGATGCTTGGCCGCCACCCGCGACGGCGCCGTGACGGCCGCCAACGGCTCCACGCTCTTGCGTTCCATCGGCATCAGAAGTCCGAGGCAATAATCCTTCAGCGGCTCAGCCCGGTCGGCGTGGCCGATCACCCCGATCAAAGCATCGACATAGGCGTCAAATGCGGCTTCACTCTCGGCTGTCCAGTCGGGCATGGCGCGCTTCCCTGATCACGAATCAGCACGCTAACAAATCCGCGACCAGCGCGAATCCCCCGCATCCGCGACTTTCTGACTCAGTAAGACTAAGAGTCCTCTCTGATTGGGGTCGTTTTGGTCAAGATGCTCCTGCACTTTTTTCTGGACCGTTCCGTGGGTCACTCGCTTCTCTTCGCGGTCGGCGCTTGGGCCGCCGCATGATGGGGTCAGGAGAGC
>NZ_QZWZ01000145.1 GCF_003601975.1 Mesorhizobium waimense
GGATTGAACGAAGCCGCTGACGCGGCATTTTGTGGGTCGGTTTGCGTGTGAGGCTTCTGTTTTGAAGGATTGCGGCTGTTGAAGCGCAATCTTGAGAACAGGAGCAATGAGATGGCCGAGTTGAGCCCTCTTCGCCGACGCATGATCAAGGACATGACGATCCGCAATCTGTCGCCGGCCACCCAGCGATCCTACGTGCATGCGGTGGCCAAGTTTTCGCGCTATTTCTGCCGCTCCCCTGACCGGCTGGGGCTGGAGGAAGTCCGTGCGTTCCAGGTTTATCTGGTGTCGCAGGGCATTTCCTGGCCGGCGCTGAACCAGACGGTGTGTGCATTGCGTTTCTTCTATGGCGTGACGCTGGGCCATGCCGAGATCCCGGAACGGATCGTCTACGCCCGCTCGCCACGGACGCTGCCAGTAGTGCTGAGCGCCGATGAGGTCGTCCGGTTTCTGGAGGCGGTGCCGAGCCTGAAGACGCGCACGGCCCTGACGACGGCCTACTCAGCCGGCCTTCGCGCCTCGGAGACCGTCGGGCTGAAGGTCGGCGACATCGATAGCGAACGCGGCGTGATCCGTGTCGAGCACGGCAAGGGCGGCAAGGACCGCACCGTGATGCTATCGGCGCAGCTTCTGCGCATCCTGCGGGTTTACTGGCGGCTTGCGAAGCCGAAGGAGTGGCTGTTTCCCGGGCGCGGCGCCGATCGCCCCATCGATGTGCAGGTGTTGTATTCGGCTTGTCGCTCAGCGCGTGCGGCCGCCGGCATCGACAAGCGGGTGACGGTGCACACGCTCAGGCACAGCTTCGCCACGCATCTTCTGGAGAACGGCACCGACATCCGCATCATCCAGGTTCTGCTCGGCCACAACAACCTGTCGAGCACGGCGCTACACCAGGGTCTCGAACGGCCTGAT
This sequence comes from Mesorhizobium waimense, assembly GCF_003601975.1. Classification (GTDB taxonomy): domain Bacteria; phylum Pseudomonadota; class Alphaproteobacteria; order Rhizobiales; family Rhizobiaceae; genus Mesorhizobium; species Mesorhizobium waimense. The sequence continues at coordinate 913 of NZ_QZWZ01000145.1, forward strand.
CCGGCGTACGACGAGCCCGCTCGACCGGCTGAACATCGAGGTGGTGCCGCCGGGCTGATCGGTTCCGCCGATGTCGGCGAGACTGGAGGTGGCGAATATCTTTCGCCGCCACGCAGAGGCGTATCGGCAGGCCCATGATGGCCGTCTCGGCCGCGTAGAGCGCCGCGTGATGAGCGCGATCGAGCTATGCCGGACCGCCGAACTGGGCGGCCATGTCGAGGGCTGCCGGTCCTGCGGGGTGATCCGCGTTGCCTACAATTCCTGCCGCAACCGGCATTGCCCGAAGTGCCAGGGACAGGCCTCCCGGGACTGGCTTGCCGCACGCGAGGACGATCTCTTGCCGGTTGCCTATTTCCACGTCGTGTTCACTCTGCCGGCGCAAATCGCGGCGATCGCCTTCCAGAACAAGGCGGCGGTCTACACGATCCTGTTCAAGACTGTCGCCGAGACGCTGCGCACGATCGCTGTCGATCCCAAACATCTCGGCGCCGAGATCGGCCTAATCGCAGTCCTGCACAGTTGGGGTCAGAACCTGCACTATCATCCCCACATCCATTGCATCGTTCCGGGCGGTGGGCTGTCGCCCGATGGAATGCGCTGGATCTCTTGCAGGCCCGGCTTCTTCCTGCCGGTGCGGGTGCTGTCGCGCCTGTTCCGCCGGCTCTTTCTGGAGGAACTGCGGACAGCCTATGAAGCGGGCAAGTTGAGCTTCTTCGGCAATCTCGCCGAACTGGCGGCGCCGGCTACATTCAACCGCAAGCTCGCCGAGGTTCGTCGTGTCGATTGGGTCGTCTATGCCAAGCCGCCGTTCGGCGGGCCGAGGCAGGTGCTGGCCTATCTCGGCCGCTACACCCACCGCGTCGCCATCGCCA
>NZ_QZWZ01000146.1 GCF_003601975.1 Mesorhizobium waimense
TCGGCAGCTGCCATTCACCTCCACCGCCTCCAGGCCATGGCGGCGTGGAAGACCATGACCGGAACGCTCGCCTGAATTCTGCAGCAGCGGCCTTAATCCGATCTATCTCAGATAACGTGACAAGCCCCGCCGAACAGGTATGCCGACTTGTAGCGCTGATCGGCCGGTTGACGGGGCCGCGTGCCACGGCGCGCCCATTGCCGCACGACACCGTTCTTCTGGCCAATGCTGGCTTCTTCTTACATGAGGGTTCGACTGTCAACGCGATTATTGCATTTGCTTCTCCGCTTGAGGATGGTCCTGCGTCGACATCGTTTGAGTCCGGAGCTTGAGTTTCCCGCAGCGAATGCCGCGTCACCTTACATACGGTCGCGCCTTTACACGGACGCGCACCACAATGCCTCTTGCCCGAGACGTAGCCCCGGCGAGACACGACCCACCTGAAACGCGGCAGCGACAGGCTGCCAAAGAAGAAGACGGTCTCGCTCCCCTAGTACCTCTGCACAGAGGTTATGACGGGTTGAACCGGCTGAAGTTTGGATAGGATGTCGTGGTCGACGAGCAGTTGGATGCTGCGCGCGACACCTGGTTGCCTGCGGATGAGGCCGGAGCGTTCGAGGGTTGACCCAACCGTCTGTCCCTGCCGTGGCGGCATTCTGCGCATCACCGCCACGCTGCCGCGATGGCGCACTGGGCCATCACGACCGCAGCCGGATACCTCATGACGACAGGATGTCGCCCCAGCATCGATCGTGGCAGCGTCGCGGCATCAGCGTCGACGGACGCAATGACCCCCCCATATCGTCATCTTCCCGACCAGCCCGAAGAGCACAAGCATTACCCCGAAGCACGCCCAAAGATGCCAACGGGCGCGTCGATCGCCTCGGTCAACGTCGGCGTCTCGGCCTCGTCTTCACCGACATGGCAGCGTTGCATCACACCAAGCCGCACAACTAGAGCAGGCTTCGCGATACTAATCCCATAGCGTGGCCGCGTCAGCGGGTTCGCTCAATCCGGCTTCAATGAGGTCGCGCACCGCGCCAAGCCAGACCATCACCGCCGCGCGACCTCACAGAACCCTTGTATGGGGATTTGTTTGTCAAGCCATCGCGACTGCCCATTTCGTTATTTCTTCCGTTTCAACCAGTTGATTGAGGCGGCCTGTTGTAGGGCCGCATAGTTGAGATGATCCGAGGGGAACCCGCCTCGCGCGCAACACATGCGCCGCGACCTTGTATTCGGTTGGATCCATACTGGATCCGGACCATGAAGCAGTCATTCGCTTCGGCGGCAAGGCTCCGAGGCGGCGGGCCCATTTCTCCAGACGGCCATCGGAGCCAGGTTTCTGTTCGGGTCACCACCACCTCGGATCATCGACGGCCTGTCAGCAAAATCCGACCGGACGCCGAGTTGCTTGTTCGGTTTTCTCGCAGTCCTGTTCACGCTGGCTGCCGAAGCATGACCCCATCCGGTATCTCACCCACCGTGCTCAGACGCCACAAGGCTATGAGCAACTTGCGGGCGAGCGCTACGATCATCTTCGTTTTGCGTGCGGCGGTCGGACCTTCCGTTCGCGCCCGGTACCATTGGGCCAGAGCGCTATCCTTCTGGAACCGCAGAAAGTGTGGCGCGACAATTTGGATGGGAAGCGCGACGATCAGGATGAAGGGTCAGGTGGTCGCGATTTGGTGAAGATGGACTGTGGATCAGTGAGTTGCAAGGGGTATTTTTCGTCATTGTCGCGGCGCGT
>NZ_QZWZ01000147.1 GCF_003601975.1 Mesorhizobium waimense
CTAGCCGCTTGGCGGACGAAATGCTGCACGACATTGTCGGGATAGTTGGTGTAGCCGACGCCGTTGGCGCCGCGCAGGAGCATTTGCAGCAAGAGGTTGGGCGCCGCCTCGCGCACCAGCGACAGCCGCTCCCACGGATCCTCGGTGAGGAAGCGCATGGCGACGTCGAAGGTCGCACCGCCCCAGCATTCGAGCGACAAAAGCTGCGGAAGCGCGCGCGCATAGGTGCCGGCAATACCGGCAATGTCATGCGTGCGCATGCGGGTGGCGAGCAGCGACTGGTGCCCATCCCGCATCGTCGTGTCGGTGACCAGAACCTCTTTCTGCGCACGCATCCAGGCCGCGAATTTCGCCGGACCGAGCGCATCGAGCTTCTGCTTGCTGCCGCCAGGCACCTTGCCGTTGAGATAGGGCACCACAGGTGCCGCCGAATCGGCCTTGGGCATGGGGCGGCCGCGTGTCTCGGGATGGCCGTTGACGCTGACATCGGCCAGATAATTGAGCAGCTTGGTCGCCCGGTCCTGCCGCTTCACCTGCTGGAACAGTTCCGGCGTCGTGTCGATAAACCTGGTCGTGTAGGAATTGTCGGCGAAGCTCGGGTGATTGATGATCGCTTCGAGGAAGGTAAGGTTGGTCGCCACGCCGCGAATGCGGAACTCACGCAGCGCCCGGTTCATGCGGGCGATCGTCTCGGCCGGCGTTGGCGCCCACGCCGTCACCTTTTCCAGCAGCGGATCGTAGAAGCGGGTGATGACCGCGCCCGAATAGGCGGTGCCGCCGTCGAGGCGGATGCCGAAGCCGGTGGCGCCGCGATAGGCGGTGATGCGGCCATAGTCCGGGATGAAATTGTGCTCGGGGTCTTCCGTGGTGATGCGGCACTGCAGCGCGTGGCCGTTCAGCCGGATGTCCTTCTGCGCCGGCACGCCCGATTCCGGCGTGCCGATGGCAAAACCGTCCAGGATGTGGATCTGCGCCTTGACGATGTCGATGCCGGTCACCTGCTCGGTGACGGTATGCTCGACCTGGATGCGCGGATTGACCTCGATGAAGTAGAATTTGCCGGTGTCGGCGTCCTGCAGGAACTCGACCGTTCCAGCGCCGATATAGGCGGTCTCGCGCGCGATCTTCAGCGCATAGCCGCACAGCTCCTGGCGCAGCGCCTCACTCAGATAGGGCGCCGGCGCGCGCTCGACGACCTTCTGGTTGCGGCGCTGGATCGAGCAGTCGCGCTCGAACAGATGCACGGCGTTGCGATGCGTGTCGCCCAGCACCTGCACCTCGACATGGCGGGCGCGCTCGATCAGCTTTTCGAGGTAGACCTCGTCCTTGCCGAAGGCGGCCTTGGCCTCGCGCTTGCCTTCCATGACTTCGCGGGCGAGATCGGCTTCGGAGCGGATGGCACGCATGCCGCGGCCGCCGCCGCCCCAAGATGCCTTCAGCATCACCGGATAGCCGATGGTCTTGGCGAGCGCCTTGACCGCCTCCATGTCGTCCGGCAGCGGCTCGGTGGCGGGCACGACAGGCACGCCGACCTCGATCGCCAGGTTGCGCGCGGCGACCTTGTTGCCGAGCCGGCGCATTGTCTCCGGCTTGGGGCCGATGAAGGTGATGCCGGCCACAGCGCAGGCTTCGGCGAATTCGGGGCTCTCCGACAGCAGCCCGTAGCCCGGGTGGATGGCGTCGGCGCCCGA
>NZ_QZWZ01000148.1 GCF_003601975.1 Mesorhizobium waimense
AGCACCGCGCCGCAAAGGCGGCCGCCCGCTACAGCGCTAGTTGAAGAGCGCGCGGGCGGCCGCCTTTGCTCTTCCAGCGCTTCAGATCTTGTCGTCGTTTATCAGCGGGTTTCGACCGTCTTCGACAGCCTCGAAGGCCGCGTAGCGAAAGAAGGAATGAAGCGCCGTGAGGCGCAAGTTGCGGCTGCGGACGCTGATACCCTGGCGGTTCTCCAGGTCATCAAGGAAGGCAACGATCAACGGCGCATCGACTTCCTCGAAGTTCAATCGAGACGGCGGTTTATGCAACGTTCGTTCCGCGAACTTCAGCAACTGCCGAAATGTGTCGCGATAGGAACTAATTGTATGGGGGCTCGCCTGCCGCTGTTGCATCAGGCGTTGGATGAAAAAGCGCTCCAAAAGCGGCGCCAGGCTGGCATGCTTGGTCATGTCCGATCGTCCCACCGGCGCTCAAGGCGGCGCATTGCTTCTTTCATCAGCTCGGGTGAACCGGTGAGGTACCATTGGGTATCGGCCACGTGGACATGACCGAGATAGGTGGACAAAATGGGCAGGAGCCGCTCGGGATCTTGCTCGGCTTCGTACCAACGCACCAGCGTGTTCGTCGCGAACACATGCCGGATGTCATGCAGGCGCGGGCCGTGGCTGTCGGTTGCGCCTCGCAGGCCGATCTGGCGAGACAGAGCATAGAATGTTCGATGAATGTCTCCCACATCAAGGCGGTTGGCCAACTGGGAAGTGAACAATTGTCGGCGGCGTTTGAGATAATCCTGGAGCACTGCGCAGGTTGAAGCGCGCGTCGGCACAAGACGGGACTTTCCGAACTTCGTGCCGCGGATCGTCAGCACAGCGGCATCGAAATCGATGTCCGAAAGCTTGAGGTTGCGGGCTTCGCCGAGGCGCAGGCCGGAAACGCTCAACAATCCGAACAGGCAATAATATGTCCAAGGCCTGAGCTTGCAGCGGGTATATTGGCATGGCATCTCAAGCGCCGCGGACAGGAGGCGCTGGATATCTTCCTTGGAGTAAAGATACGGTCGCGCCCGCTTCGGGCGAAAGGGCAACAAACCCTCTGGGGGAATCTGGGTTCGCGGATCAGCGGCAGCTCGATGACGGGCGAATACGCGGACATACCCCAGCCGTCTCGCCCAATGCGAAGGCTGCGCGCGCGACGGTCGCTGAGCCCAGGTAAGGGCCAGTTCCGTCGTGATGTATGACGTGTCATTGGCCTCCAGGAAGGTGACGAAATCGATCAATCCCTTTCCGTAATTACCCACCCTTTCGATGCGGCACGGTGCGTCGTCACTCGTCGTCGATGTCCGGGTACTGCGGGGGAGCCTTGCCGATCTTGCTGACGATCCTCGGGTAATTGGCATCGGGCTGCGCCTGCCCTGTTCCAATAAGTTCAACGCGGAAGCGCCACTCGTCACCGTAGTCGTACAAGAAGGTCATTGCCGAGCCCACCTTCTGGAAGGCTGTGGTGACGCGCGTGCCCTTCACGCTGCGAGAGCCGCTCCCCTCTATGTCGGCGAAGAGTTCGAACCGCAGGGGCGAGTCGAACAGCTTTCCCGTCAGCTTTGAATAGAAGCCGTAGGCGTGGTCCAAGTC
>NZ_QZWZ01000149.1 GCF_003601975.1 Mesorhizobium waimense
TAGAAAGTCTGGTTGTAGGCGCCGACTTCGGGGCTGCGGCGCAGCACGGCGTCGACGGCCTCGAACATCTGCCGCCGCCGCTCCGACGATACAGGGCTTTCTACCACCACGACCAGCTCAGGCTTGTTGGAGGAGGCCCGCACCAGGCCCCAGGTGCCGTCCTCGGCAACGACGCGCACCCCGTTTACGGTGATCAGCGCGGCGATCTTCTGGCCGGCAAATATGGCGCCGTCGCGCCGCATGGCCTGAAAGTCGGCTACCACCCGCTCGACCACGCCATACTTCACCTCGTCGGCACAGTGCGGCGACATGGTCGGCGTGCCAAAGGTGAGCGGCAGCGCGCGGTAGAGGTCGGCCATCGAGCTGTCCGGGCTGCGGTCCAGCATCTGGCAGATGGCGATGGCGGTGATCAGGCCATCGTCATAGCCGCGCCCGATCGGCGGGTTGAAGAAGAAATGGCCGGACTTTTCGAAGCCGGCCACCGCGCCAAGTTCGGCGACACGGCGCTTGATGTAGGAATGCCCGGTCTTCCAGTAGTCGGTGACGGCGCCGTTGGTGCGAAGCACGCTGTCGGTGTTGAACAGGCCGGTCGACTTGACGTCGACGACGAAGGTCGAGCCGGGATGCAGCGCGGAAATATCTCGCGCGAGCATGACACCGACCTTGTCGGCGAAGATCTCGTTGCCCTCATTGTCGACGACGCCGCAGCGGTCGCCGTCGCCATCGAAGCCCAGCCCGACATCGGCACCTTTTTCCAGCACCTTGTCCCTGATGGCATGCAGCATCTGCATGTCCTCGGGGTTCGGGTTGTAGCGCGGGAAGCTGTGATCGAGTTCGACGTCGAGCGGGATGACCTCGCAGCCGATGCGCGCCAGCGCCTCGGGCGCGAAGGCGCCGGCGGTGCCGTTGCCGCAGGCGCAGACCACCTTGAGCTTGCGCGCGATGCGCTTGTCCCCGACCAGGTCGTCGAGATAGGTCTGGCGAAAACCGGAGACGAATTCATAGGAGCCGCCGCCGGCAAGGTCGAAATCGCCTGTCAGCACAATCTTCTTCAGCGCGCCCATCTCCTCCGGGCCGAAGGTCAGCGGCCGCGCCGCGCCCATCTTGACGCCGGTCCAGCCATTCTCGTTGTGCGAGGCCGTGACCATGGCGACGGAAGGCGTATCCAGCGCGAACTGGGCGAAATAGGCCATCGGCGACAGCGCCAGGCCGATATCCTTCACCCTTGCGCCGGCGGCCATCAGGCCGGAGACCAGCGCCAGCTTGATGCCAAGCGAATAGGAGCGGAAATCATGCCCGGTGACGATATCGGGCCCGGCACCGAGGCGGCGGATCAGCGTGCCCAGTCCCATGCCGAGCGCCTGGACGCCGATCAAATTGAGCTCCGGCTGCACCGAAGAGCCGGGATGGCCGAACCACCAGCGCGCGTCATATTCGCGAAAGCCGGACGCCTTGATCAGCGCGTCGGTTTCGAATTCGAAGCTGTTGGGCCGGGCGTCGCCGACGATTTTTGGGGGCAAGACAGCAGAACTCCAGACGG
>NZ_QZWZ01000014.1 GCF_003601975.1 Mesorhizobium waimense
CGAGATAATCCTGCTCGTCTGCGCTCAGAACCAACGGCGCGGTTGGGCGGCCATTCGCGTTCGCCATAATGCGCTCCTCTCCAGAAGCGACGTAGCATACAATGTAACGAACTTCAGTTCCAGATGACTAGGGCGTGATCTCATTAACGGCTGGTAGAAGCGCCAAGAAGCGAGATAGCGCGAGCAGGGACCCGACTTTTCGGATAAAGTTTTCTCCTTCCGATCACCTGAGGGCGCTTAGATGTTAGCCTCTGACCTAACGAAATTTATCGAGCAGGATCATCTGGCTTTGGATGCCTTCGTGAAGGGCGATCCTGAACCTCTGAAGGATCTCTACTCGCGACGGGATGACGTCATTATCGCTAATCCGTTCGGCCCGCCGGCGAAGGGTTGGGAAAAGGTCGCCACGACCATGGAATGGGCTGCCACCAATTTTCGGGGCGGCGAGGCCACCGGCTTTGAGCGCATCTCCGAGTACGCGACGGCGGAGTTGGGGTACATCATCGAGATCGAGCGGTTCCGATCCAAGGTCGGTAGTGACGACAAACTGGTGCCGATTACGCTTCGGGTCACCACCATATTCCGGCGGGAGCAAGGCGCGTGGAGGATCGTCCTTCGTCATGCCGATCCGATAACCTCAGCTCGCCCACCGGCGTCCATAGTCGGAGAGTAGAAGGGTTGCCGGCCCGTCTGGGTCCTACTCGATGCGAGCCGCAGTTTGTGCCTCGGCGGGCTGCGGTTTATGAGTCCACGCCACTAGCAGCTTAGGCGCCCCTCAGCCTGGCCGCTTCTGGCCACGCCGCGCCAGAATATTGGCGACGACCAGCAGGACGATCGACAGCCCCATCATCAGCGTCGCAGCAGCGGTGATCGCCGGGGAGAGTTTTTCGCGCAAGCCAATGAACATTTCGAGCGGCATGGTGCGCTGGTTGGCGCTGGCCAGGAACTGCACCACGACCACCTCGTCGAACGAGGTGACGAAGGCGAACGCTGCGCCCGAGAGCACGCCAGGCAGGATCAGCGGCAGCATCACCTTGAAGAACGACCGCACCGGTTTGGCTCCGGAGATGGCGGCGGCGCGCATCAGATTGCGGTCGAAGCCGGTCAGGCTCGCCGCCACGGTGACGACGACGAACGGGCTGGCAAGCGCGGTATGCGCCAGGATGATGCCGGCATAGGTGCTGGCAAGGCCGACGCGGGCGTAGAACAGATACGAGCCGACCGCGGTGATCACCACCGGCACGATCAGCGGCGACAAGAGCAGCGGCATGACGATGCGGCGTCCCGGGAACTTTTCGTCGGCCAGCGCGATCGCCGTCATCGTGCCCAGTATGGTGGCGATCAGCGTCGTGCCGAAGGCGACCAGCAGGCTGTTGCCGATCGCCGACTGCCAACGCTGGGTGCCGAGCACGACCTCGTACCAGCGTGTCGAAATGCCTTCGAGCGGAAAGATGAAGAAGGAGCCGCTGTTGAACGACAGCGGCACCGGGATCAGGATCGGCACCAGCAGGAACAGGATCACCAGTCCGCACCACAGCCATAACAGCCCGATGCGGATGCGCTCGCCGGTGGTCGGATAGGGAGACAGCATCATGGCGAGAAGCTCCTATACGAGTTTCAGCCGGTCGAGGCCGAGGATGCGGGCAAAGATGCCGAACAGCGCCAGCGTGAACACCAGCAGGATGAAGCTGAGCGCCGCCGCCATCTCCCAGTTCAATTCGACATTGACGTAGTTGGCGATGAAATTGCTGATCAGCTGGTCGCTGGCGCCGCCGATCAGCGCCGGCGTGATGTAGTAGCCGAGGCACAGGATGAAGGTGAGCAGGCATCCTGCCATGACGCCCGGAAAGACCTGCGGAAGATAGATGCGGCGGAATGCGGTGAAGGGCCGCCCGCCCAGCGAATAGGCGGCCTTCATTTGCGAGGGCGGGATGGTGCGCATGACGCTGTAGATCGGCAGCAGCGTGAACGGCAGCTGGATATGGGTCATGGCGATGATCAGGCCGATGCGGCTGTACATCAGGTCGAGCCGGTCGTCGACGACACCGAGCCACAGGAGCAGGTCGTTGACCAGCCCGAATTTCTGCAGCAGCACCGTCCAGGCCGCCGTGCGCACCAGGATTGACGTCCAGAACGGCAGCAGCACCGCAACGATCAGGATGGCGGCCAGCCCCTTCGGTGCGCTGGCGATGAGATAGGCGAGCGGAAAGGCCAGCATGAGCGTCGCCAGCGTCACCGCCGCCGCGACGAAGAAGGTGCGCATGAACACCTGCAGGAAGATCGCCTGTTCGGGCGGCACGCGTTCGATCGAGCCATCGGCGTTCCAGCGCAGGTCGAGGGCGCTGAGCAGATAGAACGAGGTCACGGCGTGGGTGCCGTTGGCGATCGCCGGCCAGGTGCCCGGCTGCGACCAGAATGGCACCGATTTCACCACCTCCAGCGGCGGCTTGTCGCCGGCGCTTTCGAGCTGGCGCACCGTCTTCAGCACCTGGCTGCGCGCGCCGGGCAGGCGGGCGTTCAGGCTCTTGGCAAGCTCATAGGCGGTGCCCTTGGCCTGGTTGTCCCTGAGGTCGGCGGCCAGAGCCAGGAAGGCAGCGTCGTCGGGCAGGCCGCTGCCGCTCCAGCCGCTGAGCGCCTGGGAGGTCTGCGGCAAGGCACTGGCGATGGTCGGGTCGTAGACGGCGCGCGACAGCAACAGCACGATCGGGATGCCGAAGCTCAGCGCCAGCAGCACCAGCAGCGGTCCGGCCAGCGCCAGCGAGCGCAGCCGGTCGCCGAACTCGGCCCGCCGGATCGCCGCCGACACCGACCTCAGGTCGGCGTCGGCGGCCGACCGGCCGCGGGCCAGCGCCGGCCGGTCAAGTTCGCTGGGCGGGATCGCCGTCATCGCCTTCTACTGCGCGAGCCAGGCGTTGAAGCGCTTGACCAGGTCCTCGCCATAGTCGCCCCAGAACTCGGTGTCGGCGACGAGGTAAGCACCCTTCAGATGCTCGGGCGCGTTCGGCAGCTTCGGCAAGGCGTCGGCGGCGACGAAGGACGCCGCATCGATGCGCACCGGCCCGTAGGTGATGTAGCTGGCGAGCTTGGCGTTGTTCTCCGGCTGGCTGATATAGGCGAGGTATTTGTAGGCGAGCTCCGGGTTCTTGGCGCCCTTCGGAATGGCGATCATGTCGTATTCCAAGATCTGGTTGTTCCAGACGATCTTGAACGGCGCGCCGTCCTTGTCGATGGCGTTCTGGATGCGGCCGTTCCAGGCGGTGGTCATCACCACTTCCTTGGAAGCCAGAAGCTGCGGCGGCTGTGCGCCGGCATCCCACCAAACGATGTCCTTCTTGATCGTGTCGAGCTTCTTGAAGGCGCGGTCGACGCCTTCCGGCGTGCCCAGCACCTTGTAGACGTCGGCTGGCGCGACCCCATCGGCCATCAGTGCCCATTCGAGGTTCTGCGCCGGGAACTTGCGCATGGCGCGCTTGCCCGGGAATTTGGTGGTGTCGAAGAGATCGAGCACCGAGGTCGGCGCTTCCTTCAGCACGGTCGGGTCATAGGCCAGCACGTCGCCATAAGCATCGAGGCCGACGCCGCAGTCGAGGGCCGAACCTTCGAGGAATTTGTCGCGCGGCGCGATCTTGGAATAGTCGAGCCGCTCGAGGATGCCTGCGTCGCAGCCCTGCAGCACGGTTGCGGTTTCGACCGTCACCAGGTCGATCGGCACGTTGCCGGTGTCGACCATGGCTTTGACCTTGCCGAGATCGCCGAGATATTCCTGCTCGACGATCTTGGTTCCGGTCTCCTTGGTGAACGGCTCGAACCAGGCCTTGCGCTGCGCGTCCTGCCAGGCGCCGCCGCTGGCCATGATCGACAGCTCGTCGGCGACGGCGGCGTGGCCGATCGCCATCCAGGCGGTGGCCGCCGCGAGCGCGAGCAGCCGGGACTTGGTGATTTTCATGTGATCTTACTCCCCTGTTGTTTTTGATATCGATCCGCCCGTTCCGGCATCGGCCGGAAAGGCGCGGCAATCACCGGGCGCGCAGGAAACCATCACCGGCTCTCCATTCGCCATGGTCGCTTCGGGGCCGACCTTGATGGTCAGCACCTGTCCGTTTTCGAGCCTGGCCAGCAGGCGCTGGTGGTCGCCGAGATAGATGCGGCCGTCGACCGTTGCCGCCAGCCTGTTGCCGGCCTGCGCTGCGGCTGCCAGGCCGAGCCGCTCGGGGCGGATGGCGACATGACAGGCGGCACCCTCGGCGACGCCGATGGCCAAAGCGGTGATCGCGCCGCCGCCATCCAGCACGATGCGGCATTCCTTGCCCACCACGCGCTCGACTTTGCCGGCAAGCGTGTTGTTCTCGCCGATGAAGCTCGCCACGAACGAGCTCTGCGGCGTGTTGTAGAGGTCGTCGGGCGAGCCGAGCTGGGCGATGCCGCCATTGTTGAAGACGGCGACGCGGTCCGACATCGTCAGCGCCTCGCTCTGGTCGTGCGTGACATAGACGATGGTGACGCCAAGCATCGTGTGCAACTGCTTGATCTCGAGCTGCATATGCTCGCGCAGCTTCTTGTCGAGCGCGCCGAGCGGCTCGTCCATCAGCACCAGGCTCGGTTCGAACACCAGCGCGCGCGCCAGCGCCACGCGCTGCTGCTGGCCGCCGGAAAGCTGTGTCGGCCGCCGGTCGCCGAACTGCTTGAGCCGCACCATGTCCAGCGCGCGGCCGACACGGGTGGTGATGTCGGCCTTGTCGATCTTGCGCACCGAGAGCGGGAAGGCGACGTTCTCCTCCACCGTCATGTGCGGGAACAGCGCGTAGTTCTGGAACACCATGCCGATGTTGCGCTCATAGGGCGGCAGCCGGTCGACCGAACGGCCCTCCAGCGTGATGACGCCCCTGGTCGGGCGCTCGAAACCGGCAAGCATGTTGAGCGTCGTCGTCTTGCCCGAGCCGGAGGGGCCGAGAAGGGTGAGGAATTCGCCGCGCGCCACGCTGAGGTTCAGCCGCGTCACCGCAAAGGTGCGACCGTCATAGGATTTCTCGACATCGGTGAATTCGACAAACCCGTTGAGGTCAGCTGCTGGTGCCGAGGCGGAATTGCCGGCTGGCCGGGCTGTCGCCGCAGCGGTCACCGGTGGAAATCCGTCGTGCGGCCGCCAAGGCCGTTGATCGAAACGAAAAGGGGCTTGCGCTGCATGTCTCGGTCTCGCGGGGCGCTGGCCGCATAATAGGAGCGGCAAACCAAACTTGTATGCTCACACAATCGATGGCTAAAGAACCATAGATGCAGACAAGTTTCCCCGTCAAGCGACTTTTTTGACAGTTGTGTGGGATTTTTGCGATCGGATATTGGATTTATGAACCAGACAAGTGCTATTGTCCGGAACATTGTCTTATGCTAGATGCCAATCGTCTCAACAGTCCGAATCCGCCAATCCGCATGCTTCAAGACCTGCAACTCGCCTCGGATGAAGGTCCGGTCTATCGCCGCCTTGCCGACGCAATTGCCGAACGGATCGCTGCCGGCACGCTTGCCGTGGGCGACCGGCTGCCGCCGCAGCGCGAGATCGCGCGGGCGCTGGGTATCAACGTCACCACGGTGACGCGCGCGCTGTCGACGCTGCAGGAGCGCGGTCTGCTCGAAGCACGGCCGGGGCGCGGCACGACCGTCGCCGCGCGCGATGCCAGCGAAAGGCCGGGCTTCGTCTCGGCGCCGAGCGACGACAGCGGTGTCGTCGACCTGTCCGTCAATCGGCCGGCGACATCAGCCTATCTCGACGCGCTGGCGCAGCTTCTGCCGCGCATGGCCAAGCACCGGCACTACGCCACGCTGCAGGACTACCATCCGCCGGAAGGGCCGCTCTGGGCGAGGGCGGCGATCGCCGAATGGATGCGGCCGGTGGCCGGCGACGGCGATCCCGGCCGGGTCGTGTTGGCGGCCGGTGCCCAGCATGGGCTGGATTGCGTGCTCGGCGCGGTGACCAAGCAGGGCGAGGTCATTCTCGCCGACGAGGTCACCTATCAGGGCATCAACGCGCTCTGCCGGGTGCATGGGTTGGATCTGAGGGGCGTCGCCATGGATCGCGGCGGCATGCGGCCGGATGCCTTCGACGCCGCCTGCGCGCAACTGCGCCCGCGCGCCGTCTTTCTGGTGCCGACGCTGCACAATCCCACGACGATCACGCTAAGCGCCGAACGCCGCAACGAGCTGGTGGCCGTCGCCCGGCGCCACAACGTGCTGATCGTCGAGGATGATGTCTATCGCCCGCTGGCCGACAACCCGCCGCCGTCGCTGGCCAGCCTCGAACCCGAACTGACCGTGCACATTGGCGGCCTGTCGAAATGCATCGCGCCGGGGCTGAGGCTCGGTTTCGTCATTGCGCCGCGCGCCATCGCCGGCCAGGTGGCGGCAGCACTGCGCATCAATTGCTGGAGCATCAGCCCGATGGCGGCGCTGATCGGCACACAATTGCTGGAGGAGGGGACCGCGGCGCGCATCATCGAGACGCAGAAGCAGGAACTGCGCCTGCGCCAGGCGGTGCTGACCGACATCCTCGGCGGCTTCGATGTCCAGACCCATCCGACCTCGACCCATGCCTGGCTGCGGCTTCCCGAACCGTGGCGCGGCGCGGGCTTTGCCCGCACCTGCCTGCAGCGCGGCGTTGCCGTGCTGCCAGGCGACGCCTTCGCCGTCGGCCGCGAACCGGTGCAGCATGGCGTGCGCATCAATGTCGGCGCGGCACGCTCGCTCGACGATTTGCGGATGGCGCTGAGCACAATGGCTGAATTGCTTGCGGCCGGTCATTTGCAGCTTCCCGGCTTCGTCTGAGGGCTTTGTGGTGGCGGCATCCGAAACAGTCGAGATCGCCATTGTCGGCGCCGGAATTGTCGGGCTGGCGACGGCGCTGGGGCTGGCCGGCGAGGGGCGCGAGGTCCTGCTCATCGATCCCAACGAGCCCGGCTCCGGCGCCTCCTTCGGCAATGCCGGGACGATCGCCGAATATGCCTGCATGCCGGTCGGCAACCCGGCCGTGCTGCGCGCTTCTGCTGCTCGATCCCGACAGCCCGTTTGCACTGCGCTGGACAGCACTTTTCCAGCTGGCGCCATGGCTGGTCCGTTTTGTCAGGCAGTCGCTGCCCGGAGCCACCCGCGCCAACGCCGTGGCGCTGGCCGGTTTGCTGGCCGAGGCCTTGCCGGCCTGGGGAGAGATGGAGCAGGAGGCCGGCCTGCAGGACCTTATGCGCCGCAATGGCTGCCTCTATCTCTACCGCCGCGAGAGCGACTTTGCCGCTTCAGCCGGCGGCCGGGCGCTGCGTGCCGAGTTTGGCGTCCACCAGGAGGTGCTGACGCCGCAGCAGGTGGCCGTGCTGGAGCCCCGCCTGCCGGCGATCGGGGCCCGCGGCCTGTACTTTCCGGACTCGCTGAACGTCACCGATCCGGGCATGGTGATGCGCCGGCTGTTCGATGCAGTCGTCGCTCGCGGCGCATCGCTAGCCAAGGCCGAAATCAGCCGCTTGCAGGCTGGCGACGGTGGCGTTGAACTCAGCGGTCCCGGTTTTCGCGTCAGGGCAAAAACGGTGGTCATCGCCGCCGGCGCCCGCTCGCGCGCCTTGGCCGCACAAGCCGGCGACAGCGTTCCGCTCGAGACCGAGCGCGGCTATCATTTGGAATTTTCGACGGAAGCAGCTCTGCTCAACCGTCCGGTCTGCCCCGTCGATCTCGGCTTCTACATGACGCCGATGGCTGGCCGGCTGCGCGTTGCCGGCACCGTCGAGCTTGGCGGCCTTGCCGCGCCGCCCAATCCGCGCCGACTGGCGCTGCTCGACCGCGGCGTGAGGCAGATCTTTCCCCAGCTCGGCAAGCCGTCATCGGAATGGCTCGGCTTCCGGCCATCGCTACCCGATTCGCGTCCGGTCATCGGGCTCTCACGCCGCAGCCCCGGCGTCGTCTACGCGTTCGGCCATGGCCATCTCGGGCTGACATTGGCGCCGATCACGGCGCGGCTGGTCGCCGATCTGATCGCCGGACGCGGCGATGCGGCGCGCGTCGCGCCCTTTGCCGCGGATCGCTTCTGACGGTCATTTCCTCCTAGGACGCGAAACCTGTTCGGCGAGACCGGAAAGGCGAGATGGACCTGAGCCGGCGCTCTGAACCGGCTGGCTTGCCTTTTGATTGCCGCGTTTCCCATTGTACAAGCCACGGCGGACCAATAGATGGGTGCCAGTGGCTTCCTCCCAAGGCCGGCAGAAAAAGCAGGATTGATACGCATGACCGACACGAAATTGACCGACCGCGTTGCGGCCCTGGTCGAGGCTGCCAAACGCGCCGGCGCCGATGCCGCGGATGCAGTCGCGGTGCGCGGCCGCTCGGCCGGCGTGTCGGTGCGGCTGGGCAAGGTAGAGGCCACTGAATCGTCCGAGAGCGAGGATGTCGCGCTGCGCGTCTTCGTCGGGCAGCGGGTGGCGAGCGTTTCGGCGACCGCCGCCTCCGACCCGAAGGCGCTGGCCGAGCGTGCCGTCGCCATGGCCAAGGTGTCGCCGGAGGATCCCTATCAGGGGCTCGCCGATTCGGCGCTGCTGGCCGGCAAGCCGCGCGACCTCGATCTGTTCGACCCGACCGAGGTTTCGGCCGACGAACTGAAGGAGGCGGCCCTTGCGGCGGAAGCGGCGGCACTTGCCGTCAAGGGCGTCACCAACTCGTCCGGCAGCAGCGCCGGCGCCGGGCTCGGCGGGCTGGTGCTCGCCACCTCGCACGGCTTCGTCGGCCAGTATGTCGCCTCGCGTTTCTCGCGCTCGGCCAGCGTCATCGCCGGCGAGGGCACCGGCATGGAGCGCGATTACGAGTACTCCTCGCACCAGCATTATTCCGATCTCGACGCACCCGAAGATATCGGCCGCAAGGCCGGCGAACGCGCCGTGCGCCGCCTCGGCGCCCGCAAGGCGGCCACCGGGCCGGTCGATGTCGTGTTTGATCCGCGCGTTGCGCGCGGCATTGCCGGCCATCTTGCCGGCGCCATCAATGGCGCCGCCGTGGCTCGCAAGACCAGTTTCCTGCGCGACATGATGGGCAAGCAGGTGGCCTCGGCAGCTATCACCGTCACCGACGAGCCGCTGCGGCGCCGAGGCCAGGCCTCGCGACCCTTCGACGGCGAAGGCGTCGAGGGAAAGATGCTGCTAATGGTCGAAAAAGGCGTTCTCAACCACTGGCTCCTGTCGACCTCGGCCGCGCGTGAGCTCGGCCTGACCACCAATGGACGCGGGTCGCGCAGCGGCTCCTCCGTCTCGCCATCCTCGACCAACCTCGCCATCGAGCCGGGCGAACGCACGCCAGAAGATTTGATCAAGTCGCTGAAGAGTGGCTTTTACGTCACCGAAGTGTTCGGCCAGGGCGTCGATATGATCACCGGCGAATACAGCCGCGGCGCGTCCGGCTTCTGGATCGAGAATGGCGAACTTGCCTATCCGGTGGCGGAAGTGACCATCGCCTCCAATTTGAAGACGATGTTCCTCAACATGGTCCCGGCCAGCGATCTCGATCGCGATTTCGGCACCGCGGCTCCGACGCTGATGATCGAAGGGATGACCCTTGCCGGCGCCTGATACGGTCATATCGGCCGGGGCCTGCGAGGACCTGACCCTGCTGCGCGACGCCGCCCGCGAGGCCGGCATCATCGCCATGCGCTACTTCGGCAACAACCCGCAGGTCTGGATGAAGGGTGGCACGTCGCCGGTCAGCGAAGCCGACCACGCCGCCGATGCCTATCTGCGCGAGACCTTGCTTGCGGCACGGCCCGACTATGGTTGGCTGTCGGAGGAAACCGCCGACGATCCGGCACGGCTTCTCGCGCGCCGGACCTTCGTCGTCGATCCGATCGACGGTACGCGCGGCTTCCTCGAAGGCCTGCGCTCCTGGTGCGTCAGCGTTGCGGTGGTCGAGGTCGGCCGCACGGTGGCAGGCGTGCTTGAATGCCCGGCCATGGAAGAAACCTATTGGGCGCTGCCCGGCGAGGGCGCGTTCCTGAACGGCCGTCGCATTGCCGCGCGCCAACCCTCGGCAAAGATCGACATTGGCGGGCCGAAGCCGCTGGTCGACCTGATGCCGGCTGAGTGGCAGGACCGGCTGAACCGCGTGACCTACATTCCTTCGCTCGCCTACCGGCTGGCGATGGTCGCCAATGGCCGCCTCGATGCAACCTTCGTCAAGCCGAGCGCGCATGACTGGGACATCGCCGCCGCCGATCTCATCCTGCACGAGGCGGGGGGCTCCTTGCTCGACCGACACGGCGAGCGGCCGCGCTATGCCGGCAAGGTGATTCGCCACGGCGCGCTCGCCGCCGGCAGCGGCGCGCTGCTTGCCGTGCTTGCCGGTGTCATTGCCGGGCTGGACAGTTAACCATCATCAAAGGTTCCAAAGTCGGCGGCTTTGGTCTAGACCTCTGCAAACTCACGATATGTGAAGGACCGACATGACCGCGGAAGACGGAAAGAAACAGCTTTTGCACCTGGTTTTCGGCGGCGAGCTGAAAAAGCTGGGCGGAACCGAATTCCGCGACCTCGATGGGCTCGACATCGTCGGCATCTACCCCGACTATCAATCCGCGCACACGGCCTGGAAGGCCAAGGCGCAAGCCAGTGTCGATAACGCCCATATGCGCTATTTCGTCGTTCACCTGCATCGGCTGCTCGACCCAGACAGCAAGGCCGTCGGTTGATTTCCATGGACCATGATGTGGCGAAAGCGCCGGCCGGCGAGGCCGCGCCCGCGGGCCGCGGCGGCAGCCGTGCCACCAAGGCCTTCTGGCGCAGGGTCCGCGAACCGCTGGCGCAGTCGCGATTCGTCAAGAACCTCATTGTCGGCCTGCTCGCCCAGTTCGTGCGCCTGGTGCGCCTGACCAATCGCATGGTCGACGGATCGGCTGAGGTCGCCGGCGGCGCCTACGCGCATCTGGAACCCGGCATCATCGCGCTCTGGCACGGCCAGCATCTCCTCACCCCGGCCTACTATCCCAAGGGCCGGCCGCTGGTCGCCATGGTCTCGCGCAGCGCCGATGCCGAGCTCAACGCGCTGATGCTCGAGAGATTCGGCATCGAGGCCGTGCGCGGCTCCGGCGGACGCGACAGCACCAGGCATCTCGACAAGGGTGGCGCCAAGGCGCTGATTGCCCTGAAAAAGTCGCTCACGGCCGGCAAGAACGTCGCCATGATCGCAGACATACCCCACGGTACGCCGCGCGACGCGGGGCTCGGCATCGTCCTTCTGGCGCGGCTCTCGGGTCGCCCGATCATGCCCGCGGCCATCGCCACCAGCCGCCGCAAAGTGCTGGAGAAGAGCTGGGACAAGACCACGATCAACCTGCCTTTCGGCCGCGCATCGATCGTTCTCGGAACGCCGGTGCTGGTTCCGGCCAATGCCGACGACGCCGAAATGGAGCGCAAGCGCCAGGAACTGACCGCCTCGCTCAATGCCGCCACCGCCGAGGCCTACCGCCTCGTGGGCGGTCGCAAATGAGTGAGCGCTGGGCGCGCGCCATGCTGTCGGCCTACCGCTATGCTGGCGCCGCCGCCTATCCGCTGATCGGGCCCTACGTCGCCTGGCGCACCTCCCGTGGCAAGGAAGATCGAGTGCGCCGGCGCGAGCGCTACGGCGTCGCCGGTCGTCCGCGCCCGGAAGGGCCGATGATCTGGATCCATGCGGCGAGCGTTGGCGAGACGCTCGCTGTCATTCCCCTGGTCGAGAGCATCCTCGATTACGGCGTCAACATCGTGCTGACCACCGGCACCGTCACCTCCGCGCAGGTCGCCGACGAGCGCCTTGGCGCCCGCATCATCCACCAATATGTGCCGCTTGATCTCAAGCCGGCGGTCAGCCGTTTCCTCGACCATTGGCGGCCGGACCTGGCGATCATCGCCGAATCGGAAATCTGGCCGATGACCATGCTGGAACTCGGCGCGCGGCGCGTGCCGCAGGTGCTGGTCAACGGCAGGCTGTCCGACCGCTCCTTCACCTCCTGGAAAAAGCGCGCCAACATCGCCGAGGCCCTGTTCGAGAACCTTGCCCATGTCGTCGCCCAGTCGGATGTCGACGGCGAGCGATTCCGCTCGCTGGGCGCCCGGCCGGTCACCGTGTCGGGCAATCTCAAGGTCGACACCTCGCCGCCGCCGGTCGACGAACGGGCGTTGTCCTCGCTGAAGCGCCAGCTCGGCGAGCGGCCGACCTGGGCGGCGATCTCGACCCATGACGGAGAGGAAGTGGTGGCGGCGGAAGTCCATGCCATGCTGCACAGGCGCCATCACGGCCTGCTGACGATCATCGTGCCGCGCCATCCCGACCGCGCCGAGGCGCTGGCCGTGCAGATTTCCGGCATGGGCCTGAAGCTTGCCCGGCGCAGCAAGGGCGACAGGATCACCGCCGATACCGATATCCTGCTCGGTGACACGATCGGCGAGATGGGCCTTTACCTCAGGCTGACGGAGATCGCCTTCGTCGGCCGTTCGCTGACCTCCGAGGGCGGCCAGAACCCGCTGGAACCAGCGATGCTCGAGACGGCGGTGCTCGCCGGCCGCAACGTGCAGAATTTCCGCGAGGCCTATCAGCGGTTGCTCGACAGCGGCGGCGCGAGACTCGTGCGCGACCGCGACATGCTGGCCGGCGCCGTCAATTTCCTTTTGACCAACGAGGCGGCCCGCTATGAGATGATGGCGGCCGGTGTGGCGACCGTCGACGAGATGCGCGGCGCGCTTGCGCGCACGCTGAAGTCGCTGGAGCCCTACATCCAGCCGCTGGTCGTCAAGTCGCGCCTGAAGGGCGCCAACGGGAGGTAGCGTGACCTCCGAGGCGCCGCCCTTCTGGTGGGAAAAGCCGGACTGGCGCGTGCTGGCGCTGTCGCCGCTGTCGGCCGCCTATGCCGTTGTCGCCGGCCGCCGCATGCGCCGTGCGCCGCGCGAAAAGGTCGAGGCACCGGTGCTGTGCGTCGGCAATTTCACCGTCGGCGGCACCGGCAAGACGCCGGTGGCGATCACGCTGGCCAGGCAGGCCAAACGCATGCAGCTCAATCCTGGCTTCCTGTCGCGCGGCCATGGCGGCTCGTTCGCGCAGCCGCATCTCGTCGATCCGCATCACGACGCCGCCAAGCATGTCGGCGACGAGCCGCTGCTGCTGGCCGAACATGCGCCGGTCGCGGTGACGCCGAACCGTGCGGCGGGCGCCAGGCTGCTCATCGAGGAGCATGGCTGCGACTTCCTCATCATGGACGACGGCTTCCAGAGCGCGCGCATTCATATCGACTTTGCGCTGGTCGTCGTCGACACGCGCTACGGCATCGGTAATGGCCGCGTCATCCCCGGCGGGCCGCTGAGGGCAAACATCGTCGACCAACTGGTCTTCACCAGCGCGCTGCTAAAGTTGGGCGAGGGCACCGCGGCCGATGCGGTGGTACGCCAGGCGGCGCGCGCCGGCCGGCCGATCTTCGAGGCGCGCACCGAACCTCGGGGTAAGGTCCGCTTTGCCGGCGGGCGCTTTCTGGCCTTCGCCGGTATCGGCCATCCCGAAAAATTCTTCGACACGCTTCGCGCAGCCGACGGCGAGGTGGTGCTCTCGAGGGCCTTTCCGGATCATCATTTCTATGGCGAGGACGAGCTTGCCGAACTCGCCGGCACCGCGCGTCGCGAAGGGCTTCGCCTCGTCACCACGGCCAAGGATGCTGCGAGGTTGCGCCACGGCGCGGCACCTGCCGGGTTCCTGGAGCAGCTCGACGTGCTGGAGATCGACACCGTGTTCGAACTCGACCACGTGCCCGAACGCATCATCGACGAAACGCTGGATGCATGGCGGCAGCGGAAGTTGCGGGGCTGACTACCGCCGGCTGCGCAGTTCCGGATTCGCCTCGATCTCACGCCGTAGCGAGGCGGTGGCGTTCGCGTAAGGCTCCTGCCTGGCCACGCTCCAATATTTGAGCTCGTCGAGCGGGATGCTCTCGCCGGTCACCGCGCAGCGCACGAAGGCGCCAGGACTGGTGACCTGGAAATCGCCATCGAGATAACGAATCCGGGCTTCCTTGCCGCCAGGGCCTTCGAAACGGTTCATCATGGGGTGGCGCCAAGGTTCATGAGGATGTCATCGCCATAAATTGCCGGCAAGGTCAAGCTTGACGCAATGCTGATGCCCTATTGTCCGATCGGATACTGCAAGCAATTCCAGGAAAAGTGTGAAACGGTTTTCCGTCCGGAATTGCGTCAACAAACAGATAGAGCGGTTCGGCGTTTCCGTGAAACGATGAACCGCACTAGATGTTTGATCCCGGGCTTTGATGGAGCATCCTTATCTTCCGAATCAAAGGATGCGCTATGGGCCAAGTTCTGCATGGGAGCGCCACAACGACAGAGGCGGTCCGTCGAGCGATACAACATAGTCATGTCTGGACGGCGCCCGCAGATCAAGGGTTTGTTTTCGGCGATGGGATGGTCTCGGGTGCGGTCATGTCTCCGGCCTGTTGTTGCGGTACTGTGACCGCTGGCCCTGATGGTGTCCGCTGATCCTTTGGCCTGATCAAGAGAACGAGCTCGAAGCTCCGACTACGTTGCAGGCTTTCGGGATATGTCCTCGTCTGTTCCCATCACGTCATTGTCACCCTCGATTCTGGACCGCTGCCTCAGCCGTTTTTCCGTTACGCCGGCGTACCGGCATAGCGTGCGTCATCACGCATGAGTGCGAAGGCGATGCGGGCGAGCTTGTTGGCGGTCGCCACGGCGACAAGCTTGAATGGCTTGGTCTCCATCAGGCGGTCAGCCCAGCTTCTCAACGCATCGCTGCAACGTTTGCGATGGAAGAGGACCGCGTGAGCGCCGACAACGAGCAGCTTGCGCAGATATCGGTTTCCCATCTTGGAAACGCGCCCCAGCCGCTCCTTGCCGCCTGATGAACTTTGCCGGGGCGTTAGCCCGAGGAAGGCCGCGAACTCACGCGGGCCCGAGAAAGCGGAGATATCCTGGATACTTGCGGCAAGCGCAGAGGCGGTGACGGGACCGATGCCGGGAACGGTCATCAGACGGCGCGCGGTGTCATCGGCTCTGGCGAGAGCCAGAATGGCTCGATCGCTTTCCCCGATCTCTTCATCGAGTTCGTTCAACCTACGCACCACAGGCAACAAGGCCGAGCGCACGACCGCCGGGATCATGTCGTTGCTTTCCATGATGAGAACCGCCAGAGCACGGGCATTGTTCGGTCCCTGCGCGGCGATGATCCCGATTTCGGCCAGATGGCTGCGCAGGGCATTGAGCATTTGCGTGCGTTGCGCCACCAAAAGTTCGCGCACCTTATGGTGCATGAGCGCAGCCTGGTTCTCGACCGATCGCACCGGTACAAAACGCATGGAGGGCCGCGTCACCGCCTCGCAGATGGCCGCTGCATCAGCGGCGTCGTTCTTCTGGCGACGGACATAGGCCTTCACGTACGCTGGCGGCATCAGCCGCACATCATGGCCACACTTTGCCAGTTCGCGAGCCCAATGATGGGCCGAGCCGCATGCTTCTATGCCGATCAGGCACGACGGCAGACGCTCGAAGAATGCCAGCACATCTTTGCGCCGTAGCGCACGAGACATGACGACACGGCCGGCAGCGTCGACAGCGTGGACCTGGAAGACATGCTTGGCCAGATCGAGGCCGACGGTGGCTACAGCATTGAGTTCGATGTTAGTCTTTTCCATGGGACGGTGCTCCTTCAGATGAGTGCTCGACAGCAGCCATCTTGGCATGCCTCTCACGAGGATGATGCCGTTGCGGGCGCCGTCCACCCCATCAAGAGAGCCTGAGGACGCTGGCCAAGCGCTACGGGATCAACCAGAAGACGGTTGCGAAGTGGAAGAGGCGAGCTTCGGTCTCCGATCTACCGACTGGTCCGAAGGAACCGAGATCGACGGTGCTCTCGATTGAGGAGGAGGTCATTGTCGCTTTCCGCCGCTACACGCTGCTGCCGCTCGCGGTTGATCGCGGCCGTGCCCTACAAGATCCACACCGTGCTTACCGACAATGGCATCCAGTTCACCACCCCCGGTGCCGGTGGCTCGGCGGTGCCGCTGATCAAGGAGGCAATCGCCAATGGCGAGATATTCCGCGCTCACGCCTTCGAATACGCCTGCGCCAGGAACGACATCGAGCACCGCACGACCAAGGCCAGGCATCCGTGGACCAACGGCCAGGTCGAGAGAATGAACCGGACTATCAAGGACGCCACCGTCAAGCGCTTCTACTACGAGAGCCACGACCAACTCCGCACCCATCTCGCCGACTTCGTCGCCGCCTACAACTTCGCCCGCAGGCTCAAGACCCTCAAGGGTCTCACACCCTACGAGTTCATCTGCAAGGCGTGGGCGTCACAACCGGAACGCTTCAAACTCAATCCGCTCCAGCAAATGCCGGGACCAAACATCTAGCTGACCGGCATGGACATTTCCTCTGCCCGCCTGACATCGTTGTTGCGGGAAGCATTGACGCCGGAGGCTTTGCCGTCGGCTAAGGCCGATCCGGTGAGGACGGCGCTGGTCAAGGCATTGGTCGCGCCGCCGGAACCGGCGGCCGGGCCATCGCAGCCGGTGGCAGTCGCGCTGCCGACCCTGTTGCCGGCCATCGCGCCCGGCACGCATCAACAATTGTCCTCGGCCGAGATTGAGAATGCCTATCGGCTTCTGATCGACCCGGGCACGGATTCGGCAAGCGATGCTGCGCCGGTCGCAGCCGTCGCGAGGAGACAGGCGCCGGAAGCCGATACCGCGCAACGTAGCCTGGTGTTGTCCCCGGTGGTCGCAGATGAGGGCGGCAAGCCAATTGCCATGCCCTGGCTGGCGCTTCTTGCGGCGGAGATCGCGCCGCTTCGCCGTGCTCCCGCCACCGGTTCGGCGACAAGACAGGGGCAGGGCGGCTCCCGGCCGGGCGACACGGGGGAGCCCCAACCCAGGAAGATGAGCATCGGACTGATGTCGCTTGGCGCCGGGTTGCTTGCCGTCGCGATCGTCGGCTTTGTACTGATGGTGCTTCGCTAACTCTCGGCCTCGATGAACGCCTCGATCTTTTCCGGCGCCAGTCCGGCCTGCGCCGCGATGCGCCGGGCAAGGTCGGCGGCGGCGGCGCGCGGGCGGCCAGCCGGCCGGTCGAGCCAGTAAGAAATCGGATTGAGCGCGACGCGGTCGTCAACCGCGACGATACGGCCCGACTTCAGCTGGTCCTGCGTTAGCGGCGGCCGCGCCAGTGCGATGCCCAGCCCATGCGCGGCTGCGTCGAGTACCAGATTATAGTCCTCGAAGCGGCGGTCGTGCGGGCGCGGGCGATAGTCGATACCTTGCGCCGCGAACCAGGCGCGCCATGTGGACGCATCGGAATCGTTGATCAGCGGGAATTTGAGCAGCCGGGCAGGGTCGCCGCGGCCGATTTCGCTCGCGAGATCCGGCGAGGCGATCGGGAACACATGTTCCTCGAACAGCTGCACCGAAACGCGTCCTGGAATGCGGCCGCGCCCGCAGCGCACCGACAGATCGATGCCTTCATCGGCGAGATCGGCCTGCCGGTTGTCGACATCGAGTACGATGCGCAGTTTGGTCGGGTGGCTCTCAAGCGCTGCCATGCGCGGCATCAGCCACAGGCCGCTGACCGAGGGGATCGAGGTCAGTCGCACCACGGCTGTGCCGCGCGGCTCGACCCAGCGGTCGGAATTGCTCGCGATCAGCGCGAAAGCCTCGGTGGTCCTGAGATGCAGCCGATTGCCCTCGATCGTCAGCGACACGCCGCGCGCGCCACGATCGAACACTTTCAGCCCCAGCCAGTCCTCCAGCTTGGCGATCTGCCGGCTGACGGCGCCATGGGTGAGGTTGAGCTTTTCGGCGGCGGCCGAAAAACTCCCGGTGCGCGCCGCCGCGTCGAAGGCGCGCAAGGTCTCAAGCGGCAGCATTGGTTCTGAGCTGTGATCCATGCTCACAGGTGACCCTCGATTTGCTCGTTTGTCAACCGGTCGGCAATAGCGTTTCTGTACGTCATGCAATTGAATCGCAAGGACGGTCAGATGAGCGCTTATACCGGCACGTTGAATTCGACACAGCGCATGGATACCACGGCGGTCATTGCCGTGGCGCTGACCGTGGTCGGTTGGGCCTCCGCCTTTCCGGCCATCCGGGCCGGCCTCGCTGCCTTCGATCCGCTCGAACTCGGCGCGCTGCGCTTCGCCATCGCCGCCGTTCCGGCCGCGATCTTCCTGGCCGTCAAGCGCCCTGCGCTGCCCCGCATCGACGAATTGTGGCGCTTCGGCTTCGGCGGCGCCATCTTCGTCGCGCTCTACACGGCGATGCTCAATTTCGGCGAGCTGACGGTCTCGGCCGGTGCCGCCGGCTTCATCATCAATGTCAGCCCGATCTTCACCGCCATCATGGCCATGGCGCTGCTCGGCGAACGCTTTTCCGGCCTGGCCTGGCTCGGCACCGGCATTTCCTTCGCCGGCATCGGCATCATCGCCATGGGCGAGGGGCAGGGCCTGCATTTCAACACCGGCGCGCTGCTGGTTCTAGGCTCCGCCCTGTGCTCGGCCGTCAACACCATCGTCCAGAAGCCGCTCTTTGCCCGTCACCACCCGCTGACCATCGCCGCTTCCAACATGGTGCTCGGCGCGCTCTGCCTAGCGCCATTCCTGCCCAACGCGCTCTCGCAGGCCGCGGTCGCCGACACTGCCGGGCTCAGTGCCGTCATCTTTCTCGGCATCGTGCCGAGCCTGATCGCCTACGCCGCTTGGGCCACCGCGCTGTCGCGTCTGCCCGCCGCGCGCGCCTCGAACTTCCTCTATCTGGTGTCGCCGGTGGCGACGCTGATCGGCTTCTTCTGGCTCGGCGAAGTGCCGACCCTGCTCGGCATCATCGGCGGCGCATTGGCGCTCGGCGGCGTCATCGTGGTGAATTTGAAGAGGTGAATCAGAGAGTTGGAGGAGTTGGCTGTACTAGGGCTGGCGAGCAAGCGAGTTAACGAAGTCGGATATCTGACGGCTGCCACGCAAGTTCATCACCGGCACCAGCGCCCCCCTCGCCAGACGCTCCTGCTCGATGAGCGGTCGACTGTCACGGTCGAAATTCCAGATGTAGCGCAGAAACGACAAAAACTCTTTGTCCAGCCTCTCACGGCATCCGGCCGCAAGATCAGGCCGAGGCCGGTTCAATGCGCTACGCAATATGACCCGGCTCAGGCAGGTTACGCGAGGGGTGTCGAGCCAGACAACGAGATCGGCGCGGGGCAGCCTGAGGTCGAAAGTTTGCCGATAGTAGTTTCCCTCGCACGCCCAGCCGTCACCAGAGATGGCCTCGCTGACGTGTGCACGAAAGACCTCATTTTGAGGTTTGCTCCAACCCGGGCCCCAGAACAGTCTGTCCAAATGCACGACCGGCAATTTCAGCCGTTCGCCCACTTCCCTTGCCAGGGTTGATTTGCCGCTTCCAGCATTTCCGAGAATTACGATCCGTTGCACGAGGCGACCTCGGAAAGCTTGGGTTCTCACCCCCACGATGTGAGGGAGAGGTGGTCGCAAAGCGGCCGGAGAGGGAGCTACGCCGACGGAACTGTGTCGTCACCGCCGCCCGAACAACCGCTCGATGTCCGCCAGCTTGAGCTCGATATAGGTCGGGCGGCCGTGGTTGCAGGTGCCGGAGCCCGGCGTCGCCTCCATCTGCCTGAGCAGCGCGTTCATCTCCTCGGCCTTCAGTAGGCGGCCGGAGCGCACCGAGCCGTGGCAGGCCATGGTCGCGGCGATCCTGTCCAGCCGGCCCTTCAGCGTCTCGACCGTGTCGTTGTCGGCGATCTCGTCAGCGAGGTCGCGCACCAGTTGCTGCACATTGGTTTCGCCGAGCATCGACGGCGTCTCGCGCACCGCGACGGCACCCGGCCCGAAGCGCTCGATGCCGAGGCCAAAGCGGGCAAGCGTTTCGGAATGCATGGCGAGCCGCTCGGCATCCTCTTCCGGCAGGTCGACGATCTCCGGCAGAAGCAGCATCTGCGAGGGCACCGCGCGCGAATGGAGCGCATTCTTCAAGGCTTCGTAGACCAGCCGCTCATGCGCGGCGTGCTGGTCGACGATGACGAGCGAATCCCTGGTTTGGGCGACGATGTAGTTCTCATGCACCTGCGCCCGCGCCGCGCCCAGCACTGTGCCGAGCAGGGTCTCGGCCGCCTTGTCCTGGCCGGCGCGCGCATCGGCGCTGACCAGCGGCCCGGCATCGAAGGCGGCCTGATCGTTCTCGCGGAACCCGCCACTACCGGAGCCACCGCCTTCCATGTCGAGCGGTCGCTGCGCAGAGCGGTCGAACC
Source organism: Mesorhizobium waimense (assembly GCF_003601975.1). Lineage (GTDB taxonomy): Bacteria > Pseudomonadota > Alphaproteobacteria > Rhizobiales > Rhizobiaceae > Mesorhizobium > Mesorhizobium waimense. Next base: position 20,316 of record NZ_QZWZ01000014.1, read on the forward strand.
CGGTGAAGCCCGAGGCGCGATAGGCCGCATCGTAGCTGCGGTGTCCATTGGCCGGTCCGGGATGCGCGTAGCTGGCAGCACCGGGTCGGAACGCCGCCATCATGCCTGCCGCTCCTGTGGTGGCGGCGCGGATGCTGGCATTGGCCAGCGCCTCGCGGATGGCGCCGACAATCAGCCCGCGCACCAGTCCGGGATCGCGGAAACGGACATCGGCCTTGGCCGGGTGGACATTGACGTCGACGGTTCCCGGATCGAGCGTCAGGAACAGCACGGTCACCGCATGGCGGTCGCGCGGCAGCACGTCTGCGAAAGCGCCGCGAATGGCGCCGGCGATCAGCTTGTCGCGAACCGGCCTGCCATTGACATAGGCATATTGCTGCAGCGCGTTGGCGCGGCTGAAGGACGGGATCGAGATATGGCCGGCAAGGCGCACGCCTTCGCGCCCGGCATCGATGGCGATCGCGTTGGCGGGGAAGTCGGCGCCCATCACTTGTGCGACACGGGCAAGCCGGCCCTCGGGGCTGTCGGTAGTTGCCGGCAATTCCAGCGTCGAACGGTCGGAGCCGGCCAGCGTGAAGCGCACGGCGGGGAAGGCAATCGCAATGCGCTTGACCACATTGCTGGTGGCCGAACTTTCGGCGCGCTCGCCCTTCATGAATTTGAGCCGCGCTGGCGTTGCGAAGAACAGGTCGCGCACCTCAACCGTGGTGCCGCGATTGGCCGCCGCCGGCTTGACGGCGGACATACGGCCGCCCTCGATGCCGATCTCGGCGGCGCTATCGCCAGCGGCCGTGCGCGAGCGGATCGATAGCCGTGCCACCGAGCCGATCGAGGGCAGCGCCTCGCCGCGGAAGCCGAGCGAGCGGATGTCGTGGATGTTGTCGGCAAGCTTGGACGTGCAGTGGCGGGCGATCGCCAGCGCCAGCTCCTGCTCGGGAATGCCGAAGCCGTCGTCGGTGACGCGGATCAGGTTCAGCCCGCCACCAGCGGTGACGATCTCGACGCGCGAAGCCCCGGCATCGAGCGCGTTCTCGACCAATTCCTTGACCACGCTCGCCGGACGCTCGATGACTTCGCCGGCGGCGATCTGATTGATCATCGTTTCGGAAAGCTGGCGGATGGGCATGGGAGCACTATAGGCGGATTCGTGGGGTTTGCGGGAGGGGAGATTCACGCGATTGGGTGGACCAGCATTTACCTCACGCCACAAGCTCGCCTACATGGCGCCGGCGCTGCACTCCTCGAGCTCGATCATCTGCGAGCCGATGGAAATTGCGGTGCCGAAGCGCCACCTGCACATCATCCATTCGGCACTGAAGCATTCCGACAAGCCGTTCATGGGCATCGTCACCTCGAAGGAACGCGCCGAAGACACGATGGCGATGGCCGGCATCGTGTTCGGCGAGGATTATGTGCGCGACAACCCGGTCCTGGTGTCGATCACCAACTGCAACTCGCCGCTGGTGTGGGACGCCACCATGCTCGACGCCATGAAGGTCTATGCGCGCAGCAACCAACCCGCTGATCCTGGCGCCTTTCGCACTCTGCGGCGCCTCGACCTCGGCCTCCGCCGTCGGCGCGGTCGCGCAGGTCAATGCGGAAGCACTGGCCGGCGTCGCGTTCACGCAACTCTTGCGTCCCGGCTCGCCGCAGATCTACGGCCAGTTCATGGTCACCGTCGACATGAAGACCGGCGCCCCGATGGGCGGCACGCCGGAGGCCGCGCAGATGATGTATCTGATGGGTGCGCTTGCCAGGAAATACCGGCTGCCGTGGCGCACGTCAGGCTTCCATGTCGGGTCGAAGCTGAACGACGCCCAGGCCGGCTACGAGGCGAACATGCTGATGCATGCCGCCATCCTGGCCGGCGCCAACTACATCTGGCACTCGGCCGGCTGGCTGGAGGCGGGGCTCACCTGCGGCTATTCGAAATTCGCGACGGACTGCGAGCAGCTTGTCGGCTGGTACAAATATGCCGGCGGGCTGCCGTTCGACGATTTCAAGGAAGCCATGGCGGCGATCCGCGAGGTCGGGCCTCAGGGTCATTTCCTGGGCACCCAGCACACGCTCGAACATTTCGAGTCCGCCTTCTTCATGCCCAGCATCATGGACTTCAATTCGTTTGAACAGTGGAAGGCTGAAGGCGCGAAGGACCACGACACGCGCGGTCGCGAGAAAGCGTGCTGGCCGACTATGAGGAGCCAAAGCTCGACGAGGGCATCGCCGAGGGTCTCAAGGATTTGATCGCGCGGCGTGAGGAAAAACTGCCCGACAGCGTTGGTTGATGGAACAGGCGAAGACTTGACCGGACCATAGAGAGTGATTTGCCTGGATCGGTAGCCTGTGCCGTCGGACGGGGCGCTGCAAGATTTATGGGCCGCAAGAAAGCCAGTATGCAGGATGCGTGATATTGATAGTTTAGGGCTATCGATATCCGGAGATTCTGCATGAGACCGACAGTGCTCGTTGCCGTCCTTTCGATCGCCGCGCCCGCGGCGGCCCTGGCCGGCCCGGCATCCAATGCGGTGAAGTTCTTCTATGTGCCCGAGGTCAAATTCGAGGCCGACGCCAAATACCGCGACCGTTTCACCGAGCCGGTGACCAAGCTGTTCGACCTCAACGACCAGGCGCAGAAGAACAAGCCGGACGAGGTGCCTTGCATCGACTTCGCTCCCGGTCTCGACGCGCAGGACTATGACGAAAAGACCGTCGCCAAGACGCTGAAGCTGTCTGAAGCGGTGGACGGCGACAGCGCCGTGGTGACGGCGACGTTCAGCCTTTTCCCGGAAGGCGATGAGTCCAAGCGTGAAATGGTCTGGTCTCTCAAGAAAATCGACGGCAAGTGGAAGGTCGCCGACATCACGTCGAAGACCAGCGGCTGGACGCTCAGCGCGCTGGAATGTCTGGCCGGCCAGACGCCGCAGTGATGCAACGGGACGCGGCTGCGTCCAGGCCGCGTCGGCAGGTCGACGATCTCCGGCAACGGGACCGGCACGGCCATCCTCAATGGTGGTGTGATCTCGTCCTATGCCAGCAATCAGATCAACGGCAACACCGCCGACGGCCCGAATCCGCCAACCATCCCGCTGAAATAGCGGTTATCGACAATGCTTCGCGCGGCACCGCCGCGCGAAGCTGATGCATGAACGTCATGCACAAACAAAACCTGAGGCGCGTCGGCGACGCGCTTTGGCGGTTCAGGCGGTTTGGGGTTGTTCGCGCCGGCGAATTCTGCATGTTTGTGAGCGGGCTCCAAAGACCGATGGCTGGACGCTGAGCCAGCTGAGTGCGTGAACGGTCGGCCCCGGAGTGATGCGATGGTCCGTCTTCCGCCCTTGGTGGCTGTGTGTCTGCTGGCGGGACTGACCGGCGGTGCCAGCGCTCAGGGCTTGTTCGGTGCGCCACCTGCAAATGCGCCGGCCGACGAGACATCCCCTGCAAGCCCGCCGGCGGCATCGCCGCCGGCCCAAAGTGCTCCAGCCGAGAGCGCGCCATCGGCGCCCGTGCTGCCGGGCTCGCCAACGGCGGTGATCAAGCCTTTCTACGAGCGTGTCGGGCTGGAACTTGATCCGGCTGAGCGCAAGAACTTCATCGACCCGGCCAAGACCGTGCTCGACAAGAGCGATGCGCTGCGCAAATCCGGGCAGGGCGAATGCCTCGACCCCAACATGGCGCTCGACAATGCCAATTACGACAAGCTCGCGATCGACAAGAGCCTGAAGACCATCGAAGCGGTCAATGGCGACGAGGCCAAGGTGGTTGTCGCCTTCGTCGTCGAAGGCAATGCGCATCGGCTGGAATGGAAACTGAAAAAGATCAACGGCGGCTGGAAGATATCAGACCTTCTGTCGGTGACCGGCGAATGGGCGCTCAGTCAGTATCAGTGCGAATAGGGAACCGATGAAGATCACCGACATCCGCGTCAACGTCCCGCTCGTGCCGTTCTGCTGGACGGCCGGTCTCTATGGCGGTGCCCCAACAACCCGGCCGCTGAAGCTGCGTGGTTCCGCATTGATCCAGGCTCATCCCCGCCCGCGATAGGGCGCGACACCCGTATCGGGCAGCCAGGCGCCTTCCGGCGGCGCGGCGGTTTGCCAGAACACGTCGATCGGAATGCCGCCGCGCGGATACCAATAGCCGCCAATACGCAACCACAGGGGCTTGGTCGCGGCCACAATGCGGCGCCCGATCATGACGGTGCATTCTTCATGGAAGGCGCCATGGTTGCGGAAAGAGGTCATGAACAGCTTGAGTGACTTCGATTCCACCAAGAGCGTATCGGGTGCGTAGTCGATGACGATATGGGCGAAATCCGGCTGTCCGGTGACCGGGCAGAGCGAGGTGAATTCCGGGCAGACGAAGCGCACGATGGCCGGCGGGCCGTTGCCGCGCGCAAACGGCACGGTCTCCAGCACCGCTGCTTCAGGGCTCTGTGGCGGCTCGACATGGGCGCCGAGCTGGGTGAGGGTTCTGGTGTCGATCATGGGCGGGGTCTCTTTTCAATTTTCGGCGCTCATTAGCACAAATTGAATCAGTAGGAAGAGATGACCAGCAACGATCCGCCCGGCCATCGCCACCGGCAAGCTCGACATGGTCGGCATGACCCGCGCTATCATCAAGAAGGTGATGGAGGGCCGCGAGTACGAGATCCGGCGTTGCGCCGTCAAGCCAGCCGAGAACGTGCTGCTCTACGACGACATCGGCGGCCATCAGGGCATGGGCGCGGCCGAACTGATCGCGACGGGCGGGTCGAAGCTCGAGCTGGTCTCACCGGAGCGCTTCTTCGCCCGGAAATGGGCGGCATGAACCACGTTCCCTATATGCGCGCCTTCCAGGAAAAGGGGGTCACCATCACCATCAATACCAGGTTGCGGTCGGTGCGGCGCGTGGTGGTCGAGCATGGCACGCACCCTCGACGACCTCTACCTCACGCTGAACCCACTGTTACAGAATGGCGGCGCGGTCGACTACGAGCGGCTGGTCAGCGGCGGCGACAATTTCCCCCAGGCGCAATCCCGAGGGCGGGTTCGTGCTGTTCCGCATCGGCGACACCGTCGCCTCGCGCAACATCCGCGCCGCCATCTATGACGGCATCCGGTTCGGCTTGCGAATCTGACGGGCAGTACGGACGATTGGTGGCGCGCAGCCGGGCCTTCGCAGGGAGAGCCACCTGCCGCGTTGGCCCGGTGCGCGCCGCGCACGGTGCCGGCTTGGCGCCGGGCACTGTACGATGTTGTAGACAGTGCTTGCGCCATTGCTCAAAACATCCTGGCGGTGGCCATGCAGAGCACTGTGATGACAAGCAGCCCTCCGGCAATGCGCTCGCCTCTTGTCATCTTCGCACGCAACTGGCTTTCCGTTGCCTGGTCGGCGCCGGCAAGTTGCCTGCTGGCAGAGCCCACCAGCGCGCCCTGTACGCCGGCGGCGATCAGCGCCGTCACGATGCCCAGCGCCAGCACCTTTTCCATCGAGCCGAAAACGCCCTCATGGAAGAAATACCAAAGCAGTATGCCGGTGAGAAAAGCCAGGCCGGCCGCGCCCATTTGTGGCCGGAAGAACCGCTCCGCCCGAATGTCCGGATCACGGCCGACAGCGATGGTGGTGCCCGCCCAGAACACGCCTGCCATGACGTGAAGGCCGAGGACGACGATGTAGATATATTGCATGACCGCATTTCCTCTTTTTGCCCCGCCGTTGACAAAAAGTTAGATATCGAATGATTCGATGTCAATGAATGAGTCGAGTTTCGCCGATCCGTTTGATGCACTAGTGTCGAAACATGACGCCTTTTGACCGTCCGCCTGTCGGCATGAACCTGGCCCGCACCGCCAAGCTGGTGGCGCAGGCCTTTGACGCGGCGCTTGTCGAGGCCGGCGGCACGCTGCCGGTATGGGTCACTCTGCTGTCGGTCAAGTCGCGCGAACTTGCCAACCAGCGCGAGCTTGCCGGCATGATCGGCATCCAAGGCGCGACGCTGACCCACCATCTCAACGCCATGGAAGCGCAAGGGTTACTGACGCGCCGGCGCGATCCGGAGAACCGCCGGGTTCACCAGGTGGCGCTGACCACGGACGGCGAAGCACTGTTCGAGACATTGCGTACCGCAGCACTTGCCTTCGACAAGCGGTTGCGGGTGGGATTGCCGGACGACAAGTTGGCGGAGTTTGCAGAGGTGTTGGCGGCGCTCAGGGCAAATGTCGCTGACGCTGCCGGCTAGCGCGTGGCCGTCCCCGCTCAGCCGTCATATCCCGGGATCGAGCCAAAGGCGTAGTGGCGCAGCTTCAGCGCGGTTGCGATCACGGCCGGCCGCCATGTCGGTGCCGGCTTGTCAAGCTAGGCGCGGAGGCGTGCCTAAGCGAGGCTTCCCTGCAGCACCTTGAGCCTGGCCTTCTTCGGGCGCCGCGCCATCAGCCATTCGCGCGCCTTGTCCTGCGGCATCGGGAAGGCGATGGAATAGCCCTGAACCTGGTCGCAGCCGATCGCCATCAGCGAGTCGAGCTCGGCTTCGGTCTCCGCGCCCTCTGCGACGATCGAGATGCCGAGGCCACGCGCCAGCTCGGTGATGGCACGCACGATCTTGGAGTTGTCGCCGTTCTCGTTGATGTTCTGGACGAAGCGGCGGTCGATCTTCAGCCGGTCGATCTCGTTCGGATTGACGTGGCTGAGCGAGGCATAGCCGGTGCCGAAATCGTCGAGTTCGAGATGGACGCCGGAGGCGCGGATGTGCCTGAGCTTGGCCGCGATGCCCGTCTTCTCGTCGTCGAGGATCACGGATTCGACGATCTCGAGCGACAGTTTCTGCGGCGCCAGCGCCGCCTTCTCCAGGGTATCGAACAGGAACTTGTCGAAGTCCGGCTCGCGCAGCTCGGTGCCGGAGACGTTGACGGCAAGCCGCCCGAAAGCGATGCCGGCGCGGTCCCATTCCGCCGCTTCGTTGATTGCCTTGCTGATGACGATGCGGCCGATCTCGGGCATGAAGCCGCATTTCTCGGCCACCGGAATGAATTCGCCGGGCGAGATCATACCGCGATCGGCGTGTTTCCAGCGCACCAGCGCTTCGATGCCGCTGATCGTGCCGTTGGTCAGCGACACCTGTGGCTGGAAATAGACCTCGAACGCCTTGTCGGCGATTGCCGTGCGGATGTCGTGCTCGAGCTGCTTGCGGTAGTCGAGTTCGCGCCTGAGCTCCTCGGAGAAGAACGAGAAGTTGCCGCCGCCGAGCTTCTTGGCGGAGTAGAGCGCGAGATCCGCATGAACGAGCAGGTCCTCGGCATTGTCGGCGTCGACAGGGTAGACGGCAATGCCGCCGCTGGCCCCCGGCAGGATGGTCGTGCCCTGGAAGACGATCGGCTCGTTGATCTGCTCCAGGATGCGCCTGCCCAGCATATGGATGTCCTCGGTGCTGCCGGCGCCGTTGAGGATCATCACGAACTCGTCGCCGCCGAGGCGCGCGCACAGATCCGATGCCCGGCAGGAATCGCGCATGCGCTGTGCGGTCACCACCAGCACATAGTCGCCGGCGGCATGGCCGAGCGTGTCGTTGATCTGCTTGAACCGGTCGAGGTCGAGCTGGATCACGGCCAGCCGCTCGCGCCGGCGGTGCGCGCCCTTGATCAGCGTGTCGAAATGGTCGGTGAGGAAGGTGCGGTTGTGCAGGCCGGTCAGCCCGTCATGGACGGCGATGAAGGCCATGGAGTTGCGCGCGTCGACCAGCTCGCGCGTCTTGCGCAGGATGGCGTTCGACATCGGCCGGAAGATGAACAGCGCCACCAGCACGATGACGCCGATGGTGGCGAAGAACAGTGTACGGTGGAGATCGAGCAGTTGCCCCGAGCGCTCGTCGGCATAGGCGCTGATGCGCTGGCCAAGTGCCGCATAGCCCGACAGCGTGGCATTGGCGACGGAGGCATCGAGATTGACGCGCTCGGCGCCGCCCTTGTAGCCCTCGCTGCCGATTGCGAGCTTCGATTCGAAGGATGAGATCAGGCGTTCGCCATTGGCGATCAGCCCGACCGAGAAATAGTCGAGGTGGAAGGGCTTGGCGAACAGCACATTCTCGATCGATTTCGGATCGAGCCGTGCCGGCGACGTCGGATCGGCGCCCGTCTGGTCGAGCAGGAGGTCGTAATTCGTCTCGAACTCGGCGGTCGCCTGCTTGAACGCGGCAACCAGGGCCGGTTGCTTGTCGCGCGTAGCAGCGCCCGTCGCGCCGGCAAGGAAGACAATGCGCTGCGACAGGGCCTTCTGCGTGCTGACGATGTTGAGCAGCGCGTCATTGTGCTGCTGGGCCGCCATCATCTGCTGCAGCAGGATGAAGGAGGCCATCACCATGGTGGCGATGATCAGCAGCGCCAGCCAATAGCCGCTCTTGATCAGCAGTATCAGCTTGCGCGACACGCTATGCACTGGCTGCTGCGACATCTCTAGGTGACCCCTCCGGTCGACGGATTCCTGCCGTGAATTCCTGGCGAGAAGACCATTGGCTTGAAAGGGTTAACAGGTCCGGAAACGATGACGCTGACCGCAAGGGCAGGGATGGAAAGCTGCCGAGATGGTTATCATGTTCTTTCTCGGCATCCCTGTATTTGAGTTCATCGTCGCTTGATTGTCACGAAGGATCGCGGCCGCGCTTTCGCGGCGCCACCGAAGCCGTCGCTTTTGCGATGGATTTTTCCCCCGCGCGGGGCGACAGTCCGCCTCAAACCGAACAGGGCCTGACCATGAGCGCCGCATTCCTCTCCCATATCGACAGCGAGCTTGAAAACCTGAAGTCGGCCGGCCTCTACAAATCCGAGCGGGTGATTGCCTCGACGCAGTCTGCCGAGATCGAGGTGGGCGGCGACAAGGTGCTGAATTTCTGCGCCAACAACTATCTCGGGCTCGCCGACAGTCCAGAACTGCGCGAAGCGGCCAAGCAGGCGCTCGACCGCTATGGCTACGGCATGGCCTCGGTGCGCTTCATCTGCGGCACGCAGGAAGAGCACAAGGAGCTCGAAGCCACGATTTCCGCCTTCCTCGGCATGGATGATACCATCCTCTACGGTTCCTGCTTCGACGCCAATGGCGGCCTGTTCGAGACGCTGCTCGGCGAGGAGGATGCGATCATCTCCGATGCGCTGAACCACGCATCGATCATCGACGGGGTCAGGTTGTCGAAGGCAAAGCGCTTCCGCTACGCCAACAACGACATGGCCGAGCTCGACGCGCGATTGAAGGAGGCGAAGGATTGCCGCTTCCGGCTGATCGCGACCGACGGCGTGTTTTCCATGGACGGTATCATCGCCAACCTGAAGGGCGTTTGCGACCTCGCCGACAAGTACGACGCCATGGTCATGGTCGACGACAGCCATGCGGTCGGCTTCGTCGGCGCCAATGGCCGCGGCTCGGCCGAACATTGCGGCGTCGAGGGCAGGGTGGACATCATCACCGGCACGCTCGGCAAGGCGCTGGGCGGCGCGTCCGGCGGCTACACCTCGGGCAAGAGGCAGGTGGTCGACTGGCTGCGCCAGCGCTCGAGACCATACCTCTTCTCCAACACGCTGATGCCGGCGATCGCCGGCGCCTCGATCAAGGTGTTCGACATGATCCGCCACGGCGATGCGCTGCGCCGGCGGCTCTACGACAACGCCGCGCGCTTCCGGTCCGAGATGGGCAAGCTTGGCTTCACGCTCGCTGGCGCCGATCATCCCATCATCCCGGTGATGCTGGGCGATGCAGCGCTGGCGCAGGAGATGGCGGCGCGCATGCTGAAGCGCGGCATCTATGTCATCGGTTTTTCTTTCCCGGTGGTGCCGAAGGGCCAGGCGCGCATCCGCACGCAGATGTCGGCGGCGCATTCCACTGCCGACATCGACCGCGCGGTCGAAGCCTTCGGCGCGGTGGGCAAGGAGTTGGGCGTCATCTCCTGAGCCGCCAAAAGCGATTCCGCATCAAGGGATTCGAGGGACAAAAGAATGTCGAACATGATGAAGGCGCTGGTGAAGGCCAAGGCCGAGCCGGGCATCTGGATGGAAGAGGTGCCGGTGCCGGAGATCGGCCCCAACGACGTGCTGATCAAGGTCAGGAAGACCGCGATCTGCGGCACCGACGTCCACATCTACAATTGGGACCAGTGGGCGCAAAAGACAGTGCCGGTGCCGATGGTGACCGGCCATGAATTCGTCGGCACCGTTGCCGATTTTGGTGCGGCGGTCACCGAATACAAGGTCGGCCAGCGCGTGTCGGGCGAAGGCCACATCGTCTGCGGCCACTGCCGCAACTGCCGGGCAGGACGAGGGCATCTCTGCCGCAACACGCTCGGCGTCGGCGTCAACCGCCCCGGAGCCTTCGGCGAATATCTGGCGATCCCGCAGCACAATGTCGTGCCGATCCCGGACGACGTGCCGGACGAGATCGCCGCGATCTTCGATCCCTTGGGCAATGCCGTCCACACCGCATTGTCGTTCGACCTGGTCGGCGAGGACGTGCTGGTCACCGGCGCCGGGCCGATTGGCATCATGGGCGCGCTGGTGGCGCAATGCGTCGGTGCGCGCAAGGTTGTCATCACCGACATCAACCCGGTGCGGCTGGCGCTGGCGAAAAAACTCGGCGTCCAGCATGTCGTCGACGCCTCGAAGGAAAAGCTGCGTGACGTCATGCCGGCGCTCGGCATGACCGAGGGTTTTGACGTCGGCCTCGAAATGTCGGGCGCCGCACCCGCCTTCCGCGACATGATCGACACCATGAACAATGGCGGCAAGATCGCCATTTTGGGCATCGCGCCGACCGGCTTCGAGATCGACTGGAACAAGGTCATCTTCAAGATGCTGCATCTCAAAGGCATTTATGGGCGCGAGATGTTCGAGACCTGGTACAAGATGATCGCCCTGGTGCAGGGCCCGCTCGACGTCTCCGGCCTGATCACGCACCGCATCGGCATCGACGATTTCCAGACCGGCTTCGATGCGATGCGCAGCGGCAGTTCGGGCAAGGTGGTGATGGATTGGTGAGGGTCGAGCCTATTGGCTTCACGTGGGGACCCGAGATGGCGGAAAACGAGCACGGACGTTTGCCTGAACGTAGCAGTCCACTGGCTTTGGGGCTCGCTTCTGGAGACACTGACCTTCGATCGCTCTGAACGCGTCGGCGGCGTTCCAGGGCCCCGAACAGTTTGTGCCCCTGGTCGGTCAAATGGCCAGGAAGGCAGTCGAAATTGACCAGATTCATCGATCGATGTTCCCTTCCGTGCAGGCGACAGCGACGATCCTCGTGAATGAAACAGCCGGGGGCGTACGGCGTATCATTGCTTCGCAGGCAAAGATCGCATTGCAGCCCGCCGGATTTCGGCGAAAGGGCAATCTCGTGTCTGGATCGCTGATCGTGGCTTCTGGCTAAGTGTAGTCGAATTTCAGCCCAGTGCTTGGTCCAAAGGCCGAATGGGGAGCTTTCCATGCCGGGGTGGCGGCCGGCTTGGCTGGTGACTTTGAAACGGCAAGGCGGCTGTTTGAAAGCGTTCGAAGACACGCGGCTTTGCAGGCGCAGATGCTCCTGGCCTACATCGATGATCCGGTAGCATTTCGAAGCCACGTCAGAGGCATCATTGAAGCCGAACGCGCCCATTACGGCTTAGGAGCGTTGCCTGCCGCCGTAGCCATCTGATTTCTGCGACCGTCGACCCTATGGGAGGATTTTAACCCAAGGTGAGTTTTGCCTCCAGCGCTGCCACCCCGCTGACGATCGCCGCCTGTTCCTCCGCACCTAGCCTCGCCAGCAACTCCCTCTCAAACGCCTTCGCCAGCGGCACCATCTCGCGATAGGCGGCCAGCCCCGCTTTGGTCAGCGTCAGATGTTCGATACGGCGGTCGTTCTCATCAGGCGTGCGCGTCAGCCAGCGCCGCCGCTCGAGTTCGGCGACGGCGCGCGAAACCTTGGTCTTGTGCATCGCCGACTGTTCGCCAAGCGCCGTCGCGGTCATCGTGCCGCGCTGCCCGAGCCCGGCCAGCGTGCGCCATTCAGGTCGGGTCAGACCGTGACGGTGCTTGTAGATCTTCGAGAATTCGTGGCTGACGGCATCGGCAAGCCGGTAGAGCCGGTAGGGCAGGAAGCTTTCCAATTCGAGGATGTCCATGGTTGCTTAGTCCTCGCAACGCCATCGCGGCATTGATAGTTACATTTTCAATGGTTACAAATGAAACCAATTTGGTCAACCCGCGGACCGCCAGACGCCATCGCTGGGCGGAAATGGCAATCCGGGGATCATGCTTGAGGAGGAAGCGATGGCCTTTTCCTATATGCCGGGCTTCGGCAATGATTTTGAAACCGAAACCTTGCCGGGCTCGCTGCCGCAGGGGCGCAATTCCCCGCAGCGGCCGGCTTACGGCCTCTATGCGGAGCAGCTGTCGGGCTCGCCCTTCACGGCGCCGCGCGGCACCAACGAGCGCTCCTGGCTCTACCGCATCCGGCCAAGCGTCAGGCACACCGGGCGCTTCAAACCGGCAAGCTATCCGCTGTGGAAGACCGCGCCCAATGTCGGCGACCACGAACTGGCGCTTGGCCAGTATCGCTGGAATCCGGTGCCAATGCCGAAGGAGCCGACCGATTTCATTCAAGGCATACGCAGCATGACCACGGCCGGCGACGTGCTGGGACAGACCGGCATCGCGGCGCATGTATATGTCGCCAACACATCGATGGTCGATGACCATTTCTTCAACGCCGACGGCGAGTTGCTGGTCGTGCCGCAGGTGGGGGCGCTGCGCTTCGTCACGGAAATGGGCGTCATCGAGCTCCGGCCGGGCGAGATCGCCGTTCTGCCGCGCGGTCTGGTGTTCAAGGTCGAACTGGTCGACACGGAAGTGCGCGGCTATGTCTGCGAGAACTACGGCGCCAAGCTGACTATGCCCGACCGCGGCCCGATCGGCGCCAATTGCCTGGCCAATCCGCGCGATTTCAAGACGCCTTGCGCCTGGTTCGAGGAGAAGGAGACGCCGTGCCGGCTGATCGTCAAATGGTGCGGAAATTTCCACATCACCGAAATCGGCCATTCGCCGCTGGATGTGGTGGCGTGGCACGGCAATTACGCGCCTTACAAATATGATCTGGCAACGTTTTCGCCGGTCGGCGCGATCCTGTTCGATCACCCCGACCCGTCGATCTTCACGGTGCTGACGGCGCCGAGCGGTGAGGAGGGCACCGCCAACATCGACTTCGTCATCTTCCCGCCGCGCTGGGTGGTGGCGGAAGACACGTTCCGTCCGCCCTGGTACCACCGCAACATCATGAGCGAGTTCATGGGCCTGATCCACGGCCAGTACGACGCCAAGGAGGAAGGCTTTGTCCCCGGCGGCATCAGCCTGCACAATCTGATGCTGGCCCACGGGCCCGACGCCCCTGGCTTCGAAAAGGCCTCGCGTACCGAGCTGAAACCGGTCAAGCTCGACGATACCATGGCCTTCATGTTCGAGACCCGATTCCCGCAGATGCTGACCCGCTATGGCGCCGAACTGGAAACCCGGCAGGACAATTACATCGACTGCTGGGCCGACCTGAAGAAGCGTTTCAACGGCACGCCCGAGGGCGACTGGTCTTGAGCGTCGACCGGGTGCGCGATCGGCTGGTGCTTCTCGGCTCCAAGGGCGGCCCGGCGCTGCGGCCGGGCGGGCCTTGGCCGAGTTCGTCATTGTTGGAACTCGGCGGTCGAACCATCGTGGTCGACTGCGCGCTCGGCGTGACGCGCGGACTGGTCGATGCCGGCATTAGCCTGAGGGCGCTCGACCTGATCTTCATCACGCATCTCCATTCCGACCATGTTCTGGAACTCGGGCCGCTCATCCACACCGCCTGGACAGCCGGTCTGGCGAGCCCGGTCAGCGTCTTCGGACCACCCGGCACCGGCCATTACTGGCGGCGCTTCTGCCAGGCGATGGAGTTCGACATCGAGATCCGCATCGCTGACGAAGGCCGGCCGGATATCCGCGAGTTGGTTTCGGTCGAGGAGTTCGGCGAAGGCCTGGTCTTGGAGAAAGGCGGTTTGAGTGTGACGGCGTTGCGCGTCGACCATCCGCCGGTGACCGACTGTTTTGCGTTGCGCTTCGAGCATGGCGGCGGAAGCGTCGTCTTCTCTGCCGACACGGCGTTCTTTCCGCCGCTGGCCGGTTTCGCCCGGGGCGCCGACATTCTTGTCCACGAGGCGATGCTGGAGCAAGGCATTGAGCGACTGGTCGCAAAAACCGGAAACGGCGCGCGGCTGAGGAAACATTTGCTCGCCAGTCATTCGTTTGCCGCCGAAGCAGGGCGCATCGCCACCGACGCCGGTGTCAAAAGACTGGTGCTCAACCACCTCATTCCGGCCGACGATCCCGGGATCGGCGAAGCCGATTGGATCGCCGCCGTCAGGAAAACTTGGACTGGCGCCTTGACGATTGCCCGCGACGGCCTTGTTGTGGGCTTAAGCTGCGCCGAAGCCGCAGTAGGAGAGGAAACCGCATGAAGCTTGCCACATTGAAGGACGGGACGCGCGACGGGAAACTTGTCGTCGTCTCGCGTGACCTGACGCGCTCTACCGATGCCTCGTTCCTGGTGCGGACGCTGCAGGCCGCGCTCGACGACTGGAGCAGGATTTCGCCGCATCTCGCCGCCATGGCGGAATCGCTCGAGAACAATGCGGTGCCGTCGGCGCGCTTCCACGAACATGACGCCCATTCGCCGCTGCCGCGCGCCTATCAATGGGCCGACGGTTCGGCCTATGTGAACCATGTTGAGCTGGTGCGGAAGGCGCGTGGCGCCGAGATGCCGGCAAGTTTTTGGACCAACCCGCTGATCTATCAGGGTGGCTCCGACAGCTTCGTTCCGCCGCGCGATCCGATCCGCATGGCGGATGAGGAATTCGGCATCGACATGGAGGCGGAGGTCGCCGTCATCGTCGATGATGTGCCGATGGGCGCAGGCCTCGAAGAGGCAAAAGCCGCTATCCGGCTGGTGATGCTGGTCAACGACGTGACGCTGCGTGTCCTCACAGGGCCGGAGCTTGCCAAGGGTTTTGGTTTCTTCCAGTCGAAACCGTCCTCGGCCTTTTCGCCGGTCGCGGTGACGCCTGACGAATTGGGCGATGCCTGGGATGGCGGCAAGGTCAGCCTGCCGCTGCTCGTCGATCTCAACGGCAAGCCGTTCGGCCGGGCGAGCGCCGGCATCGACATGACCTTCGATTTTCCGGCGCTGATCGTCCATGCCGCCAGGACAAGGCCGCTGGCCGCCGGCACCATCATCGGTTCCGGCACCGTGTCCAACAAACTCGGGGGTGGTCCGGGCAAGCCCGTTTCGGCAGGTGGCGCCGGCTATTCCTGCATCGCCGAACTGCGCATGATCGAAACCATCGAGACCGGCGAACCCAAAACGCCATTCCTGCGCTACGGCGACACGGTGCGCATCGAGATGAAGAACAAGGCGGGAAGTTCGATCTTCGGCGCCATCGAGCAGAAGGTCGAGAAATACGAGGGGTGACGGGGCACGGCGAATGAATGGGTCCCCGAAAGAAACAGCCAAAACCTACGTGGCTACCGCCGCTTTCCTGATCGTTTTTTGTGTGGTGCTGATTCCATTAGGTTTATCTTTCGCACATGCAGGGGAGCAGACCAGACAGCTCGCTTTTGCTGCCTTCACCGGCCTTTCGGTTGTCTGTTTTGTCGTTCTTGCGCGTAACTTTCACGGAGAAGGAAGCTGGCGCATGCATTCTTTGTCGTCGCCAGCTTTGTCGCCATGGCCATCATAAGTTGGCTTTGCATTTGGCCAGATTTTGCGGCGGTGAGAACCTCCATTCCTGGTTCGCCGGATTCGGAGGTAAATTCCACGCAACTGCCCCCTAGCCGTATACCTGGTAAGGTCATGCTCTACTTGCTCCTGGCTTGCGCGGCTTTTTGGTATTTGTTGCTTTTTCTGCCGGTCATCATCGCAGGGGTTGCAGAGCGTTATTTGCTACGAAGCGAAACGCTGAAATAGCTTGTATCTGAGACTGGCCATTCGAACTTTGGCGCCATCGAGCAGAAGGTTGAAAAATACCAAAGGTGAGGGAATGACGGGCGAGGCATTCTATCTTCTGTGCGGTTTCTGGGCGCTTGTGATGCTGGCGATCTTCATCCAGGCGATCCGGCTGAGTTATCGCATCGAGGCGCGCTCGCCTGACCTTGCCAACCGCAGCGGCTTTCCACGCAACGCGATGATGTTCCACACCGTCACCAACACGAACGTGGCACGGGACCAGGAAACGCAGGCCATGCGGCGCCGCATGAACCGGCTGCTGCTGACCGTTCTCGCCGGTTTCGTGCTGATGTGGGCGCTCTTGGTCTGGTCAGGCGGATGAATTCGTGACCCTGCTCGATCACCTCCGCCGCATGGCCGGCAACAATCTCTGGTCGAACGACCGGCTATACCGTGCCGTGCTGCAGCTCAAGCCTGGCGAGTTCGAAGCCGAACGCACCAGCTTCTTCCCGTCGATCAAGGCGACGCTCAACCACATCCTCGCGGTCGATCATCTCTATCTCGATTTCCTGGAGGAGGGCGGCGTCGGGGCTGCTGCCCACGACGACTACGTGCCGTTTGACGAACCACAGGTGTTGTTCGCCGCCCAGACCGTATTCGACCGGCGTCTCATCGCCTTCTGTGGCAGGCTGTCGGAGAGCGATCTCGACCGCCACGTCATCACCGACCGGCGCGAGGACGGCATGATCCCGGAGCGCATCGGCGATATCCTCGCCCATGTCTTCCTTCACGACATCCACCATCGCGGCCAGGTGCATGCCATGCTGTCCGGCACCTCGATCGCGCCGCCGCAGCTCGACGAGTTCCTGCTCGATTATGATCTGAAGCTCAGGAAAGCGGAGGTCGAGCGGCTGGGGCTGGATGATCAGACCAACGCTACGTCATAGGCTGAAAAATGCCGATCCGCGGTGACCAACGTGAGGCCTTCAATTTGAGCCTGTGCAATGAGCAGGCGGCCGAAGGGATCGCGGTGGTGAAGCGGCAGATGCTCAAGTCTCGCCGCGTGTAGTTCGTTTACGCCGAGGATCGGAATCCCGTTCGATCGCAGAATGCCCACGATGTCGCCTGTGAGCGTGACTTTGCCGAGCGATTTCTTGATGGCGATCTCCGCTACCGAGATGGCGCTGACGATCACATCCTTGCCTGCGAGAAAGATGTCGCGATGGTGATCTGAAAGACGTGAATCGGCGTTGAGTACCCAAAGCAGAATATGCGTATCGACCAGATATTTGCGGCTCATTTAATATACTCGTCCCATTCGGGACCGAGTTCATCAAAATCATCCGATATCCGAATTTGACCTTTCAGGGCCCCAAACAGGCCTTTGCTGCCGCCGGGCCGCGCGGGAGCGCTCAAGGTTGCGACAATTTCCCCATGCCGGGTCAGATGGATCTCTTCGCCGGCCTGGGCACGCTTCACCAACGCGGAGAGCTGGGCCTTCACTTTCGCCATCGGAATATTCATCGTCATACCTCTTATGACCAGAATTTAGGTCATAATTGGCCGAGCCGCAAATGAGTTCGATGGTTACGCCGCCTTGCCATCCACCTTGATCACGCCGCGCTTGATCTGGTCCTGCTCGATCGATTCGAACAAAGCGCGGAAATTGCCTTCGCCAAAACCTTCGTCGCCCTTCCTCTGGATGAACTCAAAGAAGATCGGGCCGATCACGGTTTTCGAAAAGATCTGCAGTAGGATCTTGGTCATGCCTCCGTCGACCACGCCTTCGCCGTCGATCAGGATGCCGTGCTTCTTCATCCGCTCGATCGGCTCGTCATGGCCGTTCACCCTGTCATAGGACATGTCGTAATAGGTTTCCGGCGGGCCAGGCATGAATTTCAGCCCGTTGGCCGCCAACTTGTCGGTGGCGCCGTAGATCTCGTCGGTGCCGACCGCAATGTGCTGGATGCCTTCGCCATTGTACTTCTTCAGATACTCGGCGATCTGGCTGGTCTCGTCCTTGGACTCGTTGAGCGGGATGCGGATCTTGCCACAGGGCGAGGTAATCGCCCGGCTGACCAGCCCGGTGATCTTGCCGTCAATATCGAAGAAATGGATCTGCTTGAAACCGAACAGCTCGCGGTAGAAATCCCACCATTTGTCCATCTGGCCGCGATAGACATTGTGGGTAAGGTGGTCGAGATAATAGAAGCCGACGCCTTGCGGCCGCGGGTCGCGGGCGCCCAACCATTCGAACTCGGCGTCATAGGCCGAGCCCTTCTCGCCATAGCTGTCGATGAAATAGAGCAGCGAGCCGCCGATGCCGACGATGGCCGGCACGTCCAGCGCCTTGTCATTGCCTTCGTAGGGCGTGGCGCCCTTGGCCACGGCATGGTCGAAAGCGTGCTTGGCATCGACCACCCGCCACGCCATCGAGGCCGCGCAGGGGCCGTGCTTGTCGACGAATTTCATCGCATGCGAACCGGGCTCGGCGTTGACGATGTAGTTGATGTCGCCCTGGCGCCAGACTGTGATGTTTTTCGAGCTGTGTTTTGCAACCGCGACATAGCCCATGCGGGTGAAAAGCTCGGCGAGCTTTTCCGGCTCCGGATGCGCGAATTCAACGAACTCGAAGCCGTCGGTGCCGGCGGGATTGGTCTTGCTGATCTTGGCCGGCGGTGCGTCGTGCGGGAAGGGGCCCATGGCAGTTCTCCGAAATTTGATCTGGAAATTTGATCTGGCCGCTCTTGGCCATCCTTGCCCATTATAGCGCCAACCAACCGCACAGAGCTTGCATTCAAACGCTTGAAATGCTGATCTGATGCGTAAAACGTGCACAAGGAGGAGAACGTCCGTGGATAATGTGCGCATTGATCAATTTGACCGCAAGATACTGGCGCTGTTGCAAGCCGACGCGCGGCTCACCAACGCTGATTTGTCGGACCGGGTGAACCTGTCGCCGTCGCAATGCTCGCGTCGCCGCCAGCGGCTGGAGGAGGACGGGTTCATCAGGGGCTACCGCGCTGTGCTCGATCGCGACAGGCTCGGCTTTTCGCTGGTCAACGTCATCTCGGTGACCTTGGCCACCCACAACCGCGACAATGCCAGGCGCTTCGGCGAACTGCTGGCGCGGCTGCCGGAAGTGCAGGAGGCGCACGCGCTGACCGGCGAGATGGACTACATCTTGAAAGTCGTGACGCCGGACCTGAAATCGCTGTCGGAATTCGTCAACGACGTGCTGCTGCCGCACGAATCCGTGCAGCATGTGAAGACGGCGATCGTGCTCGAAACGCTGAAGGAAACCGGCGCGCTGCCGATTTAAGCCTTCTGCTGCTGCACCAGCCCATAAAGATTGGTGCAGCGCGCGCCGGAGCGGCAATAGGCGAGCACAGGCCCTTCGAGTTCGTCGAGCGCTTCGGCCTGATCCTCGACATTCTCCATGGTGATCTGGCCGCTGATGACCGGGATGAAGCGGAAGGTGAGCCCCGCCGCTTCGGCCGCCGCCTTGACGCTGTCGGCCGAAGGTTGGCCGGGCTGCTCATTGTCGGGCCGGTTGCAGATCACGCTCTTGAAGCCGGCTTCCTTGATGGCGACGACATCGTCGGGCTGGATCTGCCCCGCGACCGAATAGTCTTCGCTGATCTGGCGGTATTCCATGGTGTCCTCGCAATCCGATTTGGCGGCAGTCTTGCCACTCCCCGGTTGGACCGACAATCTGCGCAGGGAAATCTCCCTGCGCAGATAGACATTTCCGCCGAGGAATCCAACTGGCCTTGCTCAGCTGCCGAGGATCGCGCCTTTGATCTGGGCGATGTTGTTGTGCATCATGTCGATATAGGTCGAGGCCGGACCGTCGGGCTGCGACAGCGCGTCGGAGTAGAGCGTGCCGCCCACCTTGATGCCGGTCTCGCTGGCGATCTGCTCGATCAGGCGCGGGTTGGTGATGTTCTCGACGAAGATCGCCGCCGCCTTGTCCTGCTTGACCTGGTTGACCAGCTTGGCGACGTCGGCTGCCGAAGGCTCGGAATCAGTCGACACGCCCTGCGGCGCCAGGAAAGTCAGGCCGTATTCGTGCTCGAAATAGCCGAAGGCATCATGCGAGGTGATGACGACGCGTTTTTCCTCGGGGATCGACTGGATCGCCGTCTTCACTTCGCCTTCGACCGCTTCGAGCTTCTTGGTGTAGGCGGCGGCATTGGTCTGGTAGCTGACGCAGCCCGCCGAATCGGCCGCGCAGAAGGCATCGGCGATGTTCTTCACATAGATCTTTGCGTTGGCGATCGACTGGAAGGCATGCGGGTCGGTAACCGTCTTGCCCCCACCGGTGCCCGCGCCTTCGGCAGCGTCGGCGTCGGCGAACTCAGGCTTGAAATCAATCGGCGTCACGCCTTTGGTCAAGGTGACGATCGAGGCCTTGGTGGCGCTGGCTTCAACCAGGCGCTGCAAAAACCCTTCGAAATGCAGGCCGTTGACCAGCACCACGTTGGCGCCGGCCATCGCCACCGCATCGGCAGGGCTCGGCTCATAGACATGGGCATCGCCATCCGGGCCGACGATGGTGGTGATGTTGACCCGGTCGCCGCCGACATTCTTGGCGAAATCGGCAATCACGGTGAAGCTGGCTACCACCTTCAGCGGCGCCGCGAAGGCCGAGGACGCGCCGAAGGCGCTTAATGTTATAACGCTCATCGTCAGGGCGGCGCGGATCGATTTCAGCATTGGGAAGGTCTCCTTTGGGGGGGCGGGTAGGAATCAGGCAGTTCGGTGGCGGTGATGCACGATGCGGGCGCGCAGCACGCCGCGGGTACCGAACAGGATCGAGGCGAAATAGACGACGCCGGCCGACAGGATGATGGCGGGGCCAGACGGCAGCGACGCATGATAGGAAAGCAGCAGCCCGGCGATGCACGAGGCAAAGCCGATCAGCACTGCCAGCACGCACATCGGCTCGACGCGCGCCGTCCAGAAGCGAGCCGCCGCCGCTGGCAACATCATCAGCCCGACCGACAGCAGCGTGCCCAGCGCCTGGAAGCCGCCGACGAGGTTGAGCACGACGAGGCCGAGGAAGATAAAATGCACCGGGCTGCCCAGACGGCTGACCGAGCGCAGGAACAAGGGATCGAGGCATTCCGCGACCAGCGCCCGCCAGAAGATGGCGAGGCTGACCAGCGTCACCGCGACAATGCCGCCGATCAGCGCCAGCGCCTCGTTGTTGAGCGCCAGCACGGTACCGAACAACACATGCATGAGGTCGACGCTTGAGCCGCGGATCGACACCATCAGCACGCCGATCGCCAGCGAAATCAGATAGAAGGCCGCCATCGAGGCATCCTCGCGCTGGATCGTGAAGCGCGAGACGGCACCGGCGCCGAGCGCTACGATGATGCCGGCGATCAGGCCGCCAATGGTCATCGGCAGGATTTCCAGCCCATAGAACAGGAAACCGGCGGCGGCACCCGGCAGGATGGCGTGCGCCATGGCGTCGCCGGACAGGCTCATGCGCCGCAGCATCAGGAAGACGCCGACCGGGCAGGCACCGAGCGACAGCATCAGCGAGCCGATCAGAGCCCGCTGCATGAAGCCGAAATCGGCAAAAGGGGCGATGAACAGGGAGTAGAGCAAGTCCATCAGGCGGCCCTCGGCCCGGAGCCATGATGGTGACCGTGATCGTGCCCATGAGCATGGTCATGTCCTTGCCCATGGTCATGTCCTTCCGGCTCACACCACGGCGCATTCTCTTCCCAGGCTTCATGGAAGCGGCGCGCGCGCAACAGGTTCTCCGGCCGCAGCGTTTCCTTGGTCTCGCCCCAGGCGACGGGCTGGCGGGCGAGCAGCAGCGTTTCGGGGAAATTCTGCCGCACCAGATCGAGGTCGTGCACGACGACCATGATGGTGCGTTCCTCGCCATGCCAGCGCTTGATCAGCGCGATCAGGTCGCCGACCGTCTTGGCATCGACTGCGTTGAACGGCTCGTCGAGCAGGATGAGATCGGCGTCCTGCAGCAGCACCCGGGCAAACAGTGTCCGCTGCAATTGTCCGCCCGACAGCGTGTCGATCGGGCGCTTCTCGAAGCCGCCAAGGCCGACGGCCATCAGCGCTTGGCTGACGGACTCGCGATCTTCTTTTGTGTAGCGGCCAAGCATGCCGCGCTTGGGCCAGAGGCCCAGCGAAACCAGATCGACGACCCGCGCCGGAAAGGAGCGGTCGAGCTCCGACTGCTGCGGCAGATAGGCGGCGTGCACGCCGGGCGCGCGGATCACGCTGCCGGCCATCGGCTTGAGAACCCCGACAATGCCCTTCATCAGCGTCGACTTGCCCGAACCGTTGGCGCCGACGACCGCCGTCAGCGATCCCCGGCGGATCGTGCCGTCGAGATGATGGATCGCCGGGTGGCTGCCATAGCCGAGCGTCAGGTCGCGGAAGGTCAGGCAGGCATTTGTCATCAAACGGTCCGTGGCACGGAAATCCGCGCTGCTGCAGGCGGCCAAGTCGATATGTGATGTTATTACATTAGTCAACAAGCCAATCCGGCGGAATTGCGGCGCCCAGGTCAACTCGTCGTGTTCGGTTGGCTTTGCGCCCATCGCTTGGCTCAAGAGGATTCGCCCCGGCGGCCTTGCCCGAAGCAAGCCGCAACTCTAAAGAGGCGCGACCCACAAAAGGAAGGAAACCTCCCATGAGCATTCGTCGCATCGATGTAGGCCCGCGCATGACCCAGATCGTCATCCACGGCAACACCGTGTATCTGGCCGGCCAGGTCGGCGAGCCCGGCGGCAATGTTGCCTCGCAGACCCGCGACATTCTGGCGACCGTCGACGAATTGCTTGCCAAGGCCGGCACCGATAAGACCAAGATCCTGCAGGCGATCATCTGGCTGGACGACATGGGCACCTTCGCCGAGATGAATGCGGAATGGGACAAGTGGGTGCCGCAGGGCCACACGCCGGCCCGTGCCACCGGCGAGGCGAAGCTCGCCGGCCCGGAATATCTGGTCGAGATGATCATTACCGCTGCGATTTGAGAACGCGGGCTTCTACCTCCCCCTGTGGGGAGGTCGGACCGAAGGTCCGGGTGGGGGTGTGGCGCTGCAAGGGGGGATAAAAGGCACTACCCCTGCGACGGCCTGAACCGCGCCACCAACGTGTGGCTGTCTGCCGCGTAGGTAAAGCGGACTTGGGTGACCGGATGCTCGGCGCTCCAGGTCCGCCGCTCGACCACCAGGCACGGCGCGCCGGGCTCGATGTCGAGGGCATCGGCAATGTGCTGGTCGGCGGCAATGGCGCGGATACGATGTTCGGCTTCGCTCCAAGGCACGCGGCCGATCAGCCAGGGGCCGGGCGCGATATCAAGAAATTCCTCCTCGCCAGCCTCCACGACGGCGGTCAGATTGATCAGCCGCTGTTCGTGCGCGAACGGCCGCTGTCCGGCGAAATGCAGGCACTCCAGCGCCAACACCGGTCCTGCGCCGGTCAGCTCAAGCAGCGCGCGGTCCTCGGCGCTGCTGCGCCGCTTCAGCCGCGCCAGCCTTTCATAGCGATAGGGAAGTCCGAGCGCCTCGACCTCGATCCGGATGTCGTGGATCTCCAGCACCGCCGCCTGCGATTGCGGCCTGCGCACAAAGCTGCCCGAACGGCGGCGGCGCTCGATCAGGCCGGCCTTGGCCAGTTGCGACAGCGCCTTGTTCACCGTCATGCGCGAGCAATTGTATTCCGCCGTCAGCTCGTGTTCGAAGGGGATGCGGTGACCGGGCGCCCACGCGCCTGACAGGATTTTTTCGCTGATGTCGGACAGGATGCGCTGATGCAGCGAGCCGCCGCCTTCCACCGCCGCTGTTTCGATCAGGCTCATGCCGAAAGCGCCGTCATCACTTTGCGGAAGCGCTCGGCAATCGCCTCGCGCTTGGCATGCCTGCCGCCGCTGACCAGTTTTACGCCATGCACCCAGACGCAGTCGACCTTGGTGCCATTGGCGAAGATCCAGGCGTCCAGGATCGCGTCGCCCGCCTTTCCGGCCAGCGATGGATGATCTGCATCGAGCGAGACGAAATCGGCCGGACCGGCGGCAACAATCTGCGACGGACCGGCACCGAGCGCGGCGCTGCCGCCGTCGAGCGCCGCATCGAACAAGGCGCGCCCGGTCGAGCCGCCGGCGACCGCCAGCACATTGCGGGCGCGATGCGCAAGGCGTTGCGAATATTCGAGCTGCCTGAGCTCGTCGGGCAAGCCGATCAGCACATTGGAATCGGAGCCGACACCGAAGCGTCCGCCATGTTCTCGGAACAGCGGCGCGGCAAAGGTGCCGTCGCCGAGATTAGCCTCGGTGATCGGACACAGACCGGCGATGGCGCCGCTTTTGGCCATGCCGATTGTCTCGGTTTCGGTCATATGGGTGGCGTGTATCAGGCACCAGCGCCTGTCCACCCCGGCATTGGAGAGCAGCCATTCGACCGGGTGTGCGCCGGACCAGGCGAGGCAGTCCTCGACCTCTTTCACCTGCTCGGCGACGTGGATGTGGATCGGCCCGTCCGGCGCCATCGCCGCGACCGCGGCGAGTTCATCGGGGGGCGCGGCGCGCAGACTGTGTGGGGCGACGCCGACGACGGCTTGATTCAAAGTGCGAACACACTTCCGGCTTTTCTCAAGCAGGCGCGCGAACCGATCCACATCATTGATGAATCGCCGCTGGCCTTCATTGGGAGCAGCGCCACCGAAGGAGGAATGCGCGTAAAACACCGGCAGCAGCGTCAACCCGATGCCTGTCTCGCCGGCCGCCGCCGCGATGCGCTCGGCCATCTCGGCGATGTTGGCGTAGGGTTTTCCGTCGCGATCGTGGTGCAGATAGTGGAATTCGCCGACGCGCGAAAAACCGGCCTCCAGCATCTCGACATAGAGCTGCGCCGCGACCGCCTCGACCTGGTCGGGCGTCATCGACAGCGCGAAGCGATACATCACCTCGCGCCAACTCCAGAAACTGTCAGGGGAAGGGCCGCGCAATTCGGCAAGGCCGGCCATGCCGCGCTGGAAAGCATGGCTGTGCAGATTCGGTATGCCGGGAACCACGATGGCATGGCGCTCGTCACCGGTTTGCGGCGATGTACCTGGGTCGACTGTCACGATGCGGCCGTCAGCCAGCGATATCCTGACATTGCCGTGCCAGCTGTCGGGCAGCAGCGCCTGTTCCGCAAAGATCGCCGTCACGTTTTTCTCCGAATCCCGCTTTCCATTCACGATAGCACTTGCAGTGCGTTTCAATATGTATATACATAATCGCTATCCATTGAAACGGAAAAGATGATGGCGGCACAAATGAAAAGCCGGGCAGGGGGCCTTCACCTTTGGCGCAATGCGCGCCTGGCGACCTTGTCCGAAAACACGTCCGGACTTGGCATCGTCGAAAAGGGCGCGATCGCCGCGCGCGATGGTCAGATCGTCTATGCCGGCCCGGAAGCTGAGATGCCGTCGGGCCTCGCTCAAGGCGCCGAGAGCGTCGACTGCGAGGGCCGTTGGATCACGCCCGGCCTGATCGACTGCCACACGCATCTTGTTTATGCCGGCAACCGCGCCAACGAATTCGAGATGCGTCTGGCCGGCGCCACCTACGAAGAAGTCGCCAAAGCCGGTGGCGGCATTGTCTCCTCGGTCAAATCCCTGCGTGCCGCCAGCGAGGACGAACTGGTAGCCCAGACGCTGCCGCGCCTCGATGCGCTGATGGCGGAAGGCGTCACAACCGTAGAAATAAAGTCGGGCTATGGCCTCGATCTCGACAACGAGAAGAAGTCGCTGCGGGCGGCTCGGCAACTGGACAACAAGCACCCGGTGACAGTCCGCACCACCTGCCTCGCCGCCCACGCGCTGCCGCCAGAGGCAAAGGGCGACAAGGACGCTTTCATCGATCTGGTCGCCAAGGAAATCCTGCCTGCCGTCTCGGCCGAAGGCCTGGCCGATGCGGTCGACGGTTTTTGCGAAGGCATCGCCTTTTCGCCCGAGCAGATGGCACGTGTCTTCGACGCGGCCGGGGCGCTCGGCTTGCCCGTAAAACTCCACGCCGACCAGCTTTCCAACCTGCATGGCGCCGAGCTTGCTGCCCGCTATGGCGCGCTGTCGGCCGACCATCTCGAATACACCGATGAGGCCGGCGCGGCGGCAATGGCCAGGGCCGGTACCGTGGCGACGATCCTGCCCGGCGCCTATTATTTCATCCGCGAAACCAAGAAGCCGCCGATTGCCCTGTTTCGGCAGCATGGCGTGAAGATGGCCGTCGCCACCGACTGCAATCCTGGCACCTCGCCGCTGACCTCGCTGCTGCTGACCATGAACATGGCCGCGACCTTGTTCGGCCTGACGGTCGAGGAATGCCTTGCGGGAGTCACCCGCGAAGCGGCTCGCGCGCTCGGGCTGCAGCAAAAGACCGGCACCTTGGAGGCCGGCAAGTCCGCCGATCTCGCGATCTGGGACATCGAACGTCCGGCCGAACTCGTCTACCGCATGGGCTTCAACCCGCTGCATGCCCGCATCTGGAGAGGACAATGACTGAACTCGTTTTGAAGCCCGGCAATGCGACGCTTGCCGACTGGCGCGCCATCTATCGCGGCGCGGTGCCGAAACTCGACAATACCTGCCGGCCAAAAATCAAGGCCAGCGCCGAGGCCGTCGCAAGGATCGTCGCCAAGGGCGAGCCGGTCTATGGCATCAACACCGGCTTCGGCAAATTGGCCAGCGTCCGCATTCCCGCCGCCGACCTCGAGACGCTCCAGCGCAACATCGTGCTGTCGCATGCCGCAGGTGTCGGCGAGCCGATGCCGGTCGCTGTCACCAGGCTGATGATGGCGCTGAAGCTCGCCAGCCTGGCCCAGGGCGCTTCCGGCGTGCGGCCGCAGACCATCGAATTGCTGGAAGCCATGCTCGCCAATGACGTCATCCCGGTGGTGCCGGCGCAAGGTTCGGTCGGCGCTTCCGGCGACCTCGCGCCGCTGTCGCACATGACGGCGGTGATGATCGGCGTCGGCGAATGTTTTACGCCGCATGGCCGCTTCCCGGCCAAGGTCGCCTTCGTCTCGCACGGGCTGGAGCCGGTCATGCTCGGCGCCAAGGAAGGCTTGGCGCTGCTCAACGGCACGCAGTTCTCGACCGCCTATGCGCTGGCCGCTCTGTTCGAGGCCGAGGTCCTCTACCAGTCGGCTCTGGTCGCCGGCGCCCTGTCGACCGACGCCGCCAAGGGCTCCGACGCGCCCTTCGATCCGCGCATCCATCTCTTAAGAAAGCATCGCGGCCAGATCGAGACGGCAGACGCGCTGCGCAATCTGATGGCCGGCAGCGCCATCCGGGAATCGCATCGCGTCGGCGACGAGCGCGTGCAGGACCCGTATTGCCTGCGCTGCCAGCCGCAAGTGATGGGCGCCGCTCTGGCCGTGCTGCGTCAGGCCGCCGATACGCTGGGAACCGAAGCCAACGGCGTCACCGACAATCCGCTGATCTTCGCCGAGGACGACACCGCGCTCTCCGGCGGCAATTTCCACGCCGAGCCGGTGGCCTTCGCCGCCGACATGATCGCGCTCGCCGTCTGCGAGATCGGTTCGCTGTCGGAGCGCCGCATCGCCATGCTGGTCGATCCGGCGCTGTCGGGCATGCCGGCTTTTCTCACGCCGAAGCCGGGACTGAACTCCGGCTTCATGATCCCGCAGGTGACTGCGGCGGCCCTCGTTTCCGAGAACAAGCAGAAGGCTTACCCGGCCAGCGTCGATTCCATCCCGACCTCGGCCAACCAGGAAGACCACGTCTCGATGGCCGCCCATGGCGCGCGCCGGCTGATCGGCATGATCGAGAACGCGACGGCTGTCATCGGAATAGAATTGCTGGCCGCGGCCCAAGGTTGCGACTTCCATGCCCCGCTGCCATCGAGCGCGGCGCTGGAGGCGGTGCGCAAGCTGGTTAGGGCTGAGGTGCCGCATCTCGACAACGATCGCCACTTCCATCCCGACATGGAAAAGGCCATCGCGATGGTACGCAGTGGTGCAGCGGTGAAGGCGGCTGGTGAGGTTGCGCTGCCCGCGATCTCGGGAGCGGCATGATGGCCGACTGGCTCACGGTAACGCGCGGCACGGCGCCGCTGCTGGTTTCGATCCCACACACTGGCATCGATCTCGCCGGCTTAGAGAACCGGCTGGTGTCGCGCTGGCTCGGTCGTCGCGACTGCGACTGGTGGATCGACAATCTATATGACTTTGCCGCTGGCCTCGGCGCGACGGTCGTCCATACGGCCATCTCGCGCACCGTCATCGACGTCAATCGCGATCCCACCGGCGCCTCGCTCTATCCCGGCCAGGCGACGACCGGGCTCTGCCCGACCGAGACCTTCGATGGCGATCCGCTCTACCGCGAAGGCGAGGAGCCGGGACCGTCGGAGGTTGATGAGCGTCGCGAAAAGTACTTCGTGCCCTACCATGCGGCCTTGCAGGTAGAAATCGACCGGCTGCGCGGCCTGCACGGCAAGATCGTGCTCTACGATTGCCATTCGATCCGCTCGGTACTGCCGCGCCTGTTCGAGGGCACGCTGCCGGTGTTCAACCTAGGCACCAATGATGGCAAGAGCGCCGATGCTGGCTTGCAGGCGATGGTTGGCCAGATCATGGCCGAAACCGGCGAGACCTCTGTCGTCAACGGCCGCTTCAAGGGCGGCTGGATCACGCGCCATTTCGGCCAACCGCAAAACGGCGTCCATGCGCTGCAGATGGAACTCTCCAATCGCGGCTATATGCGCGAGCCCGAGGGCAAGGGCGCGCCGGACAATTGGCCGGTGCCCTACGATGTCGCGTTCGCCGCACCCATGGCCGCCACGCTGAAAAAGATCCTCGAAACCGCGATTGACTGGGCCGGGCGCTGACGCGCCGCCTTACTCGAAAGGGACAATGATGACCGATCCTCGCCACAACATCCGTGAAGTCCGCAGCCCGCGCGGCGCCGAGCTCAACGCCCGCACCTGGCTGACCGAAGCGCCGCTGCGCATGCTGATGAACAACCTCGACCCGGACGTTGCCGAAAACCCCAACGAACTGGTCGTCTATGGCGGCATCGGTCGTGCCGCGCGCACCTGGAACGATTTCGACCGCATCGTCGCTTCACTGAAGACGCTCGGCGAGGACGAGACGCTGCTGGTCCAGTCCGGCAAGCCGGTCGGCGTCTTCCGCACGCATCCGGATGCGCCCCGCGTACTGATCGCCAATTCCAACCTGGTTCCGCATTGGGCGACCTGGGAGAAGTTCAATGAGCTCGATAAGAAGGGCCTCATGATGTACGGCCAGATGACGGCCGGCTCCTGGATATATATCGGCACGCAAGGCATCGTGCAGGGCACCTACGAGACCTTCGTCGAGGCCGGCCGCCAGCATTATGGCGGCAATCTCAATGGCAAGTGGATCCTGACCGGCGGCCTTGGCGGCATGGGCGGCGCCCAGCCGCTGGCAGCCGTCATGGCCGGCGCCTGCTGCCTCGCCGTCGAGTGCGATCCCGACCGCATCGATTTCCGTCTGCGCACCCGCTATGTCGACGAGCGCGCCGATACGCTCGACGAGGCTCTGGAAAAGATCGAGCGCTGGACCAAGGCGGGGGAGGCGAAGTCGGTCGGCCTGGTCGGCAATACCGCCGACATCGTGCCGGAACTGGTGCGGCGCGGCGTGCGCCCCGACATGGTCACCGACCAGACCTCTGCGCATGACCCGCTGAACGGCTATTTGCCCAAGGGCTGGACGCTGGCCGAATGGCGTGAGAAGCGTACCAGCGATCCGAAGGCGGTTGAGAAGGCGGCTCGCGCGTCGATGCGCGAGCATGTCGAGGCGATGGTGGCGTTCTGGAACGCCGGCGTGCCGACGCTCGACTACGGCAACAACATCCGCCAGGTGGCCAAGGAAGAAGGCTTCGAGAACGCCTTTGCCTTCCCCGGTTTCGTGCCCGCCTATATCCGCCCGCTGTTCTGCCGCGGCATCGGTCCGTTCCGCTGGGCGGCGCTTTCTGGCGATCCCGAAGACATATACAAGACCGACGCCAAGGTGCGCGAACTCACACCCGGCAACACCCATTTGCACAACTGGCTGGACATGGCGCGCGAGCGCATCGCCTTCCAGGGTCTGCCGGCGCGCATCTGTTGGGTCGGCCTCGGCGACCGCCACCGACTCGGCCTCGCCTTCAACGAGATGGTGGCCAAGGGCGAGCTCAAGGCGCCTGTCGTCATCGGCCGCGATCATCTCGATTCCGGCTCGGTTGCTTCGCCCAACCGCGAGACGGAAGCGATGAAGGACGGCTCCGACGCCGTGTCCGACTGGCCGCTGCTCAACGCACTGCTCAACACCGCCTCCGGCGCCACCTGGGTGTCGCTGCACCATGGCGGCGGCGTCGGCATGGGCTTCTCGCAGCATTCAGGCATGGTCATCGTTGCCGACGGCACGCGTGAAGCTGCCAGACGCCTGGAACGGGTGTTGTGGAACGACCCGGCGACCGGCGTCATGCGCCACGCCGATGCCGGCTACGACATCGCTGTTGACTGCGCCAAGCAGCACCAGCTCAACCTGCCGGGCATTTTGGGGTGAGAAATGTCCGGCCGCAGGCAGGCGAAAAGCCGCAGGATCGGCTTTTCGAGTTTCGAACGCCCGTTGCCATAGCGGAGGGCTGAGCGGTGCGCATCCTTCGTGCCGCCGACTATCGCGTCATGCCGTGGAAGAACGGCGGCGGCACGACGACCGAAATCGCCGTCTCGCCTGAGGGCGCCGGGCTCGATGATTTCGACTGGCGCGTCTCGATGGCGCGCGTCGAGGCCGGCGGGTCTTTCTCCAGCTTTGCCGACGTCGACCGCACTTTGGCCGTGCTGGAAGGCGAGGGCATCATCCTCAATATCGCCGGTCAGGCCCCGAAGGAACTGACGGGCACAACCGCCCCGTTTTCCTTCCCGGCCGACGTGCCGACGGGAGCATCGCTGATCGCCGGGCCGATCACCGATCTCAACGTCATGACGCGCCGCACCCGCATGACTCACACTATCGAGCGGCTGTTGATTTCCACCGTGACCGACGTTCCGTCGGCTGCCGATGCGACGCTCATCCTGTGCCTCGACGGCGAACTCGCGGTGCACAGCGCCGCGTCGGCGTGCCTGGGTCCGCTGGATGCGGTTCTGCTGAGGCAGGGTGCCTCAAGGCTTCGCCTGGAGCCCGCCGGTGCGGTGGCTCTGTTCGTCGTCCACATCGGCCGTGTTCCCGGAAATGGTTAACGCCTGTCTCCAAACATGATCGCGCCGCCGGCGAAATATCGCGTAAGCTGTTGCCCGTACCACGAAAAAGCCTGAATCCGATCAAATCCGAATGGGTGCGAGGGGCGCTCATCCGGAAGTTGTCGAGAGACGGCGCCCCGTCTCGCGCGGAAACAACATTTCGGCCAATGTCGCTATGCAACCAATTGCATTTGAATCGGTTTTAGGGACATTGCCGTGGCGTGGACGCCGCATCGCGCCCGCTATACGGAATTTTCAATGAACATACAGACGAACCCCGCCAAGATCGAAAAGACGAGCGCCGCCTTTCCGGCCATTACGGAAGAGCCGATCCGCTCCAATTTCCTGCCAGAGGACCGCCTGCGTGCGCTGGGCAGCGGCCTTGCCGAAGGCGAAGTTGGGGACCTATTCGGGCTGACGCCGTTCGAATTCCAGGCCCGTATCCGCGACAGCGCGAAACGGATTCTCGAAGTCTACCGCTCGACCAATGCCGCGCAGGCGAAGGGCGAAACCATCACGCCGGCCGCGCAATGGCTGCTCGACAACAACTATCTGGTCGAGGAGACGATCTTCCAGGTCAAGCGCGATCTGCCGCGCCGCTTCTATCGCCAGTTGCCGACCCTGAAACTGGCCGACGGCACCAGTGTACCGCGCGCTTTGGCGGTGGCCTGGACCTATGTCGCGCATTCCGACAGCTCGGTCTCGGCGACCATGTTCAAGTCGATCGTCGAAGGTTTCCAGTCGGTCGAGCCGCTGAAGATCGGCGAGCTCTGGGCGCTGCCATCGCTGCTGCGCTTCGTGTTGATCGAAAACCTTCGCCGCATCGCCGTGCGCGTCAACCGCACCAGGCAGATGCGCCAGATCGCCAACGAGGTCGCCGACCGCGTGCTGGCGACCGACGACAATGCCGACCGCCAGGCGATCCTGTCGCACTACGTTACCCATGCGCAGGACACCACCTTCGCCACCCAGCTGCTCTACCGTCTGCGCGACGGTTCGCAGAATGCCGGCCGGGCGCTGGAATGGCTGGAGGGCGAGCTCGAGAAGACCGGCTCCGACGCCGAGGAAATCATCATCTCGGAGCACCACACGCTGTCCAGCGGCAATGTCACCACGGGCAACATCATCCGCGGCCTGCGCCTGATCAACGACGTCGACTGGACGGTGTGGTTCGAAGGCGTCAGCCGCATCGACACGCTGCTGCGCGAGCGCACCGATTTCGCCGGGCTCGACTTCTTCTCGCGCGACCAGTACCGCACCGCGATCGAGGAACTGGCGCGCCGCTCCGAGCTGTCCGAATACCGCGTCGCCGAGAAGGCGATCGAGCTTGCCGGCCATGTATCCGGCGCCGACGCCACCGAGAGTGCGGCGCATACGGATGTCGGTTTCTTCCTCGTCGGCCCGCGCCGGTTGGAGCTGGAAAGGGCGATCGGCTACCGGCCGACCGTCAGCGTCACCGTCAAGCGGACCTTTGCCAGCACCGGCTGGCTGGGCGTCGTCGTGCCGGTGTTTGGGCTGACCGTCCTGCTTCTGGCGCTCGCCGGCAATGCGCTCACCCATCTCGGCCTGTCGGTGCCGTCGATCGTGCTGATGCTGGCGCTGTTCGCGGTGCCGGCCAGCGAGGGCGCGCTCGCCTTCTTCAACACCGTCGTGTCGCTGTTCCTGAAGCCGACGCGGCTCGTCGGCTACGACTACAAGCACGGCGGCGTGCCGCCCGAGGCGCGCACCCTGGTCGTGGTGCCCTCGCTGATCGGCTCGCGCGACGATGTCGAGGAGAACATCCGCAACATCGAGGTGCACTACCTCGCCAACACGGCGGACGAAATCCGTTTCGCGCTGCTTTCGGACTGGCCGGACTCCAAGACAGAGATCGACGCCGCCGACATCGAAATCCTGCAATACGCCCGCGATGAGATCGCCCGGCTCAACGCCCGCCACCCTTCGGAAGGCGCGCCGCGTTTCTATGTCCTGCACCGGCGCCGGCTCTACAACGCCGCGCAAGGCTGCTGGATGGGCTGGGAGCGCAAGCGCGGCAAGCTGCACGAATTGAACCTTCTTCTGCGCGGCGACAGCGACACCACCTTCCTGCCGCTCGACGTGCCGTTGCCGGAAAACGTCGTCCATGTGATGACGCTCGACGCCGATACGCGCACCACGCGCGATGCCGTCGCCACCTTGGCCGGCAAGCTCAGCCATCCGCTCAACCGGCCGCATTTCGATGCGGCCAAGCGCCGTGTCATCGCCGGCTACACCATCCTGCAGCCGCGCATCACCGCCTCGTTGACCAGCGGCGACGACGCCTCGTTCTTCCAGCGGATTTTCTCCGCTAATCGCGGCCTCGACCCTTACGTCTTTGCCGTTTCGGACGTCTACCAGGACGTCTTCGGCGACGGCTCCTTCACCGGCAAGGGCCTCTACCATGTCGATGCCTTCGAGGCGGCGCTGAAGGGCCGCATCGAGGAGAACACCATCCTCAGCCATGACCTGCTCGAAGGCGCGCTGGCGCGCTCGGCTCTTGTCACCGATGTCGAACTGGTCGAGGACTATCCGACCCGCTATTCGGTCGATGCTTCCCGCCATCACCGCTGGGCGCGTGGCGACTGGCAGTTACTCAGCTTCATCTTCAATCCGCGCTCCGGCGTGCCGGCGCTGTCGCGCTGGAAGATGGTCGACAATCTGCGCCGCTCGCTGACGCCGATCTTCTGGGTGATGGCGGCGGTCGCCGGCTGGACGCTGCTGCCCTTCACGCAGGCCGCGCAATGGCAGGCGCTGTTGATCCTCAGCCTGTTCATGGCGCCGACCTTCGACATCGTCAACGGCATCCTGCCGAAGAGCGGCGACCAGACGCCGCGCGGCCATTTCTCGGCGCTGGCGCGCGACACCGTCTTCGGCACGGCCCTGGTGGCGCTCAAGATCCTGTTGATGGCGCATAATGCCTGGATGATGGGCGACGCGATCGTGCGTACGGTCTACCGCTTGTTCGTCAGCCGGCATAACCTGCTCGAATGGCGCACCGCATCGCAGGCGCACAAGAGCGGCGGCAGCGATCTCGGCGCCTATTACGGCATGATGTATGGCGCCGTGATCATCGGCGTCGTCGGCCTCGCCATTCCAGTGCTCGCCGATTCCACCGGCGCCTTCGTCGCCTTCTTCTTCGCGATTTTCTGGATCGGCTCGCCGGCGGTGGCCTGCTGGATCAGCCGCTCGGCCGAGACCGAGGACCGGCTGCGCATCTCGGCTGCCGACATCCATACGCTGCGCACGGTGGCGCGGCGCACTTGGCATTATTTCGAGACCTTCGTCACCGCCGAGCACCACAATCTGCCGCCCGACAATTTCCAGGAGAGCCCGGCGCCGGTGGTGGCGCCGCGCACCTCGCCGACCAATATCGGCGTCTACCTGCTGTCGGTGGTTTCGGCGCGCGATTTCGGCTGGATCAGCCTGTCCGACGCCATCACCCGCATCGATGCGACGATGGCCACCATCGAGAGCATGCCGCGCGATCGCGGCCATCTCTACAACTGGTACGACACCACGACGCTGAAGCCGCTCTATCCGCTTTACATCTCGGCCGTCGACAGCGGCAACCTCGCCGGACATCTGGTGGCGGTGGCTGCCGCCTGCGCCGAATGGGCGGAAGCGCCTTCCGTGCATCTGCAGGGCGATTTCGAAGGCATTCTGGACACGGTGACCATCCTCGACGAGAGCCTCGAGGAATTGCCCGACGACCGCCGCCAACTCAGGCCGCTGCGCCAGCGGCTGGCCGACCGCCTCGACGGCATGCGGCGCGCGGTGATGACCATCAAGGCACAGCCCGAGATGGCGTCGATCCGCACCATCAACCTTGCCGTGCTCGCCGGCGAGATCCGCAAGCTTGCCGTTGCCATCCACACGGAGGCCGCGTCGCCGCGCAGCGACGTGATCGCCGATTGGGCGGCGAGGCTGGAGGCCACTTGCGAGGCCCACGTTCATGACTCGCATAATGACGAGAATGCCGTCGAAACCTTGCGCGCCAGGCTCCTGGCGCTGCGCGAGCGCACGCGCCGCTACGCCTTCGAGATGGATTTCTCCTTCCTGATGCGGCAGGAGCGCAAGCTCCTGTCGATCGGCTACCGGGTCGAGGAACACCAGCTCGACGAAAGCTGCTACGACCTTCTCGCCTCCGAGGCGCGGCTGACCAGCCTGTTCGCCATCGCCAAGGGCGACCTGCCGACCGAGCACTGGTTCCGGCTTGGCCGGCCGATCGTCGAGATCGGTTTCCAGGGCGCACTGATGTCCTGGTCGGGCTCGATGTTCGAGTATCTGATGCCGCCGCTGGTGATGAAGGAACCGCAAGGCTCGATCCTCAACCAGACTAGCAAGCTGATCATCAAGCGCCAGATCCATTACGCTCGCTCGAAGAATGTGCCGTGGGGGATTTCGGAAGCGGCCTACAACGCGCGCGACCGCGAGCTGACCTACCAGTACACCAATTTCGGCGTGCCCGGGCTCGGCCTGAAGCGCGGCCTCGGCCAGAACACGGTGATCGCGCCTTACGCGACGATCCTGGCGGCGCAGTTCACACCGCGCGAATCCGTGCAGAACCTGGCCAGGCTGAAGGCCATCGGCGCGCTTGGCCGGCATGGCTTTTACGACGCTGTCGATTTCACGCCGCAGCGCGTGCCTGAAGGCGCCGACCACGCCGTCGTGCTGAACTACATGGCTCACCATTCGGGCATGTCGATCGCCGCCGTCGCCGACGCCATCTTCGAAGGCCGGCTGCGCGACCGCTTCCACAGCGACCCGGTGATCGAGTCGGCCGAACTCCTGCTGCAGGAGAGGGCGCCGCGCGACATCCCGACCGCCACCGTCAGGACGGAGGCCGACGAGCGCTCGAAGGACGAGACCGAGACCGAGAGCCCGGACACACGCATCATCCTCGATCCGGCGCGCGCGCTGCGCTCGACCAACGTGATGTCCAACGGCCGCTATTCGGTAATGGTCACCGCCACTGGCTCGGGCTACAGCCGCTTTGGCGAGCTTGCCGTCACCCGCTGGCAGCCGGACCCGACCGAGGACCGGCTCGGCTCCTACGTGTTCCTGCGTGATGCCGGCACCGGAGACTGGTGGTCGGCGACGTCAGAGCCGAGGCGCGCCGAGAACGAGCGTGTCCAGACGCTGTTTTCCGACGACAAGGCAAGTTTCATCAAATCCGTGGGATCGCTGCGTTCGGAGGTCGAATGCATCGTCATCTCGGAAGGCAATGGCGAAGGCCGTCGCGTCACGCTCTACAATGACGGCGCCGTCGACCGGCACATCGAGGTGACTTCGTTCGCCGAACTGGTGCTGGGCAACGAAGCCTCGGACTATGCCCATCCGGCCTTCTCGAAAATGTTCGTCGAGACCGAGATCGCGCCCAACAAGGGCGCCATCTTTGCCACCAGGCGCAAGCGCGAGAAGAACGAACCCGACCTCACCATGGCGCATTTCGTCACCGATCCTTCGGGGCCGGCGCGCGATGCCGAGGCCGAGACCGACCGGCGCGCCTTCATCGGCCGCGGCCGCACCATCGTCGATGCGGCTGCCTTCGATCCCGGCGCCAAGCTCGGCGGCCATTCCGGCTTCACGCTGGATCCGGTCGCGGCCCTTCGCCGGCAGGTGCGCGTTCCCGCCAACAAGAAGATCTCGCTGACCTTCTGGACCGTCGTCGGCGCCAGCCGCGCCGAACTCGACGAAGCCATTGCCAGGCTCGACCATCCGGAAAGCTTCGCCCGCCAGGCGATGCTCGCCTGGACCCGCAGCCAGGTGCAGACCCGCCATCTCGGCCTCAGCCTGACCGATGCCGCCAATGTGCAGAAGCTGGCGCGCTATCTGGTCTATCCTGATCCGTTCCTGCGCCTGCCGGCCGAATCCATCGCGTCTGGGCTCGGCAAGCAGTCCAGCCTGTGGCCGACCAGCATCTCCGGCGACTTCCCGATCTTCCTGGTCCGCATCGGTGATGTCGCCGATTTGGAGATCGTCGCCCAGGCGCTGCGCTTCCAGGAATATATGCGCGCCCGCGGCATGATGATCGACTTCGTCGTCGTCAACGAGCAGGCGTCCTCCTATGTGCAGGACCTGCAGCGGGCGGTCGAGACGCTCTGCGAAAACGCCCGCCTGCGCGGCAAGGAGCTCGGCCCGCGCCAGCACATCTTCGCCGTGCGCCGCGACCTGATGGACGAGGCCACCTACAAGACCTTGCTGGCCGTCGCCCGCGTCGTGCTGCATACGCGCAACGGCACCATCTTCGACCAGATCGAGCGCGCCGAGGCGGCGGCGCTGCAGGCGCGTGATGCCCTGCTGCCGGCGCCGGGCGCGGCGGGCCCTCGCGAGCCATCGCTGCCGGCACCGGCCTTCATGGCGCGCCCCTCAGCGGAAAGCAGCGCCGACGGCAGCGGCCTAAACCTCTGGAACGGCTTTGGCGGTTTCGACGGCGACGGCCGCCACTACGTCACCCGTTTGACCGGCCACCGCACGACGCCGCAGCCCTGGATTAACGTCATCTCCAACGCCTCGTTCGGCTTCCACGTCTCGGCCGAGGGTGCGGCCTTCACCTGGAGCCGCAACAGCCGCGACTACCAGCTGACGCCATGGTCGAACGATCCGGTCTCGAACCGGCCGAGTGAGGGTATCTATATCTACGACCACGCCAGCGGCAAGGCATTCTCGCCGACGGCCGCCGTGCTGCGCGATCCCGCCATGACCTATGAAACATGGCACGGGCAAGGTTTTTCGACCTTCCGCTCGAAGCGCGGGCCGCTGTCGATGGACCTGACGCATGTGGTGGACCCGGATGATCCGGTGAAGATCACCCGGCTGCGCATCCAGAATTCTGGCTCGGTGTCGGCGCGGCTGCGCATCTATGCCTATACCGAATGGGTGCTTGGCAGCCATCGCTCGCGCACGGCGGCGACCATCGTGCCCGCGCGGGACGTGGCCACAGGCGCACTGCTGGCGAAAAATCCCTATGGGCTCGATTTCAGCGAGCGGGTGGCCTTCATGGCCGCCGGCGGTCTGGTGCATTCGGTGACGGCCGACCGTGGCGAGTTCATCGGCAGGCACGGCAGCAGCGAGTATCCGCAGGCGGTGCTGGCCGGGGCCAACCTGTCCGACCGCGTCGAGGCCGGTGACGATCCCTGCGCCGCGATCGCCAGCGACGTCGACATCCCTGCCGGCGGCGACGTGACGCTGTTCTGGCTGCTCGGCGACGCGGCCTCGGCCGAGGAGGCGAGCGCGCTTGTGCAGACCCATCGCGGCAAGGATTTCGACCAGCGGCTGGCCGACAATGAGCGCGTCTGGCGTGGCTTCCTGGACACCATCCAGGTCGAAACGCCCGACAAGGCGCTCGACGCCATGGTCAACCACTGGCTGCCCTACCAGAGCCTTGCCTGCCGCATCCGAGCGCGGTCCGCCTTCTACCAGGCAAGCGGCGCCTTCGGCTTCCGCGACCAGCTGCAGGACACGCTGGCGCTTTTGGCGCATGATCCGAAGCTGGCGCGCGACCAGATCCTCAACGCGGCGCGCCGGCAGTTCCCCGAGGGCGACGTGCAGCACTGGTGGCTGCCGCGCACCGACGCCGGTGTGCGCACGATGATCTCGGACGACGTGGTCTGGCTCGCCCACGCCACCAGCCGCTACATCGACGTCACCGGCGATGCCGGCATCCTGAAGGAGCAGTTGCCTTTCATCGACGGGCAGGAGCTCGGCGAAGGCGAGCACGATGCCTTCTTCACGCCGGAGATTTCCAAGAACCACGCCTCGCTCTACGACCACTGCGCGCGGGCGCTCGATCTTGCCATCAAGCGCAGCAGCCCCGCCGGCCTGCCGCTGATCCTCGGCGGCGACTGGAACGACGGCATGAACCGCGTCGGCGAAGGCGGCAAGGGCGAGAGCGTCTGGCTGGGCTGGTTCCTGCTGAAGACGCTGGGCGACTTCACTGCCGTTGCCAAGACGCAGGGCGACACCAAGCGCGCCCAGACCTGGACAAAGCACGCCGACGCGCTGAAGCGGGCGCTGGAAAGCACCGCCTGGGACGGCCAATGGTATCGGCGTGGCAGCTTCGACGATGGCAGCCCGCTCGGCTCTCACAACTCCGCAGAGTGCAAGATCGACTCCATCGCCCAGTCGTGGAGCGTGCTCTCGGGCGAGGGCGATCCGGCGCGTTCGACCACCGCCATGCAGCAGGCGACGAAGATGCTCGTCGACGACGATCTCAAGATCGTCAAGCTGTTCACACCGCCCTTCTCCAGGACCGACAAGGACCCGGGCTACATCAAGAGCTACCCGCCGGGCGTGCGCGAGAACGGCGGCCAGTACACCCACGCCGCGACATGGTTCGTCATCGCGCTTGCCGAGATGGGCCGCACCGACGATGCCTACCGCTGCTTCTCGATGCTGAACCCGGTCAACCACGCCCCCGATGAGGCTGCCGCCGAGCACTACCGGGTCGAGCCCTATGTCGTGGCGGCCGATATCTATGCCGGCGAAGGCAAGGGCGGTCGTGGCGGCTGGACCTGGTACACCGGCTCGGCCGGCTGGCTTTACCGGGCTGCGGTCGAGGGCATTCTGGGCATCGAGCGGCGCGGCAAGCAGATCACGTTCCGGCCGAAACTTCCCGGCCATTGGGACGGCTATGCGGCGACGCTCAAGATGCTGGAGGCCGAGGTCAAGGTTCGTGTCATCCGCGACAAAAAGGCCAAATCCATTTCGCTCGAGGTCAATGGAACCAAGACAAAATCCTCGTCCTTTGAGCCGAAAGCCGGCGACAAGACCGAGGTGGTTGTCAGGATACCTGCGTGAAATCAAAGGCTTGAAGCACTATCTGCACGTCCTCCGGGGCGTGCAGTACTCTCTCGTCGTTATTTGCCGATGATCTTGGCGAATGGGCAGTTCAGCCTATTAGGTTCAGCTACGCAAGCTGCCGGTGATTAAAAATGTGGCAGCGCTTCGGCGCTGCCATGATTTTGCCGCAAGGCTGACATTTCACCTTTTATCTCAAACCGTTAGGTGATCACGACAGATTTCGCAGCGTCGTCATCTTTTGTTCGCGAATTGGGAACGGAAGAGGTAGACGGGCATTGTTTTGCGACACGTTAACCGGTACGTGTCAAGAAATGGTGCGGTGCACAATAAAATTTTTGGCGGAGTAGCTGAAGTGTCACTTCTGCAAATCTACTGGAGAGCGCTGGGTTATCTCGCGGCCGACAGAAAGCGCGTCGCGCTGATCTGCGGCGCGAACGTTGCGCTTGCCATTATCGCCATCCTCGAGCCGATCATGTTCGGACGGGTGATCGATGCCATCTCCGAGCATGGCTCGGTGTTCTCGACGCTGGGATTGTGGGCCGGCCTCGGCGCGTTCAACATCGTCGCCTTCGTGCTGGTGGCGCGCGGTGCCGACCGTTTCGCCCATAAGCGGCGCAGCGAAGTTCTGTGCCAGTCGTTCGAGCGCGTGATCACCATGCCGCTCGCCTGGCATCACCAGCGCGGCACCTCCAATTCGCTCCACACGCTGCTGCGCGCGGTGGAGACCCTGTTCAGCCTGTGGCTCGAATTCATGCGCCAGCATCTGTCGACGGCTGTCGCCCTGGCGCTGCTGATCCCGACCGCGCTCAGCATGGACGTTCGCATGTCGATGGTGCTGCTTGCCCTCGGCGCGCTCTATGTCGGCATCGGCCGGCTGGTCATGCGCCGCACCAAGGCAGGCCAGGCAGCGGTCGAGCGGCACTACCACACGGTGTTCGCGCATGTGACCGACTCCGTCAGCAACGTCGCCGTGCTGCAGAGCTACAACCGCATCGGCCATGAGACCGAGGCGCTGAAGCGCTACGTTAAGAACCTGCTTGATGCACAGAACCCGGTGCTCGACTGGTGGGCCATCGCCAACGCGCTGCACCGCCTGTCGTCGACCATCTCGATGATGATCGTGCTCTTGATCGGCGCCTATCTGGTAACCCATGGCCAGCTGCGCATCGGTGACGTCATCGCCTTTACCGGCTTCGCCACGCTGCTGATCGCCCGTCTCGACCAGATGTCGGCCTTCGCCAACCAGATCTCCGAGGCCCGCGCCAAGCTCGAGGACTTCTACCGTCTCGAGGACTCAGCCGCCGAAACCGCCGAGCCCGACGGTCTGCGCGACCTCGTCAATGTCACCGGTCACGTCCGTTTCGAGCATGTCGGCTTCGAGTTCGCCAATTCCGGCCAGGGTGTCGACGACGTGTCGTTCGAAGTCCAGGCCGGCCAGACGGTCGCCATCGTCGGCCCGACAGGTGCCGGCAAGACCACGCTCATCAACCTGCTGCAGCGCGTGTTCACGCCGTCCAACGGCCGCATCCTGATCGACGGCATCGATACCCGCTCGGTGACCCGCAAGTCGCTGCGCCATTCGATTGCCACCGTGTTCCAGGACGCCGGCCTGCTGAACCGCTCGATCGAGGACAACATCCGCGTCGGCCGCGCCGAGGCGACCTATGACGAGGTGCACGCCGCCGCCAGTGCCGCCGCCGCGCAGGATTTCATCCTGTCGAAGAGCTCCGGCTACGACACGGTCGTCGGCGAGCGTGGCGGACAGCTTTCGGGCGGCGAGCGCCAGCGCATCGCCATCGCCCGCGCCGTGCTCAAGGATGCGCCGATCCTGGTCCTCGACGAGGCCACCAGCGCGCTCGACGTCGAGACCGAGGACCGCGTCAAGGAAGCCATCGACGAACTGCGCCGCGACCGCACCACCTTCATCATCGCCCACCGCCTGACCACGGTCCGCGACGCCGACCTGGTCGTGTTCATGGACAAGGGCAGGGTGGTCGAGTTCGGTGGTTTCGCGGAGCTGTCGCTCCGCAACGGCCGCTTCGCCAGCCTGCTGCGTGCCGGCGGCTTGCTCAACGACGAAGAGGTTCGCCGCCTCAGCCGCACTGTGCAGCAGCAGGAAGAAGCCGCCTGATCCGGGGCGGCTCTTACCGTCCCCATAGCGCCTGCGACAACCCACTCGATTGCCCCAAACACGCCGCCGGTCTATGTAAGGCCGCATGAGCGACACCACCTCACGCCTCACCGGCTGGATGGATCTGGCCAACCCGACGCGCTTCGTCGGGCTGGCCGACAGGCTCGTGCCGTGGCTGGCTTCGGTCGCCGCGATCCTGCTCGCTGCCGGACTCTATATGAGCTTCGCAGCACCTGAGGATTTCCAGCAGGGCATCACCGTGCGCATCATGTACATTCACGTGCCTTTCGCCTGGCTCGCCATGATGTGCTACACGCTGATGGCGATCTCAGCGTTGGGCACGCTGGTCTGGCGCCATCCGCTGGCCGACGTGGCGCTGAAATCGGCGGCTCCGATCGGCGCCGTCTTTACAGCACTTGCGCTGATCACAGGTTCCATCTGGGGCAAGCCGATGTGGGGTACCTGGTGGGTGTGGGACGCGCGACTAACCTCGGTCTTCGTGCTGTTCCTGATGTATCTCGGCATCATCGCACTGACCCGGGCACTCGATGACGCAAGCCGCGCCGCCTGGGCCGCCGCTATCATCACGCTGGTCGGCTTCATCAACATCCCGATCATCAAATTCTCGGTCGACTGGTGGAACACGCTGCACCAGCCGGCATCGGTGTTCCGGATGGGCGGCTCGGCCATCGATCCCTCGATGTTGCGGCCGCTGCTGGTGATGGCGCTCGGCTTCACCGTGCTGTTCTTCGCCCTACACCTGATGGCGATGCGCACGGAGATCCGCCGCCGCCGGGTCATCTCGATGCGCCGTGTGGCGGCAAGACAGACTAACTGACCTCAGCCTCGGATCGGCGACTGCTCCTCACCCCATCCGACCTCGCGCCGCTACCGGCAGCGTATCCAGCACATTGTCACCATCGATCAGATGCACCTGGTCGAACAGGTTCGTCACCACGCAGCAATGGTCGGGCACGACGCGCACGCGTTCGCCGATGCGCAGCCTTGCATCGCCCGAAAGCGTGACATTGCCGTGCTCTTCGCTGAGGCCTGTGACCCTGGCGCCGGCAACGCCCAGCAACTCGCCGAAATCGGCGAGCCCCAGCGTGTCGTTGGAGAGTGCCTTGCTGCCGGCA
Source organism: Mesorhizobium waimense (assembly GCF_003601975.1). Classification (GTDB taxonomy): domain Bacteria; phylum Pseudomonadota; class Alphaproteobacteria; order Rhizobiales; family Rhizobiaceae; genus Mesorhizobium; species Mesorhizobium waimense. The sequence goes on from NZ_QZWZ01000014.1 coordinate 63,606, forward strand.
TCGAGAATGGCGCGCGCCGGCGTCGGGTGGCTGACCACCGTCGACAGCACCGTCAGCGCGCAATCGTCGAGGCTGCCGACGCCTTTGGCGACCTGGTAGCGGTCGAGATAGATGTAGGTGCCGGGACGGTATTCGGTGACGACGCTGTCCTCGCCCGAGCGCCATATATCGGGCGTGCCGCCGCTGGAGATGCGCTCGCAGGCGAGGCCCGCCGCCGCCAGCGCTTGTTTGGCATCTACGAGCCACGCCTCGGCCTGCGCTGCGCGACCCGCCGCCGGATAGGTCATCAACCCGCCGAAGGCGAGCCCCTTGGCCTTGTCGATCTCTTGCGCCAGCGCGACCGCTTCGTCGGCCGTCTGCACGCCGCAGCGGCCCATGCCGGTGTCGCATTCGACCAGCACCGGCAGAGGGTGGCCGGCATCGGTGAAGGTGGCGGCGAGCCCGTCCAGCGTTTCCCTGCTGTCCGATGTCACCGACAGCGTCACGCGGCCGTGCATTGCCTTCAGGCGCTCCAGCTTGGCGCGCCCGAGAATATTGTAAGGGAGAAAAATATCGGTCAGCCCGGCATCGGCCATCACCTCTGCCTCGCCGATCTTCTGGCAGGTGATGCCGACCGCGCCAGCCGCGACCTGCTTCTTCGCCCAGTAGGGCAGCTTGTGGGTCTTGATATGCGGCCTGAGTTTTAAACCGTGGCGGTCGGCATGTGCCTGCGCCCTGGCAATATTGGCTTCGGCGCGGGCGGCGTCGATGAGGATCGCCGGCGTATCGAGGTCGTCTAGGCTGCGCATGGGATTGTCACCTTGGGAATTTGCCTGGACTTATGGCCCCGATCGGTCCGGATGTCATGAGGCCAGCATAGAGTTTGCGTCGACACCGGATCGGTGTTCGGCTATGCGCTGTAGGCGCCGCCTGAAGAAGGGATCACGACCATGAAACGCTCCACCATCAACGACATCATCCGCGACGCCGACGCCTTCATCCGCTCGTTCGGCTACATCATGCCGCCCTTCGCCTATTGGAGCCCGGAAGAGATGAAGGCGCGCAAGGCCGACTCCGCGGCCATTTTCAGCTCGCGCCTTGGTTGGGACATCACCGACTACGGCCAGGAGAAGTTCGACGAACTCGGCCTGTTCCTGTTCACCGTGCGCAACGGCGTTTACGCGGACATGAAAAAGGGCATGGGCATGCTCTATGCGGAGAAGATCATGATCTCGCGCAAGGACCAGCTGTCGCCGATGCATCGCCACAACATCAAGGCCGAGGACATCATCAACCGCGGCGGTGGCAAGCTGGTGCTGGAACTGTTCATGCATGATCGCGACGGCGGTATCGATCCGAAGGCCGAGGTGTCGGTGCCTGTCGACGGAACCATCCACAGACTGCCGGCCGGCGGGCTGCTGAAGCTCGATCCGGGCCAGAGCGTCACCCTGCTGCCCGGCGTCTGGCACGCCTTCTGGGCCGAGGGCAAGGACGTGCTGATCGGCGAGGTCTCGACCGTCAATGACGACCTCACCGACAACGTCTTCCGCGAACCGATCGGCCGTTTCTCCAACATCGACGAAGACGTGGCGCCGCTGCACCTCCTGGTGTCGGATTACGAGAAGTGGGTGGGTTAGGGTAGGACGTAGATTGCGCTCTCTCAAATTATTCCAGATAGCGCTCTAATATTAGAAAGCCAATTGCCGTCGCTGTCTATGATGGCTTTCGATACATATACACTTCTTCTGTTCCCGATTAATTCCTTGGTGCATTGAGATATGAGATATCGTGCAGTTTTTTTATAGATCCGAATCAGGTTCTTGGGCGGCTGTATGTGCGCTCCGCTCTTTGTGATGAAAAAACTCGTGTATCCAATCGCAAGGTAAAAATAGGGACCAACATCTGTAATAAATCTTCTTAAGGTTATCTTGATGTGTCCGTCTCCACGCAATTCTTTAAATGAATACCACTCAACGTCGCCATTGTTGTAGATCTCTATCTCTGGGTCGTCGACGGCGAATGAAGGATGCTTCAACGCGATCGAAGCTCTCTCTTTGGCCGCAATTTCTGCAATGGAACTAATCGACAGATAGCGAACGTTGGTTCTGTCAAAAATATCGTATCCAATTTTTGAGCCGGAGTTAATCAAGCCATGGAGTAATTCTTGATATTGTTCCTCCGTGATCACAAATTCGGACGAAGCCATATTTACCTGTACACCCGCTAACGAATTTTGAGTCAAGCCTGTCGAAGCAGTTTCTCTAATTCTGAACTCCGAGACTTCTCCGTTTTACCGCGCATGTTTATCCGCCTTGCGGTTCCCGAGCAGCAGCTTGCGTTCCAGATGTGCCCTGAGCTCTCCGTAATAGGCGGTGAGGAAGGCCCTTGAATCCGGCGCCTGCGGCGCGGCACCGATCTTGCGCCCGATCGTCTCCGCCACCGCCCTTAGCGCGAAATAGTCGTCGCGGCGCAGCACCTCTTCCAGCTTGTGCAGTTCGGCGATGCCATAGGCGTCGAGCTGGGCCGGGCTGAAATGGAAGCCGTCGGCGACCGGATCTTGCCGCAGCGACAGGTCCTCGACCAGCGCCAGCTTCGGCACTTCGACCACCCAGGTGCCGGCCAGCAGATCGCCGATGCGCAGGCGGTCGCGGTTGAAGATTGGGAAGAGCGCGAACAGCAGCGCCCATACCAGCCCGAAGATCGTCGTCAGCGTATCGGCGACGCCCGCCCCTCCGCGCCCGGCGAGGATGGACAGCGGCAGGAAGATTTCGATCTCGCGCATCAGATTGCGCGCGATCACCTGATCGATCGTGAGGCCCGCGCCGCTGCGCGAGGCGACCCGAATGCCGACGATCAGCTTGCCGGGCGTCGCGGCGCGCCGGCCTGCCTCGAAGGCGATGAAATAGGCATTGCGCAGCAGGAAGATCAGGATGATCCAGACGATGAAGAGCGGCTGCAGCTCGTGCTCGCCAAGGCCTCTCAACCCGAACAGCGCGACGATCGTGATCACCACCGCCGCAGTGGAGATGATCACGACATCGAGCAGGAAGGCTGAAGCCCGCGTACCGGCGTCGGCAAGCCTGACCCTGAGATCGACACCCTCCGGCGTGATCAGCGGTCGTGCCGCTACAAAGGCAGCGCGTCTAGCCATGGCGCACCAACCGGAACAGGTAGAAATAGGCGCTCCATAGCGCCAGCATGCCGCCGCCTATGGCATAGCGCACGCCATCGCTGGTGATCGTCTGCCGGCCGATGCCTTCGAGCAGGCCGGCAAACAAAAGCATTACCACGACGCCGACCATGGCGGTCGCGGCCACCCGCCCGGCCTGGGCGGCGGCGGCCATGCGGGGCAGTTCGCCGGGAAAGGCGATGCGCGTTCCGATGCGGATGCCGGCGGCGCCCGCCAGCGCGATCGCGAATATCTCAGTTGTGCCGTGGATGGAGAGCCAGCCGCCAAGCTCGAAGCCCAGGCCCTTGGCTGCATAAATCTGGAATATCGCGCCTAGCATGCAGCCGTTCATCAGGATGAGCAGCACGCTGGGCACGGCAAAGGCGAAGCCCAGCGCGAAGGCCAGGATTGCCACCTGCGTATTGTGGGTGAAAAGATAGGCGGCGAAGCTCGACAGGAATTCGCTGCTGGCGCCGTCATAAAGCACGCTGCGCAGCATCTCGGCCGACGAATCCGGATTGCGGCCGCCGGCAAGGCCCGGGGCGATGATGGCGTCGTACCAACCCTTGTCGGACGCCACCAGCCAATAGCCGGCGCCAGCGCCGATCGCCGTCAGCCCGACAGACACCAGCGTCTCGCGCCACAGGTCGCGAATGGCATGCGGCCAGTCATGCAGGAAGAAATCGGCGATGCGCTGCCGCAGGCCGCGCCGCGCGCCATAGAGGTAGAAATAGCCGCGCAGGCAGAGCGATTCGAGATAGGAGACCAGGGCATTGTCGAGCGATGTCGCCCGCGCCACCGACAGCGAAGACAGCGCCGACCGGTAAAGCAGGGGCAGCGACAGCAATTCCTCTTCCGACAGCGCGCGCGGCGCCCGTTTCTCGACACGCGCCAGCAGCGCTTCGAAGGCCTTCCAGTCGGCCTCGCGCTCCTGGCGGAAGCTGGCCAGCGACTGGCGTACCGCGTTGGTGCCAGCTTGCATCGTCACAACAGATCCTCCTGCTTGAGCTGGAGGTAGCGCTCGACCAGCGCCGAACCCAGCCGCTGATGGCTGGCCTCGATAACATGCGCGCCGAGCAACCTGAGACGGCCGCTCACCACCTGCCGCTCCCTGAGCAGGCTGCCGGCGGTGACGGCGCGCGCGACGTCTTCGGGGGCGATAGGCGGCATGTCGGCCAGCGTTTCCAGTTCGACATCCTTCATCATCATGAACAGCACCAGATGCCGTTCGGTCAGCCGGCCCACGGTGCGCAGCATCAGTTCGGCGCTGATCGGATCGACGAAATCGGTGAAGACGATGACCAGCGAGCGCCGGTCGAGCTTGGCCGAAAGTGTGGTCAGCGCCAGCGTGAAATTGGTCTCTTCGCTGGAATAGTCGATCTCGGCCGCCCGCTTCTGGATCATCGCGAAGCTGGCGGAGCCGCGCACCGCGCCGCTGGTGACGCGCGGCCGCGCGTCGAACGAGAACAGGCTGACCATGTCGCCGCCCTTCAACGCAATGAAGGCCGACAAAAGTGCCGCGGTCACGGCACGGTCGACCTTCGGCACGCCGTCGACCGGCTCGCACATCAGGCGCCCGCTGTCGATGGCGAGCACGATGTTGTTGTTCTCCTCGATGCGGAATTCGCGCGCCAGAAGCTTGCCGTGGCGGGCGCTGCGCTTCCAGTCGATCATCCGCCGGCCCATGCCGGGCTGATAGTCCTTCAGCGACTCGAACTCGCGGCCCTGGCCGGCGCGGCGCTGGGCATGGCCGTCAGCCAGCGCCGAGCGCTGCAGAAGGGTGATCGCCTCGTCGCGGGCACTGCTGACATCAGGCAGCACCGCCACCTTCTTGTCCATCGGCAGCACGACCTGGTTCCAGACCAGCCCGAACGGTCCGCGCCAGCGCAGCCACAGGCGATCGAAACTGGCAATGCCGCGCCGCAACGCCTCGAACTGCAGGTCGAGCGTTCCGCCGTCCTTGGTCGGAGCCAGCGCGCCGCCGCTGCCGGCGAGCGGCGCTAGGCGCGTGTCATGGCCGACCCGCGCCTGCAGTGCCCGCGGCCGGCCGGCAAAGCGGGCGGCGATCTGCAGGTTGAACCGCCCGCCGACGCCGATCTGCGGCGGCGCATCGAGACTGGCGCTGAGCGATGCCCGTCCGCGTCCAGCGGCCGCATCGACCGCCAGGAAGGCGAGCAGCAGGCAGATCCACAGCAAGCCGAGATACCAGAGCGAGGGCAAGGCCAGCGCCACCAGGAAGGCTGGAATGGCCCCTGCCGCCGCTGCCCAGATCGCTCTGCCGCTGGGATAGATCAACGTGGCGCTTCCGTCTGGTCAACGAGGTCGGAGACGATCTGCTCGACCAGCCGCCCGTCGATCTGAGCCGGGGGCGAAAGAATGACGCGGTGGCGGAGCGCCGGCACGGCGAGCGCCTTGACGTCGTCGGGGATCACATAGGCGCGTCCGTCGAGCGCCGCCCGCGCCCGCGCCGCCCGCGCGAGCATCGCGCCCGCGCGCGGGCTGGCGCCGACTTCCAGTTCCGGGTTTTGGCGCGTGGCGCGCACGAGCGAGGCGATATAGCCGACGACATCGTCGACGAGAGTGACATCGCCAACCGTGGCAAGCGCCTTCTCCAGCGTCTTGCGATCCGTCTGCGCCTCGATGCCGTATTGCTTGATGTCATGCGAGGCGGAGCCGCCGCCATGATGGACGATGATGGCGCGTTCCTCCTGTGCGTCGGGGTAGCTCACCCGGTGCTTGAACAGGAAGCGGTCGAGCTGGGCTTCCGGCAGGGGATAGACGCCCTGATGCTCGATCGGGTTCTGGGTCGCCACCACCATGAAGTTCTGGCCGAGCGGATGTGTGGTGCCGTCGAAGGTCACGGCGTGTTCCTGCATTGCTTCCAGCAGCGCTGCCTGCGTCTTCGGCGGCGTGCGGTTGATTTCGTCGGCAAGCAGCAGGTCGCAGAAGATCGGGCCGCGCGTCAGCGTGAACTGCCCGGTTTGGAAATTGTAGATGTTGGAGCCGACGATATCGCCGGGCATCAAATCGGGCGTGAACTGGATGCGCCCATAGGCGACGCCGAGCGCCTGCGCGAAGCAGCGCGCCGTCATCGTCTTGGCGGTGCCCGGCGGTCCTTCGAGCAGGATGTGCCCGCCGGCGAACAAGGCCGTCAGCATCAGGTCGACCGTATCGTGCTGCCCCGTGATCGCCTTCGCCACCTCTTCTCTGATCGCATTCGCCAGGGTCTTCACATCATCGACGTTCACTGAGCCTCCTTGCCGTCCAGTCGTGCAGCCGTTCGGCTGCCTCATGCATTTGCGCCAGGGTCCTGGCATTGTTTGCGGCCTGCAGGCGCACAGTAAAGCCGCCGGTTTCATCCTTGTCGCGGGAATCCAGCCAGTGGTCGAGCGCTTCACCCTGCAGGCCGTGCGGCGCGCCGAGGAGTGCCGCGGCGCGCGCCCGCGCCAGGGCGCCGTAGCGGTCGCCCAGTTCCTCCAGCCGTCCGGCGCGCCTGAGCAGCATCGCCGTGGTGTCGACCAGCGCCTGTTTGCCGAAGGCGATCGCGCGGCCCTCGGCGCGCGGCGGTCCGAAACGGCCAAGGCCGTGCAGGAACGCCAATGCCGAAGCGGCCAGGATCGTTAGCGTCAAGGCCAGGAACGGCGGTTCGACCAGGAGCTTGGCGAGATCGTATTTGCGCCCCGCGCCATGCAGGGTGAGGTCGAACATGACCGCGCCCTCATCGGGCGCCAGAAAGGTGATCAGGTCGCGCGCTGCCGCTGCCTTGTCCGGGTCCTTGAGCGCGGCGTTGTTGATCAGGTCGGGGTCGGTCAGGATGTAGAAAGGCTTGTCGGCGAGTTCGGTGAGAACGGCCTTGCCATTGCCAGCGGCGATCAACGGGTGATCGTCGGCCACCCACTGCATATCCTCTGGCGCGGCAATGAGCCTGCCTTCAATGTCGAGTTTCTCGACCGTGCTCTGGCCGACGCCGAGCTTTGCCTTGGCGATCCGGCTGAGCCATTGGTTCACGGCCATGTCGGGCAGCCGCTCGATCTTCATCTCCCAGCCCTCGTGACCCTGCAGCGGCATCGTCTGCCATTTGGGCAGTACGAAAAGCGTCGGCAGGTCCTGGCGAAGATCGAGAATGCGGGTGAGCGCTTCCGGATCGCTTTCCGGCGATATGGTGACGATCAGCAATTTGTCGCTGGTAAGGTCGTCCTCGTTCCTCGCCATCGACGGCGGCTCGCCGATCAATTTCAGCCATTCCACCAGGCCCGCATAACCGGACCCGCCCTTGGACAGTGGTGTGGGGCCGCCGCTGCTGGGTTGCCGGAAGTCGGGCGCATAGGTGGAAAGCAGAAAAAAACCGGCCGCCGCAAGCAGGCTGGCGAAGATGCCCCAGAACAGCGTTCTGCGGCTGAACGGTTCCTGTGCCGCCTCGATTGCCGAAGCGCTCATGCCCAGGCGTCCCGGAAGGCGAATCGCTCATAGGCGCCACGCGCCTGTTGCCAGCCTTCGGCACCGACCGGCCGGCGGGCGAACAGGGCGGCCTCGACGATGCGCGCGATCTCGCTGAAGGCGCCGCGTGCCCGCGCCGGCAGGGAAGGCGCATTGGCGATGTCGCGCGACGTCAGCGACGGCCGCAGGAAGTCGGGCAGGCGCCCGGCAATGTCGGCGACGCTGCGGCGAAGCAAAAGATGCACCGCCTCGTCATAGTCGCCGCGCGCGGCGAGCGCGTCCGCCTCCGACAGCAGGATCTGGGCGGCGCCTGCGTCGGGGCGCCATTCCTCTTCCGCCTCGGTCTCCTTGCGCGCGCGCCGCCACGGTAGGCGCCAGGCGACGCCTTTCACTTCAAGCGCGATCAACAGCAGGATGATGGCGGCGCCAGATATCACCGCGGCCCAGAACAGATAGATCATATAGGGGCCGAGCCGCTCCAGCATCTCCAGCAACGGCTTCAGCCATTCGGGTGGTTCAGGCTGAACAAGGGCCGGCAGGCCGAACTGGATCGAATCGTCCGCAAGCAGCTGCTTGTGCATCTCGGCCAGCCATTCGGCGTCCGCTGTGCCCGGCCCTGCATTTGCCACCCGCTCGTCCCCTGCAACCTGCGGTTCCGAGCAGACAGTGGCAATGCAGAATAAGAATTGCAAGTGGGCTGGACGGCGACGTTCAATCTTGGCAAATTTGCTGTCGAGACTGCTTGCCTACATGCGGCAGTGAGCACGGGGGGTGCATCATGACTTCGACGACACTGGAACGGCCCGAAAAATTTCAGATCGGCAGGGTGTTCAACAACACCTTTGCCGTTATCAGCCGCAACATCGGCCTTTGCGTCGGTCTTGCCGCTTTGTTTTCAGGCTTGCCGGCCATTCTCATCCGGCTGTGGACCCAGCCGCAAATAGACGCGGTCTTGCAGAATCCCGGCGCCGCGGCTGATCCCGCCGCGATGTTTGGCAGTCCCTGGATCACGATCATCGCCGGATTGATGTCCTTTGTTCTCGCGCTGCTGCTGCAGTCGGCTCTGGTGCGGGCGACGATCGAGGATCTGAACGGCAAGCGGCCTTCCTTTGGCGATTGCATACAGATTGCGATCCGCTTCCTGCTGCCGACGCTCGCCATTGGCCTTCTCGTCGGCATTGGCTCGGCACTCGCCATGCTGGCTCTAATTGTGCCCGGCATCATCCTGTGGCTCGGCTGGTCGGTGTCGGTGCCGGTTCTGATTCAGGAGCGGCTCGGCGTATTGGGCTCCATGTCGCGCAGCCGCGTCCTGACCAAGGGCAGCCGCTGGGCGCTGTTCGGACTGTTTCTAATCCTGCTTATTATCGCGGCGGTCATCCAGTGGGTGATGCTGGCCGTCGTGGTCCTCCTTGGCGGAATTGTCGCCGAACTGGCGCTGGCCCTGGTGCAGTCCGTGGTGTCGATGGTGCTCTCCGTCGCCGCCGCGGTCAGCTATGTCGAGCTGCGCCAGGTCAAGGAAGGCACCAGCGTCGATGAACTGGCGGAGATCTTCTCGTAACATCGGTGCCCGTCCGAATGTCGGTGAAGCCATAGGCTTGCCGCTGAACTGCGTCAGGTCAAGGAAGGCGCCGTTGTCGACGAACTGGCGGAAACCTTCTCGCAGCGAATGGCGGTCTGAAGGGGGAACGTCATGGTGTCAGCGACGCTGGACCAACGCGGTCGGTTTCGCATAGGCAGGTTTTCAACGACAGTTTGTGGTCATCGGCCGCAATCCTGTTCTGTGCTTTGGGCTGGCATTGCTTTTTTCTGGCCTGCCGCGGTTTCTGGTCGAGTTTGTGACATGAAAGTCGATGGCCAGCTATGAGCAATTCTCGCCTCAACGGATTGCGTTTGCCGTCGTGGCCGCGTTGGTTTCAATGATACTTGGCGCCGTCCTGCAGGCCGCTTTGGTGCGCGCTGCCGTTGAGGATTTGAACGGCAAGCGGCCGGCAATCCGGGATTGCATCGGCACCGCCATCTCCGTGCAGCTGCCGGTGATCGGCATCGCGCTGCTGGCCACTTGGGCGCCGCGCTTGGGCTCGTGCTCCTCATCGTTCCCGGTATCGTTTTGTTCCTTCGCTGTTCGGTGGCGGTTCCAGCGCTGGTACAAGAGCGGCTCGGTGTGTTCGCCAGCATGGCGCGCAGCAGTAATCTGACCAAGGGCAGCCGCTGGGCCCTGTTCGGGCTTTGGACAATCACGATCGTTGCCGTCTACGCGATAGAGCTGGCCTTGGCCAGTATCATGCCGGCCGTCGACGCGACCGCAGCCATGTCGCTGGACGGACTTGTGACCGCGATGCTGTACATGCTGACGACAATTGCGTCAGCCGTCAGTTATGTCGAGTTGCGAAAGGAAGGCACCAGCGTCGATGAACTTGCGGAGATATTACCTGACGGGGAGGGTTCTCACCCACATCATGGACTCCTGAACATTGGTCTTCAGCCCGAACATGGCTGAAGGCCGCGTCTGCCCGTGGCCACCAGCGCCGCGATTGGCATGCTCGAGGCGCGCGATCCCGCACTCACTTCCGCGATGAAGGCGTATAATGCGCAGCGCAATGATTGATTGCCGCCGGCAAAGGCGGGAGGACGCGAGACCATGATCCCCAATCTAAACATCGTTCCCTTCGTCAGCGTAGACCACATGATGAAGCTGGTGTTGAAGATCGGCGTCGAGCGTTTCCTGACCGAGCTCGCCGGATACATCGAGGACGACTTCCGCCGCTGGGAGGCCTTCGACAAGACGCCGCGCGTCGCCTCGCACAGCGCCGAGGGCGTTATCGAATTGATGCCGACCAGCGACGGCGAGGTCTATGGCTTCAAATATGTCAACGGTCATCCGAAGAACATGCGCGAGGGCCGCCAGACGGTGACCGCCTTCGGCATGCTGGCCGACGTCCACAATGGGTATCCGGTGCTTTTGTCGGAAATGACCATTCTCACCGCGCTGCGCACTGCGGCGATGTCGGCTCTTGCCGCAAAACATCTGGCGACGCCCAATGCTGACTGCATGGCACTGATCGGCAATGGCGCCCAGGCCGAATTCCAGGCGCTGGCCTTCAAGGCTCTGCTCGGCGTGCACAAATTGCGCTTCTTCGACATCGACGCCAAGGCGACGCAAAAATGCATTCGCAATCTCGCCGGCCTCGGCTTCGACATGGTGGCCTGCGCCACAGCGCAGGAGGCGGTCGAGGGCGCTCAGATCATCACCACCGTCACCGCCGACAAGCAGTACGCCACCATCCTCACCGACAACATGGTCGGCTCCGGCGTGCACATCAACGCGGTCGGCGGCGACTGTCCGGGCAAGACCGAGCTGCACCGCGACATCCTGCTGCGTTCCGACATCTTCGTCGAATACCCGCCGCAGACCCGCATCGAGGGTGAGATCCAGCAGCTTCCCGCCGACCATTCGGTGACCGAGTTGTGGCAGGTCATCACCGGCTTGGCCAAGGGGCGGCGCGAGCCCGGCCAGATCACGCTGTTCGATTCCGTCGGCTTCGCCATCGAGGATTTTTCGGCGCTGCGCTATGTCCGCGATCAACTGGCATCGACCGGCCTCTACCAGGAACTCGACATGCTGGCCGATCCCGACGAGCCGCGTGACCTGTTCGGCATGCTGCTGAGAGCGGCGGCACCGGTGAAAGTGGCTTAGGGTGTGACACCCCCAGTCCATCGTCAATGACAGCAGCTCTGCCCTGTTTGCACGCTCGTCCGGCATAGACACGACGAGGTGATCGGTACGTCCGTTCTGGCCAGAGCCGTGGCGAGCTTTGCCTGCAAGCCGGGCAGTTCCATGGTCTCGCCGCGCCGCTTCAGGCATTCGACCAGCCCATGCAACGCCCAGACATTGCCCGGGTGCTGGGCGCAGCGTTGCACCGTGCCGCTCAGGCCCAGATCGTCTCGATAGACTTGCTCGGCCTCTTCAGCGTGACCCTGGTCCAGAAGGAGTGCGGCCAGCGCATGGCGCGGCGGGTGCATCCACGCCCAGGGCTCGGTGTAGGACAGATTGTCGTCGAGCTCGACCGCTCGCCGAAGATGGACGTAGGCCTCGTCATGCCGACCCTGGTGATAGGTAAGCTCGCCATCGAGAAGCGCGGCTCCAACGGCGAGCGAGGCGCGGGTCGGGTTGCTGAGGAAGCGCCGTTCCGGCGGGATGCGGCCCAAATGAAGGTGGAAGCGTTCGCGTTCCCGTTCGGCTGCGGCGAACTCCCGAAGCGTCGCATGCGCGACGCCCTTGGCGTAGTGCTGCATGGCCGCGGTCAGCACATAGAGCTCCGGCTCCTCAACCATCGGCTCGTCGATGATCTCCTGCCAGCGGCCGAAGCGCACTTGAACATGCGACTTCATCGCGTGGTAGCCCTCCACCGTCTGGGTGAGCTTCGGTCGGTCCGGAATGCTGATGACATCGCGCCTCACCAGCCTGCGCACCTTGTCGGCCGCCCACAGCGCTGGTTTGCGCTGGCCGAGGAACATGCAAGAAAACATCATCAGATGCAGGTCGTGGCAGCAGCCGAGCAGGTAATAGGAAGTCTCCTGCGCATAGGCGAGATAGAGGTCGTTGGCGCGCACCGCTTTTTCGCTGGCAAGCTTCGCCTTCTCATATTCGCCGCACAAGACATAGATGTGCCCCGGCATATGGTTCATGTGGCCGGCATCGGGGCACATCGTGCCGAGCCGGTCGGCCGAGCGCATGCCGCGTTCAGGCATGGTCGACATTTCCAGCAGATGAATGTGCAGATGGACGATCGCCGGATGCTGCGCGACGCCACTTTCCTCTGCGAGTTTGATCGACCGCTCGCAGACCTCGAGCGCCTCCAGCACGTCCGAGTTCGGCGCCGGCTTGCCGGTCTTGAGGTCCCACAGACGCCGGACTGTGCGCATCATCAGCGCTTCGACGGTGAGCGCCATCACGTCGTGGTCGCTGGGAAAGTCGCTGTACACCGTCCGCATCTCGGCGGCATAGGCGTCGTCCCATTGCTCGAATTCCGCTGCCGGCACGCGATGCGGCTTCTGGTATCGGCTGGCCAGCGCCTCGATCAGGCGCCTTTCGACCGCGCTTGCTCTGTCAGCCTCGGCGCGCGCAAGCTGGACATGGTCGAAGCAGAGTTTGGTCGCCCGGTTCGCCTCGGCCTCGCCATGCTCCTTCCAGGTCAGATTGTAGAAAGGTCCGGCGGCATAGGCGATGCCCCAATGCACGAAAGCGCAGTCCGGATCCGTTTCCAGCGCCTTCTCAAAACACTTGATGCCTTCTTCGTGGTTGAAGCCGTAGCACCAGTTCAGCCCGATATCGAACCAGCGCTGCGTCTCCGCCGAGCCGGTGGAGATGGGACGCCGGTAGCAGCCGAGGTCGAAATGATCCATGCCTGATTGCTTCTCGCGCCGATGATCGGTCAGGCGCAATCTGTGCCAAAATTCACGCGCATGGCAAATGGCATTCGGCCGGCTCTTGCTCCCGCTCAGCTGTCAAACCGTCCAGGGCGAAACGATTCAAGCAGCGGGTGAGGGCTGCCGCTGACGATTTCTCCAGCCAGCAATTCTCCCGCGACAAGGCCGAGCGTCGCGCCACTGTGGCTGAAGATGACGTTGTAACCCGGAATGCCGGCCAATTGGCCGATCACCGGCTCGCCGTCCGCGGGGATTGGCTTTGGCCCCGTGTGATAGCTCTCTAGCACCAGCGTCGGGTTTCCCTCCAGCACCTTGGAGGCTTCATCGAGCAGTCCGGCTATGGTCGATGGCTTTGCCTCATACGCGCCGTCGCCGCGCACGACGACTTCGTCTTCGGACCAGGCCGAGTCGAGTGCGAAGGCGCCGTTCGGCGTCGGCCGGATGGCGACGCGCGGCGTGTTCAGCACGGCGCGGAGCGGATGTTTGAGCGGCTTGGTGACGACGAGCAGCGCACGGGTCGTGCCGTCGCCTATGCGCTTGCCCACTTTCGCGGCCATGCCCGGCACCGCCGAGCCCGTCGCAACCACGACGGCGTCGCCGTCGATGAACTGGCCGGAGGCGGTCTTCACGCCGCTGGTGCGGCCGTTGGCAAGCGTGACGTCGACGGAACCGGCATCGGTGATGACGCGGCCGCCGCGTTCGTGAAACTCCTCCAGCAGCAGGCCTATGAGCGAGGGCAGATCGACCCAGCCTTCGCCGGCGTTGAAGATCGCGCCCCGAGTTGAAACGGCCCTTGCATCGACACCGGGAGTGACAGCGGCGATCTCGCCAGGCGCGAGCAGCCGCGTCTCGTAGCCGATCGCCTGTTCATGGCGGAAGATTTCCGGGATCTGGTTGGAAGCATCGTCGGCATCCCAGGTGAGGCCGCCATCGAAGCGCAGCCAGGCGCCGTAATCATTGCCAGCAGCAAGGGTCCTGTAGCGGTCGAGACCCTGCATACGGAGCTTGTGGTAGGCGGCCGAGCGCTTTCGCGCCGAGTTAAGCCAGGCGAGCGAGCGCGACGATGCACCGTTGGCGATCGGGCCGTCATTGACAATCGTCGTCTCCACGCCGAGGCGGGCGAGATGGACGGCCGCGGAGACACCGAAGATGCCGCCGCCGATGACGACGACCTTGAGGGCAGGATTATGGGTCATGATGCAGCTTTCGATGGTCGGACGATTGGTTTTTTGGGGATGTCCTGCGCCTGGCCGGCTTGGCGCGGCGGCATCGTTCATAGGACCTCGGCGAGAAATTGCCTGAGCCGCGGGCTCTTCGGCCTGTCGAATATCTCCGACGGCGGGCCGACCTCGACGATGCGGCCCTCGTCCATGAAGGCGACCTGATCCGCCACCTTACGGGCAAAGCCCATCTCGTGGGTGACGACGATCATCGTCATGCCGCGCCGGCCGAGATCGGCCATCAGGTTGAGAACGCCCTTGACGAGTTCGGGGTCGAGCGCGCTCGTCACCTCATCGAAGAGGATGACTTCGGGGTCCATCGCAAGCGCGCGTGCAATCGCCACGCGCTGCTGCTGACCGCCCGAAAGACGGCTCGGCCGGTAGTCCTTGCGCGCGGCGAGGCCCACTTCGGCAAGGCGTGCTTCTGCCTGGCGTCTGGCCTGGCCTGTCGCCATGCCCTTGATCTCGGTCAGGGCGAGCATGACGTTCTCGAGCGCCGTATGGTTCGGGAACAGATTGAAATGCTGGAAGACCATGCCGACGCGCCGGCGCAGCGTCTCCGGTCTCATCGCCAGGATGCTTTCGCCATCAAGGAGTACGTCGCCGGCCTTCGGCTCGACCAGGCGGTTGAGGCAGCGCAGCAGCGTCGATTTTCCGGAACCCGACGGTCCAATGACGCAGGTGACCGTGCCCGGCTCGACCTTGAGCCGGATCTGCTTGAGGACCTGCAGATCGCCATAGGCCATGTCGAGATCGCGGACGTCCAGGCTGCCGGCCTTGAAGGCCGGCGCTGCAGCGGTTCCGTCGGGCGTCGCAGAGGCTTCGCCCGTCGTGTTCTTCAGTTCACCGACCTCGACAAGGCCGCTGACGCCGCCGCCGGGTTTCTGTTTGCCGAGCCGCAGGCGATTGTCGATGGTGTTGACCACATGGGTCAGCGGCACGGTGATGATGAGATAGAACATGCCGGCCAGAAGCAGCGGCGACAGGTTCCCGGTGACCACCGCCTGATCCTGGCCGATGCGGAAAATCTCTCGTTCGGAGGCAAGCAGGCCGAGAAAGTAGACCAGGCTGGAATCCTTGACGTTGCCGATGAACTGGTTGACCAAGGCAGGGAGCACACGGCGCACGCCCTGCGGGATCACGATCAGCCGCATGCCCTGGCCGTGGCTCATGCTGAGCGCGCGGCACGCTTCCATCTGGCCGGTCTCGACACTCTGGATGCCCGAACGAAAGATCTCGCCAATATAGGCGCCTGCAATCAGGCTGAGGGCGAGGATGCCGAGCGGGTAGGGGGAAGGGCCAAAGATGTCCCGGCCGATGCGCGCGAACCCTTGGCCGATCAGCAGGATGGTGAGAATCGCGGGCAGACCGCGAAAGATGTCGGTGTATATACGCGCCGGGATGCGCAGCCAGGCCGAGCGTGAGATCCCCATCACGGCGAGGACCATGCCCAGGAGGATGCCGAGCACGGTGGAAGCCGCCGCGAGGATCAGGGTATTTTTCAGCCCGACGGCAAGCAGCGCCGGCAGGACCGATGCCATCGCGTCCCAGTCGAAAAAGCTGCGCTGAAGGTTCTCGAGCCAGTTCATCTGCAAACCTGCCTTGCGCCGCGGCAAAGCCACCGGTCGCGCGATTGCTCATGCCTGAGGCCGCCAGCACGAATGCCGGCGGCCTCGTGCGGCTCAGTTCTTCTTGGGAAGATATTGCTCCGGCATCGGCGATCCGGGGAACCATTTCTGATAGAGATCCTTCCAGGTGCCGTCCTGCATCGCTTCGTGAATGCCCTTGTTGAGCGCTTCACGGAAGGCGTCGTTGCCCTTGCGAACGACAAAGCCGGCCGGTGCATCGAAGGAGGGGATGTTTATCGCGACCTTCAACGCCGGATAGCGCTCGCCATATTGTTTCGCCGCCTCGTAATCGAGGAAGTGGGCGTCGACCGTGCCGTTGTTGAGCGCCGCGATGGCCGAATTGTTGTCCGGGAATTTTACAAGGTCCGTATTCTTGAAATTCTTCGCGGCATAGATTTCCTGCAGCGTGCCCTGGACGACTCCGAGGCGTTTGCCGGCGAGACCTTCGGCGCTGGTGATCTTGGCGTCCGACGCCAGCACCGAAAGATATCCGGCCAGATAACCTTCGGAGAAATCGACGTTCTTCTTCCGCTCGGCCGTGGTTCCGATGGCGGCGACCGCGACGTCGAAACGTTCATTGGCGACCGAGGGCATGAGCGCGGAGAATTCCTGGCCGGTGAAGGTCACCTGATCCGCCTTGAATCCCATCCGGCTCACCACGTTCAGGAAGAACTCGAGATCGAAGCCGGTGAATTTGCCGTCAGCGGTCGTGAAGGCATAGGGCTTTGCGTCGCCCATCGTGCCGACGCTGATGGTCTTGGCATCGATCAGATTATACGGGTTGTCGGCGGCCCAGGTTTTGGGCAGCGACAGGGCGGCCAGCGTGATGGCGAAGATTATGGAGCCGATGCGCTGCCGCGGGCTCGATGTAAAAAGACCTCTGATGCTCATGGTTGTTCTCCACTCTGAAGATCGGTCCGCGGGGGGCGCTGAAGCTTTCACGGCGGACACGCGCCAATTTTCGATACGGCTTGCGATGCGACGCCTCCGGGCGCTCTTTTTCTTGTGAGACCGGTCTCAAATGGAAATGAGACCGGTCTCTTGACATTTGTAGTCACGGGAATGACCATCCGTCAACGAATTCGGGAGCGATTTTTTCCACAATGAAACGTCCACCCAAGGCTCCTTCCATCACCGTCAGCGATGTCGCCCGCCAGGCGAAGGTCTCGAAAGCGACAGCAGCGCGTGTGCTGGGTGGCTATGGCCGGGTGAGCAAGACGGTGCGCGCCGCGGTGCTCGAGGCCGCGAAGGCGCTCGACTATCGTCCGAACGAGCTGGCGCGCAGCATGACGACCGGACGCTCAGGCAGCATTGGCGTGGTCGTCGGCGACATCGAGAACCCGTTCTTTTCGCTGGCGGTGCGGGGCATCAGCGACGTGGCGCGCCTTTCGGGCATCAACGTCATCCTGGCCAATTCGGGCGAACAGGTCGAAGCTGAGAAGAATGCGATACGCGTCCTCATGGCAAAGCAGGTTGACGGTCTGATCGTCACGCCCGCCCAATCCGGAGAAATCGCCCATCTCGTGGAGATTGCGTGCTCCGCCTGTCCCCTGGCGCTGCTCGACCGGGCGCTGCCGGATCTCGATGTCGACACCGTCACCGTCGATGACCGGGATGCGGCCTTGCGCGCCACCCGCATCCTGACGCGGGCAGGGCATACCAGGATCGCCTATATGACCGCCGCGGTGTTGTCGGGAGATTTTCGCGGCGGCGAGTCGAGGATCAACACGTCTACCGTGCGAGAGCGCATTCTGGGATTTCTCGACGCCTGCCAGGAAGCCGGCATAGAGCGAGCCGAGCGCAACATTCGTTTTGGCTCCGGACGCTCCGAGACATCGCGGGCCGCGATGCATGGATTGCTGCAGAGCCCAGACCGGCCGACGGCTATTCTCGCATCGGACAGCGTCGTGGCGCTCGAATTGTTCAAGACGATCCGGGAGTGCGGCCTGCACATTCCGCAGGACATGTCGCTGATCACGTTCCACGATGCCGACTGGACGAGTGTGACAACGCCGCCAATCACCGTCATCGACCAGCCGGTCTATGCGCTGGGAAAATCAGTGGCGGAGCTTCTGATACGCCGGCTGAAGGGCGATGACCGGCCGCCCGAAAGGATCATCCTGCCGACGACCATCATCGAGCGGATGTCGGTCGCACAGGTTCCGGATGTCATTACGCAGGCCACCGCCTGACGCGCCCACAATTCGTGGCCGCGTCCGAAGCCCGGTCAAACAGATCAGCTCTCCAGCCAGACCTTTTCGAAATGCTGCTCGAGCGACTGGTGCTGCTCGCAGCCATGCACGCCCTTGCGGTAGGTGCGGTAGACCGAGCGCCAATAGGGCTGGATGATGATGCCGGCATCGCGCAAATTCTGCTCGATCTTGGCCATGATCTCCTTGCGCGCTTTGGCGTCGGGCATTGCCAGCGCCTTGTCCAGCAGGTCGTCGAACTCCTTGTCGGCATAGGCGCTCTCGTTCCAGGCCGCGCCCGATTTGTAGGCCAGCGCCAGCACCTGGACGCCAAGCGGCCGTCCCAGCCACTCCGTGCAGGAGAATGGGTATTTGCTCCAGTCGTTCCAGAAGGTCGCGGCCGGCAGCACGGTGCGCTTGATCTTCAACCCGGCCTCGCGCATTTGCGCGGCGATCGCGTCACCGGTGCTTTTTTGCCATTCGACGTCGACGGAGATGAGGTCGAACTCGTGATCCGCCTTGCCGGCTTCGGTGAGCAGCTTCTTCGCCTCGTCGATATTGCGCACGGCCGGACCGATATCGGCATATTCGGGGTGCATCGGGCCGACATGGTGGTTGTCGGCGGGCTTGCCGCGACCATCGATGCCGAGCTTCAGCACCGCGGCATTGTCGACGGAAAGCTGGGCGGCGCGGCGCACCTTGACGTCGTCATAGGGCGCGTTGCCGACATTGAAGCGGGCGACGATGGTCGAGCCGGTGGCGATCTCGGAATTTTCGAGCCCCATCTGCTCGGTCTGTGACACGGCATCGGAGGCGGTCTCGTGGTCGGTGTCGATTTCGCCGGATTCGAAGGCCGACAGCATGGCGTTGGGGTCGGAGCCGTAATCGACCCAAGTGATGCCGTCGAGATGGAACTCACCCTTCCACCAGGGCTTGTCCTTGCGGCGCACCTCGGCGCTGGTCTCGGCATCCCATTTCACCAGCTCGCAAGGGCCGGTGGTGATGGCCAGCGCCTTCATCGGGTCGCCGTCGCCCTCATAGGAGCGGTGCATGATCAGCGCCGGATAGTCGGCCATGCCGGCGATCAGGGATATGTCGGGCTTCGGCAGATTGAGTTTCACGGTGAAGTCGTCGACCTTCTCGATGCCGCCATCGACCGGCTTCTTGGTGTCGGCATTGACCAGCGCGCCCATGCGCGCGGCGACCGAATTGCCGGCGACCGAGGCATCGCACCAGCGGTTGAGATTATGGATGACGTCGTCGGCGTTAAAGGTGTCGCCGTTCGACCAGGTGATGCCCTTTCGCACATTGAGCGTCAATGTCTTGGCGTCGTCGCTGGTCTCCCAGCTTTCGAGCAGCCATGGCTCGAAGCTGAAGTCGGTGTTCCAGCGCACCAGATATTCGTTGCAGTGGCGCGCGACGTTGGACATTTCGACGCCGTCGAAGGTGCGCGGATCCTTAAAGCCCTTGACGTTCATGGCGACGCGCAAGGTGCCGCCGCGCTTCGGCTCCTCTGCCCGGGCGGGCGAGGTGCTGAGCCCACCCAGCGCCAGCGCGCCGGCGGCGCTGACGCCGAACCCCGCCATCAGGGCGAGGTACTCGCGCCGGTTCAAGCCGCCCCTTTTGAAATCGTCGGCGATCGGCTTTGCGCGCGGGTGCAGCTTTCGGTCGGTCAACATGAACTTCATCGTCGTTCCCTCCTGTTGGTGCCATGTCGCCCAAAAGTGCGCTGCGGTTTTGGGGCAACGACATGCACGAAAAACCGAGACGCCGGTTGCCGCCGGACGCGGGGGAGGATGCGGTTCACCGGAGCGCCATTGCCTCGGGCGATGATAGGACGGGCTGACGTAGGGAAATGTTCGCTTTTCCGCAGTTCTTGTGCGCTGTTCCGCAGCGGGTTGCGAGCGCGGCGAGGCAACGACATGGCCTTCAGGACGGCCCGTTGTTCATTCCCAGCATGGTCACGGAAGCGATGGCCGAAAGGATGTCGAGGAAAGCCTCGCCGGCGCGCGGCACGCTGTTGCGGGCGCGCAGAAAACTGTGCACGAGGCGCGGATCTTCCTGCCACCAGGCCGAGCCGCCGGCGGCAACGATGCGGTCGCGATAGGCCTCGCCATCCGACGATAGCGGATCGCATTCCGCGGTGATGATGAATGTCGGCGGCAGGCCGGAAAAATCATCGTCCTTGAGCGGCGAAAAGGTCGGGTCGTCGAGCGATTGTCCCGGCGCAGAACGGATGCGGCGATAGAAATCGATATCGCCGAGCGTCAGCAGTGGCGCCTCCGCGTGCTCGATGTGGGAACGGCCGGTCCCGTCGCCGCCGAGTTCGGGGTAGATGAGCACCTGTCCGGCCGCGTGGCGCGGGTGGCGGCGCGTGGCGTGCGCCACAGCTGCGGCCAGAGTGCCGCCGGCGCTCTCGCCGCAAAGCACAATCGGCAGGGTGCTCGACGCGGCAACCCATTCGAACACGGCCAGCGCATCGTCGAAGGCGGCGGGATGGCGATGTTCCGGCGCCAGCCGGTAGTCGGCGGACAGCACCTCGAAACCAGTCTCCGCGCAGATCTCGGCGCAAATGTCGTCATGGCTGTCGAGCCCGCCCAGCACGAAGCCGCCGCCTTGATAGTAAATAACGGTCGCCTGCGGCGCCTTGCCGGCAAGCTGGTAGCGCCGGACGGGGATGCTGTGATCGGCGGCGGCGATCAGGCCGTCATTGACTGACACGCCCGGCGGATGGCCCTGGTGGAAGGCCCGGCACATCGCGTCATAGACCGCCCGTTGCTCGGCGATCGGCAGCTCGGCGATTTCGGGCGGATACCACTCGTTGACCCGGTCGATATAGACCCACAAGGCCGGATCGAGTCGCCGGGCGTATTTCCCGCGCCTGGTCATGTGGTGGACAGTGCCCATCGCGTCCAAACGCCGGGTCAGAGGTCGTCGTAGAGCCCGGCCGCGTTCTCATAGGTGAAGCGCAGCGGCACGGAACCTTCGACCTGCCAGACGCTGACCGTGTCGCCCGACAACAGCCTGCAGGCATCCACGGTGTTGGTGACGGCGCCGCCATAGAGCCGGTTGGCGAGGTTGAGGATGGCGGTCTGGTGCATGGCGGCACTGGCGCTGCCGCAGGCATCCTTGACCACCAGCACACGAAAGCCGAGTGCCACCGCATCCTTTACCGTGGCGTCGATGCAGGCTTCGGTCCAGACGCCGGCAACGACCAGCCATTCGATGCCGCGTGCCTTCAGGTCGTCCGCCGCGGAGCCTGCGCCGAAGGCGCTGGCCTCGGTCTTGATCAGCATCGTCTCGCCGGCAGCCGGCGCCACTTCCGGGCAGATCGCGGTGAGCGGGTCGTCCTTGTCCGAGAAGGCCGACTTGCCGTTGACATCCACCGGATGGAACGGCCGCGCCTTGGCGAGGTCGACGATGTAAGCCCAGTGATAGAGCGGCACGAAATTGCGCCGCGCCGCTTCTTGCAGACGTTGGACGTTGACGAGGATATCGCCGAACCCTTCGACCAGATAGCGCTTGTCCTGCCGATGCTCCTCCTGGAGATCGATGAACGCCGCCGCGACGGTGCCTCTGCTGATCGAGATAGGGCTCTTCATGCGAATTCCTGAACTTCGTCATTCCAGGGCGGAGCAGACGCGAAGCGGCGTCGCGAAGACCCTGGAATCCATGCCGTTACCTTGCCCGAAGAATGCGATGGAACGGAATTCGGCATCGCCGCAACGCTCCGACGCAGCGGCATGGATCCTATGGTCTGCGCCGCGTCGCTGCGCTCCTTGCTCCGCCCTAGGATGACGACGGCATAAGCGCTGCGCCTATTCGCGACGGTTTGCGATACCGCATCGAGCCCGGTGATGAATACGGGAATCAAACCTGTTTCTCCAGGAAATCATCCTCATAGGGGAAGCGCGACAGAAGCTCGGTGCCGGTCTCGGTGATCAGGATCTCGTCCTCCAGCTTGACGCCCTCGCGGCCGCCTTTCTCACCGATATAGCTTTCGACGCTGACCACCATGCCGGGCACGATGATGCCGTCGCGGCCGTAGGTCTCGTAGTCCATGGCATGCGCGATGAACGGCGTCTCGCCATGCATGCCGACGCCGTGCATGACCGACGTATAGCGCTGGTCGACGAAGCGTTCGGGGATCTTCCACGCCTTTTCGGCGATCTCGCGAAAAGCCATGCCGGGCTTCACGATCGAAATGTTGTGCTGAACCTGGTCATGCGCCATGCGGTAGAGCGATTTCTGATAGTCGGTCGGCCTGCCCGGCCCGCAGCGGAAGGTGCGCGAGAAGTCGGAATAATAGCCGTAGCAGCCGATCGTGTCGGTATCGAGCGCCAAAAGTTCGCCCGGCCTGATCTTGCGGCCGCTCGCCTCGTTGAACCACGGGTTGGTGCGCTGGCCCGAGGTCAGCAGGCGGGTTTCGATGAACTCGCCGCCTTGCCGGATCACCTCGCCATACATGATGGCGAACAGATCGTTTTCGGAAACACCGGGCTTGATCGCCTCGCGCACCGCGGAGACGGCGGCTTCGGCGCCGGCCATCGATACCTGCAGGCATTTCACTTCCTCCGACGTCTTCACCGCGCGCACGGCAAGAATCTCGCCCTGGCAATCCCTGACCTCGCAGCCGCGCTTTTCCAGCGCCAGCGCCTGCAGATGACTGCAGCGGTCGAGGCCGAGCTTCATCGAGCCGCCGCCGTGCTTCTTCAGGAGTTCGGCGATCTCGTCGGCGAACGGGCCCGCGGTCTCATCGTCGCGGCCTGAAACCGAGGACCACACGAGCTTCGACGGCCGCGCCTCGTCGATCGTGTCGAGCACCATCGAGACATGGTAGCTCTGCGGATATTCGAACAGCACGATCGGCCCTTCGGTCGGGATGAAGAAGTAGCGCGTCGAGTTGCGCAGGAAATAGCCGAACATGTTGCGCGAGCCGGTGGCATAGCGCTGGTTGTAGGGGTCGAACAGAACGACGCCACCATAGCCGGCCTCGCGCATCCAGCCGCGCAGTTTTGCCAGCCGGCCTTTGCGCAAAGCATCGGCGTCGATGAAGGACGGCTCGGTGTCCGACAGCCACATGCCGCCGGCCGGGTCGGCCGCCGCCGGGTGGCGCATGCGGTCTTTGAAGTCCACGTCTTCGGTGCTGTCGGGGTCGAATACGACGATGCTCATGGGTGTCTCCTGAAGGCTTGAACATAGCCGCGCGTTGAATCGAGCTTGTGCGGAATCCCGCAAATGTCGTGCCGGATGCCGCACCCTAATGCCGTCGCACGGCCTTCGGCGCATGCCCATGCTCCTCGCGAAATGCTCTTGCAAAGCTCGACATCGAAGCAAAACCGCAGGCTAAAGCCACGTCGCGCACCATCAGCGTCGAATGCGCGAGCAGGTCGGCGGCGCGCTTTAGCCGCAGGCGCCGATAATAGCCATTGGGCGAGATGCTGAGCTCGGTGCGAAAATTGCGCTCGAGCTTGTCCGGCGAAACGCCGAGCCTTGTCGCCAATTCTGCCATGCCGAGCCGCTCCTCCACCGCATCCTCCATGATGGCGATGGCCGACAGCACCAGCTCGTTCTGCACGCCGGTGCGCAGGCGCAGCGGCATCAGCTTGCGGTCGACGCTGGAGCGCAGCGGGCTGTGCACGAACCATTCGGCGACGCCGGCCGCAAGCTCGGCGCCATAGTCGCGGGTGATGATCTCCAGCATCATGTCGAGGCTGCCGACGCCGCCGGCCGACGTAAAACGCTTGCGGTCGATGACGTAGAGATCGCGTCTCAGCTCGATGTCCGGAAACGCCTCGGTGAAGGCCGCCTGGCTCGTCCAGTGCAAGGTGCAGGCATGGCCGTCGAGCAGGCCCGCTCTGGCCAGGAAGAAGGCAGCATCGGCCACCGCGCCGATATGAGCGCCGCCGCGCAGGCTCTTGCGCATCCAGCTCACCGCCTCGTCGGCGACGAGATGGTCGGCATCGCCGCCGGAGCAGACGACGATGCGGTCGACTTTGGGCGCATCACCGGCAAAAAAGCCCGGCTGGATGACGACGCCGTTCGAGGCCTCGACCGGCCCCTTGCCGGCGCCGACGATCACCCAGCGATAGCATTCGCGCTTGGCCAGCACATTGGCGGCGCGCAGCGGCTCGATTAGCGAGCTGAACGCCATCATCGGAAAGCCAGGGAAGACAAGCACGGCGAAGGTGAGGGGGTCTTCGGCCGCAACCGGCTGCGCGCGCTCACGTTTTCGGTTGGCGAGGGTGGCACTCACGATTGTGTATTTCCCAGCCGCAACATTGGTGGCAGACAGGGAACTGTAGCGGGCATTTCGGGACGCTGGCAACGGAGACACGACACCATGTTTGCGGCAAAGGCCATCGAGAGCACGGAAAAGGCCGCGTTCTACCGCGATCTCGCCACCCAGCTGAAGGCGCTGCTGGAGGGCGAGCGCGACTCGATCGCCAATGCTGCCAACACCGCCGCGCTGATCTTCCAGATGGTGCCCGATCTCAATTGGGCCGGCTTCTATTTCCTGGCGTCCGACGAGGAACTGGTGCTCGGGCCGTTCCAGGGCAAGCCGGCCTGCGTGCGTATCGCTGTCGGCAAAGGCGTGTGCGGCACCGCCGTCGATTTGGGCATGTCGATGCTGGTCAAGGATGTGCACGACTTTCCCGGCCATATCGCCTGCGATGTGGATTCGCGCTCGGAACTGGTCGTGCTGCTCAGGGACAATGACGGCGTCTTTGGCGTGCTCGACCTCGATAGCCCAACACCTGGCCGCTTCGACAAGGAGGATCAGGCCGGCATCGAGAAGCTCGCTTCGATCTATGTCTCCGCGAATTCCTTTGAGGATTAGACGAGCTTCACCAGCATCAGGCTGAAGCCGCCGACAAACAGGAAGGCGAAGAAGGCCAGAGCCAGCGGGCGCAGGCCGCGCGAGCGAAGCTGCGAGATGTCGGCCTGGAGCCCCATGGCGGCGAGACCCATGGTCAGCATGATCTGGGTGGCCAAAGCGATCGCCGAATGGATTTCGGCAGGCATGGCGACCAGGCTGTTCAGCGCCACCACCGCTATGAACGCCACGACGAACCACGGCATGGGGGCTTTCGCCGCCGACGGATCGGTGCTGCCGCGGCGCGCCATCAGGCCGAGCGCGAGCACCATCGGCGCCAGCATGGCGACGCGCGTCAGCTTGGCGACGGTTGCGGTTTCGCCGGCCTGCGTGCCGTTCTGGAAGCCAGCGCCGATCACTTGCGCCACCTCATGGATCGACGCACCCGCCCACAGGCCGAACGCGTGCTGGTCGAGGCCGAACACTGGTGCCAGCAGCGGAAAGCCGAGCATGGCGATGGTGCCGAACAGCGTGATCGCGGCAACGGCGTAGGTGACGTCCTCGTCGCGCGCGTCCGTCACGATGTTGGTGGCGACGATGGCCGAGGCGCCGCAGATCGAGGTGCCGGCCGCGATCAATTGCGCCAGCTTGCGGTCGACACCGAGCAGCCGGCCAAGGGTCACCGTGAAGACGAAGGTGGCGCCAAGCGTGGCCGCGACAATGCCGACGCCGCCGGCGCCGATCGCCGCCACCTGGCCGAGCGTCAGCTGGAAGCCGAGCAGCACGATGGCGAAGCGCAGCAGCCGGCGCTGCGAGAAGGCGATGCCGGCCTTGGCATGCGCCGGCGTGCCCAGCACGTTGGAATAGATCATGCCGGCGACCACGGCGAGGATCATCGGGCTGAACAGCGCAAAGCCGGAAACGTTGCGGGCCGAGTAGGCGACGCTGGTGATCATCGCCACCAGGACGATGCCGGGCACCGCGCCGGCCCAATTGACTGCCGCCGCGCCTGTACGCGTTTCGACGGCGGCTCCGTTTGGAAGATCGTTCGCGGTGGTCGACAGGAAAGACAAGGAAATTCTCCATGCACGTTCTCCAAGGGAATGCCATTCCGCTACCGATCTTTCCAACGAATTATTCGTATCACAATGATCGATTTTTCAGAACGATTGCGAGACGGTCGAATCGGCCTGCGCAGATAGAGCCGTGCAACCGCCTCTATCCGCGCCGGCGGGCGGCTTGACGCTTCGCCGTTTCTGCTCCAGCTTGCCGCCATGTTCGCCATTCCCGCAAACTCGAAGCGATGCCGCCGTTCTCACGAGCGGCAAGCTGATTGCGCGAAGATAAAGGCCGGCTAGTCGACGATCCGGTCTGTTCGTCCCCAGCCCCGCCCATCCAAAACGGATCGGCGGGTTTTTTTGCATTTGGAGCACTTGAATGACATTTGATCCTACCATCCAATTTCGGCCGGCCGAGCCG
Source organism: Mesorhizobium waimense (assembly GCF_003601975.1). Lineage (GTDB taxonomy): Bacteria > Pseudomonadota > Alphaproteobacteria > Rhizobiales > Rhizobiaceae > Mesorhizobium > Mesorhizobium waimense. Next base: position 89,951 of record NZ_QZWZ01000014.1, read on the forward strand.
GCGGATGCCGCCGCCATCAGGGACATCGTGCGCGCCGCCTATGCCAGATGGGTGCCGGTGATCGGTCGTGAGCCCTTGCCGATGCGGGCCGACTACGACAAGGCCGTCCGCGAGCATCAGTTCGACCTTGCCGTCGAGAAGGACGAGATCGTCGGCCTGATCGAAACCATGCGGCATGACGATCATATCTGGATCGAGAATGTCGCGGTCGCGCCGCAGGCGCAGGGCAGGGGCATTGGCCGGCTGCTGCTCGACAGCGCCGAGCACAAGGCCGTCGAAGCCGGTTGCGCCGAACTCCGCCTGCTGACCAATGGCGCGTTCGAAGCCAACGTGTTGCTCTATCGCAAGCACGGCTATACCGTGGACCGGGAAGAGGAATTCATGAACGGGATGACCGTCTATATGAGCAAACGATTGGCAGGGTGATGCAGGCGGCCGGAAATGCCGGACCGTTGCCGCTCTTCGGCCCCAGCGCTTCCTAGAACCACTCAAGGCACTCGCCGCGCACACCTGCCTAGCCGCCGTTGGCTCCCGACCGGCACAAAATCATCGCTGTCCATTTCCAGCATCCGCCCTTATAGCCCGAGCAAGGCATGCTGCCCCCCATCCCGCATTGCACAATTCCCTCGCATCGGCAAAATACCGGCATGGTCCGCTCCTCACTCGCCGTTCTGGTGATCGACGAAAACCGCATCCGTGCCTCGATCATCGAGGCGGGCTTGCGCGAGGCCGGGCACGAGCGGGTCACTGTCATCCATGATGTCACCGGCATTGCGCGGCGCATCGCCGAGATCGAGCCCGATGTCATCGTCATCGATCTCGAAAACCCCAACCGCGACATGCTGGAGAACATGTTCCAGCTGTCGCGCGCGGTGAAGCGGCCGATCGCCATGTTTGTCGACCGCTCCGACCAGGCCTCGATCGAGGCGGCGGTCGATGCCGGTGTGTCGGCCTATGTCGTCGATGGTTTGAGGCAGGAGCGCGTCAAGCCGATCCTCGACATGGCGGTCAGCCGCTTCAACGCCTTCTCGCGCATGGCGCGCGAGCTGGAGGAGGCGCGTAGCGAGCTGGAGAGCCGCAAGGTCATCGACCGCGCCAAGGGCATTTTGATGAAGTCGCGGGGCTTGAGCGAGGAGGCGGCCTACACGCTGCTGCGCAAGACGGCGATGAACCAGAACCGCAAGATCAGCGACATCGCCCAGAGCCTGGTGACCGCCGCCGGACTGCTCGGGCCGTCGGAGGACGAATAGGCATGGCCGCGACATATCAGATCACCGCCGGCTTCATGCCGCTCTTCGACAGCGCCGTGCTGGTCGCGGCCGGCGAGATGGGTTTTGCCGCGCGCGAGGGAATCGAGCTCACCCTCCACCGCGAGACCTCCTGGGCCAACATCCGCGACCGCATCGCCATCGGCCATTTCCATCTCGCACATATGCTGGGGCCGATGCCACTTGCCTGCAATCTCGGCCTGACGCCGCTCGCTTCCGAGACCATCGTGCCGTTCTCGCTGGGTTTGGGCGGCAACTGCGTTACCGTCTCCAACGCCGTCTGGGCCGGCATGGCGGCGCATGGTGCGGTGCCTGACCTCGATCCGGCGCGCGCCGGTGCAGCGCTGCGCGCGCTGATCCGCGAGCGGGCAGGGGCCGGCCGCGATCCGCTGCGCTTCGCGGTCGTGCATCCGCATTCCGGGCACAATTACGAACTTCGTTACTGGCTCGCCGCCTGCGGTATCGATCCGACCCAAGACATCGAGATCGTCATCGTGCCGCCGCCTTTCATGGCCGACGCGCTGGCCGCCGGCCGTATCGACGGCTATTGCGTCGGCGAACCCTGGAACAGCGCCTCCGTCGCCGCCGGCACCGGCCACATCGTCACCGTCAAGGCGCTGCTGTGGCGCAACAGCCCGGAGAAGGTGGTCGGCGTGCGCAAGGCGTGGGCTGAGGAGAACCCGGATGCGCTGGCGGCCCTGCTGCGCGCGCTGCATCATTCGGCCCGCTGGTGCCAGGACGCGGCGAACCACGCCGAACTGGCCGCGCTGATGGCGCAGCCCGGCTTTCTCGGCCTGCCGCCGGCGGTGCAGATGCCGATCCTGACCGGAAGTCTCAGTCTGGGCGGCGGCGCCGAGCGGTCGATCGACGACTTCTTCGTGCCTTTCGACAAGGCGGCGAATTTCCCCTGGAAGAGCCATGCGCTGTGGTTCTACACGCAGATGGTGCGCTGGGGGCATGTGGCGCATACGCCCCAGAACTTGGCCATCGCCCGCGATTGCTACCGGCCGGACCTCTACCGCTTGGCACTGAAACCGCAGGGCGTGGCGCTTCCCGGTGCCAATGCCAAGGTCGAGGGCGCGCTGAAGGCCGCGACTCCGGTCGGTTCGGCGGGGGCAAGCCTGGTGCTCGGTCCCGATGGTTTCTTCGACGGCCAGATCTTCGATCCCGACGAGATCGACGCCTACATTGCCGGCCAGAAATCGGCCCGCGCTGAAGCCTGATCATTTCCGCGCCATTCTTGTGCATTGCACAAAAATTGTGCGTGCAATTGCGCTAATGAACAATCTTTGGCTTGCTCGCCCTGCGGGCGGGCGCGCCGACCAATGTGGCATATCATTGATATCATTGATGTTTGTCATCCATTCCGAAACTGGCACGGTTCCTGCATTGCAATAAGCAGACTCTTCTCGGGGTCACGGAACAGGCGTCCAATGGCGGGCGCTACAGGCAAAGCTGCCGCTCAGGTCAACACGCGATCCCGGATGGACGGACGCGCGCGGCCTGGCCGGCGGCTTTTTTGTTTTGACCGAACACGCAATCGACGACGCGGATCCCAAGCCGCGCCCAACCGGAGATGACGATGACGAAACGCATCAAGACTGAAGCCCCTCTCGAGGACATGACCCGCCGCAATTTCCTGATGGCAAGTGTTGCCACCGCGGCAACCCTGGCGGCTGCGCGTGCGCTGCTGCCCTCCGGCGCCTATGCGGCGCCGGCCGCTCCGGAAGTGACCGGCGCCAAGCTCGGCTTCATCGCGTTGACCGATGCCGCCCCGCTGATGATCGCCAAGGAAAAGGGCCTGTTCGCCAAGTTCGGCATGCCCGATGTCGAGGTGCTGAAGCAGGCCTCCTGGGGTGCGACGCGCGACAATCTGATGCTCGGCGGCGAGGCCAACGGCATCGACGGCGCCCACATCCTGACGCCGATGCCTTACCTCATGCACACCGGCAAGGTGACGCAGAACAACCAGCCGCTGCCGATGGCGATCGTGGCGCGGCTCAACTACGACTGCCAAGGGATCTCGGTCGCGCAGGAATATGCCGCGACCGGCGTCGGCCTCGACGCCTCCAAGTTGAAGGACGCCTTCGCCGCCAAGAAGGCCGAGGGCAAGGAGGTGAAAGCCGCCATGACCTTCCCGGGCGGCACGCATGACCTGTGGCTGCGCTACTGGCTGGCCGCCGGCGGCATCGACCCCGACAAGGACGTCTCGACCATCGTCGTGCCGCCGCCGCAGATGGTGGCCAACATGAAGGTCGGCAACATGGACGTGTTCTGCGTCGGCGAGCCGTGGAACGAGCAACTCGTCCATCAGGGCGTCGGCTTCACCGCCGCCACCACGGGCGAATTGTGGAAGGGCCATCCCGAAAAGGCACTCGGGCTGCGCGCCGCCTTCATCGAGAAGAACCCGAACGCCACCAAGGCGATCCTGATGGCCGTCATGGAAGCCCAGCAATGGTGCGAGGCCAAGGAGAACAAGGAGGAGATGGCCGCCATCATCGGCAAGCGGCAATGGATGAACGTTCCGACCGCCGACATCATCGGCCGTCTCAAGGGCGACATCAACTACGGCAATGGCCGCGTCGCCAGCGGCACCGACCTCTACATGAAGTTCTGGAAGGACGGCGTGTCCTATCCATTCAAGAGCCACGATGCCTGGTTCCTGGCCGAGAACATCCGCTGGGGCAAGTTCGCGCCGACCACCGACATCAAGGCGCTGGTCGATCAGGTCAACCGCGAGGATTTGTGGCGCGAGGCGGCCAAGGATCTCGGTGTCGCGGCAAGCGACATACCGGCCTCCTCGTCGCGCGGTGTCGAGACCTTCTTCGACGGCAAGACCTTCGATCCGGCCAACCCGTCGGCCTATCTCGACAGCCTGAAGATCAAGGCATCGGCTTAAGCGCAAACGGCGCAAAGCGCCGTTTGTCTGAGGCGCAACGGCGCTTGCGCCGTTGTCGCCAGCACCAACCGAGGCGCAAGCGGCGTCACCGCCGCTTGTCGCCAGATCCGACCACGGAGTTTTGCGAAGACATGTCCATCCAAGCCATCGAGGACACCAAGGTGAAGGCGTTTCCCGCGCCGTCCGAGCCGTCGAAGGTGATTGCTTTCGCCCCCAAGGCGCGGCGTCGCTTCGACCCGCTCGCGATCGTGAGCAAACTGGCCAGCACGCTGCTGCCGCCGGCCGTCGTCATAGTGCTTTTGCTCGTCGTCTGGCAGGTCGCCTGCTCGTCGCCGACGGCCAGCCTGCCGCCGCCGAGCCAGGTGTGGAACGAGGCCTACGACCTGATCGCGCATCCGTTCTTCGACAACGGTCCGCAGGATATCGGGCTCGCCTGGCGGGTGCTGATCTCCCTGCAGCGGGTCGCTATCGGCTTCGGCCTGGCGGCCATCGTCGGTGTGGCGCTCGGTGCGCTGGTCGGCCAGTCGGTCTGGGCGATGCGCGGTCTCGACCCGGTGTTCCAGATCCTGCGCACCGTGCCGCCGCTCGCCTGGCTGCCACTGTCGCTCGCCGCGTTCCGCGATTCCAGCCCGTCGGCGATCTTCGTCATCTTCATCACCTCGATCTGGCCGGTGATCATCAACACCGCCGTCGGCGTCCGCAACATTCCTGAGGACTACCGCAACGTCGCCCGCATCCTCAGGCTCAACCAGATCGAGTTCTTCATCAAGATCATGGTGCCGGCGGCAGCCCCCTACATCTTCACGGGTCTCAGGATCGGCATCGGCCTGTCCTGGCTCGCCATCGTCGCCGCCGAGATGCTGACCGGCGGCGTCGGCATCGGCTTCTTCATCTGGGACGCATGGAACTCGTCGCGGCTGCCCGACATCATCGTCGCGCTCGCCTATATCGGCGTCACCGGCTTCTGCCTCGACCGCCTGGTCGCGGCGGTCGGCGCGTTCGTCACCCGCGGCACAACGGCAAAGTGAGGAGAGGGCGATGACGGCCTATCTGAAACTCGACCATATCGACAAATCCTTTGCCCGCGGCGGCCAGGTCAGCGAGGTGCTGAAGGACATAAGACTGACCATCGACAAGGGCGAATTCGTCTCCATCATCGGCCATTCCGGCTGCGGCAAGTCGACCTTGCTCAACCTGATCGCCGGGCTGACCAAGGTCTCCGCCGGCGCCGTGCTGCTCGAGGACAAGGAGGTCGACAGCCCCGGACCGGAGCGCGCCGTGGTGTTCCAGAACCATAGCCTTTTGCCGTGGCTCACCGTCTACGAGAACATCAACCTGGCGGTGTCGAAGGTGTTCGGTTCGACCAAAACGAGGGCCGAGCGGCATGACTGGATCATGCGCAATCTCGACCTCGTGCAGATGGCGCATGCCAGGGACAAGCGCCCGGCCGAGATTTCCGGTGGCATGAAGCAGCGTGTCGGCATTGCGCGTGCGCTCGCCATGGAACCGAAGATCCTGCTGCTCGACGAACCGTTCGGCGCGCTCGACGCGCTGACCCGCGCACATCTGCAGGACGCGGTGATGGATATCCATTCCAGGCTTGGCTCGACGACGATCATGATCACCCATGATGTCGATGAGGCGGTGCTGCTCTCCGACCGCATCGTCATGATGACCAACGGTCCGGCGGCGACCGTCGGCGAGGTGCTTGCCGTGCCGCTCGCACGACCGCGCCGCCGCGTCGAACTCTCTTCCGACCGCACCTTCCTGCGCTGTCGCGAGGCGGTGTTGAAGTTCCTCTACGAACGCCACCGCTTCGTCGAAGCCGCGGAGTAAGGCCATGACCGAAAAACGCGTCATCAAAGGCAAAGGGCAACCTGCATCGGCAATGGGCAATCTACCGCATTGCACAAATATTATGCTGCTGTGCAAGCATTCTGACTAATCTTTGATCCGCTGCCGGGCTTGGTCAAAAGTCGCGCGGCTGCGGTTTCACTTTGATTTTATTGGATAATATAGAGCGCTGTCGAATTGGCACGCTTCCTGCTTTTAAGAATACAGGTCCGCACGGGCCAAGAGACACAGCGTCCAATGGCGGGCGCCACAGGCAAAGCTGCCGCTCAGGTCAACACGCGATCCCGGATGGACGGACGCGCGCGGCCTGGCCGGCAGCTTTTTTGTTTTGACCGATCACCCAATCGACGGCGCTGGTCCCAAGCGGCGCCCAACCGGAGACGACGATGACGAAACGGATCGGAACTGGCGCGTCCCTCGCGGACTTCACGCGTCGCGATTTTCTGGCCAGCAGCGCGCTGACGGCGGCGCTATTCACCGCCGCGCTCCTCCTCTTTCCCGCAGGCGCCAAGACTGACGGCAGGGGTCCCGAAGTGACCACGCAAAGCTCGGTTTCAACCAGCTCGCCGATGCTGCGCCGCTGACAATTGCGAACGAACAGACAAGGGCGGTGCCTCCCACGCCGCAAACCGGAGCCTGAAATGACCGCAAACCTCCCAGCCGCGCCCAGCCAGGATAGTGCCCCCAGGCAGGCGCTCATGATGTCCACCATCGCCTTTACTGTCTGCTTCGCGGTGTGGACGATCTTTTCAATCATCGGCGTGCGCATAAAGCAGGAGCTTGGGCTGAACGAGACGGAGTTCGGCCTGCTCGTCGGCACGCCGATCCTCACCGGCTCGCTCGTGCGCATGGTGCTCGGCGTCTGGACCGACCGTTTTGGCGGACGGCTGGTCTACACCGCGACCATGCTTGCGGCGGCGGTCGCGACCTTCCTGCTCGCTTTTGCGCACACCTACGGGCAAATGCTGGTCGCCGCGCTCGGCGTCGGGCTCGCCGGTGGCTCCTTCGCCGTCGGCGTCGCCTATGTCTCGCGCTTCTTCCCCGCCGGCAAGCAGGGGACGGCGCTTGGCATTTTCGGTGTCGGCAATGTCGGGGCCGCGGTCACCAAGTTCCTGGCGCCGTTCGTGCTTCTCTCCTGGGGCTGGCAGTCGGTCGCGCTGATCTGGGCGGCGGCACTCGTCGTCATGGCCGTCGCCTTCTGGTTCACTACCAGCGACGATCCGGTCATCCGTGAGCGCCGCGCCGGCAAGGCGGCGCCCGCGAGAAGCTTCGGGCAGGAATTCGCGCCGCTCAAGAACCTGCAGGTCTGGCGCTTCGCCTTCTACTATTTCTTCGCCTTCGGTGCGTTCGTCGCGCTGTCGCTATGGTTGCCGCGCTACCTGATCGGCGTCTACGGCTTCGGGCTGGCGACAGCCGGCATGATCGGCGCTGCCTATTCGATCCCGGCAAGCATCTTCCGCGCCTATGGCGGCGTGCTCTCCGACCGCATAGGCGCCCGCACCGTGCTCTACTGGACCTTCGCCGTGTCGTCCGTCGCCACGCTGATCCTGTCGCTGCCGTCGGCCGACTACGTCGTGCATGGCATCAGCGGGCCGATCGCCTTCCACTTCGCCATCGGGCCGGTCGCCTTCATCGCCGTCGCCTCGATACTCGGCTTCTTCATGAGCCTGGGCAAGGCCGCCGTCTACAAACACATTCCGGCCTATTATCCGGGCAGCGTCGGCGCGGTCGGCGGCGTTGTCGGCATGATCGGCGGGCTCGGCGGCTTTGTCTTGCCGATCGCTTTCGGCGCCCTGAACGATCTCACGGGCGTATGGTCGAGCTGCTTCATGCTGCTCTTCGTCATCGTCGCCACCTGCTTTGCCTGGATGCACGTCTCCATCCGGCGGATGGAGCGCGCGGCATCTGCCGAAACTTCAGCCCTTTCCTACGCGGCTGAGTGACACTGGAGCGGATCAGGAATATGACCGAAAAACTCGTCATCATCGGCAACGGCATGGCCCCCGGGCGCATGCTGGAGCATCTGCTGGAAAAGGCGCCAGACCGCTACCAGGTCACCATCTTCAACGCCGAGCCGCGCGTGAACTACGACCGCATCATGCTGTCGCCGGTTCTGTCGGGCGAAAAGGATTATGAGGAAATCATCATCCATGGCGATGGCTGGTACATCAAGCACGGCATCACCCTCTACAAGGGCCACAAGATCGTCGCCATCGACCGGCAGGCCAAGACCGTCACCTCCGATCACGGCGTGACCGAGCCCTACGACAAGCTGGTCATCGCCACCGGCTCGGTGCCGTTCATCATCCCGGTGCCGGGCCACAATCTGCCGGGTGTGCTGACCTATCGCGACCTGGACGACGTCCGCGCGATGATGCTTGCCGCCCAGTCGCGGGCCAAGGCCGTCGTCATTGGCGGCGGCCTGCTCGGGCTCGAAGCCGCGGCCGGTCTCAACGCGCAAGGCATGGACGTCACCGTGCTGCATGTCATGCCGACGCTGATGGAGCGCCAGCTCGATCCGGCAGCCGGCTACCTGCTGCAGCGCGCGGTGGAAGAGCGCGGCATCAAGGTCATCACCAAGGCCAACACGCAGGCGATCACCGGCAACGGCAAGGTCGAGCAGGTGGAGCTTGCCGACGGCACCGTCATCCCGGCGACGCTGGTGGTGATGGCGGTCGGCATCCGGCCGAACGCGGCGCTGGCCAAGGAAGCCGGCATTGCCGTCAATCGCGGCATCGTCGTCGATGCCGGCATGCGCAGCAACGATCCTGATATCTACGCGCTCGGTGAGTGCGCCGAGGTCAACGGCATGGTCTACGGCCTGGTCGCGCCGCTCTACGAGATGGCGCGCGTTGCCGCCAGCCAGCTCGCCGGCGACGCGGCTGCCGCCTTCGTCCATTCGGACACGCCGACCAAGCTCAAGGTCACCGGCATCGAGCTGTTCTCGCTAGGCGACTTCGCCGATGGCGACGACCGCCAGGAGATCGTGCTGCGCGATGCTTCGGCCGGTGTCTACAAGCGCCTGGTGCTCAAGGACGACCGCATCATCGGCACGGTGCTCTACGGCGAGACGGCCGACGGCGCCTGGTTCAACGACCTCAAGAAGAAGCAGACCGATATTTCGGAGATGCGCGACACCCTTATCTTCGGCCAGTCATACCAGGGGGGTGCCCCGCTGGACCCTATGGCGGCCGTTGCAGCCTTGCCGGATGATGCGGAAATCTGCGGCTGCAACGGCGTTTGCAAGGGAAAGATCACCGGCGCGATCACGGCCAAGGGCCTGACCTCGCTCGACGACGTGCGCGCCCACACCAAGGCCTCGGCCTCCTGCGGCTCCTGCACCGGGCTGGTCGAGAAGCTGATGGTGCTGACCATCGGCGACAAGTACAACCCGGCCGCCGTCCAGCCCATGTGCGGCTGCACCACGCTTGGCCATGACGAGGTTCGCCGGCTGATCAAGGCCAAGAGCCTGAAGACCATTCCCGCCGTCATGCAGGAACTGGAATGGAAGACCTCCTGCGGCTGCGCCAAATGCCGGCCGGCGCTCAACTACTACCTCGTCTGCGACTGGCCGAACGACTATGCCGACGACTACCAGTCGCGCTTCATTAACGAGCGTGTCCACGCCAACATCCAGAAGGACGGCACCTATTCCGTGGTGCCTCGCATGTGGGGCGGCGTGACCAGCGCATCCGAACTGCGCGCCATCGCCGATGTCGTCGACAAGTTCGAGATCCCGATGGTCAAGGTCACCGGCGGCCAGCGCATCGATATGCTGGGCATCCGCAAAGAAGACCTGCCGGCGGTGTGGGCCGATCTTGGCCAAGCCGGTTTCGTCTCCGGCCACGCCTATGCCAAGGGTCTGCGCACGGTGAAGACCTGCGTCGGTTCCGACTGGTGCCGCTTCGGCACGCAGGATTCGACGGGTCTCGGCATCCGCATCGAAAAGTTCATGTGGGGCTCGTGGACGCCGGCCAAGGTCAAGATGGCGGTGTCGGGCTGTCCGAGGAATTGCGCCGAAGCCACTTGCAAGGACGTCGGCGTCATCTGCGTCGACAGTGGCTACGAGATCCACTTCGCCGGGGCCGCCGGCCTCGACATCAAGGGCACCGAAGTGCTCGGCCTGGTCAGGACCGAAGACGAGGCGCTGGAGCATATCGTGGCGCTGACCCAGATGTACCGCGAGCAGGGCCGCTATCTCGAGCGCATCTACAAATGGGCCAAGCGCGTCGGCATTCCCGAGATCAAGCGCCAGATCATGGACGATGCCGAGAAGCGCAAGGCCTACCACGAGCGCTTCGTCTTCAGCCAGAAATTTGCCCAGGTCGACCCATGGTCGGAGCGCGTCTCCGGCAAGGACAAGCACGAATTCCGGCCGATGGCATCGGTCGGGTTCGCAGAGGCGGCGGAGTGAGCATGATGAACTGGATCGCTATCGGCACGCTCTCCGATATCCCCCGCCGCGGCGCGCGCTGCGTCGCCACGCCCGAGGGCAAGATCGCCGTCTTCCGCACCGCGGACGACCAGGTCTATGCCATTGACGACCATTGCCCGCACAAGGGCGGGCCGCTCAGCCAGGGCATCGTCCATGGCGCGGCCGTGACCTGTCCGCTGCACAACTGGGTGATCTCGCTGGAGACGGGCAAGGCGCTCGGCGCCGATGAGGGCGTGGTGCGCACCATCCAGGTGAAAATCGACGGCGAGCGTCTGTTCATCGCGCTGGAAGCGCTGGCCAGCCGCGCGGCCTGAAACATGGAGATCGACGCAGCGCGCGAGGTGAGGACCACCTGCCCCTATTGCGGGGTGGGTTGCGGCGTGCTGGCCAAGATCGCCGCGGACGGGCAAGTGTCGGTCCGCGGCGATCCTGACCATCCGGCGAATTTCGGCCGGCTCTGTTCCAAGGGCTCGGCCTTGGCCGAGACCATCGACCTCGACGGCAGGCTGCTTCATCCCGAAGTTTACGGCCGCCGCGCCGGCTGGGACGAGGCGCTCGACCGCGTCGCCTCGACCTTTTCGCAAACCATCGCCGAGCACGGCCCGGATTCGGTCGCCTTCTATGTCTCGGGACAGTTGCTGACCGAGGATTATTACGTCGCCAACAAGCTGATGAAGGGTTTTGTTGGCTCGGCCAATATCGATACCAATTCGCGTCTCTGCATGGCCTCGTCGGTCGCCGGCCACCGCCGCGCCTTCGGCTCCGACACGGTGCCGGGAACCTACGAGGATCTTGAGCTTGCCGATTTGATCGTGCTGGTCGGCTCCAATCTCGCCTGGTGCCATCCCGTGCTCTACCAGCGCATCGCGGCGGCGCGCGAAAAGCGGCCGGAGATGAAGATCGTGCTGATCGATCCGCGCCGCACCATGACGGCAGACATCGCCGACCTGCATCTGGCGATCGCGCCGGACGGCGACGTTGCCTTGTTCACCGGGCTGCTCGCCTATCTCGGCCAGCACAATGCGCTGGACCGCGCCTATATCGCCGAGCACACGACCGGCTTCGGCCAAGCCCTTTTCGCCGCCTCGAAGCTCGACCTTGCCGGCATCGCAGAAGCCACGAGCCTCAGCGAGGACGAGCTTGGCCGCTTCTACGGCCTGTTTGCCCGGACGGAGAAAACCGTCACCGTCTACAGCCAGGGCGTGAACCAGTCGTCCTCGGGCACCGACAAGGTCAACGCCATCATCAACTGCCATCTCGCCACCGGCCGGATCGGCAAGCCTGGGGCAGGGCCGTTTTCGGTGACCGGCCAGCCCAACGCCATGGGCGGCCGCGAGGTCGGCGGCATGGCCAACATGCTCGTCGCCCATATGGAAATCGAAAACCCAGCGCATCGAGCCCGCGTGCGTCGCTTCTGGAATGCGCCTTCTATGGCTGACAAGCCCGGCCTGAAAGCGGTCGACATGTTCAAGGCCGTGGGCGACGGCCGCATCAAGGCGCTGTGGATCATGGCCACCAACCCGGTCGATTCCATGCCGGATGCCGACGCCGTCGAGGCGGCGATCAAGGCCTGTCCCTTCGTCGTGGTCTCGGACGTGCTGGCCAGCACCGACACCGTCCGCCACGCCCATGTCCGGCTGCCGGCAACCGCCTGGGGCGAGAAGGACGGCACCGTCACCAATTCCGAGCGCCGCATCTCGCGCCAGCGGGCGTTTTTGCCCACGCCAGGCGAGGCGAGGCCGGACTGGTGGATCATAGCCGAGGTGGGGAAGCGGATGGGTTTTGGCGAGGCGTTTTCAGATGCCTCGCCGGCGGAGATCTTCGCCGAGCACGCCGCGCTGTCGGCGTATGAGAATGATGGCGCGCGGGATTTCGACATCGGGGCTTATGCCGGTGTCGATGTAGAAGACTACGACGGGCTGGCTCCCTTCCAGTGGCCAGCGCCGAGCCAAAGCCCCCCAACCACCACCCGCTTCTTCGCCAACGGCAACTTCTACACGCCCGACGGCAAGGCGCGCTTCATCCCCATCCGTCCAGCTACGGATACCCGCACCGACGAAAAATTCCCGCTGATCCTCAACACCGGCCGCGTCCGCGACCACTGGCACACCATGACGCGCACCGGAAAGAGTCCGCGCCTGTCACAGCACATCGCCGAGCCGTTCGTCGAGATCCACCCGGCCGATGCGCAACGCTTTGGCATCGGCGACGCCGACATCGTGCGCATCTCCAGCCCGCGCGGCGAGGTTCTAGTGCGAGCCTTGGTGACACTACGCCAGCGCCAGGGCAGCCTGTTTGCCCCGATGCACTGGACCGACCAGTTCGCGGCAAAGGGCCGGCTCGATGCACTGACGGCGTCGCTCACCGATCCTGTTTCCGGCCAGCCGGCTTTGAAACATGTCGCAGTGCGCATCGAGAAATTTGCCGCAAAAGCCTTCGGTTTCGCCGTGACGCGAGAACGCCCGGCGTCGGTTACGGCAACTTACTGGGCCGTGGCCAAATGCCGGGGTGGCTGGCGGGTCGAGCTGGCCTTTGCCGACGACAACACCGATTGGGCAGGCTTCGCCGCATCATTGTTCGGCGCACCGCCGACATCTGACACGCTCGCCTATCACGACCGCGACGCCGGCCAGCATCGCATCGCCGCCTTCGACGCCGAGCGCCTTCAAGGCGCGCTGTTCGTCGCGCCCGGCCCGGTCGCCGTGTCGCGCGGCTGGGCGGCCGAACAGCTCGAGGAAACCCATGCCGGCCAGCGCGAGCGCTTCCGCATCGTCGCCGGCCGCGCCGGTGCCGAGCGGCCCGATGCCGGCGCCACCGTCTGCTCCTGCTTCAGCATCGGCGCCAACCAGATCGCTGCGGCAGTGGCGGCCGGATGCACGACCGTCGCTTCCATCGGTGAGACGCTGAAGGCCGGCACCAATTGCGGCTCCTGCCGCGCAGAAATCCGGGTGATCATCGAGGCGAGGCGGGTACAGGCGGCGGAGTGAAGGGGACGAAGAGCGGGCTCCTTAGCCTTCGTGACGCGTCGCCCTTTGAAGGCTGGCTGGCATGGCGATGAAGCTACTGCGATCGCCCAGGCTGCCAAACTGTCGAACTGTCGCCCAGCGGCAAATTGGCGCTTCGCCCCGCGTCTGGCCCGCGGCCTGCCTCGATGACCCCGACCATTGCGCGCGTAAATTCAACCACGCTGTTTGCCGTGACGGCGGCCTTGTCTGGACTTTGCCCAATCTGTTCGGCGGCTCCGCAACATGACAGGCGGATGAGATCGTAGTGCAGATCTCTCTCATCGTCCGGCAACGCCGCCAAAGTCAGGGCGCGGCAGTGAATCATCCGCAGCAACTGTGCCAATGCTGTTTCGACACTCATGCGTTTTGCTCCGCATCGGTCGAACGTCCCGGCCCAGAGGGCGCTGGAACGTCGATCGGAGGTTGGTTCCTGCCCCCAATGCCGAAAGGCTGCATCACAGCCGTTAACATATCGTTGATTGCTAATATATTCACCGGCTTGGGCGGCTTGCTTGCCGCAGCGGCCGTCGCCGGGCGAAATCCGGGCGACAACGAACCGTGCGAAACGGCGACTTACGCTGCAAGCGCTCCCTTGTAGCCGCAGTCAGCAACGATGGTGCGTGAAACCAAAAGCTAACTGAAAAACAATCATTCGATGGAAAGATAGCTGTTCTGCCGACAGTATCGGCGAGCCGGCAAGAGTTGGTACTGACCATAAAATGGAAAGGACTGCGTTGTGTCGATGCTCAAGGGAAGATTCTTCGCCTTTCGCCGCAGCCTGATCCTGCTGGTTGTTTCCGCGATCGGCGTGTTGCCGGCAGTCGCCCTGGAGCCCGCCAAATATCCGGAGCCGCCCGACACCATCGCCTTTAAGGTTGAGAAGAACGGGGAATCGATCCCGGTCACATTGCGGCAGCTGGAAAAGCTCGATCTTTACAGCGTTTCCACGCCAAGTCCTTTCGAAAAGGGGCAGCTTAAGTTTCAGGGTGTTTTGTTCCGGGATGTGCTCAAGCTGATCGGATTGGACGGCGAGGGATCCGTCGTGCTGCGGGCGCAGGACGACTATGTGCAGACAATCCCGAAGGAAGACTGGACCGAAGGTCCTCTTCTTCTTGCCACTCGCCAGGACGGCCAGCTGCTGACAAGGCGCACGCAAGGTCCCACGCGGCTGATCTACCCTCTCGAAGACCATCCGGCGTTTGATACGCCGGTTCGCAAACCGCGATGGATCTGGTTGATAAAGACGATCGCGCCAGGCAATTGAACCCCAGCGTGACGTCCAGCTATGTGGTTTAGAAGCACAGCCTGGCGGGTTCCTGCAACCTACGCGGCCGCGGCAGCGTCGGCAGCCATCTGCTCAGCCATCCTGATCGCAGTGCTCTTCACGAGCATCAGCAGGATAGAGTCCGCGATGCCGCGTTTCGGCTTCTTCGCCATTCGTGAGTTCCACATTGCTATACGCGACGTGACGCACCTGCGGGACATGATTTCGCTTGCCCAGGCGGCTCCCAAATCACCGGAAAGCCTCGAGAAACTGTCGACCGCGAACGACCTGATCTACATCCGTTTCGAGCGCATCGATGGTGGCGACACCATCAGCGAAATCCCCGCCTATGCTGGTATCGTGCCGCGGGTCAACGACGCGGTGAAGCAGCTTGACGCCGTCATTGCGGCCGGCGTGCCTCTAAACGAAAACAGCCTGAAAGATGTGGCAGGTGAGCTCGACCAGATCGTCGCTCGCATGAACGATGAATACTACAAATACGGGGAGGAAGTTAACGTCGATCTTTATTCGGCGGAGAAGAACCTGAACAGGTTCAACTTCCAGATTGCCTTTGCCTTGACGGTCTTGTCGGCGCTCGCGATAGGAACCGCCGTGTTGCTGATCGGTCGTCGGGAGACGATCAGGAAGCTCGAATTTCTCGCCTGGCAAGATGCGACGACGGAGTTGAAGAACCGCGCCTGGATGTCCGCCAACCGGGACGGGCTACTGGAGCGGGCAAGGCTGGCCGGCAAGCAACTTCGACTGTTTCTGATCGACCTCGACCACTTCAAGAGCGTCAACGACACGTTCGGCCATCACATCGGCGATCTGCTGCTGAAAGCCGTTGCCGAAACCCTGCAGTCGGTCGAACGTCCCGATGAAGTGGCCGCCATCCGTTTGGGAGGCGACGAGTTCGCCGTTATGGCGATCGGGGATGGCCACTCGGCGGATCTGGGACATCGTCTTCGCGAGCAGTTGAACCGCTTTGCCGATCTGGATGGCCACCAGGTGCGCATTGGCGCCAGCATCGGCATGGCGTCCTTCCCGGACCATGGTTCGGATATCTCCACCTTGCTGCGCAACGCAGACAGCGCCCTTTATGTCGCGAAAGCGGAGGGACGTTCCGGGTTCGTGACCTACTCGCCCGCGATCCTCAGCCAGATCGACGTGCAGCTCGGCGAGGAAGCGGCGATCAAGCGGGCGCTCAATGGCGATGAGTATTTCCTGGTCTGGCAACCGCAGTTCGAATTGGCGACCGGGCGCATGATCGGCGCCGAAGCCCTGGTCCGCTGGCGCGACCGCGTTTCGGGAGCGGTGCGCTTGCCTGACTCATTCATTCCGACAGCGGAACGGAGTGACTTGATACTGGAAATCGACAAGATCGTGCTGAGCAAGGCCTGCGCGCAGGCAGCGCATTGGATGTCGATTTCCGCCGACGATTTCGTCTGCGCGGTGAATGCTTCGGGCAAGAGCCTGCAGGAGGATGCTTTCTTCCTTCACCTCGTCGAGGTGCTGCGGCGGACCGGATTGCCGCCGTCGCGCCTGCAGCTGGAAATAACGGAAGGCGTGTTCATCCAGAGCAGGGACGCCTTGGACACTTTGTCGAAAATTCGAGACCTCGGCGTCAGTCTGGCGCTCGACGATTTAGGATCCGGATATTCAAGTTTCGGCTACCTTGCCGACCTCGACCTCAATCGCCTGAAGATAGATCGATCGTTCCTGAACGATCTGGAGTCGTCCGGGAAGAAGCAGGACGTGGTCAGGGGGATCATCGCATTGGCCAATTCACTTGGCCTGGTCGTCATGGCCGAAGGCGTCGAAACAGAAGGGCAGCTGGCTTTCCTGATCGCCGAACGATGCCACGGCGCCCAAGGGTTTTTCATGTCGGAACCCATCGACGTGAAAGTGCTGACAAATCAGCTGATCGCACGGCGAGGCAGCCTCAAAGCCAAGGCCAGGTCCAGGCTAAACCTCTCGGCCTGATCAATCCCGGGCCAACCAAATCGCGGCGGAATGGGTTGATCAACCGTCGAGCCCATCGCGAACTAATGGCCCGCACCGACGGCTGGGATCGCTTTGGCGCGCTTGTCATCGCCCTGCGGCGACTACCCGAGGGCGCGCATCCTTTCGAACTGGCCGGCATCGAGGCCGCGCAGGCAGAAGTACCGCAAGCGGTACTTCCGACCGGCCCCGCCCATGCCGTGCAGCCGGGGGAATAGGCCATGGCCTACGCCGAACGACACTGCGGCATGTTCAACCGGGTCATCCTCGAGGTGCTTAATTAGGCCGAGGCGAGGCGCAAGTTTGCGCACGAAGAACTTTCCGAAGTCCTCACCGCCCTCGCCATAGTCTGCTGAGACGGTGCTTACATCGACATTTGCCGGCGCGTCGCGAAGGTGCCGGAAAGTGAAACGGGAAGTGTCAAACCCACAATAGGTATGCCCCAGCAGATTGAGACGGGCGATCACCTGCACAAGGGGCTTAGATAGCCCTTCCTTGAGCTCGACGATGGGTTTGTACCGAATCTCGCCCTCAATGCCGGGGTCGTCTTCCTCGCCTCCGTAGTAGTAGTAAGGAACATCTGCCACGTCTGTCTCCGCTTGGAACAGGGCGGAATGGTCGGTGAAACCGGTGTTTTTGCCCGAGGCGGCCAATTGCCAATTTAATCATCGAGCCCACAGAACCAGACCTACGAATCCTGGACCGAAAAAGAACCGGTCACTGCCATCCGGCGTCGGTCGACCCCTCGTCAAGCACAAATTGCTGATAATGGTGGCCGGTCGTGAGGCCGGCGATGACAAATCCATATTGGCATGACGACTTCAAACCGCACCTAACGGACAGAGGCGAGGTTCGCCTGCTGGGCGAAGTCACTGATACGGCATCCACGACGATAGAATTCCCGGTCAAGTGCTCGATGGATTGACTGGAACGGTTTTGCTGCGGCCATCTCCGGGCGACGTTTCGAAGGAACGATCAAACGGAGTAACGGCGAATCCCAGGACATATCAATCTGAGCGGATCGTACTTTCATCGGGCGGGACACTGAACTCTTTGTAATATCAGGATATTGCGGGTACTGTTGGAGTTGGCCCCAGGGTCGATTGTCCGCTGACACCCTTGGCTCCTTTGCTTGTGCTTTTAGATACTGCGTCGCCCTAGTTTGTCTCTTGGAGCGGCGCTTCATTTTGCCAGCCGGCTAGCTCTGGCAGGTCGTCAAGCCAACTTTTCTCTGTCATCAAGGCATCGCCGGCCTGCGGTACAGCTTGGATGGCGTTTTGAATGAGCCAGTCCACCCACTTCCGATAGGCAACTGGGTTCAACTGGGGCGGCAGGACCTTGGCCTTGGCCAGCATGCGCTTACGGAAACTAACTTGCCTGCGGAGTTTGGTCGTCGTGAACTTGATTGCCTTGCCTTGGTATTCAACCGTCCAGCGCCCATCCCCGTGGCTGGCAAGCCTGTCGATGGCGAAACCGATATCGACCGGTCTATCCCGCCAAGGAAGCTCAACGGCATTCTTCCTCAGATCGATGGCCCATCGCCTGTAGCTGGCCCCGGCACGCTGGGGCGGCAGCACATCAGCCTGTTCGAGTATCTTCCTGCGGAAGGTAGACTGCTTCTTGAGCTGGCCTGTCGTCAGCTCGATGCGATGCCCACGGAATTCGACGTGCCACCGGATCCTCCCGTTACCGAAGTACTTCACCAGCCTGTCGATGAAGAACTCGTCATCGGTAAGCATCACGCATCCCTGCTTGATGCTTTCGAGAATGTACTGGCTATCGGTGGGCATTGCGCGGCCTCGTGCAGGAATCTTTCACGAAGCTTAGCCAGTGGCACGCCCCAGCGGCCACTAATCTTTTCGCTCCGGGAATCTCGCCCGCCTCAAACAGCCCAAAAGTGACGCGCGGGGTGCGGTCTATCTGCAGCGAAGCAAAGTGAAAACGGGGCAAAATTGCCCACTAAGCCATGTTTCTGTTGTGGAATTTTGGCTGGGGAACCTGGATTCGAACCAGGACTAACGGAGTCAGAGTCCGTGGGTCTACCGTTAACCTATTCCCCAGCAGGCGCGGTCGGTAACGACCCGCGCGAAGCGGGCGGCTGTGTGCCGCGAGCGCTGCCTTGTAGCCGCCGCCGGAAAATAGTCAACCCCGCGCTGCGTTTCAATCGCTGCCTTTTGGCGCTCCCGGCTTAGCCATGGGGGCGAAAGCGCCTCAGTTCTCCGTCCGGCTGTATTGCGAGTGCTCGAAGAACAGCACGACACAGAGCGCGATCAGCAGCGGGATGATCAGGTAGAACAGGCGGAACACCAGGAGTGCCGCCAGAACGCCGACCGGGTCCATATGCGACAGGCCCGCGAGGAACACCACCTCGAACACGCCGAGTCCGCCCGGCGCATGCGAGATCTGCGCCACCGAGAACGACACCAGGAAGACGCCGAGGATGACGAAATAGCCTGGGTTGCCGGCGGGCAGCGCAAAGAAGATGATCGCCGCCGCCGCCAAAAGCTCGATCGGGCCGATCAGCAATTGCCGAGCCACGATCGGCAGCGCCGGATAATGCAGTTGGAAGCTGCCGATCTTGAGCGGCTTCAGATGCAGCCAGCTGCCGAAGACATAGGCGCCGACGAGGATCAGCATGGCAAGGCCGGCGGCGATCGCCAGCCCGTGATGCGGGGCGCCGGAAAAACGGTCTATAATCTCGGGTTCGAACACCAGCACGAGGCCGCCCACGAACAGGCTGGACAGCACGAAGGTGATCCAGCAGATGGCGACGAGCACGCCGACATCCTGGCCGGTGAGTTCCCTGGTGCCGTAGGCGCGATAGCGGATCACGGCGCCCGAGAACACCGATCCGCCGATGTTGTGCGACAGCGCGTAGGTGGTGAAGGAGCAGAAGGTGACGAACAGCCACGAGACCTTTTTGCCGATATGCAAAAGCGCGATGTGGTCGTAGCCGGCTAGCGAGGCGTAGGCGATGACGGAACTCAAGGCTGCCAGCAGCCAGCCGCGCGCCGGGATCGCGATGATGCCGGCCCAGACGTCGTCGATCGAGATGCCGCGCAGTTCGTGCCACAAAAGCAGGAGCGAGAAGATGACCGCCGCAATGCCGATGACCGGCCAGAGATAGCGCCTCCAGTTCATGCGTCGCAGCTCATGGTCAGGCTTTGGCCCCGCGTCTCTTTCCCAGTCCGCCCTCGATTTCAGACATGCCTGATTGAAGCCGGCTATTCAACAGCGAAGCGCTGCCGTCACATTGCGCCGCGAAAATTCACCCGCATGCGCTCTTGGTGATCCGGCTCGGCGCTGTTAGTCTGGCGGCAACTTGAAACATTTAAGCGCCTGCTGCGTCCGGCCTCCGGTTCGCGCGGCGCCGGAAGGAACTGAAGTGGAAGACCACGACACCGGCGCTGGTGCGCCGGCAGTGGGCGTGTCCAGGGCTTCGCCGATGCCGCCAGGCCAGGCAAGCCCGCCCGCCGGGCGGCATCACGATCGCCATGCGGGGCCAGGCAGCAGGCATGCTGACGAGGCGGGCGAGGCCCAGCACCAGAAAGGCAAATCAAGAAAACGGCGCAAGCGCCGGCGCGGCCGCAAGGTTTTCGCCCGCGACGACAATCCTGCCGCGAAGGCATCGGCGCCAGCCGCCAGTGCCGCCCCGGTGAGCCGTCCGCCCGAAGCCGCGCCTTCGCCGGTAGCGCCCCGGCCGCAGCACGGCCGGCCGCCGATGCAGGAACTTCCGGTGTTCGCCGCGCTCGATCTCGGCACCAACAATTGCCGCCTGCTGGTCGCTGTGCCGACACGTCACGGCCAGTTCCGGGTCATCGATGCCTTCTCGCGCATCGTCCGGCTGGGCGAGGGGCTCACCGCCAATGGCCGCCTTGGTCAGGCCGCCATGGACCGCGCCGTCGAGGCGCTGAAGGTCTGCGGCGACAAGCTCCGCAACCGCAAGATCAGGAAGGCGAGGCTGATCGCCACTGAAGCTTGCCGCAGCGCCGACAATGGCGTCGAATTCCTCGATCGCGTCGAGCGCGAGGCGGGGCTGAAGCTCGAAATCATCGACCGCCAGACGGAGGCGCGACTGGCGGTGTCGGGCTGCGGTTCGCTGGTCGAGCGCGACACGCAAGGCGTCGTCCTGTTCGATATCGGCGGCGGCTCGTCCGAGATCGCGCTGATCGACCTCACCGGGCATCGTTCGCCGCGGCTCGCCAACCACATCGTCTCCTGGACCTCGCTGCCGGTCGGCGTCGTCTCGCTGGCCGAGCGCTTTGGCGGCCGTACTGTGACGCGCGAGACCTTCGCCGCCATGGTCGAGGATGTCGCGGTGCGGCTGAAGGCCTTCGACGGGCGCGACCGGCTGGCTCATGTGCTCGCCAGTCCGAATTTCCACCTGCTCGGCACCTCCGGCACGGTGACGACGCTGGCCGGCGTCCATCTCGACCTTGAGCGCTACGACCGCCGCCGCGTCGACGGTTTGTGGATGGACCGCGACAGTGTCGACCGCATGGTCGAAAAACTGGTCGGCTGGGATTTCCAGCAACGCGTCGCCAATCCCTGCATCGGCGCCGATCGCGCCGACCTGGTGCTCGCCGGCTGCGCCATACTGGAAGCGATCCGCGCTGTGTGGCCGTCCGAGCGGTTGCGCGTCGCCGACCGCGGCCTGCGCGAAGGCATATTGAGCGAGCTGATGGCCGATGACGGCGTCTGGCGCGGTGATGGGCGGGTCAGAGCATGATCCCGAAAAGTGGCGACCGGTTTTCGGAAAAGATCATGCCCAAACAAGAAATCAAGTCATGACCAAGAAACCGGAAAAGCCGGGCTCGGCCGGCATCCGTGTTTTGAAGACGCGGATCAAGAAGAAAAGCGGTCTGAAGGAATCGTCGCGTCGCTGGCTGCAGCGGCATATCAACGACCCTTATGTGCAGCGCTCCAAGGCCGATGGGTACCGCTCGCGCGCGGCCTACAAGCTGATCGAGATCGACGACAAGCACCATCTGCTGAAGCCCGGCATGAAGGTGATCGACCTCGGTGCCGCCCCCGGCGGCTGGTGCCAGGTCGCCGCGGCGCGCACCAAATCAACGGCCGACAAACCGCATGTCATCGGCATCGACTATCTGGAAATGGATGCGGTACCCGGCGCGCCGGTGCTTTTGATGGATTTCCTAGATCCTGAGGCGCCGCAAAAGCTCGCCGAGGCGCTCGGCGGCGATCCCGATGTCGTGCTCTCCGACATGGCGGCGCCGACCACAGGCCACAAGCGAACCGACTACATCCGCACCATGCATTTGTGCGAGGTGGCGGCGGACTTCGCGCTTTCCGTGCTGAAGCCCGGAGGCCATTTCCTCGCCAAGACTTTTCAGGGCGGCGCCGAAAACGAATTGCTCGCCATGCTCAAGCGGAATTTCCGCTCGGTGCACCACGTCAAGCCGCCGGCGTCGCGCGACGAATCCGTGGAGCTTTATCTGTTGGCGAAAGACTTCAAAGGGCGAGAACTCCCACCTTCGTCATCCCAGGGCGAAGCAGGAGCGTAGCGACGTCGCGGAGACCCTGGGATCCATGCCGTTACCGGCGCCGAAGGGCACTGACGGTGCAGAAGGAGATCCCCTGGCGATAGGTCATCCCGGTGCAACTCATTCTGCACCGTAGCAGCTCTCTGATATCACGGCATGGATCCCAGGGTCTGCGCTCCGCTTCGCGTTCGCTCCGCCCTGGGATGACGAAGCCGTGGATCAGCTTCCCGGCGTGCTGACCGGTTCCAGTTCCTTGGGCGTTGTCAATCGGCCATGGCCGGACACGGCGTTGCCGGCATCCGGCGCCAGCCGCATGAACGAAAGCGATGCTGCCGCGGAAATTGCCGCTACGATGAACAAGGCGATGTGGAAATCGCCCAGCGTCAGCGGTCCGCCGTGGATCGATGTCGACACTTCCAGGACGCCGCCCGCCACAGCCACGCCAAGCGCGATCGACAGCTGCTGGAACACCGCGGTGATCGGCGTCGCCTTGCTGGTGTCGGCGGCCGCGACTTCGGCATAGGCCAGTGCATTGACGCCGGTGAAGAACATCGAGCGGATGAAGCCGCCGACCAAAAGCATGGCCAGCATCAGCACATAGGGCGTGTCGGGCGTAAACAACCCGTAGACGGCGATCGATGCCGCCGCCACCAGCGAGCCGACGATCAGCACGCGGCGGAACCCCGCCACCCGGAAGATCAGCGCGGTGACGAACTTCATGCCGATGGCGCCGATCGCCGACACGAAGGTGATCATGCCCGACTGGAATGGCGTCAGCCCAAAGCCGATCTGGAACATCAGCGGCAGCAGGAATGGCACCGCGCCTATGCCGATGCGAAACAGCGAGCCGCCGAGCACGGAGGAGCGGAACACCTGGTTGCGGAACAGCTCGAGCGCCAGCAGTGGGTTTTGGGCGCGGCGCGCGTGCAGGAGATAGAGGGCGCCCGAGATCAGCCCGACGGCCACGGTGATCAAGCCGGCAAGCGGCGGCAGGGCCGGCAGGCTGACCACTGACAGGCCGAAGACCACGCCCGATGCGGCCAGACCGCTCAGGACGAAGCCGATGAAATCGAGCGGCGGCGTCTCGGTCTCGTCGGTTTCCGGCAGGAAGCGGGTGGCGAGCCAGATGCCGATGAGCCCGATCGGCACGTTGATCAGGAAGATCCAGTGCCAAGTGAAATAGGTGGTGATGAAGCCGCCGATCGGTGGGCCGACCAGCGGCCCGACCAGCGCCGGAACGGTCAGCCAGGACATGGCGGCGACAAGCTCGCTCTTTGGCGTCGCGCGTACCAACACCAGCCGCCCGACCGGCGTCATCATGGCGCCGCCTATGCCTTGCAGGAAGCGCGACACGACGAAGGCCGGCAGCGAATTGGAAACCGCGCAAGCGACCGAACCGACGATGAACACCGCGATCGCCGCGCGAAAGACATTCTTGGCGCCGAAGCGGTCCGCCATCCAGCCGCTGATCGGAATGAAGATCGCCAGCGACACCAGATAGGCCGTCAGCGCCAGCTTGAGAGCGATCGGGCTGGTGTGGATGTCGATGGCGATCGCCGGCAATGACGTCGCGATGACGGTCGAATCCATGTTTTCCATGAAAAGAGCGACCGCCAGGATGAGCGGAATGGTGCGGTTCACAAAACGCGTCCGGACTTGATTCTCTGTGTCGTCGACCGGGGGCAAGCCGACACGTGGGGCGGTTACCATGCCTTGGTGCGGATGTCGCATTAATTTGCTGTCACTTTTGTGCGACCTCAACCATTGGCGTCTTCACGGACAAAGCCCAAGACTTTGCGGCAGCGCGCAATCATCGGCTTTTCATCGGCGCCGTGACGTGTTACCAGCCAGCGCCAATCCTGAAAGGGAAGAAACGAGTCGGCGCTGTCCATTGCGGTCCAGCGCTTTTTTGTATTCCGAGGACTGGCCATGGCAAAAATCATCGAAACGTCCACCGGCGCGCTGGCGCTGACCTTTGACGACGTGCTGTTGCAGCCCGGTCATTCGGAGGTCATGCCCGGCGAGACCGACATCCGCACCCGCATCGCCGGCGACATCGATCTCAACGTGCCGATTCTCTCTGCCGCCATGGACACCGTCACTGAGGCGAGGCTTGCCATCGCCATGGCGCAGGCCGGCGGCATCGGCGTCATCCACCGCAATTTCTCGCCGGTCGAGCAGGCCGAGCAGGTGCGGCAGGTGAAGAAGTTCGAATCCGGCATGGTTGTTAACCCGGTCACCATCGGCCCCGACGCCACGCTCGCCGACGCGCTGGGGCTGATGCGCACCTACTCGATCTCGGGCATTCCGGTGGTCGAGAACGGCGGCACCGGCGGCCACAAGGTCGGCCGCCTGATCGGCATCCTGACCAATCGCGACGTGCGCTTCGCTTCCGACCCTGCGCAAAAAGTCTACGAACTGATGACCCGTGAGAACCTGATCACGGTCAAGGAGAATGTCGACCAGGACGAGGCCAAGCGGCTGCTCCACCAGCACCGCATAGAAAAGCTGGTCGTCGTCGACAGACAAGGCAATTGCGTCGGCCTGATCACCGTCAAGGACATCGAGAAGTCGCAGCTCAACCCGCACGCCACCAAGGATGCGCAGGGCCGCCTGCGCGCCGCCGCCGCCACCAGCGTCGGCGATGACGGCTTCGAGCGCGCCGAGCGGCTGATCGATGCCGGCGTCGACCTCCTCGTCATAGACACCGCGCACGGCCACTCGCAGCGCGTTCTCGATGCCGTGACGCGGGCCAAGAAGCTCTCCAATTCGGTGCGTATCCTGGCCGGCAATGTCGCCACCGCCGAAGGCACGCAGGCGCTGATCGATGCCGGCGCCGACGCCGTCAAGGTCGGCATTGGCCCGGGCTCGATCTGCACCACCCGCATCGTCGCCGGTGTCGGCGTGCCACAGCTTTCGGCCATCATGTCGGCGGTCGAGACGGCGCACAAATCGGGCGTCTCGGTGATCGCCGACGGCGGCATCAAATATTCGGGCGATCTCGCCAAGGCGCTCGCCGCCGGCGCCAGCGCGGCCATGATCGGCTCGCTGCTCGCCGGAACCGACGAAAGCCCGGGCGAGGTTTATCTGCACCAGGGCCGCTCCTTCAAGGCCTATCGTGGCATGGGCTCGGTCGGCGCCATGGCCCGCGGCTCCGCCGATCGCTACTTCCAGGCCGAGGTCCGCGACACGCTGAAACTGGTTCCGGAGGGCATCGAAGGGCAGGTTCCCTACAAAGGACCTGTGTCTGGCGTACTGCACCAGCTTGCGGGCGGCCTGAAAGCCGCTATGGGTTATGTCGGCGGCCGCGACCTTGCCGATTTTCGCGACCGCGCCACTTTTGTGCGCATATCCAACGCCGGACTTCGTGAAAGCCACGCCCATGACGTCACGATCACCCGCGAAAGCCCGAACTATCCGGGCGGACTTTGATCAGGCCGATCGGGCCGATCAGCCCGATCAACGGGATCGCTACCTATTTTGGCGTAATCTGACGGCGACTGTGCTCAGGCTGTCGCGCCACGCTGCCGCGCTTTGTGTCGCGACGGCGGCCGTCTTCGTCGCCATGACGGCGCTGGAATTCCTCTATTTCCGCAGCCTGAGCGGCGGGCTGCCGTCGCTCGACATGCGCCTTGCCGGCTTCACTCCGGACGAGGGCATGGCCTGGCTGACGGCGCTTGGCCGGCGCGGCGGCGAGATCATCCTGGTCTGGCACTACCTGACCTTCGATCTGCTGTTCCCGGCGTTGCTGTCGCTGACCCTGGTCAGCCTGATTCTTGCAACCGGGCGGCAGCTGAGGAATTTCCGGGCGATGCCGGCGACGCTTCAGGCGCTGTTCGCGATCGTGCTCGTGCTGCCCTACACGCTCGCCGATTACGCCCAGAACTTCGCCGTGGCGCGGCTCCTGTCCGATTTCCAGTCGGCCAATCCCGATTCGCTCGCCTTCGCCTCTGCGCTGACCGTCACCAAATTCGCGCTGCTGGCAGTACCCTTCGCCGTCATTGCGGTCTTTTACCTGGCCGGCCAGCGGCGATCCGCTGAGGGCGGGGAGCAATCGTGAATCAGACTGCGATCTTCTGGCCCGTTCTGGCGCATGTGCTGCTTGTCTATATCGTCTATCTCGTGATGGCCCGGCGCCGGTATTTTGCCGTCAAGTCCGGCGAGGCGAAGGTCGGTCAGTACAAGGTGCGTTCGACCGAGCCGGCCTCCAGCGTCACCGTCGCCAACAATTTGATCAACCAGTTCGAACTGCCGGTGCTGTTCCATGCGCTCTGCCTGGCGCTTTTCGTCACCAACGGCGTCAACTACCTGACGCTGGCGCTGGTGTGGATCTTCATCCTGTCGCGCTATGTCCATGCCTGGGTGCATCTGACCAGCAACCGGGTGATGTTGCGCAGCCGCGCCTTCTTCTTCGGCGCGGTTGTCCTGCTGCTGGCCTGGATCTGGTTCGCGTTCCACCTGCTCGGGGTGGTCTGAGCCGCCTTTGCCCTCCCCCGGAGGGTCGCTCCGCAAAGCGGAGCGGGGTGGGGGTACAGCGCCTACAAATCGAACAGCGCGATCTTGCGCTTGTCGAACTTGATGCCGATCTCGCCGCGCACCAGCTTCAACGCCGCCTCGCCGAACACGGCCCGCCGCCAGCCCTGCAGGGCCGGAACGTCGGCGGCCTCGCCCTCGGCGGCAATGCGGTCGATGTCGTCGCTGGAGGCAAGCACCTTCGACGCCACGCCTTCCTTTTCGGCGACGATGCGCAAAAGCACTTTGAGCAATTCCGACGCGGCGTTCGAGCCTTCCGGCGGCTGGAAACTCTTCGGCAGCTTCGGCATTTCTTCCTTCGGTAGGGCGAGCGCGGTGTTGACCGCGCCGAGCAAGGCGGTTGCCGTCGCCGAGCGCTCCCAGCCTTTCGGCGTCGTGCGCAGGCGGCCAAGTCCCGCCGCATCGCGTGGCGCCTGCTGCGCGACCTCGTAGATCGCGTCGTCCTTCAGCACCCGTCCGCGCGGCACGTCGCGCTCGCGCGCCTCGCGCTCGCGCCATGCGGCCACTGCCTGCACGATCGCCAGTTCCTGCGGCTTGCGCAGCCGCATCTTCAGCCGCTTCCAGGCGTCCTCCGGGTGCGGATCGTAGGTCTCGCGCGAGGTCAGCACCTCCATTTCCTCGTTCAGCCAATGGGCGCGGTTTTCCCGCACCAGTTCGGCGCTGAGGTGCTGGTAGACCTCGATCAGGTGGGTGACGTCGGCCAGCGCGTAGTCGAGCTGCTTGTCGGACAAGGGACGATGCCGCCAGTCGGTGAAGCGCGAGGACTTGTCGAGCCGGGCGCCGGTGATGCGCTGCACCAGCTGGTCGTAGGAGACGCTGTCGCCGAAGCCGCAGACCATCGCCGCCACCTGGGTGTCGAACACCGGATGCGGCACGAGATCGCCGAGGTGAACGATGATTTCGATGTCCTGCCGCGCCGCGTGGAAGACCTTGACCACCGCTTCGTTGGCCATCAGCCGGAAGAACGGTTTCAGGTCGATGTCGGGCGACAGCGGATCGATCAGCGCCGTCACGCCCGGCGCCGCCATCTGGATCAGGCAGAGAATCGGCCAGAAGGTCGTTTCGCGGATGAATTCGGTGTCGACGGTGACGAAATCCGACTTTTCGAACGCGGCGACAACGGTCTCGAGTTCACTTTGGGTGGTGATGACGTGCATCAAATCGCTTTTGGCATCATATTAGGTCTCTTTCAATTTCAGCCGCGCGGGCTTTCGTCAAGCCGCCGCACGGTCATGTGTCCGTCGATCCATCGGAATCACCGTTCCGCCGCGCCAGCCGCGCGAACACCGTCGATGTGCGCAACAGCGCGGTAAACCGGCTGCGGTGGCCCGCCGGCACGCCGGAGCGGACGTGCATCCGGTAGAGGATCACCATGATGAGAATGGCGTACACAAGAGCGCTGAAAACAAACAGGGCGCCCGGTCCGAAATATTGCATCGCTGTCGAGGCCGCGAACGGGCCGCCGATGGCGCCGAAGGAATAGAACAGCATCAGCGCCGCATTGATCAGCACGAACTCGCCCTTGTCGGCGCGATCGTTGGAATGCGCCGCCGACAGCGAATAGAGCGGCATGGCAAAGCTGCCGAAGATGAACACGATGACGAAGTTGAGGAACGGGTCGTTGCCGGGAATGAACGCCAGCGCCAGCGCCGCAAGCATGGCGCAGCAAGTCGTCGCCAGGAGCACCGTGCGCCGGTCCCGGCGATCGGAGAGGTAACCCAGCGGATACTGGATGAGGGCGCCGCCGAAGATGCCGACGCTGACGAAGGTGACGACGTCGGCCACCGACATGCCGAGCTGTTCGGCATAGACCGGCGACAGCGTGCGGAAGGCGCTGTTGGTGACGCCGACGCAGATGCAGCCAAAGCAGCCGAGCGGCGAAATCCGCCAGACGCGCGCGAGGTCCAGCTTGACGTCTTCCGGCGGCGTCGGGTTGGAGCGGTCGCCGAGCGATACCGGCACCAGCGACAGCGTGATCATCATCGACATGATGGCGAAGATGGTGAAGCCGCCGGCGCCGAAGACCGGGATCAGGAACTGCGCTGACGTCACCGAGCCGATATCGACCATGCGGTAGATGGCAAGCACCCGCGCGCGGTCCTTGTTGGTGACGCCGGAATTGAGCCAGGCTTCCATGACCGTGAACAGGCCGGCGAAGCAGAAGCCGCCGGCAAAGCGCACCGCGCACCACATCACCGGGCCGATGACCAGAACCAGCAGCAGCGTGCCGGCCGATGCGGTCGCCGCCAGCGCGGCGAAGGTCCTGACATGGCCGACCGCCTTGAGGATGCGGGTGACCGCCAGGCAGCCAAGCAGGAAGCCGGCGAAATAGAATGTGCCCAGCAGGCCGATGGTTGTGGCGGAAAAGCCTTCCTGGGCGCCGCGCAGCGCGATCAGCGTGCCCTGCAGCCCATTGCCGCCAAGCAGGATGCCGGCGGCGATGAGGAGCGGGATCAGCGGGCGGATGGAAGACATGAAGGAAAGGCGATCACTTTTCGTTGACCCTTCTTGAACCATCGCTACCGCCAATGCCAGCGGCAATTCCCGGCAGCGTTGAGCCAACAAGGCAGCCCGGCTGGTTCCAACGGAAAGCAGCTTGGCCGTATTCCGCGGTGCTTGCTACACTCCACGGGGCTCGTCACACAGGGTGGGATTTTCCATGTCAGGCTATTTCGGCACGAAGCTTCAGCAGCGCCTGCAAGCTGAGGCTGAGGCGAGTATCGACTTCATCAGGACGACCCCCGGCGCGTGCCAGACTGGGCGCACAACGGGGTGCGATGATCCCGATCAGTTCGGGTGGGAACTGATCGACAAGATCCTCAATCGCGACGGCATCTTCGGTTTTCGTATGATACCTCCAGGCAAGGTGGACGAACTCAGGTCGCGATTGGCCAAGAGGGGCTACCGTTTCGACACTTGGGACGTGTTCGTGGCCGACCAGGCAAGTGCCCTGGTGGCATCGGAAGCGATCGTAGGCCGAGGATTGCCCGACGGATTTGTCGACAGAGAAAAGCCGACCGAGCCGGATGGTGAGTATACGGCCCACATCCAGGCGCTCATGGCGGTGTCGGGCGTGGTGCCATTTTCGGGATCACTGCTGGCCGGAACCTTGGGGCCGGCGACGACGGTGGTGGTGGGCGACGAGACAGGAGCTGTCGCGGCAACCGCGCATGGCTACTTGCCTCACAATCCCTACAGTGCCTATCACCGATATGCATGGGGCGGACTGGTTGCGGTCGCGCAATCGCATAGGGGCCGAGGGCTCGGCGCCTACATTAACGCTCGCATGATCCTCAATGTGTTTCGCAATCTGCATGCAACGCACATCTATGAGCTCGTATCGGCATCGAACATGCCGTCCCGGCGAATGGTGGAATCATGCGGACTTCGTCCAGATCCGGCCGTCGTGTGTGGGGCTGCCATGCCTGGTGAAAGTGCGCGCTTCACCCATTGACCGCCTGGGGGCTTAATGACGGGAGACCAGTTTATGCCTCGCCGGCCAGCGCCAGTATTTTCTGGGCGGGGTCGGACGTTTCGCCCGCCGGAGCAGCAGGCTTCTCCGAAGGCGCCCTTCGCCCAAGCGACCCTGCGGTCAGCAGGCTGAGGACGATGAACGGGATACCGATGGCAAAGGCCGAGCGGATTCCCCAATGGTCCGAGACGAAGCCAAGCAGCGGTGGGCCGAGCAGGAAGGCGACGAAGGAGATCTGCGACAGCGCCGCGACATTGATTGCCGCGGGGCGATCCGTCCGCTGGGCGGCGGCGGAGATCGCCAGTGGGAAGAGGGCGCTGCTGCCGATGCCCAGCAGCGCGAAGCCCAGCATGGACAGGAACGGGGCAGGTGACAGGAAGACGAGCAGCACGCCCGCCGCCATGCTCGCCAGCAGCGCGCGCGCCACACCGCTTGGCGAGTGGCGGTCGACAAAGCTGTCGGCGAAGAAGCGCGTGGTCGCTTGCGAGAATGCGAACAGCGCCAGGGTGAATCCAGCGACGAAGGGACCAGATTCGAACACGGTGCGCATATAGATCGCCGACCAGTCGATGCTGGCGCCTTCCAGCAGCATCGCCGACAGCGTCACCGCGACGAGGGCGAGGATCGGCAATGTCGGCCTTGCCAGCCTGGGTGCCTTGTCGCCATTGCCGGCGAAGCGGCTCGGCGCCGGTTCGTAGCCGCCGAGAAACAGCGCCATCGATATCGCCACCATCGGCACGACAAGAGCCAGATGGAGTTGCGGCGATATGCCGAGATGGCCGAGCGCCGCGCCGAACAGGCCGGCGCCGAAGAAGCCCATGCTCCAGAACGAATGCGCCCGGTTCATGATCCGTCGTTTCAGCAGGAATTCCGTTCTGTCGGCCTCGACATTGAGCATGATCTCGATGCTGCCGATCATCAGGCCCACCGGAAAAAGCATCAGGAACAGCGCTACAGGCCCCGGCGCATGCACCGCGATCGCATAGGCTGCCGCCACCAAGGGCACCAGCCCGAGCAGCGCGCGACGGAAGCCGACGCGCTCCAGTATCGGCGTCGCCAGCGTCAGCGCGGTCAAGGTGCCGATCGGTGTTCCGATCAGGCTGAGCCCGAGCGTGCCGTCCTCTATGCCCATGGCATGCTTGATGTCCGGCAGTCGCGGGAAGATGTTGCCCATGGCGAACGAATAGATCGCAAACCCGGCATAGACCCGGTGTTGAGGGGCAAGGCTGAGGCCAAAGGTCATCGCGGTGCTTTCAGCGAACGGCTCGGTACACCCCGCTTCTTGCACAAACATGCAAAACATGCAAGAACGTGCAGGAAGAAACAGGATCATGCGATGCTCACCGATGAACGGCACCAACTCATCCGCGACCGGCTTGCGGCGGAGGGGAGGGTACTGGCCGGGGAGTTGGCGAGCCGCTTCGGCGTTTCGGAAGATACGGTCCGGCGCGACCTGAGGGAAATGGCAAAGGCCGGGCAATGCCGCCGCGTCTATGGCGGCGCGGTCGCGGCAGCACTTTTCGCCGCCGCGCCGGTCAGCCTGCGCGGTAGTCATGCGATCGAGGAGAAGATGCGGCTGGCGCGCGCGGCGGTAACCCTGCTCTCCAGCGGTCAGAGCCTGTTCATCGACGGCGGCACCACCAACGCCGCGATCGCCAGGGCCATTCCGCGCGACCTCGAACTGACCATAGCCACCAATTCGCTCAGTGTCGCTTCGGCTCTCTCCGAACACGCCTTGGTCGAACTGATCGTGCTGGGCGGCAGGTTCGACCGCAACCTAGGAACCTGCGTCGGCGCCGATACGCTGGCTGCCGTCGCGCAGCTCGGCGCCGACCTGTTTTTCCTGGGCTCCTGCGGTCTCGATGCCTCGCGCGGCGTGACGGCGTTCGATTCGGCGGAGGCCGAGGTGAAGCGGGCCATGGCCAGGAACAGCGCCGGCATCGTCATCGCCGTCACCAACGACAAGCTGGCCACCGCGGCGCCTTATCGCGTCGCTGGGCCCGAAGCGATCCGCCATCTGGTGGTCGAAAAAACCGCGCCGGCCGTTACCCTCGCCGATTTCGAGCGTCAGGGCGCTGAAATCCGCTTCGCCTGAACAGTCGGCGCCGCGCACCGGAACCGCCCGCTTGCCTTGACAAAGCCGGCCTCTCATGCGCTTTTCGCGCAAATTTTCCGAGCCGGCCCGTCGGCCTGCAACCAGTTCCGGACTTCACCCATGACAATGCATCGTTACCGCAGCCACACCTGTGCCCAATTGAGAAAGAGCGACGTCGGCACGCCCGTTCGCCTGTCGGGCTGGGTGCATCGCGTGCGCGACCATGGCGGCCTGCTGTTCATCGACCTGCGCGACCATTACGGCGTGACCCAGATCGTCGCCGATCCGGATTCGCCTGCCTTCAAGATCGCCGAGACCGTGCGCGGCGAGTGGGTGATCCGCGTCGACGGCGAGGTCAAGGCGCGGCTGCCCGAGACAACCAATGCCAATCTGCCGACTGGCGAGATCGAGATTTTCGCCCGCGAGATCGAGGTGCTGTCGGCGGCGAAGGAACTGCCGCTGCCGGTGTTCGGCGAGCCTGACTATCCCGAGGACATCCGCCTCAAATACCGCTTCCTCGACCTGCGCCGCGAGACGCTGCACAGGAACATCGTGGCCCGCACGAAGATCATCGCCGAAATGCGCAAGCGCATGGGCGAGGTCGGTTTCACCGAATTCTCGACGCCGATCCTGACTGCGTCGTCGCCCGAGGGCGCGCGCGATTTCCTGGTGCCATCGCGCATCCATCCCGGCACCTTCTACGCGCTGCCGCAGGCGCCGCAGCAATACAAGCAGCTCATCATGGTGTCGGGCTTCGACCGCTATTTCCAGATCGCGCCCTGCTTCCGCGACGAGGACCCGCGCGCCGACCGTCTGCCGGGCGAATTCTACCAGCTGGACCTGGAGATGAGCTTCGTCGAACAGGACGATGTGCTCAGCACGATGGAGCCCGTCCTCCGCGCAGTCTTCGAGACCTTCACCAACGGCAAGCCGGTGACGCAGAAATTCCAGCGCATTCCCTATGATGTCTCCATGCGCAAATATGGCACCGACAAGCCGGATTTGCGCAATCCGATCGAGATGCAGGCGGTCTCCGACCATTTTCGCGAGTCCGGCTTCAAGGTGTTCGCCAACATCCTCGCCAACGATCCGAAGGCCGAGATCTGGGCCATTCCAGCCAAGACGGGCGGCTCACGCGCTTTCTGCGACCGCATGAACTCATGGGCACAAGGCGAGGGCCAGCCGGGGCTGGGCTACATCTTCTGGCGCAAGGAGGGCGAGAAGCTCGAAGGTGCCGGACCTCTGGCCAAGAACATCGGCGAGGAGCGCACCGAGGCGGTCCGCCTCCAACTTGGCCTTGCCGATGGCGACGCCGCCTTCTTCGTTGCCGGCGATCCGAAGAAGTTCGTGTCCTTCGCGGGTGCTGCACGCACGCGCGCCGGCGAGGAATTGAACCTCGTCGACCGCGAGCGCTTCGAGCTGTGCTGGATCGTGGACTTCCCGTTCTTCGAATGGAACGAGGAGGAGAAGAAGATCGACTTCGCCCACAACCCGTTTTCGATGCCGCAGGGTGGCATCGACGCGCTCAACGGCGAGGATCTGCTCGGCATCAAGGCGTACCAGTACGACATGGTCTGCAACGGCTTCGAGATCGCCTCGGGCGGCATTCGCAACCATCTGCCGGAAACCATGGTCAAGGCCTTCGAGACGGTAGGGCTCGACCGTGCAACGGTCGAGGAGCGCTTCGGCGGCCTCTACCGCGCCTTCCAGTACGGCGCGCCGCCGCATGGCGGCATGGCGGCCGGCATCGACCGCGTCGTCATGCTTTTGGTCGGGGCCAAGAACCTGCGCGAAGTCACCATGTTCCCGATGAACCAGCAGGCCTACGACCTGCTGATGAACGCGCCCTCGGAAGCCACTCCGCAGCAGCTCCGCGAATTGGCACTGCGCGTTGCGCCCACCAAGAAGGACGCCTGATTCCTTTTTCGACCGGCACCTTAAAAACGGCCGGAACCGATTCTTTCGATTCGACAATCCAACAAAAAAGCCCGGATCGTGAACTGACCCCCGAAGGTTGTGTCCAACTTTCGGGGGTCAGTTCATCGCTGCCGGGCTTTTTCATCTCGTGAGACGGTCTCGATCAGTCTTCGTTCGCCTTGACCTTGACGCCCAGCGTCTTGGGCAGGTCAAGCGGGTTGGACATCGCGCCCGCCATGATCAGCGCGAACGGCACCGAGGCAGGCGGCTCGGCCGAAATCTCGAGGCTCTTCGGATCGTCCAGATACTTGCTGACCGCGGCCGTCACTTCGGCCGTCAGCTCCGGATTGTTGAGCTGCGCCATGCCGAACGGCACGATCGCCTTGGCCTGGTTGGCAATGTCCTTGGCCGACATGCCTTGCTGCTTGCCAACATACTCCAGCACCTTGCCGGTCAGCGAATCGTCATCGAAGCGGATCGAGGCGCCGTTGAAGGAGAGCTGCTGCATCAGGCCGAGCATGGCCATGCCTTGCGCCGAATTGTCGGCGCCTTCGGGCTGCGCCGCCATCTTCTTCTGCATCTCCTGCACCGACTTGACGAAATCGAGTGTGTAGCCGCCGAGATCGAAGGTCATGCCGAACTTGCCGGCATTGTCGACCGCGATGTCGTACTTCGACAGTTCCATCTTGCCGTCCGAAGGCTGCCAGATGCCGGCCACGTCGATATTGCCGGTGATGTTCTGGTAGCCGAGTGCGTCGATGACCTCCTTCGACTTCGGATCCTCGACGAGGGTCAGGTCGGCATTGAACTTTTCCGTCGTGCCGGTGAATTCCATCGCCTTGCCGTCGGCGGGCGGCGTGATCTCGATGGCGAGGCCGTCCATCGAGAAGGCGGTCTTGTCGGCGACCTTGACCGTCATGTTGGCGAGTTCGGCCGTTTCGTACATCAGCATCGAGCCCGTCGGCCCGGTTGCGCCATCGGCCGGAACCGTCATGTCATGGATGACGAAGGGGCTGAGATCGAGCGTGATGCCGTCCTGGGTACGCTGGAACGCCGAGGTCGACACGGTTGCGATGTCATACCCGCCATTGGCCTCGGTCACACCCTCGAGCTTGACGTCACCGATCGGCAGCGCCTCTTTCTCGGCCGCCGGTTTCACCGACACGCCCTGCAGGACCATGCTGGTGGCGTCGCCGGTTACCCCGGTCCAGGAAATGTCGACGCCCTGAGCGGCAAGCGTCGCCTTGAGCCGGTCAGCGACGGCAGTGTCCTGCGCGAAAGCGGCATTCAGCGGCAGCGTCAGCAAAAAGGTCGAAAATGCGAGTTTGCGGAATGAGTGTTGGATTGTCATTGCAAGTCCCCTGAGATGTCCTGAAAAATTGTCTTCATCGGTTACGCCATCACCATTCTGAGACGAACTGGACGGGATAAAGGCGTTGTCGGACAGAATGGTCGAAAATCACGGCGAAAGGCAAACCCCGATCCTCGGTCTTTGCGTGGTGCGGTGAATTTGTCATGAAGATCGGATTTCCATGCGTCATCGCGTCATGCCTTAGACAGGGCTTGTAACAGATTGATGTTGGCCGGTGCCGGCACCGCTTCCGATGCTGTTGCACATAGACGTGGCCGCGCCGGCAATTCCGTGAAGTCCATCACACCCCTGTGGAGGATTTGACGTGCCGCCGCCGCCCGGGCTTCGCCCCTAATTGCCGCCCCAAGGCCTTACGAAGTGCGGATTCCCACACCCGCGTCTTGCCGCGAATCACCCGCTCGGCTAGTGCAGCCCCATGGGAAAAAGGCTTTTGCCGCCTCAAGATGGCGGCGGTGACCACGTCGAACCGGTCGATCTGAAGAAGGCGCTGGAAGAGCGCTATCTCGCTTATGCGCTGTCGACCATCATGCATCGGGCGTTGCCGGACGTGCGCGACGGGCTGAAACCCGTGCACCGCCGCATCATGCATGCCATGCGGCTGCTCAGGCTCAATCCCGACCAGGGGTTCGCCAAATGCGCCCGTATCGTCGGCGAGGTGATGGGCAAGTTCCACCCGCATGGCGACCAGTCGATCTATGACGCACTGGTCAGGTTGGCGCAGGATTTCTCGATGCGCTATCCGCTGGTCGACGGGCAGGGCAATTTCGGCAATATCGACGGCGATAACGCCGCCGCCATGCGTTACACCGAAGCGCGCATGACCGATGTGGCGACCGAGCTGCTCGCCGGCATCACCGAGGACGCAGTCGACTACCGGCCAACCTACAACGAGGAGGACGAAGAGCCGGTCGTGCTGCCCGGCGCCTTCCCGAACCTGCTGGCCAACGGCTCGTCCGGCATTGCGGTCGGCATGGCGACCTCGATCCCACCGCACAACGCCGCCGAGCTTTGCGACGCCGCACTGCATCTGATCGAGCATCCGGACGCGCCGGTGACGGCGCTGATGGATTTCGTCCAGGGGCCGGATTTCCCGACCGGCGGCATCATCGTCGACAGTCGCGCCTCGATCCTCGAAGCCTACGAGACCGGCCGCGGCGGTTTTCGCGTTCGGGCGAAATGGAGCCAGGAGGACCAGGGCAGGGGCACCTGGAGCATCGTCGTCACCGAAATCCCCTATGGCGTCCAGAAGGCCCGGCTGATCGAGAAGATCGCCGAGCTTCTGATGGCGCGCAAATTGCCGCTGCTGGAGGATATTCGCGACGAGAGTGCCGAGGACATCCGCGTCGTGCTGGTGCCGAAGAGCCGTTCGGTCGATCCGGGCATATTGATGGAATCCCTGTTCAAGCTGACCGAGCTCGAAAGCCGCTTCCCGCTCAACATGAACGTTCTGTCGCGCGGCAAGGTGCCGAACGTGCTGTCGCTGAAGGGCGTGCTCAAGGAGTGGCTGGAGCATCGCCGCGACGTGCTCATCCGCCGCTCGAAGCATCGGCTGGGCGAGATCGAAAGGCGGCTGGAAATCCTCGCCGGCTATTTGATCGCCTATCTCAACATCGACGAGGTGATCAGGATCATCCGCGAGGAGGATGAGCCCAAGCAGGTGATGATGGCCCGCTGGTCGTTCACCGACACCCAGGCCGAAGCCATCCTCAACATGCGCCTGCGCGCCTTGCGCAAGCTGGAGGAGATCGAGATCCGCAAGGAATTCGACGGCCTCACCGCCGAGAAGAAGCAGATCGAAGCACTGCTGGCGTCGAACGCCAAGCAATGGGCGATGATCAAGTGGGAAGTCACCAGCATTCGCGACAAGTTCGGACCGGAGACCGAACTCGGCAAGCGCCGGACCCAGTTCGCCGATGCGCCCGAGCATGACCTGACCGACATCGCGCATGCCATGATCGAGCGCGAGCCGGTCACCGTGGTCGTCTCGGAAAAGGGCTGGCTGCGGGCGATGAAAGGTCATCTGAGCGACCACTCGACGCTCACCTTCAAGGAGGGCGACAGCCTCAAGCTCGCCTTCCATGCCCAGACCACGGACAAGATCCTGGTCTTCACCACCGGCGGCAAGTTCTACACGATCGGTGCCGACCGGCTGCCTGGCGGGCGCGGCCATGGCGAACCGATCCGCATCATTGTCGACATGGACAACGACCAGGACATCGTCACAGCCTTCATCCACGATCCCAAGCGCAAGCTGCTTCTGGTGTCCTACGACGCCAACGGCTTTGTCGTGCCGGAGGAGGAGGTCGTCGCCAACACCCGCAAGGGCAAGCAGGTGATGAACGTCAAGGCGCCGGACGAAGCCAAGCGCTGCCTGCCGGTCACCGGCGACCATCTCGCCATCGTCGGCGAGAACCGCAAGATGCTGGTCTTCCCGCTGGCCGAGATCCCGGAAATGGGCCGCGGCAAGGGCGTTCGCCTGCAGAAATACAAGGACGGCGGCGTTCTAGACCTGAAAACCTTCACACTCGAAAGCGGCCTGTCCTGGCAGGATTCGGCCGACCGCACCTTCATCAAGTCGCGCGAGGAACTGGTGGAGTGGATCGGCTCGCGCGCCTCCGCCGGCCGCATGGTGCCGAAGGGATTCCCGAGGACTGGCAAGTTCGGGTAATCCCCCCTCGAGGGGGAGATGTCGCCGAAGGCGACACAGGGGGGTCGGTACGTCCTGACGCGACCTCCTTAGCGCGGACAGACGAGGCTGGCGCTCGACGCGCGGCGACCCCCTCTGGCCTGCCGGCCATCTCCCCCTCGAGGGGGAGTTCCCTAATCATTTGGACTATCGTCACGATTGCTGCACTATCATGGTGCATGATTATTGTCGGACGGGGAGAGGCACAGGGTTTGAAGCGGTCTGAGATCCAGAAACCGGAGCGGCAGCAGCGCCTGTTCGGACTGTCGGCGCCGGTGAGATCCGCCGTCATTCCGCCGCTGTCGGCGGCGCGCTGGCTTTTGGTGCTGATTGTCGCCGCCGGCGTCTACTTCTTCCACGGTTTCCTGTTTCCGGTGCTGGCAGCACTGGTCATCGCCTTCGCCAGTTGGCCGCTCTACCGGCGGCTGCTTGCCGCCGTCGGCGACAACCGTACCATCGCCGCGACTTTCGCGATCCTGTTTATCCTGACCTTCCTGGTGGTGCCGATCGCGCTCGCCGGCACCTACGCCATCAACGAGGTCCGCGAATGGGTCGCCTGGGCGATCGAGACCAACCGGCACGGTGCGGTGACACCGCATTGGATCGCCACAATGCCAATCGTCGGCGAGTGGCTGAACGAGCAATGGACGACCAATTTTGGCCATCCCGGCGGCATCGGCGAACTGATCCAACTGGTCAGCGGCGCCAACATCGGTAGCATCTATCGTGGCGTGCTGGCGGCCGGCGGCAGTGCCTTCGGCCTGTTGCTGACGCTGCTGTTCATGATGATCGCGCTGTTCTTCGCCTATCGCGATGGCGAGCATTTCGCCGGCCAGGTCGACCGCCTCGGCGAGCGCATCCTGCCGATGAGATGGGAGCGGATTTCGCGGGTTGTGCCGGCGACGATCTCCTCGACCGTGACCGGCATGACCATCATCGCCATCGGCGAGGGACTGGTGCTGGGCATCGCCTACTGGCTGGCCGGCGTGCCGTCGCCGGTGACGCTCGGCGCCTTGACCGGCGTTATGGCACTGATCCCCGGCGGCGCACCGCTGTCCTTCACGCTTGTCTCGATCTATCTCGCCGCCAGCGGCTCGCCGGTGGCGGGGTTCGCGCTGTTCATCTGGGGCGCGGTCGAACTCTTCATCGTCGACAAGACGCTGCGCCCGAAGCTGGTCGGCGGGCCGATCAAGCTACCCTTCCTGCCGACCTTTTTCGGCCTGATCGGCGGCGTCAAGACGATGGGCTTCCTCGGCCTGTTCATCGGTCCGGTGCTGATGGCGCTGCTGGTCGCGATCTGGCGCGAATGGCTGCGCGAGGTCGAGCTGATGGACGAGGCCGCTCCTGCCGCGCCAGAGGAACTGGACGATCATCCGCCGCAGATCGAGATCGCCGCCGAGCACGGCGTGCCGAAAAAGAGTCAAGCCGGGTGACTGACGGCGAGCGCGGCGCGGCGCTTGCGTCCTTCATGCAGCTGCCACAGTGAGTGGGCGACCAGCGCGGCGATCAGGATGATGCCGCCGATCAGGCTGTTGCGCGACGGTGTTTCCGCAAAGATCATCCACACCCAGACCGGCGCCAGCACGGTTTCCAGCAGATAGAACATCGCCACCTCCGGTCCCGAAATGTATTTCGGTCCGTTGGCAAGGCAGAAGAACGAGATCGGCATGACCACGGCGCCGTTGAAGATGATCCACCATGGCGCGTTGACGTGAAAGCCTTCGCCCGAGACCATGAAAGCGGAAACCGCCAGGGGTAGGACGACGCCGACAAGCGAAGTGAAGCCCATGTCCTTGCCGCTGGCGCTCGAGATGGTGATGGCGAGAGCGACGAAGAAGGCCGAGCAGAGCGCCATGAAATCGCCGAACAGGTGCCCGGTGCCGACCGAACCGCCGACGATGATCAGCACGCCAAGGATCATGACCAGCATCGTCACGAGCGTCACCAGTCGCGGCCGCTCCCGCAGGAACAACCAGGACAAGAGCGCCGCGAACACGGTGCTGAAGGCGAGGATGAAGACCAGATTGGCGGTCGAGGTGTGGAAGACGGCGGTGATGAAGGTGATGCCGGTCAGGCCGTAGCATATGGCGACTGCCAACCCTGACCAGCCCGGGATGAGCTGTGGCGCGTTCCTGCTCAGCGCACGCCAGACGGCCCAGACTACCAGAGCGGCGGCCAAGGTCGTGGCGTTGCGCAGCATCATGATGGTCCATGGGCTGCCGTCGGCGAGCCGGATCAGCGGGATGTCGACGGTAAGTG
The DNA here is from genome assembly GCF_003601975.1 of Mesorhizobium waimense. Taxonomy (GTDB): domain Bacteria; phylum Pseudomonadota; class Alphaproteobacteria; order Rhizobiales; family Rhizobiaceae; genus Mesorhizobium; species Mesorhizobium waimense. The sequence continues at coordinate 130,515 of NZ_QZWZ01000014.1, forward strand.
TCAGTCCGCCGATGGCGGTGATGAGGAGGCCCTTCTGATGATCGTGGTGGGATGACATGCCGGTCTCGCGATGAATGGGAGGCAGGCCGCAATATCGGCCCGTCACCTGTCTTCCAGCCACGCGGCCGGAAGACCAGCGTCCTCCTCCTTGAAGCAGTTTAGGGATGAACGGCGGAAGAAAGGGTCAGCGCGAAACCGCTTCGTGGTCGTAGCGTTCCCAGCCCTTCGGACCGAGATGCTCCTGCGGCATGAAGCGCATCTTATAATTCATCTTGCGCGAGCCGTTGACCCAGTAACCGAGATAGACATGGGGCAGCCCCATCGCCCTGGCCCGAGCGATGTGGTCGAGGATCATGAAGGTGCCCAGCGAGCGGTCCTCGAAATCAGGATTGAAGTAGGAATAGACCATCGACAGGCCGTCGGCCATCTTGTCGGTGAGCGCCACCGCGATCAGCTCGCCCTGGCCCTTGCCGGTGATGAAGGTGTCGGGGCCGCGCCGCCGGTATTCGATGATCTTCGTGTCGACATGCGTGTCCTCGACCATCATGGCGTAGTCCAGCACCGTCATGTCGGACATGCCGCCGCGGCGGTGCCGAGCGTCGAGATAGGCGCGAAACAGCGAATACTGCTCGGTGGAGGGCTGCGCGTCGTGCATGGCGCCGATGAGATCGGCATTGTGCTGGATAACCCGCTTCATGTTGCGGCTGGCGGTAAATTCCTGCGCCAGGATGCGCACCGAAACACAGGCGCGGCAGGTTTCGCAGGCCGGCCTGTAGGCAATGTTCTGCGAGCGCCGGAAACCGCCTTGCGTCAGCAGGTCGTTCATCTCCGGCGCCTTGTCGCCGACCAGATGCGTGAACACCTTGCGCTCGAACTGGCCCTCGAGATACGGGCACGGCGACGGCGCGGTCAGGAAGAACTGCGGCGACTGGGTCGGGTGCTGCGTCATAGAGTCTAGGAAACACTCCTGCGAATCGCCTTACCTTTGGCCCGGTCGGCGAAAAATTCAACAGGATTGTGAGGCGTCGGCCGATCGAAAGCCTTCATATTTGCGCATAAGCGCCCGCGCAGCCCCTCGAAAACCTGTTTCAACGGTCGTTGCGGCTGACCACGGTTCCGAGCAGCAGGTCGTGCAGCGTGCGCTTGCGGTCGGAAAACAGCGTCACCAGCAGAACCAGCGGGGTCAGAATGACGTTGGCGGCCCAGAACAGCACCGAATGCACGACGGCGGTCAGCCCGTCGATGCGGGTGCCGTCGAGGCGGTCGAGCCGGATGCCCATCATCTTCATGCCGGTCGTGGCTTGGTCGCGGCCGCCCAGCGTGTTCCAGATGTAGAGGATTGCGACCGCCGGCACGAGCACGGAAAACAGCATCCAGCCGAGACCGAGCGTCAGCACCCCGAGCAGGAACACCAGGATCGCGAACGGGATGGTGAGCAGCGCGACGATGCAATAGTCGATGATGAAGGCCAGGATGCGCCGCGTGCGCACGCCGTCATAGGCCCTGACATCATCGAGCCTGCTGGTGATGATTTCGCCGTCGAGAACGCGCGCGTTCATGTCATATCCTCGTTAGCTGGTCCGCAATAGGGTGCGGGCACACTGCTGATGAAATGGTGAAGACCTGCGGCGGAATCAAGATTGGGCCTTTCACCCGGCATCCGATGCAGGCTTCGCCGACACCCTCCGAATCGGTTGAATTCGCGGCGCGGATGGCGTTAGCTTGTTGCGGCGCAACAAAGAGCGCCCGGGGCACAAGGGCGAGGGGACGGGGCAATATGGACTACGACATGCTGGTCATCGGCAGCGGCCCTTCCGGGCGCCGTGCCGCCGTGCAGTCGGCCAAGCTCGGCAAATCCGTGCTGGTGGTCGACAGGGGCCGGCGCCTCGGCGGGGTGTCCGTGCACACCGGCACCATCCCGTCGAAGACGCTGCGCGAGACGGTGCTCAACCTGTCCGGCTGGCGCGAGCGCGGCTTCTACGGCCGCGGCTACCGGGTCAAGCAGGACATTTCCATCGGCGATCTGGTCGAGCGCCTGCACAAGACGCTCGACCACGAGGTCGAGGTGCTGCAGCACCAGTTCATGCGCAACGCCGTCAAGAGCGTGCGCGCCACGGCGAAATTCCTCGGCCCCAACAAGGTCAGCCTGACGAGCGACAATGGCGACTACAGCGAGGTCGGCTTCGCCAATGCGCTGATCGCGGTCGGCACGAGGCCGCACCGGCCGCGCGACGTGCCGTTCGACCAGACCCGTATCTTCGACAGTGACGAAATGCTGGAACTCGGCCGATTGCCACGCACGCTGACGGTGATCGGCGCCGGCGTCATCGGTGTCGAATACGCGACGATCTTTTCGGCACTCGACGTGCCGGTGACGCTGGTCGAGCCGCGCAACACCATCCTCGATTTCGTCGACCGCGAAATCGTCGATGATTTCATCCATCAGATGCGCGACCGCGGCATGACCATCCGGCTGGGCAGCACGGTCAAGGAAATCGCCTCCAAGCCAGATTACGCGGAGGTGACGCTCGCCGATGGCCGCACCATCCGCTCGGAGATCGTGCTCTATGCCGCTGGCCGCAGCGGCAATCTCGGCAGCCTCGGGCTGGATGTGGTCGGCATCGAGGCCGACTCCCGGGGCCGCATCAAGGTCGATCCGGAAACCTTCCAGACCAGTGCTCCGAACATCTATGCCACCGGCGACGTCATCGGCTTCCCGAGCCTGGCCTCGACCTCGATGGAGCAGGGCAGGGTGGCTGCCTGCCATGCCTTCGGCGTGGCGTTGCCGCCGCCGCCCGAAACCTTTCCCTACGGCATCTACGCCGTGCCGGAAATCTCCACCGTCGGCCAGTCGGAGGAGCAGGTGCGCGAGAGCGGTGCCGCCTACGAGGTCGGCGTGGCGCGTTTTCGCGAGACCTCGCGCGGCCACATCATGGGCGTTAACACCGGCTTCCTGAAACTTCTGTTCTCGGTCGAAACGCGCCGGCTGCTCGGCGCCCACATCGTCGGTGAGGGCGCAACCGAGTTGATCCATATCGGCCAGGCAGTGATCAATCTCGGCGGCACCGTCGACTTCTTCGTCAATAACACCTTCAACTATCCGACGCTGGCCGAAGCCTACAAGATCGCCGGGCTGGATGCCTGGAACAGGATGGGGCAGGGGTAGATCCCGTACCGCTAGCTTGCCGGCGAGACCGCGATTGTCTTGCCGCCCAGCCATTGCCTGACAATTGCGGCGTCCAGATCGCCGAATTCATGGCCGGATGGGACAATCCGGGCATCGACCTCGGCGCCGTGCCGGCTGAGCAGGGTGACCAGCTCCGGCGCGAAGGGCGCGTAGGTGAGGTCGGCCGCGCCAGCGATGATCAACGCGCTCGTGCCGGTCAGGTCGGTCGCAGGCACCTCGTCCAGGACCGGCATAGGCCTGAGCAGTGCCGCGCGCTCGACAAGCCCGGGATGCAGCAGCATCAAGCTCGAAACCAGATTGCCGCCGTTCGAATAGCCGAGGAAAGTCACCCGCGCGAGATCGAGCCCATGGCGCTTCGCCAACTCCGCGACGAACGTGGCAAAGGCGGCCGTTTCGGTGCGAATGCTCCTCTGCTCGAAGCTGGTCGGCGTGATCCGTTCGAACCAGCGGAAGCCGTCTTCCTGGGCGATGCCGCCACGCGCCGCGACAAGGGTGGCTTTGGGCGCGATCTGCCTCGCCAGCGGCACCAATGTCGTCTCGTCAACGCCGGAACCGTGCAGCAGGAACAGGCATTCGCCGCTTGCGTCTGCTGGCCTGAAGAGGCGGTAGGGGAAGGCCAGATCGCGGTGCAGGATGCTGCTCTCGTCGGTATATTCGGACATGCTTATATCCTATTGATTCCATGGCCGTTCTGTTGGTTTGCCGGCTTCAAAACGGAATATTTTCTTGCTCCGCGAAAGTTGATTGAACCGGGCGCATTTCAGTCCGTTTCTTCGCGGATATGCTCCTGCGGGAGGAATCGAAGCGATGCGCCGGGCGGTCGCATTGCTGGTGTGAACAACGAGAGCATCCTCTGCTCTCCCTTTGAGGCCTTTTGTCGATGACCACCCAGATTTTGCCGGATCGCAGTGTGCGTATCCCGGAGCGCGACACGCGCATCGATGTGTTTCGCGCTCTCGCGCTGCTCACCATTTTCATCGACCATGTGCCAGGCACCGTCTTTGAAACCCTGACCTACAAGAATCTCGGCTTTTCGGACGCGGCGGAAGCCTTCGTGCTGATTTCCGGCATGTCGGTCGCGCTTGCCTATGGCGGCAAATTCCAGCCGGGAGGCCGGCTGCTCGCGACGCTCAAGATGTGGCGCCGGGCAGGTGTCCTCTATACCGCCCACATCGTCACGACGATGGTGGTGATGGCCATGTTCTGCGCGGCGGCGGTGTTTGCCAAACGCCCGGAACTGCTGAAGCTGATCAACATCGAGCCGCTCATGAAGAACACGCCGGAAGTACTCGTCGGCATCGTCACGCTCGGCCATCAGCTCGGCTACAACAATATCCTGCCGGTCTATGCGGTGCTGCTGTTGCTGGCACCGCTGTTCCTGCTCTTCGTCAGCTACAGGCCCTTGGCTGCGCTCGCCGTGTCTGGAGTGCTTTGGCTGCTTGCCGGCATTTACCAGATCGCGCCGCCCAACTATCCCGAGCCCGGTTTCTGGTTCCTCAATCCGCTGTCCTGGCAGTTCCTGTTCAACATCGGCCTGGCGGCCATGCTGCATGTCAGGCGCGGCGGCACAATTCCGGTCAATCGCTGGCTGATCGGTGTTGCCGCAACCTATGTCGCCGGGGCGCTCATCTGGGTGCACAGCCCGCTTTGGGGGCACGTGTCGTGGCTGGACCTGCCGGTGGTGCTGAGCGGTTTCGACAAGACGTTCCTGTCGCTGCCGCGGCTGCTGCACATCCTTGCGGTCAGCTACCTGATCGTGGCCATTCCGGCCGTCTCGAATCTGTTCCGCACCGCGCCCGACCATCCGCTGGCCATACTGGGCAAACGGTCGCTGCCGGTCTTCATTGCCGGTACGGTGATCGCGATGGTGGCGCAGGTGATGAAGCTGATTAATCCTGGTGGCCTTGCCTATGACACCCTGCTGATCGCGGCCGGCATCGCCATGCAGTTCGCACTCGCCTTCTATCTCGAATGGCTTTCGGGCATCGGCTCGTCAGGCAAGAAGTCGGCTCGCAGCGATGCGCCCGCCAGGGCATCCTTCGGCGTGCAGCCGGCAACAATGGTCAATCGTTGACAGCAGGGGACAGTTTCAGTTGCCGGGGGGCGGAGGTCCGGACGATGCCCTGACGACCATCTCGACATCGAGCGTCTCGCGCCGCACCGCACCGTCGAAATCGAGGATCATGCGCGCGGCACGACGGCCGATCTCGATGATGGGCTGGGCGATGGTGGTCAGCGGCGGATCGCACAGCGCGCCATCCGGCACGCCGTCGAAGCCGATGATGGAGACATCGCCGGGAACCTTCATGCCGCGCTCGGCCAGCCATTCGATCGCGACCATGGCGATTCGGTCCGACATCGCCAGAATGGCGGTGGGCGGCTCGGCGCCGGCGAAAATCGTTTCGAGGCCAGCCCTGGTGCTGACTTCTTCGTTTTCGGTCTCGTAGACCGGCACCTTGGCGGTGTCGACGCCGAAGCGGGAGAGCTCCTCGAAATAGCCGGTGAGGCGGTCGCGTGTTCCGGTATAGACCGCGGCCTCGATTTGCTCGGGCGAAACAAGACCGGTTCTGTCATCGGCGAACTGCAGCGACAGCACGGCGAAGCGGCGATGGCCAAGCTCGCAGAGATGGCGCGCGGCAAGGCGGGCGCCGGCGACATTGTCGACGCCGATGGCCGAAACCGTGTCGTCCTCGAAGCCGAGCTCGAGCGCGACGAAGGGCAGCTTGCGCTCGCGCGTCAGCTCGACCAGGCGCGGGCCGCCGTCGATGCAAAACAGGATGAAACCATCGACCAGCGCGCTTTGGATATTCCAGGCAAGCTTCTCCTTGTTGCCAGCCGACACAAGAGCAATTCCAGCACCGGTGGCATCGCAGGCCTCGGAGATGCCTGCCATCATGACGCGCGCAAACGGATCGTCGAAGAAGTAGGAAAGGGGCTCGGTCGAGGCGACGCCGATCGCATTGACCTTGCCGGCGCGCAGCAGGCGGCCTTTGGGGTCGGGACCGGCATAGCCCATCGCTTCCGCCGCCGCCTTGACCCGCTCGCGCACTTCCTCGCGCACGATCTCGGGTCGGCTGAAGACATTGGAGGCGGTGCCATGCGATACGCCCGCGGCCTTGGCTATGTCGGCCAGCCGGACCGGTCTTGTGTTGCCTGTGATGAGTGATGCCATTTTTGCTGCCTCCTCACCCTATCTAGCACTTTCGTTGGATCGATTCAAATTTTTGCTTGACATTGGCGCACCGAAGCCTATTTTTGAATCGATCCAATCACATTTGATTGGGCAAACCGAGAGGAGGGTGCCATGCATCCCGTCAATTACCTGTTCGAAGACATCTACCGCAACGATTGGGGTCTCGCCTCGGTCGCCAGGACCGAAAAGCGCCGTGGCACCACCAGCACCTGGAAGCGCGACCTGCGATTGCTCGTGGAACGCAAGCGCGGCTAAGCAGGCTGCCGTTTTTCGGCTGCCGATTGGATCGATTCAATATTGGAAAGGAGACCAAGCTATGCACCCGATCAGCCATCTGTTCGAGGACATCTACCGCAACTATTGGGGCATCTCGCCGGCTTCCGACCGGCCTGAGCGGCGGCGCCCGACAGGACCGGCCGCGCGCGGCCGCGAATTGCTGGCCAGGCGTGAACGCCGGCAGGACTGAGCTTTCGCGCCTCTGGCTCAGGGGCGAGGGCGCAGCAGCGCCGAGCCGGCGATCGCCAGCCAGCCGGCGATGAGCAAGGTACCGCCGATCGGCGCCGACATCGGAAACAGTCGCGACCCCAGGAAATCGCGGGCGAGAAGATCGCCGCAGAAAAGCACCAGCCCGACAAGCAGGATCAGGCTCGCGACACGCAGCACCCGGCCTGCGCCGATAAGGCCGACGGCGAGAAAGACCGGTGCATGCATCAAAAAGAAGGACGCGGCAGTGCTGACGAAGGCGCCGCCCAGATGCGCTTCAGCGGCTGACAGCACCACGCCCGCCGCGCCGCAGAGGCCGCCAGCCAGCACGAGGAGGCGGCTGCTGTTGCCTGCCGGTTGTTCAGTTATGTCCATGGTGCCTCCGTGAATTGTCAAACGACGAATGCGGTGTTGAGAAACCTGGACGTGGATAGTGCCCAGAACTCAGTCGGTGAAGTAGCGATAGCCGAGCCACGCAGCCAGTGCGGCGAATGCGCCCCAGACGCAGGCGATCACGACGGCGGCGGTTCGATATACCGGGCGCTGTGCCGCGAGCGCGGCGGCGGCTCGATGTTCTGCCATGACCTCTGGTGGGATCATTTTCAGCACGGCCAGAATGCCGAGCGGCACGATGATCACGTCATCGAGATATCCCAGGACCGGTATGAAGTCGGGAATCAGGTCTATTGGTGACAGCGCATATCCGGCGACACACAGCGCCAGCACCTTCGCATACCATGGGGTGCGGGGATCGCCGGCTGCGAGGTAGATCGCGTGCACGTCCAGCTTGATCGTGCGTGCCCAGTCCTTCAGGCTGCCGTTCATGGGGCGGGATTATCCGCAAAAGGTGGCGCCTGACAATTCAAACCGGGAATGCCGAGCCGTGTCAGGATTTGCCGGCTTGCGCCAGCATGTTGCGCGTGCGTCGCGACTGGACAATCCAGTTGTAGGCCGCGCCACCTGCCATCAGCATCGACGTGCCGAGAAACACCGAGCGCATGCCGAAATGGCCGCCGGCGAAGCCGCCGAGCAGCGGCCCCACGACCTGGCCGACATATTGCGCCGAGATCGACAGGCCCAGCACATTGCCGCCGACGCCATCGGGAACATTGTGGCGGATGACGCTGGTGATGCAGGGCAGCAGGCCACCCAGTGCCAGCCCCATCAGGAAGCGCAGGCCGATAAGCTGCCAGCCCTCGGTGACGAAGGCCTGCGGAATGAGCAGCAGGGCCGAGACGGCAAGTGCTGCAACGACGACGTTCCAGTGGCCGATGCGGTCGGCAAGCTTGCCCATCCACGAGGCCGACAAGATGGCGCCGAATGCTGCTGCAGACATGACGACGCCGGCAACCATCGTCACCCGGCTCTGGTCCTCGATCAGCTGCTGCACATAGACGGTGATGATCGGCTCGATCGACATGGTGGCGAAGGCGAGCAGCATGCCGGTCGCCAGCATGGCGACGACGGGACGCTTGTCGGGGATCTGCGACCAGCCGCTCTGCGGTTTCGCCGTCGATGAGTTCTTGGCAGCCAGCGGGCGAGGGTTCTCCTTGATGAGAAAAGTCGTCGCCAGGAAGGCAAGGAAGATGACGCCGCCCGACATCAGGAAGGTGGCGCGGATGCCGATCAGCGGCGGCAGCGCGCCGCCAAGCAACGGGCCGACCAGGCCGCCTGCGGTGATGCCGGACGACATCACGCCGAGCGCCCAGCCGGAGCGATCCTTCGGCGTCTGCATGGCGACCAGGATGGTCGAACCCGAGGAATAGCCGCCGGCAAAGCCGATCAGCAGGCGCAGCAGCACCAGTTGCCAGACCGTCTCGACCATGCCGGTCAGCGACATGCAGATGGCCATGCCGAAGCTGGCGCGCACCAGCATCAATTTGCGGCCGTAGCGGTCGCCGAGCCGACCCCACAGCGGCGCGACAAGTGCCGCGGCAAGGAAGGTCGCGCCATAGGCGATGCCGGACCATTGCACGATCGCTGCGTGGCCCTCTGCACCCAGTTGCTCGACATAGAGCGGCAGGAAAGGCAGCAGCAATGTCATGGCGATGAGCGTGCTGAACGAGCCTGCAAAGCACACGGTGAGATTGCGCCGCCAGTGGACGTTGTAGGTGCTTTGTTCTGTGCCGTCCTGCGCCATGTCCTGTCCTGCCCGGGTATCGCCCTTGTTGCGGATACCAATTTGGGATACCAAGCTGGTATTCGTCATGAACCCCAGCCCCGTCGCTGTCAATGCGGCCGATACGAACGGAACCACCATGTCGCAGATGCAGAGCGTCGAACGACAATTGCGCGAGATGATCCTCGACCTCGAGATCGGGCCGGGCGAGCGGCTGACCGAGCGCTGGATCGAAAGCCGGTTCGGCGCCTCGCGCACGCCGGTCAGGGCGGCATTGCTGCGTCTGGAGACCGAAGGCCTGATCTGCCGCGATGGGCGCGGCTGGACGGTCTCGCCGATCAATCTGGCCGAGCTGGAGCAGATCGCGGTCTATCGCGAAGCGGTCGAGGTCGCTGCGGTGCGGCTGACCTGTGCGCTAAGCGACAGGAGCGTCATCGACGACATCGAGGCGATGCTCGATTCTTGCGATGACGACACCCCGCGCGAGGAATGGCACAGCGTCGGCATGGATTTTCATATCGAGCTGGCGCGCCTGTCCGGCAACGACTTCCTGTTCAGGGCGGTGCGCGATGCCATGACGCGGCTGTCGCGCGCCCGTTGGCTGGAGGTTCGCGACGAGGCAGCCCTAGGCCGCGCCTGGACGGAGCACCATTCCATCCTGGCGGCGGTGCGCGCCGGCAACGCGGATGAGGCGGCGCGGCTGCTCTCGGCCCACATCATCGGCAGCCGCGACCGTCTGGTGACATCGCTTCACAACGACCGGCGTGGCCTGCGCGCCAGGGGCTTCGCCGTCGTCGCCGCGTGAAAAGCCGGCACCCGACGATGAAACGCACATTCGGTCTCGCTTCGCCGCCGCCGATGGCGTAAGAGCGGCGATGGAAAACAACCGATTTGAAACACCCGTGACCGTCAAGTCGGCCACGGCCGGACCCAATCAGCTCTTGCGTTCGGCGCGTGAGGCTTCCGATTATCTGCTCAACAGCTGGCCGGGCAAGCGCAGTCCCAAGCATCGCGAAGCGCTGCAGGCCTGTCATGATGCGCTGGCCGGCGACAAGCCGGCCATGAACGCAAGGCGCGCCTTCATTGCCGCTGCGCGCGAAGTGAACGTCTTCGTCAGCGACAAGGCGCCGGCCTGAACACAGCTGAATCTTGAGCGGCATCCCGCTCGGGTGCTTTGCTACTCTGCGGTTTCCGCCTCGGCTTCAACGCTGGTCCGGTCCTCAGGCTTTTCGCGTTCCTTTGCCGCGACCTTGGCCGCCAGCTTTTCGGCCTTCTTGGCGGCCTTCTGGCGGTCACGCTCCTTGCGTTCCTGTCCGTAATTCGGTGCTCGCGCCATATCGGTTCCCTTTCGTATGCCCGGAGGCTCCTGACCCTGCCTAGGAGCATTGGTCGGCAAACACAACAGCTGAAGCGATGGTGCCGGCAGTTTGCTCCTGCACGGTTCCGGGCTTGCAAGATGCGTGGCACAATGGTGTAGGAGAGAACCGGGGGGCCGAGATTTGTTGGAGCCGCCCTTTTTGTTTTGATCAAGTGACCGATGGCCACAGCTCTGCGCAACGCGGTAAAGGTGTTCTATTACGCACGCAATGCCGCGCGCGATATCGTGCCGCAGGCACTGTTCCGTCGCAGGCTCACCGGCTGGCTTGACCAGGTCAGGCTCTCGGACGCCGCGGTCCGCGAGCGGCTGAATTACTACAACAAGCTGCAGCACGCCTTCGTGCCGAGCCCGGCTGCGGTGCCTGTCAGCCGGCTGCCGTTTTCGCCGAGCATGTACTACTACGACCTGAAGGAGTTTGCGCGCTACTTCGATCCCGGACTGCTCATCGATGTGGAATTCGGCGATGTCATCAACGTGCCCAACATGCCGGCGGTCGTGAAGGATCGACCGATCAACGACGACAACACAAACGCCGTCCTGATGAAGCTCGACAAATTCCGCCACTTCCACATGCCGGCCGACAGGACGCGTTTCATAGACAAGCGTCCGGCCGTGGTCTGGCGCGGCGAACTCAACAATCCGATACGGACCGTGTTTCTCGAGGCCACCCGCAACCTGTCTTTCTGCGACGTCGGTACACCCAAACGGACAGCGGCGGAACAATTCCGCAAGCCCTATCTCACCATCGAGCAGCAGCGGCACTACCGCTACATCGTTTCGCTCGAAGGCAACGACGTGGCGACCAACCTCAAATGGATCATGAGCTCGAACTCGCTGTGCCTGATGCCGCCGCCGACATACGAGACCTGGTTCGCTGAGGAGCAGATCGAGGCCAACGTCCACTATGTGCCGCTCGAGCCGGATTTTGCCGACCTTGCCGACAAGGTGCGTCATTTCGAACGGCATCCGGCCGAGGCCGAACGCATCATTGGCGCGGCCAACGCCTATTGCCGCAAATTCTGCAACGAGCGGGCCGAGCAGGCGATTTCCCTGCTCGTGCTCTACAAATACTTCGTGCTCAGCGGCCAGGTCGAGCCCGACGCCGAGGTCTGGCGCTTTATCTCGGGCTAGACGAGGCTCACCGTGAGGCGTTGTCAGAGGCCGCTGCGGTCGAGAACCAGATCGGCCGGGCCGAAGCGCTCCTTGGCGGTGAACTGCTGATGCCAGTAGGGATAGAGCACCGGCGGCCTGCTAACGGCGTCGAGACGATGGCGCTCGTCGAAGGACAGCGTCAGGCTGGCGGCGGCGATATTGTCCTTGAGCTGTGTTTCGCTGCGTGCGCCGATCACCAGCGAAGCGACGGCGGGGCGGCCGAGCAGCCAGGCAAGCGCGACCTGCGCGGCCGAGACGCCGCGAGCCTTGCCGATCTCGTTGAGCACGTCGACGATCCGCCACAGACGATCCTCGTCGCGGATCGGCGGTTCCGACCAGCCACCGAGCTGGCGGGCGGTGGGGCTGTCGCGATGGTATTTGCCGGACAGCAATCCGCCGGCGAGCGGGCTCCACACCAGCACGCCGAGGCCCTGGTCGACCGAGATCGGCAACAGCTCGTATTCGGCCTCGCGCGCTTCGAGCGTGTAGTGGATCTGCTGGGTGACGAAGCGCGGCTGGTGGCTTCTGTCGCTGATGCCGAGCGCCTTCATCACCTGCCAGCCGGAATAATTGGAACAGCCGACATAGCGGACCTTGCCCTGGCCGACCAAGGTGTCGAGGGCGGCCATGGTTTCCTCCAGCGGCGTCACACCGTCCCACTCGTGCAGGAAGTAGATGTCGATGACATCGGTCTTGAGCCGCTCCAGACTCCTCTCGCATTCGCGGATCAGGTGATGGCGCGACAGGCCTTCGTCGTTGGGGCCGTTGCCGATGCGCATGCGCGCCTTGGACGCGACCAGCACGTCGGCCTTGCGCTTGCCGCCGAGCGCCTCGCCGATGATCTCTTCCGAAATTCCGTTCGAATAGACATTGGCGGTGTCGATGAGGTTGATGCCTGCATCGATGCACATGTCGATCATTCGCTTTGCTTCCGCGAGATCGGTCTTGCCGACCGCCGCGAATGCGCCGGCGCCGCCGAAGGTCATGGTGCCCATTGTCAGCGTCGAAACTTTCAAGCCGGAACGGCCGAGGGTGCGGTATTCCATGTCAGGTCCTCGCGATTTGATTGAAAACGGGCTCGGGCGAGCTCTGCGCATTTGTAGGACAATTCTCGCCGCTTGTCGCCCCTCTGCCGGGGCTGGCCGACTACAATCTCGCCGATTGGCCTTGACGGAAGGCGCACCGGTCACTGCAATAAAACCGTCATTGCCGGCCTATATTGAAGTCGGCTCAAGGTGTTTCCATTCCAGGCCGCGGGCAGGGGCTTGAGGCGCCGGAGATGACCCCGACAGGGCTTGCAAGCGGAGCAGCGCAAATGACCGAGCTAAAACAGAATTCTCCCGCCAAGGACTGGCTTGAAGCCGAGCTCGCCGACACGCTCGACGAAGACTATGAGCTCGAAATGTCGGAGCCCGCGCTGTCGCTGGAGATCGCCAAGATCTACAAGAACGCGCATCCGCCATCGATCGATCGCATGCAGTATTTTCGCGACCTGATCAGCTTGCAGTCCGAACTGATCAAGCTGCAGTCCTGGGTGGCCTATCACAAGAAGAAGGTCGTGGTGGTCTTCGAGGGCCGCGATTCCGCGGGCAAGGGCGGCGTCATCAAGCGCATTACCCAGCGGCTCAACCCGCGCATCTGCCGTGTCGTCGCACTGCCCGCGCCGACCGAGCGCGAGAAATCGCAATGGTATTTCCAGCGCTATGTCCCGCATCTGCCGGCGGGCGGCGAAATCGTGCTGTTCGACCGCTCCTGGTACAACCGCTCCGGCGTCGAGCGGGTGATGGGCTTTGCCGAGTCGGACCAGGTGGAGGAATTCTTCCGCGACGTGCCGGAGTTCGAGCGCATGCTGGTGCGTTCCGGCATTACGCTGGTGAAGTACTGGTTCTCCATCACCGACGAGGAACAGCAAATGCGCTTCCTGATGCGCATCCACGATCCGATGAAGCAGTGGAAGCTGTCGCCCATGGATCTGCAGTCGCGCGTGCGCTGGGAACAGTACACCAAGGCCAAGGAAGAGACCTTCGCCCGCACCAACATCCCGGAAGCGCCCTGGTTCATCGTCGAAGGCAACGACAAGAAACGGGCGCGGCTGAACTGCATCGACCATCTCTTGCAGCAGGTGCCTTACGAGGAGGTGCCGCACGAGGAGATCACGCTGCCCGAGCGCGTCTTCAATCCCGAATATGAGCGCCAGACGCTGCCGCGCGAGCTTTACGTGCCGGCGAAGTATTGAGGCGCGCTGCCAAGACCCATACGAGCAGCATTCCTTCGCGGAGTAGAGGGGCTGCCCCCGCAATGAGAGCTAAGTGCGCTTGATAACCACATGCGTGGCCAAAGGCGTTGCAACCTGTTCGGTGCACCGATAGCCGAGCTTGAGCATATCGATCCCGGCAAACAGATTCTCGCCGGAACCGAGCAGCATCGGCGAGATCGCCAGGTGCATCTCGTCGATGAGCTTCTCCTGGAGATACTGCCGGATGGTGGCGACGCCGCCGCCTACCCGCACATCCTTGCTGTCAGCCGCGGATTTCGCCTCTTTGAGCGCCGCGTGGATGCCGTCGGTGACGAAATAGAAGGTCGTGCCGCCCTCCATGACGATCGGCGCGCGCTTGTGATGGGTCAGCACGAAGACCGGCACATGGTAGGGCGGATTATCGCCCCACCAGCCGTTCCAGCTTTCGTCAGGCCAATTACCGCGGATCGGCCCGAACATGTTGCGGCCGAGGATCCAGGCGCCGACATTCTCGAAGCTGCGCACCGTAAAAGCTTCGTCCGTGTCCGTGGTACCGCCATCCTTGCCGGTCATCTTGCGGAAGGTTCGGGTACCGATCATCCATTTGTGCAGGGCCTCCCCGCCGACACCGAGCGGGTTGGTCAGAGTCTGGTCGGGCCCGGCGCCATAGCCGTCGAGCGACAGGGTGAAAGCATTGACACGAAGCTTGGACATGAAAGCCTCCTCCATAACCGGTGGTGATTTGCAAGCAGTTAGTTTCTAATCATACTGGTTGCAAAAAGCAAGCGGTTTTTCTGGGATGCGATCAACTACTGCATGATGCCGTCGCTCGTGTAATGACGATCGGGTCTTGCGTAGAGACGTCGCGGTCGGCCAGCGGCTGGCGCGACTGGAAGGGACTACCCCTTCAGCATCGCCGCCACTTGCGGCGCGAAATAGGTGAGGATGCCGTCGCAGCCGGCGCGCTTGAAGGCAAGCAGGCTCTCAAGCATCGCCTTTTCGCCGTCGATCCAGCCATTGGCGGCCGCGGCCTTGATCATCGAATATTCGCCAGACACCTGGTAGGCGAAGGTCGGCATCTGAAGCTCGTCCTTCAGCCGGCGGATGATGTCGAGATAGGGCAGGCCGGGCTTGACCATCAGCATGTCGGCGCCTTCGGCGAGGTCCTGTTCAGCCTCGCGCACCGCTTCGTCGGAATTGGCATGGTCGATGTAGTAGGTCATCTTGTCGCCCTTGAGCAGGCCGGCGGTGCCGACCGCTTCGCGGTAGGGACCGTAGAAGGCGGAAGCGAATTTCGTCGCATAGGACATGATCGCCACGTCTTGAAAACCGTTGGCGTCGAGTGCGTCGCGGATGGCGCCGATGCGACCGTCCATCATATCCGAAGGCGCGATGATGTCGGCGCCCGCCGCCGCCTGGATGACAGCCGCTGCGGTGACCTGTTCCACCGTCTCGTCATTGACGATGATGCCGTCGCGCAAGACGCCGTCATGGCCGTGGCTGGTGAACGGGTCGAGCGCGGCGTCGGTGATGATGCCGATCTCCGGCACCGCATGCTTGATGGCGCGGGTGGCGCGGTTGATGATGTTTTCGGGATCGAGAATGTGCGAGCCGGTCTGGTCGCGCAGGGAAAGTTCGACATTGGGGAAGGTGGCGATCGCCGGAATACCAAGCTTCGCCGCGCGCTCCGCCTCCTTGACCGCAAGGTCGAGCGACAGTCGGAAGACGTCGGGCATGGCGGCGATCGGCTCGCGCACATTCTTGCCGTCGACGACGAAGATCGGCCAGATCAGATCGTCGACCGAAAGCCGGTTCTCCTGCACCAGCCGGCGCGACCAGTCGGCCTTGCGCATGCGCCTGAGCCTACGGCTGCCGGTGATCTCGTCGACGCTGCGCGCGCCGGCAGGCTTTGCGGGGGTGGATCTGTTCATCGCCAAAACTCTTGTTTGGCCGGCTTTTACCACGCGCCTCCGCCGCTGACCAATGCGACACGATTGTGCCAGTGTCAGGCGGGCTGGCCATTGCCCGACAGCACCTGCGCGGCACCGCGCATGGCAACGCGGAACGCCTCGTCGAAACTGACGCCGCGCACCTGCCAGTGATAGGTCTTGCCACACGTGGTCAGTCGCCAGTCGGCGATCCAGCCCAACTGCTTGTCGCTCCAGACGATGCTGCCGGCCAACGCCTGGTCGGCTCCGGCCTTCCGTGCCAATCCGTCGAGGCTCGCCAAATCTGCGGCATGCAGCACTTTCTCGTCCACCCCGGAAAGCAGCGCCGCTGGCGGGAAGACGGTGTGCATCAGCAGCGGTCCGGTGGCATTGAGGAAGGATTCGCGCATCGCTTCGCCGCGCGGATCGTCGGCCGTCAGCACGAAACGCTTGGCACCTTGTTCGGCAGTGAGGAACACGCCGAGCCGCGGCCGCTCGCCAAGCCACGGCTTGCTGCCCAGCTGAGTGAGTAGTCTGTCGATCACCTCCGGTTTGTAGAGGCAGGTGAGGTCGTGCGGCCGGTCATGCGTGCCTTGCTCGTCATGCACCGGAATGCCTTCCAGCCGGTCGCGGTAGCGGAAAGTGTCGACGAAATCGCCGGCCTTGTCGCGCAGAGCCAGCATTTCCGGCTTCTGCGGCAGCCGCTGGTCGCCGGAAACCCTGACCAGCACCCGGTCCAGGCAATCCCTGAAGCCGATCTGGCGGTTCACCTCGCCCCGGCCGGTGACGATGGTCTGCGACTGGTAGAGCTCTGCCATGTCTGCGGAGTCCGCGGGCCGAACGATCGACAGGGCGGCCGTCAGGCCGATCATCGCAAGCACAAAGCGTGAAAATCCAGGCATGGCTTGCCGTCCGGTTCAAGGCGGTCACGTTTAGCACCGGGCAACGCCGGCGCCAAGGCGCCGCGCTTGCACCGCCGGCATTGACGCATCTAGGCACCGCACTCACATCTAACCCGCTGGGCTTCGCATCAGCCCCAACTTCCCTGGGGCATCAAATCGGGGGCGAAGAAGGAGCAACGCCATGAACCCTATGGCTTTCATCTGGCTCGTATACGCCGCCTGGATCCTGCTGATCGTCTACCTGACCGTTTCGGCGTTCGGCGCGAAACGCGATACCGAGGAGCACATGCCGCAGCGCCTGGGCCTGATGGTCGCCATGATTGCTGCTTTCCTGCTGCCTCGTCTGTCGATATTCCGGTTCGTCAACTTCGCCCCTGTAAACGCCGTCTTGAGCAGCATCGGTGTCGTCGTAACTGTTGCCGGGATGGCCTTCCTGGTCTGGGCAAGGCAAAGCCTTGGCGGCAATTGGAGCCAGATCGTTTCGTCCAAGCAAGGGCATGAACTCGTGACCTCGGGCCCGTACCGCTTCGTGCGCCATCCCATGTACACTGGCGGCCTGGTCGCATGCATCGGTTCGGCGATCGTGGTGGGCGGCGGCTTCGTCTTTCTGCTGATCCTGCTGGGCGCGATCTTCCTCTGGCGCGTCGGCGCGGAAGACAGGCTTCTGGCACGGCAGTTTCCCGAAGAATTTCCGGACTATGCAAGGCGGACGAAGGCGCTGATCCCGTTCGTGTGGTAGCGCGCCCGTCGCCGTCGGACCACCAATCGAGCGGTATGAAGGCGGCTGTCGCGGCGCCCGGCAATTGACCTTCACTCTGTCGCCGCTTAGCACTTCAGTCCCGCACACGCGGGGGAGGGATTCTCTGGCGATGGATTTTGATGGAGGCGACGAGATTCGCTTCGAGCGGTTGGGCAGGGCCGGCGTCGTCACGCTGACGCGGCCGCAGGCGCTCAATGCCGTCACCCATCGCATGGTCAGGGCGCTCGACAAGGCGCTCAGCGCCTGGGAGCGTGATCACGGCGTCGACGTCGTCATCGTCAAGGCCGAGGGCAGGGCGTTCTCCGCAGGCGGCGACATCCTGCACATCTACGAGGCGGGCCGGGCCGGACAGCCTCCGGTCGAGTTCTTCGCCGACGAATACCGCCTGAATGCCCGCATCAAGCGATTCAAAAAACCCTATGTCGCGCTGATCGACGGCATCGTCATGGGCGGCGGCGTCGGCATCTCGTTCCACGGCTCGCAGCGTGTGATGACCGAGAACGCCCAGTTCGCCATGCCGGAAGTCGGCATCGGCTTTTTCCCCGATGTCGGCGCCAGCCACCTTTTGCCTGACCTCGGCGGCAGCTTCGGCATGTATCTGGCGCTGACCGGAAACCGCATCCGCCATGGCGACGCGCTGTGGTCGGGCCTGGCCACCCACACCATCAAGGCCGAGGACCAGTCGGGTTTTCTTGATCGCCTCTGCGTCACCGGTGATCCGGAAACGGTGCTGCGCGGCTTTTTCGTCGCGGCAAAGCGCGAGATCGACCGGCCGGTTCTGGAGATGATCTCCCGCCATTTCGCACAGCCGTCTCTGGTCGATATCATCGCCAGCCTGGAGCGGGCGGCGACCGCCGACGAGTTCGCCGCAAAGACGCTGGCGACGATCAGGACGCGCTCGCCGACCAGCCTGCACGTTGCCTGGCGCCAGATTGGCGCCGGGCTGACGCTGTCGATGGACGAGTGCATGAAGATGGAATTCCGCATCCTCAACCGGATGCTGGCGGGCCACGATTTCTATGAGGGCATCCGCGCCGCCATCATCGACAAGGGCTCGAAACCGCAATGGCGCCCGGCAAGCCTCGATGCGGTACGGGCAGCGGACGTCGACGCCTATTTCGCGCCGCTCGGCGACCGGGAGCTCGACCTGTGAGTGAGGTCACCTCCAGGCGCGTCGTGCTGCAGCCCTCGACCACCGAAATCATCTTCGCCTGGTTCCAGCGTGTCGTCGCCGGCTACTGCCTGCTGTTCGGCATCCTCTACTGGATCCGGCTGATCGGCTTCTACCCAGGTCCGTTGTGGCGCTTCGACCTGATGCCCGTGCACTGGCAGATCGCGGCGGTGATGCTCGCCGTCTTCTTTCCCTTCGCCGCCGCCGGCCTCTGGATGCTCGCCTCCTGGGGCCCGGTGATCTGGTTCATCTGCGCGGCGACCGAGATCGTCATGTATGCCGGCTTTCCCAACCTGTTCGGCCACCGGCTGCTGATCATTGCCTCGCATGCGGCGGTGGCATTGCTTTACATCGTCTTCCGGGTGATCATCTGGCTGCAGAAGCGCCAGGCCCGACGATAGGCTGCCAGGCCCCGGAATTCGCTGTCGCGACACCCCGCAGATCATTGGCTAAATCTTTAGGTTAATTATCCTTGCTCGGGTGACCGATCGTTAAGCCTCTTTCGAAACCTCTTACCGGTAAGCTCTTGTTAGCCTTGGCGTTTAAGTCGAATTTTATGAGTATTCGATAGTGTCGCAATCAAGGTGAAAAACAAAAAATCACCGGGCGACAAACGAGAGGCAAAGACAATGATCAATTCGCGTCCGGCGGCGAAGCCCGCCACCGTATCCGACGACCGCCGCGAGGCGATCCGTTCGCTGTACATGGAATCGCTGCAGCTGGTGGAGCGTCTGCACCGCCGCCTGCTTGACGTGATCAAGGACGAGTTCGACCGCAACGGCCGCTCCGACATCAACGCCATCCAGGCGCTGCTGCTGTTCAACATCGGCAATTCGGAGCTGACCGCCGGCGAACTGCGCTCGCGCGGCTACTATCTCGGGTCGAATGTCTCCTACAATCTGAAGAAGCTGGTCGACCTCGGCTTCATCAATCACCAGCGTTCGCGCATCGACCGCCGTTCGGTCCGCGTCTCGCTGACGCCGAAGGGCAATGAGGTGGCCGATGTCGTCGCCGGCCTCTACGAACGCCATGTCGGCTCCATCGAGCAGGTCGGCGGCATCAACACCGACGAGTTCAAGCAGATGAACCGCGCGCTGCAGCGGCTGGATCGCTTCTGGAACGACACCATCGCTTATCGGATGTAAGGCATCCGCGTCATAACCGAAGCCGCGCCACAGAAGCGCGGCCGGGGGAACAGCCAATCAGGGACCGGTGCCAAAAGGCGCCGGTCCTTTCTTTTTCCTGATCCCAAAGCGCCAGCCGACCCGTCGGCAGCATCTCTGCCAGGTTTGCTTTCTCTGCAGCAGTGCCTAATGTCGCGGCTTGGCGGGGAGCGCATGATGGACCTGGGAAAACGCTGGAAGATTTGCTCGGTCGCCGTGATGTTTTTATTGCTCCCGCAAACGGCTTTCGCCGAGGAGTGGTGGAAGGATTCCTTTGCCGCGGAAGGCAGTTCCCCTTGCGACAACAATGACTCGATCGTGACGTTTACCGACAAGGCAGTGGAAATGTGGGAGGTCGGCTGCACACTGGAAAAAGTTCAGAAGATCAATCGCCTGGACGCCGTCCTTCTGGATATGACTTGTTCGGACGGTGAGAGCACGGACAAGAGACGAGAGCTGCTGCTCAAACTGGACAACAAAGTCCTGCGCTATCCTCAGAATGAGGTGTTGCAACGATGCTCGGAATTGAAGGTACCGCCACATCAGGACCCAAAGGGTTGAGACTTCACGCTGAAGGATGATCGGGGACAAAGGACCTGCTGCAGATCCGATGTTTGGATTTCTCACCGGTGCCGAAAAGCACCGGTCCTTTCTTTTCGCGGCGCCGCCTGATGCAAATCGCGGGCCAAGGCCACGTTGCCGCCATAATCCCAGTGGAAGCGAGGATGCGGGTGATGCTGCGGGCCAGCGCTTGCGCTCACTCGAACCGGCATCGCGACAGCGCGTTTCACGCCCAAGTGATGCAGGTCATGGTTGGCTAATTGTTAACATTGCCAGCCCTAGAGTGCGGGCGTAATCGCCCGTTGAGAGCGAACTGAGCGAGATCGAATACCGCTAAAATGTCTGGAACGTCCATGAGAACCAGCCGCCGTTTCTTCCTTTCCGGAGCCTCCGCGCTCGCCGCCGCTCTTGTGGCGAACAGCGCCAGCGCTCAGGACGTCATCGGGGATATCCTGAAATCCTCGGGCCGCGGCAATTGGGACGACCAGTTCGACGCCCGCGCCAGCGAAGGTGGCAAGGTGGCCTCGACGCTGCCGATCTTCAGCCTGCAGACGGTTGCTTTCACCGAGCAGGCGGTGGCGCAATATCAGAACATCGTCGCCCAGGGTGGCTGGGGCGAGGTTCCCGCGACCAAGAAGCTGCAGCTCGGCGTCGACGACCCGGATGTGGTGCCGCTGCGCAAGCGCCTGATGATGTCGGGCGACCTGGCGCAGAGCGCCGGCATCTCGACCGCCTTCGATTCCTATGTCGATGCCGCGGTCAAGCGTTTCCAGGCGCGCCATGGCCTACCCGCCGACGGTTCGATGGGCAAATACACCTATACGGCGATGAACGTCTCGGCACAGATCCGGCTTGGTCAGTTGCAGACCAATCTGCAGCGTCTGCGTGAAAAGGCCGGCACGCTCGGCAACCGTTACGTGCTGGTCGACATCCCGGCGGCCCAGGTCGAGGCAGTCGAAAACGACCGCGTCGTGCTTCGCCACACCGCAGTCGTCGGCAAGATCGATCGCCAGACGCCGATCGTCAATTCCAAGATCAACGAGATCATCGTCAATCCCTACTGGAACGCTCCGGTCTCGATCGTGCGCAAGGACATCATTCCGCTGATGCGCAAGGACCCGAACTATCTCAAGGACAGCCATATTCGCCTGTTCGCGCCGGATGGCAGCGAGGTCGATCCGATGACGGTCGACTGGTCGACCGACGATGCCGAGAAGTACCGCTTCCGCCAGGATCCGGGCGCCGGCAATGCCATGGCGTCGGTGAAGATCAATTTCCCGAGCCCGGACGGCGTCTATATGCACGACACGCCGCAGCAGAGCTTGTTCGGCAAGCTGATGCGCTTCGATTCCTCTGGCTGCGTGCGCGTCCAGAACGTGCGCGACCTCGTCACCTGGATCTTGCGCGACACGCCCGGCTGGGACCGCCAGCATTTCGAGGGTACGATCAAGACCGGCGAGAACACACCGGTGCAGGTCGTCAACCCGGTGCCGGTCCACTTCCTCTATCTGTCGGCCTGGTCGACGGGGCCTGGCGTTGTGCAATTCCGCGACGACATCTACGGCCTCGACGGCAACGACGAGCTTCAGATCACGTCTTCGCTGTAAATAGCTGATATCTCTTTCGAAAAGGCCGCCGAAAGGGCGGCCTTTTTGCTTTCCGCTACAGGCTGACGGCCTTCGCCGGAGACCCTGACTGGACGGCGCAGTTTCCATTGCGCATGGTCCGCCAACACCCGGAATCGCACCATGCAAGTCGCTGTCTTTATCCTGGTCGTGCTCGGATTCGTCGCTATCTCCGGCGCGCTGGTCCGTCTGGTGCGGGTGCCGCTGCCGGTGCTGCAGATCGCAATCGGTGCCGCACTTGCCTGGCCGGCTCGCGGCTTCCATGTCGAGATCGATCCCGAACTGTTCCTTCTGATTTTCATCCCGCCATTGCTGTTCAGCGACGCCGCCACCGCGCCGAAGCGTGAATTGCTGGCACTGCGCGGCCCGATCCTCGACCTTGCCATCGGTCTCGTCTTCTTCACCATCGTCGGCTTCGGCTACGCCTTGCACTGGCTGGTGCCGAGCATCCCGCTCGTCGTCGCCTTCGCGCTTGCAGCGGTGCTGTCTCCGACCGACGCGGTGGCAGTGTCCTCGATCGTCGACAGGAACGTGGTGCCGGCGCGGCTGATGCACATCCTCGAAGGCGAGTCGCTGCTCAACGACGCGTCGGGCCTGGTCATGTTCCGCTTCGCCGTGGCGGCAGCGATGACCGGCAGCTTTTCCCTGGGCGCCGCGTCGCTGGGCTTCCTCTATGCCGTGGTGGCCGGCATCGTCGCCGGCGTGGTGGCCTTGATTGTCGCCGCCAAGACTTTGCAGCTGTTGAACCGCATCGGCGGCGTGCCGGCCGAGGCGCAAGTGCTGGTGATGATTCTGATCCCCTTCATCGCCTATCTCGGCGCCGAGCATGCCGGCGCTTCCGGCATCCTGGCTGCTGTCACCGCCGGTGTGCTCACCAGTGGCTCCGGCATATTCCGCTATCTTGGCGTCTCGGCGCGCATGCAGACCATGTCGCTGTGGACGACGCTGTCCTTCGTCTTCAACGGCGCGCTGTTCATCCTGCTCGGCCTGCAGCTTCCCGATATCATCCGCAAGGTACCGCCCGAGCTTTCGAGCCGGCACTGGCTGATCGAGCCGGTCGCCACGGTGCTGATCCTCACCCTGTGCCTGATCGGTCTACGCTTCCTTTGGATCTGGGTCGGCGACATAGCGCAGCGCCTTGCCGCGCGGTTTGGCAAGCGCAAGGCCGAACCGTTCGGCCTGCGCGTGCGGCTTGCCGGCTCGGTGGCCGGCGTGCGCGGCGCCATCACTTTGGCCGGCATCCTGTCGCTGCCTTTAACCATGCCTGACGGCTCGCCGTTTCCGGCGCGCGACATCGTCATCTTCCTCGCCGCCGGCGTCATCATCTGCTCACTCACCATCGCCAGCCTTGCCTTGCCGAAGATCGCGCGTGGGCTCGTCGAACCGGGCGAGGATCCGGGTGCCGCCGAGGAGCGCCGGGCACGCGTCGGCGCGGCCAATGCGGCCATCGCCCGCATCGAGATTATCGCCAATGACGCAAGCGAAGGGGAGGCGGCCGATGCCCGCCTTGCCGTCGCCGACAGCATCGTCGCCGGGTACCGTCGCCGCATCGCCGCCTCCGACGAGGCCGATGAAGCCCGTGCCGAGGCTCGCGAAGCCGGGCGGCTGGAGCTCGAGCTCCGCTTCGCCGCCATCGAGGCCGAGCGCACCGCAGTGCGCGCCATGTTGCGCAGCGGCGATATCAATGACCATACGGCGCAGGCGCTGTTTGCCGAGATCACGCTGACCGAGGCCCTGCTGAAAGGCCGGAAGGAGCGGAAATAGTCGTCGCGCAACCTCACTGGCGCAATTCGGCCAGCAAATTTCGCGTCGCAAACGTGGCGAGGCGAAAACAACTGTGTTAATGCCGCGGCGAACCTTCCAGACCTTCGGACCCTAGGGGATTTCAGGCCATGGCTACAGCAACGGCAGTGTCGAACAAATTCGAATCCTTCTTCGAAACCACGCTGGAAGATGCCGATCCGGAGATTTTCGGCGCCATCCGCAACGAACTCGGCCGCCAGCGCCATGAGATCGAGCTGATCGCGTCGGAAAACATCGTCTCGCGCGCCGTGCTCGAGGCGCAAGGGTCGATCATGACCAACAAATACGCCGAGGGCTATCCGGGCAAGCGCTACTATGGCGGCTGCCAGTTCGTCGATGTGGCTGAGGAGCTCGCCATCGAGCGCGCCAAAAAACTGTTCGGCTGCAACTTCGCCAACGTCCAGCCGAACTCCGGCAGCCAGATGAACCAGGCGGTGTTCCTGGCGCTGCTGCAGCCCGGCGACACTTTCATGGGCCTCGACCTGAACTCCGGCGGCCATCTCACCCACGGCTCGCCGGTCAACATGAGCGGCAAGTGGTTCAAGGTCGTCTCCTATGGCGTGCGCAAGGAGGACCACCTGCTCGACATGGACGCGATCGAGAAGACCGCGCATGAGACCAAGCCGAAGCTGATTCTGGCCGGCGGCACCGCCTATTCGCGCGTCTGGGACTGGAAGCGCTTCCGCGAGATCGCCGATGCGGTCGGCGCCTATCTGATGGTCGACATGGCCCACATCGCCGGCCTCGTCGCCGGCGGCGTCCACCCGTCGCCGCTGCCGCATGCCCATGTCGTCACGACGACGACGCACAAGTCGCTACGCGGCCCGCGTGGCGGCATGATCCTGTGCAATGACGAAGACATCGCCAAGAAGATGAACTCGGCCGTCTTCCCGGGCCTGCAGGGCGGCCCGCTGATGCATGTCATCGCCGCCAAGGCAGTGGCCTTCGGCGAGGCGCTGAAGCCGAGCTTCAAACTCTATGCCGAGAGCGTCGCCGCCAATGCCAAGGCGCTGGCTTCCAGCCTCAAGGAAACCGGCCTCGACATCGTCTCCGGCGGCACCGACAACCATCTGATGCTGGTCGATCTGCGTCCGAAGAACGCGACCGGCAAGCGCGCCGAGGCAGCCCTCGGCCGCGCCAACATCACCTGCAACAAGAACGGCATCCCCTTCGATCCGGAAAAGCCCTTCGTCACCTCGGGCGTGCGGCTCGGCACCCCTGCCGGCACCACGCGCGGCTTCGGCCAGGCCGAGTTCCGTGAGATCGGCAAGCTGATCGCCGAGGTGCTGGACGGGCTCAAAGTGGCGAATTCCGACGAGGGCAATGCGGCCGTCGAGGCAGCGGTCAAGGCCAAGGTCGTGGCACTGACCGATCGCTTCCCGCTCTATCCCTATCTCGGTTGACCTGACGCCCGGCCTCATCCCTTATTGGCGATGACGAGAAGCGCCGCTCCAGCTGGAGCGGCGTTGCGGACAGGAGCCTTGATGATGCGATTTCTTCGACTTGCCGGCCCTGGCGTGCTGGCCATGCTGCAATTGGCCGGCGTCGCCTCGGCGCAGACCACGACCACCCAACCTGCGCCGCCCCAGGCCACGGCACCCCAGCCCGCGGCACCAGAAGCCACCACACCCAAGACGGAAACCTTCGGCAAATGGTCGACGATCGTCGACGAGGTCAAAACCGGCGAGGATGTGCGCAAGACCTGCGCCGCCTCGACCGCCTTCCTCGATGCGAACGGCACCAGCGGCACGCTGACGCTCGCCATCTCCAACGGCGACGTGCTGCCGCCCAACGGCTACCCGAGCCTTATCATTGCGCTGAGGAACAAGGATTTGCCGACCGGCGAGAACATCCCTGCGGTGTTTGGCGACGACAAAGGCAAGGTCAAGGTGACCGTCAGTGCCGATATTGGCGACCAGTGGATGGTGAACAACAAGGCCGAGACCACGCTGGCGGTCCTGCGCGCCATGCGCCGCGCCGGTGCGCTCGACGTCGCTTTCGCCAACGCGCCGGTCGCGACCATCTCGATGGACGGCTTCACCAAGGCCTATCGCAGCCTCGGCGCATCCTGCGGCTTCCCGACCACCGACGTCGCGCCCTGACGCGGCGGAGCCGCGCCATGGACATTCTCTGGAAGGGCATGGTCGGCGGCCTGGTCACCGCACTGATCGTCTGGGCCTCGAAGCGCGGCAACATCTTGCCCGGCATCCTGCCCTTGGCGCCGACCTTTGCGGTGATCGCGCTCCTGGCCGTCGGCGCCAAGGGCAATCCGACCGGTTTTCGCGAAGCCTGCCTTGCCGGCTTCAAGACGATCCCGGCCTATCGCCTTCCTCGGCGCCTGCTGGCGGTTCATCGACCGCGTAGACTACCGGCTCGCGGTTCTAGGCGGCATCGCGGTGTGGCTGGTCGCGGCGCTGGCAATCTTCCTCGCGCCTCGCTATCTCTGAGGCACGGAAGGCCGTCCGTGCTTTGCCATTGCGGCAAAAACCTCTAAGCCTTCCGTCCCACGAGAATCGCTAACCGAAGGCTCTCCATGCGCTGTCCCTACTGCCAGTCCGAAGATACGCAGGTGAAGGATTCGCGCCCCGCCGAGGATGGCGCGGCGATCCGCAGGCGGCGCGTCTGCCCCGATTGCGGCGGCCGTTTCACCACTTTCGAGCGTGTGCAGCTGCGTGACCTCGTCGTGGTCAAGAAGTCCGGCCGCAAGGTACCGTTCGACCGCGACAAGCTGCTGCGCTCGGTCGAGATCGCCGTGCGCAAGCGCAATGTCGACCCCGAACGCATCGACCGCGCCGTCACCGGCATCGTGCGCCAGCTCGAAAGCTCGGGCGAGACGGAGGTGGCTTCGGGCGAGGTCGGGCGGCTGGTCATGGAGGCGCTGAAGTCGCTCGATGACGTCGCCTATGTGCGCTTCGCCTCGGTCTATCGCAATTTCCGCGAGGCCAAGGATTTTCATGAGGTGCTGGGCGAGCTCAAGGGCGACGAGCTGAAGAGCGAAGAGGACGCTGGCTGAGCATGGCAAGCCCGAAGCTCAGCCAGGCCGAACAGCAGGTCCTCGATCGCCGCTTCATGGCGGCGGCGCTCAGGCTTTCGCGCAAGAATGCCGGGCGCACCTCGACCAATCCCTCCGTCGGCACGCTGATCGTGCGCGACGACGGCGCAGGGCCGATGATCGTCGGCACCGGCGTCACCGCGGTCGGCGGGCGTCCGCATGCCGAGACCGAGGCATTGGCCGAGGCCGGCGAACTGGCCTGCGGCGCCACGGCCTATGTCACTCTGGAGCCTTGCGCACACCATGGCCGAACGCCGCCCTGCGCCAACGCGCTGGTCAATGCCAGCGTTGCGCGCGTGGTTGGTGCGGCGAGCGATCCCGATCCGCGCGTTTCCGGCCAGGGTTACGCGATCCTGCGTGCCGCAGGTATCGAGGTGGTCGAAAAAGTGATGGCGGCCGAGGCCTCGGAGCAGATGGCCGGCTATCTGATTCGGTCTCTCAAAAAACGCCCGGAAGTGATTTTGAAACTTGCGCTTTCCAGCGATAGCAAGATCGGCGTGGAAGGCGAGGGCCAGGTCGCGATCACCGGCGAGATCGCGCGCCGTGAAGTCTATCTGATGCGGGCCGAGGCCGACGGCATCCTGGTCGGCATCGGCACCGCGCTGGAGGACGATCCGGCGCTGACCGTGCGTTTGCCGGGGCTGGAGAACCGCTCGCCGGCACGCATCGTGCTCGATCGCCAGATCAGGCTGCCGGAAGCCTCGAAACTGGTTTCCGGTGTCGACCGGGTCCCACTCTATGTCGCCGCTTGCCTGGAGGCCGACCCGCACAGGCGTGCCGCGCTCGAACGCGCCGGCGTCCGCTTCATCGGCACCGAGACCCATGAGGGCGGCGTTGCCTTGCCCGAGCTTCTGGAAGACCTGGCGGCGCTCGGCATGGCCAGCGTTTTGGTCGAGGGCGGCGCCAAGGTGGCTCGCGCCTTCCTTGCCGAAGGACTGGTCGACCGCATCGTGCTGTTCCACGGATCTGAGACGATCGGCGAGGGCGGCATTGCATCGCCCATCGACGCCAACCATATCCCGGCAGGATTTCGCAAACTGCGCGACATGCAGTTCGGCGAGGACAGCTACCTGGAGTGGGTGAGGGACATCTGATGTTCACCGGAATTGTCACCGATGTCGGTACCGTCGCTGCCGTCAAGCCGCTCAGGGAAGGTGTCGGCCTGCGCATCGACACCGCCTACGATCCCGAGACCATCGCTATCGGTGCTTCGATCTCCTGCGGCGGCGTCTGTCTGACGGTGACGGCACTGCCCGACGGTGGCTCGAACGCGCGCTGGTTCGAGGTCGAAGCCTGGGAAGAAGCATTGCGGTTGACGACAGCCGCTGGCTGGAAATCCGGCACCAGGATCAATCTCGAACGGGCGTTGAAGATCGGCGACGAGCTCGGCGGCCACATCGTCTCCGGCCATGTCGACGGCACGGCTGAGATCGTGGCGCGCAAGGACGAGGGCGATGCGGTGCGCTTCACGCTCGAAGCGCCGCGCGAAGTGGCAAGGTTCATCGCGCCGAAGGGTTCCGTCGCCCTCGACGGCACCTCGCTCACCGTCAACAAGGTCGAAGGCACCCGCTTCGACGTGCTGTTGATCCACCATTCGCTGACCGTCACCACCTGGGGCGAGCGCCAGGTAGGCGACCGCGTGAACCTCGAGATCGACACCATGGCCCGCTACGCGGCACGCCTGGTGGAGGCGGCGAAAGAGGGACTTTGAGCCACCCTCGGAAATTAGACCGGGCCTGAACGTCCGACAAAGCTTGCGAATGCGGCCGCTTCGGCCTAAGTCACCGGCGATCCCCGGAGACATTTATGGCTGGCACATCCCAACACGGCAAAGCGTTCATCCGCCCGAAGAAGAAGGCCCACCTTCTCGTCATCGAGGCGCGGTTCCATGACGAGCTTGCCGACGCGCTGCTCGAAGGCGCGACAAGCGCGCTGGACGAAGCCGGCGCGACCTA
Organism: Mesorhizobium waimense; assembly: GCF_003601975.1. Classification (GTDB taxonomy): domain Bacteria; phylum Pseudomonadota; class Alphaproteobacteria; order Rhizobiales; family Rhizobiaceae; genus Mesorhizobium; species Mesorhizobium waimense. The sequence goes on from NZ_QZWZ01000014.1 coordinate 159,183, forward strand.
TGATGTCGTCACCGTTCCAGGCTCGCTGGAGATTCCGGCCGTGATCACCTTCGCCCTCGACGGTGCTGCCGGCGGCGGGACCGGCTATGACGGTTTTGTCGCGCTTGGCACCATCATTCGTGGCGATACCTATCATTTCGACATCGTCGCCAATGAATCCAGCCGTGCGCTGATGGACATGTCGGTCCAGGATTCGGTCTGCATCGGCAACGGCATCCTGACCACCGAGAACGACGCGCAGGCCTGGACCCGCGCCAAACGTTCGGAAGGCGACAAGGGCGGCTTTGCCGCGCGCGCGGCGCTTACTATGATCGCTCTCAAAGAGCAGCTGGGAGCGCAATCGTGAGCGAACCCGCTTCGCCCGGCCAGCCCGCGATACGCCACGCCAACAAGCGTGGCGCCGCCCGTCTTGCCGCCGTGCAGGCGCTCTACCAGATGGACGTGGCCGGCAGCGGCATCTTCGAGATCACGGCGGAGTATGAGGCGTTCAGGCTCGGCAAGGAAGTCGACGGCGCGCTCTATCGCGAAGCCGACGCGCAGTGGTTCCGCGCCATCCTCACCGGCGTCGTCGAGAACCAGAAGACCATCGATCCGATCATCCGCCAGGCGCTGACCGACGACTGGCCACTGTCGAGGCTGGATTCGACGCTGCGCGCCATTCTGCGCGCCGGCGTCTATGAATTGATGAAGCGCGACGACGTGCCGGTCGCCGTCATCGTTTCGGAATATGTCGACATCGCCAAGGCCTTCTACGAGGAAGACGAGCCAAAGCTCACCAACGCCGTGCTCGATCGCGTGTCACGCCGGGTGCGCGGCGAGGGGCGCGGCAAGGACGCTTCATGACGGCCGCGACTGTCGTCGCCGAGGCCGGCAGGGAAGCACGCCGCACGGCATTCATCCTTGCCGCCGCGCAGGCGATCATCGGTTCGGCCGCCCCCATCGCCATTTCCGTGGGCGGGCTGGCCGGCCAATACCTACTGGCCGCCGACAAGTCGCTGGCGACGGCGCCGATCACCGGCTTCAATGTCGGTGTAGCGCTCGGCGCACTGCCGGCTGCCGCCATCATTCGTAGCCTCGGCCAGCGCGTTGGTTTCATGACCGGCACCATCGTCACCGCACTCGGCGGGCTGGTCGCTACGCTGGCGCTCTTCCATCCGAACTTCTGGCTGTTCGCTTTCGGCCTCTTGGTGCTCGGGATCGGCGGCGCGTTCGTCCAGCAGTTCCGCTTCGCCGCCGCCGACAATGCGCCGCCCGAGTTCAAGGCGCGCGCCATTTCCTTCGTGCTGGCGGGGGGCGTCGTCACCGCAATACTCGGGCCGCAGATCGTCATCTTCACCCGCGAATTGTTCGCGCCGGTGATGTTTGCCGGCTCCTTCGCCTCCATCCTTGTGCTGGCCGCTGTCGGCGCCATTATCCTCTCGTTCCTGCGCATCCCGTCTCGGGCTGCCGGCAAGACCGAGATCGCCGACAGCGATGCGCGGCCGCTCTCCGAGATTGTCACCCGGCCGCGTTTCGTCGCGGCGCTCTTCTGCGCCGTCGGCAGCTACGCGCTGATGAGTTTCGTAATGACCGGCGCGCCGCTCGCCATGGTTGGCTGCGGCCTGTCGACCGACGATGCGATGCTCGGCATTTCCTGGCATGTCATGGCGATGTTCGCGCCGAGTTTCTTCACCGGTTCGCTGATCCACCGCTTCGGCGCCGAACGCATCGTCACTGCTGGCCTGATCCTGCTCGTCGCTTGCGCCGTGGTGGCTCTGTCGGGTCTGGCGCTATGGCAGTTCTGGACGGCGCTGATCCTGCTCGGCCTCGGCTGGAATTTCGGCTTCATCGGCGCCACAGCCATGGTCGCCGACAGCTACCGGCCATCGGAAAAGGGCAAGGTACAGGGCTTTCACGACTTCGTCCTGTTCGGCTCCGTCGCCTTCGCCTCGCTGATGTCGGGCGCCGTCTACAACGCCTGGGGCTGGGAGATGCTGAACTGGATCGTCTTCCCGGTTACCGCGCTCTGCTTCGTGGCGCTGGGCGCACTGAAGATGACGGGCTTGCGCCCGGCCACCTGACACGACCTTGTCTGGATGGGCGGCGCCGGATTGGGCCAGCCCGCACAAAATTATTGCGTGCATCCCATTTGTTATGAAACCGTGTGCCCCGACGGGGCGTTGAAGCCATGCTCATATGCGGCAACCGTAATTCGGTTCACAGCAAGGGATTCCCATCATGTTTTCAATCAAGCTTCTGGCCGGCGCCGCGCTTGCGCTCGGTATTTCCGCGGCGTCGGCAAATGCCCAGGTGGTCGTCTCCTCGAAGATCGACACCGAGGGCGGCGTGCTCGGCAACATCATCCAGCTGGTGCTGAACGCCAACAACATCAAGACCACCGACCGCATTCAACTTGGCGGTACGCCGGTGGTGCGCAAGGCGATCATCGCTGGTGAGATCGACATCTATCCGGAATATACCGGCAACGCCGCCTTCTTCTTCGAGAAGGCTGATGATCCGGTGTGGAAGGATGCCGCCAAGGCTTACGAGACTGCCAAGAAGCTTGACTACGACGCCAACAAGATCGTCTGGCTGTCGCCGTCGCCGGCAAACAACACCTGGGCGATCGCGCTGCGCAAGGAGGTCGCCGACGAAAACAAGCTGGCGACGCTCTCCGACTTCGGCAAATACGTTGCCGGCGGCGGCAAGGTGGTGCTCGCGGCCTCAGCCGAGTTCGTCAATTCGGCGGCGGCCCTGCCGGCCTTCCAGACCACCTACGGCTTCACGCTGAAACCCGACCAGCTGATCACTCTGTCAGGCGGCGACACTGCCGCGACCATTGCTGCGGCCGCCAACCAGACCAATGGCGCCAACGCCGCCATGGTCTACGGTACGGATGGCGGCATCGCGCCGTCCGGTCTTGTCGTGCTCGACGACGACAAGCGGGTGCAGCCGGTCTACCAGCCGGCGCCGATCATCCGCGAGGCAGTGCTGAAGGAACATCCCGAGATCGAGACGCTGCTAAAGCCGGTCATCGCCAAGCTCGACCTCGTCACTCTGCAGGAATTGAACGGTCGCGTGCAGGTCGGCGGCGAGCCGGTCAAGGGCGTCGCCGAGGACTTTTTGAAGAAGAACAGCTTCCTCAAGTGAGGCGATTGCGGCGCGCCCAATCGGCGGCGCGCCGCATCGACTGATGGGAGAGGGCGTGCGCATCCGCTTCGACAAGCTCGGCGTGGTCATCGCCGCGATAGCAGCCTATGCGGCGTTCCTTGCCCCGTTCGCCACCTTCCGCGCCAACCGCATCGTGCCCGGCGAGGCGCGCTCGATCCTGGAAGCGCTGCCGACAACGGCGGGTCCGATACTACTGGCAATCCTCGTCGCCGGCGCGCTCATTGCCTTGCTGAAAACACCGCTCGTGCTGCGTCTCGGCGCCAGCGTGGTGGCGCTCGCGGCGCTCGCCATCCTGATCGGAGTCGCCGGCAGCTTCCTGACGCCGGTGGGCAACACCTTCGCCCGCGTTTCGCCGGCCTCCGGTTTCTGGCTGTTGATCTTCGCCTTCACGCTTCTGCTTGCCGACGTGCTGACAAGGCTGAACCCGTCGCCCTGGGCGCGGGTCGGCGTGCTCGTCGTCGCGGCTGTTGCCATCGGCCTGCTGTTGATATCAGGGCAATGGAACAGCCTGTCGATCCTCAAGGAATACGCCAACCGCGCCGACAGCTTTTGGGCCGAAGGCTCCAAACACATCACGCTCGCACTCGGCTCGCTGGCCGTGGCGGCGGTCGTCGGCCTGCCGCTCGGCATTCTTTGCCACCGCGTCGAGAAGCTGCGGGCAGGGGTGCTCAATGTGCTCAACATCATCCAGACCATCCCCTCGATCGCGCTGTTCGGCCTGCTGATCGCGCCGCTCGGCTGGGTCGCCACCCATGTGCCGGGCGCGGCCGAACTCGGCATTCGCGGCATCGGCACCGCCCCCGCCTTTGTCGCGCTGTTCCTCTATTCGCTGCTGCCGGTGGTCGCCAACACCGTGGTCGGCCTTGCCGGTGTGCCGCGTGCCGCCAACGATGCCGCGCGCGGCATGGGCATGACCGACCGCCAGCGCCTGTTCGGCGTCGAGTTTCCACTGGCCTTTCCGGTCATCCTCACCGGCATCCGCATCGTGCTGGTCCAGAACATCGGCCTTGCCACCATCGCCGCGCTGATCGGCGGCGGCGGTTTTGGCGTGTTCGTGTTCCAGGGTGTCGGCCAGACGGCGATGGATCTGGTGCTGCTTGGCGCCGTGCCAACGGTGGCATTGGCCTTTGTCGCGGCCATCATCCTCGACGCAGTGATCGAAATGACCGCCACCAAGCGCAGGGTTGAAACGGCATGATCGAGATCGAAGGCATTACCAAGCGCTATGAGGAAACGACTGTCGTCGACGACGTCTCGATGGTGATCGAGCCGCGCACGCTTTGCGTCATCGTCGGCACGTCGGGCTCCGGCAAGACGACGCTGTTACGCATGATCAACCGGCTGGTTGAGCCGACCGCCGGCGTCATCAGGCTCGACGGCAACGACAACCGTTCGCTGCCCGGTTACGAACTGCGCCGCAGCATCGGCTATGCCATCCAGGGCCACGGCCTGTTTCCGCACCGCACCGTGGCGCAGAACATCGCGACCGTGCCGGTGTTGCTCGGCTGGGACAAGGCACGCATCAAGGCGCGCGTCGACGAGTTGATGACGCTCTACCAGCTTGATCCCGATGCTTACGGGCCGCGCTATCCGCACGAACTCTCCGGCGGCCAGCAGCAGCGCGTCGGCGTTGCCCGCGCGCTCGCCGCCGAGCCCAACGTGCTGCTGATGGACGAGCCGTTCGGCGCGCTCGACCCGATCATCCGCAACAAGGCGCAGGAGGATCTGCTGGCGATCCAGAAGCGTTTCGGCACCACCATCATCCTCGTCACCCATGACATGGAAGAGGCCGTGCATATGGGTGACAAGATCGCCGTCATGGATGCCGGCAAGCTGGTGCAATACGCAAAGCCCGCCGAGATCCTGGCGAAACCGGCCAGCGCCTTCGTCGAGACTCTGGTCGGCGCCAGCGAAAAACCGTTCCGGTTGCTGTCGCTCGGCCGCGTGCGCGACGCGGTGGAGAAGGGGACCGCCGAAGGCGAAGCGATCCCCGGTGACGCCAGCCAGCGCGACGCGCTAGCTGAGCTGCTCTGGTCCGGCCGCCCGGCGCTGCCGGTGAAGGGCGAAGACGGCAAGCCGCTCGGCCGCGTCACTGTGGACGGGCTGGTCAAGCGCGCGGCGAGGCCGGCATGAAAGCCTGGCTGCCCTCGCTGCTCAGGCTTTTGCTGGTGGTGCTGCTCGTCGCCTTCGTCACCAATCCCGGCTGGTTCGAGCCGCTCCTAAAGCCGCTGACTGAGAACGGCGCGCCGGCGATCTACAATCAGGGCAGCCTGCTGACGTTGACGCTCCTGCATCTGAGGACCGTGCTGATCGCCACGGTGGCAGCAACCCTGGTCGCCGTGGCGCTCGCCATCCTTGTCACAAGGCCGGCCGGCGCCGAGTTCCTGCCGCTGTCGCGCAGCTTGGTCAATATCGGCCAGACCTTTCCGCCGGTGGCGGTGCTGGCGCTGGCCGTGCCTGCCGTCGGCTTCGGCGAGAAGCCGACGCTGATCGCGCTGTTTCTCTATGGCCTTTTGCCGATCTTCGAGAACGCGCTGACTGGTCTCACGACGCTGCCTGCCAACGTCATTGAAGCAGCGCGCGGCGCCGGCATGACCGGCTGGCAAAGGCTCACCAAGGTCGAGCTGCCGCTGAGTGCCCCGATCATCCTCGGCGGCATAAGGCTTTCCGTGGTCATCAGCCTCGCCACCGCGACCATCGGCTCGACCGTGGCGGCGAAGACGCTGGGCGAGGTGATCATTGCCGGCCTGCTGTCGAACAACCTCGCCTTCGTCCTGCAAGGCGGCCTGATCGTCGCGGCCCTTGCGGTACTGATCTATGACGGGCTGTCGGCCATCGAGCGCTATACGGCACGCCGCATGGGGCGGGAAACGGAGTAGCGCCGCCCGAGATGACGGTTCGGCGTCGTACCGATAGTGATCTCAGCCGACCTTGTTCCGCTACGTCATTTCAATCGATCTAAAAGGAAGGCGGAGCAGGAAGCTGCGTCGCCGTCTGCGCCTTTTGGCCGAAAGCCGGGCAAAAACCGAACAATATCTTGACGTTCCGAGCCCTGTTTCGCATACACCGCTGCGAAGGGACGGAATCCGCCTGGCGGAATGCCGCTCCCCGTCTCAACGGCCCAGGGAGGGGTTCTTTTGGGCCATCAATCGAGGAAAATCCGGCAATGACCATCATTTCCGCCGTCATCGCCTGCGGCCTGCTTTCAGTCCTTTACGCAATCTGGGCGACCCGATCGGTCCTCGCGTCCGATCAGGGCAATGCACGCATGCAGGAAATCTCCGCGGCCATCCGCGAAGGTGCGCAGGCCTATCTGGCGCGCCAGTACACCACCATCGCCGTCGTCGGCGTCGTCGTCCTGCTGCTTGCATGGTGGCTGCTGTCGATCACCGCCGCGATCGGCTTCCTGATCGGTGCCGTGCTTTCCGGCGCCGCCGGCTTCATCGGCATGCACGTCTCGGTGCGCGCCAATGTGCGCACCGCGCAGGCGGCCTCCAACAGCCTCGCCGCCGGTCTCGACATCGCCTTCAAATCGGGCGCCATCACCGGCATGCTGGTCGCGGGCCTGGCGCTGCTCGGCGTCTCGATCTACTACCTCATCCTGACCCATTTCATGGGCCTTCAGCCCAATGACCGCATCGTCATCGACTCGCTGGTTTCGCTCGGCTTCGGCGCCTCGCTGATCTCGATCTTCGCCCGTCTCGGCGGCGGCATCTTCACCAAGGGCGCAGACGTCGGCGGCGATCTCGTCGGCAAGGTCGAAGCCGGTATCCCCGAAGACGATCCGCGCAACCCGGCCACTATCGCCGACAATGTCGGCGACAATGTCGGCGACTGCGCCGGCATGGCCGCCGACCTGTTCGAGACCTATGCGGTGACCGTCGTTGCCACCATGGTTCTCGCCGCCATCTTCTTCGGCGGCACTCCCGTTCTCGGCGCCGCCATGCTCTATCCGCTGGCCATCTGCGGCGCCTGCATCCTGACCTCGATCGTCGGCACCTTCTTCGTCAAGCTCGGCTCCAACGGCTCGATCATGGGCGCCCTCTACAAGGGCCTGATCGTCACTGGTCTGCTGTCGATCGTCGGCCTCGGCGTCGCCACTTCGGCAACCCTCGGCTGGGGCGAGATCGGCACCGTTGCCGGCATGGCTATCACCGGCAAGAACCTGTTCATCTGCGGCCTGATCGGGCTTCTGGTGACCGGCCTCATTGTAGTGATCACCGAATACTACACCGGCACCAACAAGCGCCCGGTCAACTCCATCGCCCAGGCTTCGGTGACCGGCCATGGTACCAACGTCATCCAGGGCCTCGCGGTATCGCTGGAATCGACAGCACTTCCGGCGATCGTCATCGTCGGCGGCATCATCTCCACCTACCAGCTCGCCGGCCTCTTCGGCACGGCGATCGCGGTCACCACCATGCTCGGCATTGCCGGAATGATCGTCGCGCTCGACGCCTTTGGCCCGGTCACCGACAATGCCGGCGGCATTGCCGAAATGGCTGGCCTGCCCAAGGAGGTGCGCCACTCGACCGACGCCCTCGACGCAGTCGGCAACACCACCAAGGCGGTGACCAAGGGCTACGCCATCGGTTCGGCCGGCCTTGGCGCGCTTGTGCTGTTTGCGGCCTACTCGAACGACCTGAAGTTCTTTGCCGCCAATGGCGACAAATATCCTTACTTCCAGGGCATGGGCGAAATCTCCTTCGATCTCTCCAACCCTTACGTCGTCGCCGGCCTGATCTTCGGCGGCCTGATCCCGTATCTGTTCGGCGGCATCGCCATGACGGCCGTCGGCCGCGCGGCGGGCGCCATCGTCGAGGAGGTGCGCAAGCAGTTCCGCGAGGACCCGGGCATCATGGCCGGAACGTCGAAGCCGAACTATGCGCGCGCGGTCGACCTGCTGACCAAGGCGGCGATTCGGGAAATGATCATCCCCTCGCTGCTGCCGGTGCTGGCGCCGCTCGTCGTCTATTTCGGCGTGCTGCTGATCTCGGGTTCGAAGGCGTCGGCCTTTGCAGCGCTCGGCGCCTCGCTGCTCGGCGTCATCGTCAACGGCCTGTTTGTCGCCATCTCGATGACCTCGGGCGGCGGCGCCTGGGACAACGCGAAAAAATCGTTCGAGGACGGTTTTGTCGACAAGGACGGCGTCAAGCACCTCAAGGGCTCCGAGGCGCACAAGGCCTCGGTCACCGGCGACACCGTCGGCGATCCCTACAAGGACACCGCCGGCCCGGCGGTCAACCCGGCGATCAAGATCACCAACATCGTTGCGCTCCTGCTGCTGGCCGTGCTCGCGCACGGCTGAGCACGGAGCCATCGCTCTAAACAAAACCCGCGGGAGCGATCCCGCGGGTTTTTTCTTGCGACGATCAGATGCTTCGTCAAAACAAAAGCCCGCAGGATCGCTCCTACGGGCTTTTGGTCGCCTGAGATGTTGCTGCTTCAGAGAAGCAAAAAGGGAAAAGAAGGGTGCCGGAAAGGAATCAGCCTCAGGGCGTGCCGCCGCCGGGAATGCCGGGCGCCAGCTTGCTGGCGCCGTTGATGATCTGGCTGAGGAAATTCTGGTCCTTGCCGCCTGTCGGCGTGGTGCGCGAGATGAAGTCGAACATCCTGCCGTCCTTCAGGCCGTAATTGGCGATCTGGGTGACGCGCCCGTCGGCGCCGAAATAGACAGCCAGCACTTTCTGGTCGACGAGACGCGGCTTGTCGAAGGCGACGTAACGCTTGCGTGTCTGCGAGATGTAGTAGAAGGCCTCGTTGTCGAAGGTGGCCGTCGTCGACGGTGTGCCGAGCGCCAGCAGCACCTGTTCGCGGCTGGAACCGACCGGCACCGAGTCGATCGCCTGCTGGTCGATCACATAACCTTGCGTCAGCGTCTCGCTGGGATTGAGATCACCGACCATCTTGGACGAATTGCAGGCGGAAAGCGCTGCAGCCGCCACCAGCAGCGAGACCATACCGGCGGACCTGGGCAGAGAAGACGACTTGAATTTCAGCGCGCGCAACAACAACTCCATTAGCTGGCCGCAACTTGCGCTGGGCGGCAAAACCGGTAAACCAGCTTGCCTGCCGATGCAACAAGGCCAATTCAAACAAACGGTCCCCAGGAGACCACCCTCAATGTTCCAGCGCCTTTTTGGCCGCGAACGCCACGCCAACCGCGCCATCACCGAGGCGCTCTACGCACAAATCGTGGCAGCGGCGCGGCAAACCATATTTTATTCCGACTGGAATGTGCCGGACACGCCGCTCGGCCGTTTCGAGATGTTGTCGCTGCACATGTTCCTGTTCCAGCACCGGCTGCGCGGCGAGAGCGGTGCCGCGACCGAGCTCGCGCAGGTGCTGATCGACGAGTTCTTCCTCGATGTCGAGCACTCGCTTAGGGAACTGGGCATAGGCGATGTCGGCGTGCCCAAGCGCATGAAGAAGCTGGCAAAAATGTTCTACGGCCGCACGGCCGCCTATGACGATGCGCTGGAGCGTGACGACCGCGAGGCGCTGGCTAGCGCGCTCGCCCGCAATGTCAGGCCCGATGCCGGCGCCTGGCAGCAGGCGCCGCTGCTGGCAGCCTATGTCGCGGATGCTTCCAGGCAGCTCGCGGCGCAGCCGGCCGAATCGATCGCTTCCGGCACGGTGGTGTTTCCCGTGGCCAGGGCAGCTTGAAGGAGGGGAAGATGAAAGATGCCGATCCCCAAGGCCCGGTGTCCTTTGTGGCCAACGTCGGCCGCCTGCCGCAAAAGGGGTTGCCTGTGGTGATCGATGCCGACGAACGGCAGCGCGCCGCACTCGCCACTGAGCACGAACTGCTTTCGGTCGAACGCTACCGCGCCGAGCTTCTGGTGGCGCCGTGGAAGCGCAATGGCGTCAAGGTCAGCGGCCGTGTCGAGGCAGACTTGACCCAGGCCTGCATCGTCACCCTCGACCCGGTCGCGGCACATATCGACGAGCCGGTCGAGGCGCTCTTCCTGCCGGAGCAGTCCAAGCTCGGGCGGCAGGGTTTCGAAGGCGGCGGCGAGATCGTGCTGGATGCCGATGGGCCCGACAGCCCGGAAACTTTTTCCGGCGACACGATCGACGTCGGCGCGCTTGCCGAGCAGTTTTTCGGCCTGGCGATCGATCCTTATCCGCGCAAGGCGGGAGCATCGGTGGAAGTCGCCGACGATGCCAAGCCCGCTGAAAGCGAATTCCAGCAAAAGCTGCGGTCGCTGCTTGGAAAATCCTGAAAGCGGAGCCGATATTGGAAAAGTCGGTTGTGCGGCAGCCCAAAACCGCTATTTTCGCCGAACCTTCGCGAGCCCCCCGTACCTTGGCAAGCCCCTCAGTCGCAGGCCAGGCAAACCGTGAGATGAATACCGCGTGATCAGGATTTCCATCGATGCCATGGGCGGCGATCACGGACCGAGCGTGGTCATCCCGGCGCTCATGACCGTCGCCATCCGCCGTCCCGACATCCGCTTCATCATTTATGGACGCGAGGAAGCGGTTCGCCCCGAGCTTTCCAAGTTCCCCAAGCTGGCCGAGATCAGCGAATTCGTCCATTGCGAGATTGCGGTCAGGATGGACGACAAGCCCAGCCAGGCGCTGCGCCACGGCCGCTGGAAGTCGTCCATGTGGAAGGCGGTCGAGGCGGTCAAATCGGGCACCGCGCAGGCCTGCATCTCGGCCGGCAACACTGGCGCGCTGATGGCGATGTCGAAATTCTGCCTGCGTACCATGGCGACCATCGATCGCCCGGCGATCGCGGCCCTTTGGCCGAATACGCGCGGCGAAAGCGTGGTGCTGGACGTCGGCGCCACAATCGGCGCCGATGCGCACCAGCTCATCGATTTCGCCATTCTGGGCACCGGCATGGCGCGCTCGGTTTTCGGCATCGAACGGCCTACCGTCGGCCTGCTCAATGTCGGCGTTGAGGAGATCAAGGGCCAGGAAGAGGTCAAGGAGGCCGGCCGCATGCTGCGCGAGGCCAACATGGCCTCGATGAACTATCGCGGCTTCGTCGAGGGCGATGACATCGGCAAGGGCACGGTCGACGTGGTCGTCACCGAGGGCTTCGCCGGCAACATTGCGCTCAAGACGGCGGAAGGCACCGCCAGGCAGATCGGCGGCTATCTGCGCGCCGCCATGAGCCGCACGCTGATGGCCAGGATCGGCTATGTCTTCGCCAAGGGCGCTTTTGACCGGCTGCGCGAAAAGATGGATGTTGGCCGTTCCAATGGCGGCGTCTTCCTGGGCCTCAACGGCATCGTGGTGAAAAGCCATGGCGGCGCCGATTCGGACGGCTTTGCGGCGGCGATCGAGCTCGGCTACGACATGGTGCGCAACAATCTGCTTGACCGCATCGAGGCCGATCTCGATCTGTTCCATGCGCGCAATCCGCATGCCCAGGCAAACAGGAAATCCGACGTCGTCGTCGACGCAAAGGAATAGGAAAGAGCTTTGATCAGATCAGTCGTGCGCGGCTCGGGCGCCGCGCTGCCCCGCCGCATCATGAAGAATGCCGATTTCGAAGGCATGGTCGAGACCTCCGACGAGTGGATCGTCCAGCGCACCGGCATCCGGCAGCGCCATGTCGCGGCCGACGACGAGACGACGGCCTCACTTGGCGAGGCGGCGGCGCGCGCAGCCCTCGACAGCGCCGGGCTGACGCCGGCCGACATCGACCTCATCGTGCTGGCCACCTCGACGCCCAACAACACCTTTCCGGCCACCGCCGTCGAGATCCAGAACCGGCTCGGCATGCATCACGGCTTTGCCTTCGATATGCAGGCCGTGTGCTCCGGTTTCGTCTATGCGGTGGCGACCGCCGACCTCTACATCCGCGGCGGCCTGGCAAAGCGCGTCCTGGTGATCGGCTCGGAGACCTTCTCGCGCATCCTCGACTGGAGCGACCGCTCGACCTGCGTGCTCTTCGGTGACGGCGCCGGCGCGCTGGTCCTCGAAGCGGGCGAGGGGGCTGGCGGCGTCGCCGACCGCGGCGTGCTGGCGGCCAGCCTGCGTTCCGACGGCGTCCACAAGGACAAGCTTTTCGTCGACGGCGGCCCCTCGACCACCGGGACGGTCGGGCATCTCAGGATGGAAGGCCGCGAAGTGTTCAAGCACGCCGTCGGCATGATCACCGATGTCATCGAGGCGACCTTCGCGCAGGCCGGCATCACCGCCGACGATCTCGACTGGTTCGTGCCGCATCAGGCCAATAAACGGATTATTGACGCTTCCGCCAAGAAGCTTGGGATTGCCGAGCAAAAGGTGGTGGTAACGGTCGATTTGCACGGTAACACCTCGGCTGCCTCCGTACCGCTGGCGCTCTCGGTGGCCGTCGCCGACGGCCGCATCAAGAAGGGTGACCTGGTGCTGCTCGAGGCGATGGGTGGGGGCTTCACCTGGGGCGCGGTTTTGGTTCGCTGGTAAGTGCCGAACGTACGGGTTCGGTCCTTGACCTTGCCGGATCAATTACTTAGGCTCTGCCGCTGCTTGTATCGATTTATGTTTTTGAGCTGATGGGACGGTCGCATGGGGGGAAAGACACTGACGCGCGCCGACCTTGCCGAAGCCGTTTATCGCAAGGTTGGCTTGTCGAGAACTGAATCGGCCGAACTCGTCGAAGCGGTCCTGGACGAGATCTGCGAAGCCATCGTTCGTGGCGAGACGGTCAAGCTGTCGTCTTTCGCCACTTTCCATGTTCGTTCCAAGAACGAGCGCATCGGCCGCAATCCCAAGACTGGCGAGGAAGTGCCGATCCTGCCGCGCCGGGTGATGACCTTCAAGTCGTCGAATGTGCTGAAGAGCCGTATCCTTCGCTCGCACCAGAACAGCAAGGCCAAGGGCGGCAAATAGCCGGCTACAGCAATTCCAGGAAAAGTGTGAAGCGGTTTTCCGCCCGGAATTGCGTAAAAACAAGGACATAGAAAGCTTCGGTTGAAAACGGCGGCCGATTTTGACGCCGGGCTTGAATGTTGTTTCATAAACCGCTGAAATAATACCCGATTCGGCACAACAGGCCCAATCGCCGTCCAGCGTGGAGGATTTCGCCCATGGACAAGAGCCCCGATGCATTCCGTACCATCAGCGAGGTCGCGGAGGATCTCGATCTGCCGCAGCATGTGCTGCGCTTCTGGGAAACGCGCTTCAACCAGATCAAGCCGATGAAGCGTGGCGGCGGCCGCCGTTACTACCGGCCGCAGGATGTCGAACTGATCAAGGGCATCCGCCACATGCTCTACGACCAGGGCTATACGATCAAGGGCGTGCAGAAGCTGCTGCGCGAGAACGGCAACCATTTCCTGGTCGCCATCGGCAATGGCGACATGGCAGCGGTCGAGGCGATCGCGCAGCGCCGTCAGGCCGATCAGGTGCCGCTGACGCCGGCGGCCCAGCCGCGTGGCGCGGACGACGAGATGCTGGTCGGCCAGCCCAAGGTGAAGCCGAGCCGCCGCTTTTTCGGCATGGGCAAGAGCGACGACGAGGGACCGGTGCAGCCGGGCTCGTCGAAACTATCGCGCGATAACCGCGCCTTGCTGCAGGAGGCGCTGTTCGACCTTCTGGAATGCAAGCGCCTGCTCGACCAGGTGCGCTAAACCTCGTCCGCCGCCACGGGACATCCCGCCGGCAAAACCGGAACCGCTTCTGCGGCCATGCGTTTGGCCTTCTCTGAAAAAAGAAGGACAGACAATCATGGCATCGCTTTCGACCCTCTCCGATCTTGACCTCGAAAAGCAGGTCGCGACCCTTTCCAGGGAACTCGCGGCCTTGCGGAAAGCCGTAGCCAAACGAGGTGGCGCTTACTACGAGGACGGTCGCGACGCTGCTTCCGACTACTATTCCGAACTGGCCGGGCGCCTCACGGATGCGCTGCCCGCGATCAGGAACAAGGGCAGGGCGATTGAAAGGACGGCGCGCGACCATCCGGCGACCGCGGCCGCGGTGGGGCTGGTTGTCGTCGGGCTCATCGCCAGCCTCGTCCTCAGCAGACGCTGAACCCCGAAGCTACAGACAAGAAAATGGCGGCCGTCGCGCGGACGGCCGCCATTTTCTTCGACCACAGGCGATCAGTTGGCGAGCTTGAGCCGGGTCTTCGGGTCGATCTTCATGACCTGGCTGCACTTGCCGTAAACGGTGCCGTTCTTGTCGGTCGCATCAGTGTAGGTGCCCTTGCAGTCGATCTGCAGCACCAGACAGGAGCCGGAGCCCTTGCAGACAGCGCCGCCGTCGCCGGTGGGGTGCGTGCCGGCGAAAGCCGAGCTCGGAACCGAAACCGAGCCGAAGGCCGAGACGGCGATGGCAGCAGCGAGCGAGATGCGCTTGAAGTTGGTGAAGTTGGTCATTTGAGCATTTCCTTCTCTTTGAGTTGAGGATCGCCGTCATGGCGTCCTTCTGGTTTGGGGATCGCCTTCTTGGCGTCCATGCCGGTTTAGTGCGGCCCAGAGAGGAAAGGTTCATGCCTCGGTTCAGATTTTTTTTGTCGCGCGGCGCCAGCGATCGTCTGTCCGGTTCGAGGGCATCGCGGACGGGTGACGCCGGTCAGCGATTGCCAGCGTCGACCACCTATCTGGCGTACGAAACGTCGCCAGCGAGCAGTCAGGCCGCGGGATCTCGGCAGGATCGCGCCCGGCCCACAGCGTTTCGGGAATCGGCAGGCCTTGGACGCGAGCTTGTCGGTCGGCGGCGCAAAGAATGGATGGTCGACGATTTTTCGCCAGCGCATCCGCTCGTGATGGAAACGGGATTGGCAGATAGCCGAGCCGCATGGCGAAGCGGGCGACAAGGGCCGGGTGACGAAGCGTGAGCAGCAGCCGGGCAGCGGCCAGGACGAAGCGGTGTCTTGCCGCGAAATCGGCGCTGGTCTTTATCAAGAAAACCCAAGAAGCCTGGCAAACCCAGGAATTGGGTTCGTCCCTCATCCCGCGAGGTGCAGGGCCCCGTCAGGAAAACCGCCCTTGGCCAAAAACCAAAGTCGGCCTTCCTGTCGGGGTAAGCCGGTATGCTTAGGCCTTCTTCGCTTCCACCTTCTTGTGGTCGTGGTGATGATGGTGGTGACGGTGGTGATGATGCTTGCGATGATGATGGCGGTGATGCTTGTGATGCACCGGAGCAGCATCAGCGCTGGTCGCGCCGAGGAGCGGCATCGAGACAGCGAGGGCAAAAGCCAGCCCAAGGGCGGAGAGGAGGGACTTCTTCATGGCATTGTTTCCTTTTGTGCGGGCCGCAATCTGGAGATCACCGGACCATATCGATGACTCGAGCGCCGCGATCGGGACTATCGTCCTGGATTTTTTCGACAATTTTTCCCGACTGTAGAATTTTGTTTCCGGATTGTGTCTGAAGCCCTGGTCGCCTCTCACGGGAGCCGCCTCACATCGGCGGAACGACGCCATGGTTGCCGACGACGACCCTTCGGGAGGTGAGCGTGCCGTCGCTGCCGCGCTCGGTGGTGACGAATACCGCCGCACCGGGCGTCAGGTCCGCCGGCGTGGCGGCCGCAAAGGTCACGATCGGCGTCGACTGCGGAATCGCGATCTGCTTCTTCTGGCCATTGTCATAGGTCAGCGTCACCGTCCGGCCATCGATATCGGTCACGTCTGCGACCGTGCCGTTGGTCATCCGGCTGTTGGGTTGCAGGTCCCATGGCCGGTCGCCTTCTCCAGTGCCTTTCAAGGCAGCCGGGAAGATCACGACTTCCAGCGCGCCGCTGCCGCCATCGGCCTTCGAGACGGACGCAATGCCAAGGAAATCGCCCTGCTTGATGTCGGCGGCCGATGCCTTGGCGACGCCGGAGATTTTCCACCCCTGCGCCAACGCTATGGCATCCGTCTTGCCCGCCTGGTCTTTCACCGTCAGCGTCGATCCGGCAAGGCCGACGACCGTGCCGCGCACGCGCATCATGTCTGCCGCCTGAGCCTCTGCTGCAGCGGCAAAGCCTGGAATCGTGCCGAGCACGATCGCGAGTATCTTCAAGTTCATGGGGTATGATCCTTCTGGAAAATGGCTGGCCCGACCTGTCCATGCCAGCGACATCTGCGTAACGAACGCGGGTTCGAAAACGTCGATCAACTCGGCGTTGGATTCTTCAAAAGAACTTGATTGGAGAGCGCGACGGGTGAGGTGGGGCATTTGCGCGGTTTCCGCTCCGGCAAGCCATTCCCCGGCGGCAATTCACGTTGCCGTGACGCTTGTTTTGGCGCTTGGCAAATCGCCCGCGAGCGGGCATTCTCCCGCTCGTCTCAGGCAACCATCATTTGATCAGACCTTTCAGCCCACGGAGTTGCCAATGCCCGCTACTGCAACACGCGAAGTTCCGTCCGAATTGATTGCCACGTCCGGCTACAGCGCCCTCAAGGCCGTCCGCGAAACCAGGGGATACAGCGTCGAAGAACTGTCCCTGACATGCGGCCTCTCGGTCCATGAGATTGCCGACATTGAAAACGGCAAGGACGCCGATCCGTCGAAGCTCAGACGAATAGCCTTGGCGCTGCAGGTGCCAGAAGGCGTTTTGATGGATATGCCAACGGCAGAAAGTCAGTCCATGCAATAGTCGACCCTGGGTCCGCCCAACGAGCCCGCCATGGTTTGCCCTGGCGGGCTTTTTAGTCCCATCCAGGCGGGTTGCTGGCGCTTGCGAATAGCGGCCACCCCATGCGCGTATCCGAACAAGATTCGCCAAAAATCGCACCAGCCATCAGAATTCGGTGCATAACACCTCTCGCCGCCTATTAGTGCTTGCTGATGAACCCATCTCGGCGCAGCGTCGCCCGGGGCTTTCAGAAGGCGAAATGCTGAAGCGGATCGTAACTCCCACCACAACCAGTTTGCACCAATTCAACTTTCTTGTTCCTGACGACGTCGTTGACGCTGTGGAGCGATATATCGACTGCGCCGCTCCCGGACGCATTGTTTCAACCTATTCCGCAGTTCAGTCGGTGCGAGACAAAGTCCCCGATTGCGAGCTATCAGACGAACAGATTGAACGGTACGCCGTTTTGCGCGCCATAGACCAGGCACTCGCGGTGCATTTCGACAGGAGAGGAAGCTCGCGGGATCCTTATTCGCCCCTGAGCAGGTCTCACTGGCGACTGGTGCCGAAGTGGAAAATCAAGGCGCGGACGCGATTGGCTTGGTTCCATCGGCCCCCATCTCGTCCCAACATCACCAGTTCGCAGCACCTATGATTACAGCGAATTGAGCGCCTTCGTGCCGAAAACAGTAAAGGCATCGCAGGGCGCCTTCGATAAAAGCCGGGGATTTCAAGGAAAAATGGTCGGAGTGGCCGGATTCGAACCGACGACCCCTTGACCCCCAGAGTTTCTGCTACCGAGGCAACGGAGGCTGCCGCCAGCGGTTTGATAAACGCTGCCCTTCATGTCGAGTCGGTCCCGACCGGCACCGCCTGGGATGTGGATCTTTCCATTTCGAACGCAGGAGGCATGACGGATTCCGCCATCGGCCCTTTGCGCATGAAGGGGTTTCGGCAACTCCTTGCGCGGTCAACCAGGGCCTCACTGGCGGCACCAGTCTCTCGAGGACGATCAACTGCCCGGCCGGTGGCGTCATCGTGGCAGGATGCTACCGTGATAGCGGTTCCGGCATCGACTGGACCAATGTCGATGAACTTGATGATTTCGCATGGGACAGCGGACAAGGGCCTCAGCGTCGCAGCCAGGGTCTACGCGAGCGCGCAAACGGGCCTGTCGATCACTGCCACAAAGCCCGGCGGTGTGGTGCGATCAGCCTGTACATGGTCGTGGCGTCGTTCGCTTCGCTCTAATCGAGGCGCGGCATGCTGGCAAG
The DNA here is from genome assembly GCF_003601975.1 of Mesorhizobium waimense. GTDB lineage: Bacteria > Pseudomonadota > Alphaproteobacteria > Rhizobiales > Rhizobiaceae > Mesorhizobium > Mesorhizobium waimense. Next base: position 177,117 of record NZ_QZWZ01000014.1, read on the forward strand.
AACACCCCTCACCGTCGGCGTCTATCGACTGCCAACCATGTGGCAGCGCCATAGGATCAAGCGCATCAAACGCAGCGACCGTGACGTTGCAGCCTTGGCGTTCGGTTGCGGCATGACCGTACGGCAGTTTCGAAAGCTGCCGGCTGACAAGCAGGCACTCGTTCGGCAAGCTTGGCTGGTCCTGATCTCCCCGAGAAACACATAGCCCGCCTGCCCCCTGCGGCGCCCAGCGGTCCGGCGGTCGCGGGGGTGGGGTGGGTGCTCGGCCGCCGGGCCTAGCCGACATGAGAGGGGACGTCTGTCGGCATAATCCATTATACGCGTCTATTTAGTAAAACCAAAGAGCTGGCTTCTCTGCCTCGCAAATTGGATGAGCCTAGCTTGGGGACTGAGCTGACCCGCACGATGGGCAAGGGCTGGACTTTCCAATCTCTGATCGGTTCAAAGATGGCGGTCACGGGCGCGCTGCTACAACTCGGCCTGTCACCATAGGCAAGCGCTCGACTTGGTGAAGCTCCGCGACTGCTTCGGCCTAGACGCGCCGGCCATGGAATGGGATATTCGGCCGAAGCTTGGCTGCAAGAAATGCAACGGCAACGACGTCGGCCAGCCCGACCGGCTACGGCACCAAGCGCCTCTAGACGGTCCGCCACACAGCGTTTGCCAGTATCCACAGGCGACGGACCGATCGGTAAAATTGTCCGGGTTCCGTTAAGGTCTTCCGCATTAGCGCCGGCTCATGGTCTCGATGTTGCCTAGCAACGAAGCCCGCTGCCGCCCCAACAGCCCACCCCCCCAGGCAGC